>CP051232.1:0-2007500 GCA_017792445.1 Maritimibacter sp.
ACCCGAAGAACGCCCCCCGCTCCGCCCGGCGCGCCGAGGCGCCCAGCGCATCCGCCTCGCCCACGAGATTGCCGTTCTGCCAGCGGTTGTAACGGGCCATGGTCCGGCAGTACTCGGCGGAAATCATAGGCTGTTTCTCCGTAGCTGGCGGGCCGGACCGGCACCCGGCCACCTTGGGCAGCGCGGCCCGCGCCTGTCAACGCCCGCGTAACCCTGCCCGCACGCAGCCCCTTGTCGGACGCCCCTGCCATCGCTACATATGCTCTGTCGGTTCGCCGACTATGGACATAAACGCGCTTGTAATAAGCGGCTCGGACCCGGGGGCGGTACCCGGCGGCTCCACCAAATTTCCCGTCGTTGGGGGGACTGTGGGGCCGAAATAGGATCGACGAACGTCTAAAGAGGTTAGCCTTGTCCCGGTGAGATACCACCGTTATCGGTTCACAATGCATAATTGCCAACGACAATCGTGCTCCGGTCGCCGTTGCTGCTTAAGCAGTAACAAGACCGAAAATTAAGCCCTTGCGCCTAGCAGCGTAAGGCGGGGTTCGCAGGCACCTGGCAACAGAAGCCTGCATTTTTCTTAAATTCTTCAAGACAGCGCGGGAAAGACCGTAATTTTTTGGGTGCGCAGTCCTATGCATGCTCCATACCCTGCAGCGTCATGGCAACTGGGGGAACGCAACGGGCGACGCATCTTGCGAACATGCTGCAAGGCGACACCGGCCATCTATTGACACCGGGACCTTGTGGAGAAAGTCGGAAACGCTCATTCTCGTAACTATTTTTAGTGACAACGCCCTACGAGCAGTGCTACTCCTATCGCCGCGATGACCAAAAAGACGAAGAGGCTGGAACGGATCCTTGCGATCCCGAGCGATCTGCGGTGGGAAGAACTCACGGCGTTCTTGTCAGACTTGGGATACGAAGCAGACGAAGGCAGCGGCTCTCGAATTAAGTTCAGGCACAAGACACTTCCGCTTCTCAGCTTTCACCGCCCACACAATCCGCCTTTGGTTCGGCAGTACGCCGTGCGCCAAATGGTGGCAAAATTGAAGGATGAAGGAATTCTCTGATGGCAGATCTCCTGAAACACAAAGGCTATCTCGGCTCATTCGAAATCGAGGATGGTGTTCTCATCGGCAAACTGGAGGGCATTCGGGATCTCGTCACCTTTGAGGGTGAGACGCCGACGGAGCTTCTGGAGGCTTTCGCAGAGGCTGTGGAAGATTACCTAGCCGAGTGCGAACGCGCCGGACGCGAACCTGAGAAGCCGTTTAAGGGCAGTTTCAACGTGAGGGTGTCCAGCGGCACGCACCGCAAGCTCTACTACATAGCGCGCAAACGCAATGTTGCCTTGAACCACGTGACCAAAGAAGCTGTAGAAGATTATGTCCGCCGTCATAGTGACGAGACCGGTCAGCCGGTCGAAAACCATCTCTGACGGAAAACCCAATCGTCAGTAGCAAGGCCGGCATTTTACAGATCAGCGCGGCCGCGTACCGGGACTGTTGAAGAAACTTCGGAAAGATAGACGGCGACGTGGGCTCCGGACACCGGCGCCCGCCTCCGCGCGGCGGTCGGTGACCTCAGCAGGGCCAAAAGAAGGGCCAATGTGCTGGATGGTGGCTGGAGCGAGCCGTCTTCGCGCCCGATCCGACTGCGCCCGGGTCGCTGGCAAACGCAGTTTCACTCGTCGATTGGCCGGGCACTACCCCACCAGGGCCGTATGGACTGCTCCGGTAACTGTCGAAAAATACTGGCGAACGCAGCGTGCACGAGATCCTGCTAACATGGGCGCGTCTGGGGAGAGCCACAGCACCGGGCGGAACTACAGGTTGTCGACCATCTCGACTGACAGGGCCCTGCGCCGTCTCCCCCTGCCTCACAACGACTCGGCCCGCCCTCCGCAACCTCGACCGGCATAGCGCCGTGACCCCAAGCGATCCAATCCCGATCCCATCCCCCTTCCCGCTTGCCAACCGCCCGCCCCTGCGCCAGCCATATGTCAGCGCAGGGAGGAGCCGCCAATGATCGCCGTCATCTTCGAAGTCACCCCGAAAGAGGGCTGCACGGACGCTTATCTCGACATCGCTGCCGAGATGCGGCCGCTGGTCGAACAGATCGACGGGTTCATCTCGGTCGAGCGGTTCCAAAGCCTGACAACGCCGGGCAAGCTGCTGTCGGTCTCGGTCTTCCGCGACGAGGCGGCGCTGGACGAATGGCGGCAACTGACACAGCACCGCAAGGCGCAGGCCGCCGGGCGTGGCAGGCTGTTTCAGGACTACCGCCTGCGTGTCGCACATGTGTTACGCGACTATGGAATGCACGACCGGACCGAAGCCCCCGAGGACAGCCGCGCCACGCATGACCACTGACCCGCCCCCGACGCGCGAGCTTGTCCGCGTCTTCGGCCGTATCGGCATTCTCAGCTTCGGCGGCCCGGCGGCGCAGATCGCGCTGATGCACCGCGAACTTGTCGACGAACGTCCGTGGCTCTCCGAGAAGCAGTTCCTCGACGCGCTCAGCTTCTGCATGTTGCTGCCGGGACCCGAGGCAATGCAGCTTGCCACCTACTGCGGCTGGCGGATGCGCGGAACGACTGGCGGGCTGATCGCGGGCGGACTGTTCGTACTGCCGGGCGCATTGGTAGTGGCGCTGCTGGCGGCGCTTTACGCGGAATGGGGCGCGGTCCCGCTGGCGCAGGCGCTGTTCCTCGGGATCAAGGCGACCGTCGTGGTGATCGTGCTCGAGGCGCTTTTGAAGGTCTCGAAGAAGGCCCTGCACAGGCTGGACCGCTGGCTGATCGCGGGGCTGTCCTTCCTCGCCATCTTCGCCTTCTCGGTCCCCTTCCCGCTGATCATCGCCGCCGCCGGCCTGTACGGCGCGCTTACCGCGACGGGCGAGGCCGCCGCCGCGCCGCCCGCGCGGCCCGCCCGGACGCTGCCGACCGTGCTGACATGGGCCGCGCTTTGGTGGGCGCCGGTCGGGCTTGCGCTGGTCGCGGGTCAGACGCTGCTGGCCGAAATCGGGCTGTTCTTCTCGAAGCTCGCGGTCGTCACCTTCGGCGGCGCCTACGCCGTGCTGGCCTACATGTCGCAAGAGGTCGTGCAGGAACAGGGATGGCTGGGCATGGACCAGATGATGGACGGTCTTGGGCTGGCCGAGACGACGCCGGGGCCGCTGATTCTGGTGACCGAGTTCGTGGGCTACCTTGCCGGCGCCAGTGCCGGGGGGATGGCGCTTGGAATCGCGGCTGCGGCGATGACCCTGTGGGTGACGTTCGTGCCCTGCTTCCTGTGGATCTTCGCAGGCGCCCCCTATATCGAGCGCATCGCCGGACGCCCCCGCCTGTCGGCGGCGCTGACCGCCATCACGGCGGCCGTCGTCGGGGTGATCCTGAACCTGTCGATCTGGTTCGCGACCCATGTTTTCTTCGACGAAGTGACGCAAAGTCAGCTTGGCCCCGCCAGTCTGCCGGTGCCCGACCCCGCGTCGCTGAACCTTGCCGCCGGGCTCTTGGCCCTGATCGCCGCAGGATTGCTCTGGGGCCTGAAATGGCCGCTTCCGCTGGTGCTGCTGCTCATGGCATTTGCAGGCGCGGCACTAAGCTGGGCCGACTGACCGCAGCGCCATACTGGTGCCCTTTTCTTCCCGCCCGAATCCCGTATGTTGTGACCAAGCGCTGACGAAGGACCCCCGGCATGCCGCGCACCATCGACTACGGCAACCTCATGCACCGCGCCATGCGCGGGCTGATCCGCGACGTCCTGCTGGACGTCCAGGACAACGGTCTGCCCGGGCAGCACCACTTCTTCATCACCTTCGACACGATGCATCCGGACGTCGAGATCGCCGACTGGCTGTCCGACCGCTACCCGGACGAGATGACCATCGTGATGCAGCACTGGTACGACAATCTCGACGTGGGCGAGGACGGGTTCGCGGTGACGCTGAACTTCGGCGACAACCCCGAGCCGCTGTACATCCCCTTCGACGCGATCCGCACCTTCGTCGACCCCTCGGTCGAGTTCGGCCTGACGTTCAAGACGCAGGACGACGATGATGAGGACGACGAGGACGAGATCGAACTGGAAGAAGTCGAAGACGAGGACGAGGCCCCGCGCGAGGCCGACATCGTAAGCCTCGACAGCTTCCGGAAATAGGCCCCGACCGCGGCCCTGACGGGCGTCTCGACCGCGACAAGCCGCCTTTCTGCCTTCCTGATAGCGTTCACACCGCCTTTGCGCGGCGATGGCACATTGATCCCGTTCCTCTGCCCCGCTAGAGGAACGGTCGACGATGGGATACCGCGAGGAGTAGAGCCTGATGACCGCCACCCGCACCGAGACCGACAGCTTCGGCCCGCTGGAAGTACCCGCGGACAAGTACTGGGGGGCGCAGACACAGCGCTCGATCATGAACTTCCCGATCGGCTGGGAGAAACAGCCGGTCCCGATCATCCGCGCGCTCGGCGTGGTCAAGAAGGCCTGCGCCATGGCCAACAAGGCCAACGGCGCGATGGAGGCCGAACTGGCCGACGCGATCATCGCCGCCGCGACCGAGGTGATCGACGGCAAATTCGACGACAACTTCCCGCTGGTGGTCTGGCAGACCGGGTCGGGCACCCAGTCCAACATGAACGCGAACGAGGTGATCTCGAACCGCGCGATCGAGATGCTGGGCGGCGAGATGGGGTCGAAAAAGCCCGTTCACCCGAACGACCACTGCAACATGGGCCAGTCTTCGAACGACACCTTCCCGACCGCGATGCATGTGGGCATCGCCATGCAGGCGCGCGACGTGCTGCTGCCGGGGCTGGAAAAGCTTCTGGCCGCGCTCGAGGCGAAGTCCGAGGAATTCAAGGACATCATCAAGATCGGGCGTACCCACACACAGGACGCCACGCCCCTGACGCTGGGCCAGGAATTCGGCGGCTATGCGCACCAGGTCCGCAAGGGGATCGAACGGGTGAAGGCCTGCCTGCCCGACATCTACGAACTGGCGCAGGGCGGCACCGCCGTCGGCACCGGGCTGAACACGAAGAAGGGCTGGGGCGAAGCCGTGGCCGCCAACATGGCCGAGATCACCGGCCTGCCCTTCGTCACCGCCCCCAACAAGTTCGAGGCGCTGGCCGCCCATGACGCGATGGTCATGTTCTCGGGCGCGCTGAAGACCGTCGCCGCCTCGCTGTTCAAGATCGCCAACGACATCCGCCTGCTGGGCTCGGGCCCGCGTTCGGGTCTGGGCGAATTGATCCTGCCGGAGAACGAGCCCGGCTCGTCGATCATGCCCGGCAAGGTGAACCCGACGCAGGCCGAAGCGCTGACGATGGTCTGCGCGCACGTGATGGGCAACGACGCCGCCGTCGGCATGGCCGGCAGCCAGGGCCACTTCGAGCTCAACGTCTACAACCCGATGATGTCCTACAACGTGCTGCAATCCATGCAGCTTCTGGGCGACAGCGCCTCTGCCTTCACCGACAACATGGTCGTCGGCATCCAGGCCAACGAGGCGCGGATCGAAAAGCTGATGAAGGAATCGCTGATGCTGGTCACGGCGCTGGCCCCGACCATCGGCTACGACAACGCCACCAAGGTCGCCAAGACCGCGCACAAGAACGGCACCACCCTGCGCGAAGAGGCCATCGCGCTTGGCTTCGTGGACGAGGAAACCTTCGACAAGGTCGTCCGCCCCGAGCAGATGATCGGCCCGAAGGACTGACGAAGGACTGGCCAAGGACTGACATGGGCCCGGCAACCCAGCCAAAGGCGTCGCCCCTAAGGCGGCGCCTTTTTCGTTCCACACCACTCCGCCCCTTCTTCTCTTTCCAAATACCTCGGGGGGGCCGCGCACAGCGCGGACGGGGGCAGAGCCCCCGCCCCCACCAGCCCTTCGGGTGCTACGTCACCACCGCTCATCCATTGGCAAGGCGCGCAGGTTGGTGTTCTCTGCGCTTCCAAGAGCAGAGGACTCACATGAGCAACGTCACCAATCTTCGGCAGGTGCGGAAGGATCGCGCCAGAACCGAGAAACGCGCGGCCGCGGACGAGAACGCGGCGCTTCACGGGCGCACCAAGGCGCAGCGTATCTTCGAGGCCACGCAGAACGCGATGGCGAAGAAGAAGCTCGACGATCACCAGTTCGAGCAGGAATGACCGGCCGCCCCGCAAAGCACTCGCTGACCCTGCGGGGCCATCGCACCAGCGTCTCGCTGGAGCCGGAATTCTGGGCGGCGTTCCGTGAGATCGCCGCCGAACGGGGCCAGCCGCTGAACGCGCTGGCCGCCGAAATCGACGAGGGCCGCGGGGTCGAGACGGGTCTCGCCTCGGCCATCCGCCTGTTCGTCCTGCGCCACTACCGCGACCGCGACGGTGGCGCGGACTGACCTCAGGCCGCGTGCAGCGCCTTCAGCGGCTCCGCCCATTTCGCCAGCTCGTCCAGAACCAGCGTCAGGCCGTCCGTCATCGGGTCGTTCGGCTTGAACACCGCGTTCTCGTCGATGAACTGCGGGAAGAACGGCACCGGCACGCCCTGCGGGATCGCGACCATGCTGACGTTGGACAGCAGCTGGCGCAGCTCCTGCGCGGCGCGCAGACCGCCCGACACACCGCCATAGCTGACCACGGCGGCGGGCTTGTATTTCCACTCGTTCAGAAGGACCTGCACCGCGTTGACCAGAACCGCCGAGGGATAGCTGTCGTATTCCGGGGTCAGGAACAGGAACGCATCCGCATCGGCCACCTTGGCGCTCCACGCCTTGGTGTGGTCGTGCTGGTAGTCCTGCATCGCAGGATGGTTCGGCTCGTCGAGGAACGGCAGCTGCATGTCGGCGATGTCGATGGCCTCGACCTCGAAGCCGCCATGCGCCGTTGCGGCTTCGGCGACCCATTTGGCGATGGTCGGGCCGACGCGGCCCGGGCGGGTAGAGCCGGTGATGACTTTCAGTTTCAGCGACATTAAGGCTGCCTTTCGAGATTTGCGCATCCGCGGCGGGCCGGTGCCTGCGCGGACAGAGGAGGAGATATTCGTTACGACGGCGCGCACCAGTGGCGTCGCCTGACCGTCAGATGGGTATTTTCTAACGGTGTTCGCACCCGCAGCAAGGCACAGCAGCCTCTCCATTGGCGCACAGCGCGTCAGCCTTCGGGGCGGTACCAGCTTGTCATGGTGTAGTCCTTGCGCGGTCCGTTCACTTTCCATTCGGCGCTCCAGTGCGGCCAGTGCCGGAAGTCATAGCGCACAAGGTACAGGTCGGGCGGGCAGTCGTGCTGCGCCTCGGGCCGCAGGCCGGGCTCGATCCAGTGAAAAGGCCTGCCGTCTTCGAAGAAAACGGCGATCCCCTCGCCCTCCGCCTGCCAGAGATAGCTGCGTTCGGCGGCCATCGGCGGCTGGCCCGGCACCAGCATGCGTCCCTGCTCCACAAGGCTCAGCCGGTCCGCGTCGCCGGCGAAGGTCGCCGTCCCCTCGAAGCGCAGCGCCCGCCCGCCATAGCGGTCACCGATCTCGCGCTCCAGCCGCCAGACGCCGCGGAATTCCTCCAGCCGGGGGCCAAGGGTCATCCCGCCACCACCTGCAGCCCCACCGCGCCGGCGTAGATCGCCAGCATCACCACGCTTTCCGTCCCGATCTTCAACGGCCCCTCGCGTTCCCTCAGGATCAGGCCGATCAGCAGCACCGCCGTCATCAGCAGCCCCACCACCAGCCAGAAATATTCCCCCGGTCCGACCGCGTGATACAGCGAGCCGTCGCGATAGGCCATGTCGCTCAGCGACAGGAACAGCGTGTCGAAGGTGTTGCCGCCGATGATGCCCCCCATCGCCAGTTGCATCGCGCCCCGGCGCACCGCCGCGATCGTCGTGACAAGTTCCGGCAGCGAGGTCACCACCGCCGTCATCAGCGCGCCTACCACCGTCTGCGACATGCCCAGCCGTTCCGACAGGGCCGATCCTGTCTGCGCGATCACCCAGCCTGCCGCGCCCAGTACGGCGACCAGCATGGCGAACGAGCCGAACAGCGCCACCGCCCCGGCCCGGCTTGGCGGCTCGTCTGGTTCGTCCTCGACCGTCTCCGGCGTTTTCACGGGGCGCCACATCGGCTGTTCGCGCACCCGGCTCGTGGTCACCGCGCCGACGCAGTAGACCGCGATCAGCACGACCGACACCGGGTGGACGGCCCAGACGGTGAACTCTGGCGTCGTGAAGGCGACCAGCGGCAGGCACAGCAGCGACAGCAGCAGCGCGCCCTGAAACAGGTTGGTGGCCTCGGCCGCCGAATGTTCGAGGTTCGCCCGTTTGTGGATCACGTCGGCCAGCGCAAGGAACGCCGTCTGTGCCGCGATGCCGCCGACGCCGTTGGCGAAGGCCAGTTGCGGCGCGCCGTTCAGCGCCGAGGTGATCGACACCACAACGCCCGAAAGTGACGTAGCCGCGCCCAGCACGATGCCCCCGATCACCGCCTCGCCCAGCCCGCTTCGGTCGGCGATGCGGTCGGCCAGATCGGTGATCCGGGTGCCGATGACAAGGATCACCAGCCCGGCGATGGCGAACAGGCCGAACAGCCAGACGGTCGACAGCGATGCGATCATCCCGCGCACCCCGCTTGCCGCCGCGTTCCAGTGGGTCTAAACCCCGCCCCGAATGTCCGCTCCAGATACAGGTCTGCCATGATCCCCCGTTACTCCCGCCCCGAAATGGTTTCCATCTGGTCGCCCGAGACCAAATTCCGCATCTGGTACGAGATAGAAGCCCATGCCTGCGATGCCATGGCGAATTTGGGGGTCATCCCGAAAGAGAACGCCGAGGCGGTGTGGAAGGCCAAGGACATGGACTTCGACGTCGAGCGCATCGACGAGATCGAGGCGATCACCAAGCACGACGTCATCGCCTTCCTGACGCACCTGTCGGAACTGGTTGGCGCCGAAGAGGCGCGGTTCGTGCATCAGGGCATGACCTCGTCCGACGTGCTGGACACCTGCCTTAACGTGCAGCTGACCCGCGCCGCCGATATCCTGCTGGCCGACATGGACAAGCTGTTGGCCGCACTGAAGAAACGCGCGTTCGAGCACAAGATGACGGTGCGCGTCGGCCGCAGCCACGGCATCCACGCCGAACCGACGACGATGGGCCTGACCTTCGCCCGCTTCTACGCCGAGATGGACCGCAACAAGGCCCGCCTTCAGGCCGCCCGAGACGAGATCGCCACCGGCGCGATTTCTGGCGCTGTCGGCACCTTCGCCAACATCGACCCGGCGGTCGAAGAGCATGTCTGCGCCCAGATGGGCCTTCAGCCCGAGCCGATCAGCACTCAGGTGATCCCGCGCGACCGCCACGCGATGTTCTTCGCGGTGCTGGGCGTCATCGCCTCGTCGATCGAGAACGTCGCGATCGAGATCCGGCACATGCAGCGCACCGAGGTGCTGGAAGGCGCCGAGTTCTTCTCGATGGGCCAGAAAGGCTCGTCGGCGATGCCGCACAAGAAGAACCCGGTTCTGACCGAGAACCTGACCGGCCTTGCCCGGCTTGTCCGGATGTCGGTGATCCCGGCGATGGAGAACGTGGCCCTGTGGCACGAGCGCGACATCTCGCATTCCTCGGTCGAGCGCGGCATCGGCCCCGACGCGACCGTCACGCTGGATTTCGCGCTGAACCGGCTGGCGGGCGTAGTGGACAAGATGCTGATCTATCCCGAGAACATGCTGGAGAACATGAACAAGTTCCCCGGCCTCGTGATGTCGCAGCGGGTGCTGCTGGCCTTGACGCAGGCTGGTGTCAGCCGCGAGGCCGCCTATTCCATGGTGCAGCGAAACGCGCTGAAGGTGTGGGAGGAACGGCTCGACTTCCGCGAATTGCTGCTGGCCGACGAAGAGGTCGTGGCCGCCCTCGGCGTCGACGCGATCAACGAGAAGTTCGACATGGGCTACCACACCAAGAACGTCGACACGATCTTCAAGCGGGTGTTCGGCGAGGCCTGAGCCTGCCCGAAAATCAGTCACGACAGGCGGCCGGGATCTCTCGCGCCGCCTGTTTTCGTTCCGGCGCGCGCAAAAGTGACCCAGGGGAACTTCACGGATGCGCGGCCCGTGCTATCGTTGGGGGGCCCAACGGAGTCACAGCCATGAAACAACTGCTTGTCGCAGGCATCCTAGCCCTGACCCCCGCCGCCCTCATCGCGCAGGACTGCCACACGGAAACCACGCAGACCTGCGCCGAAGGCATGACCTACGACGACGAAACCAAGGCCTGCGTCGAGATCACCAGCTAGCGCCGGCACGACCCCACGACGCAGGTTGACGCCTGCCCCGGCCTGCGTCAGCCTGACGCAAGGTAACAGGAGTCATTTGCAATGAAGACATTCGCCACGCTGCTGCTCGCCGGTGCCCTTCTGGCGCCGACCGTCGCCTTGGCCGAGTACATCTGCCCGAAGATGTGGGACAAGAAATACGGCGGCAACTGCCCGTCCGGTTCGGTCTGGAGCGAACGCTACCTCGCCTGCATCAAGTCCTAGTAAGATGCGGCGCGATTGCCTGAGGATCGCGCTGCAAGTTATTGTTCCTTAAGGGAGGTATCCCAATGCGTAGCCTGATGATCGCGGCCCTTGCAACGCTGCCCGCCGCCGCCTTCGCCGCTGGCAGCGGAAGCGACAACCCGCCCACCACCACCGAAACCACGACGACCTGCACCGACGGGATGGTCTACGACGCGGAGGCGGGCAAATGCGTCGCCCCCGAGGTGGAGTCGCTGAACGACGACCAGCGGTATGACGCTGTGCGCGAACTGGCCTACGCCGGTCGGCTTGATGACGCGTTGCGGGTGTTGGCGGCGATGAGCGACCAGCAGGACGACCGGGTGCTGACCTACTACGGCTATATCCACCGCGCCGCCGGGGATTTCGAGCTTGGCGACAGCTACTACCGGCAGGCCATCGACGCGAACCCCGACAACCTGCTGGCGCGGTCCTACATGGGTCAGGGTCTGGTGATTCAGGGCCGCGTGGACGAAGCCTATGCCCAACTGGTCGAGATCCGCGCCCGCGGCGGTTCGGGCGGCTGGCCGGAGAAGGCGCTGATGCGCGCGATCCTGACCGGGCACGACACGTCCTATTGATCGGGTGATCCGACGGCGGCGCGGCAGGGAAACCTCGCCGCGCCAACGCTTTAAAACCGATCGTTAACCATTCTCTGCCAGTTTCGCACATATTCGGGGACGGAGTGTGCGATGCCCATGGAAATGACCCTTCCGGGCGCCGGCCCGGTTGCGGCAAGCCGGCTGACGCGCCGCCAGAAAGCGGCGATCATCGTGCGCCTTCTGCGCAGCGAGGGGATAGAACTGTCGCTGGCCGACATGCCGGAAACGCTGCAAGTCGACCTCACGCGTGAGATGGGCGGCCTGAAACTGGTCGACCGCGCCACGCTCAAAGCGGTGGTCGAGGAATTCGTCGCCGAACTCGACGGTATCGGCCTGTCCTTCCCCGGTGGGCTGTCCGGCGCGCTGGCGCTGATGGACGGCACGATCAGCGCGGCGGCGGCCGAACGGCTGCGGGTGCAGGCCGGGATCGGCGCGGTGACCGATGCGTGGGAACGTCTTAGCCAGCTTGACGGCGCGCGCCTGCTGCCCCTGATCGAAGGGGAAAGCGTCGAAATCGGCGCGGTCATCCTGTCCAAGCTGAAGGTGTCGAAAGCGGCAGAGGTGCTGGGCCTGATGCCGGGCGAAAAGGCCCGCCGCCTTGCCTATTCCATGGGGCAGACCGGCTCGGTCAGTCCGCAGACGGTCGACCGGATCGGTCAGGCGCTGGTCGGCCAACTGGACGCCGAGGCCCCCAAGGCGTTTGAAGGCGGGCCGGTCGAACGCGTCGGCGCGATCCTGAACTTCTCGCCCGCCGCCACCCGCGACGACGTGCTGGAAGGGCTGGATCAGGAGGATCAGGATTTCGCCAACGAGGTGCGGAAGGCCATCTTCACCTTCATCAACATCCCCCAGCGGATCGACCCGCGCGACGTGCCGAAGGTCACGCGCGAAGTGGATGGCGCCATGCTGATCAAGGCGCTGGCCGCCGCGCTTCAGTCCGAAAAGGAAAAGAAAGCGGCGGAATTCATCCTTGGCAGCATGTCGCAGCGCCTTGCCCAGCAGATGCGGGACGAGATGGAGGCGCTGGGAACCATCAAGCCGAAAGAGGGCGAGGAAGCGATGAGCGCGGTGGTCACCGCCATCCGCGAGATGGAAGCGAACGGAGAGATCATGCTGGTGGCCGAGGACGAATAAACCCGCCCGAGATTGCGGCACGCCCCCTGCGGTGCCATTCTTGCCCTACCGCATCTTGGGAGGAGACCGCAGATGTCACTGTCTATCCGTCACGAGTCCGCGGGCGACGAACAGGCCATCCATGATCTGACCGTCGTCGCCTTCACCCCGGTGCCCCAAAGCGACGGAGCTGAAGCGCCGATCGTCGCCGCCCTGCGCGAAAGCGGCGCGCTGACGATCTCGCTTGTCGCCGTCGACGGGCCCGAGATCGTCGGCCACATCGCGTTTTCACCGGTCACCGCCGGATCCGATGCCGAAGGCTGGTATGGCCTCGGCCCCGTTTCGGTCCACCCCGACCGGCAGGGTCAGGGCATCGGCGGCGCGATGATCGAGGAAGGGCTGGCGCTGCTGCGCGGGCGCGACGCGAAGGGCTGCGTTCTGGTGGGCGATCCCGCCTATTACAGCCGCTTCGGCTTTCGCAGCGACGGCGCCGTGTCTTATGGCGATGTTCCGGTGAAATACGTGCAATGGCTGGCGTTGCGAGAGGTCACGCCGTCGGGTGAACTGCGCTATGATCCGGCTTTCGGCTAGGCCCTGTCGCCGCCGTATGGACAGCGCCGGAACCGGGGCGTAACGTCGCCCGCATGACCGACCACCCCGCCCACAGCTGGCACGACATGGGCGGCGGACCCGCCGGCCCCGTCGACATGTCCCAACACGACTTCGCCCTTTGGGAGAAGCGCGTCGATGCCCTTATGGTGATCTGCTCGACCAAGGGCCATTTCACCGTCGACGGCCTGCGCCGCGCACTGGAAGAGATGGGCCCCGCCTCGTTCGAGACGATGACCTACTACGAACGCTGGGTCGCCGCCGTGAACCGCAACCTGTTGGGCGGCGGCGTCTATTCCATCGAGGAACTGGGCCGCAAAATGGAAGAGGTCGCCCGCCGCGGCGCCACCTACGGCGAGGCGTCCGATGGCTGACCGCGTGCGCGTCCGCCAGATGACCCCGCCGGGCCACGTCCGCGCGCCGTGGTATCTGCGCGGAAAGCAGGGCGAGATCGAGCGCCCGCTGGGCCCCTTCGCCAACCCCGAAAAGCTGGCCTATGGCCTGCCGGCGGAACAACGGCAGCTGTACCGCGTGCGCTTTACCATGGCCGAGGTCTGGGGCGACGACGCCGAGCGGCCCGACGATACGCTGGACGCCGAACTATACGATCACTGGCTGGAAAGGCTCTGACGTGCCCCACGACCACCCGTCCCACAGCCACACCGGGCTCAGCCCCTCGGGCCACCCCTACCGCGCCGACAACGACACGCCGCTGACTTACTGGCAGGTGATGGAGATCGCGATGCGCGAGCTTCTGGTCGAGAAAGGCGTGACCACACCCGCCGAGATACAGGCGCAGATCGACACCATGGACGCCCGCAGCCCCGCGAACGGCGCGGCGCTTGTGGCGCGGGCCTGGACCGATCCGGCGTTCAAGGCGCGGCTGATGGAGAACGCCTCGGACGCCGCGCGCGAGATGGGGTACGACATCGGCCCGTTGCATCTGGTCGCGGTCGAAAACACCGCCGACACCCACAACGTCATCGTCTGCACCCTGTGTTCCTGCTATCCGCGCAACCTGCTGGGCCTGCCGCCCGACTGGTACAAGTCGCGCGCCTATCGCTCGCGCGTGGTGAAGACCCCGCGTGCCGTGCTGGCCGAGTTCGGGCTGGACCTGCCGGACGACGTGACCGTCCGGGTTCACGACAGCACCGCGGACATGCGCTATATCGTGCTGCCGGCCCGTCCGTGCGGCACCGACGCGCTGGACGAGGCCGCGCTGGCGGCCCTTGTGACCCGCGACAGCATGATCGGCACCGGCCTGCCGCGTTCCCCCGAGTGAGCCCCGAGTGATCCGCGCATGAGCCGTTTCAGCCGCCTTGGCCCCAACGCCCAGGGCATTCTGTTCGTGATCGCGGCCATGGCCTGCCTGCCGTTGATGGATTCGATGGCAAAGGCCATCGCCGAGCGGTCGAACCCGATCATGGCGACATGGGCGCGGTATCTGGGTCAGACGATCGCGGTGGCCATCGTCGTTATCCCCAAGATGCCGCGCGTGCTGAAGACCCGCTATCCGAAGCTGCAGATCCTGCGGTCGGTGTTCCTGCTGATCGCGACGACCTGCTTCTACTTCTCGATCGTCCCCATCGGCCTTGCGAACGCGACGGCGGTGCTGAACCTGAACCCGGTACTGATCACCCTTGGCGCGGCGCTGGTGTTGGGTGAAAGCTTCGGCCCCCGCCGCGCCTTCGCGGTAGTCGCGGCGCTGGTCGGCGCGCTGATCGTGATCCGGCCCGGAACCGACGTGTTCTCGCCCTATGCCTTGCTGCCGCTGGCCGCGGCGGTGTTCGTCGCGGGCTACTCGGTCGCGACCCGCTTCGTCGGCCGGGACGAGGATGCGTGGACCTCGCTTCTGTACACGGCGATGTTCGGCGCCATCGCGCTAAGCTGCGCGGTGCCCTTCTTCTGGGTGACGCCGGACGCCACGATGCTGGCGCTGATGGCGGTGATCGGTCTGGTGGGATCGGCAGGCCACCTGTGCCTGATCCGCGCCTACATGGCTGCCGAAGCCTCGACCGTCGCGCCCTTCGCCTATGCGCAGCTTCTGTTCGCAACGCTCTGGGGGCTGCTCTTCTTCGGAGAGATCCCGGACGGCTGGACGCTGCTGGGTGCGCTTGTGATCGTGGGGGCCGGTCTCTATGTCTGGCACCGCGAGACCCGCGCCCCGAAGAGCACATGAGCCGAACCGAACCGACCTTTTCCGACCGCCTGATCGACATCGCCGCCCGCGGCTTTATCGGCGCGGCGAAACTGCTGCCCTACCGCTGGCGGGTGCCGGCGATGGGCTGGGTGGTGTCGCGGATCGCCGCGCCGCTGGCGGGCTGGAACCGCCGGGTGCGCGACAACCTTGCCCACGTGCGCCCCGACATGCCCAAGGCACAGGTCCGCCACATGGAACGCGCGGTGCCGGACAATTTCGGGCGCGACCTGATCGAGATGTACTCGGCGGCCGAGTTCCGCGAACGCGCCCGGCACTTCAAGTTTCAGGGCGACGGGGTCGAGGCACTGTACGCGGCGCGCGATGCAAAGCGCCCGGTGCTGCTGATCACGGGCCATTTCGGCAATTACGACGCGCCCCGCGCCGCGCTGTCGATGAACGGCTTCCCGGTCGGCGGGCTGTACAACCCGATGGCCAACCCGCTGTTCAACACCCATTACGTCACCGCGCTTGGCAGCATCGCCTCGCCGGTCTTCGAACGGTCGCGGCGCGGCATGTCCGAGATGATCCGCTTTCTGCGCGGCGGCGGCATGGTGGGCATCGTGGTCGACCAGTACATGAAGCACGGCGAACCGCTGGACTTCATGGGCCAGCCTGCGAAGACGGCCCTGTCGGCGGCGGAACTCGCGCTGAAATACGACGCGCTGGCGATCCCGATCTACGGGGTGCGCCGGGAGAACGGGCTGGACTTCGACCTGTATGTCGAACCGCCCATCCCGCACGGCGATCCCATCGAGATGACGCAGGCGATGAACGACAGCCTTGCGCGGATGGTGGACCGGTTCCCGGATCAGTGGTTCTGGATTCACCGGCGCTGGAAACGGGTCGATCCGCGCCCGGAGTAACGGCGCAACGCGCGCTCCTGCGTTACCGCAGCCGCGCCGCCGCGAGGATCGCGCCGTGACCGGCTTCCTGCAGGATGACGACCAACGGCTCGGGCCCCGGCGCCTCGGCGGTCAGTTCCAGCAGGCCCTGCCCGTCCCAGCCTGCCAGCATGTCCCAGCCGCTGACGATATTGGCATAGGTGATCGTTCGGCCCGCGTTCTCGCCCTTGCGGATCTCGACCGTGTTCTCGGGCATGTAGCGCACCAGTTGTACGAGGATCGACGACGGCAGCGGCTTCAGCCCCTCGGCCCGGATCGTCAGCGTGTCGCCCTCGCGGAACAGGTCGAGATCGACGAGCGGCTCGGCTTCCTGATGCGCGTCGATCAGATCGGCCAGCTTCATCGGCTTGAAGCCGACCACGTGGTCGGTGCCGCCGACGATCATCTGCGGCGTGTAGATCGTCCGATGCCCCGCCGCACGGGCATAGGCGCGCTGGCGGTTGGTGTAGTCGCGGCTGGCGAAGCTGTCCTTCCAGCCGATGTAATCCCAGTAGTCCACGTGCAGCGCCAGCGCGATTACGTCATCGCGGCCGGCAAGCTCGGTCATCAGCGCATCCGCGGGCGGACAGGACGAACATCCCTGGCTGGTGTATAGTTCGACGACCACCGGATTGTCCTGCGACGCATCCTGTGCCGACAACGCGCCTGCCGAAATCACGGCTGCCGCGACACAAGACGCCCAAAGCCTGCGCATTTACTTCCCCTTTGACCTGTGGCCCCTATCTACCTAACCAAGCTACAGATTGACCGCCAATCAACGATTAGCGAGGAATTTGCCATCTCATGTAACCTGCTGCGGTTGCGCCACGGTATACGACGGCATACATAACGACCGAACCCGAGTCCCGCTCCCGCAAGGAAGCGCGGGCACAGCGACACGGGGCCAGCGTGCCCCAAGCCAATGGAGGGAGCCCCAATGCCCATCGAAGTCGGACAAGACAGTTCGAAAACCCGCAAGACGCTTAGCGCTGGCGGATCCAGCGTCGCCTATTACTCGATCCCCGCGGCCGAAGCCGCCGGTCTTGGCAACTTCTCGAAGCTGCCCGCCTCGCTGAAGGTGGTGCTTGAGAACATGCTGCGGTTCGAGGACGGTGGCCGCACCGTGTCGGTGGATGACATCAAAGCGTTCTCTGAATGGGCCGAAAAGGGCGGGCAGAACCCGCGCGAGATCGCCTATCGCCCGGCCCGCGTGCTGATGCAGGACTTCACCGGCGTTCCGGCCGTGGTCGACCTTGCCGCGATGCGCGACGGCATCAAGGCTCTGGGGGGCGACGCCCAGAAGATCAACCCGCTGAACCCGGTCGACCTTGTCATCGACCACTCGGTCATGATCGACGAATTCGGCAACCCGCGCGCGTTCCAGATGAACGTCGACCGCGAATACGAGCGCAACATGGAACGCTACGAGTTCCTCAAGTGGGGCCAGACCGCGTTCGAGAACTTCCGCGTGGTGCCGCCGGGAACCGGCATCTGCCACCAGGTGAACCTGGAATACCTTGCCCAGACCGTCTGGACCGACAAGGACCAGAACGGTGACGAGGTCGCCTACCCCGACACGCTGGTCGGCACCGACAGCCACACCACCATGGTCAACGGCGCCGCCGTGCTGGGCTGGGGCGTGGGCGGGATCGAGGCCGAGGCCGCGATGCTGGGCCAGCCGATTTCGATGCTTATCCCCGAGGTCGTCGGCTTCAAGCTGACCGGCGAAATGATGGAAGGCACCACCGGCACCGACCTTGTGCTGAAGGTGGTCGAGATGCTGCGCGAACATGGCGTGGTCAGCAAGTTCGTCGAATTCTACGGCGAAGGTCTGGACAACCTGCCGCTGGCGCAGCGCGCGACCATCGCCAACATGGCCCCGGAATACGGCGCGACCTGCGGCTTCTTCCCGATCGATGACGAGACCCTGCGCTATCTGGAACAGACCGGCCGCGACAAGGACCGCATCGCGCTGGTCGAGGCCTATGCCAAGGAGAACGGCTTCTGGCGCGGCGCGGATTACGATCCGGTCTACTCGTCGACGCTGGAACTGGACATGACCACCATCGTGCCCGCCATCTCGGGGCCGAAACGGCCGCAGGATTACATCGCGCTCGACAGCGCGGGCACCGCGTTCGGCCAGTACGTCAAAGGCATCCGCGAAGGCAAGGACGCCTCGCCCGACACCGAGGCCCGGTGGGAAGCCGAAGGCGGCGCACCGGAACCGCATGACATCCCGGGCGACGAGGGCCATCACCGCAAGGGCTGGTACAAGACCGACGACGGCGCGTACCAGTTGCACGACGGGTCCATCGTGATCGCCTCGATCACGTCCTGCACCAACACCTCGAACCCTTACGTGATGATCGGCGCCGGGCTCGTGGCCCGAAAGGCGCGCGAGCTGGGGCTGAACCGGAAGCCGTGGGTCAAGACCTCGCTGGCGCCGGGCTCGCAGGTGGTGTCCGAATATCTTGAGGCCGCGGGCCTGCAAGAGGATCTCGACGCCATCGGCTTCAACCTCGTGGGCTACGGCTGCACCACCTGCATCGGCAACTCCGGCCCGCTGGACGCACCGATCTCGAAGGCAATCAACGACTATGACCTGATCGCCACCTCGGTGCTTTCGGGCAACCGCAACTTCGAGGGCCGCATCAGCCCCGACGTCCGCGCCAACTACCTCGCTTCGCCGCCGCTGGTGGTGGCCTATGCGCTGGTGGGTGACATGAACGTCAACATCGCGACCGACCCGATCGGGACCGACAAGGAGGGAAACGACGTCTATCTCAAGGACATCTGGCCCTCGAATGCCGAGATCGCCGCGCTGGTCGAGAAGACCGTGACGCGCGAGGCGTTCCAGGAGAAATACGCCGACGTGTTCAAGGGCGACGACAAGTGGCGCGCGGTGGAGGTCACCGGGGGCGAGACCTATGACTGGCCGCCGACCTCGACCTATATCCAGAACCCGCCCTACTTCCAGGGCATGTCGAAAGAGCCCGGCGTGATCTCGGACCTGAAAGACGCCCGCGTGCTGGCGATCCTTGGCGACATGGTCACCACCGACCACATCTCGCCCGCCGGGTCGTTCAAGGACACGACGCCTGCGGGCAAGTACCTTGTGGAACGTCAGGTGCCCGTGCGCGAATTCAACAGCTACGGTTCGCGGCGCGGCAACCACGAGGTCATGATGCGCGGCACCTTCGCCAACATCCGCATCAAGAACGAGATGCTGGACGGCGTCGAGGGCGGCTATACCAAGGGTCCGGACGGCGAACAGACCTCGATCTACGATGCCGCGATGGCCTATCAGGAAGCCGGCACGCCGCTGGTCATCTTCGGGGGCGAACAGTACGGCGCTGGTTCGTCGCGCGACTGGGCGGCCAAGGGCACCAACCTTCTGGGCGTGAAGGCCGTGATCGCCGAGAATTTCGAGCGTATCCACCGCTCGAACCTCGTCGGCATGGGCGTCATCCCGTTCGAGTTCACCGGCGGCGACACGCGCAAGACGCTGAAGCTGAAGGGCGACGAGACCGTCTCGATCACCGGGCTGGAAGGCGATCTGAAGCCGGGAGCCATCGTTCCCTGCACGATCACCTACGGCGACGGCTCGACCAAGACCATCGACCTGAAGTGCCGGATCGATACCGGGGTCGAGAAGGAATACGTCGAGCACGGCGGCGTGCTGCACTACGTGCTGCGCAACCTCGCGAAGGCGGGCTGACACAACCATGCACCAGTGCGGGGCGGGCAGTGATGCCTGCCCCGTTTGCGGTGTGGTTCATTCGATATGCACCACCCTGCCCCGCATGGCATCGGCCCGGCTGCTAACGTGGGTGCCGCAAGCGTCTGGGGATCGCGGACCCGGTGAGCGAGGATCTCGCGGCGGCGATATAGTCTCGCAACGATCGGAAGGACGGATGCAAAGCGGCCCCAGCGGCCGCTTTTTGCGTTTCCGGCCCACGGCCCGCGTGCCCGCGGGCGGCCAGAGCAAATGCAAATCACCCACCCGAAAATAACGATCTTAAATTAATTAACAAAGCGCTTTTATTATCAAGTTACTCTTTAAGTTGATTAACTCGGCAATGACCTCACTTGAGGTCGCCACATATCGGGATACGCAATCTTCTCAATTTTCTATTATATTCAGATACTTACTTTATTTCTCCAGAAATTGAAAATTGTCAGAATTGTGATTTTTTACAACTCAAACAAGAATCTTCTTGTCACCTTTTTTGGGCGACACTTAACCTTTTTAGGTAAGGCCCCAACCCCACTCAGGAACTCCGGAAGACCTAGTACCAGTAACATTCCCATCGGAGGGACATAATGCCGACTATCAGTCTTAGTAACCTTTATGCGTATGACGGGGGACTGCTGACCCTCACCATCGGCGGCTCAGATACAGTACTTCTGGCAGATCTCACCCTTACCTCTCCTTCAGATCTCACGGACAACGACCTTGTTCTCGAACAAGCAGACGATGGCGTCAGCACGCTGAACGGCACGCCCATCGACTATATTGGCAACGGCACGGCAAGTCTTGTCGGTCTGATTGACCCGCAAGATGTCATCGCCTTCGATTCCGGCGGCACGACCTATCTGTACTTCCCGGATGGCCCGCCCGTCGGTGCCGGCCTCTCGTTCACGATCGAGCTCGACAGTTCGGGCAGCACGGCTGTCTGCTTCGCCGAAGGCACGGGCATCGCGACACCCGACGGCGACGTCGCAGTTGAGAAACTGTCCATCGGCGACACTGTCCTCACCGAAGACGGTCGCCAGGTGCCGGTACGCTGGGTCGGCCGCATGAGCCTGCGCAAACAGATGATCTCTGGCGCCAAGCAGATCGTGAAGATCTCGGCCGGCGCTCTGGGCGATGGTCTGCCCCTACGCGATCTCTGCGTCACCGCCGACCACGGCATGGTGATCGACGGCCACGTGGTGAACGCCGCAGCGCTGCTTGAAGCCCCCGGTGTCGACTGGGCGCCGCTGTCCGAGCTGCCCGACGACGTGGTGGTCTACCATGTCGAAACCGACGCTCATGACGTGATCGTCGCCGAGGGTGCGCCTTCGGAGAGCTTCATCGACGCCGCCGAGCGGAAGCTGTTCGACAACTACAAGCAATATCTCTCGCTGTATGGCTGCGAGCGGATGTTCCCCGAGATCGCGCTTCCGCGCATCGCCACGCCGCGTCTCCTCCCCGCGTCGATCAAGGCGAAGCTGGGAATGGTCGAGGAAGACGCACGCGACTACGATATCGCGTTCTTCGGCTAAAGCGCATGACGGGCGCGCCGCCACTTGGCGCGCCCGATCCTTCGACGCAGGCGCAGGCCGCCGCAGTCGGAAATCCGCCCACAAGGCCCCCTACCCGAAAATCCTGATGACATGCGCCGGACAACCGCGGAAGGTTATCATCGTAACCATTCGTTAACTGCAGATTGTCTGTCCCACGCACCCCTGCCGACAACATTCCGTCGGGCCCACAGGTGCCAGCAGGAGCATTTCAATGACCGATTACAACATCAATACACGTGTGACCTATCTGGAAAGCGACGGCAGCCAGTTCAGTTCCAACACAGTGAACGTGATCATCGGCAGCGCCGATACCGATGACGGGTTCTGGAATGTCGGCGATGGGATCAATGACCAGACGCCTCCGACCGTCGCGACGCCCATCGTGGGCTGGGTGAACTACAACGGCCACGTGTTCCTGATGTTCGAGGACCTGAACTTTCCCCAGGTCGCGGTCTATTCCCCCACCGCCGAATACGCGGACTTCCCCGCCAACTATTCCGCCTTCGGCCCGCTGGAGACCGCGCCGCTGGCTCTGTGCTTCCTGCAGGGCACCCGGATCGCGACCTCGGCGGGTCTGCGCGCGGTCGAGGAACTGACCATCGGAGACCTAGTCGAGACGGACGACGGCCGGCACGTGCCGATCCGCTGGATCGGGCGAATGTCGATGAACCGGGCTCTGGTGCCCTTCAATCTGCGCATCGTCCGCATCCCCGCTGACACATTTGCGCCCGGATGTCCCAAGCGCGATCTCTGCGTGACGGCGGATCACGGGCTGCTGCTGGACGGCGTGATCGTCAACGCTGGCGCACTGGTGGGCGGCAAGGGGATCGGCTGGCTTCCGCCTGAAAACCTGCCCGAGCAGTTTGCACTTTATCACGTGGAAACAGAGGACCACGAGGTGATCGTCGCCGAGGGTACGCCGTCGGAAAGCTTCATCGACGCGGCGGGGCGGCGCGCATTCGACAATTATCAAGAGTTTTTAGGGCTTTACGGGGTAGATCGCGTCATCCCAGAGATGCAGCGGCCACGCATCGCATCACCCCGATTGCTGCCCGCCGGACTGCGTCGCCGGCTGGGCATTCCGGCGGGTACCGAGATCCCCGCGCTTCGCGCCTGAAGAGAGATTCGTCTAGGTAACTCGTACAATAACTGCGACCCGCGATTATTGTGCGGTTATGTTTTTGAGGCGATTCTACCCTAGATTGTGACCCTTGGCCTTTCTTTCGCCACATTCCCGCACATTCCCGCCGCAAACATATACTTAAGTACAAGTTACGGCCCGGATCGACCTTACCCAAGGTAAGTTATCGAAATCGTTTCCTAGTGATCGATGCCAGTTCGCTCTAATTTGCCAGGCATTGAGAGGGGTAAGGGAACGTTATGCAAATCGATACCAGCGTGCCGCTGCAACGCAGAGCTTCTTTGATTTGGCCGGTGGCCGAACTGGGCTTTTTCGCCCTTATGGTCGTCATCGCTTATATCGGCTGATTAGCCAGAGCGCGCCGTCACTCGGCGGCGCGCTCCATTGCCGGGCGGATCCGTTCTTCGATCACCCGCTGGGTCACCGGACCCGCAAACCGCAGAACCACATTGCCATCGCCATCCAGCACGAAGGTCTCGGGCACGCCGTAGACGCCCCAGTCCAACGCCGTGCGCCCGCCATCTGCCGTGACGGCGGCATAGGGATTACCCAGTTCTTCAAGGAATCCCAAGGCCTTGGCCGCCTCGTCCTTGTAGTTGATGCCGTAGATCGGCACCCCCTCGGCGGCCAGCGCCTCGAGGTTGGGGTGCTCGACCCGGCAGGGCGCGCACCAACTGGCCCAGTAGTTGACCAGCTTAACGCCTGGTTCGGCCAGCGTCTCGGCGTCGAAGCCCGGCAGCGTGCCCAGGGGCGTCACCGTCAGCGCGGGGGCCGGCTGCCCCTCGATGCTGGACGGCAGCGCGTCGGGGTCGTCGCGGTTCATACCAAGAAGGAACAGTGCGGCCAGCCCCGCGAACAGGACCGGCGGCAGGATAACAAGGGGCTTAACCATTGCTGCGCCGCGCCTCCGCCGCTGCAAGGCGCCGCTTCATGCGCCGCCACTGGACGACGCTCAGTACCACGACGCCCGCCAGCAGCAGCAGGCTGATCCCGTAGGCCGACAGCACCGTGCCGGCGTATTTTCCAAGTTCGGGCATCATCCCATCCTTTCGCGCATTTCTAGCGCGTGCAGGCGGCGGCGGCGGATCTCGGTCTGGGTCCGCAGCAGCACCAGCGCCACGAACAGCAGCACGAACCCGGCAATCGCCACCAGCGCGGGATACCAGAAGACGTCGGCGACGTTCTCTTGCTTGTCCATAGACAGCGAGGCGCCCTGATGCAGGCCCTGGTTCCAGAAGTTCACCGCGTAACGGCTGAGGATCGCAAAGACCGACCCCACGAGGCACAGGACCGAAGTCAGGTCCGCCGCGGTGTCCGGATTCTCGATCGCGGCCCACAAAGCCATGTAGCCAAGGTAGAACAGGAACAGGATCAGGAAGGACGTCAGCCGCGGGTCCCACGCCCACCACGTGCCCCACATCGGTTGGCCCCAGATCGCGCCGGTCACCAGCGCGATCAGCGTGAACGTCACGCCCACCGGCGCCGCGGCCTTCGCGGCCAGCGCCGAGACGTGGTGGCGGCGGATGATCCAGACCAGCGAGGTGACCAGCATCATCGCCCACGCGTTGATTGCCATCATCGCGGCGGGGACGTGCAGGTAGAAGATCTTGACGGTCGATCCCTGCCGATAGTCCTCGGGCGTGAAGAAAAAGCCCCAGATCAGCCCGGTGGCAAGGCACAGGGCGGCTAGGCCCCCGATCCACGGCAAGACCTTTTGCGAGGTCGTCATGAACTTGACGGGGTTGGCGTATTCCCAGAACGACATGGTGGAAGGATTACTGACCTTCCCGGTGCGCAACAAGCCCCAGCGGCATGTGCCGCCGCGGCCTGCGGTCACATCCTCGCGGGATGTCGCGGCTCAGAAGGCCGCGGCGCGCTGCGCCCGGATCAGCCGCGGCAGGGTCGAGGCGGCCAAAAGCGCCGCCATCACCGCGCACGAGGCGATGATCGCCAGCATCGGCACCGCCGTTCCGTCGAAGAACAGGCCCGACACCACGATCATCAGGCCACCCGTCACCATCTGCAACGTCCCGCCCAGCGAGGCGGCGAGACCCGCGATCTTGCCGTGCGCGTCCAGCGCCATCACCGACACGGTCGGGATCACCAGCCCGAGGCCCGCGTTGCCAAGGAACAGGCCGCCCATGATCACCGGCAGCCCGCCGCCCGCCGCGACCAGCGACAGAGTGGTCAGCGAGAAGCACAGGAAGGCGCCCACGCCCAGCACGATGACGCGGGTGATGCCGATGCGCTCGGCCAGCGGACCGGCGACCTGCGAGGCGCTGAAGAAGCCGATGGCATTGACCGCGAAGGCCAGCGAGAAGCCGGTGGGCGACAGGCCGAACTGGTCGACATAGACGAAAGAGGCGCTGGCGAGGAACACGAAGAAGCTTGCCATGCCGAAGCCCGCGATGAAGGTCAGGCCAAGGAAGGTCGGGTCGCTCAGCAGCGTGCGCAGACCGCGCCCGAGGCTTTTAAGATTGACCGGCACACGCCGTTCCAGAGGCAGCGTCTCGGGCAGCGCGCGGGCGGTCAGCACCAGCCCCAGCACGCCCACCACCGCGAGGATCGCGAAGATCCCGCGCCAGCCGCCAAGTCCCATCACGGCGCTGCCCGCCAGCGGCGCCAGCATCGGCGAGACCGAGATCACCAGCATCACCGTCGCCATCAGCCGCGTCGCCTTGGGCCCGGTGTGCATGTCGCGCACGATGGCGCGCGGCATCACCATGACCACCGCGCCGCCCATCCCTTGCAGGAACCGGCAGGCCACCAGCACCGGCAGCGTCGGCGCCAGCACGCAGCCGACCGAGCCTAGCGCAAAGATCGTCAGGCCGGTGTACAGCGGGCGTTTCCGCCCCACCTGATCCGCCCACGGGCCATAGACCAGCTGCGACACCCCGAACGCGAGGAAGAAGGCGGTCAGCGTCAGCTGCGTCCCGCCCGCCGAGGCGTTCAGATCCTCTGCGATGCCGGGCATCGCGGGCAGGTACATATCAATGGCGAACGGGCCGATGGCGGCCAGCATCCCGAGGATGAGGGCGAAACGGTACATGGGGGACTTCCTTGAAACTCGTGAACCCCCTTAGTTTCGGCGGTGCAGCATGGCAAGCAAAATGCATGCACACGGCATGTTTTTGACGGTAGCGCTTAATCGACCGTTACCGCGCGCCGTCCGCCGGCCCATCCCCCGCCGTCATTGCCGTTACCGTTGCCTGAGGCATCGGGATGAGGGTCCAACCTGTCAAAAGCGCAAGCGGCGGCCGCTCAGGTCTCGCCGGACCAGCGCCAGCGCCCGTCTGCGGGCAGATGGCCGCCGTCGGCAGGCTCCGGCTTTGCCTCTTCCTCGCCCGGATGCGCAAGCCTTGGCTCTTCGTCCGGTATCTCCGCCGCCTGCCGCGCCCAAAGCGCGGCATAGCGGCCGTTCTGCGCCAGCAGGGCGGCGTGGGTGCCCTCTTCGACAATCTCTCCCTTCACCAGCACCACGATGCGGTCCGCATCGGCGATGGTGGACAGCCGGTGCGCGATGGTCAGGACCGTACGCCCCTCGCCCATCGCTTTCAGCTCGGTCTGGATATCGCGCTCGGTTTCGGTGTCCAGCGCGCTGGTGGCCTCGTCCAGCAGCAGGATCGGCGGGTTCTTCAGCAGCGTCCGGGCGATGCCGACGCGCTGTTTCTCACCGCCCGACAGCTTCAGCCCGCGTTCGCCCACCTGCGTCTCGTAGCCTTCCGGCAGCGACAGGATGAAGTCGTGGATCTTCGCCGCCCGCGCGGCGGCCTCGATCTCGTCCCGCGCGGCTTCGGGACGGCCATAGGCGATGTTGTAGAGGATGGTATCGTTGAACAGCACCGTGTCCTGCGGCACGACGCCGATCTGGGCGTGCAGGCTTTCCTGCGTGACGTCGCGCAGGTCCTGCCCGTCGATCCGGATCGCGCCGCCGGTGACGTCGTAGAACCTGAACAGTAGCCGCCCGATGGTGGACTTGCCCGAACCGGAAGGGCCGACGATGGCAACCGTCTCGCCCGCGCCGACGCGGACCGAGACGCCCTTCAGCACCGGCCGCTCGGCGTCGTAGCCGAAACGCACGTCGTCCAGCACCACCTCACCGCCCTTCACCCGAAGCGGCTTGGCGTCGGGCGCGTCCTTCACCTCGGCGGGCTGCTCCAGCAGGTCGAACATCTCGGCCATGTCCACCAGCGCCTGCCGGATTTCGCGGTACACCGTGCCAAGGAAGTTCAGCGGCATGGTGATCTGGATCATGTAGGCGTTGACCATCACGAAGTCGCCGACGGTCAGGCTGCCGTTCTGCACGCCGACGGCGGCCATCACCATCACGATGACAAGCCCGGCGGTGATCAGCAGCGACTGGCCGAAGTTCAGGAACGCCAGCGAGTACGAGGTCTTCAGCGCCGCCTGTTCGTAGCCCGCCATCGCGCCGTCATAGCGTTCGGCTTCGCGGCGTTCGGCCCCGAAGTATTTCACCGTCTCGAAGTTCAGAAGGCTGTCGATCGCCTTCTGGTTCGCGTCGGTGTCCTGATCGTTCATCTGCTTGCGGATCTTCACCCGCCATTCGGTCACCTTGAAGGTGAACCAGATGTAGAGGCCGATGGTGACGAACACGACGGCGAGGTACCAAAGGTCGAACACAACGGTGAGCACCACCGCGATCAGCAGCAGTTCCAGCAGCAAGGGCCCGATAGAGAACAGAAGGAACCGCAGCAGGAACTCGACGCCTTTCACGCCCCGCTCGATGATCCGGCTTAGGCCCCCGGTCTTGCGGGTGATGTGATAACGCAGGCTGAGTGCGTGCATGTGCTGGAACGTCTCAAGCGCCAGCTGGCGCAGGGCGCGTTGACCCACGGCGGCGAAGATCACGTCGCGCAACTGCTGGAAGCCCACGTTCATCAGCCGCGCCATGCCATAGGCGACGGTCAGGCCCACGGCCCCCATCGCCAGCCACATGTCGGCGCGGTCCGCCTCGCCCGAAAGCGCATCGACGGCGGCCTTGTAGAAGAACGGCGTGCCCACCGCGATCAACTTGGAAACAAGCAGCGCCAGCAGGGCAAACACCACGCGCCGCTTCACCCAAGGCTGGTCGTCGGGCCAGAGATAGGGGGCAACCTTGGCAACCACGTTCAACCCGTTCTTGCGGGCTGCGGGACTGTTCCAATCGGTCATTCTGCTGGGTGGCATCGGGCTTCCTTGACAGACGCGCCCACTACCTAGGCATCCGCTTCAGGATTGACCAGCCCGCAGAGAGACACAGACGTCTCTCTCGGTCCGCACCGACATGGCGCACCGGCGCTATTCGGGGATCGCGAAGACCTGTCCCGGATAGATCCAGTGCGGGTCGCGGATACGCTCTTTGTTGGCCTCGAACACGCGGACATACAGCATGCCGTCGCCGTAGCGCTTGGACGCGATGCCCCAAAGCGTATTACCCGGCTGGACGGTCAGAAGTTCCGGCCGCGGCGCATCCGCGTCGCCGCCGCTGCGCGAGGTTTCCAGCGCCGCAAGAAGCTCGGGCTCTTCGCGCTTGAACGGCGTCTCGACCCGCGACACGACCGCGCCCTCGGCGTCCAGTTCGTCGACGCGCAGCGTGTAGATGCCGGTGTCGATGTCGGGCAGATCCATGGTCCATTGGCCGTCCACACCGATCTCGGTCGTCTTGACCGGGCGGTTGTCGATGTAGACCCGCACGAAGCCGCCGCTGCCGCCCCGCCCGCCGACGGCGACGTCGCCCTCGGGGTCATAGGTGATGGTGTCGATTTCCACCGTCGGGTTCGGCCGGGTTTCGGCCCCGCCGGATTGCAGCACGCGGATGCCGGTGTCGTCGGCCAGCAGCACCGAAGGCGCGGCAGGCACGTCGGGCGCGTTGCCGTTGTCCGGCACCTGCGGAGCTTCCGAGGCGGCGGCCACGTCGGGCGCGACGATCTCGGGAGCCTCCGGCGCAGAGACGTCGGGCGCCGACGATGCGTCCGCCGTTTCGACTGCCGTTTCGGCCGCCATTTCAGCTGGGGCGCTGTCCTCGGTCGTTGTGGCCTCTGCCGTGGCTTCCGGCGCTGTCTCTGCGCTGTCCGGCGCGGTGGTGTCGGTTGCCGTGTCGACCGAAGCGGGGTCTTCCGAGGTCTCGTCCGCCGCCGCCGTCTCGTCGCTGTCGGGCCCCGGCTCTCCGGTCAAACCGTCCGCCAGCGCCTCTACGGCAGCGCCAGCGCCCGCGACCACGGTGCCCGCGACGGTGGCGGCGATGTCGCCGCCCTCGCCCTCTGTCTCTGCGGCATCGGCCATGTCGGCGCTGTCGGCGCTGTCTGGCACGTCCGCGTCCATGTCCTTGGCGGCAGCCGTCTCGGTATCTGCCGCCGTGTCTGCACCCGTGTCTTCAGCCGTGTCCGTTTCGTCTGCCCCCGCCATCTCGACCGCATCCGGTGCGGTGTCGCCGTCGGTGGAGACCTCGGCCACATCGGCAGGCGGCGTGGTGGCGACGTCGGGCTCGACGCCTTCCGGCGCCTCTGCCACCGGTTCGTCGGGTGCGGTGGTGTCCGGGGTATCAGAGACAACGACGTCCGGCGCTGCGTCAGTCGCCGCGCCTTCGGGCAGGCCCGCCACTTCGGGCGCGGCGCCCGCAGGGGCGGGTTGCAGGATCACCGTCGCGACCGACGGTACCTTGCCCAACCCTTCGGCTTCCATCTCAAGGCTCATCACGCGCGGGACATCCGCGGGCGGGACCGAGAACATCGACACGAAGTTGCCGTCCGTCCCGGCTGGCGTCTTCGAGACTTCGACCCCGTCCAGAAGAATGGTCACGTCGGCCTCGGGCGTCGCGCGGCCCGCGATCAGTGCGTTGCCCTCCGCATCCACGCGGACCACGTCGAAGACCGGCGGTTCCGTTTCCGGGGCTTCCGGCGGCTCTGGCGTTTCGGGGGCGGTCTCTGTGACCGCCTCGGGCTCGGCGTCCGGCGTCTCGGACGCGGCGGTTTCGTCTACGTCGGGCGTGTCCGCGACCGGTGTGTCGGCGCTCGACACTTCGGCCACGTCCTCGTCGCCTGCGGGCATGTCCGGCGCGACCAGTCGCCAGCCGCCATACCCAAGCGCCCCGGCGATCAACACGACGATCACAGCCCCCGCCGCACGGCCCCCACCGACCACAGATCCGATACTCGACAGCATTTCTCTCTCCAACACCGCCCGGCACCCCCGGCGGGCGGTTGAGCGACTCTACCAACCCGGCTATCTGTGGTCAAAACTCATTGCCGCGAGGGCTATATCTGGTGTCCGTTCCCCCTTCTGTTTGTGTCTTTTGCGGCTCACGCAACGGCACGAAACCCGAATACGTGCAATCCGCCAAAGATCTGGGCCGTTTGATGGCCGAGGAAGGCTGGCGTCTGGTCTATGGCGCGGGCGATGTCGGCCTGATGGGCGCAGTCTCCCGCGCGGCGCAGGACGCGGGCGGATCGACCTTCGGCGTGATCCCGGTACACCTGCTGGCGCGCGAGATGGCCAAACGCGATCTGGGCAGCTTCATCATCACCGAGAACATGCACGAGCGTAAAAAGGTCATGTTCATGAACTCGGACGCGATTGTCGTGCTGCCCGGCGGCGCGGGCTCGCTGGACGAGTTCTTCGAGGTGCTGACCTGGCGCCAGCTGACGCTGCACGCCAAGCCGATCTACCTTGTCGATGTCGAGGGCTACTGGCAGCCGCTGATCGCCCTGATCGACCAGACCATCAACGAGGGCTTCGCCGACAAGTCCTTGCGGGACTTCTACGTGGTGGTCGATACCGTGGACGAACTGGTCGCCGCCCTGCGCGCCGACCTTTCGTGACGCACCGCCCACACTGAGTAAATCGCCAGCGCCACCCAGATCAGCGGGAAGGCGATGGCGTGCCAGCGGGTGAAGGGCTCGGCGAACAGCACGGTGGCGACAAGAAACTGAAGGGTCGGGTTCAGGTACTGCACCAGCCCCACCGTCGCCATCGTCACCCGCCGCGAGGCGTAGGAAAACAGGATCAGCGGCACCGCGGTCAGCGGCCCCGAGACGATCAGCAACAGGCTGTCCGACCAGTCATGCCCGAAGGTGCCAAGGGTCTCGCCCGTCAGGCCGGTCCAGCCCCGCGCATGGACGCCCCACAGCCAGACCACGGCCAGCGGCACCAGCAGCAGGACTTCGGCCGAGACCGACACCACGGGCCCCGCGTTCACGTATTTCTTGATGACGCCGTAGAAGCCGAACAAAAGCGCCAGTCCGATCGAGATCCATGGCGCCGCGCCCAGCCCCCAAGTCAGCACCCCGACCCCCGCCGCGGCCAGCACCACCGCGGCCGCCTGCGCGGGCTTCAGTGTTTCGCGGTAAAAGACCATCCCCAGCACGACCGATACGAGCGGGAAGATGTAATAGCCCAGCGACGCCTCGGTCACGCGGTCGATCTGGACGGAATAGATGAACAGCAGCCAGTTGCACGAGATCAGGGTCGCGGCGGCAGCGATGGCGGCCAGGTCCGAAGGCCGCGACAGCAGCGCGCGGACCTCGTGCAGACGCCGCTGCACCATCAGCACAAGCCCGAAGAACACCAGCGACCAGATGGTCCGGTGCGCCAGCACCTCGAGCGGCGGCACATGGGCCAGCATCTTGTAGTAGATCGGGACAAGGCCCCACATGATTGACGCGACCGCTACCGCGATCGCGCCTTTCGTTCCGTCCGACATCGCATACTCCGTTCCCGCGCCACAGGCGCCCGGATGGCCGCGATGTCAACCCGTCGACCCTTGTCGGCAGGTCTCAGGCGAACTCGGTCGCCAGCATCTGCTCGACCTTGTCGAGCGGGTGGTTGGTCAGGTCTTTCGGCACTTCGGCGATCACCCGCTGCGAGACCTCCTTGTGCATCTTGTCGCGCAACTCGCCCAGCGTCTTGGGCGCGGCGCAGATCACAAGACGGTCGAACCGGCCCTTGTGCGCCAGCTTGTACAGGATGTCGGCCAGATCGTCGGCGAAGCGTTCCTTCGCCAGTTCATGCCAATCGGTGTCGTCCAAGGCCGACCGCTGCCCCGCGCCGTTGTCGGCCATGCGGCCGGGGCGGTTGGCGGATTGCTCGCGATCCGAGGGGTTGTCCTGTTCCTCGATGCGCACGACATTCAGGTCAAGGTTCACCTCGTCCAGATCGTTGCGCAGAAACAGCGCCTTCTCGCCGTCGGCGATCAGCACCCATGTGCCGTTGCGGATATCGGTCATCACACCTTCTCCTTGTCGCCGCTGCCGTTCTGGTCCTGTGCCAGCGGGCGGGTGTTGCCCGCCGAGGTCTCGTCGTACCGCTTGCCTTCGTCGCGGGTGCCGACCTTGCGCTGGATCTCGCCACCGTTGCGGCCTTGACCGGACGGGGCCGGGTCCATGTCTTCGGGCTTCTGGCCGAGGATTTCCTCGGTCTCGCGGTGCCCGTCATTGGATCTTGCACGCTCTGCCATATCGGTTCCTCCTTTGCTTTGAGGACCAACGCAGCGGCTGCGGGACGTGTTCCATAGCGGGCCGCGCATCAGGCGCGATGCAGCCGATCCACGTCCGGCTGTGCGGCCTTCCGCGCCCAGTCGCGGAACAGGCGCACCTTCGGGTCCTCCCAACGTGACCGCTCTCCCACGAGACAGACGTCGCCATAGCTGGCCTTACAGGCCAGGTCCGGGAACGGCGCCACAAGCGCGCCCGTTTCAAGCTCGTCGCGGCATAGAACGAGGTCCGCCATCACCACCCCTGCCCCCATCACCGCCGCCTTCACCGCCATGTCGAGGTTCGGAAAGGTGTCGCCTGACGTCTCGGACACGCCTTTCACCGGGTAGGTCGCCAGCCAGTCACGCCAGTCGGTGCGGCGGGGGGTGTCGTGCAGAAGCGTAGCGTCGGCCAGCCCCTCCGGCCCCGAGGCACGCAGGCTTTCCGCCATCGCGGGGGTGCAGATGGGCGTCATCAACACCGGAAACACCGTCTCGACCGCGATACGGGCGTCGTTGCGCGGCCACTTCGAGACCGAAAAGCCGATGTCGTACTCGGTATTGTCGAACCCCGACAACGTGTGGAAATCGGTGGTCAGCCTGACGCGGATGTCCGGGTGGCAGGTGCGGAAGTCATCCAGCCGCGGCATCAGCCACCGCAATGATGTGGCGGGCGGGCACAGGATGCGAAGCTCCTGCGCGTCCCGGGATATGCGTTCCACCCCCAAGACGATGTCCCGGAAAGCGCGTTCCAGCACCGGCTGCAGGTTCCGCCCCGCTTCGGTCAGCGCGACGCCCTTCGCGTGGCGGCGGAACAGCTGCACGCCAAGATGATCCTCCAGCAGCTTGATATGCCGGCTGACCGCGCCGCGGGTGACGTGCAGTTCCTCGGCGGCGGCGATGTAGCCTTCGTGGCGGGCGGCGGCCTCGAAGGCGCGAAGGGCGTTCAGCGGTGGCAGGCGCATGGCGGGCTCATGGATCAGTTTTCCTAACCCATGATACGCGAAATAGTGGTTTGCGGCAATTGATCGGCGTTCGGTATTTTCAAGGCATCCTTAGATGATATTGAAGGAATAGCCACATGACCGAAGCGATTTGCGACTCCAGACTTGCCCGCCCCCGCCAATCCATCCTTGGCCGCGTTCGGGCATGGATCAGGAAACCTGCCAAAACCGAAGATCCCTATGCCGGACTCGGCGCGCTGCCACCGCATTTGCTAAGCGACATAGGCTTCTCTGCATTGCCCGAAAAAAGCACTTGCCAGGCGACCATTTGGACCCGGGACGGCGTAACCGTGCTGCACCACAACGTCCTGCCCGGCGCCGACGCGATCCTGTTCGGGCGGTGACCGCCGCCGCAAACAAAAAGGCCCCGCGTCCTGTGACGCGAGGCCCCTGTTCCGCCGTCAGGCAGAGATCACATGCGCGAAGCGACGTTTTCCCAGCTGACCAGGTTCTCGAGGAAGTTGGTCAGGTAGGCAGGACGCTTGTTGCGGAAGTCGATGTAGTAGGAATGCTCCCACACGTCGCAGCCCAGCAGAGCGGTCTGGCCGAAGCACAGCGGGTTCACGCCGTTCTCGGTCTTGGTGACCTTGAGGCCGCCGTCGGTGTCCTTCACCAGCCAGGCCCAGCCCGAGCCGAACTGGCCCGCGCCCGCTGCGGCGAAGTCTTCCTTGAACTTGTCGACCGAGCCGAAGCTCTCGACCAGCGCCTTTTCCAGCTCGCCGGGCATGCCGGTGCCGCCGGGCGCCATCATCTCCCAGAACTGGTTGTGGTTCCAGAACTGCGAGGCGTTGTTGAAGATGCCGTTTTGGGCGACGGCGTTCGCGTCGTAGGTGCCCTTGATGATCTCTTCAACCGACTTGCCTTCCCACTCGGTCCCCGCAATGGCCTTGTTGCCGTTGTCGACGTAAGCCTTGTGGTGGATGTCGTGGTGGTACTCCAGCGTCTCCTTGGACATGCCGCTGTCGGCCAGCGCGTCATGGGCGTAGGGCAGATCGGGAAGTTCGAAAGCCATGGGGGTCCCCTTTGTCGTAATAGGAATGATGTCCACGGCACAGAAATGGCATGGAACGCGTCAGGTCAAGGGGCGTGGCCGGGATTTCCCCCGGCCACCCGCGCGTCAATCGCGCCAATACCCGACCTCGCTGCCCGGAATTGCCGCTGTTTTCAAAAGCTCGTGGACGTATCCGGCGACCGAGCGGAAGCAGACAAGCACAAAGCGGTTGTCCGTTTCGCACAGAACCGCCGCCGGCACCTGCGCCAGCCGGGTGCGGCGGAAGCTGCCGGGCCCGAACACGGACGGCGCAAGGTCGGCGGGCGTCAGCTTGCCCAGCACCTCGCGGGCGTCCACCCCGTCGACGGCGAAGACCGCGCGGGCGTCCGAGATGTCGGCGACAAGGTGATGCGTCCCGGCCAGCGCCTTGCCGATGCTGTCGACGTGACCCGCGACCTCGGCATAGGGGCACATCAGCAGCAGTTCGTCCGGCGACATCCAGAAGATGCCCCTGCCGTTCTCGAAGCTTGCGCCCGTCTGTCCGGGCATCGCCAGCGGCACGGCGGCGGTGACCGCCGATTGCAGCGCGCCGTCCGACAGATCGCCGCGCACCACGATCATGCCCTGCGGCGGCAGGACCTGAACCTCGGCAAAGCCCGCGTAGGTTCCGGGCTGAAGAGCGCCAACCGGATCATACATTCTGCTTCTCCCCTTCCGGGTCATAGAACACGGGCGATACGATCTTGGCGGCAACGGTGCCGCCATCGACCTTCGAGAACTCCACGACCTCGCCCATCCGGTCCGGCCCGTGGGCGACAAGCCCCATGGCGATGCCGCGGTTCAGCGTCGGCGACCAGTAGGTCGAGGTCACACGGCCCTGCACGTTGCGCTGGCCGTTGACGTTCTCGCCCGGCGCGACGGCATAGGCGCCGTCCTCGATCACCGAGCCGTCGGTGGTTTCCAGCCCGACCAGCTTCCACCGCTCGGGGTCGGCGAAATGCGACCGCTCCTGCGCGCGCTTGCCGATGAAGTCTTCCTTCTTCTTCGAGATCGCCCAGTCGAGCCCCAGATCCTGCGGGATCACGGTGCCGTCGCTTTCGTCGCCGATCATGATGAAGCCCTTCTCGGCCCGCAGCACGTGCAGCGCCTCGGTCCCGTAGGGCATCACGCCGAAGACCCGGCCCGCCTCCAGCAACTTGTCCCACAAGGCGCGGCCATAGCCCGCCTTGGTGGCGATCTCGAACGACAACTCGCCCGAGAAACTGATGCGGTAGATCCGCACCGGGATGCCGTCCAGCTGGCCATCGGCCCACGCCATGAACGGAAGCGTCTCTTTCGAGACATCCATGCCGCCGACCAGTTCCAGCACCTCGCGGGCCTTCGGGCCGACGACGCCGATCTGGGCGTATTGCTCGGTCAGGTTCGCGGTGTAGACCTTCCAGTCCCACCATTCGGTCTGAAGCCACTCCTCCATGTGGGCATGGATGTGGTCCGCGCCGCCCGAGGTGGTGTGGCACAGCCACTCGTCCTCGCCCACGCGGGCAACGACGCCGTCGTCCATCAGGAAGCCATTCTCGGAACACATCAGGCCATAGCGGCAGCGTCCGACCTTCAGGGTCGACATCATGTTGGTATACATCATGTCAAGGAACCGGCCCGCGTCCGGCCCTTTCACAAGGATCTTTCCGAGCGTGGAAGCGTCAAGCAAACCAACGCCTTCACGGACGTTCTTCACCTCGCGGATGACCGCCTCGGCTGCCGTTTCGGCAACGCCGCGATAGCAGTACGGGCGGCGCCAGTGGCCCACCGGCTCCCAATAGGCGCCGTTGGCGTCGTGCCAGTCGTCCATCGGAGTGCGGCGCAGCGGCTGGAAGATCTCGCCCCGCGCCTCGCCCGCGATCGACCCCATCGAGATGGGCGTATAGGGCGGACGGAAGGTGGTGGTGCCGACCGCCGGGATATCGGCGTTCAGCGATTGCGCCAGCACGGCAAGGCCGTTGATGTTGCTAAGCTTGCCCTGATCGGTCGCCATGCCCAGCGTCGTGTAGCGCTTGGTGTGTTCGACACTTTCATAGCCCTCGCGGGCGGCCAGCTGCACGTCCGACACTTTCACGTCGTTCTGGTAGTCCAGCCACATCTTGCTGCGCAGTTCGTGGCTGGCGCCCTGCGGCATCATCCAGACGGGTTCGATCGGTGCGGGCGTTTCCGCCTCGGCCTGCGGCACCGGTACTGTCGCAGGCTCCTGCCCCGTCACCGACGCGACTGCCGCCCCGCCGCCCGCGTGGGCGTCGGCCAGCACCTCGGCGGTGCCGAGCATGCCGTTCGCAGAGCCGACGACGGTGACAAAGGGCTGCCCCTTGTCGCCGGTCGGCGCCTTGGTGCGGTCCGGACGGAAGAAGGCCTGCGTCTCATCCCAGGTCAGCTTGCCGCCACAGTGCGACCAAAGGTGAACCACCGGAGACCAGCCGCCCGACATCGCGACCACGTCGCAGGGGATGGTTTCCAGCACCGCCCCCTCGCCCGCCTGCGTGGTGATCGCCACGCCTTCGACCCGCGCGCGGCCCTTCACCTTTGCAACGCCCCGGCCCGTCTCGACCCGGATGCCCATGGCGCGGGCCTTTTCGATCAGCGGACTTTGCGGCGTGGTGCGCGCGTCGACGATGGCCGGAACCTCCAGCCCCATCTCAAGCAGAGCGAAGGCGGTGCGATAGGCGTCGTCGTTGTTCGTCACCACGACCGTCCTGTCACCGGCGCTGACGCCCCAGTTCACGGCATAGTCGCGCACCGCACCGGCCAGCATCACGCCCGGCAGATCGTTGCCCGCGAAGCTCAGCGGCCGCTCGATGGCGCCGGTCGCGGTGATCACATGCTTCGTGCGGATGCGCCACAGACGGTGGCGCGGCGTGTCGTCCTGCGGCGCGTGATCGGTCAGGCGCTCGTAAGCCAGAACCGAGCCGTGGTCATAGACCCCCGACCCCATGCAGCGCGAGAACATGCGCACATTGTCCGCGCTTTCAAGCTGTTCCACCGCGTTCTTCACCCAGTCGGCAGCAGGCACGCCGTCGATCTCGCCCGCATCCACAGGGGCGCGACCGCCCCAATGCGCGGTCTGTTCGACCACCAGAACGCTGGCCCCGGTCGCCGCCGCCTGCTTGGCGGCGGTCAGCCCGGCGATGCCCCCGCCGATCACAAGGATGTCCACGTGCAGGTGGAAATGTTCATAAATGTCGGCGTCGCGGTCCACCGGTGCGCGGCCCAGACCGGCCGACTTGCGGATGAACGGCTCGAACACGTGCTTCCACGCAGGACGCGGCGCCATGAAGGTCTTGTAGTAGAACCCCGCCGGCAGGAACTTGGACGCGTAGTTGTTCACCACGCCCACGTCGAATTCGAGGCTCGGCCAATGGTTCTGGCTTTCCGCCGTCAGCCCGTCGAACAGCTCTTGCGTGGTCGCCCGCTGGTTCGGCTCGAACCGGCCGTCGCGTCCAAGGTTGACCAGCGCGTTCGGTTCCTCGGCGCCCGAGGCGACGATGCCGCGCGGGCGATGGTACTTGAACGACCGGCCCACCAGCGTCTGCCCGTTCGCCAGCAGCGCCGAAGCGAGCGTGTCGCCCCGATAGCCCTTCATCCGCTTGCCGTTGAAGGTGAATTCCAGCGGCCGGCTGCGGTCCAGAAGCCGCCCGCCCTTACCCAGACGCGTGCTCATTCGATGCCCCTCCAGCTCCAGCCGGGTCGCTTGGTGGTGATTTTCTCGCGGATCTCCGCCGGCGGTTCCGTGACCTGCGCCGAATAGGTGCCGAACACCTCCAGCGTCACCGTGCAACGCGCGGCGTGGAACCACTTGCCGCAGCCCATCGCATGACGCCACCGCTCGAAATGCACGCCCTTGGGGTTTTCGCGGTGGAACAGATAGGTTTCGAACGCCTCGTCGGTCGAGCCGGGGCCGAAGCGCTTCAGATGCGCTTCACCGCCCGGAGACAGTTCGGTTTCGTCAGCCTCTATTCCGCAATAGGGGCAAGTCAGGATCAGCATTGGGCGCTCCTGCATGGCAACGGGGCGGACATCCGCAGATGCCCGCCCGTCAGGTGGTCGTGAGTGGTGTGGTGGTGGGTGTCAGTCGACCGAAGCGGTCGCGACGAGCTCGGGGACGAAAAGCGGCTCGGGCGCGATGCGGGGAAGCAGCATGGCGCTGCCCATCCGGAATTCGGGACGGAAGTCGGGGCGTGCGGACGCATACGGGCTGGTGTGCGGGCCCATGTATACGGCGCTGGACCGGCCGTCGTCGGACGCGCCGGGAAGAATGAAACCAAGAAGCAGAAGCGACGCGAGGCCGCACAGCCAGATCCAAAGGTCCGAGGACCGGGCAAACTGCCGGACGTCTTCCATGTAACGCCCTCCTTTCGACCCGGCGAAACTAGGGCCAACGGACGGTGCGCAACAGGCTTGTTCGTGCTTTGATCCAAGGGCAGGCCGAAAGCTGCCAATGATGTTCGATTTGTTCGGCAAGCAGCCGCCAGTGGTCTGTAAACGACACACTTCGGCTGAAGTCTTGGGCGGCGAACCGCCGAAGAACGAGGCATCGGAAGACCGCGCGTCATGGCGCGGTCCCCCGAAGTGCCGTGTGGGTGTTCCCACGTTCAGTTGCCGGATTCGACTTCGGCGTCAGCAGACGCGGCGGCATCGGGTGCAGCCGTCTCTGCCGGGGCCGGATCGGCAGCGCTGTCAGTCGCAGCCGCTTCGCCCGAGGCTTCGCTTTCAACGGTGACGGAAACGTCGCCGCCGCCGGTGGTTGCACCGCCGAAGCTGCCCTCGACATCGCCCCAGAAGACGAAGGCGAGAATGCCGACAAGCACGACAAGCCCGCCGACGATGAAAGCCATGACGGACATGCCGCCGCCGGATTTGTCGGTCTCGCGGATGTATTCGCGGTCACGCTGGAAGTTCTGATCAACCATGAAATCGCTCCTTCCGCGTCAGTTGGCGAGCCAACGCGGGGCGATTTGCAATGGTTCCGTGCACCTGCGGCAATCGGCAGGGAACCGCCGGAGATACCACCAGATGTGGCCAACTGAAACACAGCCGACACAAAACTTGACTTGTCGCCGCGATGCGGCGACCCTTTGCCCGTGCAGAAGCCCAGGGGATGGGAGACATGCCGGACCACTCGACCTATATCGCGCGGGGCGCCTCGGGGGCGGAATACACGTTCTCGGTCTGCACCCGCATCGCGGAACTGCCGGAGTGCGCGGGGCTGTACGTTTTCCTTCGACGCGATACCGGCGTCCTTGGCATCGCGACGCCGCTTTACTTCGGACGCGCCGACACCAGCATCGCCAACCGCATCCACGGTCACGCCAAGTGGCACGAAGCCCTGAGCCTTGGCGTCAACGCCATCGGCGTGCTGGAATGCCCCGAGGCGGACCTGGCCGACCTCGCCCGGCGCGAGGAAGACCTCGTCGCCGGTCCGCAGACGCCGCTCAACGCGCCGCCCGGGCCTGTTCAGGCCGGCATTCCGCACGTCCACTGACATCAGTGGGCCACCCCCGCCGCGACGCTTTCGTCCACGAAGCGGCCGGCGCGGAAGCGGTCCAGCCCGAAACCGTCGGCCAGGGGCGACTGCCCCTTCGCCATCAGTTCCGCCATCGCCCAGCCAGAGCCGGGGATCGCCTTGAACCCGCCGGTGCCCCAGCCCGCATTGATGAAGCACCCGTCCAGCGGCGTCTTCGAGATGATCGGAGACCGGTCGCCGGTCATGTCCACGATACCGCCCCACTGGCGCAGCATCTTCAGGCGGCTGATCATCGGGAAGGTCTCGATCAGCGCGCGCACGGTTTCCTCGATGTGATGGAAGCTGCCGCGCTGGGTGTAGTTGTTGTAGCCGTCGGCGCCGCCGCCGATCACCATCTCGCCCTTGTCGGACTGGCTCATGTAGCCGTGTACGGTGTTGGCCATGACGACCACGTCCATGCAGGGCTTGATCGGCTCGCTGACCATCGCCTGCAGCGCCACGCTTTCAATCGGCAGCCGGAAGCCCGCCATGTCGGCCAGCACACCGGAATGTCCGGCCACGACGATGCCCAGCTTGTCGCAGTCAATGTCGCCCTTGGTGGTGGTGACGCCTTTCACCTTGCCGCCTTCAGAGCGCACGCCGGTGACTTCGCACTTCTGGATGATGTGCATGCCCATCGCGGAACAGGCCCGCGCATAGCCCCACGCGACCGCATCGTGCCGCGCGGTGCCGCCCCGCGCCTGCCATAGCGCGCCCAGCACCGGATAGCGCGGCCCCTCGATATTGATGATCGGGCACAGTTCCTTGACGCGCTCGGGCCCGATATATTCGGTCGTCACGCCCTGCAGCGCGTTCGCATGCGCGGTGCGCTGCCAGCCGCGCACCTCGTGATGCGTCTGCGCCAGCATCATCACGCCGCGCGGGCTGAACATGACGTTGTAGTTCAGGTCCTGGCTCATCGTCTCGTACAGGCTGCGCGCCTTCTCGAAGATCGCCGCCGAGGGGTCCTGCAGATAGTTCGAGCGGATGATGGTCGTGTTCCGGCCGGTGTTGCCGCCGCCAAGCCAGCCCTTCTCGATCACCGCGACGTTGGTGATGCCGAAATTCTTGCCGAGGTAATAGGCCGTGGCCAGCCCGTGCCCCCCGGCGCCGACGATCACGACGTCGTATTTCTTCTTCGGCTCCGGCGAGGACCAGGCGCGTTCCCAGCCGGTGTGCTGGCGGAATGCCTCGCGGGCGATGGCAAATGCGGAATAGCGTTTCATCGTGCGAATCCCTTCGCTTCGTTCAGGTCTTTCTGGAACGGGTGCGGTCGTGTGTGAAGCGTGCCAGCGGCACTTGCCGCCGGATTTGCGACATGCGGCAAATCGTACCTTCCGCCGCCTCCGACGCAAGCGTGAGCGACCAGCGGCCCATTTGGGGTTTTGCGCGCCCATCGCAATGGATAGATGGGTCAGGGACACGGAGGACATATGGGACTTTCGGCATTCTGGATCGTATCCGTGCTGCTGGCGCTCGCGGTGGCCGCCCTGCTGGTGCTGGCGCTTTTGCGCGGGCGGACACAAGGCGCCGACCCTGCCGCGGCCTATGACGTGCAAGTCTACCGCGACCAGTTGCGCGAGGTCGATCGCGACGTCGCCCGCGGCGTGCTGACCGTGGCCGAGGGCGAACGCGTCCGGGTCGAGGTGTCGCGCCGCCTGCTGGAGGCCGACCGCGCCGCGCGCACAGCCGGGGCCGAGACGACCGCGCCGCGCGGCCTGTCGATCGCCGCCGCCGTCTTCACCGGCATCGCGGTGCTGGCCGGGGCGTTCGGGCTGTACTGGACGCTGGGCGCGCCCGACTATCCCGACATGCCGCTTGCCGCCCGCATCAACGCCGCCGAGGAACTGCGCGACGCGCGTCCAAGCCAGGCGGCGCTGGAAACAGCCGCCGCGGGCACCATGCCCGAGATCACCCCGGACGAACGGTTCGCCGAGCTGATGGACCGCCTGCGCGCCGCGATGGAAGAGAACCCGGACGATCCGCAGGGGCTGGAACTGCTGGTGGTGAACGAGGCGCGGCTGGGCAATTTCGTCGCCGCCTACACGGCGCAGCAGCGTCTGATCGAAGTGAAGGGCGACGATCTGGTCGCCGACGATTTCGGTGATCTGGCCGACCTGATGATCCTTGCCGCTGGCGGCATCGTCTCGCCCGAGGCGGAACAGGCGCTGAAACGCGCCCTCGCGCTGGACCCCGCGAACGGACCGGCGCGCTATTACACCGGGCTGTTGCAGTTCCAGACCCGCCGCCCCGACCTGACCTTCGCGACGTGGCAAAACCTGCTGACCGAAAGCCGCACCGACGATCCGTGGGTGCCGCCGATCCTGTCGCAGATGCCCGAGGTGGCGCAACTGGCCGGCGTCCGCTGGACCCCGCCCTCGGCGCCGCCCATCGTCGGCCCCGACAGCCCCGGCCCCTCGCAGGAGGACGTCGAAGCAGCCTCGGACCTGACGCCCGAGGAACGCGACCAGATGGTGCGCGGCATGGTCGATGGTCTGGCCGAACGGCTGGCGACCGACGGCGGCACCCCCGAGGACTGGGCCCGCCTGATCCGGGCGCTTGGTGTCCTGCAGGAACTTGATCGGGCCGGCGCGATCTGGACCGAAGCGCAGACCGTCTTCGCCGACGCGCCCGAGGCGCTGGATCAGATCCGCACCGCCGCGCAGCTTGCCGGGGTGGCGGAATGATCCACGACGCGTTCACCGATTTCGCGGCCGCCCTGCCCCCGATGCGCGGGCTGATGGGGCTGGATTTCGGCACGAAGACCATCGGTGTCGCGGTGTCCGACAGCCTGCTGACGGTGGCGACGCCGATGGAGACGGTGAAGCGCAAGAAGTTCACCACCGACGCCGCCCGCCTGATGGAGATCGCCGCCGAGCGCGCGCTGGGCGGCATCGTGCTGGGCCTGCCGGTGAACATGGACGGCTCGGAAGGGCCGCGCGTGCAATCCACCCGCGCCTTCGCCCGCAACCTGTCGCAGCTGACCGACCTGCCCATCGGTTACTGGGACGAACGCCTGTCCACCGTCGCCGCCGAACGCGCGCTGCTCGAGGCCGACACCTCGCGCCGCCGCCGCGCCGAGGTGATCGACCATGTCGCGGCCAGCTTCATCCTGCAGGGCGCTTTGGACCGCCTGAGGCATCTGCGCGGATGAGCGAAACGCCGATCAGCCGGCAGGGCATCGAAAGCCCCTGCGTGCGGATCTGCGTCGTCCACCCCGAGGCGCGGATCTGCACCGGCTGCCTGCGCACGCCCGAGGAAATCGGCAACTGGCTGCGGATGAGCCCGGACGAGCGCCGCGCGGTGATGGCGGAACTGCCCGACCGCGCGGGATTGCTTAAACGCCGGCGCGGCGGGCGACGTGGCAAGATTGAGCGGAACGGTGGTTAGCACGATCTTCCAGAAGATCGTGCTAAACAGAATTTTCTATAAAATTCTTCGCCTTAGCCCCAGACGGCCTTCCGGATCATGTTCAGCGCGACGATGAACAGGAACACCGCGAAGACCCGCTTCAGCGGTGCCGGGTTCATCCGGTGCGCCAGCTTCACGCCCAGTGGTGCGGTCAGCAGCGTCATGCAGATCACGATGAAGAAGGCGGGCAGGTTCACCGCGCCGATGGTGAACGGCGGGCGCGAGTCCGGCTCGATCGTGACGAACAGGAACGCCACCACCGACGGCACCGCGATCAGCAGGCCGAAGCCCGCCGCCGTCGCCACCGCGCGGTGGATCGGCTTGCCGTAAAGCGTCATCAGCGGCACCCCGAAGCTGCCGCCTCCGATCCCCATCAGAACCGACAGGAAGCCCACCACCGGCGAGAACGCCGCGCGGGCGAAGCCGGTGGGCATGCTGTCTCCCAGCCGCCACTGGGTCCGGCCAAACGCCATGTAGGCCGAGATGATGATGGCGAGGATGCCGAAGATCACCTGCAACTCACGGGTCTTGAGTTGCGCGGCCACCAGTACGCCGATCAGCGCGCCGATGGCGATCCCCGGCGCCCATGTCTTCAGCACGTCCCAGTCCACCGCACCCTTCTTGTTGTGCGACAGCACCGAGCGCGCCGAGGTGACGATGATCGTCGCCAGCGAGGTCGCGAGACAGACCTGCATCAACTGCTCGCCGTAGTATCCAAGCGCCTGAAAGGAATAGAAGAACGCGGCCACCAGAACGATGCCGCCGCCGACGCCCAGAAGCCCCGCCAGCACCCCGGCGACCGCGCCGATCACCATCAGGATCACCAGAAGCTGGATCAGAAGTGCGGTTTCGGGCATGTCACGGGTCCTTCGGAACGGGGTTTCGCCCTGTCAAACCGCATCCGCGCGGGAAGGTCCATGGGGATTTCCGGTTCGGGTGCGTGGTTTCCGCCCGCCGGGGCTCAGGACGCCAGCCGTTCCGCCGCGCCTGCCTCGTTTCCGGTCACATGCGCCAGCGCCGCGTCGACCACGTCCAGCCCCGCCCCGGTGCGGTGCCCCCCCTCGCTGAGTACCCGCCGCCAGCCGCGCGCGCCGGGACGGCCCGCGAACAGGCCCAGCATGTGCCGCGTCACCTGCGCCAGCTTGCCGCCCTCGGCCAGATGCGCCTCGATATACGGTTTCATCAGGTCCACGGCCTGTTCGGCGGTCTCCAGCGGCGGCGTCTCGCCCCAGATCACCCGGTCGGCGTCCAGCAGGATGTCCGCCGGTTGGTGATAGGCCGCACGGCCGACCATCACGCCGTCGAGCCCCTCTTCCAGCAGCCCCGCCGCCTGCTCAAGCGAGGCGATGCCGCCGTTTATCGAGATGTGAAGCTCGGGGAACGCGCGCTTCATCGCCTTCACAAGGTCGTAGTCCAGCGGCGGGATGTCCCGGTTTTCCTTCGGGCTCAGCCCCTGCAACCATGCCTTGCGCGCGTGGATCGTGACCCGCCGTACGCCTGCATCCCGCATTCTGGTCAGGAAGTCCGGCAGCACCTCTTCCGGCACCTGATCATCCACGCCGATCCGGCATTTCACCGTGACCTCAACAGGTTGCGCCGCGATCATCGCCGCCACGCAGTCAGCCACCAGCCCGGGCCGCTCCATCAGGACCGCACCGAAGCAGCCCGATTGCACCCGGTCCGAGGGGCAACCGACGTTCAGGTTGACCTCGTCATAGCCCTCGTCCGCCGCCATCCGCGCCGCCTGCGCCAGTTCCACCGGGTCCGATCCGCCAAGCTGCACCGCGACCGGATGCTCGGCCCGATCGAACCGCAACAGGTGCCGCGCGTCGCCCCGCACCAACGCCGGCGCCGTCACCATCTCGGTATACAGCAGCGTCCGCCGGCTCAGCAGCCGATGGAGATAGCGACAGTGCCGGTCGGTCCAATCCATCATGGGGGCGACGGAAAGACGGGCAGCGGATTGCAGGTCGTGGTTCATGCGGGGTCCGGGGCAGTTTCGCGCGGCCCAAGGGCGGCGCCGTGCCGCTTTAGCAGGTTCCGCGCCAGAGATCAGCCCCATTGACGTAGCGTCCCCCTCGCTGACCCGGTGGCGTTCCGTTTTTGCTTACACTGTGTGGCATTCTTTGTACTTTTTCTTACACCCGCCTGCCCTTAGCATTCCCATACGGACCGTGATGCGGATCACGGAAGGCCCACCGGAGTAGAAGCAGTCGTCGCCACCGGCGTCGGACATTGCTCCTTTCACATCGAAGGAAAGAGAAATGAGCAACGAGACACTGGCCGAGCTTCAGAAAGAAGCGGGCATCGGCGGCTATGGCGAAGAGGTCGAGCGCGATATTCCGCAGATCGACATGTCGGACTATTTCAACCGCAAGGACGAGATCACCGACGCGCTGTGGGAGGCCGCCACCGGCATCGGCTTCTTCCAGCTGACCAACCACGGCATCCCGCAGGACTTGATCGACGAGGCGTTCCTGCTGTCGGCCGGGTTCTTCGACCTGCCGACCGAAACCAAAAAACAGTACCCGCTGAAGGCCGGGACCAACGCGGGCTGGGAATACAAGGCGCAGGTGCGGCCCTCGACCGGCACGGCGGACCAGAAGGAAAGCTATCAGATCACCCTGCCCCGCATGAAGGGTCTGTGGCCCACGGGCGAAGAGCTGAACGGGTTCAAGGAAACCATGCTGGCCTTCGAGCGGCACAACTGGGCGCTTGCGATGAAGGTGTTGGATTGCTTCGCGCAGCGGCTCGACTTCGGGCCCGGCTTCTTCACCGAGGGCCACGCGCCGGACACGCCCGAGTACCAGTCGACCCTGCGGCTGATCCACTACCTTGGCATGGAAGACGCCAAGCCCGAGGACTTCAAGTTCTGGCGCGCGGGTGCGCATACCGATTTCGACTGCCTGACCCTGCTGCACCAAAAGGCCGGTCAGGGCGGGCTGCAGGTCTGCCCCGGCAAGGACAGCAAGGGCCGCGCGATCCAGTGGACGGACGTGCCGCCGCTGGGCGGGGTGATCACCTGCAACATCGGCGACATGCTGATGCGGTGGTCGGACGACAAGCTGTTGTCGAACCTGCACCGGGTGCGGATGCCCAAGCCCGAGGAATACCCGGGCCCGCGCTATTCCATCGCCTATTTCGCGCAGGCGAACATGGACACCGTGCTGGCCGGGCCGGAAGGCAAGTACGAGCCGATGACCGCGCATGACTACATCCAGATGCGGATCGGCGCGAACTTCAAGAAGTGACGACGGAAACGGCCGGGTCGCCCTGGCAGCCCGGCCGCCCTATGGCGCAGGCCCTTCCTGATCCAGCGCGACGATCACCGCGCGGATCTCTTCCAGCACCGGGCCCGTCGCATCGCCCAGCGCGTTGCCCCGGCAGATCGCAAGGCTCAGCCGTTCGGTCATCCTGCGGCTTTTGATCGGACGGAACGCAAGCCGGCCCGCGGCCACGTCCTGCGACACGTCGGGCCACGGCAGGAACGCGATGCCGTGACCGTCGCGCAGAAAGCTCATGATCGTGCCGATGCTGTTGGTGTTCAGCGCCACCTTCGGGTTCACCCGCACGCTTAGGATCTCGGCCATCAGGCGGGTGTGCATCGACAGCGCCGAACTTGGCAGGCACAGCGGCCATTGCAGCGCCTCCTGCATGGTGATCGGACCGGTGCCCTCGATCCCCAGATCGGGCGCGTGGCAGACGCCAAGGGTATAGTCGAAGCCGTCCACAATCGACAGATGCGCCAGCCGTGGCAGGTTGTAGGCCAGCACGATGTCCAACTCGCTGGCTTCGGACTTCTCGTGCAGAAGCGGGTTGGACCCGACCACAAGGTCAAGCTCTACCGGCCCCAGATGCCGCTCCAGCCGCCGCACCAGCGTGGGTACGACCGGTGTCACCAGCCCCTCCATCACGCCCAGCCGGACCAGCGTGCGGCTGTCCCGGTCGCCCCGGCGCAGGCGTTGCGTGAAGGCCGCGTCGGCATCCACCCATTTCAGCGCCTCGGCCCGCAGCAGCGCACCTTCGGGCGTCAGCGAGACGCCGCCCGCGGACCGGACCAGCAGACGCGCGCCATAGCTGCGTTCGAGGATCTGCATCTGCCGCGACAAGGCGGGCGCCGAGATGTTCAGCCGGTGCGCCGCCTCGCGGATCGAGGCCGCCTCGGACACGACGAGGAACGAGCGGATTTCCTTCGATATGGCTGACATCGGCGGGGGCCTTCCGGGCGGGCAATGCGGGTCAGACCGCTGTGTAGCGGATTGCCGGAAGACTGTCGCGCCCCCCTGTCGGGCTTCGCGGGCTCAGGTCGCGACCAGTCCGCGTGCGCGAAAGATATCGCGGACAGCCTCGGTCCCCTCGGGCGTGGGCGTCGGCGTGTCGCGCAGGCGGTATTCCAGCCCCAGCTTGTCCCACTTGGACGTGCCCATCTGGTGAAACGGCAGCACTTCGACCATCTCGACGTCGCCGCCCTGCGCCTTCAGCCCTGCAACATAATCGGCCAACCCCTCGACATCGGCCTGCGCGTCGGTCCAGCCGGGCACCAGCACATAGCGGATGCGCAGCGGCTTCCCAAGGCGGACCAGCCGTTCGGCGCAGTCCAGCGTCGGTTGCAGCGGCTGAGAGGTGAGTTCGAGATACCGCGCGGGGTCGATGTGCTTGATGTCCAGCATCACAAGGTCGATGGGATCGAACCAGTCGTCGGGCACCGTATGGTGCAGAAACCCCTGCGTATCCAATGCGATGTGCAGCCCATGCCGCGCCTTGATCTCGGCGGCGACACGCCCGACGAACGCGGCCTGCATCATCGGTTCGCCGCCCGAGAAGGTGACGCCGCCCGCAAAGTTCAGAAACCCGGCATAGGGCGCGACCTCGGCCAGCATGTCCTCCAGCTCGACGCGGCGTCCGTTGTGCAGTTTCCACGTGTCCGGGTTGTGGCAATAGAGACAGCGGAACAGGCAGCCCGCCATGAAGTAGACGAAGCGCATGCCGGGGCCATCGACCGCCGCGCCGGTCTCGACCGAGTGCAGGAAGCCGTGGTTGTCGTGGCGATGGATGTCGTGCCCCGGCGCGGGGGCGTGTTGGGTGGTCATGGAACGGGGTCCCGAAGCGGCGGGCGCCCAAGGACGCCCGACCGGTTCACATGGTGGCGTGGAAGGTGCGGCTGATCACGTCCAGCTGCTGCTCGCGCGTCAGCTTGACGAAGTTCACCGCGTAGCCAGAGACACGCACGGTCAGTTGCGGGTATTTCTCGGGGTGGTCCATCGCGTCGACCAGAACGTCCTTGGTCAGCATGTTGACGTTGACGTGGAAGCCCCCGGCCCGCGTGAAGCCGTCAAGGCAGTTCGACAGGTTGCGCACCTGCTCGTCCTCGGTGTGGCCCATCGAGGTGGGCGTGGCCGAGGCGGTCCAGCTGATGCCGTCCTGCGCGTAGTCATAAGGCAGCTTGGCGACAGAGGCGCCCGCGGCCACGAAGCCCTTGGTATCGCGCCCGTTCATCGGGTTGGCGCCCGGCGCGAAGGGCTCGCCCGCGCGGCGACCGCAGGGAGTGCAGCCGGTCTTCTTGCCATAGACCACGTTCGAGGTGATCGTCAGGATCGACTGGGTCGGCACGCTGTCGCGGTAGAAATAGGGCTGCGCCGCCACCTTGGACATGAAGGTCTCGGTCAGCCACGCGGCGATGCCGTCCACGCGGTCGTCGTTGTTGCCAAAGGCCGGGTAGTCGCCGGTGATGCGATAATCGACCGCCAGCCCGTCATCGTTGCGGATCACCTCGACCTTCGCGTGCTTGATGGCCGACAGGCTGTCCGCCGTGATCGACAGACCGGCGATGCCGCAAGCCATGGTCCGCAGGATGTCGCGGTCGTGCAGCGCCATCTCGATCCGTTCGTAGGCGTATTTGTCATGCATATAGTGGATGCAGTTCAGTGCCTTGACGTAGGTTTTGGCCAACCAGTCCATCGTCTTGTCGAACTTCGCCATCACTTCGTCGTAGTCCAGCACTTCCGCGGTGATCGGCTCGAAGCCCTCGACCACCAGCTTGCCGGACTTCTCGTCCACCCCACCGTTGATCGCATAGAGCAGCGCCTTGGCAAGGTTGGCGCGGGCGCCGAAGAACTGCATCTGCTTGCCGATCGCCATGGCCGAGACGCAGCAGGCGATGCCATAGTCGTCGCCCCACTTCTCGCGCATCAGGTCGTCGTTCTCGTACTGGATCGCAGAGGTGTCCTTGGAGACCTTGGTGCAGAAATGCTTGAAGCCCTCGGGCAGCCGGTCGGACCACAGGACGGTCAGGTTCGGCTCGGGCGCGGGGCCGAGGTTGTATAGCGTCTGCAGCACGCGCATCGAGGTCTTCGAGCACAAGGGCCGCCCGTCAAGACCGATGCCGCCGATCACCTCGGTCACCCATGTCGGATCGCCCGAGAAGAGTTCGTCGTATTCCGGGGTACGCAGGAAGCGGACGATGCGCAGCTTGATGACCAGATCGTCGATCATCTCTTGCGCGGCTTCCTCGGTCAGGGTGCCGCGCGCGAAGTCGCGTTCGATATAGATGTCGAGGAAGGTCGAGATCCGGCCCAGAGACATCGCCGCGCCGTTCTGTTCCTTCACGGCGGCAAGGTAGGCCAGATAAGTGAACTGGATCGCCTCGCGCGCGGTGCGGGCGGGCTTGGCAAGGTCGATGCCGTATTTCAGGCCCATCTCGTGCAATTCGCCCAGCGCGCGGAACTGTTCCTGCAATTCCTCGCGGGTGCGCAGCATCGCCTCGTCGAAGACCGCATCGTCAAGCTCGTGGAACTCGGCCTTCTTGCGCTCTTTCAGCGCGTCGATGCCGTACAACGCCACGCGGCGGTAGTCGCCAATGATGCGGCCCCGGCCATAGGCGTCGGGAAGCCCGGTGATGACGCCGGACCGGCGGGCGGCCATGATGTCGGGGCTGTAGACGTCGAAGACACCCTGATTGTGGCTCTTGCGGTACTTGGTCCAGATCTCGTGAACCACCGGATCGGGCTTGAAGCCATAGGCTTTCATCCCGACCTCGACCATCCGCAGCCCGCCGTTCGGCATGATCGCCCGTTTCAGCGGCGCATCGGTCTGAAGGCCCACGATGATCTCGAGGTCGCGATCGATGTAACCGGCGTCATGGGCGGTAATCGAAGATGGCGTGTCCGCCGAGACGTCCAGCACCCCGGCCTCGCGTTCCTTTTTCAGCAGGTCCGACAGTTCGTCCCACAGTTTCCGCGTGCGGTCGGTCGGCCCGGCAAGGAACGAGGCGTCGCCCAGATAGGGGGTGTAGTTTTCCTGAATGAAACCGCGGACGTCGATCGCGTTCCGCCAACTGCCGTCGGAAAAGCCGTCCCAGGGGTGATCGAGCGGGATGTCGTTCTGAACATTCATGGCAAGCTCCTTTAAATGAGGCGGCACTCGGGGAACTGCGGGCGGCCTTTGCAGGCGCAGAATAACTCGTGAACGTGCGGAACAACTTGACCTGCGTCAGAAATACAAAAGCGGTCGGTTCGATGTCGCTGATGGATACTAGGGCCGGCGCGGTCGAAATTTCAACAACCACAGGGATGCATGCCGGGGCATACATCCTGTGAAGTCAAAGGCTTGCCCCAAGGGCTATGCCGGGCTTGCAAAACCTGCATCCCAGCATTGAGGCAGGCAGGACCGTAAATGTCGAAAAAGAGGGCGGCGCGGAAACTTCCTTTCGTCGCGTTTCCGCGCCCGCCGATCCTAGCGGATCAGCCCGTCGATATAGTCCGCGCCGATCCCGACCTTGTCGTAATGCTCGCGGCACATGGCGATATACATATGGACGTCGAAGTAACCGTCCGGCTCGCCCGCCTCGTCCAGCCAGATCAGCGGGCCGGTGACGTTGAAGTGGACCTTCATCGGCTCGTCGCTTTCATAGGCGACCAGCGTGTGTCCCTCGCCCGGCGTTTCATAGACGAAGTCCCCGGCGGTCGCGATCCAGTCATGTTCCAGATAGCCCCACTTGCCCGAGATCGTGTAGGCGAAGACCTCGTGCGGGTGGTAGTGGCGGTTCACCAGCCCCGGCCCTTTTGCCATCAGCACGTCGCACCATCGGTTCGTCGTCGGCGATATCCATACCGGGCGCGAGAAGACCGTTTCCGTGAAGGGAACGTAGTAACGTTCGTCCTCGTCGGCGATGTTCGGAAGATAAACTTCCGGTTTGGCGTCCGGCTGGAAGACCTTTTCAATCGGGCGCAAGTCCCTCCAGAACTCGGTTCCACTGTCCTCTGGCATGCTATCCTCCCATGTTTTAAGGCGTCCTCCCGCCTCTGCGAACCATCACCGACCCCGGCCGCAAGTTCAATTCCGTCTGTTCTTGAAAGCGGCCGTCCAACACATTACATCCGCTGAATGTGAATGCCGAAGCCGCGCCGCAGCGCGGTTGCTGCATTCGCTGTAGGAACATGCTAGAAACTGCCGGACCCGATCAGATGCCCTTGGATGCGATCTTGGAAAACACCACTGCCACGATGACAGACGGTCTCGACCGCTCGGATATCGAGCGCATGACCCAGAACGCCGAGGCTGCCGCCGCCTTCCTGAAGGCGATCAGCCACGAGGGCCGGTTGATGATCCTGTGCCACCTTGCCACCGGCGAGAAGTCGGTGACCGAGCTCGAGCAATTGCTGGGCGCGCGGCAGGCCGCCGTGTCGCAGCAGCTGTCGCGCCTGCGCAGCGAGGGTCTGGTGACACCGCGCCGGGACGGCAAGACGATCTATTACAGCCTCGCCGACGAGCGTTCGACGCGCATCATGGGCGTCCTGTACGAGATGTTCTGCGGCACCACGTAACGGCCGTCAGCCGGCTTCGGCCTTCTCTTCCAGCTCCAGCCATTCCTCTTCCGCCGCCGACAGCGCCGTCTGGCGCTGTGTCAGCGCTTCCGTTGCCTTGCGGAACTTCACCGGCTCGCGGGTGAACAGGTCGGGGTCGGACAGAAGCTGCGACAGCTTGCCGATCTCCGCCTCCAGCCGCGCGATCTCGGCCGGCAGGGCGTCGAGGCGGTGCTTTTCGGTGAAACTCAGGCCATCCGCCGCTTTCACGGCAGGTTTCGGCGCGGGCTTCTCTGCCGGTTTGGCAGGCTTCGCGGCTTTGGGCTTGTCCGCCGGGGCCACCCCTTCGCCCCGCTGGGCGCGATAGTCGGTCCAGCCGCCCGCGTAGACGGTCGCAAGACCGTCGCCTTCCATCGCCACCGTTGTCGTCGCCACGCGATCCAGGAAATCCCGGTCGTGACTGACCAGCAGCACGGTGCCGTCGTAGTCGCCGATCAGTTCCTGCAACAGGTCCAGCGTCTCGATGTCCAGATCGTTGGTCGGTTCGTCCAGCACCAGCAGGTTCGACTGCCGCGCCATGATCCGCGCCAGCAGCAGCCGCGCCTTCTCGCCGCCCGACAGGGCGCGGACGGGGGCGCGGGCCTGCGCCTCGGAGAACAGGAAGTCCTTCAGGTAGCCAACCACGTGCCGTGGCGTGCCCCGCACCATCACCTGATCCGACTGTCCCGAGACACGCATCGACGGGTCTTGCGTCAGGCTGTCCCACAGCGTCGCGTCGGGATCGAGCTGCGAGCGGTTCTGGTCGAACACCGCCATCTCTAGCCCGGTGCCCAGCGTGACGGTGCCGGTGTCCGGCGCTTCCTCGCCCGTCAGCATCTTCAGAAGCGTGGTCTTGCCGACGCCGTTGGGGCCGACAAAGGCCACCCGGTCGCCACGCAGGACACGCAGCGAGAACGGCTTCAGGATCGTACGGTCGCCATAGGCTTTCGATATCTCCTTGGCCTCGATCACCCGCTTGCCGGACTGCGGCCCGGAATCGAGCGACATCTCGGCGGCGCCCTGCCGCCGGATCATGTCCGAGCGTTCCTGCCGCAGCGCCTGAAGCGCGCGCACGCGGCCCTGGTTGCGTTTGCGGCGGGCGCTAATGCCCTCGACCGCCCAGCGCGCCTCGGCCTTGATCTTGCGGTCCAGCTTGTGACGGGCGACGTCCTCTTCGTCCCAGACCTTGTCGCGCCACGCCTCGAAATCCTCGAAGCCCTTCTCCTGCCGCCGCACCTCGCCCCGGTCCAGCCAAAGGGTGCCGCGCGTGAGGTTCCGCAGGAAGGCGCGGTCGTGCGAGATCAGGACGAAGGCGCTGCGGGTGGTCTTCAGTTGTTCTTCCAGCCACGCTATCGCCTCGATATCGAGGTGGTTGGTCGGCTCGTCCAGCAGCATCAGCTCGGGCGCTTCCGCCATCAGCTTGGCCAGCGCCGCGCGTCTGCGTTCGCCGCCCGACGCCGCCGAGACCTTCGTTTCCGGGTCGAACTTCAGCCCCTCGGCGGCCATCTCGACCCGGTAGGCTTCGGACGCATCAAGCTCGGAGGCGGCGAATTCGCCCAGCGTCTCGAACCGGCTCAGGTCCGGGTGCTGTTCCATGTAGCCGACCGAGGTTCCCGGCGACAGCACACGGCTGCCCCGGTCCTGCTCGACCATGCCGGCCAGCACCTTCATCAACGTCGACTTGCCCGACCCGTTGCGCCCGACCAGCGCCAGCCGGTCGCCGCGCTGGACGACAAGATCGACCCCGTCGAACAGGGGATTGCCGCCGAAGGTCAGCGTGATGTCGGAAAGCTGAAGAAGGGGTGCCTGTGCCATGCGCAGCAGCTATCCCCGCGCCGAGGCATCGTCAACGGGGCGCGATGCGGGTCAGCCCGCCACCATCCGCAGCGCACGCTTGCGGGCGGGCGGGACGGCGGATATTTCCAGCCCGGTGAAGACGTGCAGCGTGTTCAGGTCGTGGTCCACCACCGCGTGATCGCTGACCCAGCCACCCATCATCAGGTAGGTCCGCAGCAAGGGCGGCATCGTTTTCAGCGCCGTCTTGGCGTCGGGCTTGCGCCGCAGCCGCAGGGCGAAGCGGAACACGTTCGGCGCTTTGACCTTCGGCAGCCAGCGCTTCGGCGCAAGGTGGCTTTCCTTCAGCATCGCGAAAGCGTCAAGGTAGGTTTCCGTCTCGGTTCCGTGGAACGACGAGCAGCCGAACAGCATGTCGACCCCCTGCTCGTCCACGAAACGGGTCATCGCCCCCCACGCAACGCGCAGGATGTCGGGATCGCGGGCGTGCTCGGGATCGATGCAGAAGCGGCCCATCTCGACCATGCGCCCCTCGTAGCCTTCCAGCGCGGACAGGCCGTAATACTGCGCCGAATAGCTTTGCCCGATCTCGGCGCCCGACAGGGGCAGCATCCGGAAACAGCAGACCAGCCGCCCGTCGCGGCTGTCCTCGACCAGAACGTGACTGCAGATTTCGTCGAAACGGTCGGCGTCCGACCCGCCCTCGCGCGGGGCAGCGCCGGTTTCGGCGATGAAGGTCCGGTACCGCAGCGCCTGCGCGGCCGCGATGTCTCCCGGCGTTTCCGCCATGCGTGCGTGGTATCTGCCCCTGCGTAGCATCCTGCCCTCGCGCCCGTTGCGGGCCGGGGCGGCGTTCCGAACTTGGAATGCCGCCACGGCATATTACCTATGGTTTCGCAACCGCGTACACACAAGATGTGACACTCATCTGACGAATGCCGAGAGGAAGCGTAAATGGACAAGGTCATCAAGACCGATGCGGAATGGCGCGAACAGCTTGACGATCTGACCTTCAAGGTCACCCGCAAGCACGGAACCGAACGCGCCTTCACCCACGACGATTTCCCGAAACAGCCGGGCACCTTCCGCTGCACCTGCTGCGGCGCGCCCCTGTTCGATCAGGCGCACAAGTTCGACAGCGGCACCGGCTGGCCGTCGTTCTGGCAGCCGGTGGACGGCGAACAGGTCGGCGAAAGCGTCGACCGAAGCTGGTTCATGAAACGGACCGAAGTCCACTGCAACCGCTGCGACGCGCATCTGGGCCACGTGTTCCCGGACGGGCCGCAGCCCACCGGCCTGCGCTATTGCATCAACGGCGTGGCGCTGGAATTCGAACCGGAAGACTGAGAAATCGGGACCCGGCGCGCGGTGCGTCGGGTCCTGTTCGTACCAGAGGCTTACTGCCCGAGAAGCTGGTCGGCGGTGAAGTTGCCGAAGCTGCCGAACAGCTGACGCAGGAACGAGATGCCCTTGATGTTGCTGTCGGTCACGCGGCGCGAGATGGTGATGTTGCGGCCCTCGTCGATGCCGAAGCGCTCGACGTTCTCGACCACGCCAGCGCCGTCGAAGCTGATCGCCACGACTTCGCGGGCGATCTCGCGCTGTTCACGGAAGCCGTAGGCGCGGAACTTGGATTTCACATAGTACCAGCCGCCGACGTCAAGAATGCCCGACGCCGAGGGACGGCCCACGACCTCGGCCACCGTCTCGCGGGTGTCGACGCCGACAATGACCTGATTCAGCACGTCGTCCGTCGGCACATAGCCATGCGTGCGGTCGATGTTGGAACAGGCGGCGAGCAGGCCAAGAAGCCCCGCCACAAGCGTCAGCCGGAAACCGGCGGTGATCCTGCCCATTGCAACCCTCACGTCTCTGGCCTCTCGTCGGCCGATGGTTCCGGCCTCTTGTCTCGGGCCTGCCGAACTTTTACGTCGCTTAGCAGATGGAACGCAAAGGGTTCAAGCTTATGGAAGAGCGCGACACGCCGACGAAGATCCGCCTTGCCGCGCTTCGCAGCGGCGGCACGCATGAATTCCGGCTGGAACCGGATGCCGACGCGCGGGCGGCGATTGCCGACGAACTGGAACTGGTGGCGCTGAAGAAGCTGCGCCTGCAGGGCAAGCTGATCCCCGAGGGCAAAAGCGACTGGCGGCTCGAGGCGATGCTGGGCGTCACCGTGGTGCAGCCCTGCGTGGCGACGCTGGCGCCGGTGACCACGCGGATCGACGCCGAAGTCGACCGCACCTACCTTGCCGAGCCGCCGGAAGCACCGGAAGCGGACGAGCTCGAGATCCCTGAGGACGACACGATCGAGCCATTGCCCGCCGTGCTGGACCTGCAGGATCTGATGATCGAGGCGCTGGCGCTGAACCTGCCGCTGTACCCCCGCGCCGAGGGTGCGGAGCCGGTGGAAGAGACCTTCGCGGAGGACGGCGTCGAACCGATCCGCGAGGAAGAGACCAAGCCGTTCGCGGGGCTCGCCGCCTTGCGCGACAAGATGAAGGACGACGGCGAGGCCTAGGGGGCGCTGCCCCCGCGCGCTGCGCGCGCTCCCCCGGGATATTTCAGGACCAAAGAAGCCCGAGGTCAGGCGTCCGCCTCTGCCCGTTCGGCGCGGACCTTTTCGGCGGCCTTGCCGTGGATCTCTTCGTAGTGGTCAAACTGGCTTTCGTACCACGCGGTGCCGTGGGTCAGCCCCGCCAGCGCGCGGAACAACTCGTCCTCCGAGGGCTGCGGGATCAGGGCGCGGAACACGTCCCAGCCGCGGGCGGTGGGGTGCGGGTCGAAGCCCAGCACCTGTCCCTTCAGCGAGGACACCTGCGCCACCAGCGCGCCGGTGTAGACCGACGGCACGTGGATATCGATCCGGTGCATCGGTTGCAAAAGCACCGGCGCGCAATCCCTCAGCGCCTGCCGCAGCCCCATCTGCCCCGCGGTGCGGAACGCGTAGTCCGAACTGTCGACCGCGTGGTGCTTGCCGTCGGTCAGCGTCACCGCAAGGTCGATGACGCGAAAGCCCAGCGGCCCCTCGGCCAGCGCCTCTTCGCATCCCGACTGCACCGCCGGGATATAGTTGCGCGGCACCGCGCCGCCCTTCACGGTTTCGTCGAACACGAAGCCCTCGCCGCGCGGCTGGGGGCGAATGGTCATCTGGATGTCGGCGAACTGCCCCGCCCCGCCGGACTGCTTGCGGTGACGGTAATGCGTTTCGCCCGACCGCGAGATCGTCTCGCGGTAGGATCCGGCGGGCGTGCCGGCCTCGACCTCTATGTCGAACTCCGCCGCCAGAAGCTCGGACAGCCGCCGCAGGTGCATCGGGCCCTGCAGGTGGACCAGAGCGTGACCGCTTTCGGCATCCTGCGACAGCCGCATGCCGGGATCGACCGCCGCGATTCGCGACAGCGCGCCGGACAGCCGCGCCTCGTCGCGGGCATTCGCGGGCGTCAGCAGGCGTGCCATCGCGGGGACCGGTCCGGCGGCCCAGTCGGGCACCGGCTGTGCGCCGCCGCCGGTGTAGACCGTGCCCGGCGCGACGTGGTCGGACTTCACCGCCAGCGCCAGCCCGCCGGGTTCAAGCGCGCCGTCCAGCGCCTTGCCGTCCGGCGCGGTCAATGTGCCCAGCGTGCCGCCGCCCAGCGACGCGCCCGGCGCCAACCCGCCACCAAGGTCGCGCAGCAGCACCGACTTGCCGACGTGACGCCGGTTGTCACCCCAGACCGCGATCACCGCGTCGGGCGCCACCCGCAGCCGCGCCGCCACCGCCTCGGGATCGGCCGATTCGTGACGCAGGTCCTTCATCAGCCGGGTGACCCCGTTCGCATGGGCCGCCGCGCCAAGGAACACCGGCAGGATATCGTTGCGCTTGTGCATGTCGGCGACCATGGCGAACACGCTTTCGGGCGCGGGCACCCGGTCTTCGATCAGCTGTTCAAGCAGCGCGTCGTCATAGTCCGCGAGGTTCTCCAGCAGTTCGGTGCGCGCCTCCTGCTCGCGGGCGCGGATCGCCTCGGGCATCTCGACCAGCGCCGAGGGCTTGCCTTCGCGATATTCCCACGCGCGCTCCGAGATCAGGTCGACCGCGCCGGTAATCTCTCCGTCAGAGCGGATCGGCACCTGCCGCAGCACCAGAAGATGCGCGGCATAGGTCTGCAGGGCCGCCACGGTGTCGCGCACCCGTCCCTCGAAGCCGTCCATGTGGTTGATGAAAAGAGAGGCGGGAACGCCCGCCTCTTCCACAAGTCTCAGGTAGGGGGCCGCCAGCGGCGCCGCCTCCGGATGGGGCGGCACCACAAGGACCGCGTGGTCCGAGGCCGCCAGCGCATGACCCGCCGCCGCAAGGTTGTCGGTGCCCCCCGCCACGTCGAAGGCGCCCCATGCCTCGCCGAGATAATCGAAACATCGCAGGCCCAGCCTATCGCCGAAGGCGGTGGCGCGCGCCCGGTCCTCGAGCGCGCCAAGCGCCTCTGTCAGCGTGGTCTTTCCCGATTGCGATGGTCCGAGCACCGTGAAGCAGCGCATGTCCGTCCTCCTCCGTTCGTCCTAGTTCGACTGGCCGGGCGCGCGCGTTTCGGCGCGGCCTCTGCCCGATGACCGGATCCGGACTGCCTGCGGACCTGCCTTTCGCCCCGGGGGGTGTGCGGATGTACCGCCGCATCGCCCACGGGGTCGTGCATCGTATCGTCGGACGCCCGGGGCCGCCGCGTCAAGAGCCTTGCGCCGCCGGCCCTTGAAACATGGCGCGGAGCGGCGTATGTGGCGGGCTTCCGGGCCCTTCGCGGGGGTCGGAAGACGGGACGGAAAAACAGCTTGCACGATTGAAGAATCGCAGTATGTTCCGGCCCTCGCTGACACATTCGGGCCAAGGGGTGTTCGACCCCGCCCTTTCCTATCCACCAAAGGGCGCTTGGCCCGCCGCAAACCGAGGTTGAGACATGGCTGTCCCTCAGAATAAAGTTACCAAGTCGCGCCGCAACATGCGCCGTTCGCACGACTCGCTGGAAGGTTCGAACCCCAACGAGTGCCCGAACTGTGGCGAACTGAAGCGTCCGCACCACGTGTGCCCGTCCTGCGGCCACTATGCCGACCGTGAAGTGGTCGCCATGGCCGACGAGATCGAGCTGGACGAAGACGCGGCGTAAGCCGGTACAAGACGCGGTGACGAGATGGGCGTAGCAGACAGCAAACCGCCCCGGTCGACTGCGGGTTCCGGCCGTATCGTGATATCCGTAGACGCCATGGGCGGCGACCGGGGACCGGCCGCCGTCATTGGCGGTTGTGCCATGTCGGCGTCGAAAAACCCCGACATCGGTTTCATCCTGCACGGCCGCCGCGACGAGCTTGAGCCGCTGCTCGCCCGCCGCGCGCAGCTGAAGGACCGGTGCGAGATCCGCGATGCCGAGGGCGTCGTGACGATGGACGCCAAGCCCAGCCACGTGATGCGCAAGGGCAAGGACACCTCGATGTGGAACGCGATCGAGGCGGTCCGCTCGGGAGAGGCGCAGGCCTGTGTCTCTTGCGGCAACACCGGCGCGCTGATGGCGGTGTCGATGGTGCGCCTGCGCAAGCTGGACGGGGTGAACCGCCCCGCCATCGCCTGCCTCTGGCCCTCGCGGAACCCCGGCGGCTTCAACATGATGCTGGACGTGGGCGCCGATGTGCGCGCCGACGAGGACGATCTGCTGCAATACGCGCTGATGGGCGCCAGCTATGCCCGCAATGGCCTTGGGCTGGAACGCCCCCGCATCGGCCTGCTGAACGTCGGCACCGAAGAGCACAAGGGCCGGGCCGAGTTGAAGGTCGCCAACGAGATGCTGGAACAGCGGCAGGCGCTGGGAAGCTACGACTACGTCGGCTTCGTCGAGGGTGGCGACATCCCGTCCGACCGCGTCGACGTGATCGTGACCGACGGGTTCACCGGCAACGTCGCGCTGAAGACCGGCGAAGGCACCGCCGGGCTGATCCGCGACTTCCTTGGCGAAGCCTTCAAGGCGACCCCCCTGTCCCGAATCGCGGCGCTTCTGGCGATGACCTCGCTGCGCCGCCTGTCCAAGCGGATCGACCCGCGCCGGGTCAACGGCGGGGTGTTCCTTGGACTGAACGGCACGGTCGTCAAAAGCCACGGATCGGCGGACGCCACCGGCGTCTCGGCGGCGATCAAGCTGGCCTTCAAACTGGCCCAGTCCGGGTTCAACCAGCGGCTGGCCGAGCGCCTTGCATCCGCCGCCCTGCCGGGCAATGATCCGGCGAGCAGAGAAGCTGGAAACGGTAACATAGAATGATAACACGCGCCGTTGTCCGTGGGGTCGGCCACTATTTGCCCGACCGCATTGTCGAAAACGCCGAGTTCGAGAAGACGCTGGATACCTCTGACGAGTGGATCCGGTCACGCTCGGGGATCGAGCGGCGGCACTTCGCGGCCGAAGGCCAGACCACGTCCGATCTTGCCCTGCGCGCGGCCCGCGCCGCGCTGGACAACGCCGGGATGACCGCCGCCGATATCGACGCGATCATCCTTGCGACCTCGACCGCCGACCTGACCTTTCCCTCGGCCGCCACGATGGTGCAGGCCGCGCTGGAGATGGAGGGCGGCTTCGCCTTCGACGTGCAGGCCGTCTGCGCCGGTTTCGTCTTTGCACTGGCCAACGCAAACGCGATGATCATGTCGGGCCAGGCAAAGCGCGTCATGGTGATCGGGGCCGAGACCTTCTCGCGCATCCTCGACTGGGAAGACCGCGGCACCTGCGTTCTGTTCGGCGACGGCGCCGGCGCGCTGGTGCTGGAGGCGCAAGAGGGCGAAGGCACGGCCAGCGACCGCGGCGTGCTGGCCGCCGACCTGAATTCCGACGGCCGCCATCGCGACATCCTGTATGTCGACGGCGGCGTGTCGACGCAAAGCACCGGCCACCTGCGCATGCGCGGTAAGGAAGTTTTCCGCCACGCGGTCGAAAAGCTGGCCGCCACCGCCGATGCGGCGTTGAAAAAGGCAGGGCTGGACCACGCCGATGTCGACTGGGTCGTGCCGCATCAGGCCAACCTGCGCATCATCAAGGCCACCGCCCAGAAGCTGGACGTGCCGATGGAAAAGGTCGTGGTGACGGTGCAGGACCACGGCAATACCTCGGCGGCATCGATTCCCCTTGCCCTGTCGGTGGGGGTCCAACGCGGCCAGATCAAGCCCGGCGACCTTGTCGTGACCGAGGCAATTGGCGGCGGACTGGCCTGGGGCGCCGTCGTCCTGCGCTGGTAGCGAACAAAGTTCCGCCTTAACCGCTTGCTGCAAGCTGTTGATGTTGACTTTGAAAATCTCCCACCCCTATCCTTGGTTAATTCCAAGGGGGAGTTTGGATGAGTAAGACATTGACGCGCATGGACCTGAGCGAAGCTGTGTTTCGCGAGGTGGGGCTGTCCCGCAATGAATCCGCGCAGCTGGTCGAGTCGGTCCTGAACCACATGTCCGACGCGCTCGTCCGCGGCGAGACGGTGAAGATCTCGTCCTTCGGCACCTTCTCGGTGCGCGACAAGGCGGCCCGCGTGGGCCGCAACCCCAAGACCGGCGAGGAGGTTCCGATCCTGCCCCGCCGCGTGCTGACCTTCCGTCCCTCGCACCTGATGAAGGACCGGGTCGCTGCGGGGAACAAGCCCTAACAGGACACTTCCATGGACAAGTCCCCCGACGCCTTCCGTACCATCAGCGAGGTGGCCGACTGGCTCGGCACGCCTACGCATGTGCTGCGCTTCTGGGAAAGCCGCTTTACGCAGGTGAAGCCGGTCAAACGCGCCGGTGGCCGCCGGTATTACCGCCCTGCCGACATGGCGCTTTTGGGTGGCATCAAGAAGCTGTTGCACGATGACGGCCTGACCATCCGCGGGGTTCAGAAGATCCTGCGGGAACAGGGCGTCAAGCACGTGGCGGCCCTGTCGAAACCGATCGACGGCGGTGCGGATCTTGAGATCGAGGCCGGCATCGCGCAGGACGGCGCCCCGGCAGCCGGTGACGTGGTCGACACGGAACTGGAGCGTCGCGAGCCGCCGCAGATCATCCGGCAAAGCTATACCGAGACGCCTGCGCCAGAGCCTGCGGCGCCCGCACCTGTCGCCTCTGCGCCCATGGCCCAGCCGGAAGAACCGGTTGCGCCGGCGCCGGTCGACGAAAGCTATAACCCGTTTGCGCAATCGACTGACGAGGCGGCGGCCGAGGATGCGCCGCAGCCGGAGACCGCAGACGACGCTCCGGCGCCGGAAATCGCCGCATCGCCGGATGGGGCGGAGCCGGCATTTGCAGAGCCCGCGCCTGAGGTGACAGATCCCGCGCCTGTGCCCGACGCGGCGGAAAGTGCCGAGCCGGAGGCGGATACGCAGGACGCGGCACCTCAGACGATGGTCGAACAGCCTTACGACTATTCCCACGGCGAGATGCATCCGGGCGAAACGCCGACCGGCGTGCCGGAAATCTCTACCGATGACGGCGTCGCGGATATCGAGACGCCGGAACCGGCGGCAGAGCCGGTGGCAGAACCTGTGCCCGAACAGGCGGCAGATCCGGCCCCTGCCCCACGCAGCCTGCCCGAAATGACCCCGATGCCCGATGGACCGACCCTGTCGGAGGACGTTCTTGCCCGCCTGCGGCGGTCGCCTGTGGTGGACCGTCACGCGGTGCGCCCGGTCTACGAACGGCTGGCCGAATTGCGCGGGCGCATGACGGCGGGGCAAGCCGGGGGGCATTCCGGCTGAGCGGCGAAATCGGCTCTTGCCCCTCCCGGCAAAAACGGTATGAAGGGCGCCACGTCGGGCTATGGCGCAGTCTGGTAGCGCGTCCGTCTGGGGGACGGAAGGTCGTAGGTTCAAGTCCTGCTAGCCCGACCAACACAACACCCGCCCGCGGAGTTTCACCGCGGGCGTTGTCGTATCCGGGGGGACGATGAGCGACGCGTTGACCGGCACCGGCGTGCTTCCCAGCCAACAGATAGAAGCGATGGTCGCCTCTGGCGCGATTGCGGCGGACGTGCCCGTGGATGCGGCCCAGATCCAGCCCGCTTCTCTTGATCTTCGTTTGGGCACAGTGGCTTACCGCGTGCGCGCCTCGTTCCTAGCGGGATCCGGCGCGAAGGTCGCGGACCGGGTGTCCGAGTTCGAGATGCACCGCGTCGACCTGAGCAACGGCGCCGTTCTGGAAAAGGGCTGCGTCTATGTCGTGCCGCTGATGGAACGGCTGCGGCTGCCCGCCGGCGTGCAGGCGGTGGCCAACGCCAAAAGCTCGACCGGGCGGCTGGACCTGCTGACCCGGACGATCACCGACGGCGGCACCGAATTCGACCGGATTGCCGAAGGCTATGACGGCCCGCTTTATGCCGAGATCTGCCCCCGCTCTTTCTCGGTCCTCGTGCGGCCGGGCATGCGCCTGAACCAGGTGCGGTTCCGCGCAGGTCAGGCGGTGCTGGACGACGCGGCGCTGCGCGACCTGCACGACGCCGTGACGCTGGTGAACGGCCCTGCGGTCATCGACAACGGGCTGGGTTTCTCGGTCGATCTTCAGCCCGAAGAAACCGACCTTGTCGGCTACCGCGCAAAGCCGCACACCGGCGTGATCGACCTGGATCGGATCGGCGGCTACCGGCCCGCCGACTATTGGGAAGAGGTGCGCACGACGGAAGGGCGCATCATCCTCGACCCCGGCGCGTTCTACATCCTCGTCAGTCGCGAAGCGGTGCATATCCCGCCCCAACACGCCGCCGAGATGGCGCCCTATCTGGCGATGGTGGGCGAGTTCCGCGTCCACTATGCCGGGTTCTTCGATCCGGGCTTCGGCCATTCCGAAGTCGGCGGCGCCGGATCGCGCGGCGTGCTGGAAGTGCGCTGCCACGAGGCGCCCTTCGTGCTGGAACACGGCCAGATCGTCGGTCGGCTGGTCTATGAACGGATGGCCGAACGGCCCGCGCAACTGTACGGCGCGGGCATCGCCTCGAACTACCAGGGCCAGGGCCTGAAGCTGTCGAAGCACTTCGCGGCGCCCTGAGCGTGGCGTGTTGCGACTGGCGGCCTTCACACAGGAAGCCGACCGCGAAGCGACGTGTCCGTTATCGTAAGCGCGGCCCCCGTCCCGAGCACAGGCCTTTGCCCGCATCCTGAACGTCCGATCAACCGCCCGGGGCGCGCAGGCTTCAGTCCATCGCGGCGTCGCGCGCATGGAGGGCTGTGCCGCATCCCGCCGCACTAGGCGCTTTGCCGCATCGGCGCGTCGTCCATTGCGCCCCACACCTCGGGCTCGCGCGAGGCGTTGCGGGTGCGGAAGGACGTGCCTTGCGAGATCAGATCGTCGGTGCGCTTGCGAAGCTGCGCGACCGAGGCGGTGGTTTCCTCGAACATGGCGGCGTTCTGCTGCGTCGCGTGGTCGAGATCGTTGACCGCGCGATTGATCTCTTCCAGGCTCGCCGCCTGCTCGCGCGTGCTGTCGGCAACCGAGACGACGATCTCCGACACCTTGCCGATGCGGTCCACCACGCTTTGAATGCTTTCGCCCGCCTGGTTTACCTTGCCCGAGCCTTCGGCGATCTCGCTTTCGCTGGTGTGGATCAGCTTCGAGATTTCCTGCGCCGCATCAGCGGACCGTTGCGCCAGCGCGCGGACCTCGGACGCGACCACGGCAAAGCCCCGGCCGGATTCGCCCGCGCGCGCGGCTTCGACCCCCGCGTTCAGCGCCAATAGGTTGGTCTGGAACGAGATTTCCTCGATCAGCGACGTCACTTTCGAGATCTCCGCCGACGCGCCGACGATGCGTTCCATCGCGCGCACAGATTCTCCGACCACCTCGCCGCCGTGGGTCGCCAGCTGCGATACCTCGTGTACGAGGTTCCGCGCCTCGTCCGCGTTGGCGGCCACGCCGCTGACCTGCTGGGTCATCGCGACGATGGCGGCGGCGGATTCTTCCAGCGTCGCGGCCTGGCTTTCCGTTCTGCGCGACAGGTCGTCGGCCGAGCTGTCGATCGAATGCACCTCGGTCTGGACGTGCTGCGACGTGGCGACCACGCCCTCGATCAGGTCCGAGATGCGTGTCAGCGCGTCGGTGAGCCCTTCCTGCAGGCCCGCGAGCGCGCCGGAATAGGTGCCCGCCATGGTCACCGACAGATCGCCCCGGGCCATCGCGCCGGCGACCGTTCCGATGTCGGTCACCGCCCCGTCGAACAGGCCCATCAGCCGGTTGACCCCATCGGCCAGCGCCGACAATTCCGGGTCGTCGAAGCTTTCTTCGATACGGCAGTGAAAGTCGCCTTCGACCGCCGCCTCGACCACCGCGCGAACCGCCTTCTGCATCCGGTCCTGCGCGGCGCGGGCCGCCTGCTGTTGTTCTTCCGCCTGCCGCGCGATGGTGGCCTTTTCCTGCACTTCGGCCAGCAGCGCCTTTTGCTGTTCCGCCGCCTCTTCCGCCGCGGCGGACTGGCGTTCCTGCTCGGCCAGCAGATCCTTCGTGCGCATCATGTTCTGGCGGAACACCTCGGACGCGCGGGCGATGGCGCCGATTTCGTTGTCGCTTTCCAGCACGGCAAGGTCGACGGTGTCATCACCCTGCGTCAGCCGCATGATGCCGTCCGCCACCGCCTCTGCCGGTTGCACCGCGCCGCGCCGCAGGGCGACATGGGCCACGACAACGATGGCCAGCGCGATCACCGTGGACAGCACCAGCCCGATGGTGATGTACAGCATGCCGTCCGCCAGCTTGGTGCCGATCTCGGCCTCCAGCGCGACAGCTTCGATCAGCAGGCCGCGTTCCAGCGCGTCCAGCGCAGCGGCGGCGGGAGCGTCGGAGATTTGCAAAGACGCGTCCACCGCCGACGGCTGCAGGCCCGCCGCCCATCCTTCCGCCACGAGCGGCAAGGCGCCGGCGTAGACGTCGATCGTCGCCGCCACCGTGGCAAGCGCGGCGGTCTCTTCGTCCGACAGATCGAGACTGCCGAAAGCCGCAACCGCCGCGCGGGCGCGGCCGATGGCGTCTTCCGCACCAGTTCGGGCGGTATCCGCGCCACGAAGCACGAAGTTCTTGAAATGATGGATCACTCCGCCATATCCGAGCGCCGCGCGCAGTTGCGTCAGACTACCGGCGCGGGACGCAGCGCCGTCTTGTTCAAGCCGGTCCATCAGCGATGACAGCGCGGCGAGGGCGGCGGTATCGTCGACCGCGACCGCCGCGTCGACGGTCGCCGCCTGCTGCCCCATCGCGTTCATCTGGAAAGCCAGCGCCGCGAAGGTTCCATAGGTCTCGACCGTCTCGGCGATCGTGGCCAGGTCCTGCTGCGCCTCTTCATCGTTCAGAAGCAATGCCAGTTCGCCCAGTTCCGCGAGTATCGCATCCGCATGCCGCTGCACGCTGTCCACGCGGGTGGGGTCGCCGCGCAGGACCAGATCCTTGAAATCATGGATCATTCCGTCGAAGCCCAGCTTGGCGGATATGGCGTCCAGCAACAGCCGCCTGCGGTCCGCGCTTTCTGCGTACTGATCCCACGCCGCCTGCGTCTTCTTCAGCGAGGCCACGTTCCAGATCATGTTCGCCGCCATCGTGCCGCCAAGCACGACGACCGACACCACGATGATCCGGGCCAGATTGCGAAGGGTGATATTCCTGAGGTTCAGTTTTCCGGGCATGCGTCCACCTTGGGCGAGAAGACCTTGCCCCTTCGCATAAGCGCGAAAGACTAATGGTCCGCTAAGGTGAACCGCCTCCGCGGCAGAAAGCGGTCAGAACTTCCCGAGCCGCCGCACCACGCGCATGCCCTGCCGCGCGCGGCGAGAGGCGTCGCGGCTCTGCTTTTCGTTTCGCTTCGCCGCGTCCGGGTTCTTCGGCGTATCGGGCGCATTGCGTTGCTGGCGGGCGTCCAGCATGTCGAAGCCCTTGTTCATGCCCCGGCTGATGGATTTGCGCAGGAACATCCGGAAGATCATGTTGATGATCTGGTTGGTATTCACCGTGTCGCCTTCCTATTCGAACATTTCGCCCTGGTCGGTATCGGGCACGCCCTCGTCGTCGTCCGGCTCGCTTTCGCCTGCCGCCAGCGGCCCCATCGGCGGACGGCTTTCCAGCAGTCCGGCCTCGCGCAGTTCCTTGAGCCCCGGCAGATCGCGGGCGTTCTCGAGCCCGAAGTGATCGAGAAACTCTTCCGTCACTACATATGTAACGGGTCGGCCCGGAGTCATCCTTCGGCGGCCAAACCGTATCCATTCCAGCTCTAATAGCTGGTCTACGGTGCCTCTGGACACGGATACGCCACGAATTTCCTCGATCTCGGCCCGTGTGACCGGCTGGTGATAGGCGACGATGGCCAGCGTCTCGATCGCGGCGCGTGACAGTTTGCGGGTCTCGACGGTTTCCTTCTGCATCAGGAACCCGAGATCCGGCGCCGTCCGCAGCGCCCACGCGTCACCGACACGGACAAGGTGGACACCCCTGCCCTCGTATCGCTTGCGCAGATGCACCAGCGCCTCGGCGGCATCAGAGCCATGCGGCATGCGCGAGTTCAATTCGTTCACCGACACCGGCTCGGACGAGGCGAACAGGATGGCCTCGACCATGCGTTCCTGTTCGCCCATGGGCGGCGCCTCGAACAGGCTGCGTTCCTGTTCCTCGGGGCCGTCCGCCGCCTCGGTCGCCTCGTCGGGGCCGGTTTCCAGCTCGTCCTCAGCCATCCGGACGCTCCCTGCGGCGCAACTGGATCGGCGCATAGGTTTCGGACTGGCGTATCTCCATGTGTCCCTCTTTCACCAGCTGGAGCGAGGCCGCGAAGGTCGCCGCCGTTGCCGAGCGGCGCATCGCCGGGTCGGTCTCCCACCCGTCGGGGAGATAGGACAGCAGGTCCGTCCAGTCACCGGCGAAACCGATCAGCGGGCGCATCCGCTCCAGCGCCTGTTCCATCGTCAGCACCCTGTCGCGGTCCATCACGAAGGGGCGGAATTCGTCCTTGGTCCGGATGCGGGCATAGGCCTGCATCAGGTCGAGCAGCGTCGCGGTGTACTCGATCCGCCGCACGCGCTCTTGCTTCTCGGGAACGCCACGCACGAAGAAGTCGCGGCCCTTCTGGTCGCGGCCCATCAGGCGGGCGGCACAGTCGCGCATCGCCTGAAGCCGTTCCAGCTGGAACGCAAGATGCGCGGCCAGTTCCTCGCCCGACGGTCCCTCTTCGGTGGGGTCGGGCGGCAGCAGCAGGCGAGACTTCAGAAACGCCAGCCACGCGGCCATCACTAGGTAATCGGCGGCAAGTTCGATCCGCAGATCACGGGCCTTGCGGATGAAGGCAAGGTACTGTTCGGAAAGTTGCAGGACAGAGACCTTGCGCAGGTCGACCTTCTGGGTGCGCGACAGCGTCAGCAGCAGGTCGAGCGGTCCCTCGAACCCGTCCACGTCAACGATCAGCGCCTCCGCTGCGCGGCGCGCCTCAACGCTGGTGACGTTGTCGTATGCGGTGTCGTCCTCAGCCATGCACCTTGCCGCCCAGAAGCGTCTCAAGTTCTGCTTCTGCGTCGGCAATGTCAATGGAATCGGGCTTTGTGCGGGCGTCCAGCGCCGCCTTGGCGCGGGTTGCCGCCTGTCCTTCAAGCGGGCCCGCGGCGGCCACGACCTGCTGCATCTCGTCCATGTGGCCGTTGCAGTGCAGGACAATGTCACAGCCCGCCGCACGCGACGCCGCCGCACGGTCGCCGGGGCCGCCGGACAGCGCCTCCATCGACAGGTCGTCGGACATAAGCAGGCCGTCGAAGCCAAGCTCTTGCCGGATCAGCGAGATCACGGCGGCAGAGGTGGTGGCGGGGTTCTGGTCGTCGATCGCCTCGAACACGATATGGGCGGACATCCCCATGGGCAGGTCCGCCAGCGCGGCGAAGGGGGCGAAATCGACGGCGCGCAGCACCTCGAGCGGCTCGGACACGACCGGCAGCGACAGATGGCTGTCCACCAGCGCGCGACCGTGGCCGGGCATATGCTTCATCACCGGCAACACACCGCCAGCCATCAGGCCCTTCGCGGCGGCGCGGCCAACGGCGGCGACCGTTTCGGGGTCCTCGCCATAGCAGCGGTTGCGCAGGATGGCGTGGGTGTCGGGGCGCGCGATGTCCAGACAGGGGGTGCAGTTCACGTCGATGCCGATGGCCAGAAGCTCGGACGCGATGATGCGAGAGCGCAGTTCCATCGCGCGGGCGGCCCTGGCGCCGGCCTTTTCGGTCTGGTCGAGAGGCGGCAGCCACTGGCGCCAGTGCGGCGGGGTCATGCGCTGGACGCGGCCGCCCTCCTGGTCGATCAGGACCGGCACGTCGCGGCCTACCGCATCGCGCAGGCCCGAGGTCAGCCGCAGCACCTGATCCGGTGTCTGGATGTTCCGCGCGAACAGGATGAAGCCCCACGGCTGCGCCTCGGCGAAGAAGCGGCGCTCGTCAGGCGTCAGGCGGGGACCGTCGCAGCCAAGAATGGCCGCCGTGCGGGCGGTCATCAGCGGGCCACCACCGGGATGCAGGCCTGTCCCTCGGCCACGAAGGCGGCGCAGAAACGGCGCGCGTCCGAGATGTCGGCGAAGTTCATCGCGCGCAGACGGTAGAAGGTCTTGCCGCCCGACAGCGCCTTTTCGATCACGCGGCGCTTGTTGGTGAGGAAATCGGTGAACTGGGCGTCCATCTTGTCCCACGCGGCGCGCGCCTCTTCCGGGCTGGCGAAGGCGCCGAACTGCACAAGACGGGTGCCGACCTCGACCTCGGACCCGTCAAGCTCGGTCGTGTCGAAATCCGGGGCGGCGGTGGGCGTCACGTTCCTCAGCACGGCGGCGGCGACGGCCTCGGCCACGGCATCGTCGCCCGCGTCGTCGTTGGCGGCTGCCGCGGTGACAGAGGCCGGACGGGCGACCGGGAGCGGGCTGACGGAGACGCCGGCGACGCTGGCCGGGATGGTCTCGATCAGCGGGCGAAGCGGTTCATCGACCTCGCCCAGCGGCGCGACGCCGTCGGTCAGCTCATCGACCATCGCCGTCATGTCGGTTGCGGCCTCGTCAAGATTGCCGTCCTCGGGATCGTCGGCGGGCGCTTCGGCCATCAGATCGATCTCGGCCTCTTCGGGCGCGGGCGCTGCGGCGGCCTCGCCCGGACCGGGGGTGTCCTCGTTCGACAGGCTCAGCGGCGGCGGCGCCAGAACCAGCCGGTCGGCCGGGCCCTCGGCCACGCCCTCGGCGGCCACGTTGTTCACCGCAAGTCCTTGATGTTCGGCCTGTTCCCCGCCGGGATCGTCCGGAGCGACCCGCATCGGGCCCTCCAGCGCGCGCACCACGGGAACCCCCGAGACGTCACGCACCGCAAGCTGATAGCCCCACACGCCCAAGCCGCCGATCAACGCGACCGACATCAGGGCGCCGGTCCAGTTGAACACCGCGCCGAAAATGCTTGGTACGGATACGGCTTCGGGTTCCGGGCTGTCGCCCAGGTACAAATCCGCCATGTCTGCCTCACTGCCCCTGTCGCGCTTCGCGGCGCGTCGGGTTTTCTTGCCTGCTTCAGGACCCGTGATCGGACGTGGCGCGCCTGTTTATCAGCGCATTTCCTCGACCGGGGTCACGCCAAGAATACCAAGGCCGGACGAAATAACAACGCCAACGGCTCGCGGCAGCGCAATTTTTTCAGCTTTTGCCTGATCTTCCTGCAGGAACCGCAACTCAGTCTTCTCGTTGCCCTTGTTCCAGAGCGAGTGGAAGTCAGACGCGAGTTCGTAAAGATAGAAGGCGATCCGGTGCGGTTCGTTTGTCCGCGCGGCGATTTCCACAAGGCGCGGCCACTCGGCCAGCTTCTTCGCCACCGCGATCTCGGCCTCGTCCTCCAGCGTCGGCGTGTCGGTCAGCTCGAGCCCCTGCTCGGCCGCCTTCCGCAGCACGGAATGGATCCGAGCGTTCGCGTATTGGACATAAAACACCGGATTGTCCTTAGATTGTTCAAGGACTTTGTCGAAATCGAAGTCCAGCGGCGCGTCGTTCTTCCGCGTCAGCATGACAAAGCGGGTCACGTCCGGGCCGACCTGATCCACCACGTCACGCAAGGTGACGAAATTGCCGGCACGCTTCGACATCTTGAACGGCTCGCCATTCTTGAACAGCCGTACAAGCTGGGTCAGCTTGATGTCCAGCGGTACCCGGTTTTCCGACAGCGCCGCGACGGCGGCCTTCATCCGCTTGACGTAGCCACCGTGATCGGCGCCGAACACGTCGATCAGCAGATCGTAGCCCCGGCTCACCTTGTCGTAGTGATAGGCGATATCGGGGGCGAAATAGGTCCAGGCCCCGTCCGATTTCTTGATCGGGCGGTCCACGTCGTCGCCGTAGTCGGTCGACTTGAACAGCGTCTGCTCGCGCGGCTCCCAGTCTTCCGGCACCTTTCCCTTCGGCGGCTCCAGCGTGCCGCGATAGATCAGGCCCTTGCCGTCGAGATCGGCGATCGCCGCCTCGATCCGGCCGGTGCCATACAGCGACTTCTCGGAAAAGAAGCTGTCCATCCTGACGCCAAGCTGGGCCAGATCCTCGCGGATCATGTCCATCATCGCGTCAGTGGCGAAGTTGCGGACCTCTTCCAGCCAGTACTGTTCGCCCTTGTCGAGAAGGCTGTCGCCGTACTTCTCTTTCAGCGCCTCGCCGACCGGGATCAGGTACTCGCCGGGATACAGACCCTCGGCGATCTCGGGCGCATGTCCGCAGGCCTCGCGATACCGCTCGAAGGCGGACCGGGCCAGCACGTCCACCTGCGCGCCGCCGTCGTTGATGTAGTATTCCCGCGTCACGTCGTAGCCGGCGTAATCCAGCAGGCTCGCCAGAGCGTCGCCGAACACGGCGCCCCGCGTGTGGCCCACGTGCAGCGGGCCGGTGGGGTTGGCCGAGACGTATTCGACGTTGACCTTCTTCCCCTGCCCCAGCGCAGACCGGCCATAGGCCTCGCCCGACGCCAGCACACCCTCGACCAGCCCGGTCCAGACGCCTTCCGCCAGACGCAGGTTCAGAAAGCCCGGCCCAGCGACCTCGGCGGTCTCGATCCGGTCGTCGGCGGCCAGCTTGGCGGCCAGCGCCTCGGCGATGTCACGCGGTTTCGCCTGCGCGGGCTTGGCCAGCACCATCGCGGCGTTCGTCGCCATGTCGCCATGCAAGGCATCGCGCGGCGGCTCTACCGCCACGTTCGAGAAATCGAGCCCCTCGGGCAGCGCGCCCTCGGCGGTCATCGCCGTCAGGCTGTCCACCACCAGCGCACGGATATCGGAGAACAGGTTCATCTTGGCTTCCTTCTGCACCGGCGCGGTTTAACATGCTGCCGTGCCGCGTCAACGCGGCATCGAAAACGGCATTCGCCCGCCGGAAAGACCCTAGCGCAGCTTCTTCAGCCGCTTCCATTCCTGCAGCGCGAAGCGGTCGGTCATGCCCGAGATATAGTCCGACACGATCCGCGCCAGCTCGGTCTCTGATTGCACCTCGTCCACCTCTTTGCGCCATTGTTTCGGCAGTTCGGCGGGATGCGCCATGAAGAAGGGGAACAGGCCCTCGACGGCCTTGGTCACCTTCCGGCGCATCTTCACCACGTCCGGCGCACGGTACATGCGGTGGAACAGGAATTCGCGGGTGACCTTGAGCTGCTCCCAGATCTCGTCCGAGAACCGGACCATCGGCCGCCCGGCAAGGCGGATGTCGTCGGCGGTCAGCGGCTGCAGTTCGGCGAGACGCCCCTTGGCCTGTGTCACCACGTCGTCGACGAGGATGCCGAAGAACCGCCGCAGCGCAACGTGGCGGCGCTTGTAGAGGTTCAGGCCGGGGTATTTCTTGTCGACCGCCGCGAAACAGCTGTCCAGAAGCGGCAATTCCGACAGTTCCTCGGTCGAGAACAGCTCGGCCCGCAGTCCGTCGTGCAGGTCGTGGCTGTTATAGGCCACGTCATCGGCCAGCGCCGCCACCTGCGCTTCGATCGAGGCGTGCGTGTGCAGTTCAAGGTCATAGACCGCGTTGAACTGGGCCAGCGCATAAGGCACCTCGCCCACGACGGGGCCGTTGTGCTTGGCGATGCCTTCCAGCGTCTCCCACGTCAGGTTGAGCCCGTCGAAATCGGCATAGTGCCGTTCCAGCGAGGTGACGATGCGGATCGCCTGCGCGTTGTGGTCGAAGCCGCCGTAGGGCTCCATCAGCGCGGCCAGCGCATCCTCGCCGGTGTGGCCGAACGGCGGATGGCCAAGGTCATGCGCCAACGCCACCGCCTCGGCGAGGTCGATGTTCAGCCCAAGCGCCCCAGCGATCGAGCGCGCCACCTGCGCCACCTCGATCGAGTGCGTCAGACGCGTGCGGAAGTAATCGCCCTCGTGCTCGATGAAGACCTGCGTCTTGTGCTTGAGCCGCCGGAAGGCGCTGGAATGGATGATCCTGTCCCGGTCGCGCTGGAAACGGTCGCGGAACCGGCTGGGTTCCTCGGGGTATAGTCGCCCGCGCGAGTCCTCGTCGCGCGCCGCGTATGGCTGCAGCATGCCTTCTGCCTGTCTTTTCGGCCGATCCTTGTCGGCAAGTCCCGAGGCCCATATATTCACAATCAACCCACAATGATACCGTCGGAGCTGTGGAAATGATCCTGCCGCCCAAAGTTACTCCCCGCGCCTTCGAACGCCTGTCCGAAATCGGCGCAGCCAGCCAGGGCAAGGTCTTGCGTGTGGCCGTCGAGGGCGGCGGCTGTTCCGGGTTCCAATACGACATCTCGCTGGACGAAGCGGCCGATGACGATCTGGTGCTTGAAGGCTCGGGCGAGAAGGTCGTGGTCGACAGCGTGTCGCTGCCCTTCCTTGCCGATGCCGTCATCGACTTCACCGAGGAACTGATCGGCGCGCGCTTCGTGATCGAGAACCCGAACGCGACATCCTCCTGCGGCTGCGGCACGTCCTTCTCGATGTGATCTTGCGTTTGGTGCGGGGACAGCTACACCCCGCCCCATGCATCACCCCACGATCATCCTTGGCGCCGGTGCGGCCGGCCTGATGGCGGCGGCCCATGCCGGGCCGGGAACGCTTGTGCTTGACCATGCGAAAGCGCCGGGCGAGAAGATCCGGATCTCCGGCGGCGGTCGGTGCAATTTCACGAACCTTTACGCGGGTCCGGAGAACTTTCTGTCCGAGAACCCGCATTTCGCCAAGTCGGCGCTGGCCCGCTATACCCAGTGGGATTTCATCGACCTGGTCGCCCGGCACGGCATCGCCTACCACGAAAAGACGCTGGGACAGCTGTTTTGCGATGGCTCGGCGAAAGAGATCATCGCGATGCTGCTTGCCGAGATGGAGGCCGCGGGCGCCGATCTGCGGCTGAATGCGCCGGTGGCCGAGGTTGCGAAGGGGCCGGACGGTTTTGCGGTAATTTTGCAGTCGGGCGAGCGGCTGACCTGCGACCGGCTGGTGGTGGCCACGGGCGGCAAGTCGATCCCCAAGATGGGCGCGACGGGCTTCGCCTATCGTCTGGCGGACCAGTTCGGCATGCGGGTGACCGACACGCGGCCCGCGCTGGTGCCGCTGACCTTCGGGCCGGACGTGCTGGCGCTGACCAAGCCGTTGGCCGGTGTCGCTCTGCCCGCCCGCGTGTCCTGCAACGGCGCCAGTTTCGACGAGGCGCTGCTGTTCACCCACCGCGGGCTGTCCGGGCCGTCGATCCTGCAAATCTCCTCCTACTGGCACGAGACCGACAGCATCCGCGTGAACCTGCTGCCTGACCGTGACGTTCTGGGTGCGCTGAAAACGGCCCGCGCCGAGAATGGACGCCGCGCCATCGGCACCGCGCTGACCGAGTTGCTGCCGAACCGGCTGGCGGCGGCGTGGGCAGAGGCGCGAGGGCTGTCCGGCCAGCTGGCGAACACGCCGGACACGCAGCTTGCCGAAATCGCGGGCGGGCTGGCGGGCTGGGAGCTTACACCCGCCGGATCAGAGGGTTACCGCACCGCAGAGGTCACGCTGGGTGGTGTCGCGACCGACGGGCTGGACTCGCGCACGATGGAATCCAAGGCGGTGCCGAGCCTTTACTTCATCGGCGAGGCGGTGGACGTGACCGGCTGGCTGGGCGGCTACAACTTCCAGTGGGCGTGGTCCTCGGGCTGGGCCTGCGGCACCGCGATCCGGGCCACACGGGACGACATGGGCGCGTAGACATCCGGCGCGGGCTGTGGTCAAGCTGACCCGGAAAATGCGGAGGCCCCCATGAAGATCGCGACCTTCAACATCAACGGCATCAAGGCGCGTCATCAGGCGCTGTCCGACTGGTTGGACGAAGCGCAGCCGGACGTCGCCCTGCTGCAGGAAATCAAGTCTGTCGACGAGGGCTTTCCGCGCGAGATGTTCGAGGACAAGGGCTACAACGTCGAGACACACGGCCAGAAGGGCTTCAATGGTGTCGCGATCCTGTCGAAATACCCGCTGGAAGACGTAACGCGCGGCCTGCCCGGCGATGACGAGGACGAACAGGCCCGCTGGATCGAAGCGACCGTGGTCGGAAAGCGCGCGGTGCGCTTGTGCGGTCTGTACCTGCCCAACGGCAACCCCGCGCCCGGACCGAAATACGACTATAAACTGTCGTGGATGGAACGCCTGAAGGCCCGCGCCGAGGCGCTGCTTGAGTCCGAGGAACCGGCGCTGATGGCGGGGGACTATAACGTCATTCCACAGTCGGAAGACGCCGCGAAGCCGGAGCAATGGACCGAAGACGCGCTGTATCGGCCCGAGACACGGGCGGCTTTCCGGCGAATTCTGAACCTTGGCTTCACCGAGGCCTTCCGCGCCCGCGTTCAGGGGCCGGGGCACTATTCGTTCTGGGATTATCAGGCGGGTGCATGGCAGAAGAACAACGGCATCCGCATCGACCACCTGCTGCTGACGCCGCAGGCGGCGGATATGATGACCGGCTGCGGCATCGACAAGGAAATCCGCGACCGCGAGAAACCGTCGGACCACGTGCCGGTCTGGATCGAACTGGACGCCTGAAACGGCACGCCCCGGACCTGACCCGGGGCGCGGGACCATTCAGGTGATCACGTCAGGCTCGGTCCTGCCGATGTGGCCTTCCATGTCCGACAGCGACCGCGCCGCGCGAATGATCGGGCCAAGCGCGGTCTGCGGTTCCGCGTCCAGACCGTCCGGCCCGGCAACGTAGCGTTCAAGATAGACCCGCAGCGTCGCGCCGGTGGTGCCGGTGCCGGACAGGCGCATCACGATGCGGCTGCCATCCTCGAACACGATCCGCCAGCCCTGATTGTCCGAGACAGAGCCGTCAACCGGATCTTCATACTTGAAGATGTCCGCGGAAGCGATTGTCATTCCTTCCACTTCCACCCCCGGAAGTTCGGGGAAGCGCGCCGTCAGGGCATCAAGCAACCCCTCGGCTTTGGCATTCTCCAGCGCCTCGTAATCGTGGCGGGAATAGTAGTTGCGGCCGTACTCGGCGAAATGCGACGCCATCACCGCGCCAACGCCTTCGCCCCGCTTGGCGAGGATGTTCAGCCACATCAGCACCGCCCACAGGCCGTCCTTCTCGCGCACGTGGTCCGACCCGGTGCCAAAGCTCTCCTCGCCGCACAGCGAAACGCGGCCCGCGTCCATCAGGTTGCCGAAGAACTTCCAGCCGGTCGGGGTTTCGTAGCAGTCCAGGCCCTTCGCCGCCGCCACCCGGTCCACCGCGCCCGAGGTCGGCATCGACCGCGCGACGCCCTTCAGCCCGTTCGCATAGCCCTTGGCCAGATGCGCGTTGGCCGCGATCACCGCAAGGCTGTCGGAAGGCGAGACGTAGACCTCGGGGCCGACGATCATGTTGCGGTCGCCGTCGCCGTCGCTGGCGGCGCCGAAGTCGGGCGCGTCAGAGCCCCACATCTCGTCCATCAGCATCTTGGCCCAGACCGGGTTCGGGTCGGGATGCATACCGCCGAAGTCCGGCAGAGGCTGGCGGTTCACCACGGTCCCGCGCGGCGCGCCAAGGCGGTTCTCAAGGATTTCAACGGCATAAGGGCCGGTCACGGCGCACATGGAATCCATCCGCACCCGGAAGCCGCCGGCGATCATGTCGCGGATTGCGTCGAAATCGAACAGCGTCTCCATCAGGTCGGCATAGTCCGCGACCGGGTCCATCACCTGAACCACCATGTCGCCCACCATGTGATCGCCGATGGAGTCCAGGTCGATGTCGTGCCCCTCGTGGATACGGTATTCGGTCATTCCGTTGGCGGCCTCGTACATGGCCGAGGTCACGGACTCGGGCGCGGGGCCGCCGTTGGGCATGTTGAACTTGATCCCGAAATCCTCGTCCGGGCCGCCGGGATTGTGGCTGGCCGACAGGATGATGCCGCCGTCCGTTTTGTTCAGCCGGATCAGGTGGCTGGCCGCTGGCGTCGACAGGATACCGCCCTGCCCGACCAGCACCTTCGCGGCGCCGTTCGCAGCCGCCATGCGCAAGATCACCTGCACAGCACGGTCGTTGAAATAGCGCCCGTCGCCGCCCACCACCAAGGTCTTGCCGGACACACCGCCGATGGCGTCGAAGATCGCCTGCACGAAATTCTCGAGATAGTGCCGCTGCATGAAGACCTGCGTCTTCTTGCGAAGCCCAGAGGTGCCCGGCTTCTGTCCCGGTATCGGTTCGGTGGTGACCGTGACGATGGTCATGAAGACGTCTCCTGCATCGGCACCCGCTGCAGGGCCAGCACGGATTGCGCCGGTGCCATCAATTTCTTGCCGAGGGGATTGTGCGGCCCGGCGTCGGGGACGGTGGTGTCCAGCACCACTTCCCAGATCAGCCCTTCCGGGCATGGCGGCAGCGTCACTTCCTGAGTGTCGCCCGCGTTGAACACCGCGAAGATCACGTCGTCCGACGCGGCATAGTCAGGTGTGCCGGACGAGGTCCGGATTTCAACGCACAGGGTCTTCCACGCGGTGTCCTGCCAATCCTCGCGCGTGGGGCGTTTGCCGTCTGGCATGCGCCAGAACAGGTCGGCCAACCCGTCCAGACGGCGCGGACGCGAGTGCAGGAACAGGCGCTGGCGCAGCACCGGGTGGGCGCGGCGCAGTTCCGAGATCTTGGTCACGAAGTCGAACAGTTCCCAGTCGGCGTTGACCCAGTCGATCCAGCCGGTCTGGTTGTCCTGCGCGTAGGCGTTGTTGTTCCCGCCCTGACTGTTGCCGATCTCGTCGCCCGCAAGCAGCATCGGCGTGCCTTGGGCAAGGAACATCGTCGACAGCATGTTGCGCTTGCGCTGCGCCCGGTCGGCACGGATGCGCGGGTTCGAGGTCGGCCCCTCCAACCCCATGTTGTCGCTGTAGTTCTCGTCCTTGCCGTCGCGGTCCCCCTCGCCGTTCGCGAGGTTGCGCTTGATGGTGTAGGACACGAGATCCTGAAGCGTGAAGCCGTCATGCGCGGTGATGAAGTTCACCGAAGACGTCGCAGATCGGCCAGAGTGGTCGAAGTTCTCAGCAGAGCCCAGCAGGCGGCTTGCCAGTTCGCCCGTCATCCCCTCGTCCCCGCGCCAGTAGCGGCGGACGCCGTCGCGGAACTTGTCGTTCCACTCGTAGAACGGATGCGGGAAAGCGCCCAGCTGATAGCCGCCCGGGCCGATGTCCCACGGTTCGGCGATCAGCTTGACCTTGTTCAACACCGGGTCCTGCCGGATCGCATCGAGGAAACCGCCGTTCGGATCAAAGCCGGTGTCGCCCTCGCGGCCCAGCGTGGCGGCAAGGTCGAAACGGAAACCGTCGACATGCATCACCTCGACCCAGTAACGCAGCGAGTCCATCACCATCCGCAAGACAGCCGGATGCGAGACGTTCAGCGTGTTCCCGGTGCCGGTGTCGTTGATGTAATACCGCCCGCCCTCGGTCAGGCGGTAATAGCTGGCGTTGTCGAGGCCACGGAAGCACAGGGTCGGGCCAAGCTCTCCGCCTTCGGCGGTATGGTTGTAGACGACGTCGAGGATCACCTCGAACCCGGCGGCGTGCAGCCGGCGCACCATCGTCTGGAATTCCCACAGCGCGCCCTGCGCCATATAGCGCGGTTCCGGCGCGAAGAAGCCGATCGACTGATAGCCCCAGTAGTTCCGCAGCCGCTTCTGCACGAGAAAGCGGTCGTCGAGGAAAGCGTGGATCGGCAGCAGCTCGACCGTGGTGATGCCGAGTTTCGCCATGTGTTCCAGCATCGGTTCCGAGGCGACGGCGCGGTAGGTGCCCGCGATCTCTGGGTCGACGTCGGGATGCGACTGGGTCAGGCCGCGCGCGTGCGCCTCGTAAATCACGGTCTCGGACCGGCGGACGCGCGGCGGTTTGTCGTCGCCCCACTGAAAGCTGGGATCGGCGACCTCGGACTTTGGCACGAAGGGCGCGCTGTCGCGTGGGTCGAAGGTCAGATCGGCCTTGGGCGCGTTGACGATGTAGCCATAGACCGCGTCATTCCACTGCAGCTTGCCCGCCAGCTTCTTGGCATAGGGGTCCAGCAGCAGTTTGTTCGGGTTGAAGCGGTGCCCCTCTTCCGGCTTGTAAGGCCCGTGGACGCGGTAGCCGTAACGCGTGCCCGGCCCCAGCCCCGCCACGTGGACATGCCAAACGTCGCCGTCGCGTTCCTTCAGCGGAATGCGCGCCAGCTCGGTCGAGCCGTCGGCGGTGAACAGGCACAGTTCGACCATCTCGGCATGGGCCGAGAAGACGGCAAAGTTCACACCCTCGCCATCGAAGGTCGCGCCAAGCGGATCGGGCCGCCCGGCCGATAGGGAATGTCCCGCGAGTTTCGCGGGCAGACGCTCTTTCATTACGTTCATTCGAACAGGCCCTCGTACAGCGCCGCATAAGCTGCCGAAGATCGCGTCCAGTCAAGCTCTGCCTTCATGCCGTTGCGTTGAAGCTGCCGCCATGTGCGGGTGTCGTCGTACATCGCCACCAGCCTGCGCAGGGCCTGTTCCAGACCCAGCGCGTCGGTCGGGTGGAACACGATGCCCGTGGCCACCCCCGCCGACAGCGCCGCCGGGTTCGCGTCGATCACCGTGTCGGCCAGCCCGCCCGTCGCCGCCACCAGCGGCACCGTGCCATAGCGCAGGCCATACATCTGGGTCAGGCCGCAAGGTTCGAACCGCGAGGGCACAAGTACAGCGTCGCCGCCCGCGAAGATGCGATGCGACAGCGCCTCGTCATAGCCGGTGCGGATGCCGATGCGGCGAGGGTTCAGATCGGCCTGATGCCGCAGCGCCATTTCGATCTCGGGGCCACCCGAGCCCAGAACGACAAGACCGCCGCCGCGCCACGTGAACTCGGCCAGCAGATCGGGCAGCAGGTCCAGCCCCTTCTGCGTCGTCAGCCGCGACACAACGACGGCCAGCGGACCGGGCACGGGGCCAAGGCCGAATTCCTTGATCAGCGCTGCGCGGTTCTTGCGCTTTTCGGACAGGGTGCGGGCGCCGTAGGGGTGGATCGCCGGATCGGTCTCGGGCGACCAGACTTCGGTGTCGACCCCGTTCAGGATGCCGTGCAACACGCTGGCGCGGGCCTGCAGGACGCCTTCCAGCCCCATCCCGAACTCGCCCCGCATCAGCTCGTTCGCGTAGGTCGGGCTGACCGTGGTGATCGCGTCCGCGTTGACCAGCCCGGCCTTCAGCGCACTGATATCGCCCCAGAATTCAAACCCTTCCGAGTTGAAATCCGCAGGCGACAGTTTCAGCGCGGCAAGCTTGTCGGCGCCGGCGCGGCCCTGAAACGCGATGTTGTGGACCGTGATGACGGATCGCACGTCCTCGACCCCCGCCTGCCGCAGGTAGACCGGCACGAAGCCGCCTTGCCAGTCATGGGCGTGCACCACCTCGGGCCGCCAGCCGTCGGTCAGGCCGTCGCGCGCGATCTCGGCCGCGGCCCAGCACAGCGCGGCGAAGCGTTCGGGATTGTCCGGATAGTCGCCCGCGCTGTCGGAATAGGGCCCGCCATCGCGCGCATAGAGATGCGGCGCGTCCAGCAACAGGACCTCTATCCCCTCGACCTTGCCGCCCAGCACCTGCGCCGGGCCGCCGAACAGGTCCGCGTCCTTCCAGACCACCTTGGGCCGCTTCAGGTTTTCCGCCAGCCCCGGATAGGCGGGCATCAGCACCCGCATCTCCCATCCGTGCGCGGTCAGCGCCTTGGGCAGCGCGCCCACCACGTCCGCCAGCCCGCCGGTCTTCAACAGCGGGACACATTCGGAAGCCACGGAAAGGACGCGCCGTTTCATCTGTTACCCCAATGCCGCCGCGCGGGCGTTTACCATATCCTGCGTGATCAGAACGATGCCGCCCTCGGTCCTTCGGAACCACTTGGCGTCTTCTTCCGGGTCCTCGCCCACGACCAGCCCTTCCGGGATCCGCACGCCCCTGTCTATGACGCAGCGGTTAAGTTCCGCTTTCTCGCCGATGTCGACATAGGGCAGCGCCACCACCTCGAACATCGAGGAATAGCTGTGCGCGTGGACGCCCGTGAACAGCAGCGAATTGCGGATCTCGGAACCCGAGATAATGCAGCCGCCGGCCACCAGCGAGGACACGGCGCTGCCACGGCGTTCTTCCTCGTCGTGGATGAACTTCGCAGGCGGGACCAGTTCGGAATAGGTCCAGATCGGCCAGTCGGTGTCGAACAGGTCGAGCTCGGGGATGAAATCCGTCAGGTCGATATTGGCCGAGTGAAAAGCGTCGATGGTCCCCACGTCGCGCCAGTACGGTTCCTTCTCCAGCCCGCTCATCACGCAGCTGTCGGCGAAGCGGTGCGCCATCGCCTTGCCGTTCTTGACGATCGCCGGGATCAGGTCGTGGCCGAAATCATGGCTGCTGTTCGGGTCGTCGGCGTCAGACAACAGCAGGTCGCGCAGGAATTTCCAGTCGAACACGTAAATTCCCATCGACGCCAGCGCATGCGCCTCGTCGCCGGGGATGCCGGGCGGGTCGGCAGGTTTTTCGAGGAAGTCGGTGATCTGCATCTGCTCGTTCACACCCATCACGCCAAAGGCGCGCGCGTCCATCCGCGGCACCGTGAGGCAGCCGATGGTGACGTCGGCGCCGGAATTGACGTGCTGCTCGATCATCTTCTCGTAATTCATCTTGTAAATATGGTCGCCGGCCAGAACGACGATGTAGTCCACATCATAGCTGTCGACGATGTCGATATTCTGACGCACCGCATCGGCCGTCCCCAGATACCACATGCTCTCGTCCACCCGTTGCGAGGCAGGCAGAATGTCGAGGTATTCGTTGCGTTCGGCGCGAAAGAAGCTCCAGCCCCGCTGACAGTGCCGGATAAGGCTGTGCGCCTTGTACTGCGTGGCGATGGCCATCTTGCGGATGCCAGAGTTCAGCGCGTTCGACAGCGCGAAATCGATGATCCGAACCTTGCCGCCGAAATAGACCGCAGGCTTCGCGCGACGGTCGGTCAGCTCCTTCAGCCGCGAGCCCCGCCCCCCGGCCAGAACGAAGGCCATCGCGCGGCTGGAAAGACGTGAATTCCTTTGTGGTGACATGACTTACCTCCCATTTTCCTCGACGAATACGATGCCTGCGAGCGGTGGCAGGGTAATCAGCGCCGACTGCTCCTGCCCGTGCCACGGCACTCCCTCGGCCCAGATGCCGCCGAAATTTCCCCGGTTGCCGCCGCCGTACACCTCGGCATCGGTGTTGATCGCCTCGCGCCAGTACCCGCCGCCCGGCAGGCCCAAACGGAAGCCCGTGCGCTCGACCGGGGTCATGTTCAGAACGACCACGACACGCGGGTCGCCCGGGCGACCATTTCGTACGTAGGAGAACACCGAATTCTCGGCATCACCCCCGTCAAGCCATTGAAATCCCTCGGGTCGCGTGTCGTTCACATGCAGCGACTGCAGCCCCCGCATCAGCCCGTTCAGGTCGCGCACCAGCCATTGCACGCCGCGGTGCAGATCGTCGGCGCACAGGTGCCAGTCCAGCGACTGATCGTGGTTCCATTCCCGCCACTGGGCGAACTCGCACCCCATGAACAGCAGTTTCTTGCCGGGGTGGGTCCACATGAAGGCGTAAAAAGCGCGCAAATTTGCGAACTTTTCCCAATCGTTACCGGGCATCTTGCCGATCATGCTGCCCTTGCCGTGCACCACCTCGTCGTGGCTGATCGGCAGCACGTAATTCTCAGTGAAGGCATAATGTAGGCCGAAGGTCATCTGGTGGTGGTGATGCTTCCGGTGCACCGGTTCGCGGTGCATGTAGTCGAGGGTGTCGTTCATCCACCCCATGTTCCATTTGAACCCGAAGCCCAGCCCGCCCTTGTCCACGGGACGCGACACGCCGTCGAAGGCGGTGGATTCCTCGGCCACCGTCATGATCCCCGGCATCTGCCCGTATGCGGTGACGTTCATGTTCTGAAGCAGCGCGATGGCTTCGAGGTTCTCGCGCCCGCCGTGAATGTTCGGCACCCACTCGCCTTCTTTGCGGGAATAGTCCCGGTACAGCATCGACGCGACGGCATCGACCCGAAGCCCGTCGACGTGGTATTCTTCCAGCCAGTAAAGCGCGTTCGATATCAAGTAGTTGGCCACTTCCTTCCGGCCATAGTTATAGATCAGGGTGTTCCAGTCCTGATGGAACCCCTCTTTCGGGTCGGCGTGTTCGTACAGGGCCGTGCCGTCGAACCGGCCCAGACCGTGCGGGTCGGTCGGGAAATGCCCCGGCACCCAGTCGAGGATCACGCCCATACCCTTCGCATGCGCCGCGTTAACCAGAGCGCGAAACTCGTCCGGCAGACCGTGCCGGATGGTCGGGGCGTACAGGCCAATGGGCTGATAGCCCCACGAGCCGTCGAAGGGAAACTCGGAAATCGGCAGGAATTCCAAGTGGGTAAAGCCCATCCAGTGGGCGTAGTCCACCAGTTCCTCGGCCAGTTCCAGATAGCTCAGCCGCCGCCCGCCATCGTCCGACCGCCGCCAGCTGCCAAGGTGGACCTCATACACCGAGATCGGAGCGTCGATGTTCTGATGCGACTGCCGGCTGTCCATCCACGCCCCGTCGCTCCAGTGCGGCCGGTCGATGCGCCGCACGACAGAGGCATTCGCGGGCGGATGCTCCGACCCGAAGCCAACCGGGTCCGCCTTCATCGGTTGCGGCTGTCCGTCGTGGCCGAGGATGTCGTATTTGTACGAGGTCCCCTCGCCCAGCCCGGGCACGAAGATCTCCCAGACGCCGGTCGCCCCGCGCCGCCGCATCGGCGTGCGGCGCCCGTCCCACAGATTGAAATCGCCCACGACCGAGACACGCTGTGCATTGGGTGCCCAGACCGCAAAATGCACCCCGTGGACGCCTTCATGCTCGATCGCATGCGCGCCAAGCGCGTGCCAGATGCGGCGCATGGTGCCTTCGCCCAGCAGGTACTCGTCGATCTCGCCCAGCACCGGGCCAAAGCGATACGGGTCTTCCTGCTCCCAGGTGCCGTCGCTGTTGGTGCACCGCAAATGATAGGTTTTTGCGCGACCGAACCGACCGCAAAAAAGCCCGGGCGCGCCGTTGACCGGCGCCAGCTCGGTCTCGGTCCCCTTGCCCGTCAGCGCCGTCACCCGCTCTGCCCCAGGCATATAGACGGTCAGCGTCTTGTGTCCGCCGATCTCGTGCAGGCCCAGAACCCGGAACGGGTCGCCGTGACGCCCCTCGACAATCGCGCGCGCATCGCCGTGGCTCGGACAGTCTGCTCCCATATCGGCCATGCGCGGCTCCTTTTTATTCCGTGGCTTACATCGCGGACGTCACGTCCCAGATGTCTGCCATGTAACCACGGATCGTCCGGTCAGACGAGAAGTAGCCCATGCGTGCGGTATTGCGAGCGGCCATCTGCATCCAGCGGTCCTGGTCTTTCCACGTGGTCGCGACCTCTTGCTGCGCCGCGTCGTAACCATCGAAATCCGACGCGACGAGGAAGTAGTCGTGGTGCCAGATCCGGTCGAGGATACCGTGGTAACGCTCTGGATCGTCCGGAGAAAACGCCCCCTCCGCAATAAGTTGCAGCACGTCCTTCAGGTTCTGGCTGGCCTCGATGGCAAGCCGTGCGTGATCGGGAATGCGCCTCCGGGCCACCACTTCCGGCGCGGTCAGGCCGAAGAGAAAGAAGTTTTCGGCCCCCACCTTCTCGCGGATCTCGACGTTGGCGCCGTCCAGCGTTCCGACCGTCAGGGCACCGTTCAGCGCGAATTTCATGTTGCCGGTGCCGGACGCTTCCTTGCCCGCCGTCGAGATCTGTTCGCTGACATCCGCCGCGGGAATCAGCCGCTCGGCCATCGAGACATTGTAGTTCGGCGGATAGAGCACCTTCAGCAGCCCGCGCACCTCTGGGTCGTTGTTGATGGTCTGCGCTACGTCATTGATGAAATGGATGATTTCCTTCGCCACGGTATATCCGGGCGCGGATTTCCCACCGAAGATCCGAACCTGCGGAACCCAGTCGCCGCCCGGGTTCTGGCGGATGCGATGCCACAAGCTGACGGTCTGCAGGATATTCAGAAGCTGCCGTTTGTACTCGTGGATGCGCTTGATCTGAACGTCGAAAATGGCGTCGGGGTCGATCGCGATATCCATCGTCTCGCCCACCCAGTCCGACAGCGCCTCCTTGTTTTTGCGCTTCGCCGCCGAGAACCTCTCGATGAACCCTGCGTCCTCGATGGAAGGCTCCAGCCCTTCAAGGCGGTCAAGGTCGGCCTCCCATCCGTCGCCGATGGTGTCGGTGATCAGGCCAGACAGCGCCGGGTTCGCCAGTTTCAGCCAGCGCCTTGGCGTTATCCCATTTGTTTCATTCACGATTTTTTCAGGATGCAATTTGTGAAGATCCGCAAAAACCGTTTCTTTCACAAGGTCGGTGTGCAGCGCCGAAACCCCGTTGACACGCTTTGCCATCACGAAGGCAAGCGTGCCCATCTGCACCTCGTTGTTCAAAACCAGTCCAACCGATTTCGGCCGGTTCGGGTTGGCTTTGCGGTGCCGGTCGTCCAGCCGCTCGATCAGGTCCATGTGCTGCGGCAGCACGTTCCCCATCAGCCATGTCGACCACCGCTCCAACGCCTCGGGCAGCAGGGTGTGGTTGGTGTAGTTCAGGGTGCGCTCGGTCGTCGACGCGGCCTCTTCAAAGGTCAGACCGCGCATCATCAGCAGCCGGATCAGTTCCGGCGAGGCGATGGCCGGGTGCGTGTCGTTCAACTGGATCGCCACGTGCTTCGGCAGCTTCCGCGCATCATTATTGGTCGCAAAATAACGCCGCAAGATATCCTGAAGCGCGGCAGAGGTCATGAAGTACTCCTGCTTCAACCTCAGTTCCTTACCGGCATAGGTCGTGTCGTCGGGATAAAGCACGCGGCTGATCGTCCGCGCCAGCGACTCGGGCTCTGCCGCCGCCGCGTAGTCACCCGCGTTGAAGCGGTCTAGGTCGAACAGTTCCGTCGGCTCCGCCGCCCACAATCTAAGCGTGTTCGCCCATTTGCCCTGCCAGCCGACGATCGCCATGTCGTGCGCTGTCGCGATGACCGACTCTGCCGGTTCCCAGAAGTCCCCGTGCACCTGACCTTTGAAGCCTATTTCATAGGCAACCTCGGGGCGCTCGAATTCCCAAGGGTGCTTCTGGCGCAACCAGTCTTCCGCGGTTTCCGCCTGTCGCCCGCCCTCGAACCGCTGCCGGAACAGCCCGTGTTCATAGCGAATACCATAGCCATGCGCGGGCACGCCGATGGTCGACAGCGAGTCGAGGAAGCACGCGGCCAGCCGCCCCAGACCGCCATTGCCAAGGGCCGCATCGGGCTCGTCAGCGACCAGTTCGCCGAAATCCGGGCCAATGCCTTTCAGGGCGCGCTCGGCCACATCGCGAAGGCCAAGGTTGATCGCCGCGTCTTCCAGAAGGCGGCCGATCAGGAATTCAAGCGACAGATAATAAACGCGTTTTGCCGCTGTATCATAAGTCTTGCGGGTCGAGGCGAACCACGGTTCGACGATCCTGTCGCGCAATGCGAAGGACATCGCCATACGCCAGTCATACAGGCTGGAATGGCCCGCGTCCTTGCCCAGCGTATAGGTCAGATGCCACAGAACCGCTTCACGCAGTTCCTCGGGCGTGGTGCCGTCCAGAGCCATGCTCAGTCTCCCTCGATCCGCCGGCGCCGCGCATGCGGATACCGGGGCCAGAATGGCCTCACCTCCCTAGGTTAAGGGTTAGTCGATAATGAAGCCCCGTCAAATGCTCTGTGCATAGGCAGAGCGTCGCAGTCCGCGCTCGTAGCAATCCTACGACTGCATGCGCTTGGAGTCGGTATCTGACTCCGGGCGTCGATTTCGGCAACCGCACACGGCCCCGGCACAATCCAGAATTGTTTTTCGCGACTGTTTACGTATGCAAAAGTTACGCAAAACTCTGGGCGAGATCCGAGGCCTTTCGATATCTTGCGTGCCCTTCATCGAAAGCCTCGGTCAGGGCAGCGACGGGTGCGATCTGACTTTCGATGTGGGGCGGCGCCGCAAGTTCGGTGCCGCCTCCGGTGGCCGCCATCATCGCAAGTCGGGCGGCGCCGAAGGCTCCGCCGAAGTCGCCCGCGACGGGCAGATCGACCGGTGTTCCAAGCGCGGTCGCGATGGCCTGCAGCCAATAGGTCGACCGGGCGCCCCCACCGACGGCGAGCAAGCTGGAGATCTCGGTGCCAGTGGCCGCAAGGGCGTCGCGGCAATCGCGGATCGCGAACGTCACGGCTTCCAACACGGCGCGGGTGGCCGCCGCGGTGTCAGTGGCGTGTTCCAGACCAAGGAACGCACCGCGCACTGCCGCGTCGTTAAGCGGGGTGCGTTCGCCACCGAGGTAGGGGAGAAATGTTGTTTTCCCAGGTGCTTGCAGATCGCCAAGCCCGCCAGTCAGCGACGCGGCGTCCTGACCGGCCAGACGCGCAAACCAGTTCAGCGCGTCGGTGGCGGCAAGGATGACGCCCATCTGGTGCCAGGTTCCCGGCAACGCGTGGCAAAATGTATGAACGGCCGTCGCAGGGTCGGGACGGTAGCCGTCGTTCGCAGCGAACAGCACGCCTGAAGTGCCAAGCGAGACGAAAGCCTGCCCTGCATGCACCACGCCCACGCCGATTGCGGAGGCTGCGTTGTCACCGCCGCCTCCGGCCACGACGGTGTCGGCGCCAAGACCCCAGCGGCTTGCCAGTTCCGCGCGCAGCGTGCCGGACACTTCAGAGCCTTCGACAAGGCGGGGCATGTGGTCACGACCCAGATCCGAGGCGTCGAGCAGTCGGTCGGACCAGTCGCGCGCGCCGGTGTCGAGCCAACTGGTGCCTGCGGCATCTGACATCTCGCCCACGTGGTCACCGGTCAGCCAGAGGCGCAAAAAATCCTTCGGGAGGAGGATTTTTGCGGTTTTTGCGAAGGTTTCGGGTTCGTTAATCTTGAGCCACGCGAGCTTTGGCGCGGTGAAACCAGGGAAGACGATGTTGCCGGTGATCTCGCGCCATTCGGGGGCGGCGTCCATTGCCGCAGCCTCGGCATGGCTGCGGGTGTCATTCCACAGAATGCAGGGACGCAGCACCTGATCGGCGTCGTCGAGAAGCGTCGCGCCATGCATCTGACCGGACAGGCCGATGCCCGCCACCGCGCCAAGGTCCTGCGCCGCGGCGAGCGCGTCGAAGACATCCTCGGCGGCCTTGATCCAGCTTGCAGGGTCCTGTTCGGACCAGCCGTCCAGAGGACGGCTAACCGACAGCGGCGCCGTGGATTCCGCAAGGATTTCCTGATCTTCGTTGATCAGAACGCCTTTGAGCCCCGATGTGCCGAGGTCGAGTCCGATGAACATTGTTGATGCCTCCGGCCCTAGCGCGGCGCCATGCGGATCGCGCCATCCAGGCGGATGACCTCGCCGTTCAGCATGGCGTTTTCCACGATGTGCCGCGCCAGCGCCGCGAATTCGGAGACCTGGCCAAGGCGCGACGGGAACGGCACCTGCTTGCCGAGAGAGTCCTGTACGTCCTGCGGCAGTCCGGCAAGCAGCGGGGTCAGGAAAATGCCGGGTGCGATGGTCGCGACGCGGATGCCATGCGAGGACAGGTCGCGCGCCATGGGCAGCGTCATGCCGACGATACCGCCTTTGGACGCGGAATAGGCGACCTGACCGATCTGGCCGTCGTAGGCGGCGACAGAGGCGGTGTTGATGATGACGCCACGCTCACCGTCGTCGGTCACCGGCTCGTTTTGCGACATCAGCAGGGCTGCCTGGCTGGCGCAATTGAAGCTGCCGATCAGGTTGATCGAGATCGCCTTCGCGAACAGGGCCGGATCATGCGCCTCGCCCCGCGAGACGGTTTTGGCGGCGGGGCCGATGCCTGCGCAATTAACGAGGATTTGCAGGCCGTTGCCGGCTGCTTTTACGGTCTCAATTCCAGCTGCGACGCTGGCGGGATCGGAGACGTCGACCTTGCAGAACGACCCGCCGATCTGTTCCGCTTTTGCGCTGCCGGCATCTTCGTTCATGTCGAAGATCGTGACCTTTGCACCTGCCGCCGCAAGCATCTCTGCGGTTGCGGCGCCAAGCCCCGAGGCTGCCCCTGTGACGATCGCGGTCGTGTTGCTGCTGATTTCCAAGTCCGTGCCTCCCGATCCTGACTGAAACCCGTGCTATCTCTGCCTTGCATCGCGCTCAAGCCGTTTCGTAACTGCGCGACCTGAGGCCGCTGCGTCGTGTCAGCCGTTGGTGCAGCTTTTGTGCAAGTGACCGGTCTTATGGTTTTCTGCCCGAAAGGCCGATACCAGTTGTTCCCGACCCGCGCCCACGCAATTTTCGGGGCCAGACATCGCTTTGCCAAGCGGCCGGATTTAAGCCGGACCAGGGAAGCTAGTTTATACAATTTCTACATCTAGAAGCCTATAAGGGCCACTTTGGTGGATTTTCCAGTATTTATTCTACATAATCGGCGATTTGGCCTTCCTGAGATCCACAGACGCCCAAACGCAAAAATTTACCATCCCTTCATTCTATTACAGATCGAACACTTGCACGGATCGAAGATGTGTAAACGCGGCAGGACGATCCGAACCTGCCCGAAATAGCGTTAACCTTCGCAAAGCCCTGCCTGCCTGCTGTCCTTTCCGGGCTTTGCGCATTACACCGGAGCCAACGCAAAAGAGGGTCCGCGCTGGATGACGACGGAGACGAGTCCCGAAATGGCCGAGGTTGTTCCCGGGCCGAACACGCAGAAAGCGTTCCGCGATGCGTTGGGACGTTTTGCGACCGGTGTGACGGTGGTGACCACGCATAGCGAGATCGGGCCGCTTGGGATCACGGCGAACAGCTTTGCCAGCGTATCGCTTGACCCGCCGCTGGTGCTGTGGTCGCCCGCAAAACATTCTCGCCGCTATCACGCCTTCGCGGAAGCTACGGATTTTGCGATCCACGTGATCGGCGAGGAACAGGCCGAGATCGCTTCGCGGTTCTCACGAAACGGGACTGCCTTCGACGGTTGCGACTGGGCGCCGAGCGACCGGGGCGTTCCCCTGCTGAACGGATGCCTTGCCCGGTTCGAATGCAGCACGGTCACGACCCACGATGGCGGCGATCATCGGATCGTCATCGCGCGGGTGCTGCGGGCGACGTGGCGGGACGGTGCGCCGCTTGTGTTCTCGCAAGGGCAGATGGGCCGCTTTGCCCTGCCAGACGACGCCGACTGACAGGACGGCCGCCCGCAGGATTATCCACAGGGGTTATCCACAGCGGACGGCGTGCCGGAATACCGGTGAAGTCATCCACAGAAAAATCCACAGCCCGCCGGGCCATATCGGCCCCGAAGCGCCCCGGTCAGCGGCCTTCGTAGCTGGGCGGGCGCTTCTCGAGAAAGGCCATCACGCCTTCTTGGAAATCGCGGGTCTTGCCGCATTCGCCCTGAAGCTCTGCCTCAAGCGCCAGTTGGGCGGTCAGGCCGTTGTCAAAGCTGTCGCGGATCGCGCGTTTCACGTTGCGATAGGCCACGGTCGGACCCGCTGCGAGACGCCCGGCACGGGCGCGCCAATGGTCGTCGAAACTGTCATCGGGCACCGCTTCCCAGATCATGCCCCACTCGACCGCCTGTTTCGCGGTCACCGGCTCGGCGAACAGCGCAGCGCCCATCGCGCGGGCGAAGCCGATCTGCCGTGGCAGCCAGTAGGTGCCGCCCGCGTCCGGAACCAGACCGATCCGGGTGAAGGCCTGCAGGAACGACGCGCGTTCCGCCGCGATCACCACGTCGCAGGCCAGCGCAAGGTTCGCCCCCGCCCCCGCCGCCGCGCCGTTGACGGCGGCGATGGTCGGCACCTGACAGTCGAAGATCGCGCGCAGCATCGGCTCGTACTCGTCGCGCAGCACCCGCTCCAGATCGACGTTCGAGGCGCGCGTCGCCGCGTCGCCCAGATCCTGACCGGAACAGAAGGCGCGGTCCCCCGCGCCGGTCAGCACGATGGCCCGGGCTCTGTGTTCAGCGGATTTCACCGCGTGCAGCAGTTCGGCCCGCATCTGGGTGTTGAGCGCGTTCATCACGTCGGGCCGGTTCAGCGTGATCACCGCCAGCCCGTCCGCCTGGGTCAATTCGATTGCCTGATATTCCATGCCAGCCCTCCCGTCGCAGGTTGACCGGAGCATACCGGGACGCGGCGCAAGGGGAAGTGGAACGCGCCGTCAAACAGCGTTCAGTCGTCGAGAATCTGTTTCAGCCGCGCTTCTTCCTCAGCGGACAGTGCCGCCGCGGGTTCCGCCGCGCCGCTGCGGCGGCGGATGTAGAGAAGCCCGACGCCAAGCGCCACCAGCAGCAGGACCGGCCCGGCGACCCAGAGGATCAGGTTGGCGCCGGAGGTGGTCGGCTTCAGCAGGACATATTCACCGTAGCGGTCGACCACGAAGTCGATCACCTCGTCATTGCTGTCCCCCTCGACCAGACGCTCGCGCACCAGCAGGCGCAGGTCGCGGGCAAGGCCGGCGTTGGATTCGTCGATCGACTCGTTGCGGCAGACAAGACAGCGCAGTTCCTTCGATATCTCGCGGGCACGCGTTTCAAGCGCCGGGTCGGACAGAACCTCGTCCGGCTGAACGGCAAGGGCGGGCCCGGCCAGCAGGCATAGGATCAGGACAAGACGCTTCATTCCGCCGCCACCGCTTTGGGCGTGGTCATCTTGCGGGCGCCCGCCGCCACGCGATAGCGTCGGTCTGTCAGCGACAGCAGGCCGCCAAGCGCCATGATGATCGACCCTGCCCAGATCCAGTTTGCGAAGGGCTTGATGTAAGTGCGCACCGCCCAGCCGCCGCCCTGCTGCGGATCGCCGATCACGACGTAGACGTCCCGCAGGAAGCCGTTGTCGATGGCGGCCTCGGTGGTGGGCATCGCGGCCACGGGGTAGACGCGCTTTTCCGGGTAAAGCGTGGCGACGGCGCGCCCGTTGCGGAACACCCGCATCTCCGCCTGGATCGAGTTGAAGTTCGGCCCCTCGACCTGCTCGACACCTGCCAGCGTGATCTCGTAGGCGCCGACGGGGAAGGTCTCGCCCACTTGTGCGACGCGGATGTCTTCCTGCTGCCATGCGGTCAGCGCGGCGATGCCGAACATCGTGACGCCCAGCCCGGCATGGGCGACCGCCTTGCCCCAGTCGGCGCGCGGCAGGTTCGACAGGCGGCGCAGGCGCGAGGACCAGTCGCCGCGTCCGGTGCGGGTGAACAGGTCGACGATGGCGCCGCCGACCAGCCAGACGAACAGGATCATCCCGACCGGCGCCAGCGCGGACCGCCCGGTCTGGATCGCGAAGGTCAGCGCACCGGCCGCCATGGACAGCGCCAGCACGCCCCAAAGCGGCTGCATCGTGCGGCCCAGTTTCGCGCGCTTCCACGGCAGAATGGCCCCGATGGGAAGCACCGCCGCGAGCGCAACGAAGAATGGGGTAAACGCCATGTTGAAGAAGGGTGCGCCGACCGACAGCTTCCGGCCCAGCAGCATTTCCCCGACCAGCGGCCAGATGGTGCCGATGAAGACGACGAAGGCCGCGACCGCCAGCAGGATGTTGTTCAGAACCAGCGCGGATTCGCGGCTGACGAGCGAGAAGACGCCCTTCGCCTCCATCGCCTGTGCGCGGGCGGCGAACAGGGTCAGCGCGCCGCCGACGAAAACCGCGAGGATGACAAGGATGAACACGCCGCGTTCCGGGTCATTGGCGAAGGCGTGGACCGAGGTGATGACGCCGGAGCGCACGATGAACGTGCCGATCAGCGAAAAGCCGAAGGCAAGGATTGCCAGCAGCACCGTCCACGATTTCAACGCCTCGCGCTTTTCCACCACGATGGCCGAGTGCAGCAGCGCCGCCGCCACCAGCCAGGGCATGAACGAGGCGTTCTCGACCGGGTCCCAGAACCAGAAGCCGCCCCAGCCCAGCTCGTAATAGGCCCACCAAGACCCCAGCGCGATGCCGATGGTCAGGAACACCCACGCAGCCAGCGTCCAGGGCCGGACCCAGCGGGCCCAAGCGGCGTCGACCCGCCCCTCGATCAGGGCGGCGACGGCGAAGGAGAAGGCCATCGAGAGGCCGACGTAGCCGAGGTAGAGGAACGGCGGGTGGAAGGCGAGGCCGGGATCCTGCAGCAGCGGGTTCAGGTCCTGCCCGTTCATCGGCGGCACCGCCAACCGGGTGAACGGATTCGAGGTGAACAGGATGAACGCGAAGAAGGCGAGCGAGATGGCCGACTGTACCGACAACACCCGCGCCCGAAGGCCGGGCGGCAGACCCTGACCGAACCACGCGGCGCAGGCGCCGAACAGCGTCAGGATCAAAACCCACAGCAGCATCGAACCCTCGTGGTTCCCCCAGACGCCGCTGATCTTGTAGAGCATCGGCTTGTCCGTGTGCGAGTTCAGCACCACCAGCCGCAGCGAGAAATCCGAAGTGACGAAGGCATAGGTGAGCGCCGCGAACGCCACCGCAGTCAGGAAGAACTGCGCACTGGCGGCGGGCTCTGCCACGGCCATCCAGCCGCGCCAGCCCTTCTGGGCACCGATCATGGGAACCACCGCCTGCACAAGCGACACGGCGGCGGCGAGGATAAGGGCGAAGTGGCCAAGCTCGACGATCATGCTTCCGCTTATACGGGTCGCACGCGGCGCCGCCAATTCCCTGCGCGCACCTGTCGCAAAGGGTTTATCGCGCGGATGGTGAATCGCCGGGTGAGCCGGGTTCAATGCCCCAGGCTGAAGCCCCCGGCCACCAGATAGGCCATGCCGCCGGTCACCAGACCGCCGACGATCAGCCGCAGCAGCCATTTCAGCGATTCCTCGATGCCGCCCAGCCGGTCCTCGACGTTCAGGCGATGCACCTCGTCCACCGCGTCGCGAAGTTCCAGGCTTTGCAGGCGTTTCTCGACGCTGCGCCGCCATTCCTCGGTGATCGTCAGGTCAGCCATTGTCCCGCCTCCACGCGTCCAGCGCCGGATTTGGCCCCTCGCCCGTGGGCGGCAGATCGGTTGCGGGCGGCACCGCGCCAAAGCCCGCCTCCAGCGCCATGAGGGCCCCGATGTTGCGTTGAACCAAGGGCGCGCGGGCCAGCGTCTCGGCGATGGAGCGGTTGAACTCCTGCCCCTTCGCCTGATGCCGCGCGCCGAAATAGAAGGACACGATAGCGCCCAGCAGCCACCACAGCGGCTCTGGCACCAGCGCGATGCCCTGCATCCGGCTGGCGAACCAGATCGGGTCGACCATCGCCGCGACCATCAGGCCCAGCGTCCCCAGCGCCATCGCCGGGCGCGGCACGCGGTTCAGACCGTCCATCACCCTGTCGAACAGGCCCCGGCGCGGCACCGCGAATTCCGCCGCGAACTGGTCAATCGTCGCGCCGCGCACCTGCGCCTCGCGCTGCCCGGCGGCCTCGGCGTTCTCGCGGAAGACCTCGACCGTGTCGCGCACCACGTTGCGCCCGCCGCCGAACACGGTATCGAGCGTGCCCTCGATCAGTCCCATGCGGCGGTCCTCTGGCGATGCTCTGCCTCGCTCAGGTGGTAGCGGGGCGAGATGAATTCTTCGGCGCGCAGGATCCAGCCGCCCTTCCCGCCATCGCGGCGACGCGCGAACTTGCGGCTGGCGGGGCGGCGGTCGGCAAGGGCGTAGTAATAGTTGCGCCGGGCTATGCCGTAGGCGTCGGACAGGTGGCGCGGCGCGCTGGCATGCGCGATCTGCGCGGCCTCGATGGTCTGCGGACCGATGGCGCCGTCGACCGCAAGGCGATGCCCCATGTCGTTCAGCAATCGTTGCAAGATGCGCACCGCGTTCGAACCCGCGTTGACGTACATATCGAAGAGGCTGGGCTGCAACGGTTCGGGAAGGCTGCCGATGCCCGGGCGGTGGAAGTAGTCGCTGACGAAGATTTCGCGCGCCTGTTCGCGGGTCAGCCGTTTGACGTCCTCGGCGTCGGTGTCGCCGTCCCCGTCATTGTCGATCCGCAGGCCCCGCAGCGTGCCCAGCGTGACGCCGTATTTCGTCGGCCCGCCGGGGTCGTCCGGATCGTTCACATAGCCGCCTTCGCGGGCGATGATCTCGTCCGCAATGTTTTCAACCGATCGCATGACCTTGCCCCGCACGAAAGTGAATGCGGGGCGGAGGATGTTGAATTGCGGTTAAGAAGACGGAAGCTAACCGTTCGGGTCTTCGTAGACGCCCTGTTCCTTCAGCGCGTCGATGACCTCTTTCGGCATGTAGGTCTCGTCGTGCTTGGCAAGGATCTCCGTCGCTTCGAACACGCCGTCGATCAGGCGGCCGGTGCCGACCATGCCCTGACCCTCTTCAAAAAGATCCGGCAGCACGCCGGTATAGGACACCGGGATCGAGGCGCCGCCGTCGGTGACGCTGAAGGTGATCGTCTCGCCCTGCCCGCGCACCAGCGAGCCCTCTTCGACCAGCCCGCCAAGGCGGAATGTCTCGTTCGGCGCCGGCGGCTCTTCGGCGATCTGGCTGGGCGCGCGGAAGAAGTTGATGCCGTCGCGCATCGCATATCCGATCATCGCGGTCGACAGCGCAAGCGCCACGGCGGCCACAAGGATCACCTGCACACGGCGGCGCTTCTTCAGATTCTTCAGTCCGGCCATTCGCATCCTCCACAGACCCGCGAGATACTATCACCGTTCCCGCGGGGCCATGCGTTGATTCAGCGCAAATTTGCGTTACGGATAGAGCGGCACCAGCATCAGCCCGGCGGTCTCTTCCTCGCCCAGCATCAGGTTCGCGTTCTGGATCGCCTGACCCGAGGATCCCTTGCACAGGTTGTCCAGCGTCGCGATCACGATCGCACGGCCCTCGCGCCGGTCTGCAACGACCCCGACATGGCAGAAGTTCGAGCCACGCACGTGCTTCATCGCCGGGGCGGATCCGAAGGGCAGAACCTCGATGAACGGCTCGTCCACATATGCCTTTTCCATAGCGGAATAAATGGCTTGCGGATCACCCTTCACGTAGGCCGTCAGCAGGATTCCGCGCGTCGCCGGGATCAGGTGCGGCGTGAACTGGATCTCGACCTTGCGGCCCGCGATCTTCGAGAACTCCTGATCGAACTCGCCCAGATGCCGGTGCTTGCCGCCCAGCGAATAGCCCAGCACGTTCTCGTCCATCTCGGCCGCAAGCAGGTGTTCCTTCAACGACCGCCCGGCTCCGGACGCGGCCGCTTTCAGGTCCACGATGATCTCGTCAAGGTCGATCACCCCCGCCGCGATCAGCGGGCGCAGCGCGAACTGGCCGGTCGCCGCGTTACAGCCGGTGCCTGCGACCAGCCGCGCGGTGCGGATTTCGTCGCGGTAGAACTCGGTCAGGCCATAGACGGCTTCGTTCTGAAGCTCGGTCGCCGCGTGCGGCTGGCCGTACCATTTCTGGTACTCGGCAGGGTCGCGCAGCCGGAAGTCGGCGGACAGGTCGACCACTTTAACATCCGACGGCAAGTCCTTGATAACGGCTTGCGATGTTGCATGCGGCAATGCACAGAAGCACAGGTCGATCTGCGAGAAATCGATCTGGTCGATGGTCACGAGGTCGGGCAAGTCCAGATGGCGCAGGTGCGGATACACCTCTGCCATTTTCATGCCCGCCTTGCGGTCCGCGGACAGCGCCGCGATCTTGAACGACGGGTGCGTGGCGATCAGCCGGACCAGTTCGGCCCCGGTGTATCCGGACGCGCCCAGAATGGCGATGTTGTGGGTCATGTTCCTGCCCTCGCAAAGTTATCCAGTTGATGGGCGAGCGAGGGACGGGTTTCAACCGGAATCTGCCTCGCCGCGAAGTCGTGACGGGTGCCGGGGGCTTGCCCCGGCACGGGGTGTCAGCGACGTCGGCGGCGTGCGGCGGCAGCGCCGAACAGCGCAAGCGCGCCGCCCAGCAGAAGGCCCGCCGCCGGCAGCGGCACGGGGGCCGGGTCGATCGCGTCGACAGACGCGGAGGAGCTGAAGGTGTAGGCCAGATCCTGTCCGTGCGTGAAATACAGCGCAAGGTACAGGACACCGCCGAATGCGTCGCCCAGCACGATCTCTAGGCTGTCCGTGAGGTCATAGTAGGTGGTGGCGAAGCTGCCGCCATCCTGCCCATCCCAGCCCCAGCGGAACGGCGTCTCGCTGTAGCGGATGCTGCCACCGGCGGAATAGGAGTAGTCGGCGCCCGACGGTCCTTCGAAGCTGAACGACAGCGTCTGCGCGCCCGATGCAAGCCCGGTCAGCAGCAGAATGTCGTACTCGTTGCCGGCGCCGGTGCCGGACACCGACGTCACGCCGTCGCCCAGAACGGTCGGCGCGGCCCAGTTGGACGAGAATTCGCCCACATCGGCTTCGGTGACGGTCACGGCGTGACCGGCCGTGGCCGCAATCGTCATAGAGAACGCCAGTGCGCACACCGGCAGGCACTTGGTACCAAACATCTCACCAATTCCTTGAAATCGTCGCGCATCCACCCGGACGCGCGCTCACAGACGGCAGATAAACCCGCTCAAAGCGCCTTGAAAGCGGGACGGGATTCTACGTCGCGTAACATGGAAACAATCCGGTTACGCGGGGACGAATCCGATCTTTCGTCGAAGAAATCGGGTGGCCTGGTTCGAGACTTTCAGCGGATCGCCGGTGGTCAGGAACAAGGACTCGCTGCCTTCGCCCTTCATCTCGGGATGCCGTTCAAGATAGTCGGCAAGGCTTGCTGCAACGAGGTTCGGCTGGCTGTAGACATCCACGTCCTTGCCCAGCGCGTCGCGGAACACATCTTCGACCAGCGGATAGTGGGTGCAGCCCAGCACCGCGGCGTCGGGGTCCGGCATTTTGCGCAAAAGTGCGTCAACGTGGGACCGCACAAGCGCTTCGGCAAGGATCATGTCGCCTTCTTCGATCGCGTCGACGACACCGCCACAGCTTTGCGCTTCGACGTCCACACCGATGGCCCGGAACGCAAGTTCGCGCTGGAAGGCCCGGCTGCGGACCGTGGCTGGCGTGGCGAACAGGGCCACGTGCTTCACCTTCACCTCGCGCGGGGGCGAGTTGTCGCCCCACTGGCGTTCGGTCAGCGACTCGATCAGCGGCACGAAGACGCCCAGCACCCGCTTGTCGCGGGGCACCCAGCCCTCTTGCATCCGGCGCAGCGCGGCGGCGCTGGCGGTGTTGCAGGCGAGGATGACAAGGTTGCAGCCAGCGTCGAACAGCCGCTGCACGCCCTTGGTCGTCAGGTCGTAGATGTCCTCGGGGTCGCGCACGCCGTAGGGCGTGTTGATGTTGTCGCCATAATAGACGAAGGGCACGTCGGGCATTGCCCGCGTGACGGCGTCCAGTACGGTCAGGCCTCCCAGCCCGCTATCGAAAATCCCGACGGCCAATCCGATGCCCTGCCCTTAAGCGCGATACTTTTCCTCGAACTCAAACCCGTAGCCTGTGGATTTGAGCGGTCGTGGGGACAGGGCATACGTCCGCTGGCGAAGAAAATCCATCATGGATTTCGGATTGTCGCGATAGCGGTCGAGTTCCGCCCGCGGGATGGGTTCGCCGACCGCGATCTTGACCGGATCATCGACCCGCATCCGGAACTCGTTGATCAGCAGCGCCATGCGCAAGGTATAGTGCAAATGGCTGGCGATCTGGAACAGGCGCGAGTTGTGACCGTCAAAGTAGACCGGCACCACCGCCGCATCGGATTTTGCGATCATTTTTGCGGTGAAGCTGCGCCACAGCGGATCCAGCGGCTGCCCGAAGGGCTTGGGCGCGGTGGCCACGGTGCCGCCCGGGAAGACACCGATGGCGCCGCCGTTCGCCAGATAGTCGAGCGCGGTCTTGCGCGTTTCGACATTCTGGCGCACCGCCTCTTTGGTTTCGTCGAAGGCGATGGGCAGGATGATGCGGTTCAGTTCCTCTGCCTTGCGAAAGATCCGGTGCGCGAGAATGCGGAAGTCGCCGCGCGCAAGGCTGAGGATATGGCCCATCATGAGCCCGTCGAGAATGCCATAAGGGTGGTTCGAGATCAGGATCAGCGGGCCCTGCGCCGGAATGTTGTTCAGGCTGCCCGCGACCACGTCGAGGCTGAGGCCATAGCGGTCCACCATGACCTGCCAGAAATCGCGGCCGTTCGCGACCTCCAGGTCATAGCCCCTCACGCGCCGGATCAGGTGCATCCGCCCGGTCGCGTTCTCCAGAAGCCGGATCATCGCACGCCCGCTTTTCGAGCGGGCCGAACTTGCGTAGCTGATGTCCCTTGCGATGTGGCGATTGAAAGCCATCCGCATTCCTTTCGGGGCTGCCTGCCTTGGGAATCGAACCCGATCCCGTGGCGGGCATCATGTAACTTCCTTGCGAAGAAACGATGACAGAACCGCGATTACTCCGCGGCCCTGCTGTACCCCTTGTCACCCTGTTTCAGCGCCTCCAGAAGCTCTTCTCGGCGCTTGGCCGCCTTCGCCTCGTTGGCTTCCTTGACCGGGCCGAAGCCCCTGATCTGCAAGGGGAGTTCCGCCAGCGCGACGGCAGCTTCGGGGTTCTTTTCTGCCTGCGTCAGAAGCAGGTTCATGTCGCCCTCGTACTGCTTGATCAGCGCGCGCTCCATCTTGCGTTCGGGCAGGCGACCGAACGGATCGAATGGCGTGCCGCGCAGGACCTTCATCCGCGCCAGCATACGGAACCCTCGCTGCATGCCGGGGCCGAACTGCCGCTTTTCGGGCCGCCCGTTGGCGCCCTGCTTCGCCATGATCGGCGGCGCAAGGTGGTAGGACATGCGGAAGTCGCCGTCGAAGGCCTCGCGGGCCTTGTCCTCGGTCTCGAGCAACATGCGCGCGACCTCGTATTCGTCCTTGTAGGCCAAGAGCTTGTGATAGCCCTTCGCCACCGCCTCGCGCAGTTTCGGGTTGCTGAACCGCTCGACGGCCTTGCGATACTTCGCGGCCAGCCGCTTCGACTGGTACTTGGTCAGCTGCTCTGCCCGGAAGGCGATCTTCTCGTCCACCGATTTCGGCAGTTCCACCACCTTCGGATGCGACAGGCTCGCCGCCTCTTCCGGGTTCAGCACCGCCCAGCGCCCGATCTCGAAGGCGCGCTTGTTGCGTTCGGCGGCAGCGCCGTTCATCTCGATCGCGCGCAGGATCGCCTCTAGCGAGATCGGCACGAAACCCTGCTGCCACGCGGCGCCGAACACGATCATGTTGGAAAAGATCGTGTCGCCCATCGCCGTCTTGGCCAGATCGGTGGCGTCGAACAGGCTCAGCTTGTCGCGGATGCGCGCCTGAAGCGCGACCGAAAGGCGGTCGGTCGGCAGGCGGAATTCGGTGTCGCGGGTGAAATCGCCCGTGATGATCTCGTGGCTGTTGACGACGGCGCCGGTACGTCCGGTCTTGGTCAGGCCCAGCGTCTTTGCGCCTGCGCTGACGACAAGGTCGCCACCGATCAGCGCATCAGCCTCGCCGGTCGCGACGCGGATCGCGGTGATCGCCTCGGGCGTCTCGGCCAGCCGACAGTGGATGTGCACCGCCCCGCCCTTCTGAGCGAGGCCCGCCATCTCCATCATGCCCGCCGCCTTGCCGTCGAGATGCGCGGCCATCGCCATGACCGCGCCGATGGTCACGACGCCGGTCCCGCCGACGCCGGTGATGACGACGTTGTAGGTGCCGTCGATGGTGCCGATCTCGGGTTCCGGCATGTGCCCGGTGTCAAGATCGACGGTCGCGGCCTTCTTCGGCGTCGCCCCCTCCAGCGTCACGAAGGACGGGCAGAAGCCATTGAGACAGCTGAAGTCCTTGTTGCAGCTCGACTGGTCGATCGCCCGTTTGCGGCCCAGCTCCGTCTCTTCCGGCACGATGGCGACGCAGTTCGACTGCACGCCGCAATCGCCGCAGCCCTCGCAGACGTCGGTGTTGATGAAGACGCGCTTGTCGATGTCCGGGAATGTGCCGCGCTTGCGCCGGCGGCGTTTTTCGGCGGCGCAGGTCTGGATATAGACGATGGCCGACACGCCCTTGTAGTCGCTGAATGTCTTCTGCACCGCGGGAAGCGCGTCGCGCTCGTGGATCGGCACGCCTTTCGGGAAGGCGGACCGGTCGACGTCTTCCTTCTCGTCATAGACCACGGCCACGTTGCGCACGCCCATCGCCAGCAGTTCGCGGACGATCTGGTCGGCCTTAAGCCCGCCATCGTTCGTCTGCCCGCCGGTCATGGCGACGGCATCGTTGTAAAGGATCTTATAGGTGATGTTCGTTCCGGCCATCAGAGCGAAGCGGATCGCCAGCATGCCCGAGTGATTATAGGTTCCGTCGCCAAGGTTCTGGAACACGTGCTCGGTATTCGAGAACGGCGCCTCGCCCACCCAGTTCGCGCCCTCGGCGCCCATATGGGTGAAACCGCTGGTTTCGCGGTCCATCCACTGCACCATGAAGTGACAGCCGATTCCCGCGTAGGCGCGGCTTCCCTCGGGCACCTTGGTCGAGGTGTTGTGCGGGCAACCGGCGCAGTAATACGGCAGGCGCGATGCGATCTCTTCAGCGTTGTCGGCCTTCTTGGCGTCAAGAATGGCCTGAACGCCCGCCTTGATGCGGTCGGTGCCACGCCCCTCCTCGATCAGGATGTCGCCCAGCTTTTCGGCGATCATCACCGGGTCCAGCGCATAGCGGGTCGGGAACAGTTCGTCGCGGTGCATGCCGCCCGCGCCGCCCTTGTACCAGCCATAGACACGGCGGCCGCGCCGGTCGTCGAAGATGGCTTCCTTGATCTGCACTTCGATCAGCTTGCGCTTTTCCTCGACCACGACGACCAGGTCCAACCCCTCGGCCCAATCGTGGAAGGACTTCATGTCCATCGGCCAGGTCTGACCCACCTTGTAGGTGGTGATGCCAAGGCGCTCTGCCTCTGCCGCGTCGATGCCAAGCAGCGACAGGGCGTGGACGAGGTCCAGCCAGTTCTTCCCCGCCGCGACGAAGCCGATCTTCGCGCCCGGCTTGCCCCAGACGCGTTTGTCGATTTTGTTGGCGTGCGAGAACGCTTCGGCCGCGAAGCGTTTATAGTCGGTCATCCGCGCTTCCTGCGGAATCCAGTGATCGCCCAGCCGGATGTTCAGCCCGTCCGCAGGCATATCGAATTCCGGGATGACAAAGCTCATGCGGTCCGGGCTTCCGTCCACGACGGCGGTCGCCTCGACGGTGTCCTTGATCAGCTTGAGGCCCGTCCAGAGCCCCGAGAACCGGCTGAGCGCATATGCATACAGGCCGAAATCCATGATCTCCTGCACGCCTGCAGGCGACAGCACGGGGATATAGGCGTCGACGGCGGCCCAGTCGGACTGGTGGCACACGGTAGAGCTTTCGCCGGTGTGGTCGTCGCCCAGCGCCATGATCACGCCGCCGTTCTTCGACGAACCCGCCATGTTGGCGTGGCGCATCACGTCACCCGAGCGGTCCACGCCGGGGCCTTTGCCGTACCAAAGCCCGAAGACTCCGTCGAACTTGCCCTCGCCGCGCAGTTCCGCCTGCTGGGTGCCCCAAAGGGCGGTGGCGGCTAGGTCTTCGTTCAGACCGGGCTGGAACTTGATGTCGGATGCCTCGAGCACGTCCTTGGAGCGCGCCATCGTCATGTCCACCGCGCCCAGCGGCGACCCACGGTATCCCGAGACGAAGCCCGCCGTATTCAGCCCGGCGGCCCGGTCGCGGGCCTTCTGCATCAACAACAAACGTACCAGCGCTTGCGTCCCGTTCAGGAGTACGGGTGACTTTTCAAGGTCGAACCGGTCGTGAAGGGTCACGTCCTGGCGCATTGCTGGGTGCCTCTCGTTTAGCTAGAATTTAAGGGTATCATAGGTCACACAGACTGACCTACAAAATGAATTTACCGGTTGCCCCGGACGGCTGTTCCCGCCTAACCCCTCGGTAACCATACTGCTATATTGAGACTGTAACAGGGTCGGCCCGCAAAAAAATGGACTGGGACAAGCTAAGAATATTTCACGCGGTGGCAGATGCCGGCTCGCTCACGCATGCCGGGGAGTCGCTGCATCTCAGCCAGTCTGCCGTCTCGCGGCAGATCCGGGCGCTTGAAGAAAGCCTGAATGCCACCCTTTTCCACCGCCACGCGCGGGGGCTGATTCTCACCGAACAGGGGGAGCTTCTGTTCGATGCGACCTCTGCCATGGTGCGCCGCCTCGACACGGCAGAAGCGCGGATCCGCGACTCGAAGGAAGAAGTGTTCGGCGAATTGCGCGTGACGGCGACCACCGGCTTCGGGTCGTTGTGGCTCGCGCCCCGACTGCCGACGCTATATTCCAGCTATCCCGATCTGAAGATCGACCTGATGCTGGAAGAGCGGGTGCTGGACCTGCCCATGCGCGAGGCCGACGTTGCCATCCGCATGAAGGAACCCAGCCAGGCCGACCTGATCCGCCGCCGCCTGATGGGCGTGCGCATGCGGCTTTACGCGTCGCCGAAGTACCTCGAATCCGCCGGGACGCCGAAACGGATGTCGGACATCGCGATGCACCGGCTGATCTGCCAGAACCCGACCTCGCATCAGGTGTCCGCCGGGGTCAGCCTGATCTCGCAACTGATGACGCATGACGTGCGCTCGCTGCTGACGGTGAACAACTACTTCGGCGTGCTGCAGGGCGTTCTCAGCAACCTCGGCATCGGCGTTCTGCCCGACTATCTGCTGGAAGACTTCCCGGAGATGGTGCGCGTGCTGCCGGATATCGAGTCGAACGAGGTGCCGGTGTTCCTCGCCTACCCGGAGGAACTGCGTAATTCCAAGCGGATCGCGGCCTTCCGCGACTTCGTGACGGAAGAGATCATCGCATACCGGAAACGCCGCACCGACGAGGATGCCGGCTGACGCAGGATACACATGCACAGGCCACATAGCGGCCTTGCGTCGCATCGTTCACAAACTGCTTGATCGGCAGGCATCGCGGGCATATCTGCACATCGAAGACGCGGCGGCCCGATTTATTCACCCCGCTTCTTTACCTCCCTGTTGGACTTGGCCGGGCGTTTCGCCCGGCCTTTTTTTTCGCGCAGCCGACTGAGTCGGCGTTTGTCGCGCACCCGAAACCGCGTCATCGCCGACGCTCAGGCTTTCATCGTTTGGTGGCGTGCCACCCGCGGAATGCCGCCACCGGCGATCAAATCCACGAAATGCACGTAGCGGCAGCCACGGAACTTGCAGGTTTCTGCTGATCGGATCCGGCCGATTTGGCGCGTTATCGCCGCGCCGCGGCGGGCAGTCTTGCGGCGACGCCCTTCTGCGACAGATGCATTCGGACACGGCGGATCCGCATGGGTCCGACAAACCGGAAACAGCCAAGGAGGCTATCGATGAATACCGGCAAGACCATCCTCTGCTCTACCGCACTCGCAACTCTTCTCGCGGGCGCCGCCGTTGCGCAGACGCTGACCGACACCGCAGGCGACACCGCCGAGACGACCGGAGACGTGCTGGCCCAGACCGCGGACACGACCGACGAGGCCGTCACCGGCACCAGCGAAGCGATCGACGACGCGGTGGCCGCCACCGAAGAGCCGATGGAAGGCACCGGCATGGACGCCACCGCCGAGCAGGGCATCGTCCTGTCCGCCGACGCCGAGCCGATCGGCACCGTGCAGGAAGTCCAGACGCTGGCCTCGGGCGAGACGGCCCTTGTGATCGCACTGGACGAAAGCCTTGAGCTGCCGGTCGATCACGTCCGCATCGCGGCAGAAGCCGAGGCCGACGGCTCGTACGAGCTGGCCATGTCGCGCGCGCAGTTCATCAACGCGGTGAATGCGCAGTTCCAGGCGCAGACCAACTGATCGCGCAGCACGTTGACCGGGGCCAGTTAGGCCCCGGTTAATCCGTTTTTGCGAGAACCTACGGGAATCACGTCTGATTCCACCGCTGGCCCCCTGTGATTGCGGTGCAACTGGAAGAAATCCGGAGGTTCTCACATGAACGGAAAACTGTTGGTCCACCCTGTGCTGTTCGCATGCCTTGTCGCTGGCGCTGCCGCCGCGCTGGAGGGCGGTGCAACCGTTGGCAATGCGGTGGAACCCGCAAGCCTGCTGCCCAGCGCGACCGCGGACGCCACGCTGCAATCCGAACCGACCTCGGGCCTTGCCGATGTCGCCGGCGCGGCGCTTGCCATCAAGACGGTCGCATCCGCAGGCTACCTGCCGCCCTCGTCCACCCGGCTGAACTGATGCACCGGCGCGGTGTGGCGCCTTCCTGCGCCCTGCCGTGCTGCCGCATCTTTCGTTTCCCGCCGCCCTGCCCTAAAAGCCCCCGCAACGGACCGCCCGACGGTCCGCACGGGGCCAGAGCCGGGGGACGACCATGCAGGAACCGCAGATTACCGATGATCTGATCGCAGCCCACGGGCTGAAGCCGGACGAATACGACCGCATTCTAGAAATCATCGGCCGCGAGCCGACATTCACCGAACTCGGCATCTTCTCGGCGATGTGGAACGAACACTGTTCCTACAAGTCGTCCAAGAAATGGCTGCGCACCCTGCCCACCGACGGCCCGCAGGTCATCTGCGGCCCGGGCGAGAACGCCGGTGTCGTCGACATCGGCGACGGTCAGGCGGTGGTGTTCAAGATGGAAAGCCACAATCACCCCTCGTACATCGAACCCTATCAGGGCGCGGCGACTGGTGTGGGCGGCATCCTGCGCGACGTGTTCACCATGGGCGCGCGTCCGATCGCGGCGATGAACTCGCTGTCCTTCGGCCAGACCGACCACCCCAAGACCAGGCAGCTTGTACATGGCGTGGTCGAAGGGATCGGCGGCTATGGCAACGCCTTCGGCGTGCCGACCATCGGCGGCGAGGTTCGGTTCCACCCCGCCTATAACGGCAACTGTCTGGTCAATGCCTTCGCGGCGGGGCTCGCCGATGCCGACAAGATTTTCTACTCCGCCGCCTCGGGCGTCGGCATGCCCGTCGTCTATCTTGGCGCCAAGACCGGCCGCGACGGCGTCGGCGGCGCGACCATGGCATCCGCCGAGTTCGACGATACCATCGAGGAGAAACGCCCCACCGTTCAGGTCGGCGACCCCTTCACGGAAAAGCGGCTGCTGGAAGCCTGCCTTGAACTGATGACCACCGGCGCCGTGATCTCGATTCAGGATATGGGCGCGGCAGGCCTGACGTGCTCGGCGGTCGAAATGGGCGACAAGGGCGGTCTGGGCGTCAAGCTGACGCTCGATGCGGTGCCCCAGCGCGAAACCGGCATGACCGCGTACGAGATGATGCTTTCGGAAAGCCAGGAGCGGATGCTCATGGTGCTGAACCCCGAGAAGGAAGACATCGCCCGTGCGATCTTCGAGAAATGGGACCTCGACTTTGCCATCGTGGGCGAGACCATTGCCGAGGACCGGTTCCTGATCGTCCATGGCAACGAGACGAAGGCCGACCTGCCGCTGTCGAAGCTGTCCTCGACCGCGCCAGAATATGATCGCCCGTGGAACGCGACCGAGCCGGCCGAACCGCTGGCCGATGTTCCCGGCATTGATCCCATCGACGGGCTGAAGGCGCTGATTTCCAGCCCGAACTATGCCGCGAAGCAGTGGGTCTATGAACAATACGACAGTCAGGTGATGGCCGACACGGTCCGCGCTCCGGGTCTGGGCGCCGGAATCGTGCGGGTGCATGGAACGCCGAAGATGCTGGCCTTCACCTCGGACGTGACGCCCCGCTATGTCCGCGCCAACCCCGAGGAAGGCGGCAAGCAGGCGGTGGCGGAAGCCTATCGAAACCTGACCGCCGTCGGCGCGACGCCGCTGGCCACCACCGACAACCTGAACTTCGGCAACCCCGAGAAGCCCGAGATCATGGGCCAGTTCGTCGGCGCCATCAAAGGCATCGGCGCCGCCTGCGCGGCGCTTGGCACGCCCATCGTGTCGGGCAACGTGTCTCTTTACAACGAGACCGACGGCACCGGCATTCTGCCCACCCCCACCATCGGCGCGGTCGGGCTGATCGCGGATGACGACCACCTGATCGCGGGCGAAGCGCGCGAAGGTCACGTGGCGCTTGTGATCGGCGAGACGACCGGCCACCTTGGCCAATCGGCGCTTCTGGCCGAAGTGTTCAACCGCGAGGACGGCGACGCCCCGCATGTCGACCTCGACGCCGAGAAGCGGAACGGCGACTTCATTCGCGACAACCGCGCCTTCATCAAGGCCTGCACCGACCTGTCGGACGGCGGCCTTGCGCTGGCCGCGTTCGAGATGGCCGAGGCTGCGGGCGTCGGCGTTGCGCTGGACACCTCCGACACCGCGGAATTGTTCGGCGAGGATCAGGCGCGCTATCTTGTCGCCTGCAACTTCGATCAGGCCGAGGCGCTGATGGTCGCCGCCGGTCAGGCCGGGGTGCCCATCGCCACCGTGGGCCGCTTCACCGGCGCCGATGTCAGCTTTGGCGGCACCGCCGCCCCGCTGGAAGAGCTGTCGGCGATCTACCGCGGCGCCTTCGCGGACGTGCTGGGCTAGGCGATGCGCTGCGTCCGGCCAGTCTTTGGCGCAACCACTTCGTCCGGGCGGGGCATTGCCTTCGGCCGGACGGCGCACGGGCGGGCCTGCGGATGACCGAGCTTCCCGACCTCACCGCCGATTGCGACGCCTGCGCCGCGCTGTGCTGCGTGGGTCTCGCCTTTGACGAGGGCGACGACTTCGCCATCGACAAACCGGCGGGCCTGCCCTGCCCCAACCTCGACCGCCACACCTGCACGATCTACGACAACCTCGAAGGCGAAGGCTTTCGCGGCTGTGCCGTCTACGACTGCGAGGGCGCGGGCCAGCGCACGGTCGCGGTCCACGGTGGGAAAAGCTGGCAGGACGAGTTGCCGCTGCTGGCCCCGATGCTGGAAACCTTCCGCCACCTGCGCCTGATCCACCAGCTTGTCGGGCTGCTGGATACCGCCCGCCAACTGCCGCTGGACGAGGACGAGGAAGAGCGCCATCTCGAGCTGATGGAAGCGCTGTGCCCGGACGAGATGACGCCCGAAGCGGCGGAATCCATCGCCGGAGGGGCGCTTCCCCGCGAGGTCCAGGGCTTCCTGCGCAGCCTCGCCCACCATGTCTGAGCCCTTGCGGCTTTGATGCACGACGAATACATCTGACATCAGGAAGACCGGAGACGACCCAATGGCGATGCAGGCACAGGAAATCGAGGACCTGATCCGCGAGGCATTCCCCGCAGCGCAGATCACCATCACCGACATGGCCGGTGACGGAAACCACTATGCCGCCGAGGTGATCGACGAGAGCTTTCGCGGCATGAACCGTGTCCAGCAACAGCGGGCCGTCTATGCCGCGCTGAAGGGCAAGATGGACGGTGCGAACGGCGAGTTGCACGCGCTGGCGCTGACCACCAAAGCGCCGGCTGACTGACGGCGGCCCGGTCGGGAGGCGGCGATGGAGCCATGGCTTTTGATCGTCATTGCCGCGATCGCCTTCTATGCGATCGGTCAGAGGCTTCGCAATCCCGGGTCGTCCGCCCTGTGGCGCGCGCACCGGCCCAAGACAGACAAGACCGGCCCCGAGTGGACTGACGGCGACGCGCCCGACGTCCGGGGGACCGACGAGAAGACGGAAGACACCTACAAGCCCCGCCCGACCTACGGAGCGGCGCGCTACAGGACCAGAAAAGACGAGAGGAAACCGCGATGAGCGCCGAGACCCAGATCAAGGACACCGTGACCAGCAACGACGTCGTGCTGTTCATGAAAGGCACCAAGACCATGCCCCAGTGCGGTTTTTCCAGCCGCGTGGCTGGCGTGCTGAACTTCATGGGCGTCGAATATGCCGACGTGAACGTGCTGACCGATGACGAGATCCGCCAAGGCATCAAGGACTATTCCGACTGGCCGACGATCCCGCAACTGTACGTTAAAGGCGAGTTCGTCGGTGGCTGTGACATCATCACGGAAATGACCCTGTCGGGCGAACTGGACAAGCTTTTCGACGACAACGGCGTCACTTACGACAAGGATGCGGCCGAGAAAATCCGGGCTGCGAACGCCTGATCCGGTACCCGGGTGCAACCTAAGGTTGCGTCTTTGGAAACACACTATTCGTCAAACCTTGACGCATTGGCGTGAACGGGCCTCCTCTCGGGGCCCGTTTTACGTTACGTTAACACCTGTGCAGTAGACGAGCGTTAATGTTAACGGGCTCGCCCCAAGGTGGTGTTATGACGATTGGCTCGCTCATCATCGGAACGTTTCTTGTCCTCTCGGCGGTTGCGACGGCGCTTCTGCTTCTTGTCCTCATCGGCGCCCGCCGGCTGGAGGATCGAAGGGGATACCATCGGTTCGCCGAAGATCACGGCTGGACCTACGCGTTTCACCCGCCAGACGAACGGCACAGTTGCCGCCACGAATTCCACCATCCTGTCGAGGGGTGGCGCCTGACGTTGCAGGATCGGCCTGCGCCCCGGCACGGCGTGCGCGCGGGCTATCGGGCCGCGGGCGCCGGGCGTCCGGTCTGGCCGCGTGGCGGGCCCTGTGCTGAATTCGTCGATCCACGGCCGCTTATCCCTGTCGGGCTGGCCGTCCTTGGCCCGGCGCTGCCGGATGACAACGCGGCGGCGGACGACTCGTGGACCGAAGGGGCCGAGGATACGGGCCGCACGCTTCTGGAGCGGCTGGCCGGCAGCCTTGGGCGCGACCGCCACCTGCTGCGCAGCGTCGACGAACAGGACGGGCCCGGTCACCTGCTGGCGACGCCCGGCGCGGAAGGCGCGCTGGACAGTATCCGCCGTGCGCCGGAACTGGGTCTTGCGCAACACGGACGGATCACGCCGCAGCCGGTCGTGATGCGGGGCGCGTTCGGTATGCGCCTGCGGCTGGGCCGACCGCTGCATCGACCACAGGATATCGAAGAGTTCGTGAGCCTCGGCAAACGGCTAAGCGGAAATCTACGGGTCTGCTGAAGAACCGGACCGCCGTTCAACATGGCATCCACGGCCAGGGCGCGGCGCGAAACCTGCGCGCCCTGCCCTGATCGGCAAGCCGGTCGCCCGGTTCAGCCAGCCATCTTCTGTTCGATCGTCGCGGCGATGTACTCGGCGCGGGTCGCAAGCGTGTCGAGTTCATCGGCCAGCCCTTCGGGCATCACCGGCACCTCGATCCGCATCGGTTCGGGCGCGGTGGGCGCCGGGGCGTCGCGCAGCTTCTGCACCTCGGCCTCTGCCGCCTTTACGCGCGCTTCCGCGGCCTTAAGCTGTTCTTCCATCCCGGCAGCCTTGTCCGCCAGCATCAGCCCGGCCATCAACAGCACCCGCGATTCCGGCAGACGGCCGGACTGACCGGCCAGCACCTGCGCCTCGGTGTCCAGCATCTGGGCGGCGGCGTTCAGGTACTGCTCTTCGCCCTCCTGGCAGGCGACGGCGTAATCGCGGCCGCCGATCCGGATCGTGACTTCAGGCATCGTTTCTCTCCTCGAGCAGCGGCTTCAGCTCGCCAAGGATGGCGTCCATCTCGGCCCGGTCGCCATCGCGCGCCACGCGCAGGCCCTCGAGTTCCGACATCATCGCCTGGTTGATCAGGTGCGGCTCGGTCACGCCGTCTTCCGCCGCCTCGCGCAGCGCCTGGATCGACTGGCGCAGCTGCGTGTTGGTGCGCCGCATCCGCTGCGCCTGTATCTCGTAATCGGCAAGTTCCTGTTTCAGGCGGTCGACTTCGCCCTGCAGTTCGCGCTCGCGGCGATCGACCTTGTCCTTCAGCGACTTCACACGCTCTTCAAGCTGCGCGCTCACTTCCTTCTCGGCGGCCAGCGCCTCGGTCACGCGCGTGTGCTCGTCGGGGTCCACCTCCGGCCCTGTCCGGGGCGTCGACAGACCCTCGACACCGGCGCCGATCCGCTCCAGCGCCTCGCTCAGGCGGCGCTGCAATTCGGTGATCTCTGACATCGACTGTTCCTGTCCTCGTCCTTCGTCCGCGCGGTCCCTGCGCCGCCCCCTCCCGAATCAAGCGCCGCCACGTCTTGACGCAATTCTAGCGGCGCGTTTCCCGAAATGCTGCCCCCCTTTTCCCGCCAAGGGTTTACAAGGCGCGCTTGAACCGCGGACGCAAGAGCATTTTCGCGGTTGCTTGCACTTGCGCGCGACGCTGGTATCACGCGCGCAACCGTTCTGACGCAGAAGGAAGCGCCTTCATGGAAATCTCGGATCTCAAGGCCAACCACGCCGAGCACTGGAAAAAGGCCTGCGCCATCCGCGCGCTGGCCATGGATGCCGTCGCCGCCGCCAATTCCGGCCACTCCGGCATGCCGATGGGCATGGCCGATATCGCGACGGTGCTGTTCGAAAAGCACCTGAAGTTCGACGCCGCCGCCCCCGGCTGGCCCGACCGCGACCGGTTCATCGTGTCGAACGGCCACGGCTCGATGCTGCTGTACGCCCTGCTGTACCTGACCGGGTCGCCCGAGATCACGCTGGACGAGATCAAGAACTTCCGCCAGATGGGCGCCAAGACCGCCGGCCACCCGGAAAACACCGAGGCCGTGGGCATCGAAGTGACCACCGGCCCGCTGGGTCAGGGCATCTCGAACTCGGTGGGCTTCGCCATCGCCGAGGAAGTGCAGCGCGCCCGCTACGGCAAGAAGATCGTCGACCACTTCACCTATGTCTTCGCCGGTGACGGCTGCCTGATGGAAGGCATCAGCCAGGAAGCCATCGGTCTGGCCGGCCGCAACAAGCTGGGCAAGCTGATCGTGCTGTTCGACGACAACTCGATCACCATCGACGGCAAGGTCGACCTGGCCGACATCACCGACCAGCCCGCCCGCTTCAAGGCGTCCGGCTGGCACGTGCAGGAAATCGACGGCCACGACCCCGAGGCGATCGACGCCGCCATCGAGGCCGCGAAGAAGTCGTCCAAGCCGTCGATGATCGCCTGCAAGACGCATATCGCGCTTGGCTCGTCCGCGCAGGACACCGCCAAAGGCCACGGCGCGCTGACCGACGCGCAGCTGATCGCCGACACCAAGGCCGCCTACGGCTGGGATCACGGCCCGTTCGAGATTCCGGCGGACGTGAAATCCGCTTGGGAAGCCATCGGGTCGCGCGGCCAGTCCGAGCATGCCGCTTGGAAGGACCGCTTTGCCGAGCTGTCCGACGGCAAGCAGGCCCAGTTCAACCGCGAGCTGTCCGGCGAGACGCCGAAGAAACTCGCCTCGGCCATCCGCAAGTTCAAGAAGGACATGTCGGAAGAGCAGCCCAAGCTTGCCACCCGCGCCGCGTCGCAGAAGGTTCTGGCCGTCATCAACCCGATCCTGCCCGAGACCATCGGCGGCTCGGCGGACCTGACGGGGTCCAACAACACCGACACGCCGGATCTGGGCCTGTTCGGCCCCGATAACCGCAAGGGCCGCTACATCCACTACGGCATTCGTGAACACGGCATGGCCGCCGCGATGAACGGCATGGCGCTGCATGGCGGCGTGAAGCCCTATGGCGGCACGTTCTTCTGCTTCACTGACTATGCCCGCCCCGCGATGCGCCTGTCGGCGCTGTCGCAGATCGGCGTGACCTACGTGATGACCCATGACTCGATCGGTCTTGGCGAAGACGGCCCGACGCACCAACCCGTCGAGCACCTCGCCATGCTGCGCGCGACGCCGAACATGCTGGTGCTGCGCCCCGCCGACATCATCGAGACCGCCGAGGCGTGGGAAATCGCGATGAACCGCCACGACGGCCCGACCACGCTGGTTCTGACCCGTCAGGGCCTGCCGACCGTCCGTGTCGAGCACAAGACGAAGAACGTCACCGAACAGGGCGCCTATGTCCTTGCGGAAGCCGAGGGCAAGCGTCAGGCGATCCTGCTGGCCACCGGCTCGGAAGTGTCGGTCGCGCTGGCAGCGCGCGAGAAGCTGCAAGCCGAGGGGATCGGCACCCGCGTGGTGTCCATGCCGTCGTGGGAGCTGTTCTCGCAGCAGGACGAAAGCTATCGCAAGCGCGTCCTGCCTGCCGGTCCGGTCCGTGTCGCCATCGAGGCGGGTGTCCGTCTTGGCTGGGACAAGTGGCTGCTGGGCGAGCGCGGGCGCGAGGCGAAGGCCGGTTTCGTCGGCATGTCGTCCTTCGGCGCGTCTGCTCCGGCGGGTGAATTGTTCGAAAAGTTCGGCATCACCCCGGACAACACTGTCGCGACCGTGAAGGGCCTGCTGTAAGCACCCCAGTCCAACGCTGCGAACGGCCCGCCCCCTGGCGGGCCGTTTTCGTTTCACCTGCGGCGCTTGGCACACGCTTCTTCGCAACCTGCCCGCTGCGTGATGGACTTCGCCGGTGGTTCCGCCCTATCACCGCGACAGTGCCCGTGACGACCCGCCGGAGGAGCGGCGACAGTTGACCAATACCATCGCCATTATCCTTGCCCTGCTTCTCGTCGCCTTCTTCGCCTATGACGGATGGCAGATGGACTGGGCGATGACGGTGTTTCTGGGCCGCAAGGGGCTGGAATTCATCGAATGGCTCGCCTTCTGGCGCTAACAGTTTCCCCGCCCCGGTTGACCTTTGGCGCAAAAAGCCATTCAAAACCGTTGACGCTCGCCGCCCTGTCGGCAAGCCGCGTGTCCACGGAAACCGGAAGGAGATCCCAGAATGGCCGTGAAAGTTGCAATCAACGGATTTGGTCGTATCGGGCGCAACGTGCTGCGCGCCATCATCGAGTCGGGCCGTACCGATATCGAGGTCGTGGCGATCAACGATCTCGGCCCGGTCGAGACCAACGCGCACCTGCTTCGCTATGACAGCGTGCATGGCCGCTTCCCGGCCACCGTGACCACCAGCGAGGACTCCATCGACGTGGGCCGCGGCCCGATCAAGGTGACCGCGATCCGCAACCCGGCTGAACTGCCGTGGGGCGACGTGGACATCATCATGGAGTGTACCGGCATCTTCACCTCGAAAGAGAAGTGCCAGCCCCACCTCGAGACCGGCGCAAAGCGCGTGCTGATCTCCGCCCCCGGCACCAACGCCGACAAGACCATCGTGTTCGGCGTGAACCACGACCAGCTGACCTCGGACGACATCATCGTGTCGAACGCGTCCTGCACCACGAACTGCCTGTCGCCGGTGGCCAAGGTGCTGAACGACGAGATCGGCATCGTGAAGGGCTTCATGACCACGATCCACAGCTACACCGGCGACCAGCCGACGCTGGACACGATGCACAAGGACCTCTACCGCGCCCGTGCCGCCGCGCTGTCGATGATCCCGACCTCGACCGGCGCCGCCAAGGCCGTGGGTCTGGTGCTGCCGGAACTGAACGGCAAGCTGGACGGCGTCGCCATCCGCGTGCCGACGCCGAACGTTTCGGTCGTCGACCTGACCTTTGAAGCTGCGCGCGAGACTTCGGTGGAAGAGATCAACGACAAGATCCGAGCCGCCGCCGACGGCCCGCTGAAGGGCATTCTGGGCTACACCGACGAGCCGCTCGTCTCGACCGACTTCAACCACGACCCGCATTCCTCGGTGTTCCACACCGATCAGACCAAGGTCATGGAAGGCACGATGTGCCGCATCCTGACGTGGTACGACAACGAGTGGGGCTTCTCGAACCGCATGAGCGACACCGCCGTTGCGATGGGCAAACTCATCTGACGCAGCGTCAGCGCATAGCTGTTTCAGGGGCGCCGGATCACCTCCGGCGCCCTTTTTCTTTGTTAACAGACGATTAGTCGAATTTTAGCGGCTTTTGCTGCGTTGCAGAAAATGCATAGCGAAACTGCACAAACGCCGGATTGTGCGGCGCTAACACCGGGTCCAAATAGGGGTCATCGAAAACACGAAACCTTGGAGACGGAAATGACCTTCCTCGACAACTTCCGCGCCGCCCGCGAAAAGCGCAAGCTCTACAACCGCACCGTGGCCGAAATCGAATCCCTGCCGCGCGACGTGGCTCTGGACCTCGGCATCTTCCCGGAAGACGCCCGCCGCATCGCTCGCGAAGCCGTCTACGGCTAATAGATTGCCAGGTGGCGGGAGAACCCCGGCACTTCGGATGACGACCGAGCATTGGTAACGGGTCCGCCTCAGGGCCCGTACCCTCTGATCCCCCAGGCCGCAAAGCGGACGGATGGATCAGGACCTTCCAGAAATACGGTACGTTGCAAGCCGCACGTCAGGCGCCATCCGCGCCCGTGCGGCTTATGGCGTTCAGATCCTGCCGCAGGTGTTCCACCTTGTCAGGCGACGCCAGCATGGCGTCCACGTCCTCGTGCGTGGCGCGCCAGACCGGCAGCGCCTGCGCCAGCACCGCCTCGCCCTCGGCGCTTAGCAACAGGCGCCGGCTGCGGGCGTCCTTCTCGTCCGGCTTCATCACCACCAGGCCGCGCCGTGTCAGCGGCTTCAGCGCCGCCGTGAGCGTGGTGCGGTCCATCGCCAGCAGGTCGACGAGATCCGAGATCCGCGGCGGCTCGGGCCGGTTCAGGGACATCAGCAACGAGAACTGGCCGTTGGTCAGGCCGAAGGGCCGCAGCGCCTCGTCGAAACGGCGCGCCAATGCCCGCGCCGCGCGCTGGACGTGCAGGCACAGACAGCGGTCCCGCACCTCTAGGGTGGCGGTGTATGGCAGGTCTTCTTTCATTCGCGCACCATACGTTGACATCAACTATATCTTCAACCACGCTCCCCCTCGCGAACGCCATTAACCTTCGTTCCGTGGCGGAATGCCGCGGAATCATGCGGGGAAATCCGATATGACCACACTTTCCATGGAAGAATTGATGCGTGGGCCGATGCCCTACCTTGTACTCGACAAGGCAATGGACGCGGTCGCGTTCTACGAAAAAGCCTTTGGCGCCGAAGTCGTGGGCGAGCCCGCGGTGGACGACAAGGGCCAGGTGATGAACGTCATGGTCAGGATCAACGACGGCATCCTGATGATGAACGACTACATGCCCGAGATGGGTCCGAAGCCGTCGATGAGCGGTCCGGCCTGCACGATGCAGCTTGTCGTGGACGACGGTCAGGCGTGGTGGGACCGGGCGGTTGCCGCCGGCTGCAAGGTGTCGATGCCCTTCGAGAAGCAGTTCTGGGGCGACACCTATGGCCGCCTGACGGACCCGTTTGGCTGGGACTGGGCGATCCTTGAACCGTCCGCCGAAAGTCGCGCCAAATCAGCAGAGATGGCGGCCGCGAAGTAAGCCGAAGCGCCGCAACGAAGAAGGCCCGCCCCCATAAGGGACGGGCCTTTCCATTCGCAAGGATGCCTGCGCTCTACCCCGCGTAGCCGAACATCCGCGGCAGCCACAGCACGATCCCGGGGAACAGGATCATCGCCGCCAGCGCCGCAAGCAGCACGAAGAGGAACAGCCAGATCTCGCGGATGATCTCGGTCAGCGGAATGCGCGTCACCGCGTTGATGACGAACAGCAGCACACCGTAGGGCGGCGTGATCAGGCCGATCATGCAGTTCACCACCGCCACCACACCGAAGTGGACAAGGTCGATCCCCAGTTCGCGACAGGCCGGCAGGAACAGCGGGATGATCACAAGGATGATCGTGGTCGCGTCCAGCAGGCAGCCCAGCAGCAGCAGCAGCACGTTCACCCCCAGCAGGAACACCAGCGGGTGAACGTCCAGACCGACCATGTGCTCGGCCAGCATGCTGGGGATGTTCTCGGACGCCACGATGTAGTTCAGGATCAGCGCCCCGCCGATCACCAGACCGATGGCGGCAGAGGACCGCGCGGACTCGATCAGGATCTGCCCCAGCGCCTTGAAGCTGAGCGAGCGGTAGAAGACGCCTGCCAGCACCAGCGCATAAAAGGCCGCGACCGCTGCCGCCTCGGTCGGCGTGGTGACGCCGCCATAGATGCCGTACAGCAGGATCGCCGGCATCAGCAGCGCCGGGAAGGCCCGCACCGTCAGGCGCGGCAATTCGGCCAGCGGCACCGGTTCGTCCAGCGCGAAGTCACGCCGCCACGAGATCCACCAGTTCACCGCCATCAGCACGACGCCCATCAGAAGGCCCGGGAAGATGCCGCCAAGGAAGAGGTAGCCGATCGAGGTGTTGGACACGAGCGCGTACAGCACCATCGGGATCGAGGGCGGGATGATCGGGCCGATGGTGGCCGAGGCCGCCGTGATCGCGGCGGCATAGCCCCGCGTGTAGTGGCCGGTCTTGGTCATCATCTCGATGATGATCTTGCCGATGCCCGCGGCATCCGCCACGGCCGAGCCAGACATGCCCGAGAAGATCAGCGAGGCCACCACGTTCACGTGGCCCATGCCGCCCCGGAACCGGCCCACCAGCGCGATACAGAAGCGCAGAAGTCGGTCGCTGATCGTGCCCGCGTTCATGATGCCCGCGGCGACGATGAACAGCGGCACGGCCAGCAGGATGAAGCTTTGATACAGCCCGTCCATCAGCACCTTGCCTGCAACGCCGATGCTCTCTCCGGCGGCGAACAGGTAGACGATCGAGGACACGAGGATCGCATAGGCGATCGGAATCCCGATGCCTGCAAGGAAGAACAGCGCGCCGAGGCAAAGAAGGAATTCGAGGGTCATTATTCCTGTCCCTCCGGCAGGTGCGTTTCGACCTCGGGCGCCTTGCGGAACGCCTGATACACATACCAGGCGTAGCGCACCGAAACGGCGACGAGGAACAGGATGTAGACGGCGTAGATGTGGCGCATGCGGATCCAGTCGCCGAACAGCTGCGACAGGGTCGCGGTGCGTTTCAGGCGCAGGATGGCGAAGCGGTCCCAAGTGGGTTCGATCGACAGCACCAGCGCCACGCAGACCGCCAGCCCGCCGATGATGGCGAAGGCGCGGCGCACGTTCGGGCGCACGGTGTTGTAGATGATGTCAAAGGTCACGTGGTCGCGGTCGCGCACCACGAAGGCGTTGCCGAAGAAGATCAGCATGACCCACATCAACAGGCAGAATTCCAGCGTCCAGCCATAGTTGGACGGCGCGAGAAACGGAAAGGTCTCTGGCACCCACGACAGCCGCGCGGAATAGCGGATGACGATCTGAAGGATGAAGGTCGCGAACATCGCCGCCATCATCAGGCCGGCAATGCCGTCCGCCAGGCGGCGCAGGATGTGCAGGGTCTGGCGCATCGTGCAGGTCTCTCTCGGCTGTCTGGCCGCGGCTCGCCCGGGCCAGAGTGGTGGCCTCATAGCGGAAGCGGTCAGGGTTGTCCCTTCCCTTTTTTCAGGGCGGGAAAGCGGGGGCGGCGTCGCGCCCCCGCTCCGTCTGGCAGGGATGGGCTGCGGGGTGATCCCGTTCAGGTTTTAGCGCTATCACCAATGGCATCAAGCGCTTGCACCCCGCAATTCACCAGATCACTCGCCGAGGGCGTTGATCTTCTCCAGCACGCCTTCCGGCCAGGACTCGGCGTACTGGCTGCCGACGTACTGTTCCTGCACGTGGGTGCGGAAGGCTTCGAGATCGGGTTCGTAGATCTCAAGCCCCTGCTCCTCGAGGAAGGACACAAGGTCGGCTTCCTTCTGAAGCTGCACTTCACGGGCGGCGTCGGCCGCGGCCACGGCGGCGGCCTCGACGGCTTCCTGCTGCTCGGGGGTCATCTCGTCCCAGACCGCCTTGGAGAAGGCGATGTAGTTCAGGTCGACGAGGTGCGCGGTCAGGGCGATCTGGTTCGTCACTTCGTAGAACTTCGAGTCGACCACGGTCGGCAGCGGGTTGTCCTGCCCGTCGACCGAGCCGGTCTGCAGGGCGGTGTAGACCTCGGTGAAGGCCATCGGCGTCGGGTTCGCACCCAGTGCCGCGCCCAGGAACTGCCACGCGTCGGTGCCCGGCATCCGCAGGTTCACACCGGCCAGATCCTCGGGGGTCATGACGGTCAGCTCGTCCTTGGTCTGGCGCAGGTTCACGTGGCGCTTGCCAAGATACATGACGGCCAGCAGCTTGACGCCCAGCTCATCTTCGACCTTCTGCTTGAAGGGCTCCATCAGTTCGTCGTTGAACACCGCAACCTGGTGATCGGCGGACTGGTGGACATAGCCGGTCGCGAAGATCGAGAACTCGGGGAAGAACGTCGCCAGCTCCTGCGCCGAAGCGATGGACATTTCGAGGTCGCCGGTGGCGATGGCTTCCAGTTCAGAGCCCTGCGCGATCAGCGAGGCGTTGTAGTGCGGCTGGTAGTCCGCGAACTCGGACACGGCCGGGCCGAAGACCTCGGCCAGCGAGATCGAGCGCTGGTCGGTTTCCGATGCCGGGGTCGACAGGCGCAGGGTGACTTTGTCCTGTGCGACGGCCGGCATGGCCAGGGCAACGGCGGTAAGCGCGGCGAACGCGCGGCGAGTGATCTTAAGGGACATGGGTTCTCCTCCTCTTCTCCCTTGTGCGGCCGGTGCAAGCCCCGGTCCGCTTCTTCCTGCGGGCTCAAGCGTCTAAAGGCTTAATGCCCGCCGTTTCGCGCTGTCGATATGCGCATGGATCGCCGACACCGTGCGGGCCCGGTTCCGGGCCTGCAGGGCATAGATGACGGCCAGATGCTCATCGAGCACCGAAACCACCAGCTCGGGCAGCATCCGGGTGTCGGCATTCCGGATCAGCCGTATCTTTATTGCGTTTACACGGTGGACGTTCGAGATCAATTCGTTGCCCAGCGCGTCGATGACGTGGTCGTGAAAGGCCCAGTCCATGTGCTGCGCCCGCGCCAGAAGCTCGGCGTCGACGCCCTTCAGCGCCTCTTCTCGGATCGAGCGGTGGTCTTCGACCATCTTCTCGATCTCGTCGTCGCTGCCTTCTTCGCAGAAGCGTTCGAAGGCTTCGCGTTCGATGATCCGGCGCAGCTGGAACGCGTTGCGGATCAGGTTCAGGTCGATGCTCAGAACCTTCAGGCCGCGCTTGGGGACGGTCTCGATCAGACCGTCCGCCTCCAGCCGCGGGATCATCTCGCGGATCGCGCCAAGCGGCATCCCGGTCAGCGCCACCAGTTCCCGCTGCGAAACGATCTGGCCGGGTTCGATGTCCCGGTCCAGAAGCTTCCGCGTGAAGCTGGTATAGGCGTGGTCCCGAAGATGCGGCTCGGCGTTAGCCATCGACCGGCTCCGCTGCGACGGCCTTCAGAAGTCCGTCCGCCTGCTCTGCGGTCAAGGGCTCCAGCGGCGCGCGCAGCCGGCCCCAGGCGGGGTCGCCGGTTTCCTTGGCCATCAGCGCCTTCAGCGCGGGCATCACCGGAAGCGACACGATCGCGGTGATGATCCGGTTCAGGTCGGCGTCTTCCTCGGCGGTCTCGAAGATGCGGACCATGCGTTCCGGGTACAGGTTCGAGCAGCCGCAGATCGAACCGACGCCGCCCAGCGCCACGGCGCGGTGCAGCAGACGCTCGTCGCCCACCAGAACCGGAAGGCCCTCGACGGCAAGGAAGCCCTCGGTCGTCGGCCAGTTGGCCGAGCTGTCCTTCACCGCGCGGATGCGGGTCGGATAGGCTTTCAGCAGGCGGCCCACCAAGGCGGCGGACAGCGGCACGTTGGTGACCTGCGGGATGTGGTACAGGATGATGTTCGCGTCCGCATCGGTCGCTTCGATCAGTTCCGAGAACCACGCGAACAGCCCGTCGTCCGAGGTCTGCGGGAAGTAGAACGGCGGCGGCACAAGGAAATTGCGGATGCCGGCCGAATAGCCCTGCTTGATCTGCGCGACGCCGTCGGCGACCGAGTTGGCATAGATGCCCAGCGTGACGACATCGGCGGGAACGCCGGCGTCCAGCACGGCGGTCAGGCCCTGCGCACGTTCCTGGGCGTTGATCGAGGGACCCTCCCCCGTGGTGCCGTACAGCGTGACACCGTGCACGCCGGCCTTCAACAGCTTCACGGCATGCGCCGCCAGCTTGCCGGCGTCAAGCGCACCTGCATCGTCGAACGGCGACAGCATCGCCACCGAGATTCCGATCTTGGACATGAGTTCCTCCTGGCACGGCAGATTCGGCGCCGCGTCTGGTCGGTATAGAGGTCTCTGTCGGGCCATTTCAACTGACATGTTAGCGTGTTGTCAGAAAATTTATTGGCAGCCGGATTCGCGTCTTGCGTTATTTTCCTTCCGGATCAGCGCGTTGCGCTATTGAGCCGAGCGTATAGCGCGTCGCGCACAGCCGGGGTCACGAACTTGGATACATCGCCATCGAGGCGCGCGATTTCCTTCACCAGCTTCGATGCGATGGCCTGATATCTGGCCTCTGCCATCAGGAACATCGTCTCGACACTGTCATCCAGCGCCCGGTTCATGCCGACCATCTGGTATTCGTATTCGAAATCCGAAACTGCCCTGAGACCCCGGATGATGACCGACGCACCCACGTCCCCGGCGCAGTCGATCAGCAGGTTCTCGAACGGATGGACCACGATATCCGAGCCATTCGCGCGCAGCACCTCGGCCTCGCGCTCGATCATTGCCACCCGTTCATCCAGCGAGAACAGCGGGCCCTTGTCGCGGTTGATCGCCACGCCGATCACCAGCCGGTCGACCAATTTGGCCGCGCGCTGGATGATGTCGATGTGCCCCAGCGTGAGCGGGTCGAAGGTTCCGGCGTACAAACCGATGCGCATTCAGGTTCCCCCCTTGATCCGCGCGCACGCAACAATATTGCGCGCGGTTTTGCAAGAGGGCGCGCGCAGGCGCCGGACATGTAACGAAACCGATGGGACGCCTAGTGCCCCATGATCATGCCTTCCAGCGCTTCCTTCTCCATCGACAGTTCGGACAGGCGCGCCTTGACCACGTCGCCGATCGAGATCAGCCCGATCATCTTCTCGCCATCCATCACTGGCATATGGCGGAAGCGTCCGTCGGTCATCTTGGCAAGGACACCGTCAGTGGTTTCCGCGCCGGTGCAGGTCACCAGCTTGCTGGTCATCATCTGCTCTGTCTTGTCGTCCAGACAGGCCGTGCCGCGCTTCCCCAGTTCCCGCACGATGTCCCGCTCGGACAGGATGCCAAGCGGCACCTCGCCATCGGACGACACCACCAAGGCGCCGATCTTCATCTGCGACATGGTCTCGGCCGCTTTCGAGACGGGTGTCTCGGGCGGGATAGTGAACACCTCTGAAGAGTGTTTGGATTGAAGGATCTGGTGCACCAGCATGAACGGCTCCTCCCGAACGCAAGGCTACTCTGGACTGCTCTTCCCCAGCGTCACGAACCGGGCGGCACCTGTCAAGCTGCACTGTCCTCCAGCCGCGCGACCTCTGCGCGCAGTCCGGCCACCACCGCCTCTGCCACGCGGTTCAGCCGTTCGACGCGGCGGTCGTCGGGATGGCGGATAAGGTAGAAGCTGCGCGTCAGCCCGAAACTGCCGGTCAGCACCTTCCGCAGACCCGGTGCGAAGGGCAGCGCGAAATCGTGCACGATGCCGATTCCCCCGCCCTGCCGGATCATGTGAAGCTGCACCACCACGGAATTCGAAGCCATTGCGACCCGGTCGATCCCGGCCTCGGCAAGGTAGTCGAGTTCCTTGTCGTAGATCATGTCCGGGATATATCCGATCACCCGATGCGCCTGCAGATCGCGCAGTTGCCCAAGCGGCGGGCAGTCCCCCAGATACTCGGACGAGGCGGCAAGATGCAGCCGGTAGTCAGTGATCTTCTGCACCGTCAGCCGACCAGTGGCCGGCGCGCTGACGGTGATCGCCATGTCCGCCTCGCGTTTCGACAGGTTGACTACACGCGGAAGCGCAACAATCTGCACATCCAACAAGGGATTGTTTCGCGACAGCTCTGCGCACACCTGCGGCAGCAGGAAATTGGCGCAGCCGTCCGGCGCGCCGATCCGAACCTGCCCCGTCAGCTGCCCGGCCTGCCCGCCGATCTCTTCCACCGCGCCGGTCACCGCCTGCTCGGCCCGCTCGGCGTGGTCCAGCAGTCGCTGTCCGTCTACGGTCAGCGCATAGCCCTGCGGCGACTTCGCGAACAGCGGCGCGCCCACGCCTTCCTCAAGTCGCTGCATCCGCCGTCCCACCGTGGCGGGGTCGATGCGAAGTTGCCGCCCTGCCCCGCTCAGGCTTTCCGACCGCGCCACCGCAAGGAAGACGCGCAGATCGTCCCAGTGAATATCCATCGCCATACCTGCATTTCTGCAAAACGCTTTTGGCATACTCCCCCTTTTCGCGGGTTTTCTGCAAGACTAAGGTCCGCGCGACGAAAAGCGGGCCGTGCGCCCCTACCTGGAGGAGACGACATGCAGGAACTCACCCACTGGATCGACGGCAAGCACGTGAAAGGCACGTCCGGCCGCTTCACCGACGTCTACAACCCCGCCACCGGCGAGGTTCAGGCCAAGGTCCCGCTGGCGACCGTCGAGGAAATGAACGACGCCGTCGCCCGCGCCGCCGAGGCGCAGGTGAAATGGGGCGACACCAACCCGCAGCGCCGCGCGCGGGTGATGATGAAGTTCGGCGCTCTGATCAACGAACACATGGACGAACTGGCCGAGCTGGTCAGCCGTGAGCACGGCAAGACCCTGCCCGACGGGCGCGGCGACGTGCAGCGCGGGCTGGAAGTGGTCGAGGTCTGCATGGGCGGGCCGTCGCTGCTGAAGGGCGAGTTCACCGACGCGGGCGGCCCGGGCATCGACCTGTACTCGATGCGTCAGCCGCTGGGCGTCGTTGCGGGCATCACACCCTTCAACTTCCCCGCGATGATCCCGCTGTGGAAGATGGCCCCGGCCCTGACCTGCGGCAACGCGATGATCCTGAAGCCGTCCGAGCGCTGCCCCTCGACCGCGCTGCGGCTTGCAGAGCTGCTGCAAGAGGCCGGGCTGCCCGATGGGGTGCTGCAGGTGGTCAACGGTGACAAGGAAGCCGTGGACGCGATCCTCGACAACGAGACCATCGCGGGCGTCGGCTTTGTCGGCTCGACCCCGATCGCGCAGTACATCTATGGCCGCGCCGCCAGCAACGGCAAACGCGCCCAGTGCTTCGGCGGCGCCAAGAACCACATGATCATCATGCCCGATGCCGACATGGACAAGGCGGCGGACGCGCTGGTCGGCGCCGGTTTCGGCGCGGCGGGCGAACGCTGCATGGCGATCTCGGTCGCCGTGCCGGTGGGTCAGAAGACCGCCGACACGCTGATCGAGAAACTGCTGCCCCGCATCGAGAAGCTGAAGGTCGGCCCCTACACCGCCGGCGAGGACGTGGACTATGGCCCCGTCATCACCCAGCAGGCCAAGCAGCGCATTCTGGGCCTGATCGACTCGGGCGTCGAGCAGGGCGCGAACCTCGTGGTGGACGGCCGCGACTTCTCGCTTCAGGGGTACGAGAACGGCTATTTCGTCGGCCCGTCGCTGTTCGACAACGTCACGCCGGACATGGACATCTACAAGGAAGAGATCTTCGGCCCGGTCCTCAGCCAAGTGCGGACCGAGAACTACGAGGACGCGCTGAAGCTGACCATGGACAACCCCTATGGCAACGGCACCGCGATCTTCACCGCCGATGGCGACACCGCGCGCGACTTCGCGCACCGGGTCAACGTGGGCATGGTGGGCATCAACTTCCCGATCCCGGTCCCGCTGTCCTACCACACCTTCGGCGGCTGGAAGAAATCGGCCTTCGGCGACCTGAACCAGTACGGCCCCGACGCCTTCCGGTTCTACACCAAGACGAAGACTGTGACCGCGCGCTGGTTCTCGGGGATTAAGGAAGGCGGCGAATTCAACTTCAAAGCCATGGAGTAAGGTCTCTTTAAATGTTAAGAGATGCGTCACCCGGTCGTTTCGGCCGGGTGATGCTGCTTCTGCCAGGGCAACTGCCATGCCTGTCACATACAAGATCTACAAAGATCTCGGTCTCGTTCATGTCCGTTATTCGGGCTTTGGACTGCTCGACGAGAGTTTCGAGGCGATCGAGCGCTATCTGCGCGATCCGGGCTATCGGCCCGGGCAGAAACAACTTGTCGATATGTCCGAGCTGACCGGATACGAGCGTGACTATACGCGTCTGTTCGAGATGCAGGCGCTTAAGGCCGACGCGTTCCTGCCCGGCCCCGAGACGCTGCTGGTCTATTACACGCCGACCGGACCGTCCAAAGAGGTCGGACGTCTCATCATGCGGTCCTGGGAGGACGTCGGAACCTCGGTGGTGCCCGTCATTCTGGAAGACGAGGCCGAGGTGCTTAGCGTGCTGGGTCTGGACGTGGCGTCTCTGGACGAGTTGACGAAGCGCGCCGTCTGATCGACGACCTTCATCGTTCCGAACTCGCGCGGCGCGGTCTGGATGCGGCGCGGCGTGATCTTGCGTTCGTAAATCACCGGCTCGGCCGCATCGCGGGACTGGCTGCCCATGGTCGATACGATGTCGCGGGCAAGCTGGCGGTGCAGCGCGGTCATCTCGTCCTGCGGGCCGCGCATCAGCGCAACCTCGGCGTCGGCGGCGCGCATCATCAGCGTCGACCCGGTCTCGCCCGCTTCGGGGCGGCGCACGTACAGGCTTTCGATCTCTTCCAGCGGAACGTTCGCGATGGTCTGCTGACGCTCGCTGGAACTCACGCGGCGGATGACCAGCAGGCGGCGCTTCAGGTCAAGCTGCAACTCCTTGCGGAACCCGCGCCGCGCGGCGACAAAGCAAAGAAGCCCGGCGGACAGGATCGAGCAGGCCGCAATCCCCCGGAACACCGCACCGACATCGCTGGATGCGAGCGGGCCGTAGTTCCACGCGATGGTAGCGGTCAGCATCAGCGTGACACCCGCCATGCGCAAAGAGATCTCGGCCCGGATGTTGTTGCGATGGAAGTGCGCAAGCTCGCGCACGCGATACCCATCAGGCACAATGCGGCAGGCAATGCTCCCGAACTTCGAAGAGATGTCGTGGTTGGTCTGCATGTTCTTTGATCTCTGCCGCATCCTGTTGATCAAACTGCCGGCTGATCGTGGCCGGATTGGGTCGAAACCTGTGCCATTCTCTGAAAAGGAGGTGCGCTAACTCAAGGTAATTCGCCTTATAGTTGTTGCTAAACGCAGTTTCAGGCGACAGCCGCCAGAACTTGCGCGGTTTGTCTCCGTCTGCTTAACTTCCCGTACCGGCGGGGGAATTTCATGACCAATCCCAGTTTCACGATTGGAATCGAGGAAGAGTATCTCCTCGTCGACAGCAAAACGCTGGAACTTGCCGACGCGCCAGAAGAGCTTATGCAGGATTGCAGCGACGCGTTGGGCGGCAAGGTTTCCCCCGAGTTTCTGCGCTGTCAGGTCGAGGTCGGAACAGGCGTCTGCACAACCATTGCCGAGGCGCGCGAGGACCTGCGCAAGCTTCGCGGCACCGTCGCCGAGGTGGCCGGTCGATACGGGCTGTCGCCACTGGCGATCTCGTGCCACCCCACCGCCGAGTGGCGCAAGCAGCAACACACCGACAAGGAACGCTACAACCTGCTGGAACACGACCTTGCCGGGGTCGCGCGGCGTCTGCTGATTTCCGGCATGCACGTGCACGTCGGGATCGAGGACGACGAGTTGCGCATCGACCTGATGAATCAGGTGTCGTATTTCCTGCCGCACCTTCTGGCGCTGAGTTGCTCTTCACCGTTCTGGCGGGGGGAGGACACCGGCCTGTCCAGCTATCGCCTGACGATCTTCGACAACCTGCCCCGCACCGGTCTGCCGCCCCGGTTCTCCGGCTTCGGCGAATACCAGCGCTCGGTCGACGCCATCGTGCGCACCGGCGCCATCGAGGACGCCACGAAGATCTGGTGGGACCTGCGCCCCTCCTGCCGCTTTCCGACGTTGGAATCGCGGGTCTGCGACAACTCTCCCCGGCTTGAACACGCACTGACCATCGCTGCGCTCACGCAGGCCACCATGCGGATGCTGTGGCGGCTGCGGCAACGCAACCAGCGCTGGCGCATCTACGACCGCTTCCTTGTGGGCGAGAACCGTTGGCGCGCGCAGCGATACGGCATGGCGGAGGGACTGATCGACTTCGGCCGGGGCGAGGTGGTGCCCTATGCCGAGTTGATCGAAGAGTTCATCGAGCTTCTGGCCGAGGACGCAGAGGCGCTGTCCTGCCTTGCCGAGATCGAGGCGGCGCGCGACATCGTCGAGTTGGGCAACGGCGCCGACCGGCAGCGGGCGATCCGGTCGGCAGAACTGGAAATCCACGGTGACGAAACCCGTGCGATGCAGGCGGTGATCGCGGCGATGGCCGAGGAATTCACCGCCGATCTTTAGGCGCCAATCCCGCCCGGCGAATGCGCCGCACCGCCCGAAGCTTGCAAAATTCATCACACTATCGGAAACCGGTTCCGACCTGTGCGCTGGGGAGGAGCGGATGGATTTTGCATTGACCGAGGAACAGACGGCAATCTTCGACATGGCCTGCGCCTTCGGAGAGGAACATATCGCGCCCTTCGCGGCGCAGTGGGAGGAAGACGGCACGATCCCCCGCGACCTGTGGCCGAAGCTGGCGGAACTTGGCTTTGGCGGGCTGTACGTGTCCGAAGAGAATGGCGGCTCGGGTCTGTCCCGCCTCGACGCCACCATGGTTTTCGAGGCGCTCAGCCGGTCCTGCGCCTCTGTCGCGGCGTTCCTCTCGATCCACAACATGTGCGCGGCGATGGTCGAGAAATACGGCTCGGACGATCTCAAGGTCCGGTTGCTGCCCGACATGGTGACGATGGAGAAGGTGTGCTCTTACTGTCTGACCGAGCCCGGCTCCGGCTCTGACGCCGCCGCGCTGCGCACCAAGGCCGAGCGCACCAACGAAGGCTATCGCCTGAACGGCGCCAAGGCCTTCATCTCGGGCGGCGGTTATTCCGACCTCTATCTCAGCATGGTGCGCACCGGGGCGGACGGGCCCAAGGGCATCTCGGCCATCGTGATCGAGGACGGCACCGCCGGCCTTGGCTTCGGCGCGCCCGAGCGCAAGATGGGCTGGAAATCGCAGCCCACCGCGCAGGTACAGTTCGACGATTGCGACGTGCCGGCGGGCAATCTGCTGGGCGAGGAAGGCCGGGGCTTTTCCTACGCGATGGCAGGGCTGGATGGCGGGCGGCTGAACATCTCTGCCTGCTCGCTGGGTGCGGCGCAGGCGGCGCTGGAAGCGACGCTGACCTACATGCGCGAGCGCAGCGCCTTCGGGCAGACCATCGACCGCTTTCAGGCGCTCCAGTTCCGCCTTGCCGACATGGAGATCGAGTTGCAGGCCGCCCGCACCTTCCTGCGGCAGGCGGCGTGGAAGCTGGACAACGGCGCGCCGGATGCGACGAAGTTCTGCGCGATGGCCAAGAAGTTCGTGACCGAGGCGGGCAGCCGCGTGGCGGACCAATGCCTGCAACTGCACGGCGGCTATGGCTATCTTGCCGACTACGGGATCGAGAAGATCGTCCGCGACCTGCGGGTTCATCAGATCCTTGAAGGCACCAACGAGATCATGCGCGTCATCGTCGCGCGCGGGCTGCTGGCAGAGACTGCATGACCGACATCACGACCCGGATCGACTGCGCCGCCGGGCGCATTACCCTGACCCGTCCCGCCGCGCTGAACGCGCTGACGTACGATATGGCTATCGCCATCGAACAGGCGCTGGATGCGTGGGCCGGGGACGACGCCGTGTCGCTGGTGATCCTTGAGGCCGAGGGCGAGAAGGCCTTTTGCGCCGGAGGCGACGTGGCCGAGATCTACCGGCGCGGCATCGCGGGCGACCACGACTATGCCCGCACCTTCTGGCGCGACGAATACCGGATGAACGCGAAGATCGCGGGCTACGGCAAGCCGGTGGTGTCTTTTCTTCATGGCTTCGTCATGGGCGGCGGGGTCGGCATCGGCTGCCACGGCTCGCACCGGATCGTTTGCGACAGCAGTCGCATTTCAATGCCGGAATGCGCCATCGGTCTGATCCCGGATGTGGGCGGCTCGCTTCTGCTGTCCCGCGCACCGGGCCGGCTTGGAGAGTTCCTTGGCCTGACAGGGCACCGGATGGACGCGGGCGACGCGATCCATTGCGGCTTCGCCGATCACTATGTCCCCGCCGAGCGGTGGGACAGCCTGAAAGACGCGCTTTGCCAAGGCGACATCGAAGCCTTGGCCAAAGCCGCGGGCCCTGCCCCGACCTCGGCCCTTGCGGCGCAGGACTGGATCGACACCTGCTTTGACGGGACGCTGCCCGAGATCATCGCCTGCACCACCGACGAGCGCTCCGCCAAGGCGCTGGCCACGGGCTCTCCCCTGTCGATGGCCTGCACGCTGGAGATGCTGCGCCGTTTGCGGGAAGCGGATGCCGGGATCAGGCAGGCGCTGGATCTGGAGTTCGCCTTCACGTGGCGCGCGCTTGGCCAGTCGGATTTCCTTGAAGGCGTGCGCGCGGCGCTGATCGACAAGGATCGCTCGCCCAAATGGCGGCAGACGCCCGACGGGGTCACGAAAGACGAAGTGGACGCGATGCTTGCGCCGCTTGAAGAGAATGCGCTGGTTTGGGAGGACACGGCATGAAGATCGGCTTTATCGGCCTTGGCAACATGGGCGGCCCGATGGCCGCGAACCTCGTAGCCGCCGGGCACACGGTCACCGGCTTCGACCTTGCGGCGGAACCGCCCGAAGGCGTCGCCAAAGCCGCCAGCGCCGCCGAGGCGGCGACCGGCGCGGACGTGGTGATCACCATGTTGCCTAATGGCGCGATCCTGAAAACCGTCGCTGCAGAGATCATTCCCGCGATGCATTCCGGCGCGGTGTTCCTCGACTGCTCGACGGTCGATGTCGAAAGCGCCCGCGCCGTGGCGACCGATGCCGAAACTGCGGGGCTTCAGCCGCTTGACGCGCCGGTGTCCGGCGGCATCACAGGCGCGGCGGCGGGAACACTGACCTTCATGGTCGGCGGTTCCGACACCGCCTTTGCCGCCGTGGCGGACCTGTTCGACGTGATGGGTCAGAAGGCAGTGCTGTGCGGCCCCTCGGGCAATGGACAGGCGGCGAAGATCTGCAACAACATGATCCTTGGCGCGACGATGATCGCCACCTGCGAGGCATTCGCGCTGGCCGACAAGCTGGGCCTCGACCGGCAGGCGATGTTCGACGTGGTGTCGACCTCGTCGGGCTATAGCTGGACGATGAACGCCTACTGCCCCGCCCCCGGCATCGGCCCGAAAAGCCCCGCCGACAACGGCTATGCCCCGGGCTTTGCCGCCGACCTCATGCTGAAGGACCTGCGCCTGTCGCAGCAGGCCGCCGAGGCGGTCGACGCCGATACGCCGATGGGCCTGCGCGCGACCGAGCTTTACGCCGATTTCGTCGAACAGGAGGACGGCGCGGGCAAGGACTTCTCGGCCATGCTGCCCCGGTTCGAAAGCCGGCGTCGCCCGGCCTGACGCCCCGAAGGCAGCCCCCCGCAAAGCAATCGCGGCGCCCCGTTACCGAGGCGCCGCGATTTGTTTTCAGTGCAGCCCGTGCGCCGGGCGCGCGCATCAGTTCGTGATGATCTCCGGTCCCATCAGGCTGGTCGGCAGCCATGTCGACAGGAACGGCACGTAGGTGATCAGGATCAGGAACACGAAGAGCACGGCGAGGAACGGCAGCGCCGCCTTCACCACCCGCATCATCGGCATCCCCGCGACACCCGAGGTGACGAAGAGGTTCAGACCGACCGGCGGGGTGATCATGCCGATTTCCATGTTCACGACCATGATGATGCCAAGGTGGATCGGGTCGATGCCCAGCTCGATCGCGATCGGGAACACCAGCGGCGCAACGATGACGATCAGGCCCGACGGCTCCATGAACTGACCGCCGATCAGCAGGATCACGTTCACGATCACAAGGAACATGATCGGACCGAAACCTGCAGAGATCATCGAGGACGCGATCTGCTGCGGGATCTGCTCGTCGGTCAGGACGTGCTTCAGGATCAGCGCGTTCGCGATGATGAACATCAGCATGATGGTCAGCTTGCCGGCCTCGAACAGCGTGTCCTTCGTGTCCTTGTGGAAGAAGGCCGTGATCAGCGCCCATGGCTTCTGCATCAGGTTCGACTTGCGCGGGATGGCGATGTCCGGCGTCGCGGCGGCGTTCAGCGAGTGGCTGGCCGTCTCGAGATAGTCGGACGAGGTCACCTCGTGGTCCTTCGCCGCCAGCGGGCCGATGTCGCGGTAGACGAACATCGCGATGATGAAGGCGTAGATCGAGGCGACGGCGGCGGCTTCGGTTGGCGTGAAGATCGCGCCCGTCACGCCGGGGATGCCGTAGATCCCGACCATGATGATGACGATCAGCATCAGGCCCCAGAAGGCGTCGCGGAAGGCGCTGCCCACCTCGCCCCAACCGGCCCATTCGCCCTTGGGCATGCCGCGGATGACGGCCATCACGTAGATGGTGATCATCAGCATCAGGCCCGCCATGATGCCCGGAATGACGCCCGCAAGGAACATCCGCCCCACCGACACGTCGGTGGCCGAAGCGTAGACGACCATCACGATGGACGGCGGGATCAGGATGCCCAGAGTACCGGCGTTACAGATCACGCCCGCGGCGAATTCCTTGGTGTAGCCCGCCTGCTTCATCGCCGCGATGACGATGGAGCCGATGGCGACCACGGTGGCGGGCGACGAGCCCGACAGCGCCGCGAACAGCATACAGGCGAAGACGCCCGCGATGGCGAGACCGCCGCGCATGTGACCGACGCAGGCGATGGAGAAGCGGATGATCCGACGCGCCACGCCGCCCGTCGACATGAAGGACGAGGCCAGCACGAAGAACGGAATGGCAAGCAGCGTATAGTGACCGGCCATCGCCTGATACATCGACTGCGCGATCGAGGCGAGCGACGTGTCCGAATAGGCCAGCAGGAAGATCATCGACGACAGGCCAAGGGAAACCGCGATCGGCACGCCGATCAGCAGCAGGCCCACGACCATGAGAAACAGCAGGAAGACTTCCATGGGTTCAGTCCTTCTCGGCCTTGGCCGCAGCCGCATCCACGGCGTCTTCGGCCTCGTGGCTGACGATGAGCGACTCGCGGGTGCCGGTGAACAGCCCGACGGTGGCCTGGATCACGCGGAACAGGATCAGCGCGGCGCCGACGGGCAGGATGACATAGGGGATGACGCGCGGCAGCTTGTCGTACTCTTCGCCGTAGTTGATCGCGTCCTCGAGCCAGCGGAAGATCCCCAGCATCGGCACCTGGTCGGTGGTGTAGAACGCGCGGTCGCGGACGCCCTCGGTGAAACCGGTCGGGAACCAGCGGCCCTCGGTCGGCTGCAACGCCGCGAAGGGCGCCCAGTAGTCCCACGCGCCCTTCAGAAGCAGCAGCGCATAGGCAAGGCAGCAGGCGGCGGCGACAAGCGCCAGAACCTTGCGGCCCTTGGGCGGGAACAGGTTGGTAAGCGCGTCGACGCCAAGGTGCGCGGTGACCTTGAAGCCATAGCTGATACCGAACAGCACAAGCCACGCGAACAGGATCAGCGTGACTTCCAGCCCCCAGATCAGCGAGTCACCGAAGACATAGCGCAGGACCACGTTGATGAAGGTCACCAGCGTCATCAGTCCCAGCAGGACGGCGATCGCGGTTTCTTCGAGATTGTTGATGAAACGCCCGAACGCGCTGCGGGCGTGATACCCGGAATGGCCGCTCATGGCTGCCCCCTCCCACTGGAATCGAAAGAAAAGGGCGCGGCCCGGACGATTTGGCCCGGACCGCGCAATGCCTGCTTACATCGAGGCGTTGATGTCCTGCGCGGCAGCGATGTTGTCCGCGCCGACGTCGCCTTCGAACTGTTCCCAGACCGGCTTCATGGCTTCGACCCAGGCCGCGCGCTGCTCTTCGGTCAGCTCGCGGATCTCGCCGCCGGCCTCGAGGATTGCGGCGCGGGCTTCGGCGTCGACTTCGCCAACCGCCGCGTTCCGCTCCATCGTCACCTCGTTGAGGATCGTCAGGAACTGATCGCGCACGTCCGCGTCAAGGCTGTCCAGCCAGTCGACCGAGGCCACCACAAGGTAGTCCAGCACGCCGTGGTTGGTCTCGGTGGTGCCGTCCTGAACCTCGAAGAACTTCTGGCCGTAGATGTTCGACCAGGTGTTTTCCTGCCCGTCGACAACGCCGGTCTGCAGCGCACCGTAGACTTCCGAGAAGGCCATCGGCTGCGGCGAAGCGTCAAGCGCTTCCATCTGGGCAACAAGCACGTCCGACGGCTGCACGCGGAACTTCAGGCCCGCGGCGTCGCTCGGGTCGATCAGCGGCACGTTGGCCGAGAACTGCTTCATGCCGTTGTGCCAGAACTCCAGACCCATCAGGCCGCGGCGTTCCATCGAGCTTTTCATCGCAACGCCGGCTTCCGAAGTCTGGAAAGCGTCGACGGCGTCGATGTTCTTGAACATGAACGGCAGGTCGAAAATGCGGAACTGCTTGGTGAAGGTCTCGAACTTCGACAGCGACGGCGCGGCCAGCTGGACATCGCCCTGCAGCATCGCTTCAAGAACCTGGTCGTCGTTGTAGAGCGTGGAGTTCGGGTAGACCTCCATGCACATCGTGCCGTCCATCTCGGCGTTCACGCGCTCGGCCAGCAGCGAGGCAGCGATGCCCTTGGGGTGCTTGTCCGAGTTGGTCACGTGGGCGAACTTGACGACGATCTCGCCGTCATCGCAGGCATTTTCCTGCGCGGTGGCGGCCTGAGCGGCCAGAACAAGCGCGACGGCCGTGGCGGCCTTGGCGACGAATTTCATCTCGGTATTCCTCCCGATATGGATAGTGATTGTCCTCCGAGGGCCCGTGTCCGGGCCTCGACGGATAGAAAACCGCCAGCGAAAATCCGCACAAGCGGAACTTCGCGTTTTCGTGACAACCAAGATTTTCCGTTAATTTTCAGATCGCTGCGAGCCATTCCCTGAACACATGGCAGATGGCGCAATTGGGAATGGGTGAAACTCCGCACAGCGCCCTGGGCGGTTTGTGCGGGATTCCACACACTTCGACGGGCGCCGCGATGCAGCGAGTCAGCGAAAGTCTTCGGGCCGAAGGTTGTGACGGGCGAGCTTGTCGTAGAACGTCTTGCGGGGCAGCTTCAGCACCTGCGCCGCCTCGGTCGCGTTGCCGTGCTGGCGTTGGAGCGCTTCGATCAGCATCGACCGTTCCACCTGCGCCAACCGCTCGTTCAGGCCCAGTTCCTCTTCCGTCTCCGCCTCGCCCAGCCCCATCGCGAAGCGCATCGCCGCGTTCATCAGCGACCGGGCGTTGCCGGGCCAGTCCTGCGCCATCAGCCGCGCGCCCAGGTCGGGCGTGATGTCCGGCATCGGCAGCGCCGCCTGTTCACAGGCAAGCTGAAGGTAATGGCGGAACAGGATCGGGATGTCCTCGGTCCGTTCGCGCAGCGACGGGATGCGCACCCGCATCACGTCAAGCTTGTAGTAGAGGTCCGGATTGAACCGGCCCTCGCGCGCCTCTGTTTCAAGGTCGCGATACGTCCCCGCCACCACCCGCGCCGACGGCGCGTTTTCCATCAGATCGAGCGCGAGGAACTGTGTCGCCTGAGGCAAGGTCGCGACCTCATCCAGAAACAAGGTGCCCCCCTTGGCGGCATCGAAGGCATCCCGCAACGCCTCGGGCGTCAGGGTGGCGGCGACCAGTTTCTGAAAGGGCCGCTGCGACGCGCCAGACAGCAGGTGGATCACTTCGGCCACCTTCGAGGTGCCTGTGCCCGGCTCGCCGGTGATCAGCACCTCGGCCGAGGTCCGCGCCACTGCGCGCACCCGCTCGCGAAGCCCCTCGGCCTGCGCGGACTGGCCGTGCAACAGCCGCGCCGCCGCGTCGCCCCGGGACAGTTGCTGTTTCAGGCGGCGGTTTTCCAGCACCAGTTCGCGGGTCTTCAAAGCCTTCTCGACCACCGCCAGCAGATCCTTGGGACCGCAGGGCTTCTCGAGGAAATCGAAGGCCCCCGCCGCCATGCCGCGCACCGCCATCGGGATGTCGCCTTCGCCGGTCAGCAGGATCACCGGCAGGTCTGGATCGACCCCATGGGCATATTCCAGCAGGTGAAACCCGTCGCGCCCCGGCATCCGGATGTCACTGACCACGACCCCCTCGAACGCGGGCGTGATGTTGTCCTTGGCTTCCACGAAAGAGCCCGCCGTGATCGGCTGCAATTCGGCCAGTTCCAGCGTCTGGCCCAGCGCCTCGCGCACGGCGGCATCGTCGTCGACCAGCAGCACCCGCCGCGTCATTGCAGTTCCTCCGCCCGGTCCAGTTCGACCGTGAACATCGCGCCGCCGCCGGGCGCGTTCTCTCCGGTCAGGCGGCCGCCGAAGCTTTGCACCAGCCCGTAGGAAATCGAAAGCCCCAGCCCCATGCCTTCGCCGCCGACTTCCTTGGTGGTGTAGAACGGATCGAAGATACGCTCGGGCTCCGAGATGCCGGGGCCATTGTCCTGCACGATCAGCCGCACGGCTTCATCCGCCTGTTCGATGCGGATACGGATCATCGGGTTCTCGACCTCGCCCATCGCGTCCATCGCGTTCGACAGCAGGTTAAGCACCACCTGGCTTAACCGCACCTCGCCGCCCATCACCACCGATGGACCGTTCGGGCGCTTCCAGTCGATCCGCGTCCCGGTGTCGGCGATCCGAGGGCCAAGCATCTCCAGCGCGCTTTCCACCACCGCCGCCAGCCCGACGCGGGTCGCGGGCGCGGTTTCCTGCCGGGCGAAGGCGCGCAGATTACGGATGATCCGCGCCATCCGTTGCGCCATGTCCGAGATCCGGCCCAGCGTCTCGCCCGCCTTCTCGGTCTTGCCGCGTTCCAGCAGGATCGAGCCGTTCTCGGCAAAGGACTGGATCGCCATCAGCGGCTGATTCAGTTCGTGGCTGATGCCCGCCGACATCTGGCCCAGCGCACTTAGCTTGCCCGCGCGCACCAGTTCCGCCTGCGCCTGCCGCAGCGCCGCCTCGGCCTCGTTCCGCTCCTGGATCTCGTGGCGCAGGTCCTCGTTCAGCAGCGACAGCGCCTCTGTCCGCTCGGCCACGCGCGCTTCGAGTTCCGCGTTGGCGCGTTCTTCGACCTCCAGCCGCTGCGACAGGGCGCGGCGGCGTTCGGCGATGTAGAACAGCACCGCCCCGAACATCAGACAGACCGCCGCCGCCACCGCCGCCTGCAACCAGGCAAGCCGCAGGGCGGGCTGAAGGCTGACAAGGATTTCGGCCGCCACGCCGATGGTCGGCAGATCGCGCGACAGGTGCAACGCGCGGCGCGGAATGTCGGGCCGGTCTTCCAGTTCCCACAACTCGTGCGCGCGTACGTCCCACTCGCGCCGGTCGGGGAACGGCCGCAACATGGCGCCGGCATAGACCTCGTCGGGCAGCGCGCCATTCGTACCGGGGGTGCGCACCGTCAGCACGAGGTCGGGCCGGTTCGACACCATCACGACGCCCATCTCGTCGGTGAAGAACACCGGCGACGGATCGGACGGCCAGTTCCATTCCACCTCGGCGATATTCAGGCGCACCAGCACCGCACCCGCCACCGGCCCGGCCTCGGAAAACACCGGCGCCGCGAACATATAGTAGCGCTGGCCATTGTCGGGATCGACGCCGGTGGCGGTTCCCAACGCGCCGTCCAGCGCCCTCTCGAATGCGCGGGTGCCGCCGACGAAGCGCGCCGCTGCGCGGTCAGAGGCGGCCAGCACCCAGCCCGAGGCGTCGGCGATCCACAGCTTCTGCCCCACGGACCGGTCCGCGAACCGTTGCAACTGGGCGTCGGCGATGTCGGGATCACCGCCCTCTCCCAGCACCAGCGGCTTCAGCACCGGATGATCGGCGATGACGACGGCAAGATCGCGCACCCGCTGCAGCTGCCCGGTCAGCCGGTCGGCCGCCAGCGCAAGGTCGGCCTCGCCCCGTTCGCGCAACTGGTCCAGCGCCGAGGTGAACGCGACCCACCACGCCCCCGCGGCGATGACCGCCACGAACACGAGAAACCCGGCCACGGTGAGGCCTCTGCGCCTGTACCTTTGCGTCATCCGGTTTTTCTAGTCGCGCCCGCTTGCATTGGAAAGCGGCTTCGCCGAAGGCTCTGCGCCATGACCACCCTGCCCCGCATCAGCCAGTCGCCCACGGACCCTGCCTTCGTGCAGGACCCCTATACCTTCTACGACCGCCTGCGCCCGATGGGGCCGCTGGTGTTCTGGGAGGATTACGACATGCCCGTCGCCGCCGGTTACACCGAGGTGAACGCCCTGCTGCGGGACCGGCGGCTGGGGCGTGAAGTTCCGGCGGAACTGGCGCCCGCGATCCCGGACCGGCTGGCGCCGTTCTACGATATCGAGGCGCACTCGATGCTTGAACTCGAACCGCCTCGCCACACCCGCCTGCGCGGGCTGGTGGTGCGCGCCTTCACCTCGCGCCGGATCGCAGCGCTGGGGCCCGAGATCGAGGCGTTGTGCCACCGGTTGATCGACGGCTTTCCGGCTGGGGAAATCGACCTGCTGCAAACCTACTGCACGCAGGTCCCGGTCATCGTCATCGCGCGTCTGCTGGGGGTGCCCGACAGCATGGCGCCGGACCTTCTGCAGTGGTCCAACGCGATGGTGTCGATGTATCAGGCCCGCCGCGACCGCGCCGTGGAAGATGCCGCCGTCGCCGCCTCGGCCGATTTCGCGGCGTTCATGCGCGACTATGTCGAACGCCGCCGCGCCGACCCGCGCGACGACCTGATCACCCAGTTGATCGCGGCGGAAGAAAACGGCGAACGCCTGTCGACGGACGAGTTGATCACCACTTGCATCCTTCTGCTGAACGCGGGCCACGAAGCGACGGTGCACACGCTGGGCAACGGCGTGAAGGCGCTGCTGGAGCATCAGACCGACGCGGCTTTCCTGACCGCCGACCGGGTCGAGGCGACGGTGGAAGAGATCCTGCGCTATGATGCGCCGCTGCATATGTTCACGCGGCAGGTCTATGAGGATGTCGAACTGTTCGGCCACCGCTTCGGGCGCGGCGACCGGATCGCCTGCCTGCTGGGCGCAGCCAACCGCGACCCGGCTTTGGCCGAGGACCCTGCCCGCTTCGACCCCTCCCGCACGCCCGGCGCCAACGCGGCCTTCGGGGCGGGCATCCACTTCTGCGTCGGCGCCCCTTTGGCGCGGCTGGAAATGCAGATCGCCCTGCGCGTCCTGTTCGAGCGGATGCCCGGTCTGAAGCTGACCGAAACCCCGCGCTATGGCGACGTGTACCATTTTCACGGGCTGACAGGGCTGCGCGTCTCCGCTTAAGGTCTTAAGCAATAGGATCCGGAGACATTGACATGAAACGACTTTTCCTCGCGCTCGCCGCGCTGTGCCTGTCGACAGCCGCCTCCGCGCAAGAGCGCGTACTGACCCCCGGCAAAGCCGCGGGCTTCGACGGCGTCATCACCCAGTGCATCACCTTCACCCGCGTCGCCTTCGCCGTCGATATGTGCGACCGGCTGTCGGCCTCGGTCGCCTCGTTGGCGCAGGCGCAGGGTCTCGCGCTGCTGGATCTCGGGCGGACCGAGTGGGGCTTTGGCTCTGACGTCTATCTTGAACCGACCGACGACATCGGGATGGAAGCGCCGGTTCACCTGACCTTTTACATCCGCGGCTCGGAAGGGCCGAACAGCGCCTTCATCTGGGCCTCGCTGTACAAGCCGACCATCGGCCGTCTCGGGCCTCCGGGACGGCTGGTCATCTGGGAGGACTCGGGGCTTGGCGCGGGCGATGCGGCGACGATCCGCGACGGGCTGTCCGCCGGGCTGGCGCAGAAGCTGACCCCGGTGTTCGAGGCGCTTGGCGCGGGCAAGCTTTAGCGGATCAGACCGGCAGGATCGTCGTCGACTTGATCTCTTCCATCGAAAGCAGCGCGGTCACGTTGTAGATCCGCACCTCTGAGATCAGCGCCTGATAGAAGTCGTCATAGGCTTTCGCGTTCGCCACGCGGACCTTCAGGATATAGTCGATCTCGCCCGCCAGCCGGTGCGCTTCCAGCACCTCGGGGCGCGCGCGAAGCACGGCGAGGAACCGGTCCTGCCACTCCGCCTCGTGCTCGCTGGTGCGGATGAGGACAAAGAAACAGGTGCCGAGGCCCAGCGCCTCGGGATCCAGAATCGCGGTCTGCCGACCGATCACCCCAGCCTCGCGCATCTTGCGGATGCGGTTCCACACCGGGGTCTTGGAAGACCCGACTTCCTTGGCGATTTCGTCCAGCGACTGGCTGGCGTCCTCCTGCAGGGCCGAAAGAATTTTCCGATCCAGAGCATCCAGACGAACGGGCATCTTGGATTCACCATTTTGCTGCGACATGCGTTCCAATCCCTCCGCAACCCGGAACAGGTGTCCTTATTCGCACCGACCGATAGCGCCGCCAAGGGAAAATTTCCTATATTGAGCGCAAGTGAACGAGTGGACCGTGCAGATGCAGCATTTCCCGATCTTCCTCAACCTTCGCGGCCGCACCGTCGTCCTGTCGGGCGGTGGCGAGGCGGCGCTGGCCAAACTTCGTCTTCTCATGAAGACCGAGGCGACCTTGCGTGTTTTCGCCGCCGAGCCCTGCGCCGATCTGCGTGCGCTGGCCGCCGAAGGCCGTATCGTGCTGACCGACCGCGCACTGCAGGAAGGCGACGTGTCCGGCGCCGCCCTGTTTTATGCCGCTGACGAGGATGGCGTCGAGGATGCCCGCACCGCCGCCATCGCGGACGCCGAGGGCGCGCTGGTCAACATCGTCGACAACCTCGAAGACAGCGAGTTCATCACCCCCGCCATCGTCGACCGCGACCCGGTGACCGTGGCGATCGGGACCGAGGGCGCCGCCCCCGTGCTGGCGCGCGCGATCAAGCGCGACCTCGAAGAGCGCCTACCGCCGGTGCTGGGCCTTCTGGCGAAGATCGGCAAGCTGTTCCGTCCCGCCGCCGAGCGCCTGCCCATGGGCCGCGCGCGCCGCGACTTCTGGGGCGACTACTACTTTGACGCCGGCCCCCGCGCCTACGAGGCCGAGGGCGAAGACGGCGCGCAGGCCGCGCTGGAGGATCTGCTGGACCGTCACCTGTCGCGCGGCGAACAGGCGGGGCACGTCGATTTCGTCGGCGCCGGTCCGGGTGACCCGGAACTGCTGACGCTGAAAGCCCGCGTGGCGCTGGACAAGGCCGACGTCGTGATCCACGACCGGCTGGTCGCGCCCGAGATCCTTGAACTCGCCCGCCGCGAGGCGCTGCTGGTGGATGTCGGCAAGACCGGCTTCGGCCCCTCGGCCTCGCAGGACGACATAAACGCCGCCATCGTGGAACACGCGTCGCAAGGCGCGCATGTCGTCCGCCTCAAGTCCGGCGACCCCACAGTGTTCGGGCGACTGGACGAGGAGATCGAGGCCGTCGAGGCCGCCGGTATCGACTGGCGTATCGTCCCCGGCATCACCGCCGCCTCTGCCGCCATCGCCGGCCTGGGCCAGAGCCTGACCAAGCGCGAGCGCAACTCGTCGGTGCGCTTCATGACCGGTCACGACATGAAGGGCTTTGCCGAGCAGGACTGGCGCGCGCTCGCCCGCCCCGGCGAGGTCGCCGCCGTCTACATGGGCAAGCGCGCCGCCCGCTTCGTGCAGGGCCGCCTGATGATGCACGGCGCCGATCCCGCCACGCCCGTCAGCTTCGTCGAAAACGCCTCGCGCCCGGATCAGCGCGTGGTCGAGGCGACGCTGGGCGACATGGCCGACGCACTGGCCGACACGCCGCTCGACGGCCCCGTCCTAACCTTTTACGGCATCGCGCCGCGCCGGGCGCGCGCCGAAGCCACCGCATTCGAACAGGAGATGGCCCTATGAGCCGCCAATTCACCCCCAAGGTCGTCACCGCCAACGCCCTGCTCGAGGGCGATGTCGTCTATCTGACCGCAGATGACACCTGGACCCGCGACCACGCGCAGGCCGAACTGATCGAGGACGAGGCGCACGCGCAGATCCGTCTGGTCGACGCCAGCGCCCGCGCGGACGAGATCGTCGGCGCTTATCTCGCCGATGCCAAGGCCGGTCCAGATGGCCCTGAACCCATCCACTTCCGCGAGGTGTTCCGCACCCGTGGCCCTTCGAACTACGCCCACGGCAAACAGGCGGAGCAGTAAAGCCATGTACAGCTATACCGAATTCGACGAAGCCTTCGTGCGCGAGCGCGTGGCCCAGTTCCGCGCCCAGGTCGAGCGCCGCATCGACGGCTCGCTGACCGAGGACGAGTTCAAGCCGCTGCGCCTGATGAACGGCCTGTACCTGCAACTGCACGCCTACATGCTGCGTGTGGCGGTGCCCTACGGCACGCTGAACAGCCGCCAGATGAACCAGCTCGCCTACATCGCCGAGACTTGGGACAAGGGCTATGGCCACTTCACCACGCGTCAGAACATCCAGTACAACTGGCCGCTGCTGAAGGACGTGCCGGATATGCTGGACGCGCTGGCCGACGTGGGGATGCACGCCATCCAGACCAGCGGCAACACGATCCGCAACGTGACCGCCGACCATTTCGCCGGGGCCGCCGCCGACGAGATCGAGGATCCCCGCCCCTACGCCGAGCTGCTGCGCCAGTGGTCCACCGACCACCCGGAATTCCAGTTCCTGCCGCGCAAGTTCAAGATCGCCGTCACCGGCGCGCCGAACGACCGCGCCGTGGTCAAGGCGCATGACATCGGCTTGGAGATCGTGAAGAACGACGCGGGCGAGACCGGCTTCCGCGTGCTGGTGGGCGGCGGCCTTGGCCGGACGCCGATGATCGGCAAGGTGATCCGCGACTTCCTGCCCAAGGATGACCTGCTGCCCTATTGCGAGGCGATCGTCAGCGTCTACAACCTGCTGGGCCGCCGCGACAACAAGTACAAGGCGCGCATCAAGATCACCGTTCACGAGAACGGGCTGGACGAGTTCAAGGCGCAGGTCGAGGACCGCTTCGCGCTGCTGCGCGGCCAGTTCGGCGGCGCCGACCAGCAACTGCTGGCCGAGATCAAGGCGCAGTTCGCCCGCCCCGACCTTCCGGCCCGCGACCTGTCGGGCTTCACCACCGCCTATGACAACGACCCGGTGTTCCGGGCGTGGGTCGACACCAACGTGGCCGAGCACGCCGTCGACGGCTATGCCCTGCTGACGATCTCGCTGAAGGCGCATGGTGAGACTCCGGGCGACGCCACCGCCGAGCAGATGCGCGAGATGGCGGCGCTGGCCGCCGAGTATTCCTCGGACGAGCTTCGCATCAGCCACGAGCAGAACGTGATCCTGCCGCATGTCGCCAAGTCCGACCTGCCCGCGATCCATGCCCGGCTGCAGCAGCACGGGCTGGCCACCGCGAACATCGGCCTGATCTCGGACATCATCGCCTGCCCCGGCATGGATTACTGTGCGCTGGCGACGGCCCGCTCGATCCCGGTAGCGCAGCAGATCGCGACCCGGTTCGACGAACTGAAGATGGAGCACGACATCGGTCCGCTGAAGATCAAGATCTCGGGCTGCATCAACGCCTGTGGCCACCACCATGTCGGACACATCGGCATTCTGGGGCTGGACCGCGCCGGCGTCGAGAACTACCAGATCACCCTTGGCGGTGACGGAACCGAGGACGCGGCAATCGGCACGCGGACCGGCCCCGGCTTCGCCTACGATCAGATCGTTCCCGCCATCGAGACCCTTGTCGAGACCTACCTCGACGAGCGCGAAAGCCCGGACGAGACGTTCCTGGATACCTACAAACGTGTCGGTATGGCGCCTTTCAAGGCGGCCCTCTACCCGGCCGAGGAGAAGAGCCGTGCCGCTTGATCCAGCCTCTGCACCGGTCGCCGACCGGGTCAGGGATCTGAACGAACGCTACCGGCACCACGGCGCGACCGCGGTGCTGGAACGTGCCCTGTCCGACGCGCAGGTCGGAAACATCGCGCTGGTGTCGTCCTTTGGCGCCGAGTCGGTGGTGCTGTTGCACATGATCTCGGTGATGGACCGCACCACCCCGGTACTGTTCATCGACACCCAGATGCTGTTCGAAGAGACGTTGCAGTACCAGCTGGACGTGTCCGAGAAGCTGGGCCTGACCGACGTGCGCTCGATCCGTCCCGACCCCGAGAAGATCCGCGAACTCGACCGCTTCGGGGCGCTGCATCTCAGCGATCCGGACGCCTGCTGCGACCTGCGCAAGACGCAGACGCTGGCCAGCGCGCTGGCGCCGTTCGACGCGTGGATCACCGGCCGCAAGCGGTTCCAGGGCGGCCAGCGCGCCGCGTTGGAGTTCTTCGAGAACGAGGGCGACATCCGCATCAAGGTCAACCCTCTGGCCCACTGGGCCAAGGACGACGTCCGCGACTACATGATCAACAACCGCCTGCCCCGGCATCCGCTGGTGTCGCAGGGCTATCCCTCGATCGGCTGCAAGCCCTGCACCAGCAAGGTCGCCGAGGGCGAGGACGAACGTGCCGGGCGTTGGCGCGGCAAGGACAAGGTGGAATGCGGGATCCACTTCATCAATGGCAAGCCCGTGCGCCGGGTCGCCGAAGGGACTGAGGGCGAAGCGACGCCGCAAGAGGAGACGACAATGAGCGTTATCGTGACCGATGGCGGTTTTGCCGCCGACGACTGGAATGGCGAACTGGCCGCGCCCGAAGACACCGGCGCCGCCGCCGTGCTGCTGCCCTCGGACGCCGACCCCGAAGTGCTGCGCGACCGGCTGGACCAGCTGAAGCTTGTGGCCGTGGACTTCCCCAGCTTCGCGGACGGTCGCGGCTTTACGATCGCGCGCCGCCTGCGCCTGATGGGCTACACCGGCCGTCTGCGCGCCAAGGGTCACGTTATCGCCGATCAGTACGCGATGGCACGCCGCGTTGGTTTTGACGAGGTCGAGATCGACCTTGACCTTGCCACCCGTCAGCCCGAGGATCAGTGGCTCCGCCGCGCCGAATGGAAGGCGCATGACTATCAATCTCGCCTGCGCGCCTGATTGACGCCTTCCATCTGACCTGCATCAAGGATTAAGGATTCACACGGCCGTAAGGCCATGGATGAGATAGACATGACCGAGCAAAAACCCGTGACCCAAGCCGCCGCCCAGAAAGTACCCGCCCTGCCGGACGCGCAGACCGTGACAGAGGTCCAGCACTACACCGACCGCCTGTTCCGGTTCCGCTGCACCCGCCCCGCCTCGTTGCGGTTTCGCTCGGGCGAATTCGTCATGATCGGCCTGATGGGGGATCCGCACCCCGAGACCGGCAAGCAGAAGCCGCTGCTGCGCGCCTATTCCATCGCCTCGCCCGCGTGGGACGAAGAGCTGGAATTCTATTCGATCAAGGTGCAGGACGGCCCGCTGACCTCGAAGCTTCAGCACCTGAAGGAAGGCGACGAGATCATCCTGCGGCCCAAGCCCGTCGGCACGCTGGTGCATGACGCGCTGCTGCCCGGAAAGCGGCTGTGGTTCTTCGCGACCGGCACCGGCATCGCGCCGTTCGCCTCGCTGATCCGCGAGCCCGAGACGTACGAGCGCTACGACCAGATCATCCTGACCCACACCTGCCGCGAGGTGGCCGAGCTGACCTATGGCCGCGAGCTGGTGGAGAGCGTCCGTGCCGACGAGATGCTCGCCGAGGTGATCGGCGAGAACTTCGCCGACAAGCTGGTCTACTACCCCACCACCACCCGCGAAGAGAGCCCGAAGATGGGCCGGGTCACCGACCTGCTGCGCTCGGGCGAGATCTTCAGGGATCTGGGGATCGAGGGCATCAGCGCCGAGACCGACCGCGCGATGGTCTGCGGCTCGATGGGGCTGAACACCGATCTGAAGGAAATCCTTGAAGGCTTCGGCCTGAAGGAAGGCGCGAACTCCGAGCCTGCCGAATACGTGGTCGAGAAGGCCTTCGTTGGCTGACCCTTCCCGGCGCCTCGGCGTCGACCGTGATATTCCAAACCTGCCCCGCGTCACCGCCGGGCAGGTTTTTCTTTTCCGGGTCTCACCTCAGCCGCCGGTCAGGTCCTGCGCCAGCATCAGCGCGTTTCCGTCCGGATCGTAGAAGGTCGCTGTGCTGACCATCCCCTCGATCACCTCGGTCGGCCCGTCGAACCGCACCCCTTCCGCCTCCAAGGCGGCGCGGGCCGTGTCGATATCGGCGACACCGAACACGGGCACCATATTGCCCGGCGCGGGCGACGCCTGTTCGCCAAGGCCAAGGGTCACGCCGTCGGTCTTGGTCTGAAGCTCGCTCCAGCCTGCATCGTCGGCATGGTAGATCAGGTCGAAGCCCAGCATATCCAGATACCATTTCGCGCTGACGTGACGGTCCTTCACCGACATCGCGAGGGTAATCGTGTTCTCAAGGGTAACGGCAGCCATGGGGATTCCCTTAATTCAGAAAATATAGTAACTATACTTTATGGACATTGAGATTCTTGTCAAGCTGACCGCGCGCGCCTGGGCCCTGAACATCCTCGCCTGCCTTGACGCTGGCACGCCGGGCCGGCAGGCGCCACTTCTGGCCGCCACGGGCGCAAGCCGGACCGCCTTCGCCCAAAGCCTGTCGCACCTGATCGAGCTGAAACTGCTAGAGCGCAACCCAGGCCATGGCCACCCGCTGCGGCCCGAATTCCGGCTGACGCCCGAAGGGGTGCGGATCGCCGCTATCGCGGGACGCATCGTAAACGCAGGTTCGCGGGAAGAAGACGCGGCCCTGCTGCGCCGCACGTGGACGGTGCCGATCCTCGTCGCCTGCCAGCGGCCCCGCTATTTCGGCGAGATCCGCGCCGACCTGTCGCCAATCACCGACCGGGCGCTGTCGCAATCGCTGAAGCAGTTGCAGGCGCACCGCTGGCTGGACCGGCACACCGACACCGAGCAGCACCCCCCGCGCCCGCGCTACCATGCGGCCAATGCGGGTCAGGTCATCGGCAGGGCGCTCGCCGCCGTGGGCTGATCGCCCGACCCGTCGCCTGCGCTCACCCATAAACGCAAAACGCCCGGAGCTGTCAGGCTCCGGGCGCCGGTCGGATCGCACAGCGATCCGATCCCGTCACATATCAAGCGCCTCGCGGGCCTGCTCGAGCGCATCCGAAAGCGCCGCCTCGTCGTCCCCGGCCTCTTCGATGGCCGTGGTCAGCGTCTCTTTCTGCTCGGCGTCCAGATCCGAGCCCTGGATCGTCGCCAGAACCTCGTCACGATCAAAGCCCTCGACAGTGAAGATCTCTGCCGGATCGGCGTCAGTGCTGTCGGTTTCGGCAGATGCGTCGGACGCCGGTTCGTCAGAGGCAGCGGCTTCGTCCCCGGTTTCCGCGGCGCTGTCGTCCGAGGCGGTCTCTTCTTCCGCCGCCGCATCGCTGGCACCGGCGGCCATTTCGGCTGCGGTTTCCTCCATCGAGTCCGCCGTATCCGCCAGAGCAGTCGCCGCTTCTTCCATCGCCGCAGCATCAGCGCGCATCTCTTCGGCCTTCGTCATCAGTTCGTCAGCCTGATCGCGCAGTTCTGCCGCTTCGCCCATGATCACCTCGGACGCCGCAGTACTGATCGGGTCTTCCTCGGCGGTCGTCGCACCGGCAACCTCTTCATCGGCAGCAGGCGCTTCGGCTTCGGCAGTCTCTTCGACGGCAGCAGGTTCCTCCGTGGCGGCGGGTTCTTCCGCCTCAGCCATTTCCTCGGTCGCCGCAGGCTCCTCAGCTTCAGCCGTTTCCTCGGTCGTCGCAGGCTCCTCGGCCTCAGCGGTTTCCTCGGTCGTCGCAGGCTCTTCGGCCTCAGCGGTTTCCTCGGTCGCCGCAGGCTCCTCGGCCTCAGCCGTTTCCTCGGTCGCCGCAGGCTCCTCGGCCTCAGCGGTTTCCTCGGTCGTCGCAGGCTCCTCGGCCCCAGCCGTTTCCTCGGTCGCCGCAGGCTCTTCAGCCTCAGCCATTTCCTCGGTCGCCGCAGGCTCCTCGGCCTCAGCCATCTCCTCGGTCGCCGCAGGCTCCTCGGCCTCAGCCGTTTCCTCGGCCGCCGCAGGCTCTTCCGCCTCCGCTTCCTCGTCAGCAGCAGCGGTTTCTTCCTCGGCTGCCGGTTCCTCGGTCATCTCGGGCGCCGCGGCGATTTCGCCGGGCTCGTCCATCGCCGCAACAGGCTCTTCATCTTGTACCTGGAAATACGCGAAGCCGCCGATGGCCGCGGCCACGACAAGGGCTCCGATGATCCAACTCTTTTCCATAAAAGGAACTCCCCGCTGATATTCCGAACGCGTTTCGTGTCGAAGCATTGAAATGAAGCGGTGTTCAGCGCTTTCAAGTCGGAAAGCGCAGGAACAAAGGCCACGCGGAACGAAATGGCAGTTGAAACGGACCCCTCCAAGCCGTATCTTCTATGCCTGACTTTCCTGCAACGACATAAGGATGCACGACCATCGCTCGCAGACCCCACAATGCCCCGCCGACCCGTGACACCGGGCCTCGCGTCAACGACCGGATCCGCGCGCCCGAGATCCGCCTGATCGGCGCCGAGGGAGAGAACGTCGGGGTGGTTACGCCGCAAAAGGGCATGGCCCTTGCCGAAGCGGCGGGCCTCGATCTTGTCGAGATCTCCCCGAACGCCACGCCTCCGGTGTGCAAGATCATGGACTTCGGCAAGTTCAAATACGAACAGCAGAAGCGTGAATCGGAAGCGCGGAAGAAACAGAAGACCATCGAAGTCAAAGAGGTCAAGTTCCGCCCGAACACGGACACGCACGACTACGATGTGAAGATGAAAAACGTCTTCCGGTTTCTCGAGGGCGGCGACAAGGTCAAGGTGACACTTCGTTTCCGTGGCCGCGAGATGGCGCACCAGAACCTTGGGCGTGAACTGCTGGAGCGGGTCGCCGAAGACGTGAAGGAACTCGGCAAGGTCGAGAACATGCCGAAGATGGAAGGCCGCCAGATGGTCATGATGATCGGGCCCTCGACCAAGTAAGGGTCCGGCCCATCGGCAGACACGATGCACAGGCGCCTTCGGGTGCCTGTTTTCGTTTCAGGGGACGCCCCTGCCCCGATCCCAAAGAAAAAGGCCGAGGCGTGAACCTCGGCCCTTTTGTCCCTCGCGCGTGACCGCGTCTTATTTCTGCGGCAATGCGCAGTATTCCTGCGAGCTGATCCAGCTGCGCATGTCTTCCACCTTGTCCGGATACCGGAACGGCGCCCAGTGCTGGGAAATGCCGCCCCAGTGGCCCGGTCCGCCAAGGATGCGGTTCTTGTTCGGCATCTCGTAGGCCGCCAGCCGCACGCCGCAGCTTAGGTTCGCCGCGCCGTCGAACAGGGCCGAGGCGGATTGCGCCTTGCAGCCCACGCCGCGCGCCGTGGCCGGGGCGATCTGCAGCAGGCCCAGCCATTTGCCGCCGCCGCCCGAGGCATCGGGGGTCCAGCGGCTTTCATGCTTGGCGAGCGCGGAGAACAGGCCGGCCCAGAAGGCCCGCCGCTGTTCCACCGGCGCCGCGCGATAGGCCGGGCACCACTGGTCGATGTCTTCGGGAACCAGTTGAGACAGCACCGCTCCGTGGGTCTCCAGCGCGCCCATCGTCGCCATCGTCCACTCGGTCGCTTCCGGGCGGAAGTCCCAGCGCATCGGCGGGACGTCAGGCGTTTCGTAGGGTTTGCTTGCAGCGCAGGCGGAGGCGGTCAGCACCGCGAACAGCGTCGCGGCTCTCAACATGGAACAGATCATTGGCAAACTTTGGCAGCACCGGGCCAACCCCCGGCAAGGGAAATCCTGTGCCAAAAACGATCCGGTCCGTCTACCCTATGGTCAGGCCATCGGCGGGAATCCCCCGCCGGGGTTAACGGCCTAATCCAAAAAACGGTACGAATTCACAAGATGTGGCAGCGCGCTCACGGCGCGCCACCACGTGATGTTTCGCGCGGCAGGCGAACCTCAGCCCAGCCATTTGTCATAATCCGAAACGAGAAGGTGAACCGGATCGGCGTCCTCCTCGATTTCAGAGAATCGGCCGATGGGCTCGCGGAACACGTTGTCGGTCCGGTCGTCGTTCACGTTCGACACTTCGCCGATCAGAACGCGGCCGCCCTCGCCCCAGAACGCATGCCAAGTGTCGGTCTCGAGCGTGACGCTTTCGCCGGGCTTCAGCTTCAGCAGGCCGCCGGCTTCCATCACCCGCGCGCGCCCGTCGGTCAGCACGCGGACCTCGGCATTCTCGTCGACCGAGCCGTCCGCCTTCGCCTTGAACAGCTCCAGCACCAGCGTTCCGCCCCCACGGTTGATGATGTCCTCGGTCTTCAGGTTGTGCCGGTGCATCGGCGAAAGCTGATCTTCGCCCGAGATCATGATCTTCTCGGCATATAGCATGCCCTTGCCCTGCGGGATGTTGTCGTTCGTCCCGTTGCGCACGGTGAACAGGAACAGGCCCATGTCATCGTACTTGCCCTGCCCGTAGTCGGTGATGTCCCAGCCCAGCGCATGATCGCGCACCATCGGGGAATCCTCGGCCACCCGCTGTTTCAGCTCTTCGGGCGTCCAGTAGGCGAAGGGGGGCATGATATAGCCGAACGACCGGATGAAGGCGTCGCCGTCCTTCAGGATCTCGTTCACGGTGGATCGTTTCATGAGGGCTTCCTCTCTGTCCTGCCGGGGGATGCCGGTGCTGTTGCCTTCCGCTCTGGCCCGCGCAAGAGTGCGCCGATCGGAGGCTCCCCACATGCTTACATTACACAACTATTTCCGGTCCTCGACCTCGACCCGCCTGCGCGCGGCGCTGAATCTCAAGGGCCTGGACTACGACTACAAGGCGTATGCGCTTCTCAAGCGCGAAACGCAAACCCCCGAGTTCCTGTCGAAAAGCCCCGCGGGCCTTGTGCCGGTGCTGGAGCTTGAGGACGGAACCGCCCTGTCGCAATCGCTGGCGATCATCGAATACCTCGAGGAAGAGCATCCCGAGCCCCCGCTTCTGCCCGCCGACGCCAAAGGCCGCGCCCGTGTGCGCGCCCTGTCCTACATGATCGCTTGCGAGGTACACCCGCTGAACAACCTGCGGGTCCTTCAGTATCTGACCTCGGAATTCGATGCCGACGATCAGGGAAAGACCGCATGGTTCAACCACTGGGTCCACGCGACGTTCGCGCCGCTGGAGACCCTGCTTGCCGAAAGTCCGGACACCGGCACCTACTGCCATGGCGAGACGCCGGTGCTCGCTGATTGCTGCCTGTATGCCCAGATGTGGAACAACAAGCGGTTCAAGGTGAACACCTCGGCCTATCCGACGATCGAACGGATCTTCACGGCCCTCGACACGCTGGACGCGTTCCGCAAGGCGGCGCCTCCGACGCAGCCCGACGCGGCCTAGGCCCCGATCCAAACGACAAAGGCCGCGCATTTCGCGCGGCCCTCGTATCCATGGTCTGTCGACTGTTGCGGCGCGTCAGTCGGCCTTGCGCTTGCGGCGGCGGGCGACGAAGCCCATCGCGGCCAGCCCGCCGATCAGCAGCGGCATTGCAGCCGGAAGCGGCACGGCCGAGATGGCGGCGGCTTCGGCGTACTGCCCGCCCTGCACGCCCGGCTCATTCAGCACGAAGTTGTCGAAGCTAGCGTTGCCGAACTTGGTGTAGATGAACACGCTCGACAGGCCGGTCCAGCCCAGCTGGAACGTCGAGAAACCGGGCTGCGCCCAGAACACCTTTTTGAAGTGGTCCCCGTTCGCCAGGTAGCCCACCACGCGCACCAGCGTCGACAGGTCGCTGTTCGAACCCGCGTCGAGGCTTTCGATCGAGAACGGCGACGCCGAGTGCAGAAGCAGCGGTTCGTTGCTCAGGCTCATCAGCCAGTCGCTGCCGTTCTTGGACGCATAGGGGCGCGGCTCGGCGAAACCCGAGTCGATCACATATCCTTCGGGCACGAAAAAGCGGAACGTGCCGGTGTGCAGAAAATCGTTGCTATAGTGCGTATGGCCGTTTTCAGCCGCGATGCCTTCAAAGTCCACCGTAACGGCTTGCGCCGTACCTGCCGTCAGGACGAGGGCGATTGCCGAGAGCAATTTCTTCATTGTCACTGTCTCCGTCTCAAACCTGTAACTTCGAGGAATGTAGGATCGAACCTCGGCTGGCAACCGCAAAGTGGCAGAATTCAGGCACTGTTCACCCAAAGAACACAATGCCCAAAAGCAATGCCGTTAAACACCTAATATACCGGGTAAATTTTAACGAACTGGGGGCCTCGGCATTAACAATGCTCACGCCATACTACAGGGCCGTTGCAAACCGTGTGAAATGCCCGATCCTTGATAATTAAGGGAAATCAATGACATGATGTTAAGTATCCACGTTGGACCGGACAGGCTTCCGCGAAGTAACCCCCTGATCCGAAACACTATTACCAAGGGTAAAGGGCAAGTTGTCGCCGACGCGAAGCGCGCGGTTCGCGGCCCTCGCCGGCAAACGCAAAATCGACGCCACACGGGGCCGAGTCGATGCGCGCGCCGCCCCGAAATTGACACGATCGTGATCGGATCGCCCGCCGCACGGGCGTGACGATCCGGCCCGCCGGACGCCATGCGCCATCCCCTTGCCCCGCCGCGCCCGCTCCCCTAGAACAAGCGCCGATCTTGCAGCAGGACCGCACATATGCTCGACCTCACCTATGAAGCCCCGAAACCGAAGGTAATCCAGGGCGCCAAGCACGACTGGGAACTCGTGATCGGCCTCGAGGTGCACGCCCAGGTCGCCTCCAAGTCCAAGCTGTTCTCGGGCGCGTCGACCCTGTTCGGGTCCGAGCCGAACTCGAACGTCGCCTTCGTGGACGCGGCGATGCCGGGGATGCTGCCGGTGATCAACGAATTCTGTGTCGCGCAGGCGGTGCGCACCGGGCTGGGGCTGAAGGCCGACATCAACCTGAAGTCCGCTTTCGACCGGAAGAACTATTTCTACCCCGACCTGCCGCAGGGCTACCAGATCAGCCAGCTGTACCACCCCATCGTGGGCGAAGGCGAAGTGCTGGTCGACATGGGCCCCGGCGTCGCGCGCAAGGTCCGCATCGAACGCATCCACCTGGAGCAGGACGCGGGCAAGTCGATCCACGACATGGATCCGCATTTCACCTTCGTCGACCTGAACCGTACCGGCGTCGCGCTGATGGAAATCGTCAGCCGCCCCGACATCCGCGGCCCCGAAGAAGCGGCGGCGTATGTCGGCAAGCTGCGGCAGATCCTGCGCTATCTCGGCACCTGCGACGGCAACATGCAGAACGGCAACCTGCGCGCCGACGTGAACGTGTCGGTCTGCCGTCCGGGCGATTACGAGAAGTACCAGGAGACGCAGGACTTCTCGCATCTGGGCACCCGCTGCGAGATCAAGAACATGAACTCGATGCGCTTCATCCAGCAGGCCATCGAGTACGAAGCGCGCCGCCAGATCCAGATCCTGGAAGCGGGTGGCGAGATCGATCAGGAAACGCGGCTGTACGACCCCGACAAGGGCGAGACCCGCTCGATGCGGTCCAAGGAAGAAGCGCACGATTACCGCTACTTCCCCTGCCCCGACCTGCTGCCGCTTGAGATCGAGCAAGCCTGGGTCGACGACATCGCCGCCTCGCTGCCGGAATTGCCGGATCAGAAGAAGGCCCGCTTTGTCGCGGATTACGGGATGACGGAATACGACGCCTCGGTGCTGACGGCCGAGGTCGAGAACGCATCCTTCTTTGAAGAGGTCGCGGCGGCGTCCGACGGCAAGCTGGCCGCGAACTGGGTGATCAACGAACTGTTCGGTCGTCTCAAGAAAGACGACAAGGACATCGGTGACAGCCCGATGAGCCCGGCGCAGCTGGGCGGGATTATCTCGCTGATCCAGAAGGGCGACATTTCGGGCAAGATCGCGAAGGACCTGTTCGAGATCGTCTATACCGAGGGCGGCGACCCGTCGCTGATCGTGGAAGAGCGTGGCATGAAACAGGTCACCGACACCGGCGCCATCGAGGCCGCGGTGGACGAGGTGATCGCCGCCAACCCCGACCAGGTGGAAAAGGCCAAGGCCAACCCCAAGCTCGCCGGCTGGTTCGTGGGCCAGGTGATGAAAGCCACGGGCGGTAAAGCGAACCCGAAGGCGGTGAACGAGCTGGTCGCGGCGAAACTGGGTTTGTGACGGGGTTTGGGTGCGCATGAATGTGCACCCTACCCGGCTTGCGGTACGCATTCGCCCGGTGCGCATGAACGCGCACCCTACGCCGGCACCCGTAGGGTGCGCGTTCATGCGCACCGCATAATTCACACCCGGTAGGGTGCGCACTTGTGCGCACCGCATAATTCACACCCGGTACGGTGCGCACTTGTGCGCACCGCGAAATTCATTCCCCCGTACGGTGCGCATTCATGCGCACTGTCCTCCATCCCCCCAACGGCCGATTTCCGCGGGTTGTGACCGCTCTCGCCCGCCCGCCGCTTTCCCTGACCCGACCCGTTTGCTAATGTCCCTCGGCGTCGAATCCGAGGGGTCCCAGATGCCGCGTTATGAATACAAGGTCGTGCCCGCGCCGAAGAAGGCCGGGAAGGTAAAAGGGGTCAAGGGAACCGAAGCCCGCTTTGCCCACGAACTCGCCAGCCTGATGAACCAGTACGGCGCCGACGGCTGGGAATACCAGCGCACCGATACCCTGCCCTGCGAGGAACGCTCGGGCCTGACCGGCCGCACCACGACGTTCCAGAACCTGCTGGTGTTCCGGCGCGAACTGGACACGGCGATGCGCGCGGCGGATGCCATTGCGTCGGTCCACGTCGACCAGCCCGCGCCGATGACGGCTCCCGCCCCGGTCCGCACGCCGCCGCACGCCGAGCCAGCCCCCGCGCCGCGGGCCGAAGCCCCGGCACCCGCGCCGACCCCGACCCCGACACTCTCGGCCGAGCCGATGCGGACTCCCGATGGCGAGTTGTCGTTCTCGCGCGCGCCGTTCCACCACCGCGGCGACGGTCAGGACGAGCCGCAGATCAGCGCCCGCTCGCCCGAGGGCGTCACGCCGCGCCTCGGCGCCGCCAGCCATCCAGAGCCCGCGGATCCCCCGGCAGAAACATCCCCCGGGGTGGCGCGGCGGGGTTAGGCCTCTATGTGAAGGGCCAGCGCGTGCAGACGTCCCATGACATCCGGCCCCAGCGCCTCGTGCACCGCGCGATGGCGTTGCAGTCGGGTCATGGGTTCGAAGGCCGGCGCCTTGATCCACACGCGGAAATGACTGTCGCCGCCTTCCCGGTAGCCGGCGTGGCCACGGTGTTTTTCGCTTTCATCCTCAACAGTTAGCGTCTCGGGTGCAAAAGTTTCCGACAGCTTCTGCTCTATGATCGTTACCAGTTTCATTTTTTCCCACCTGCCCCCTTCAATCCGGCGGCAAAACCATTAGACTTCCGTGTCCGAGTAGCAAAGGCGAGCCCAAATGGCGAATCCAGATCCGTTCGGTTTTGACATCCGCGTCACCTCTGACAAGAAGAAGCGCAATCGTGGCAAACGCGGCATGTCCGGCGCGTTCGAGACGTCGCAGCGGGAATGCGAACATCCCGGCTGCCGCGAACAGGGCCAGTACCGCGCTCCACGGTCGCCCGATCACCTCGACGAGTACCTGTGGTTCTGCAAGGACCACGTCCGCGAGTACAATCTGAAATGGAACTTCTTCAACGGCACGACCGAAGAGGAATTCCAGGAGCAGATCGACAGCGACCGCGTCTGGGGCCGCGAGACCAAGCCGTTGAAACCGGGCGAGGAACAGCGCGCCTGGGCGCGGCTGGGCATCGACGACCCGCATCAGGTGCTGGGCGAAAACGCCACGCGCAACCCCGGCAAGTCGGTCACCGGCACCCGCAAGCTGCCCCCCACCGAACGGCGCGCGCTGGATATTCTCGAAGCCAAGGACCATTGGCAGAAGGCCGAGATCCGCAAGGCCTACAAGGCGCTGATCAAGGTGCTGCACCCCGACATGAACGGCGGCGACCGCGGGCACGAGGAACAGCTTCAGGAAGTCGTCTGGGCCTGGGACCAGATCAAGGACAGCCGGAACTTCCAGTAAGGCCACATCCTTACATGATTTCGGGGGCGCGCCATGGGTGCGCCCCTTGTCGTTCGCGCCCTGCCCGCCGACCCTGCGTCATGCGCGGAAACCGGACCGGCACGCCCGCGCGGCGCGCGCGGAAATTGACAGGTGCACCGCCCGCCCGATAGGGAATGTGGACGCGGTATCCGGGGTCGGAGAATGACAAAGCCATTGGTCGTGCTGTCCAGCGCACGTTCCGGCACCAACTATTTCCTGAGCGTTTTCCAGAAGATGGCGCCGGACGGTGTGGTCCTGCGCGAGGTGTTCCGCAAGGGCGGCGACAACCTTCCGGAACTCGCCGAACTGACCGGCCTGCCGCGGTCCCGGCTGGTGACGCTGGGGCAGGACGATCCGGTCGCACTGTGGCAAATGCTGCGTAAGGCCGCCGGATCGCGTCCGCTGGCGGTGAAGATCTTCTATTACCACGCAAGGCCAGGCAGCCCGATCTGGGACAGGCTGATCGACGAGGCGCGGATCATCCACCTTGTCCGCCGCCGTATCCTCGACACGCTGGTGTCGCGCAAGCTGGCCGAGGACAGCGGGACATGGTTCCAGCCCAGCCATGTCGACGGTCCGCCCGCGCGACCCGAGGTCCGGCTGGACCCAACCGAAGTTGCCACCTTCATCAGCGAACGGCAGGCCTATGTGCAGAGCTTCCGCGAACGGTTCCGGAACGCCGATCTGCACGAGGTCAGCTACGAGGACATCGCCGCCGATCCGAAGCTCTGCGCGGAACGTATCGCGCAGGTGACCGGGCTTCCGATGCCCGCCTTCCCGATGCAGCTTCCGATCCGCAAGCAGAACACATGGGCGATCCCGGATATCGTTTCGAACTACAACGAGATCGCGGATTTCGACAAATCCCACCTGTAAGGAAGCCGGCCGATGTCGATGCAGTACCAGATGGAAAGCAGCCACATCGCCGACTATGGCCTGTGGACCCTACCCGGGATCGACTTTCCCCTGCGCGGCCCGCCAGTCGCCATCGACGGCAAGGCCCCTGCCATCTCGTTTCTCGGCGCGGCGCAGGTGTTCGGGACTTTCGTGAACCATCCCTTCCCCAACCTGTTGGGAGAAATGCTGTCGGCCCGCGTGATGAACCTTGCGAACGGCGGCGCGGGGCCGGGTCTGTACGCCACCCGGCCAGAGCTGATCGACCTTGTGAACCGCAGTTCGGTCTGCGTGATACAGGTGATGTCGGCGCGCTCGTCGATGCAGAACCGGTACATGACCTCGCTGAACGGCCGCGCCTCGGTGCGGCTGACCTACCCGGACGGGCGAAGCGAGGATTGTCTCGGCCACCATGCGCTTCTTCGCATCGCGGGCGCGGTGTCGAAGCAGGAGTTCGCGGACCTCGTGGCAGAGACGCTGGACAACTACGTCGCGCAGTATCGTGCGCTCTGCGCGGCGATCACCGTGCCGAAGGTGCTGTTGTACCTCGGGCCGAACCCGCCGATCGCCGATGTCACCTCGGACGACTGGACGCCCGAGCGTCTGGTGGGCACGCATCCGCATCTCGTGACGCAGAGGGTCTTCGCCGAGCTTCAGACGCTGTGCGAGGCGACCGTCGCCGTGGTCAGCAAGGAAGGCATGGACCGGCGCCTGCTGAACCGGTTCACCGGCGAGTACACGTCGATCAAGCGGTCCGAGACCTACACGATTACCAACCACCGCGCCTATATCCCGCCGCACATGCACGTTCAGGCGGCGCTGGAGCTTTACCCGGTCGTCGGGCCGTTTCTTGCGCCATAGGACGGCTCAGGTCGGGGTGAAGGTCAGCGCGATGCCGTTCAGACAATGCCGCTTGCCAGTGGGCTTCGGGCCGTCGTCGAAGATGTGCCCAAGGTGCGAACCGCATCGGCGGCAGTGAACCTCGGTCCGGGTGATGAACAGCTTGCGATCGGGCTTGGTGCGCACCGCGTCCTCGATGGGCGCCCAGAAGCTGGGCCAGCCGGTGCCGCTTTTGTACTTTGTGTCAGAGGGATAGACCGGCAGCTTGCAGCCCTTGCAGTTGAACGTGCCCGCGCGCGTCTCGTCGTTCAGGGGGCTGGTGAAAGCCCGCTCGGTACCTTCGTTGCGCAGCACGTCGTATTCGGCATCGCTCAGCATGGCGCGCCATTCGGCCTCGGACCGGCGGACCGTGACATAGCGCGCGTCGGTCGCGGCGCGGCTGGCGCCTGCGCGCAGAAGCGCAATGGTGCCGGCGGCGGACAGAACGAATTCCCTGCGGTTCATGGTCTGCTCCTTTTCTCTGTTATAGTGCTGGCAGACACGGGACGCGGCGCCGATCCGCTCCGCCACCTCGCGAAACCGTGACCAAAGGTGGCCCCGCCCCACCGGCTGTAGCGCCCGGACGGCGGCATACGGCGACGGACGGCGGGTGGCGTTGACCTCATCCCGATAATCTTACATGAAGGCCCGTGGGCGCCGCGCCGCGGCGCCGCATGGAACGAATTCCCTGAAGCAGAGGTCGAAATGGCGGACGGAAACCTGGATGTGACGGCGAAACCGACCGAAGAGCTCGACGTTCGCGACGTCTTCGGCATTGAATCAGAGATGAAGATCAAGGGCTTCGCTGACCGTTCGGACCGCGTGCCGGATGTCGACAGCACCTACAAGTTCGACCGCGACACCACGCTGGCAATCCTTGCCGCTTTCGGGCGCAACCGCCGCCTGATCATCCAGGGCTATCACGGCACCGGCAAATCGACCCACATCGAACAGGTCGCCGCGCGCCTGAACTGGCCCTGCGTGCGTGTGAACCTCGACAGCCACATCAGCCGGATCGACCTGATCGGCAAGGATGCGATCAAGCTGAAGGACGGCAAGCAGGTCACCGTGTTTCAGGAAGGCATCCTGCCGTGGGCGCTGCGCAACCCGACCGCCATCGTGTTCGACGAATACGACGCGGGCCGCGCCGACGTCATGTTCGTGATCCAGCGGGTGCTGGAGCATGACGGCAAGCTGACGCTTCTGGACCAGAACGAAGTGATCACGCCCCACCCGTATTTCCGCCTGTTCGGCACCGCGAATACCGTGGGTCTGGGCGACACGACGGGCCTGTATCACGGCGTTCAGCAGATCAACCAGGCCCAGATGGACCGCTGGTCGCTGGTCGCCACGCTGAACTATCTCAGCCACGATGCCGAGGCGGCGATCGTGCTGGCGAAGAACCCGCATTACAACAACGAGAAGGGCCGCCGCGAGATCAGCCAGATGGTCTCGGTCGCCGATCTCACCCGGACCGCCTTCATGAATGGCGAGTTGTCCACGGTCATGTCGCCGCGGACCGTCATCAACTGGGCGCAGAACTCCGAGATTTTCCGCGACATCGGCTATGCCTTCCGCGTGACCTTCCTCAACAAGTGCGACGAGCTAGAGCGTGAAACGGTGGCCGAGTTCTACCAGCGCTGCTTTGACGAGGAACTGCCCGAAAGCGCCGCGTCGGTCGCCATCGCCTGATCCGGCGGACATGCCAGACACCAAGCCCGGGCCCTTCGCCCGGGCTTTTTCGTTGTGCCGCACAGGTTGCCCGCCCCAACGCCGGGCCACGCCTTAACGCCGCCGAAAGCCGCGACTGCTAGACACGCCCCGGGCCGGCAAGATCCGGCCCCAGTATTGCCCAATTGATCGGCAAGATTTTTGGGGTAAGGTCTAGATAATGAGCGGAATGCAAACACAGGTCACACTGTGGACAGTGCTGCTCCTGCTGACACTGTCCCCTCCCGAGGCCCGCGCCCTCGACGCGGTGGACCTGCCACGCCAATTCGCCAACTGCACAGGCCGCTATTCCGCCCTCATGGAACATCACTGGCTGATCGGAGAGACCGGCGACAACCGGGCCGAGCGGCGGCGCAACTCTTTCGCCGCGATGCTGGACGCCGTGCGCGCGCCCGACACGGGCCGCACCGTTCTGGCTTGGCGGATCGAGGCGAAAGCCGCGCAGGCGGCTTTGCTGCTGGTCGCGACCTTCGGCACCGATCCCGGGCGCCGCGCGACTGCGGCGGCAAGCGCTGCGGACCATATCGCCCGCTGCGACCAGCTGATGCTCGAAGGCTGATTCCGCCTTGCGTTCGGGCCGCATCGGGCCGATGTATCGGGCATGAAGAAGCCCAACGACAACCCGGCAGATCCCTTCAAGAAGGCACTTGCAGAGGCGACCCGCGTTCTTGCGGACGACCCCGAGCTTGCGGTTACCTATTCGGTCGACCCGCCGGGGCTGGGCAATGACTCGGTCCGGCTGCCGCAGATCAGCCGGCGGATGACCAAGCAAGAGGTGCTGCTGGCCCGCGGCACCGCCGACGCCTATGCGCTGAAGCTGAAGCATCACAACGCGAAGACCCACAACCGCTATTCCCCGCAGGGCCAGATGGCCCGCGACCTGTACGAGGCGATGGAAACCGCCCGCTGCGAAGCGGTGGGCGCGATGACCATGCCCGGCACCGCGTCGAACATCGACGCCAAGATCGCGAACGAGGCGGAACGGCGCGGCTATGGCTCGATCACGCAGGCGTCCGAGGCGCCGCTGGCTGCCGCCGCCGGTTATCTGATCCGCCACCTCGCGACGGGCCGCCCGGTCCCCGCCGCCGCCGCCAACGTGATGAACCTGTGGCGCGACTTCATCGAAGAGCACGCGGCGGATACGCTGGGCAACCTTGACGAAACGCTGAAGGATCAGGCCGCCTTCGCCAAGTTCTCGCGCAAAATCATCGAGGACCTGGGCTACGGCGACCAGCTGGGCGACGACCCCGACGACATCTCGGAAGACGACGAGGATCAGGCAAGCTCGGACGAGCAGGAGGAAGAACCCGATTCCACCGGCTCGGAAGACGACCAGTCCGAGGATGACAGCGAGGCCGCGCCGGAGCAAAGCCAGGAAGAACAGATGGACGCCGCCGAAGCGCAGGTGTCCACCGACGAGATCGACGACATGGAGATGTCGGAAGAGACGGAGATGCCCGAGGGCGACATGCCCCTCGAACCTCCGCCGCCCCCGCCCCATTCCGAGGCCGATCCGGGCTACAAGGTCTTCACCACGGCCCATGACGAGGAAATCCGCGCCGAGGAACTGGCCGAACCGCAAGAGCTTGAACGCCTGCGCGCCTATCTCGACCAGCAGCTTGAACCGCTGAAGGGCGCCGTGTCGCGTCTGGCCAACAAGCTGCAACGGCGGCTTCAGGCGCAGCAGAACCGCAGCTGGGAGTTCGACCTCGAGGAAGGCACGCTGGACGCCGGACGGCTGGCGCGCGTCGTCGCCAACCCGACCACGCCCCTGTCGTTCAAGACCGAGAAAGACACCGAGTTCCGCGACACCGTGGTGACGCTGCTGCTGGACAACTCCGGCTCGATGCGCGGGCGTCCGATCTCGATCGCCGCGATCTGTGCCGACGTGCTGGCGCGGACGCTGGAACGCTGCGACGTGAAAGTCGAAATCCTCGGCTTCACCACTCGCGCGTGGAAAGGCGGCCTGAGCCGCGAAGACTGGCTGAACGCCGGGCGCGAGCAGGGACCGGGCCGTCTGAACGACCTGCGCCACATCATCTACAAGTCCGCCGACGCGCCGTGGCGCCGGTCGCGCGACAACCTTGGTCTGATGATGAAGGAAGGCTTGCTGAAAGAGAACATCGACGGCGAGGCGCTGGAATGGGCGCACCGCCGGGTCGCCTACCGCCCCGAGGCGCGGAAGATCCTTATGGTGATCTCGGACGGCGCGCCGGTGGATGACTCGACCCTTTCGGTGAATCCCGCCAACTACCTCGAAAAGCACCTGCGCGACGTGATCGCGATGGTCGAAAAACGCAAACAGGTGGAACTGCTGGCCATCGGCATCGGCCACGACGTGACGCGCTATTACGACCGCGCGGTCACGATCACGGACGTCGAACAACTGGCCGGCGCTATGACCGAGCAACTGGCAAGCCTGTTCGACAGCGACCCGCGCGCCCGCGCGCGCATTATGGGCATCCGCAAGGCGTCCTGAGCCCCGCGCCTTTCGCCTGCTTCGACCCAGCCCCTTCGCGGGCCCGGGCGCGCCGTCTGACGCGCCCGCATCCGTCCCTCTGGCATCTTCCGCGACGATTGGGCAGTCTCGCCGCAAACGACAGGAGCCCCCATGTTCCAGACTTTCGACAGCACCAGTTCCCCCGAACAGGGCCCGCCCCGGCTGGCCGCGCTGCGGCGCGAGATCAAGGCGGAGAAGCTTGACGGGTTCATCGTGCCGCTCGCCGACCAGCATCAGGGCGAATACGTCGCCGACTGCGACAAGCGGCTGGAGTGGCTGACCGGCTTCACCGGTTCGGCGGGCTTCTGTGTCGCGCTCGCCGACCGTGCGGGTGTCTTCGTCGACGGCCGCTACCGGGTGCAGGTGAAGGCGCAGGTCGCCTCGGACTACACCCCCGTCGACTGGCCCGAGACCAAGCTGGGCGACTGGCTGGCCGAGGCCCTGCCCGACGGCGGCAAGGTCGGTTTCGACCCGTGGCTGCATACGCTGGGCGAGATCGAAGCGGTCGAGAAACGCCTGAAAGGCACCGGGATCACGCTGGTGGAAAGCGACAACCTCGTCGACCGCATCTGGGACGACCGTCCCGACCGTCCCTGCGAGCCGGTGACCCGCTATCCCGACGACATGGCTGGCGAAACCGACGCCGAGAAACGCGGCCGCCTCGCCGCCGCCCTGCGCGACGCGAACCAGCAGGCGGCGGTGCTGACCCTGCCAGACTCGATCTGCTGGCTGCTGAACGTGCGCGGCGCGGATATCCCGCGCAACCCGGTGGTGCAGGCCTTCGCCATTCTGCACGACGACGGCAAGGTGCAGATCTTCTCGGACGAGGCGAAGTTCCGGGGCCTCGCCACCGACAAGGCCGTCGACATCGCGCCGTGGGATGCCTTCGAGCCGGTGCTGACGCAGCTTGACGGACCGGTCCGCGTGGACAAGTCCAGCGCCCCGCTGGCCGTGACACGGGCGCTGCAATCGGCGGATATCACGATCTCTTACGCCGACGACCCCTGCATCCTGCCCAAAGCCTGCAAGAACGACACCGAACTCACCGCCGCCCGCGCCGCCCACCTGCGCGACGCCGCCGCGATGTGCGAGTTTCTTGCGTGGGTGGACGCCGAGGGCCAGAAGCTTGCCTCGGACAGCGGCCACAAGGTGACCGAGACCGACGTCGTCCGGGCGCTCGAAGGCTTCCGCCGCGCGACCAACGCGCTGCAAGAGATCAGCTTTGATACGATCTGCGGCTCTGGCCCGAACGGGGCCATCGTCCACTATCGCGTCACCGAGGACACCGACCGTCAGATTGCCCCCGGTGAGTTGCTGCTGGTCGACAGTGGCGGCCAGTATCTCGACGGCACCACGGACATCACCCGCACCATCGCCATCGGCACGCCCACCGACGAGCAGCGCGCCTGCTTTACGCGGGTGCTGAAAGGCATGATCGCGATCTCGCAGGCGCGCTGGCCCAAGGGACGTTCGGGCCATGATCTCGACGTGCTGGCCCGCATCGCGCTGTGGCGCGCCGGGCAGGACTATGACCACGGCACCGGCCACGGCGTCGGGCAATACCTGTCGGTTCACGAGGGCCCCGCCCGCATCAGCCGCGTGTCCGACATCGCGCTGGAGCCGGGGATGATCCTGTCGAACGAGCCGGGCTACTACCGCGAAGGCGCGTTCGGCATCCGGATCGAAAACCTCGTGGCGGTGCAGAACGCGCCCGCCCTGCCCGGCGGCGATGCGCACCGGGCGATGCTGGACTTCGAAACGCTGACATACGTGCCCATCGATCTTGCACTGGTCGATGCAGAGCTTCTGGACCGCGACGAACGCGCGTGGCTCAACGCGTACCATGCCGAATGTCATGCGCGTCTGGCGGACCGCGTGTCCGAGACGACGGGCGACTGGCTGTCGCGGGCGACCAAAGCGATTTGAGATGTTGTTGTTACGGTAGGGGTGCTACAACCCACCGGACACAAGACGTAGGGGACGGACGGATATGACAAGCCACATCAAGACCCGCAAGGCACCGGGCACGTGGGTGGTGCGCGCCGGCGGCGCTGTGCTGGGCGAAACCACCAACGCGGTTGAACTGACCGAGGGCGACTATCCGGCGGTGATCTACTTCCCCCGCGAAGACCTTGCGATGGCCTTCCTCGAACCGTCCGAGACCCGGTCCACCTGCCCCTACAAGGGCGACGCGGTCTATTACACCATCCAGGCCAAAAGCGGCCCGATCCCGGACGCGGCGTGGAGCTATGAGACGCCGAAAGAAGGGCTGGAAGCGATTGCCGGGCACCTTGCCTTCTACACCGACCGGGTTGCGGTAGAGCAGCTCTGAGCCGCCTTTCGCGGGGGACTCACGGGAGGGTCACAGGGGTCTCACGGGGGGCGCTGCCCCCTCTGCGCCTGCGGCGCATTCACCCCCGGGATATTTCTGGACCAAAGAAGGCGGCGCCAGCGCAGCCCGTCAGGCGTCGCGGTCCCAGACGTGCATCGCGTCTGGGCCGGTCTGCCGTGTCTCGGTCAGCGTGAAGCGGGGCGCGTCGCCAAGCCGGTCGACGCCCATCGCCCCCAGCGCCGGGCGCCCTTCGGCCCCCAGCGCGAGACCGGCCTGAAAGGTGACGAGGCGGTCCACGAGGTTGCCCGCGAGCAATGAGGCCGCAAGCGCGCCGCCGCCCTCGCAGAACACGCGGGTGATGCCCGCCTCTCCCAGTGCGTCCAGCGCCGTTTTCGGGTCGATCTGCCGGGAGCGCCCGGTGTCCAGCGGGATCAGCCGCGCGCCAAGGCTTTCCCACGCAGAGGTCAGATCCGGGCTGGCGTCGCCGCCGTGGCACAACCAGACCGGTACCTCCCGCGCGGTGCGGGCCAGCCGTCCGTCCAGCGGCAGGTCAAGATGGCGCGACCAGACCACGCGTACAGGCTGGCGCACCGGGCCGAAGTCGCGCACCGTCAGGTCCGGGTCGTCGGCGCGCGCGGTGCCGCCGCCCACCAGCACCGCGTCGTGGTCCAACCGCATCCCGTGCACCAGCCGCCGCGCAGCGGGGCCAGTGATCCAGCGGCTCTCGCCGGTCGCCGTCGCAATGCGCCCGTCAAGCGAGGTGGCGAGTTTCAACGTCAGGTGCGGCCTGCCCCGCTGGACCCGGCTGAGAAACCCCGCCTGCTGCCGCCGCGCCTCGGGGAACATCACCCCGGTGGTCACCGCGATCCCTGACGCTCTTAGCCGTGCGATGCCGCCGCCGTCGACGCGGGGGTCCGGGTCCTGCAAGGCGACCACGACGCGGGCCACCCCCGCCGCGATCAGCGCGTCGGCGCAGGGCGGCGTCTTGCCATGGTGGGCGCAGGGTTCCAGCGTGACATAGGCCGTGGCGCCCCGCGCGGCCCCGCCCGCCGCGGCAAGCGCCATCGCCTCGGCATGTGGTCGTCCGCCGGGCTGGGTCCAGCCGCGGGCGATCACCCGGCCGTCCTTCACCAGCACGCAGCCGACGGCGGGGTTGGGCCAGACGTTGCCCAGCCCCCGCGCCGCCAGCGACAGCGCGTGGCGCATGTGCCGGAGGTCGTCGCTCATCGGAAGGTCACCGTCCCGTGGGGCGGCGGTCAGACCGCATCGGGCGGCAGGTGCGGGCGCAGTTCGCTGACGAAGTCCTCGAAGTCGTCCGCCGCCTGGAAGTTCTTGTAAACGCTGGCGAACCGGACGTAGGCCACGGTGTCGATCCGGGCGAGGCTTTCCATAACGATCTCGCCGATGGTCTTGGACGGGATGTCCGTCTCGCCCATCGACTCCAGACGCCGCACGATGCCCGAGATCATCTGGTCGATGCGCTCGGGTTCCACCGGGCGTTTCTGCATCGAGATGCGGATCGAGCGTTCCAGCTTGTCGCGGTCGAAATCCTCGCGGCGCCCGTTCGACTTGATCACCACAAGATCGCGCAACTGCACCCGTTCATAGGTCGTGAAGCGTCCACCACAGGCCGGACAGAACCGCCGCCGGCGGATCGCCACATGGTCCTCGGCCGGGCGCGAGTCTTTCACCTGAGTGTCGATATTTCCGCAAAACGGACAGCGCATGGCCTCTCCATTGATCCCAGTCCCCGGTTATCCACAGCGACTATAGGGGAGCACCGAGAGGTTGGGTAGCCCCCGAAACCGGCCACCGGATTTAGCGTGGCATGTGTTGCCGCTGGGTTGCTTGCACCCTGCCCGCCATCTTCGACAGGGGTGTGTCGAGGAACTGCTGATAGGTCATCCGCAGGATTGGAACCGGCTCTCCGGCGATGCGCGCGCGCCATGTGTCCAGAAACAGCGGCGCGAAATCGAAGCGGCCGCGCAGGATGCGCTCGCGCTCGGCCTGAAGCCGCGCGGGCGTCAGGTCGGTCCAGTCGGTGACGCGGACCACCGGAAGGTCGGTAAACAGCGTGCGGATCGGCAGATCCTCGACCACCGGAACCGAGCCGAGGATCAGCGCCTCCCACGTGCGGTGGCAGTCCATGCCCCGCCCCCGCGGCGACAGGGTGAAGAAATGCCCGGTCGAGGCGCGCCAGCTTTCTGCGCGCGGCATCGGTGCGGGCTGCCAGTGCACCGCTTCGGGATCGAGCCGCGCCTTCATCGTCTCGCGCGCCGTATTGCCGGTGGCGAAATGCCAGTTCGAGAAGCCGGTGACCTCGCGCTGCGCCAAGGGCTTGCCCGCACAGCGGATCGCGTCCAGTTCCGCCTCTTGCACCGCCGGCGTCGCTGGCGGGCCCCAGCCGGGTTTCCGCCCGATGGACAGCGTGTGGTAGTCGAGGCCAAGCGGCAGCGCCGACAGCCGCGGGTGCGTCATCGCAAGGTTCTGGGCGTGCCAGTGGCGCAGGCCGGGATGGTACAGCAAGGCCTCCAGCACCTCCTTGCGGACCTGTCCGGGGCGGATGTCGTTGGTGCTGTTTCCGGTCACCAGCGTGAACGGCCCGGCAATCCGCGGCAGCACCCGTGCAACGAAGCGGTCCAGCAGTTCCGGCTGCACATAGACCGGATCGCCCGGGTGATGGCGGCGCAGCATATCGCGGGGCAGCTTCGGGAACCGCCCGGGACGCGGCACACCCCGCGCCGCGATGCTTTTCAGCAGGCCGAAGTTCGACACGAAACGGCAAGCCGTCTCGTCACCGCCGTAGCGCCCGTTGTAACTTGCGTCGTTCATCCCGCGGCAGGCACCAGCATCGCCGCCACCTCGCGCCGGTGCGGCCGGGCGCGATGCTCGAACAGGTAGATCCCCTGCCACGTCCCCAGCACCATGCGGCCGCCGACCACCGGGATCTGCAGGCTGACCGGCAAAACCGACGCCTTCAGATGCGCCGGCATGTCATCGGGGCCTTCCAGCACATGCGTCAGGTAGGACATCGAGGGATCGTCGGCATCGGGGATCAGCCGCTTGAGCCACGCAAGCAGGTCGGTCTTCACATCGGGGTCCGCGTTTTCCTGCACCAGCAGCGAACAGCTGGTGTGACGCACGAACAGCGTCAGCACGCCTTCGCGGGCGCCGCCATTGGACAGCCACCCCGCCACCTCGCGGGTAAACTCGTACAGGCCCGCGCCGCGGGTCTCGATCCGGAAATTGCTATACACGCGCCCGATCCTCTTGGCCGGATCATCAGCCCGATCCGGCCGCAAGGCAACCGGCCCCCGCGATTGACGCGAGGGCCGTGTCCGTTCTGCCCGCCTCAGGCGGAACCCGTCTCTGGCGCAGGCTGCGCGTTGACGGTGATCGCGCCGGTCCGGGCAAGCCGCCGCAGCGCCGCGCGGGCCAGCTTGATCTGTGACGCCTTGGCTGCGTCCCACGCCGACCGAAGCTCGTCCTCCGCCGCGTCCGGGTGCGTCGCCTTGTACGTCTCGGTCCACATGTAGCGGGCGAGACTGCGCGCGGCCTGCCGGTTTTCCACCGGTTTCTCCGGCGCGGGGCTGGTCTGTGTCTTCATGATGTCCTGTCCTGCTCGGGCGGCCTTGTGCCGCCTCGCCCGACAGATACGCCGCGCCCGGTCCGCCGGATGCGGCGTTCGCGACATGGTCGCAGGAATGCGCCGCTTTTCTTGCGCCGTCCGCGCATTACCTCTCTCCCCTTCCTGCTTCTTCGGTCCGGAAATATCCCGGGGGAGGCCGCAGGCCGGGGGCAGAGCCCCCAGCGACGACAGACACGGGAGAGACGACATGACAGCGAAGACCCTTTTCATCACCGGCGCCTCCAGCGGGATCGGGGCCGAGACCGCCCGCGCCGCGGTCGCCGCAGGCTGGAACGTGGGGCTGTTCGCACGGTCCGAGGACAAGATCTCGGCGCTGGCCGAAGACCTCGGAGACGCCGCCCTGCCGCTTGTCGGCGACGCCTCGGACCTTGGCGCGCAAGAGGCGGCGCTGTCGCAACTGGCGCAGCAATTCGGGTCGGTCGATGCGGCTTTCGCCAACGCGGGGACCGGGCTTGATACGCCCGGCATTCTCGAGGGCGATCCGGCGGAATGGCAGTCGATGATCGACCTCAACTGCATGGGCGTGCTTTACACCGCGCGCGCGGCCTATCCGCACCTGAAAGACAGCAAGGGACATCTGCTGATGACCGGCTCGGCGGCGGGGCGGACCTATATCGCGGGCTCGATCTACGGGGCGACCAAGTGGTTCGTCCACGGGCTCGCCGGGAACCTTGCCGAGGACATGCGCGGCTGGGGCGGGCGCTGTACCGTGATCGCGCCGGGGATGGTCGACACGCCGTTCTTCTCCGAGGCCAAGCCGGACAAGCTGCACCCGTCCGACGTCGCCCGCTCGGTTCTGCATGCGCTGCAGGCGGATCCGCGCGCCACGGTCCGCGAGATCTTCGTGATGCCAAGCTACTGAGGAGACAGCGTTCCGCGATAGCGGATCAGCGGCCCGAGAAGCGGCAGCGATGCACCGATGTCGAAGGACAGCATGTCGCCCTCGGCGACTTCCCGCACCGCGGCTTTGGGATGCAGGGCGCGCGGGGCGGGCAGCCCCTTAAGTGACAGTCCCACGATCCGCAGGGCAAAGCCGCCCGCGACGGGCTCCGGCGCCATCAGCAGCCGGAAGGGACCAAGCCTCTCCGACACGAGCGCGCGCTCGGGGAGGAACCGCAGGTCCGACCGAGTGACGTGGGTGCCAAAGCGCCGGACCCATGTGGCGCCGGTGTCGGTCAGGCGAACCTCGACGGTGACCGGCACCTCTGCCGCCTCGGGCGGGAAGCCGCCCCATCCAAGCAGTTGCGGCACCGGGAAGCGGCGTCCGCGCTCGATATGCGCCCTGCCCCGCCACGCCGCACCTCCGGCATGAAACGCGGCCAATGGCGGCGGCAGCGGGATGCCGCGCGCCGCGCAGGCCAGCGCGATGGGGTCAGCCAAGGGCGAAACCGCCGGGCAGGAACCGCGCCCGCAGGTCCGCATCCGGCACCATGCAAGCGTCGTAGCGGCCGAACAGCCGATAGCGGTTGCGCGCAATGACGCCGTAAGCCGGGTCTTTCAGCGGTTTCGGCAGCCACCGCACCGCGCCCAGCACCGGCCACGGCCCCGGCAGTGCCCGCATCGCGGCTGCGAAGGCGTCGAGCTTGCCGTAGATGCAGCCGCCGACGATCACGAGGTTGGTCTCGAAGTCGTCAATCGGCAGGCCCAGCGCCGTGTACAGCGCATGCCCGAGTTCGGACTGCGCCGTGGCGTAGGAAAACCGCCTCTCGCGGTCCCGCGCCAGCATGAAGCGGAAGAAGCCCGAACAGAGGACGCATTCACCATCGAACACGATGACGTCGCGCCCTTCGATGCGGGCGCGCAGGGCCTCGGGCAGATCGGCGACCGGTGTCATCGCGCCGGGGTCAGATGAAGATGCGCTCGCCCTGCTCGTCGATCATCTGCCGCGCCTTTGCGGTCGAGACGTCTCGGGCGGTCTGCTCATCCTCGATGGTATCGGCGCGGACCAGCTTGTGGACCTTGCCGTCCTTCTCGATCCGCGCCGCCACGCGCCAGCGCGGCCCTTCCTTGATCGGCTCGGGGTAGATTGCGAAACCGTTGTGCTCTTCGGGCTGGACCCGCGGGGCCGACGCGCCGCCGCCGCCACCGAACAGACGGGAAAGAAGGGACATGGGGGATCTCCTGTTGCCGGACGGTTGTCGCATTTGGCCGCAGGCGGGGTCAAGCGATGGGGCGCTGGGTGGGATGGGGTGGAACCCCATCCTACGGGCGGCGGCGTCACCTGGGTGGCGGATGGGGTGGAACCCCATCGCGACGGGCCGTCTCCGTTGTAGGATGGGGTTCCACCCCATCGCGACGGGCCATCTCCATTGTAGGATGGGGTTCCACCCCATCGCGCACCAACGATGGTATATGCCCCCATTCGCGCACCCCCAACGACGCGGCGCACGAATGATGGGGTTCCACCCCATCTCCCCACACCCCCAAACGAAAAACGCCCCCGTCTCCGGGGGCGCTGTCGTAAACGTGGTGGCGTTACTGATCCAGGAACGACCGAAGTTTCCGCGACCTGCTGGGATGCTTGAGCTTCCGCAGCGCCTTCGCTTCGATCTGCCGGATCCGTTCGCGGGTGACCGAGAACTGCTGGCCGACCTCTTCCAGCGTGTGGTCGGTGTTCATCCCGATGCCAAACCGCATCCGCAGAACGCGCTCTTCGCGCGGGGTAAGCGAGGCGAGAACCCGGGTCGTGGTCTCTTTCAGGTTTTCCTGAATGGCCGAGTCCAGCGGCAGGATCGCGTTCTTGTCCTCGATGAAATCGCCAAGCTGGCTGTCTTCCTCGTCGCCGATCGGCGTTTCGAGAGAGATCGGCTCTTTGGCGATCTTCATCACCTTGCGGACCTTCTCGAGCGGCATCTGCAGCTTTTCGGCCAGTTCTTCCGGCGTCGGCTCGCGGCCGATCTCGTGCAGCATCTGGCGCCCGGTGCGGACCAGCTTGTTGATTGTCTCGATCATGTGGACCGGGATACGGATCGTCCGCGCCTGGTCGGCGATCGAGCGGGTGATTGCCTGGCGGATCCACCACGTCGCGTAGGTCGAGAACTTGTAGCCCCGGCGATACTCGAACTTGTCCACGGCCTTCATCAGGCCGATGTTGCCTTCCTGAATAAGATCCAGGAATTGCAGGCCGCGGTTCGTGTATTTCTTGGCGATCGAGATCACAAGACGAAGGTTCGCCTCGACCATTTCCTTCTTGGCCTGCCGGGCTTCTTTCTCGCCCTTCTGGACCTGCGCCACGATGCGGCGGAATTCCGAGATGTCGACGCCGACATACTGACCGACCTGCGCCATGTCGGACCGAAGCTGGTCCACCTTGTCGGCGGAGCGTTCGATCAGCGCCTGCCAGCCGCGGCCGGACTTTTCGCCCATCCGCTCCATCCAGGTCGGGTCAAGCTCAGAGCCTTTGTATTCGTCGATGAACTCGCGGCGGTTGATGCGGGCCTGGTCGGCCAGCTTCACCATGGACGAGTCGATCGACATGATCCGGCGGTTGATGCCGTAGAGCTGGTCGATCAGCGCCTCGATCCGGTTGTTATGAAGGTGCAGCTCGTTCACCAGCAGCACGATCTCGGACCGCAGTTGCTGGTACTCGCCTTCCGCCGACGCACTGAACGAACCGTCCTCGTTCAGCGTGGCCGACATGCGAAGGTCCTGCATCTCGGACAGACGGACATAGTCGTTGGCGATCCGGTCCAGCGTTTCCAGCACGCGCGGTTTCAGCGCGGCTTCCATCGCGGCCAGCGACATGTTGGCCTGATCGTCCTCGTCATCGTCGTCATCGCTGCGAAGCGGGTTGCCGTCGGCGTCGAGTTCCTGCTGGCCCTCTTCCTTCTTCTTCGCGGCCGGCGCTTCGGACACCGACAGGTTCTCGACCACGGGTTCGTCGTCATCCTCGCCCATCGACCGCCCAAAGGTGGTTTCAAGGTCGATGACGTCGCGCAGGAGAATGTCTTCGGACAGAAGTTCGTCACGCCAGATCGTGATGGCCTGGAAGGTCAGCGGGCTTTCGCACAGCCCGGCGATCATCGTGTTCCGGCCCGCCTCGATCCGCTTGGCGATGGCGATCTCGCCCTCGCGGCTCAGCAGTTCGACCGAGCCCATCTCGCGCAGGTACATGCGCACCGGGTCGTCGGTACGGTCGAGCTTTTCCGTCTCGGACTGGGAAACCGCGACCTCGCGCGAGTTCGAGGTCTCGACGATGTCCGTCGATCCCTTGTTCTCTTCTTCCTCGGTCTCTTCAGCTTCGATGATGTTGATGCCCATTTCGGACAGCATCGACATCACGTCCTCGATCTGCTCGGACGAAACCTGATCGGGCGGCAAGACCTGATTGAGCTGATCGTAGGTGATGTAGCCCTTCTCACGCGCCTCGGCGATCATCTTCTTGACCGCAGCCTGGCTCATGTCGAGCATCACTTCCGGCTCTTGATCGTCCTGCTTGCGGTCGTCCGTATCTTTGGCGGCCATTGGCACTCCTTCGAAAAGCGGCAGCGTGATTCGTTTCAGTTTACCGAATCACACAAGGCGAATCACTGATTCGCGCCAATTTATCCTGTTTCCTTTACCGATTCGTCACCGAATCGTCTCAGGTCGACTTTCGCCCGGGCTTCTTGAACTCGATCTTGGCTATCAGCGCATCAAAAGCGCTGCGTTCGTCGCGGCTCATTTTCGCTCCCGTCGGCGCGGTGTCGTATTCCGTCGTGTCCTCCTGCGAACCGGTCTCCGCTCTTTGCTTAGCTAGAGCGGCCTGGCTCAATCTCCACGTCAGACCTTCATCGGCCAGCCGGTCGATATCCTGCATCGCCTCGCTGATCTCCCGTTCGGCTCCGCGACGCGCTTCCAGCTTGGCGAACTCTTCGGCGAGACACAGCAACGCTGTCTCGCTGTCATGGGGATGCCGCACCGCCGGAATGACGGCTATGTGGCTTTGCGCGAAAAGCTTTTCAAGGGTCTCGGCGCCGGTTTCCTGCGCCACCAGATCACGCAGTTCGGCAGGCTCCGCCCCGGCGTGGCGCAAAAGCGCCATCTGCAAACGCGCGTGATCGGGATTGGCCGGATGCAGCCCTTCCAGTTCCCCCGCGATCTCGGGCAGCAGGTGGGGATGGGTCAGAAGGACGGCGAAAATCACCGCCTCGCGGACCTGATCCTCGACCGCGGTGCCCTCGGCCGCTAGCACCGAGGCGCGCAGTCCCGGCGTCGCGCCGGGGGTAAAGTCGCGACCGAAGCCGCGCCCGTTGCCGCGCCCGAAACCGCTTTGCCCGCCTTCCCCGAATCCCCGCCGCGGCGCACCGCGATCATTGGCCGGACGGTCCGAGCCGCGGTTGCCGCGAAACAGTTCCCAGCGCAGTCGATTGATCTCGTCGCCATAGTGCTTCTTCAGCGATGGATCGGGGATCTTGCGGATCGCCTCGCGCAGCGACTTGTCCAGCGCCGCCTTTCGCTCGGGACTGTCGAAGATTTTACCCTCGGTCTCGCGCTGCCACAGCAGGTTGACCAAGGGCTGCGCGGCGTCGACCACCTTCTGCATCGCCCCTGCCCCACCGTCGCGGATCACGTCGTCCGGGTCCTTTCCCGCCGGCATGATCGCGAAGCGCAGCGACTTCCCGGCCTCAAGCTGCGGCAGCACCATGTCGATCAGCCGCATCGCGGCGCGCAGACCGGCGGTGTCGCCGTCCAGCGCGATGATCGGCTCTGGCGCGATGCGCCACAAAAGCTGCAACTGATCCTCGGTGATCGCGGTGCCAAGGGGCGCCACGGTGGCGCCGAACCCGGCCTCGGACAGGGCGATCACGTCCATATAGCCCTCGGCGACCAGCAGTGGCGCGCCCTTCCCCGCCGCCTCGCGCGCGGGGCCGTGGTTGTACAGGCTGCGACCCTTGTCGAACAGCTCGGTCTCGGGCGAGTTCAGGTACTTGGCGTTGTCCGAGGGGTCCATCGCCCGCCCGCCGAACGCGATGGCGCGGCCACGGGCGTCGCGGATCGGGAACATGATCCGGTTGCGGAAGGTGTCATAGGGCCGCCCGTTGTCGCGGGTCGAGGCCTTCGCCAGCCCCGCCGCCATGATCAGGTCTTCGGGAACGCCCTTGCCGCGCAGATGATCCCACAGCCCCTGCCAACCCGGCGCGGCAAAGCCGATGTCCCAGCGCGCCTGCGCCTCGGGCGGCAGCCCGCGCCCGGCAAGATAGTCGCGCGCCTCGGCGGCGGCACCGGTGTTCAGCTGCAGGCGATAGTGCTGCACCGCCTGCTCCATCACCTCGGCCAGCTGGGTGCGCCGGTCGGCCTTCTCCTGCGCCTTCGGATCGCGGGCGGGCATCTGCATCCCAACCTCGCGGGCAAGGATCTCGACCGCTTCCATGAACCCCACGTTCTCGGTCTCGCGCACGAAGGTCACGGCGTCGCCCTTCGCGTGACACCCGAAGCAATAGTAAAAGCCCTTGCGGTCATCGACGTGGAAGCTGGCGCTTTTTTCCTGATGGAACGGGCACGGCGCCCACATGTCGCCCTTGCCCTGATTGGACTTCCGCTGATCCCACATGACCTTGCGCCCGACCACCTGCGAAAGCGAGATGCGGGTGCGGAGTTCATCAAGGAAACCGGGGGGCAGACTCATGCCCGACAATATCGGTCCGGGGCGTCCGAGAGTCGAGATGCCGCGCGCGACGGATGCGGATTTCCCCGCGCCGTACCCGCCGAATGGCGCGGGTCTGCCAGTCGCACACAGGCCTTGCGGCACGATCTTCCGGAAGACCGTGCCGGGCAGGTTTTTCTAGAAGATCCTGTTAACCCTCGCGCCGCCTACAGGCCCTTTTCCTTATAGCTCAGCGCCACGCGGCTGATCGACACGATGTAGGCCGCCGTCCGCAGGTCCACCACGTCGTCACGGGCATGCCAGACCTCGGACATCGACTGGTAGGCCTCGCGCATCGTGTCATCGAGACCCGAGCGCACCAGTTCCAGTTCGTCGGCGCCGCGCAGGTAGCGGCGCTTGAAATCCGGGCTCATCGACCACGCGTCGCCAAGATGCTCGTCCAGCCGCTGAAGCTCGTCGACGATCAGCTGGTGGCGCGCTTCCTCTTGCCGGCGGCCCATGCGGCCAAAGCGGATGTGCGACAGGTTCTTGACCCACTCGAAGTAGGACACCGTCACACCGCCCGCATTGGCGAACATGTCGGGGATGATGATGCAGCCCTTCTCGCGCAGCACCTCGTCGGCCCCGGCGGTGATCGGGCCGTTCGCGGCCTCGATGATCAGCGGTGCGCGGATGCGGTCGGCGTTGCCAAGGTTGATGACACCTTCCATCGCCGCCGGGATGAGGATGTCGCAATCCTCTTCCAGCACCGCGGCGCCGGTCTCGACGTACTGCGCATTGTAATAGCCCTTCACCCCGCCGTGCTTGACGATCCAGGCGCGCACGTCGTCCACGTCGATGCCGGTCTGCGACACCAGCGCGCCGTCGCGCTCGATAATGCCGGTGATGATCGCGCCATCCTCGGACGACAGGAACTTGGCCGCGTGATAGCCCACGTTGCCAAGGCCTTGAACGATGACCCGCTTGCCGTCCAGCTTGCCCGACAGCCCGGCCTTGGCGATGTCCTCGGGGTGGCGGAAGAACTCTTGCAGCGCGTATTGCACCCCCCGGCCCGTCGCCTCGACCCGGCCGGCGATGCCGCCCGCGTGGATCGGCTTGCCGGTGACGCAGGCGCTGGCGTTGATGTCGGTGGTGTTCATCCGGCGGTACTGGTCGGCGATCCACGCCATCTCGCGCTCGCCGGTGCCCATGTCGGGCGCGGGCACGTTCTGCGAGGGGTGGATCAGGTCGCGCTTGGCCAGTTCATAGGCGAAGCGGCGGGTGATCAGTTCCAGTTCATGCTCTTCATACTGGCGCGGGTCGATGCACAGCCCGCCCTTCGAGCCGCCAAAGGGCGCTTCGACCAGCGCACATTTATAGGTCATCAGCGCCGCCAGCGCCTCGACCTCGTCCTGGTTGACGCCAAGCGCATAGCGAATGCCGCCCTTCACGGGCTCCATGTGTTCGGAATGAACAGAGCGGTAACCGGTGAAGGTCTGGATCTGGCCGCGCAGGCGCACCCCGAACCGCACCGTATAGGTCGCGTTGCAGACCCTGATCTTCTCTTCCAGCCCCGGCGGCAGGTCCATCAGCGCGACGGCCCGGTTGAACATCAGGTCGACGGACTGGCGGAAGCTCGGCTCTCGGGTGGCGTGGGTGTTCATCGGGGCCTCCAGACTGTCGCGGCGCGACGCCGCGCATTTGTGCAGTTTGCGATTCCTTCACGCTAAACCGATTCGCATGTCCGCGCGGTGAAAGAGTTCATCCCTGCCGTGTATGCGTGCCGGAACCGGCAGTCGCGCGCCGTCGTGAAGACCATCGAAGGCCGCGCGATGCGGCCGCTAAGCAGATTCCCGCAAATCGCGCGCCGATTCTTCAGAAGCCCGGAATTGAAGGGAATTTGTTTCCTGCTCTCCCGGAAATTGCATCTGGGGGCGAAACACTATCCCGGCACGGACAACATTGAGCGGAAAACCATATTCTTGCCACAAATCCCGCGCAACCCGGCCCGGTTAACGGTGCAAATCTTAGGTTGAATTATTGACCAACCGGGCCTGCGTCCCGGGGGGGTGCGCGGCCACGGGGCCGCCAGGAGTGGAAAAGATGCGTCGACGCTGCGAGCTGCCAGAGCCGTCCTGCATCCGGCCTTTCCGCCGGATTTCCGATATGTCGCCCGACCAGGCGCCGATGCGTACCCGCGTCCGCGACCTTGCACGCCATTTCCGGCGGGAAGAAGACGGGTCGCTTATTATCTTCGGTCTGATGATGATGATCGTCATGCTGTTCATGGCCGGCATTCCGCTGGACATCGAACGCTTCGAGACCGCCCGCACCAAGCTTCAGAACACCGCCGACGGCGCCGCACTTGCCGCCGCCTCGCTGACGCAGGAGGTCGACAGCGAAGTGCTGGTCTACGACTATTTCGCGAAAGCCGGCGTGGCGGGCTTCGTCGATGACGTCCGCGTCACCGAAGCCATCAACTACAAGCACGTCGAAATCGACGCCGACATCAACGTGCCGACGCACTTCTTCAACATGGTGGGCGTCACCAACCTTGGCACGTTGGTCGACTCGGTGGCCGAGGAATCCATCGGCGACGTCGAAATCTCGCTGGTGCTCGACGTGTCGGGCTCGATGGGCTCGAACTCGAAGCTGGCGAACCTGAAGGACGCCGCCGAGGACTTCATCGACGCGATCTACGAGAACGCCGAGGACAGCTCGATCTCGACCTCGGTGATCCCCTACTCCACGCAGGTGTCGGCCGGCCCGGATATCCTGAAGTATCTCAACCGTGCGCCGGTCAGCCACGAGCATTCGCACTGTCTGAACTTCTCGGCCAGCGACTTCAACTCGGCCTCGATCTCAACCTCTGCCGAGGTCGAGCAGACGCTGCACTTCGACCCGTGGACTGACGAGAATGACAACTGGCGCCCCGAATACGACCTGTGGCAGGTCGTGTGCCCCACGGATTCCTGGACCGACATCCTGCCCTTCTCGCAGTCGCCGGGCGTCATCGAGGACTACGTGAACGATTTCGACGACACCAACCTGACGTCGATCGAGATCGGTGTGAAATGGGGTACCGCGATGCTGGACCCGGCATTCCGGCCAGTGGTCACCGGGCTGATCTCTGACGGGATCGTCGAGGCGGACTTCGCCGGTCGCCCGCTGGACTACAACACCGCGGACGGCCTGAAAGTGATGGTCGTGATGACTGACGGTCAGAACACCCAGCACTATGAAATGAACGATCCGTACCGCGCCGGCGACAGCATCGTCTACGTCTGGTACGATCAGTACGATCGCCCGTATTTCTCGATCTGGGGCGGCGAAGGCGCGCCGGTCCCGGAAGAGCAATACGAGGATCAGGAAGTCACCGAATGCGTCTCCTGGGGCTCTTACTACCACCGCGGCCGCCGCTACTATTATTGCCGCGAAGAGCAGACCACGACCGAGACCGTGCTCATTGAAAACTGGTACCTCGCCAACCGCTATTCCTACGACGGTGCCAGCACGGGATGGCGCAGCACGCCCTTCGTCGGCAACGTGAACGAAGAAGCGTGGATCATGACCTGGGACGAGCTTTGGGCCGAGGTTCCGGTAGAGTACTTCGCCGACGAATACCTGCGCGACATGGGCAGCATGATGGATGCCTACCGCAGCGGCGTGAAGAACGCCCGGAACTACGTCTACTCGGACACCAAGGATACCCGCACCCGCAGCATCTGCACGGCCGCCAAGGCAAACGGCATCTACGTCTACACCATCGGTTTCGAGGCGCCTTATAACTCGCGCATCCTGCTGCAGGACTGCGCCACGACGCCGTCACACTATTTCAACGTCAGCGGCACCCAGATCTCTGCCGCCTTCTCGGCCATCGCGGCGGACATCAACCGTCTGAGGCTGATCCAGTGATCCGGCGTCTGAAAAACCACCTGCGCCGGTTCCGGCGGAGCGAGGACGGCGCGGCGATGACGATCGAATTCATCATCCTGTTCCCGCTGTTCATCGCCATTCTCGTGGCGACGTTCGAAGTCGGCATGGTGAACGCGCGTCACGCCCTGCTGGAACGCGGCGTCGACCTTGCCGTGCGCGACCTGCGCCTTGGCCGCGACCCGACGCCGACCTACGAGGAACTCCGCTGGGCGATCTGCGAATACTCCGGCGTGATCGGAGACTGCGACCAGTCGCTGTTCGTGGAACTCGAACGCGTCAGCACCGCCGACTTCGACTTCCGGACCGGCCTTATCGCCTGCACCGACGTGTCCGAAGAGATCGACCTTGTCGAAGGGTTCAACCCCGGTACGCTGAACGACCTGATGGTGATTACCGTCTGCGGCAAGTTCCCGGTGATGCGCCCGCTCAGCTTCATCGGCCGCTACCTGCCCAAGCTGGGCGACGACCTGCACTATCGCCTCGTCGCGATGTCCGCCTTCGTGAACGAGCCGTAACATGAAGCGACTGCACACATATCTTCGGCGCTTCCGCCGCTCCGAGCGCGGCACCTTCTCTGTCGAGACGGTGCTGATCGTCCCGCTGCTGCTGTTCTGCTTCGCCGGTCTGTTCACCTTCTTCGATGCGTTCCGGATGCAGAACGTCAACGTGCGCGCGTCCTACACGGTGTCCGACCTGATCTCGCGCGAGGACAACCTGCTGACCGAAGACTACGTCGAGGGCATGAACAAGCTTCTGTCGCTGCTGACCCAGTCGAAGCATCCGACCATCATCCGCGTCACCGCCGTCACCTACGACGACAACTCCAAGACGACCTCGGTGGTCTGGTCCGCTGTCGACGGCGGCACGAAAGGCATCATCGTGCCGCTGACGAACGGCACGCTCGAAGAGATCGAGGACCAGATCCCGATCATGGCGCATGGCGCGTTCAACATCGTGGTCGAGACATGGGCGGCGTTCGAGCCGGTCATGACCTGGGGTCTGGGCGCGTTCTATTTCGAGAACACGGTCGTCACCCGCCCGCGTTTCGCGCCGAACCTCTGCTTCGAGGAAGGCGAACTGACGCAGGATTCGCCCTGCCTGAACGCCTCGTAATCCGGGCCGCGGCCCCGGATCAGTCCTTCTGACTGTCCGGGTCGCTGTCTTTCCCTGCGTCCAGTCCCAGACCCAGCGGGTCGCCGCCGCGCAGGCGCAGGGCGATCATGTCGGCCATGAACTTCCCCTGCCCCGCGGGCGTCACCCCGCCGATGCCCAGTTTGCGGCCGGTGCGCCACCACAGGCCCGGCTGCCACGCGCGCGGACCGGGCGTCTTGAGGTGAACGACAAAGCCGTTCGATGGCTTGAACGCGAAGGCGCCGCGTTCCACGCGGTCGATCTCGCCCATCCGCGCCAGCACCCGCCCGTCGCCATCGCGCAGACCGTCCTCGGTCAGTTCGATATAGGTCTCGGTCGCGCGGCGGATGCGGTCGCCCATCACCACCGACGCTAGTCCAAGCGCCACAAGGAACGCCTGCAGGAACAGGTTTTCCGGCGGTGAGCTGAAGGCGAGGTACAAGAGCATCCCGCCCAGAACCACCAGCAACGCCACCGCCAGCCAGCGCCGCGCCTGCGAGGGCGCGACGACCGCAATCACGTCATCTGCCATGAAGGCTTCCTTTCGACGGTCAGCTCAGCTTGGACAGCTTGGCCTGCAAATCGGCGAGCTGCTTCTTGATGTCGTCGAGATCCTCGGCGGCGCTTTCGGTCGCATCGGGCATTTTGCCCGCGCCCGGCGACCCCGCCCATCCGCCGGTCATCGCTTTCAGGAAGGCTTCCTGCTGCGCCTGCATCGCCTCGAACCCCGGCATCTTGGCCATCGGGTTGGTGAAGTTCTCGAACATCTTCGACTGGCCGTCGCGCAGCATCTCGAACGACATCTGCAGGAATTGCGGCACCACCGACTGCACGCCGGTCGTGTAGCTGCGGACAAGGTCCGTCAGCACGTTGATCGGAAGCACGCTTTCGCCGTGGCTTTCGTGGTCCGCTATAATCTGCAGAAGGTACTGCCGGGTCAGGTCGTCGCCGGATTTCAGATCGATGATCTGCACCTCGCGCCCGTCCCTGATGAACTGGGCAATGTCGTCGAGCGTGACGTAATCGCTCGTTTCGGTGTTGTAGAGCCTGCGACTTGCGTAGCGCTTGATCAGCAGTGGAGCATCGGTATCGGCCAACGCGGTCCCTCCCCGGGTATTTGGCGGTGCAGAAAAAAGACTAGGCCCTTGCGGAAAAAAATAAAAGGGCGGGCTTCAAGCCCGCCCAGTTCGGCGTTCCGGCAGGGAGGATATCCGGTCACGCCCCAGTTCTTGGCAACACGCCTTACTTGGCGGCTGCGGTCGCTTTCTTCGCAGCGGCGGTCACCTCGGCGGTGGCCTTCTTGACGGCGGCAGTCGCGTCTTCCGACATGTCCTTGCCAGCGGCCAGCAGCAGCTCGACGGTTTCCATCTGAACCTTCTTCGCAACTTCGGCGAAGGCGGCCATGGTTTCGGCCGACATCTCAGCCTGGGCCGAAGCGAAATCGGTCATCGCTTTGGTGTAGTCAGCCGGATCGTCCTTGACGGTGGTCATGGCGCTGATCTTGGACAGCGTGTCCTTGGTCCACTTGGTCGAGATCTCGGTCGACTTGTCTGCGGCTTCCAGAGCAACCTTGGACAGCTTGTCCGACAGGGTGGCCTGGGTTTTGAAGGCGTCCTGCATCGCGGTCATGTCGACCGGGAAGGCGCCCATCATGTCTTTCATCATCTTGGTGTAGTCGGCGGTCTTCGCAGCCATATCATTTCTCCTTCGGTGGATCGTGCCCGATCCGGAATTCTGCATCTGCACAAGGAATATGCTTGCTGCGGCGCGGCATTTCAAGGGATTTTTCTGCACTGCAGCAAAATTTTTAAATGGCGGTTTATCAGGTACTTAATCGCGATTGCTCCACATCGACCGCAAGAATTGGCACGATTTTACTGCGCGCGTGATTCCCCTACGTCAGCAAAACCGCCAATTGAAAAGGGCGGACCGAAGGCCCGCCCTTTCATACTCGTTACAACACCAAGCGTCACACCCGGTCCCTCAACCGGGCGTCCCGGCTCACTTGGAACCAGGCCCCTTCATTCCCATCATGTCGGCGGCCTTCTGGACCGCCTCGGCGGCGTCGCCGCCCATGCTCGAGCTCGCTTCCATCAGGATCGAGATCGTCTGTTCCTGCAGCGCCTGCGCGATCTGGGCGAAGGCGTTCAGGTTTTCCTGCGCCAGCGCGCCCTGCGACGACGCGAAATCGGTCATCGCCTTCGCATAGTCCGTCGGATCGTCCTTAACAGAGGTCACGTCGCCCATGTTCGCGATCGTCTGCTTGGTCCAGCTGCTGGACAACTCGCTGGCCTTTTCGGCCGCGTCCAAAGCAGCTTTCGACAGTTTCTCACCGACAACGGCAGACCCTTTGATCTGCTCCATCATCGAGCCCATGTCCACGTTTCCGAACGGATCGGACATGCCGCCTTTACCTGTCGTCGACTTCGCCATTGTTGACTTCTCCCCATTTGAGTGCAGGCCGTCCGCCTGCCGTTACGTCATCGGACCGATACAATGCTGCACCGCAGCATTCAAGAGGCAATTCGGCAATCGCGCGAAGATTCTACGCCGGTTCGCCTATAAGCCGTGGCTGCGCGACGACGTAGACGCCGGGCGCATCGCAGATGGCCGGATGATCCGCGTCACCGGGCTCGCGGGCCGGGACCATCTTGCCCGACCGCTTCGCAAGCCATTCTTCCCACCGGGGCCACCACGAGCCCTCGTGGAACTCTGCGCCCGCCATCCACTTGTCGGCGTCCAGCGTCAGATCCTCGTTCACGTAATGCCCGTACTTCTTCTTGCTGGGCGGGTTTACGATGCCGGCGATGTGGCCGGATTCCGATACGATGAAGGTCTTCTGCCGGCTCCCCATCTGGCGGACGCCTTCGTAACAGGCCTTCCACGCCGCGATGTGGTCCGTCTCGCAGGTGATCGCGCACAGCGGGACGCGCACGTCCTTCACCGACAGCGTCTCTCCCAGCAGTTCCAGCTCGCCCTTGGCGAACAGGTTCTTCTGACACAGCCAGCGCAGGTACTCGGTACACATGCGTCCGGGCAGGTTCGCGCCGTCGCCGTTCCAGAACAAAAGGTCGAAGGCCGGCGGCGCCTCTCCCATCATGTAGCTGCGGATCGCGGGGCGATAGACCAGATCGTTGGACCGCAGGAACGAGAAGGTGCGAGCCATGATCTTGTGGTTCAGATAGCCCTTCTCGGCCATCTCCGCTTCCAGCGAGTCCACGAAGTCGTCGGTCAGAAACGGCGTGAACTCGCCCTGATCCGAGAAGTCGGTCAGCGCCGTGAAGAAGGTGGCCGACTTGATCGACTTGTCCTTCTTCTTGTGAAGGTACGACAGGGTCAGCGCCAGCGTGGTCCCGGCGATGCAATAACCGATGATGTTCATCCGCTTCTGACCGGTCAGCTGCTTCACCTGCTCGATCGCGGTCAGGTAGCCTTCCTCGATATAGGTATCCAGACCCACGTCGGAATAGGCGGCATCGGGGTTCACCCAGCTGACGACGAACAGGGTATAGCCCTGCTCGACCACCCACTTGATCAGCGAGTTCTGCGGTTTCAGGTCGAGGATGTAGTACTTGTTGATCCACGGCGGGAAGACCAGCAGCGGCGTTTCGTGAACGGTCTCGGTCTGCGGGCTGTACTGGATCAGCTCGAACATCCGGTTGCGGAACACCACCTTGCCCGGTGACGTCGCGATATTGCCGCCGACCTTGAAGGCGTCCTTGTCGGCCAGCGTGACGTTCAGACTGCCTTCCGACGCCTCGATGTCGCGCACAAGGTTCTCCAGCCCGTCGACAAGGCTTTGCCCGTTCGTCTCGACCGCGCGCTGCAACGCTTCGGGATTGGTGCCAAGGAAATTGGTCGGGCTGAACATGTCGATGATCTGCCGGCTGAAATACTCCACCCGCCGGCGTTCCCGGTCGTCAAGTCCCTCGATCCCGTCCACCGCGTTCTTCAACGCCTCCGAGTTCAGAAGATACTGCTGTTTCAAGAAATTGAAATATGGATGCGTCTGCCAAAGCGGATCCGAGAACCGCCGATCCGAGGGCGAACTGTCTTCCGGCGGCTCCAGTTTGCCGCGCGACAGCGCCTGCTGCACGTCGGCATAGTGCTGCAACGTCTTGCCCCAATAGCTGATCTGCTGCTCCAGCATACGGGCCGGATTGGCCATCATCTCGGCCATGTAGGCCGTCGCGGCCTTCATGTAGAGATCCTGCCCCGGCCCCTGCAGCCCGGCGCGGTCCGGGGTCTTGTTGGCAAGCGCCGCGACCAGACGCTGGGACAGTTCGTCCATCTTAACCAGGTTGGCACTCAACTCGTCCAGTTCCCGGCCTGCTCCATTTTCCTCGGTTGTCATTTTAACAATTCCAGCTATTTTGCAGTTGCAGCAACGGGCGTCACCGTATCGGGGAGGAATGGCGGCGCGAAGACCTGCCGAACAATCCGGGGACTGACACGATGCGGTATCTTCACACGTACGACCTGATGGAAACGTTCCGGAACACCAACCAGTGGTTGGGTGCGACGGCCGCCGCCATGGGTTCTTATCCCTTCACGGGCATGATGCCGACGCCCGCGTTCCAGATGCTCCGTGCGTGGGGCGAGGTCACCGAGCGCGCCTTCGCCCGCATGGTCGCCAAACCCGACTGGGGCATCACCTCGGTCGTGGGCGAGGACGGCCGCGATCACGTCGTTTCCGTCGAGCCCTTGGTCAAGCGTCCCTTCGGCGACCTGATCCACTTCCGTGTCGTCGGTCGCCCCGAGCGCAAGCGCCGTGTTCTGCTTGTCGCACCGATGTCCGGTCACTATGCCACCCTCCTCCGGTCGACTGTAACCAGCCTGCTGCCGGATTGCGAAGTCTATATTACGGATTGGCACAACGCGCGCGAAATTCCCGTCAGCAAGGGCAAGTTCGACGTCGAGGATTATACAAAGTATATCATCGAGTTCATGCGCGCACTGGGTCACTCGACCCACGTGATCGCCGTCTGTCAGCCCGCCCCGCTGGCGCTGGCCGCGACGGCCTATCTTGCAGAGCACGATCCGCTGGCCCAGCCGCGCAGCCTGACGCTGATCGGCGGCCCGATCGACCCCGACGCAGCCGACACCGATGTCACCGACTTCGGCCGCCGCGTTACCATGGGCCAGCTTGAGTGGATGGCGATCCAGCATGTCGGCGTGAACTACCCCGGCGTCGGCCGCATGGTCTATCCGGGCCTGCTGCAGCTGGCAGGCTTCATGTCGATGAACGCCGACCGCCACGGCGAGGCATTCTACAACCAGGTCCTGGCCGCCGCGAAGGGCGAGGCCAGCGACCACGACAAGCACAACCGCTTCTACGACGAGTACCTCGCCGTGATGGACATGACGGCCGAGTTCTACCTGTCGACGGTCGAGCGGATCTTTAAAAGCTGCGAGATCGCGAAGAACGAGTTCTCGATCGACGGTAAGCGAATCGACATCACCAAGATCACCGATGTCGCCGTGAAGATCGTCGAGGGCGAGAAGGACGACATCAGCGCGCCGGGCCAGTGCCTTGCCGCGCTGAACCTGATGCCCAACCTGCCCGACAGCAAGAAAGCCGCGCACCTCGAACCCGGCGCGGGCCACTATGGCATCTTCGCGGGCAAGTCCTGGCGCAACAACATCCGGCCGCTGGTGCTGCAGTTCATCGACGACAACGCGGCCCCGTCCGGCGTGTCGTCGAAGCGGAAGGCCGACGCGGAACAGCGCGAGGCCGAACGGACCTCGGCGATGGATGCGAAGCCCGCGCTGACGGCAACCACGTCGGTCGAGGAAAAGCCGGCGGCGAAACCGGCCACCCGGACGCGCAAGGCCAGCGCCTCGCGCTCGACCGCGGCGAAGAAGCCCGCGGCTGCGAAACCTGCCGCGGCCAAGCCCGCCGCGACCAAGACAACGGCGTCGAAAACCGCCGCCAAGTCCGGCAACGGCAACGGCGCGGCTAAGTCCAGTTCGTCGTCGAAGACGCGCGCCCCGCGGAAATCGGCCACGAAAGCCAATTCCGCAGGCTCGCAGACACGGCATTAGGGTTCTCGAGCGCCGGCAGATGGCCGGCGCCCGGCACCACTTCCAGCTTCGCATTCGGCATCAGGTGCGCCATGAACTCGTGGCGGCGCACCGGAAACAGCGTGTCCGCCTCGCCGCACAGGATCAGCGTGGGCGTGCGCGACTTGCGCAGGATGCCTTGCTGGTCGGGTCGCTTTTGCAGGACACGTGACTGCCGGATGAAGGTCTCGACCCCAAGATCCAGCGCCATGTCCTGCATCATCTGCCAGATCGCCTCGCGCTGATCGCCGTCTGCGATGTGCTCGGGGCGCAGTTCGTTCTGCATTGCCTCGGCAAGCCGCCCTGCCCGCGCCGCGACGATCCGCTTCTCGCGCGCCGCCGCCACCTGCGGCAGTTCGGACTGGCAGTTGGTGTCCATCAGCGCCAGACGGGTGACCCGCTCGGGCGCGCGGTTCAGCAGGTCCATCGCAACCATGCCGCCCAGCCCGTGCCCGCACAGCGCAAATCGCTGGGGCGCGCGCGCAAGGATCGCGTCGCCCATCTCTTCGATCGTCTCGCCCGTCAGCGGCGGGGCGACGTGCACGGATGTCTCCCAGCTTAGCTCGACGATCTGCGGCAGGAACCCGCGCGAGTCGGACATCATGCCCGGGATCAGGACCAGAGGCTCTAGCATCGTATCCTCAGTAAAATTCGTTCTGTGCTACGCGGCAGCGCATGACACGCCCCTTTGTTCCAATTTAGCCAGCTTCATGCAACTCATGGGGTGACGGCATTGGGCTGCGCCGGATAGGCGATGGCGCGGAAGGCGGGAAAGTCGGCATAGCGCTCGGCCCGCTGCGGATCGGCTGTCAGTCCGGGACCGTACAACTTGCCCTTCGGAGCGATGTAGCTGTGGATCACATGATCTGGGTGTTCGCGCCAGCTCAGGTTGAAGGCGGCGTTCTTCGGAAAGAACCAGACCGAGTGGAAATCGAGATGGTCGAACAGCCACCACGCAAGGTCGCGCCAGTCGCGCCCGGCGTTGTACTGATCCGCGAACCACGGGATCGAAACCGACACCATCGCCCCCATCCGGCCTTCGTCATCGCGCAGGTCCCAGATGTGCCCACCCCCGGCATTGGCCTTGTTCGCCGCGCATTTCTGCGGCGTCACCTCGGTCGCGCCGAAATGGTTCAACGATGGCGAGCGATAGCCCGACCGGATGTCGATCGGCCCGAACGTCTCGACCAGCGGGTCCAGCAGTTCCTCGGCCAGCCGACGCCCCGCCGCGATGGCAAGTTCGGGGTCTTCGGGGATGTTTGGCTTGCCGTAGAAATTGCCGATCTCGGAGTACAGGAAGTTGCGGAACTGGAAGTGCTTCGACAGGCGCACCCTGCCGAGGTCTTCGAGCGACACGTAACGCCCCGGTTTCCTCACGCACCGCCCCACTGGAATTCGCCCTTCGGCCCCAGCGGCGAGAACGGGTTGCAGGCCAGTTCCCACACGTGGCCGTCAAGGTCCGCCACGTAAGAGGTGTAGCCGCCCCAGAACACCTCGTGCGGCGGCTTGATCCCGCGCCCGCCCGCGTCGAGGAACCGCTGGTACAGCGCATCCACCTCGGCGTTGCTGGGCAGGTTGTGCGCCAGCGTGATGCCGGAGAAGCCGCCGACGTCCGACGGCTCCAGCCCCATGTCCCGCGCCAGGTCCGCGCGCGGATACAGCCCGATGGTCTGGCCGATCAGGTCGAAGGCGACGATCCCCTCTTCGCCCGGTTCGCGGGTCCAGCCCAGCGCCTCGTAGAAGGCGGCCGACGCCTTCAGATCGTCCACCGCAAGGGTGATCAGGCTGACGCGCTGGTCCATCAGTTGCCCCCCCGGGTCAGAACGTCGTCGATGGCGCGCTCGATCAGGCCAAGGCACTCGGGCGTCGAGAACCGGTGATCGGCGCCCTTGACCAGCGTCAGCCGCAGGTCCTTGCCCTCGGCGTGATCCAGCAATTGCAGCGCGACGGACATCTCGACATCCGCGTCCTCGGTGCCTTGCAGGAACCGGGCGGGAAACTTCAGCACCAGCGGCAGACGCAGGACCAACTGGCTGCGGCCCTCTTCGATCAGCCGCCGGGTAATCACGTAGGGATCGTCGGAATACTCGGACGCCAGCTCGACCCGCCCGTCCTCGACCAAGGCGACCTTCTGATCCGGCGAGAACCCGGCCCACATGGAATCTTCGGTGAAGTCCGGCGCGGCGGCGATGCCGACCAGCCCGCAGACCTTGCCGCCCAGCCGCTTCGACAGGATCAGCGAGATCCACCCGCCCATCGACGAGCCTACCAGCATCACCGGCCCGTCCACCAGCGCGTTGATCACCTCTTCGGCGTCCTCGGCCCAGTCTCCGATGGCGCCGTCCAGAAAATCCTCGGACGATTGCCCATGGCCGGAATAGTCGAACCGCAGAAACGCCTGCCCGCGCTTTTTGCACCACGCTTCAAGATGCACCGCCTTGGTGCCTTCCATGTCGGACCGGAACCCGCCAAGGAACACCACGGTCGGCCCCCTGCCGTCGGTCAGGTGGTACGCAATGCGCCGCCCTTGGGGCGTTTCGAGGTACGATGGTTCAGACATGGCATCCTCCCGTATTGGCTTCTGAATACACGTGACCCCGAGGGACACGAAAGCCTTAACATCGCGTTGGCGCCGGTTGACTTCCCCGGTTGACTTCCTTGTGAAGCCAGCGCCATAAGCGCCGCACACATAACCCGCAACCGGGCGTTCCGTGGGCGCCAAACCGACGAGGAGCCGATATGGCCCAGATCTCCCTGACATTCCCCGATGGTAATTCGCGTGACTTCGACGCGGGCGTGACGCCTGCCGCCGTCGCCGAAAGCATCTCGACGAGCCTTGGCAAGAAGGCGATCAGCGCGACGGTGAACGGCGCGCATTACGACCTTCAGTGGCCGATAACCGAAGACGCCTCTATCGCGATCCACACCCTGCAGGACGACGAGCAGGCGCTGGAACTGATCCGGCACGACCTTGCGCACATCATGGCGCGGGCGGTGCAGGAACTGTGGCCCGACGTAAAGGTCACCATCGGCCCGGTCCGCGATCAGGGCTGGTTCTACGACTTCGACCGCGAAGAGCCGTTCACGCCCGAGGACCTCGGCGAGATCGAGGCGAAGATGAAAGAGATCATCAACGCCCGTGACGCGGTCAAGACCGAGGTCTGGGACCGTGCGCGCGCCGTCGCCTATTACGAAGAACGGGGCGAGCCGTTCAAGATCGAGCTGTTGGACCGCATCCCCGAGGATCAGGACATCCGCATGTACTGGCACGGCGACTGGCAGGACCTTTGCCGCGGCCCGCACCTGCAGAACACGGGTCAGGTCCCGGCGGACGCGTTCAAGCTGACGCATGTCGCCGGCGCCTACTGGCTGGGCGACAGCAGCCGCCCGATGCTGCAACGGATCTATGGCGTCGCCTTCAAGGACCGCAAGGCGCTGAAGGCGTGGCAGATCATGATGGAAGAGGCCGCCAAGCGCGATCACCGCAAGCTTGGCCGGGAAATGGACCTGTTCCACATGCAGGAAGAAGCCCCGGGCCAGATCTTCTGGCACCCGAATGGCTGGAAGATCTACACCGTGCTGCAGGATTACATGCGCCGCAGGCAGGAAGCCGGCGGCTATGTCGAGGTGAACACGCCGCAGGTCGTGAACCGCAAGCTGTGGGAAGCCTCGGGCCACTGGGACAACTACCAAGAGCATATGTTCATCGTCGAAGTGGACGAGGAACACGCGCGCGAAAAGACGGTCAACGCCCTGAAACCGATGAACTGCCCGTGCCACGTGCAGATCTTCAACTCGGGCCTGAAGTCCTATCGCGACCTGCCCCTGCGGATGGCCGAGTTCGGCTCTTGCGCGCGTTATGAACCCTCGGGCGCGCTGCATGGCATCATGCGGGTGCGCGGCTTCACGCAGGATGACGCGCACATCTTCTGTACGCCGGACCAGATCGAAGCCGAGACCGAGAAGTTCATCGCCTTCCTCGCCGACATTTACGCCGACCTCGGGTTCACCGACTGGACGGTGAAGCTGTCGACGCGGCCCGAGAAGCGGATCGGATCGGAAGAGGAATGGGACCGCGTCGAGGCGGCGCTTGGCAATGCGACCAAGGCGGCGGGCTACGACTATACCATCAACGAGGGCGAAGGCGCGTTCTACGGGCCGAAGCTGGAGTTCGTGCTGACCGACGCCATCGGGCGCGACTGGCAGTGCGGCACCTTTCAGGTCGACCCGAACCTGCCGGAACGGCTGGGCGCGAACTACATCGGCGCGGACGGCGACAAGCACCGCCCGGTGATGCTGCACCGCGCCGTGGTCGGCAGCTTCGAGCGGTTCATCGGCATCCTGATCGAGAACTTCGCCGGCAAGCTGCCGTTCTGGCTGGCCCCGCGTCAGGTCGTCGTCGCCTCGATCGTATCCGAGGCCGATGATTACGTGCACGAGGTGGTCAAGACGCTGCAAGCCGCAGGCATCCGTGCCGAGGCGGACACGCGCAACGAGAAGATCAACTACAAGGTCCGCGAGCACTCGCTGGGCAAGGTCCCGGTGATCCTCGCCTGCGGCGCCCGCGAGGTCGAGGAACGCACGGTCACCGTGCGCCGGCTGGGCGAGAAGCAGACCAGCGTCGAGGCGCTGGACGATCTTGCCACCGCGCTGGCGGCGGAAGCGACCCCGCCGGATCTGCGGAAGTAACGAAATGGAAAGGCGCCCCGCGGGGCGCCTTTTTTGCACCTAGGGGTCCGACAGAGGTTCGCGGTGGCCCAATTCGATTTTGAGAACCCAGAGGCTTGCCTATGACCAACGCAGAAGCTGACCCAATTGCCGATCTCGCGCACCGGATTGCCGAAGTCTCGACCCTTGAAGGCGAGTTCCTGCTGCGATCCGGGCAAACTTCTAACCGTTACTTCGACAAGTACCGCTTCGAGGGTGACCCGGCCCTTCTGAAAGAACTCGCCCCCGCCATGAGCCGACTTCTCCCAGCGGACACGGAAATCGTCGCCGGGCTCGAGTTGGGAGGCGTTCCCCTGGTCACCGCAATCTCACTTGAAACAGGGCTGCCAGCGGCCTTCGTGCGGAAAACGGCCAAGACATACGGGACGTGTCGCGCCCTAGAAGGTCAGGATGTTTCCGGAAAGAAGGTGACGTTCATCGAGGACATCATCACCACGGGCGGCGCAGTCGCGGACGCCTATCATCTTGCGCGGCAAGAGGGCGCCGACATTCTGGCCGTCGTATGTGCAATCTGGCGCGGCGGTGGAGACCCGCAGGTTCAGGACGTACCCGAGCTTCCGGTGCTTCCCCTGTTCACCCGCGCTGATTTGGAGCGCTAAGCAGACTTTGGTCCGACCCGAGACGCGTGTGCGGCACGGGTCCGGCCCAAGCGGCGGCTCTTTTCACGCGTTGGCCGGAACCAGCGCCCCGCACCGCTACCAACGCAGGAACCGCCGCCCCGCCACGGCGCCGATCCCCGTCGCGACGCCGATCGCGACGCTGTACCAGACCGCGTAGAACAGCGGCGAGTCCTCGGTGCAGAACAGCGAGTAGATCGCCGCCGCCATGCCGGCCGCCGCCAGACCCGCCAGCGCGCCGCTGCGTGCCGGATGGACCGGGGCGCCGCCCCGCATGGCGTGGATCAGCCCGGCGAGGATCGGCAGCGACAGAACGGTGATCGCGGGAATGCAGACCTGCGTGGAATGGCCAAGGAACGCCACCAGCCGTTGCCCCGCCTCGGTCGCGCCGAGCGCCCAGAAGAACAGCGCACCCACCGCCGCAGGCACCAGCCAGACGATGCGGCCCGGCACGCCAGAAGGCACCGCCGGCCGCGCGGACCGCAAGGCCAGCGCCCCGGCAAACAACGCCAGCAGCAGCGGCATCAGTGTCTTCGCCAGCACCACCGGATCCGACAGCGCCGCGCCGAGGTTCGCGCGGGGACCAAGCACCGCAAGGAACAGCACGACCGTCACGGCAAGCCCGGCCACGGCACCCAGCCCCGCGCGTCGCTCCAGCGAGGCGGCGGGGGGCGGTGCGGGCTCGGCGGCCAGCGTGGCTATGAGGTCTTCGGTCTTCATACTCTGCGTCTCTTCCGTCACTCCTTGGACCCGGCCATCTTCTTCAGCCGGGTCAGCGCGCGGTGATAGGCCACCCGGACCGCGCCTTCGCTCATCCCCATGCGTGCGCCGACTTCGCCGGCGCTCTCTCCTTCGACGCCCACCGCCCGCACAATCCCCGCCGAGCGTTCGTCGATGCCTTCCAGTAGCCGCCCGAGATCGCGCGCCGCGGTCGGATCGCCAGGCGCCTCGTCGGCCAGCCGCTCGGCCAGGTCGTCGATCGGGACCTGCACCGCGCCTTTCCTGCGGCGGAATGCGTCCGCCGTCTTGTAGCGCGCGATGGCATAGAGCCACGGCGCCACCGGGTCGCCCTCGCGCCATGTATGACGCTTGGCGTGAATCGCAAGCAGGACTTCCTGCACGATGTCCTCGTTCTCGAATTCGGACGAGGAACGGCCCCGGACGATGGTTCGGATAACCGGCGTGACGTCCTGCAGGAACGCGGCGTAGGCCACAGCCTCGCCCCGGTTCGCCCTGCCCAGAAGCGCGCCCCAGCGGTCACTCCGATCCGTCATTGCTCCTCCATTCGCGCGTTACGGCGAAACGTTACAGTCACCGGCCCATTTCATGCAATTTCTTCACTCGTTCGTGAGCGGCGTAACATTCCCGGTCCTCCCTCCGAATGGCTTTGCATGGACGCCACAAAGGCGCTCCGCATCTTGGAGGATAGACATGACCACGACCACCAACAAAGCCCTTCTCGCCACCGCCGTCGCCACCGCCCTTATGGGTGTCAGTGTTGCCGGCACCGCCAACGCCCAAGCGCAGGAAAAGTGCTACGGCGTTTCCATGGCGGGCGAGAACGACTGTGCGGCCGGCCCCGGCACCACCTGCGCCGGCACGTCCAAGGTGGACTACCAAGGCAACGCATGGACGCTCGTCGACTCCGGCACCTGCGCCGAGATCGAGCTTCCGGCGATGGCCGACGGTTCGCCGCGCATGGGCTCGCTGGAGCCGCTCGAGCGCGACATGCCCGCGTCCTGATCCGACGACAACACCGGGCGCGGCGGGACAGCCGCGCCCGGGCCACGTGACGATCTCCGGACAGAAAGGCAGACCGATGCTTGACGCGACCCCCTTCGACCGCCTCCCCCACGCCCCCGGCGTCGGCTACAAGCCGCAGCACTATGCCGACATCCTGCGCGACCCTGCGCCGGTCGAATGGCTGGAGATCCACGCCGAGAACTACATGGGCGACGGCGGCCGCCCCATCGCGCAGCTGCGCCACCTGTCCGAACGCTTCCCGATCTCGGTCCACGGCGTCGGCCTGTCGATCGGCGGCGAGGGTCGTCTGGACGCCGACCACCTTGCCCGCCTGAAACACCTGATGGACTGGCTGAAGCCCGCAAGCTTTTCCGAGCACCTCGCATGGTCCACCCACGACAGCCACTTTCTGAACGACCTGCTGCCCCTGCCCTACACCGTGCAGACCCTGTCCCGCGTCGCCTCGCATATCGAGCAGGTGCAGGACACGCTGGGTCGCCGGATGCTGCTGGAAAACCCCTCGACCTATCTCGCCTTCGAGGAAAGCGACTGGTCCGAGGTCGGTTTCCTTGCCGAGATCGCCCGCCGCACCGGCTGCGGGCTGCTGCTGGACGTGAACAACGTCTTCGTCTCGGCCACCAACCAGCAGACCGACCCGGTGTCCTATATCGACGCATTCCCCCATGCCGCCGTCGGCGAGATCCACCTTGGCGGCCATGACGAGGACGAGGACGAAACCGGCGCGCCGCTGCTCATCGACAGCCACGGGGCCGAGGTCGTCGACCCGGTCTGGGCGCTCTACACCCACACCATCGCCGTCGGCGGCGAGAAGCCCACGCTGATCGAATGGGACACCGACGTGCCCGAGTGGCCGGTGCTGGCCGCCGAAGCCGCCCGCGCTGCGCAGGTTCTCGAACCGCTCGCGGAGCCGGTGGCATGACCGTCACGCAGGACCAGTTCACCCGCGCGATGCTGGACCCCGGCGCGGCGATCCCCGCGGGGCTCGCCAACCCCGACGGGCGCCCGGCGACCCGCCGCTTCGACGTGTACCGCAACAACGTGGCCGTCAGCCTGACCGAGGCGCTGGAACAGGCCTTCCCGGTGATCCGCAAACTGGTGGGCGAGACGAATTTCCGCGTGCTGGCCGGGGTCTACCTGCGGCAGCATCCACCGGCCTCGCCGCTGATGATGCACTACGGGCAAGAGATGCCGGGCTTTCTGGCGCGCTTCGAGCCGGTCCAAAGCCTTGGTTATCTGCCCGATGTGGCGCGGCTGGAGCTGGCCCTGCGCGCCTCGTACCACGCCACCGACAGCCGAGGCGTCGACCCTGCGCGCCTGCAAAGCCTGCCGCCGGACGCGCTGATGGCGTCGGTCCTGCATCTCGCGCCGTCTTTGCGGCTGGTCCGGTCCGACTGGCCGATCCACGGAATCTGGCGGTTCAACATGGACCCCGGCGCACCCCGCCCCGAGCCCCGCGCCGAGGACGTGCTGATCCTGCGCCCCGAGTTCGACCCGACCCCAAGCCTGTTGTCCCCCGGCGGCGGTGTCTTCGTCGCAAGATTGCAGGCGGGCGATACCCTCTCCGGCGCCCACGATGCCGCTCTGGACGCCGCGCCGGGCTTCGACCTTGCGCCCCTTCTGGGGCACCTCATTGCCGCCGGCGCGATCACCGGACTGACCGAAGGAGACCTTCCATGAACAGGATCATCGCTCTGCACAACGCCGCCTTCGCCCGCATCGAGGCAGCGGCCCCGGTCATCCTTCCGACGCTCGCGCGGTTCACCTTCGCGGCGGTGCTGCTGGGGTACTACTGGAACTCGGCGATGACCAAGCTGGGCGACGGCCTGTTCGGCTTCGTCAATCTCAGCTCCGGCGCCTATGTCCAGATGTTCCCGAAACAGATGGAAGCGGTGGGCTATGACCCGTCGATGCTGGGCTTCGGCTACAAGCTGGTGGCGCTTGCGGGGACGTGGGCCGAGTTCGTCCTGCCGCTGCTGCTGGTCATCGGCCTGTTCACGCGGCTTGCGTCGCTGGGCATGATCGGCTTCGTGGCGGTGCAGTCGCTGACCGACATCTACGGCCATAACGCCGATGCCGAGACGGTGGGCCACTGGTTCGACAGCGTGTCCGACGCGCACATCCTCGACCAGCGCGCGTTCTGGGTCTTCATCCTGATCTACCTTGTGTTCCGTGGCGCGGGGCCGGTCTCTGTCGACCGGCTGGTGCTGGACCGTCCCGCGCCAGCGCCTCAGGCGGTGTCGGGCTGACGCGCGGCCAGCGCAAGCACCGCGCCCAGTCCGCACATCCCGATCGGGAACATCGTCGCCGGGTTGAAGCCAAAGGCATAGTACATGCCCCCCGCCGACAGCGCCATCAGCACCGCGGCGGCGGCGGCCTGCGACCGGGCCATTGCCCCGCCCGCGATGGCAAGGATCGGCGCAAGGAAGCCCGCCGCGCGGATAAGCTCAGCGTTTTCGACCTGCAGGGCGACCTCGTCGACGCCTCCCAGCCATTCCACGACCCACAGGTACCCGGTGCTGAACAGCCCCACGATCATTCCGACGATCCCGCCGATGACACCCAGCATAAGCGCCGCGTTGCGCATGTGTTTTCTCCTTCGTGCGATCAGCAGATAGGAACGTTGTCGGCGTTATCCAAGAAGTGCGTCCTGCACGTCCTTGCCCCAGCCCAAGTACAGCCGCCCCTCGTGCCCGATCACCGGCCGTTTCATCAGTGTGGGATGATTCGCCAACAATTCCACCGGGTTGCCTGCCTGTTCAGCGTCGCTGAGTCCACGCCACGTGGTCGAACGGCGGTTCACCACCGCCTCTCCGAAGGTCTCGACGAAGCGTTCAAGCTCTGCTTTGGGCACGCCGTCAGACCTTACGTCAATGATGTTCAGGTCATAACCATGCGACCGCAAAGCCTTTTCCGCTTTCCGGCAGGTGTCGCATGTCTTAAGGCCATAGAAATCCATCTGTTCTTCCACTATCGCTCGTAAACATGTCCGTCTCGCGACACCAATAATTCACTTGCTTCTGTACGTGAATGGGCGATGCTTGTTGCCGTGACGACAGACTTTCTTCGAAGACCGCTCCTGTCCGGAGCAGCCTCTGAGACTTGGAAGACCCTGGCTGCATCACACCCACCGCAATCCCGTGGGTGGGAAACTAGACAAGGAGAAACGGAATGCCGACCGGCACCGTGAAATGGTTCAACACCACAAAGGGCTACGGTTTCATCGCGCCCGACGAGGGCGGCAAGGACGTCTTCGTGCATATCTCTGCGGTCGAGCGTGCGGGCATGACCGGCCTCGCCGACAACCAGAAGATCGAGTACGAACTGCGTGAAGGCCGTGACGGCCGTGCGTCCGCTTCGGAACTCAAGGCCATCTGAACGGATCGGCCCGACACCCGTGAAGGGCGGCCCCGCCGGGCCGCTTTATCGGGTCTGCCCGTGGCACGCCCCCGCCGCGGTCCGGTGACACGATATGTCGTCGCCGCGACTGGTCCCTTTTCCCCGAAGCCCTTTGCCCGGCGCGCGCGCCGTCAGCTTTCGGTCTTCTCGGGTGTGTACCAGTCCTGCCCCATCGCCACGATGCACGACCGCCCCGAGGCGTAGGTCATCAATAGTGTCCATTCGCCCGACTTCGGCGCTTCCCAGATCTCCATGATCTGATCCGGGGCCCGCATTCCGGTCCCCCGCCGCTCTGCCAGGTATTCCCGCGACAGGCGGGTATACATCTGGTCGGTCGGTGCGCAGATGATGTCCGGCAACGGGTTCGCGGCAACGGGCGCCGCCTGTAGCGAAACAGCAAGGATGGCCGGGACGGCCACTCGGATGCTCATGGGTAGTCTCCCGGAGTCGTTGGCTCTGAGAGAAAGTGTAACGGCTTTATGACAACCTGTATATACGTTTGTTATACAAAATTGTCTCTATCCCGGTAACGGTTGCGCCGCCTGCCCGGTCCTGCGGCATCCTTGCGGTTTGACTCATCCGGGACGGGGGCGGAGACTATAGTTAACGAAGTTATCGGAGTGTGCGGGCCATGCGGATCGCGGGGATCATCCTTCTGGTGCTGGCGACCGGCTGCACCACTACCGTCTACACCCGCAGCGGCACCTACCCGGCCGAGAAGCAGGCCGACCTGTTGGCCTGCGAGGCGCAGGCGCTGAAGCTTTTCCCCGTCAGCATGCAGCCCCGCACCACCATCGGCATCGGCGGCACCATCGGGCCGCGTGTCTGTCACGGCTGGCTGTGCACCGGCACCGGGATCGGGGTGTACCAGACCGCGCCGGTCTCGACCTACGACGCCAACGCCACGCGCCGCACGCAGGCGGTCGAGAACTGCATGGCGACCAGCAACTACCGCCGCACGTCGCTGGCGCGCTGCACCCCCGAACAGATCGCCGCCGGCGTCACCTACCCGAAAGGCGCCCCGGACGCGGACGCCTGCGCGGTGCTAGTGGACGGCGGCGGATGGGTGGCGGTCAATCCGTAGGGGTGGTGGGTTGAACACCCACCCGACGGTGAACGGCAAAACGCTGGGGTTGGAAGGTGGGTTGGAAACCCACCCTACGGTGAACGGCAAAACGTTGGGGGTTGGACGGTGGGTTGGAAACCCACCCTACGGTCCTTGGCAAAGCGTTGGGGTTGGAAACCCACCCTACGTGTCAGGCCAGTGCGGCCTGAAACTCCCGCCACTCGCCCTTGGACATGCCCGAAGTCTCCTGCGTTACCTCTTCGCCGCCTAGCATCCGCTTCAGGCAATCCACCGCCTTGGACGACAGGGTGACGCCGCCCATCCGGTAATCCTCGAACGCGGCATAGGCGAAGGGCACCCAGTCCTTGACCATCTCGCAAATCGCCTCGGCATACACGCGGATCTCGTACTGGGCGTGGGAATCCGCGCGCAGACGCAGGAAGTGGAACAGGTTGTGCAGGTCGACCTTCCAATACCACTGGGTGTAGATGTTCGCCGGCAGGTTCATCCGCGCAAGTTCGCGCGCCAGACCCTGCTGGCCGTCCTGCGACAGCATCTCTTCGTAGTGGTCATAGGACCGGCCCGCGTCCGCCTTCAGGATCTCCAGCACACGCTCGGCCTCGGCGCCGGTCAGCACCTCGCCGCGGCCCTGATTGTTGACCGTCGACTGCGCCGCCAGCGCGTCGGGCTGCGGGATGTAGAACTCGCGGTCGAGGATCGAATAGCGCGCCGAGTACTCGTTCACGTTCGCGGTGCGGTGGCGGATCCACTGGCGGGCGACGAAGACCGGCAGTTTCACGTGCAGTTTGATCTCGCACATCTCGAACGGGGTCGAGTGCCAGTGCCGCATCAGGTAGCGGATCAGCCCCTCGTCGTTCGACACATGCTTGGTGCCGGCGCCATAGGACACGCGGGCCGCCTGCACGATGGCGCTGTCGTCGCCCATGTAGTCGATCACGCGGACAAAGCCGTGGTCCAGCACCTCGTGCGCCTTGTAGAGATGCGCCTCCATGCCCTCGGATACCGCCCGCAGCGTGGGGCGCGGGGTGGCGCGCTGTGCGTCGATCTCGGCTTGCTGTTCAGGCGTCAGAGGCATGTCGGGGGCTCCTGTGGGTCGGTCGCACGCTATACTACATCTATGTCGCCCGATTGGAATATCCGCGAGATGCTGCAAAGTCGAGACGCCACTCGGCCGATAGGCGCGGTTTTCCTGCATCACTCATCCGTACCGCGAATCGCGCTTCGTTGACTTGAAGACAAGGCTTCGGCACCTTCCGTCGGAAAGAGGCAACAAGAACGAGCAGACCAATGCGTAAATCCGTGGCGGCGCTGGCCGTCCTGTGCCTGTTGGCCGCCTGCGACGGCAACCCCCTTCTGGTGGAAGAAGAAGACGTCATCGACGACGGCACCGACGAGGAAGACGGTGTCGAAACGAACGGCGCCGGCATTCCGACCGTCTTGTCGAACAACCTCGAAAGCGTCGTCTACGACCCGGCCGCCCGCCGGCTGTTCGTGACGATCAGCGGTCTCGACGGCACGCCCGAAGCGGTCGAATACGACTATAACTCCGCCGCGACCGCCGGCCTTCCCGCCGGTCATTTCGCGTTCACCCAGCAGGAAGACGCGCTGGATCGCTTCTTCACCGGCATCGTCAAGGAAAGCAGCGACGAAAGCGCGCGCGCCGTGATCGTGTCCGACGGCGGCCAGTTCAACCGCTTCTTCTGGGGCGGCCACTACGAGCGCGACGGCGACTTCGATCCGCCCAGCTCCGGCGACGGTCCCGGCGAGGGTCAGGTCAGCTATGCCGGCGATTACGTCGGTCTCGACAACTATTCCGGCCCGGTCCCGCCGCAAAACACCGACCCGACCCTGCAGCCGCAGGCCCCGGGCCGCGTCGTGGGCAGCGCCTTCGTCAACGTCAACTTCGAAGACATGCAGATCAACGGCTCGGTCTTCAATCGTCAGACGATCGACAACCCCACCCTGCCCGAGCTGCGCGACATCGTGATGATCGTCACCGAGATTTCCGAGGACGGCACCTTCCTCGGCGAGCTGGAGTTCGACAACGGCGACGACGCCACCGGCAACTACGGCGGCATCTTCGGCGGCAACAACGCAAGTTCCGTCGCGGGCCTGTTGGGCTTCATCCCCGATCCCGAGGAACCCGACAGCTGGGAGACCGGCATGTTCGTCCTGACCCAGTGCGGTCTGGCGGGCGACGATGCCGCGCTCTGCGTCGAAGCGGCCCCGAACTGATATGCCGCGCCGTCTTCTGACGGCCCTTCTCGCCGCGGCCGCCCTCGCGGGGGCCCAGCCCCACGGGGCCGCGGCGGAAGAGACCTTTGCCCTGTCCCTTGACGACGCACGCGCCGCCGCAGTCGCCGCTGCCGTGTCCGGCGACGCCGCGACCGCCGCCGTTCTGGCGGGCGAATTGCTGCGCCACGATCCCGAGGACAGCCAGGCCCTGTTCGCCCTGTCGACCGCCTACCTCGCCACCCGGCGCTGGGACGCGGCTTACGAGACCAGCCGCAAGGCGTTCCGCTTTGCCGAGGACGACACCGACCGCTATCACGCGGCGCGCGTCGCCTCGATCGCCGCGCTTGCGGGCGAGCGGCGCATCCAGTCGCAGTTCTGGCTGCGCCGCGCCGGGGACAACGCGCCAACCGAGGCCGAGCGCAACAAGATCCAGCGCCAGTTCGCCTACCTGCGGCACGAAACCCCCTTCCGCTTTCAGCTCGACGCCTCGGTCAGCCCGTCCAGCAACATCAACAGCGGCTCGGACAGCGCGTACAACATCATCGAAGGCGTGCCGCTGGTCGGCATCCTGTCGCCCGACGCGATGGCGCTGTCGGGCTACATCGCCCAGACCAACCTGCGCCTCAGCTACCGCCTGCGCCGCTCTGAAACCTCCGAGACCGCGCTGACCGGCGGCTACTACGTCAAACGCGCCTGGCTGGACGACGACGGCAAGGACACCGCACCCGATTTCGATGCGGGGCGCCTGGGTGTGACCTCGGCCACTTTCGGCGTCACCCATGTCATGAAGGTGGGCAAGGTGCCGGGCTCTGCGTTGCGGTTCGATGCGGGGCTGCGCGACTATTGGCAGGGCGGCGACCGGATCTATACCGCGTTCACCGGCGGCGTGTACTACACCCGCCCGCTGACCGAACGGCTGCGCTTCTCGGGCCAACTCAGCGCCGAGAAACGAAACTATGCCGACGGCTATGGCGACGAGGGCCTGCTGGGCGGGTTCAACGCCGCGCTGAGCTACCGTTTCGACAACGGCTCGGTCGTCAGCGTCGCGGCGGGCTACAACGAAAGCGATGTGCCGGGCGACATCTTCGACAGCACCGGCTGGACCGGCAAGGTCAGCTACTCGCTGGGCAAACCCGTGTTGGGCGTCGACCTGACCGCCGGCATCGGCGTCAGCTTCACCGAATACGCCGACTACACCATGCTGATCTTCCCCGTGCCGGGCGGGCGGCAGGATGAAACGGTTTTCTTCGACCTCGAAGGCGTATTCACGCAGGTGGAATACGCCGGCTTCTCGCCCAGCGTCCGGCTGCGCCGCACGATCACCGCCTCGAACGTGTCGCGCTACGAGATGTCTGAATGGTCGGTCGCGGTGGGCATCCGGTCGAACTTTTGACGCCCTGCCCTATTCGCCGCAAATGCCCTGCAGGCTCACCCATTCGGAATCCCGCAACACCGGCTCGGCGTAAAGCTGGCTGACCGGGTCCGCCTCGATCAGGCCCAGCACCGTCTCGCCGGTGGGATCGAGCGCATAGGCATAGGGGGTGGCGGGCACGTCCGCCGCCTCGAACCGGGTCAGAAGCGGCAGGTCCGGCACCGGCGCGGGCTCGGCCGCCAGCAGCGACCGGGCATAGCCCGACAGAACCGACTGCGATACATCGCCGGTGGTCAGCAGGCGAAACGCGGTGACGGCGCCCGAGTTCTCCAGCAGCAGTTCCACCGGATCGCGCCGCGCGGCGCGCTCGACCTCGGCCAGCACATAGCCTGCGGTGACGGTCGGGTCGTCCTGATCCTCGACAAGGCTGCGGTTCAGCAGGACGATCCCGCCCGGCAGATGCGCCGCGTCCTCGACCGCGTCGGGCAGCACGACAATCCGCCCGCCGGGCGGCATCAGGCGCGTCTGCAATCGCTCCAGCGACTTCTGGCCCAGTTCGTTGCCACAGGGCTGCCCCGCGATCTGACGGATCTCGGCCAGCAGCCGCTGCCCAAGATCGGCGCGTTTGGCGGCGGGCACCACGCTTGCCGCGTGATGCACCATCGCGCCCGGCAGCCAGAAGATCCCGCCCAGCAGAACGGCGGCCAATGCGCCGCCCAGAAGATAGTACCGCAACCGGCCCCGGTGCGGTCCGCGCCGCTGGATCGCGTCGCGGATCCGCTCGATCGCGTCGACCATCTCGGGCGCGGTGATCTCCAGTTCCTCCGGGCTGTCGGGGCCGGGACGGTACAGCGCGGGCTCGCAGCCTTGGTTGGTGCGCTCGATCGCCGCCAGCGACCAGTGCCCCACGGGACGCCCCGCCCCGTCATAGATGACAAGCGTCGCATCCCCCAGCGACAGGATCACATCGCGCCGCTGATCCTCGGGCCCGGCCCGCCAGACCGCTGGAGCCTCCAGCCGCTCGTATTGCGTCAGCGCAGTCATTCCCGCCCGCTCGTTACCCAAACACCCCTGTTGGCCGAGGACCATAGCGCAGGCTTACGCCGCTGCCAATCAGCGCGCGGGGGCTATCACACCAAGGTCCGAGACGATGACGAATTGAAGCTCTTTCAGCAGCTTGCGCGCCATCGCCGCCTCGAAGTCCTCGAAGCCCAGCGCCACCTCGATAAAGGCGTCGGGGCCGCGGATCACCTCGGCCGCGTAGTAGGCTTGCAACTCTCCCACAAGCGGCGATCGCTGGTCGCCCGCGCTGCGCGGGTCTGAACCGATGACCAGCCCGTTGACGGTCACGTCCCCCAGCCCGCCGCGCACATCGCGCGGGCGCGGGCCGGCATTCGACTTGCCGTCGCCCGACAGGTCCAGCACCCGCCGCCAGCAGGAGGGCTGCGCCGCCAGCGCCTTCGCCCCTGTCACCATCGCCTCGCCCAGCGCGGTCGACTGAGGCATCGGAGCGCGGCCCGTGGCGCGCAACTTCGCCGCGACACCGGCAAGATCCGTCGCCGTGGCGATCTCTCGCCAGTCCAGCACCTGCCGTTTCGGCCCGCTTCCGGACCATTCGAACACGTACAGCCGCACCGGCGCCTCGGGCAGCGCAAGGAACGCGGCCTGCACCTCTGGCATCGTCAGCGCGTTGGCCAGCCCGTCCAGTTGCAGGCGATACTCGGTATCGTCGACAGAGCCCGAGACATCGAGCCCCAGCGCCAGCGCCTGCCGGCAGGCGGCGTCGGCGGGCGTGGCCAGCAGCGCCGCGAGAAGGGCAAGGAGGCGCATCTCAGCCGTCCCCCGTCGCGGCATCGCGCGGCAGCGACCCGACGGCCCGGACCTCTAGCTCGCGCAGCAATTTCTTCCGCATCGCCCGCTCGAAATCGTCGAAATCCAGCGCCTCTTCCACGAAGGCGCCGGGACCCTTGATCACGTTCTCGCGGTAATAGTCGGACAGCCCGTCCTTCTCGCCCCCGATGGTCAGGCCGTTCACCGTGACCTCGGCCAGCGGAAAGTTCTCGTAGGCCAGATCGGGCCCGAAACCCTCGTTGTTGCGGCCATCGCCCGAGACGTCGAGCGTGCTGTAAAGACAGTCCGGCCCGCTTTCGAACAGGCCGGCGGCATAGCCCAGCGAATAGCCGATGGCGGTGGGATAGTCGGCATAACTGCGGATGGACCGTGCTATGCGGCCAGCAACCTCGACCACGTCGTCGCGGGTGTCCAGCATCGTCCAGTCGACAAGCAGGTCCTGCTGATAGCGGCCGGACCATTCGTAGACCGCCAGCGCCACCGGCTGTTCCGGCAGGGCAAGGATCGCCTCGACGATCTCGGGCGAGGTCAGCGCCGCGGCAAGGCCCTCGCGTTGCAACCGGTCCTCGGCATTGTCGACGGAGGAAGAGATATCAAGCGCCAGCACCAGTGCCAGCCGGCAGTCGGCGCGGGCGTCCGGGGCGGCGGCAAGCGCCGCCCCGCAGGTCAGGGCAAGGGCGAAGCGCCTTACCAATGGCCCGTGTTTTCCATGCTGGCCCACGGCTCTTGCGGCGGCAGCGCGTCACCCGCCTGCAAAAGCTCGATCGAGACGTTGTCGGGCGAGCGCACGAACGCCATGTGCCCGTCGCGAGGCGGCCGGTTGATCACCACGCCCGCGTCCTGAAGCTTGGCGCACATGTCGTAGATGTCGTCCACGGTATAGGCGAGGTGGCCGAAATGGCGGCTGTCCGAGGGCAGCCCGTCGTCGCCGTCCCAGTTATAGGTCATCTCGACATCGGCGGTGCCGTCGGCCTGATCCGGCGGGCACATGAAGACCAGCGAAAAGCGGCCCTTCTCGTTGTCCACCCGGCGGCGCTCGACCAGACCCAGCAGTTCGTAGAACGCCTTGGATTTCTCCAGGTCCTTCACGCGAACCATGGTGTGCAGATACTTGATACCCATTTTCCCTCCGGAACTTTCAGTGCGGTTTTGGCCGGACCCTAGCACGATTGCGCGCCGGGGCCAGTGGCGAGGCGGTGACGGCTGCGTGTGGCGCGCCTAGGGAAACCGGGTGGAACGGCGCGCCCTAGACCTTGCGCAGAAGCAGGTAGGTCATCATTCCCATCGGCGGCAGTTGCTTTTGTTCGACCAACTGCAACTCGGGCGGGTCGGTGACCACGTCCATCTCGAAATCCGAATGCCACCCCAGCACGTTCGCCATCGGCGCGGCCATCTTCTCGACCCGCGCAAGGAACCCCCTGTCGCGGGCGAAGTGGTTCACCACCACCACGTGCCCGCCGGGCCGCAGCACGCGCACCGCCTCGGCCATCACCTTCTCGGGATCGGGCACGACCGAGATCACATGCATCAGGGCCACCGCGTCGAAACTCGCGTCCGGGAAATCCAATTCGCGGGCATCCATCTGCCGCAGGTCCTTCACCGCGGTCAGGTTCATCTCGGACACCTTGGTCCGCGCCTTCGCCAGCATCTCGTGCGAGAAGTCGATCCCGGTCACGTGCCGGTCCGGCGCGTAGTTCGGCAGCGCCAGCCCCGTGCCCACGCCAATTTCCAGCACTTCCGTCCCGGCCATCTCGTTGATGTGCCCCACAGCGGTCCGGCGCCCCACCTGCGTCACCGCACCGAAGGTGCGATCGTAGACGGGCGCCCACCGGGCGTAGGAATTCTTGACGACGTCGATTTCCAAAGTGGTCTTCCCTAAAGGTCTTTCTGCCCGCCGCCCGGTTTCACCCGAAGCGCGACAAGTATGGTTGCCAGATAGGCGATCATAGCCAGAAGCAATGTCGCCCATGTGAAATTGAAAAGCAGGGCGGCGGCAAGCACGGCGCCCAGCAGAACGTACCGCGCATTCCGGCGCGGGATCTTCACGTTCTTGAACGAGAACGTGTGGATGCGGCTGATCATCAGCAACCCGATCGCCAGCACATAGATCGTCGACAGCCATGCCGGAATCTCGGGGAGGCCCGGAAAGGCAAAGGCCGCGACCATCGGCATCATCACCAGCAACGCACCCGCGGGCGACGGCACGCCCTCGAAGTAATCCGACGACCCGTTGCCGCTCTTCTGGCCCACGTTGAACCGCGCCAGCCGCAGCAGGCAGCACAGCGTGAAGCACAGCGAGGCCATCCAGCCGATGCCGCCCACGTCGTTCAGCGTCCACAGGTAAAGGATCAGCGCCGGCGCGACGCCGAAGTTCAGGAAATCCGCCAGCGAGTCCAGTTCCGCGCCCAAAGGCGACTGGCTGCGCAGCAGCCGCGCCAGCCGTCCGTCCAGCCCGTCGAGTATGGTCGCGATCAGCACCATCCGCACCGACCACTGGAACTCGCCCAGCAGCGCGAAGCGCACGCCGGTCAGCCCGGCGCAGGCCGCGGTCAGGGTCAGCAGGTTCGGCAGCAGCTTGACCAGCGGTAGGTCGCGGTCGCGTTTCGGGTCCGTCTCGAGATCGTCGTGCTTCATGGCTCAGTCCGTCCGTGCGGGACGGGTGTCCTCGTCCGAGGCCAGGTCGGCGATCACCGTCTCGCCCGCGATCATCGTCTGTCCCAGCGCCACCAGCGGCACCGAGCCTTCCGGCAGGTACACGTCCAGCCGCGAGCCGAAGCGGATCAGTCCGAACCGTTCCCCCGCCGCCAGCCGTCTCTCGGGCGCGGTGAAGCAAACGATCCGCCGCGCCACCAGTCCCGCGATCTGCACCACCGCCAGCGTCCGGCCGTCCGCCATCTCGATGGCCAGCCCGTTGCGCTCGTTGTCGGTGCTCGCCTTGTCCAGCGAGGCGTTGAAGAACTTGCCGGGCCGATACGCCACCGCCGTCACCCTGCCCGCCACCGGCGCGCGGTTCACATGGCAGTTGAACACCGACATGAATACGCTCACCCGCGTCAGCGGCACGTCCGGCATCCCCAGTTCGGCGGGCGGCACGGCAGGCTCGATCAGCGAGACGACCCCGTCCGCCGGCGACACCACAAGCCCCTCGCGTACCGGCGTCACCCGCACCGGGTCGCGGAAGAAGTAATAACACCACACCGTCGCGCCGACGCCCAGCCATCCCAAGGGCTGCCAGATCAGGAACAGGACGACCGTGATCGCCGCGAAAATGGCGACGAACCGGCGCCCCTCGGGGTGCATCGGCTTGATGAAAGTGTCGCGCATGCGCATCGAAGTGTCGCCTTTCGTCCTTGGTTGTGAACGGTGGTACGTGCCGCAGCCGTCAGGGGCAAGGGAACATCAGCGTCACCCGATCAACGCGCGGAAGAGTGACCCGTTCCCTGCGACCGGCACGGGGCGCGCCGCTCTTCCCCTTGCCCCCGCCATCTGACAGTCTGCCGCCAGAGGGAGGCCGCCGATGTCCATCACCACCTGCGTTTTCGACGCCTATGGCACGCTGTTCGACGTCGCCGCCGCCGCGCGCGAGGCGGCAGATCAGCCGGGGAACGAGGCGCTAAAGCCCGTCTGGGCCACGCTCGCCCGTGATTGGCGGCTCAAACAGCTGCAATACAGCTGGCTTCGCGCCGTGGCCGACGATCACACGGACTTCTGGCAGGTCACCGGCGACGCGTTGGACTGGGCGATGGAGGCCTCGGGCCTCGACGACGCAGGCCTGCGCGACCGCCTGATGGACCTGTACTTCCGCCTCTCCGCCTATCCCGAGGTGCCGGCGATGCTGGCGCAACTCAAGGCGGACGGCATGGCGACGGCGATCCTGTCGAACGGCGAACCGAAAATGCTGGCGGGCGCGGTCGACAGCGCCGGGGTCGGCGATCACCTTGACGCGGTTCTGTCGGTCGAGGACGTGGGCGTCTACAAACCCCACCGCAAGGTCTACGACATGGTTGGCGACCGGTTCGGCTGCGCGCCCTCCGACGTGCTGTTCGTCTCGTCGAATGGCTGGGACGCGGCGCACGCAAAGGGCTATGGCTTCGTCACGGCGTGGGTGAACCGCGCGGGCGAACCCGTGGACCGGCTCAGCTGGCGCCCCGATCACATCCTCGCCGACCTGAGCGGCATACCAAAACTGGCGAAAGAGGCATGATGCAGTATTTCGACGCGCCCGACGGCACCCGTCTGGCCTACAAGGACGAGGGCGAGGGCCTGCCGGTGCTGTGCCTCTCGGGCCTGACCCGCAACGGCACCGACTTCGACTATGTCGCCCCGCATCTAGGCGACGTGCGGCTGATCCGGCTGGACTACCGCGGCCGCGGCGGCTCGGACTGGGCCGACCCGTCCACCTATACGATCCAGGTCGAAGGCGGCGATGCGCTGGCGCTGCTGAACCACCTTGGCATCGACAAGGCTGCGATCCTCGGCACCTCGCGCGGCGGGCTGATCGCGATGCTGCTGGCCTATGTCGCCAAGGACCGCATGCTGGGCGCCTGCCTCAACGACATCGGCCCGGTGGTCGACCCCAAGGGGCTGGACGTGATCCAGGGCTACGTGGGCAAGCAGCCCGGCATCAAGACCTACGAACAGGCCGCAATGACCCGCGCACGGTTGATGGTCGGGTTCGAGAACGTCCCGGAAGAGCGCTGGATGGAAGAGGTGCACCGCCATTTCGTGCAGACCGACGACGGGCTTCGGATCAACTATGACCCCGACCTCGCCCGCATCTTCGATGCCGCGGACCCGGACGCGAACCCGGCGCCCGCCGATTTCTGGCCGGTGTTCGATGCGCTGGACGGCCTGCCGATCGCCGCGATCCGGGGCGCGAACTCGGACCTTCTCAGCCCCGAGACCTTCGCCGAGATGCAGCGCCGCCGCCCCGACATGATCGCCGCCGAAGTCCCCGACCGCGCCCATATCCCCTTTCTCGACGAGCCCGAAGCCGTCGCCGCCATCCGCAAATGGATAGACCTGTGCCAGACACGATGACCCCCTCGCCCGTTTCCATCGACGACATCCGCGCCGCAAACGAACGGCTGGCCCCCGTGGTGCGGCGCACACCGCTGCTGTCCTCGCCCTTCCTCGACGAGATCGCAGGCCGCCGCGTGTTGGTGAAGCCCGAGTGCCTGCAGCACACCGGCTCGTTCAAATTCCGCGGTGCGTGGTCCGCGATCTCGGCGCTGGACCCAGAGGTGCGGGCGAAGGGCATCATCGCCTTCTCGTCCGGCAATCACGCGCAGGGCGTCGCCCACGCTGCCGCCCGCCACGGCGTGCCCTCGGTGATCGTGATGCCCGAGGATGCCCCTGCCCTGAAGATCGCGAACACCCGCGCTTTGGGGGCCGAGGTGGTGCTGTACGACCGCGAGAACGAGGACCGCGACGAGATCGGCGCGCGTCTTGCCTCTGAACGCGGGCTGACCCTGATCAAGCCCTTCGACGAACCGCTGGTGGTCGCGGGGCAAGGCACCTGCGGGCTGGAGATCGCCGCGCAGGCCGCCGAAGCCGGTGTGGAAACCGCGGATGTGCTGGTCTGCTGTGGCGGCGGTGGCTTGACCTCGGGCATTGCGCTGGCGCTGGAGGCCGACGCCCCCGGCCTGCGCGTGCGCCCGGTCGAACCCGTAGGCTTCGACGACGTGACCCGCTCGCTGGAGTCCGGCAGGATCGAGCGCAACCCCCGCATGTCCGGCTCGATCTGCGACGCCATCGTCACCCCCGCCCCCGGCGTGCTTCCCTTCCCCATCATGCAGCGCCTGTGCGGCCCCGGCGTCGTGGTGCCCGACGAGCTTTGCCTGCGCGCCATGGCGGCGGCCTTCACCCGGCTGAAGATTGTTCTGGAACCCGGCGGCGCCATCGCCCTCGCCGCCGCGCTCTACATGCCGGAGACGGTCGAGGGCGACACGGTGATCGCCGTCGCCTCTGGCGGCAACGTCGACGTTCCGATGTTCACAAAGGCCCTCGAAACAACCCCGTAGGATGGGTTTCCAACCCATCCCACGCCATCGGACAATCACGGAACGGCCGCCAATCGGTCGCCCCGGAAACCACGCCCCCCGCAACCCGCGGCCTGACAGATGGGTTAAAAACCCATCCTACACCCTCGGACAATCCCGGACCGGCGGCCAATCGGTCACCTCCCCGTAGGATGGGTTTCCAACCCATCCCACACCCTCGGACAATCCCGGACCGGCGGCCAATCGGTCACCTCCCCGTAGGATGGGTTTCCAACCCATCCCACACCCTCGAACGATCACGGACCGGCAGCAAAATTCGGAACCACCTTGAAGGCCGGGTTTCCACCCCATCCCGAACCCGCCTCTCATACCGGCGCTGCCTCAAACGGTTGGCCCGCCGCGCGCCAGCCGCTACGCTTCTCGCGAACCCGTCCCACAACGGAGCGCATTTCCATGGCCAATTTCACAATCGCAACATTCAACGTCAAAAACCTGATCGGCGCCGGCGAAGAATATTACCGTTTCGAACAATACACCGCCGAGGAATACGCCTGGAAACAGGATTGGCTGGCCGACCAGCTGATGTCGCTCAACGCCGATATCACCTGCTTTCAGGAGATCTTCGACGAAGCCCCCCTCGCGGCCGTCATCGCCGAGGCCGACCGGCGCGGGCATCTGCTGAACGACGCCGTGGTCCCCGGCAGCGACAGCCCGTACCGCAAGAAGGCGATCTTCCGCAAACTGCGCTACGCCCCCTATGGTGACGCTGCCGTCGCTTTCGCGCCGAACCTGAACGACGGCGAGCCCGGCGAACGCCGCCCCGGCGTCGCCGTTCTGTCGCGCTTCGGATTTGAAGGCGCGCCCGAGGTCGTTCAGGCCCTCGACCCCGCGCTCCACATCCCGTTCCGCGAACTCACCGGCGAGGACGGCGGCTTTTACCGCCTGTCGCGGCTGTCGCGTCCGATCCTCAAGGTCCGCATCCCGGTCGGCGGCACCGTGGTCACGGTCTTCTGCGTCCACTTCAAGTCCAAGCTGGGCGAGTTCCTGAAGCCCGCCGGCGCCCCCTTCGCCCCCGAGGCCGATCTTGTCCACTACGACCCGACCGGCCGCGCCATGGGCGCGCTGCGCGCCGGGCTGCGCCGGACGGCCGAAGCCTGGGTCCTGCGCCGCCTCGTGATCGCCGAACTCGACGCGGGGCGCCCGGTTATGGTGCTGGGCGACCTGAACGACGGCGAACACGCCGTATCCTCCGAGATCGTCAGCGGCGAGAAACCCTTCGTGAACTACGCCTGGATGCGCCGCCACGATGCCACCCACGCGAACGACCGCTATTCCCAGGAAGAAGCCGAGATCATCCGCGAACAGGTCGAACGCTATCGCCTGCACTCGGCAGAAAAACTGTTCGTCGCCAAATCCTTGCGCGACATGGTCTATACCTCGGCCTTCGGCGGCGTGTACGAAAGCATCGACCAGATCCTGATGTCGCGCCATTTCCATCCGGGCTATGACAACCACATCGGCGAGATGGACTACTTCAGCGTGCTGAATGATCATCTGACCGATGGCGCTCATCCCGAGGCGCCCTATAACAAGCTGGCAAGCGACCACGGGCAGATCATGGCGCACATCCGCATGTACGATTGACGCGCGGCTTGTCGACAACTGCGGGGCCGCGTGCAAGTCTGACCCAAAACGGGAGGAAGCGCCCCATGCGCACACAGGTCTGCATCATCGGCGGAGGCCCGTCGGGGCTACTGCTTAGCCAGCTTCTGCACCTTGCCGGCATCGACAGCGTCGTGCTGGAACGCCGGACCCGCGACTATGTGCTGGGGCGCATCCGTGCGGGCGTGCTGGAATCGGGCACCGTCGACCTGCTGCGCAAGGCGAAGGTCGGCGACCGGATGGACAAGCAGGGCATCGTGGACGAAGGCATCGTCGTCGCGGGCGAGACGCACGGCTTCCGCATCGACATCAAGGCGCTGACCGGCAAGTCGATGATGGTCTGGGGCCAGACCGAGATCACGCAAGACCTTTACGACGCGCGCGAAGCGATGGGCGGCACCGTGATCCACGAGGCCGAAGCGGTGAAACCGCACGACATGGACACCGACGCGCCCTTCGTCACCTACTACAAGGACGGCGCAGAGCACCGGATCGACTGCGACTGGATCGCGGGCTGCGACGGCTTCCATGGCGTCTCGCGCAAGTCGATCCCGCGCAGCGTTCTGAAGGAATACGAACGCGTCTATCCCTTCGGCTGGCTCGGCATCCTGTCCGAGACGCCTCCGGTAACGCACGAAATCCTGTACGCCTCGCACTCGCGCGGCTTCGCGCTGGCGTCCTTGCGCAACGAGAACCTCAGCCGCTACTACGTGCAGGTGCCGCAGGGCGAACCGGTCGAGAACTGGTCCGACGACCGGTTCTGGGACGAATTCAAGGCGCGTATTCCCGGCGATCTGGCAGAGAAGCTGATCACCGGTCCGGCGATCGAGAAATCCATCGCCCCGTTGCGGTCCTATGCCGCCGAACCGATGCGCTGGGGCCGGATGTTCCTTGTGGGCGACGCGGCGCATATCGTTCCGCCCACCGGCGCGAAGGGGCTGAACCTCGCCGCCTCGGACGTGCATTACCTGTTCGAGGCGCTGAAGGCGCATTACCTCGACAAGGACGATAGCGGGATCGAAGACTACGCGCAGAAGGCTGCCGCCCGCGTCTGGCAGGCGATGCGGTTCTCGTGGTGGTTCACCACCGTCATGCACCAGTTCCCGGATCAGTCGGGCTTTGACCGGCGGATGCAGGAAAGCGAGATCACCCTGCTGGAGACCTCGAAGGCCGCGCAGGCCGCGATGGCAGAGCTTTACGTCGGCGCGCCCTACTGATGCCGCTGACGGAACTGCAAGGCACCGGCATCTTCTGGCGCGAGGACGGCGAGCCCGACGGCGCGCCGCTGGTCTTTGCGAACTCTCTGGGCACCGATTACCGGCTATGGGACGGCGTGCTGTCCCACCTGCCGCCGGGCTTCCGGATCATCCGCTACGACAAGCGCGGGCACGGCCTGTCCGACTGCCCTTCCCGCCCCTACTCGATGGGCGCTCTGGTGTCGGACGCGGAACGTCTGCTGGACCATCTGAAGGTCCGCGACAGCCTGTTCGTCGGCATCTCCATCGGAGGCATGATCGCGCAGGGTCTGGCGGTGAAACGTCTGGACCTTGTCCGCGCCATGGTGCTGTCGAACACCGCCGCCAAGATCGGCGCTCATGGCACGTGGGACGACCGCATCGCCGCCGTCGAGGCGGGCGGGATCGAGGCGCTGGCCGATGGCACGATGGAGCGCTGGTTCTCGAAGCCCTTCCGCGCGACGCCCGATATGCGCGTCTGGCGCCACATGCTGACCCGCACGCCGGTCGAGGGCTATCTGGGCTGCATGGCGGCGATCCGGGGCACCGATTTCTACACCCCCACCAGCGGCCTGACCCTGCCCACGATGGTCATAGCCGGCAGCGAGGACGGATCGACCCCGCCCGATCTCGTGCGCGAGACGGCAGAGCTGATCAAGGGCGCGCGGTTCGAGCTGATGCGCGGCGCGGGCCACCTGCCTTGCGTGGAACAGCCCGAAGCTTATGCCGCCCTGCTGGCGGACTTCGCCCGGTCCGTCGGTCACATCTGAAAGGTCAGGCGCCCTGCTCTACCGCCCGGCGGCTGCGCGCCGCGCGGGCAAGGTCGGCGTTGTAAAGCAGCACGAACAGCAGAAACGACGAGATGCACAGCGGCTCGGTGCTGACGTAGATCAGGTAGACCAGCGGCTCCCATGCGCCCAGATCGAAGTCCTTGACCACGAACAGCACGAGATAGCTCAGCACCAGCACCACGCTGGCCATACCGACCCAAAGCCGCACCCGGTTCGCGCTTGCGGAATAGACGCCGACCTCTGCCATCGCGCGGGCCATCGGCTGATCCTTCGCGATCGCGCGGCTCAGCAACAGGCCGGTCAGCACCGTCGCCGCCTGACTGGCGAAGAAGATATAGCTGCCCATCATGTGCGCTTCGTTGTGGTGCGGGAAGGTGTACTGCGACAGCATCACCATTCCGACACAGGCCGCCAGCTGCATCGGCGGAACAAGGCAAAGCGTTGTTGTCAGCCGCCGCGCGCCCTTGGAGGAAACCGCCCGCACCGCGGGCAAGGAAGTCGCGAAGGTCGCGATCAGCCCGCAGACGCCAAGAAACAGAAGCACGGCCGAGATCGCGATCCAGAAGGCGAAGCCGTCTCCGATGGCCGGATCGGACAGCGCACGGCTGATGGTGGGCGGCTGGTTGGCGACGTACTCGGGATGCGCCTCGATAAAGTCGGCGCGCGCCTTGTAGATGTTCAGGTTCACCGTGACGACCACGAAGGTGTTCGCCAGCAGCGACAGCCCCGCAACCCAAGGAGCCCAGCCGGGCCGTTGATCCGAAAGAGAAAACTTAATCATGATCACTGAACCGCCGGCGCCGTGTCACCTGCTGCCCTGTAGCCCACAGCGCATCGCGCGCGCAAGTGCGGGGTCGCGCGGCGCCACGGATCTTCACGCCGCCTTGGGGTACAGATATACCTTCGTTTCCAGCGGCACCTGATCGTACAGGTGGATCATGTGCGGGTTCAGCAGCCCGACACAGCCGTTCGACACCGCACGACCGATGCTGCCGGGATCGTTGGTGCCATGGATGCGCAGGAAGGTATCCCCCCGCCCCGGCTGGAACAGGTACAGCGCACGCGCACCCAACGGGTTGTTCGGCCCGCCCGGCATCCCGTCGGCGTACTGTCCCCAGCGTTCGGGCTCGCGCTCGATCATGTCGGGCGTCGGCGTCCACGACGGCCACTCTTTCCGCGCGCCGATGGTGTACTCGCCGGGCTCGTACAGGTCGCCCCGCCCGACACGCACGGCATAGCGGATCGCCTTGCCCTCGGGCAGCGTCCAGAACAGTGAGAAGCGGTCGGGATAGACAAGGATGACACCGGGCCGATACCGCGCCGGCATGTCCACGACACGCGGCTGCCAGCTTTCGGGCACTTCGAACACCTGCTGGGCGGCGGCGGGAAAGGCTGTGGCGCCGGTGGCGGCAAGCGCTCCGGTCAGGAAGGTACGGCGGTTGGTCATGCAGGGTCCATCGGCAGGAATGAAGCGGAACTGTGCCCCGCAGCGGGGCGCGTATTGTCGGAAAGGGCGGAAGCAGAACGTCGCCAATACGGTAGCGCCCGCCCCGTCGAACGGCAATAAAATTGCATCAAGCCCTTGAGAACACGCTCGCATTTTTCGCCGCAGCGCAGCGTCAAAGCCCTGGTACCCGCGGCCGGACTCGAACCGGCACGGCCTTTCGGCCTAAGGATTTTAAGTCCTCTGTGTCTACCATTCCACCACGCGGGCCCGGCGCGCACCTTAGTGGGGACCGTCCGGGGCTGGAACCCGAAAACGCGCCGGCTGGCGCAGCGACAGGCGCGCTACAACCCGTCCTCCTTCACCGCCTGCATCGCCACGAAGGTCGAGGTCTGCGCGACATGCGGCAGGGTCGAGATGTCCTCGGCCAGCACCCGGCGATAGGCGGCCATGTCCGCCGTGCGGACCTTCAGCAGGTAATCGAACGACGCCGCGACCATGTGGCATTGCTCGATCTCCGGCACCCTGCGGACGCCCGCGTTGAACGCGGCCAGCGCCGCCTCGCGCGTGTCGGTCAGCTTCACCTCGACAAACGCCACATGGTCGCGCCCGATGCGGATCGGGTCCAGCATCGCGCGGTATCCGGTGATCACCCCGTCCGCCTCCAGCCGCCGCAGCCGCGCCTGCGTGGGCGTCTTCGACAGCCCGATCCGCGCGGCAAGCTCGGTGACGCTGATCCGGCCCTCCGTCGTCAACACATCGAGAATCGCGTGATCGAAGCGGTCAAGCTTCGGATGGACCGTTTGCACTGTTCATGACCCCGTCTTTGGTCGTTTCGACCATCATTCTTCACTATTCGGGAGAAAATCAAAGCCCAACCTGCGGTAAAACGGGTCAAACGGAGGTTCAACATGACTCTCGACGCCCCCCAGTCCGACCCGATCCGCGCCCGTATCGCCGCCGCGACCTATGCCGACGAGGCCCAGACGCTGGCCGAACTGACGGCACTCGCCGACCTCTCCGCCGAGGATCGCGCCCGCATCTCGACCCGTGCCGCAGGGCTGGTGCGCGACATCCGCGCCTCGGCCCGCCCCGGGCTGATGGAGGTGTTTCTAGCCGAATACGGCCTGTCCACCGACGAGGGCATCGCGCTCATGTGCCTTGCCGAGGCGCTGCTGCGCGTCCCCGATGCCGACACCATCGACGCGCTGATCGAGGACAAGATCGCGCCGTCCGACTGGGGCAAACATCTGGGCCATTCCTCGTCCTCGCTGGTCAATGCCTCGACATGGGCGCTGATGCTGACGGGCCGGGTTCTGGATGACCGCAAGCCGGGCGTGACCCGCGCGCTTCGGGGTGCGGTGAAGCGGCTGGGCGAACCGGTGATCCGCACCGCCGTTGGCCGCGCCATGCGCGAGATGGGCCGCCAGTTCGTGCTGGGCGAAACCATCGGGTCTGCCATGAAGCGCGCCGCCGGGATGGAGGCGAAGGGCTACACCTATTCCTACGACATGCTCGGCGAAGCCGCCCGAACCGGCGCCGATGCAGAGCGCTATTTCCACGCCTACGCACAGGCCATCGGCTCGATCGGCCAAGCGGCAAACAATAGCGATATCAGAAACAATCCGGGCATTTCGGTAAAACTGTCCGCGCTTCATCCGCGCTACGAGGACGCACAGCGCGACCGGGTGATGACCGAACTTGTGCCCCGACTGCAGGCGCTGGCCAAGCAGGCCGCCGCTGCCGGCATGGGTCTGAACGTCGACGCCGAAGAAGCCGACCGCCTTGATCTGTCGCTGGACGTGATCGAGGCCGCGCTGGCCGACGAAGCGCTGCACGGCTGGGACGGCTTCGGCCTCGTCGTGCAGGCTTACGGCCCCCGTGCCCGCCACGTGATCGACTGGTTCCACGCGCTTGCCGAACGTCTCGACCGCCGCTTCACCCTGCGGCTGGTCAAGGGCGCGTACTGGGACAGCGAGATCAAGCACGCGCAGGTGATCGGCGCACCGGGCTTCCCTGTGTTCAGCCGCAAACCCGCGACCGACGTCTCGTACATCGCCTGCGCCCGCAAGCTGCTGGGCCTGCGTGACCGGATCTACCCCCAGTTCGCCACCCACAACGCCCACACCACCGCCGCCGTGCTCGAGATGGCGGACAGCCGCGACGGCTGGGAGTTCCAGCGCCTGCACGGCATGGGCGAGCGTCTGCACGACATCCTGATGAAAGAGCCCGGCGCGCGCTGCCGGATCTATGCCCCCGTCGGCGCGCATCGCGACCTGCTGGCCTATCTCGTCCGCCGCTTGCTGGAGAACGGCGCAAACTCGTCTTTCGTGAACCAGATCGTTGACGAGGACGTCCCGCCAGAGACCGTCGCCGCCGACCCGTTCGACGCTGTCGAGGCGGCGCAGATCCGTGTCCGCAAGCCCGCCGAGATCTTCCAGCCTGCCCGAGGCAATTCCCGCGGCTGGGATCTTGCGCACCGCCCGGAACTGGACGCGCTGGACGCCGCCCGCACCGGCTTTCGCGACACCGTCTTTACCGCCGCCCCGCTGATCGCCGGCACGGCAGAACCCGGCGCGGAAGAGACGACAACCAATCCGGCCGACCCCTCCGACACCGTGGGCCGCGTCCGCAACGCCTCGCCCGCCGAGGTGCAGACCGCGCTGGACGCCGCGACCCCGTGGACAGCTCCGCCCGCCGAGCGCGCCGCGATCCTCAAGCGCGCGGCGCAGCTGTACGAGGACCACCACGCCCGCCTCTTCGCCATCCTGGCGCGCGAGGCCGGCAAATCGTTGCCCGACGCGGTGGGCGAATTGCGCGAGGCGGCGGACTTCCTTTTGTACTACGCCGAACAGGCAGAGGGCCTGACCCGGCCGCCGCGCGGCATCTTCACCTGCATCTCGCCATGGAACTTCCCGCTCGCCATCTTCACCGGCCAGATCGCCGGGGCGCTGGCAGCCGGGAACGGCGTGTTGGCGAAACCGGCGGAACAGACGCCGCTGATCGGCCACGCCGCCGTGGAACTGCTGCATCAGGCGGGCGTGCCCCGCGAGGTGCTGCAATTCCTGCCCGGCGACGGCCCCACCGTGGGCGCGGCGCTGACCTCGGACGCCCGCGTCGACGGCGTGGCCTTCACCGGCTCGACCGAGACGGCGCAGGCGATCCGCCGCGCGATGGCGGACAACCTGTCGCCCGACGCCCCCCTGATCGCCGAAACCGGCGGCATCAACGCGATGATCGTCGACTCCACCGCCCTGCCCGAGCAGGCGGTGCGTGACGTGATCGCCTCGGCCTTCCAGTCGGCGGGCCAGCGTTGTTCCGCACTTCGTTGCCTGTACGTTCAGGACGACATCGCACCGGCCTTCCGCAAGATGCTGTTCGGCGCGATGGACGAGCTGAAGATGGGCGACCCGTGGCACCTGTCCACCGACGTGGGCCCGGTGATCGACCCCGAGGCGCGCGACAGTATCGCCGGCTATGTCGACGCCGCGGGCAATCGCGTCCTGCACCGCCTGAAAGCCCCGGAGGACGGCTTGTTCGTCGCGCCAGCCGTCGTCGAAGTCACCGGCATCCGCGACATCGAACGCGAGGTCTTCGGCCCGGTGCTGCACCTTGCGACCTTCCGGCCCCAACACCTTGACCGCGTGCTGTCCGACATCCGCGCCACCGGCTTTGGCCTGACCTTCGGCCTGCACACCCGGATCGACGACCGCGTGCAATACGTGACCGAGCGGCTGGCGGTCGGCAACGCCTACGTGAACCGCAACCAGATCGGCGCCATCGTCGCCAGCCAGCCCTTCGGTGGCGAGGGGCTGTCGGGCACCGGTCCCAAGGCGGGCGGCCCCGACTATGTCGCGCGGTTTACCCGGCCCGATACGGTGGAAGCCGCCGCAGGCGAACCCGGCACGCTGGACGCAGCCGCCATGCAGGCCCGGATCGGCGCGACAAAAACCTCGGACCTTCCGGTCGACGTGCGCGACATGCCCGGCCCGACCGGCGAGTCAAACCGCCTGACCCGCGTCGCCCGCCCCCCGCTTCTGTGCCTCGGCCCCGGCGCGACGGCGGCAGCGGCGCAAGCCGACGCGGTGCGCGCCCTGGGTGGCGTCGCGGTGGAACTGCCCGAGGGCGTCTTGCCGGAGGCGCTGACCACGGCCACCGGCTTTGGCGGCGTGGTGTACTGGGGCGGCCCCGACACCGCGCGGCCTCTCGCGCAGGCGCTGGCGAAACGGGACGGAGCGATCCTGCCGCTGATCACAACGCGGCCGTCCGAACCCGACGTGCTGCTGGAACGCCACCTCTGCATCGACACGACCGCATCAGGGGGCAACGCGGAATTGCTGGCCGAGGTATCGGACGCTTGACCTTGCGCCCGCGAGGGCCAAGGTAAGCGCATGTTTCCGATCCGCGATCACAACCCGTCGAACAAGACCCCGTACGTCACCTACGCGCTGATCGCGGTGAACGTGCTGGTGTATCTTGCCACCCTGCCCGCGATGCAGGACCTCGCGTCGCAGCGCAACCTGATGATCGAGTGGTCGCTGATCCCTGCCCGCATTTCGCAGGGCGACGGCTATTACACCCTGATCTCGACCATGTTCATGCACGGCGGGTTCATGCACCTTGCAGGTAACATGCTGTTTTTGTGGATCTTCGGCGATAACCTCGAAGAAGACTTCGGCCATATCGGCTTCTTGGGGTTCTACCTTGCCAGCGGGCTTGGCGCGGGGCTGGTGCATGTTTTGTCCGCCCCCTACTCGATGGTGCCCACCGTGGGCGCGTCGGGCGCGATCGCCGGGGTGATGGGGGGCTATCTGCTGATGTACCCCAAGGCTAAGGTCGACATCCTTTTCATCTTCGTCGTCATCTTCAAGATCATCCCGGTCCCCGCATGGCTGATGCTGGGCATCTGGTTCGCGCTGCAGCTGTTCAACGGCGTCGGCGCGGATCCCGACATGGGCGGCGTCGCCTACTGGGCGCATGCGGGCGGCTTCATCGTGGGCTTCCTGCTGGTGATCCCGCTGTTTCTGCGCCGGGGCGGCACGTCCTACTGGAGCCGCACCCACGGCCACCCGGACCACCCGGCGGCGAAATACAAGCTAGAGCGCAGCCACATCCCCACCGTGTCTCGCCGGAAGCGCTAGACCATGGCAAAGACGTACCGCCTGTCGTGCCACTGCGGCGCCGTCGCGCTGGAGGTGCAGCCGAAACAGGCGCTTGCGGACGCGAAGCGCTGCGACTGCTCGTACTGCCGCCGTCGCGGCGCGCCGATGCTGGCGGTGCCGCTGGACGGGCTGACGGTGTTGAAGGGAGAAGACGCACTGACGCTGTACCAGTTCGGAACGCATACGGCGCGGCACTGGTTCTGCTCGGTCTGCGGGATCTACACGCACCACCGCCGCCGCTCGAACCCGAACGAATACGGCATCAATCTGGGCGCGCTGGAGGGTGTGAACCCCAGCGACTTCCCCGAGTTCGGCTGGAACGACGGCGTAAATCACCCGTCGGACCGCTAGGCGGTCCGCGCCGCACCCGGCGCGGAGAAGTTCGCTTAGTAAGTCGTCTTCACGCCCTGCGTCGACATGTGGTCGCCGATGCGCTCGCCATAGTCATGGGTATCGTTGCCGATCCACCCGAATGCGGAAATGCAAAGGCCGACGATCGCTGCGGTAATCACTACCCAATCGACAGTCACGGCGCCATTTTCGTCGCGAAGGAATTTCATAATCTGAGTCATGGGCACACTCACTTGGAAGGTCTGGGAAGTTTCTGACCTTCAAATGTGGCCTGATTGGGGAACGCTACGTCAATTTGTGCGGCCCGCCCGGCGCGTCACCCCTTCCGGATGACACCCGCGAACTGGTCGAAAATGCGCTCGTTGCCGCAGATCACATCGCCGTCTTCCAGCATGTTTCCGTCCTCGGCGATGGCGTGAACGAATCCCCCCGCCTCGCGTACGATGACCACGCCGGCGGCCATGTCCCAGGCGTTGATGCCCCGCTCCCAGTAGCCGTCCAGACGACCGGCCGCGACATAGGCCATGTCCAGCGCGGCGGCGCCCCAGCGGCGCACCCCGGCGCAGACCGGCAGCAGGCGGCCAAGGTCATGCATCACGGCGGGCAGTTCGGGACGCCCGCCGAACGGCAGTCCGGTGGCGAAGATCGACTCGATCATCTTGTGACGCCCGGACACCCGCAGACGGCTTTCGTTCATCCACGACCCGGCGCCCTTCTCGGCCCAGTAGAGTTCGTCCTTGGCCGCGTCGAAGATAACGCCCGCGACGATTTCTCCCTTATGTTCCAATGCGATGGAAACCGCCCAATGCGGCAGGCCGTGCAGGAAGTTGGTGGTGCCGTCCAGCGGGTCGACGATCCAGCGGCGGGTCGGGTCGGCGCCCTCTTCCGGCTTGCTCTCCTCGCCCAGCCAGCCATAGTTCGGGCGGGCCGACATAAGCTCGTCGCGGATGATCTTCTCGGCCGCGATATCGGCACGGCTGACGAAGTCCCCCGCACCCTTCATCGAGACCTGCAGGTTCTCGACCTCGCGGAAGTCCTTCACCAGGCTCCGCCCCGCCTTGCGCGCGGCCTTGATCATCAGATTGATATTGGCGCTGCCCTGCATGTCATCCGGCTCCTTGAAGGTCAGGCCGCGACATAGGCCAGAGGCGCGGCGATGTGAAGGGCGCATGCGCGCGGGACACGGCGGGAATCCGGCCGCCGCACCGTCTGCTCCGCCGATTACTTAACATTGGAACGATCTTTCGCGACCCCGCCGATCCGCGCATCACCCCGGCGGATTCGCCCGAATCGTCCCCCGAAGCGGGGGGCTTTCCGCCCCCCTGCTGCCTGCGGCAGCTCCCCCCGAGGATATTTGCAGGACCAAAGAAGCCCCAGCCGCCGAATTGTTTCAGGCAGACGGGGCCGCCGCTTTCGTCAGATCGCCTCTTTGCAGTCGGACCGGCACAGTTCGGGCCAGTTTCAGCAGGTGCGACATGAACGGACGCGCCGTGTCTTCGGCCCGCGTCGCGGCGTACAGGCGGCGGGTCAGGCCGGCCTTGGTGATCGGGCGGGTGACATAGTCGGAATGATACCGCACCTCGCGCACCACCCAGTCCGGCAGCACCGCGACCCCTCGGTTCGAGGCGACCAGCAGCAGGATCACCGCCGTCAGTTCGACCTGCCGCACCGCGCGCGGTTCGACCTTGGCGGGGGTCAGAAGCTGGCTGAACACGTCCAGCCGCGCGCGGTCCACCGGGTAGGTGATCAGCGTCTCGCCCCGGAAGTCCTCGGCCTCGACATAGTCCTTCTGCGCCAGCGGGTGCTGCGACGAGGCGACGAAGACCGGTTCATAGTCGAACAGCGGCGTGAAATCGACGTCGCTGATGGTTTCCGGGTCGGAAGATACAACGAGATCAACCTCTTCCCGCTTCAGTGCGGGCAGCGCATCGAAGGCGAGGCCGGGGCGGATATCGACATCCACATCGGGCCAGGCCTGCCGGAACTGCTCGAGCACCGGGAACAGCCATTCGAAACAGGCGTGGCACTCGATCGCGATGTGCAACCGGCCCGAGCGCCCGGACTCCAAAGCCAGGAACTCGTCCTCCAGCGCCTCGATCTCGGGCAGGATGCGCTCGGCGAGACGCAGCAGCTTCATGCCCGCGGGCGACAGCCGCAGCGGCTTGGTGCGGCGCACGAACAGTTCCACCCCCGCCTGTTCCTCCAGCCCCTTCACCTGATGCGACAGGGCGGACTGGGTGATGTTCATCAGCTCGGCCGCGCGGGCAAGACCGCCCGCCTCGTGGATCGCCTTGATGGTCCGAAGATGCCGGAATTCGAGATGCAACCTAGCGCTCCGCTCATAACCTTCTTGAGGATTATGAATTTGTCTCACGTCACCGGAAAACTTACAACTGGTTCCAGTACCGATCACAGGATTACGCCATGTCTGCGCCTCGCCTTTCTTTCGAGTTCTTCCCGCCCCAGTCGCTGGAGGCGTCCTTCCGCCTCTGGGATACCGTCCGCACGCTGTCGCCGCTGGCGCCCGAGTTCGTGTCCGTGACCTATGGCGCGGGGGGAACCACCCGCGACCTGACGCATGACGCGGTCAAGACGATCCACAATCACTACGGCCTGAACGTCGCCGCCCACCTGACCTGCGTGGAAGCGACGAAGGCCGAGACGATGGAAATCTGCGACCGCTACGCCGAAGCCGGCGTGACCGAGATCGTCGCGCTGCGGGGCGACCCGCCGAAAGGCGCAGGCGCCTTCACCCCGCATCCCGACGGCTTCGCCGACAGCTGCGAGCTGATCTCGGCGCTGGCGGACACCGGCAAGTTCAAGATCCGCGTCGGCGCCTACCCGGATCCGCACCCCGAAGCCGCCTCGGACACCGCCGACATCGACTGGCTCAAGCGCAAGATCGACGCCGGCGCGACCTCGGCCATCACGCAGTTCTTCTTCGAGGCGGACACGTTCTTCCGCTTCCGCGACCGCTGCGCCGCCGCCGGCATCGACGCCCAGATCATCCCCGGCATCCTGCCGGTCGAGAACTGGAAGGGCGTCAAGAAATTCGCCGACCGCTGCGGCGCGCATGTGCCGCAGTGGGTGATCGAGGCGTTCGAGAAGGCCGAGCGCGACGACCGTCACGACCTGCTGGCCGTGTCGCTGTGCAGCGAACTGTGCACCGACCTGCTGGAAGGCGGCGTCGAGGACCTGCACTTCTACACCCTGAACAAGCCGCACCTGACCCGCGAAGTGGCGCATGCCCTTGGCGTGGTTCCGCAGGCGACGCTCCGCGACGTCGCGTAACGGCGGCATCCCGGCGTTGCCGGGGTTTCCGGATCGGCACTAGGCTTCGGTCGTCACCGACCGGAGCCTTTTTCATGAACGCCTTCGCCGCCGCCTCGCCCGACCAGCTGGCCACCCTCGCGCAACTGACCTCGATGTCGGGGCTCGAGTTCATGCAGGCCGTCGCCCGGGGCGAGATCGCGGGCGCGCCCATCGCGGGCACGCTCAACATCGACATCGATCTGGTCGAGGATGGCCGCGTGCTGTTTCGCGGCACCCCCGAGTTCGGCGCGCTGAACCCGATGGGGACGGTGCATGGCGGCTGGTACGGCACCCTGCTGGATAGCTGCATGGCCTGCGCCGTGATGACCAAGGTGCCCCAGGGCCAGATCTACACGACACTGGAGTACAAGGTGAACATCGTCCGCCCCCTGCCGCTTGGCATGACCGTTCTGGCCGAGGGCCGGGTGCAGCACGCGGGCCGCTCCACCGGGATCGCCATGGGCGAGTTGCGGGGCGAACAGGATGGCCGGATCTATGCCACAGGCTCGACCACCTGCATCATCATGACGCCCGGCAAGGGCTGATACCCCTAAATATTGCGGTTTTGTGACAGCGAACCGGGAAGACGTTGTGGCTTTCCGGCCCGGACGGCACGTTTTCGCCCACCCCGGCGGGGAAAGGGCCTTCCCTTTTTGGGCCCTGCTTTGTAGTCTTTCCGAAGGTAGTTTTCGGAAAAGGTGAAAACATGACGCCAGCCCCCAACGTCTATGACGCCGAGCCAATTCCTGATTCCGCCCGCGCCGAGATCGAGCGGCTGCTGCAAAGCGGAGACCTGTTTCGCTACACCGATCCGGGCGACAGTCCCGTGGCCCTGCTGGAGCGTGAGTTCGCGGATGCCGTCGGCGCCAAATACGCGCTTGCCGTGGCCTCGTGCTCGGCGGCGCTGTTCCTTTCGCTGAAGGCGCTGGACCTGCCGCGCGGCGCGAAAGTCCTGATCCCCGCCTTTACCTTCGGCGCCGTCCCCTCGTCCATCGTCCACGCCGACTGCGTGCCGGTGCTGTGCGAGGTGAAGGCGAACTACCGCATCGACATCGCCGACTTCGAAGCCAAGCTGGATCAGGTCGACGCGGTGATGATCAGCCACATGCGCGGCCACACCAGCGACATGGACGCGATCATGGCGCTTGCCGAACAGCGCGGCCTGCCGGTGATCGAGGACGCGGCCCACTCGCTGGGCACCACCTGGCACGGCAAGACCATCGGCACGCTGGGCCGCATCGGCTGTTTCTCGTTCCAAAGCTACAAGCTTCTCAACTCGGGCGAAGGCGGCATCCTGATCACCGACGATCCGGAACTGATCGCCCGCGCCGTGATCATGTCCGGCGCCTACGAGCATAACTGGAAGAAGCACAAAGGCCCGCGCGGCGAGAACTCGCCCGAACTGGAACAGGCCTTTGCCCGCTGGCAGAACAAGCTGCCGCTCTACAACACCCGCCTCGGCAACCTGTCGGCCGCCATCGTCCGCCCGCAGATCGCCGAGATCCCGCGCCGCGTCCGCGACGGCCGCCGCAACCACGACTATGTCGCGGCCGCCCTGAACAAGAGCGACTGGCTGACAGTGCCCGAAAAGCTGGGCCCGGAAGAGCGTGCGCCGGACTCGATCCAGTTCAACCTGGTCGGCATGACCGATGACGAGGCGCGCGCCTTCCAGAACGCCGCCGCCGCGCGGGGTGTGAAGGTGCAGATCTTCGGCATGTCCACCGACAATGCCCGCGCCTTCTGGAACTGGCAGTTCCTTGGCGAGGTGCCCGAGCTTCCGCAGACCCGCGCGATGCTGATGCGGGCCTGCGACGCCCGCCTGCCTGCCCGGTTGACCCGCGCGGACTGCGATTTCGTCGCGAACGCGCTGACCGCAGCCGCCGAGGACGTGAAAAGCCCGGAACTGGCCTACGGAACCTGACCCGCGCGGCGCTGCCGCGCCACGGTTACAGACACGCGAAGCCGGGGCCCCACCCCGGCTTCTTCTCTTTCCAAGTACCTCGGGGGGCTGTGCCCGGCACAGCGGGGGCAGAGCCCCCTCCTGCCTCGGCAGCTTAGGTGCCGTCCTCTCCGTTGTTGCAAGATGGGATGGAACCGCGTTCCACGGTTTTCCGGGGGGAAGATGGGGTGAAACCCCATCCTACGGCTTTCCGCGGGGAATGATGGGGTAAAACCCCGTCAGCAGGCCAATGTAGGATGGGGTTTCACCCCATCGACGAAACCGTCGTTGGATGGCGTTTCACCCAATCTCCCCACCAGACCCGTCCGAAATCTCCGCCACGCGCCCTATCTTCCACGGGCAACGCGCCGCTCTACCGCCCCTCGACCCGCAATTCTCCCTCCAGCCACGGCATCCGCTCGATGGCGGGCGCGACGATCAGGTCGCGAAGGTAGCCGCGCAGGGTCTCGGCGGTACGGGCGGGGATATCCTCCATCACGCCGCGCCGCGCGGTCAGCGAGATGCGGCGGGACAGCGGAGCGAAGGGCAAGGGCATGACGTCTGCCTGATCACGGAACCGGGCGGCGTGCAGGAAGCCCAGCGGCGTCAGGATCGTCCACCCCTCGCCCGCCGCGACCATCGCCATGATGGCGTGATAGCTGTCCAACTCGAACCGGTGCGACAGCCGGAAGTTCTGCTGCGCAAGATGCGAGGCGATGACCCGGCCCATGTGGTGCCGTTCCGTGTACAGGATCAGCGGCATCTGCCGCAGCACCGCCATCAGGTCCGCGCCCTCGGCCACCGCGCCCTTGGGAACGGCGGCGACGAAGGGCTCGGTCAGGACCGGGTGCACCTCCATCCATGCGGCCTCGGCCCCCATCTCGGCGGCGATGATCATGTCCAGCGCGCGGGTTTCCAGCTTGTCGATCAACCGGTGCGAGGCGCCGGTCTCCAGCAGGAACTGACAGCCCGTCATCTCTTGCGACAGGTCGCGCAACAGGCGCGGCGTCACCTCGGCGTCGAAATCCTCGATCACGCCGATCCGCAGCCGGGTCAGCATCCGGGGATCGCGCCGGGCCAGTTCCGCCTTGGCGCGCGCCGCCTCGTTCAGGATCGCCTGCGCCCGGCGCAGGAACAGGTTCCCGGCGGGTGTCAGGCTCATCGGCCTCTCGTTTCGGTTGAGAAGCGCGGTGCCCAGCGCCGCCTCGAGGTTGGTCAGCTGCTGGCTCACCGACGACGGGCTGGCGCCCAGCCGCTGCGCCGCGGCAGAAATCGAAGCCTCTTCCGCCGTCGCGACGAAGACCTCGATATGCCAAAGCGTTATGCGTCCTGCCGTCTCGGCCATCGCGTCCCGTCCGTCTGCGTTCGCCGCAGACGCTAAGGCCATTGCCCCCGTTTCGCAACGCGGACATTCTGAGGGCGACGCAACTTGAGGCGGCACAGGGGAGACTGCGATGATCGAGGGGAAGGGCCGCTGCCTGTGCGGGCGGGTCACCTACAAGTTCGACCCGGAGGCGGTGTTGTGGCAGGGCCATTGCCACTGCGAAAGCTGCCGCCGCGCCTGTTCGGCCCCGATGACGACCTTCTTCGGCGTCCGCGATTCCGCATGGCGCTGGTCTGGCGAACCGCCTGCGGTCTTCGCCAGTTCACCGGGGGTGCATCGGTTCTTCTGCGACCGCTGCGGCAGCCAGATGGCCTATCGGACAGAACAAAGCCCGGGCGAGATCCACGGCTATTCCGCCAGTCTCGACGCGCCGGAACAGGCGGAACCCGCCAACCACGACCACGCGGACGAGCAGTTGCCGTGGCTGCATCTGGCCGACGACCTGCCTCGCGCTTAACGCCCGACCGCGTAGGCCTGCATCAGCCGCGCGGTGGCGGCGCCGTGCAGCACGCCGTCCGCGTCGCGGGCGGCGGCGGTGAGGCGGCCAACGTCCCACGGGCCGGAAATCTCCAGCCTGTGGCCCTTGGCCCGCAAAGCCTCGATTGTTTCGCGCGCGAAACGTTCTTCCACCTTCAGATGCCCCGGATTGACGTTTCTCGGGTAAAAGCTCGCCTGCAGGTGGTCGGTGTAGAACAGCGGCGCGTCGATGGCCTGCTGCATCGTCATCCCGTGGTGAACGTGGCGCAGGAAGAACATCAGTTGCCACTGGTCCTGCTGGTCGCCGCCGGGGGTGCCATAGGACAGCCAGCGGCCGTTCTCGTTGCGCGCCAGTGACGGCGACAGCGTGGTGCGCGGGCGGCGTCCGGGGGCAAGCGAGGTCGGCAGGCCCTCGTCCAGCCAGAACATCTGCGCCCGCGTTCCCAGCGGCACGCCAAGGCCGGGGATCACCGGATTCGATTGCAGCCAGCCGCCCGAGGGCGTGGCCGAGACGATGTTGCCCCAGCGGTCGATCACGTCGAGATGCACCGTGTCGCCCCGGCGTTCCGACAGATGCGCCATGGTCGGCTCTCCCGCGCCGGTGCCCGGCCCCGCCGCATAGTCCGTCGCGGCGCGGCGCAGGAAGGCGTCGGCAAGCTGTTCGTAGCCCGGGATCGCACCGGGGCGGTGGTCAAGGCTGGCGCTGTCGCCGATGTCGGCGCGGCGGGTGGCGGCATAGGCTTTGTCCAGCAGGGTTGCCGCCGGAACATCGCCGTCGCCGTAATAGGCTTCGCGGTCGGCAAACGCGCGTTTCAAAGCTTCGGTCGTCAGGTGAACGAACTCTGGCCCCAGTGGGTCGAGGCCGGAGAGATCGTCGTTTTCCAGCATGTTAAGCGCCTGAAGCTGCGCTGGCCCCTGCGACCAGAAGCCGGGCTTGTGCACCTCCCAACCGTGGTGGGTGATAAAGGCGGTGGCCTCGTAGCCTGCGCGCCAGCCTGCCATGTCGTCAGCGGTCAACACGCCGGGGCGGCGGTCGCCCTCGGCGTCCATCACGCGGGCGTCGCGCAGGTAGGTGTCGATCGCTTCGGCCACGAAACCTTCGGCGAAGGCGCGGCGGGCGGTTTCGATCTGGGCCTCGCGGCCAGTCGCGGTCTCGGCCTCGTCCAGCAGACGCGACCAGAAGGCGGCAAGCGCCGGATTGCGAAACAGGCGGCCGGGTTCGGGCACCGCGCCGCCCGGAAGCCACGTTTCGGCAGAGGTGGGCCATTCGGCGCGGAAGAAGTCCGCGAGCCCCGCGATGGCGCTGCACATGCGGGCCAGCGCCGGGTGGCCTTGTTCCGCGTAGTGGATTGCGGGCTCCATCACCGCGCGCAATGGCAGGCGTCCGTGGTCGCGCAGCAGAAGCATCCACGCGTCGAACGCGCCGGGGACGCAGGCGGCAAGCAGGCCGGATCCGGGGATACGGTTCAGCCCCTCGGAACGGTATCGCTCGATCGTGGCGGCGGCGGGGGCCGGGCCCTGCCCGCAGATGACGGTGGGCTGGTCCGCGCCAGCAGGGCGCAGCAAAAGCGGCATGTCACCGAGCGGCCCGTTCAGGTGGGGTTCCACCACGTTCAGCGTAAACCCCGCGGCGGCGGCAGCATCGGCCGCAGTGCCGCCCTGTTCCAGCAGCTTCATTCCGACCGTCGACGCAATCCAGTGCGTCGTGGCCACCATGCCGAAGGTGCCGGTCAGATCGGGGCGCGTGGTGAACATTAACGGGCCTTCAATTATCGAACATTCTGAGGGGTATCCTGCGCAAATACCCGGTCATTTCTTTTGAATTTCTGCCAATAGCATCTCTGCAACCGCCGCAGCCCCGACTTCGCGCGGATTATCTGGCGGCGCTGCCCCGGCCCCGGCAAGACGCCGTTGCCAGCCGACCGTCGCCTGCGCCATCGCAGACGGCAGACCGAGATCGGCGAGGGTCTTGGCGACCTCTTCCATCTCGGCCGCGCGGCGTTCGCCATGCACCATCGCGCGTTCCATGTTGTAGGCCATCTGCCCCGCCCATTCCACGCCGGGATAGTTGTTCGACAGCGACGGCACCACCTCGTCCGCGACGCCGGCCGCGACGGCGGCAAGCGCGCATTCGGCGGACAGCGCCTCGATCCCCTTGATCATCACAGAGCGGATCATCTTGATCGACGAGGCGCGGCCCACCGCCCCCTCGACCACGCGCAGCGACATCGGGAGGGCTTCGAGATCCGCCGCGATGCCCTCGGCGTGGGGGCCGGAGATCAGCAGCGGCACCATGTTCAGCTTGGGATGCACCGGCGACATGACCGCGACATCGACATAGCGCCCGCCCGCCGCTTCGATCACCTCGGCAGAGATTTCCTTCGACGACGGCGCACAGGAGTTCAGGTCAAGCCAATACGCCCCCTGTGGCATATGCGGCGCGGCGGCGCGGGCGGCCTCGACCGCTCGATCGGCGGTGACGGTGCAGAACACCAGATCCGCCTCGCCCACCGCGTCGGCTGGGCTGTCGCAGGGGATGACGCCAAGGCTTTCGCACCGGGCGCGCATGGCGTCCGCCGTCGACGGATCATCCAGCTTCACGTCATAGGCGCGGATGCCGGGATGCGCGCCCGCCCACCCGGTGACAAGCGCGCCTCCGGCCTCGCCCATGCCGATGAATGCGATACGGGTCATGCGGTGCTCTCCCTGAGTGTAGCCGGCGATTGGACGGGCCGTCAGCCTCTGAGCCTTTGCAGCAGGGCCAGCGTCGCCTCGCCCGTGACCGGCAGGCCATTCGCCGCCTCGTAGGCGCGGATGGCGTCCCGGGTGCCGTTGCCGATCACCCCGTCCGGCGTCCCTGTGTCGTAGCCCGCGACGGTCAGGCGGCCTTGCAGCTCTTTCCGGTCGGCAAGCGACAGGCCCTGCGCGTCGGGCGGGAAGCTGCCCCGCAGCGGGCCGCCGCCATTCAGACGGTCAGACAGGTGCCCCACCGCGATCACGTATTTCTCGGAGTTGTTGTAGCGGGCGATGGCGCCGAAGTTGCGGAAGATCACGAAGGCCGGGCCGCTGGCGCCCGCCGGAACGAGGATCGAGGCGGGCCCGTGGTCTGGGATCGAACCGCCGCTTGCAAGACGGACGCCCTGCCCGTTCCATTCGGCCACCGACCGGTTGCGGCCGCGCCCGGCCTGCCCCGTGTTGAAGCCCGAGGGAAGCGTCACCTCCAGCCCCCACGGCCGCCCGCGCTGCCAGCCCGCGTTCTTCAGGTAGGACGCGGTCGAGGCAAGGCCGTCGGTCGGATCCTCGCTCCAGATGTCGCGGCGGCCATCGCCCCGGAAGTCGACGGCATAGGCTTCGTAAGAGGTCGGGATGAACTGCGTGTGCCCCATCGCGCCGGCCCAGCTGCCGGTCATCCGGTCAACGGTGATGTCGCCGTTTTGCAGGATTCGCAGCGCGGCGATCAGCTGTTGCTCGAAGAACTGGCCGCGCCGCCCGTCGAAGGCCAGCGTCGCCAGCGCCGAGATCACGGGAATATCGCCCATCCGCGCGCCGTAGCGGCTTTCGACGCCCCAGATCGCGGCGACCACGTGTTTCTCGACGCCGAACCGGGCCTCGACCTCGGCCAGAACCGCCGCGTGCTGGCGCATCTTCGCGCGGCCGACCGAAACGCGTTCGTCGTCCACGGTCAGCGCAAGATAGTCCTGCAACGAGCGGTCGACCTCTGCCTGATTGCGGTCGCGCTCGATCACGCCGGGCAGAAAGCCCGCCCGGCCCAGCGCGGCGTCGAGCGTAGAGCCCGAGATGCCCGCCGACGCGGCGCGGCCCCGGAACGCGGCGATCCATGCGTCGAAGGCGGGGTTGTCGACAGGTCTGTAGGTCGTGGTGGTGGCCGCCGGGCCTGTGGTGAAACGGCTGCCGCCGCCACAGGCGGAAAGCGTGCTGGCGCCCAGCATGAGAAGGACCGCGCGGCGGGACGGAAGGGGTGCGGGAGGTTGCATCGGGTGCCCTGTTCTGGTGCTGATTTGCGACTGCTCTCGCCCCAGCATAGCGCGGCCGACCCCGGTCGGTCGAGCCGTCCCGCAAGGTCCCGCGCGGGTTGCCGCCGGGCCGGTTCAGCCCGCCGCCAGCTCGCGCGCCAGCAGCACCGCACCGTCCAGCGACGTGCCGCGCGGCTCCAGCAGGTTGCGGGTCAGCGCGGGCGGCAGGTAGTCGGCGTAATGCGGACCGATGCCGCCGATCAGGCAGACCGCCTCGGCATCCGAAGCGCCCATCGCGTACAGGCCCTCGGCCACCCAGTCGGCGCCCTCCTGCATCAGCCGCCGCGCCACCGGGTCGCCATCCTTCGCCGCCGCCACGATGCGCGGCGCGAGGCGCGCGAATTCGGTCGGCGTGGCGCGCAGCGAGAAGAACACCGCCGCCGCGACGGTGCCGAACTCTGCCAGCACGTCCTGAAGCAGCGCCGAGTCCGACCCCATGTTGTCATGGTGGTCGACCAGCGCGCGCAGCAGGTTCCGCGCGAGCCAAGCGCCAGAGGCCTGATCCGACAGTTGCAGGCCCCAGCCTCCGACGAAGAACCGTTCGGTGCCCGCCTGCCGCCCGAGGAACGAGCCGGTCCCGGTCGCCACAAGGCACCCGTCGCGGCCGCCCAGCGCGCCGGTCATGCCGGTGGGGCGGTCGTCGGTGACACGGACGGTATCGAAGGGCAGCGCGGCGGCGACCCGGTCGCAGGTCGCGGCGTCGATGGCCCCGGCAAGGCCGAACCACGCAGGGCTGGCGGCCAGCGTTCGGGCGTCGATCCCGGCCTTTGCCCGCGCGGTCTCGATCGCCTCGGACAGGTGCTTGAGCGCCTTGTCGAAGTCCGAGGCGACATTCGCCTCGGCGCCTTCGGCCCGCGCCACCACGGTTCCGTCCGTCCGGGCGATCGCCACCCGGCACCCCGTCGCGCCGCCGTCGACGCCGACCACGTATGTTTCAGTGCGTGTCATGGCCGCTCCTTAGTGCAGCGGCGCGGGGTTGGAAACGGGCAACTGGCGCGTGGGTCAGTACGTCGCCCGCCCTCCCGACAGGTCGAACACCGCGCCGGTGGTGAACCCGTTGTCGCGGCTGGCGACCCAGGCGATCATCGCGGCGGCCTCGTCCACCTCGAGAAAGCGGCCGCGCGGGATCTTGGACAGCATGAAATCGATAAACTCGGGCTTCATCTGGTCAAAGATCCGGGTTCGCGCGGCGGCGGGCGTGACGCAATTGACCGAGATATCCTCGGACGCCAGTTCCTTGCCCAGCGATTTCGTCAGCCCGATCACCCCCGCCTTCGAGGCGGAATAGGCCGACGCGCCCGGATTGCCTTCCTTCCCCGCGATCGAGGCGATGTTGACGATCCGCCCATAGCCCTGCGCCCGCATCGCGGGCACCACGGCCTTGTTGGTGTGGAACGTCCCCAGCAGGTTGATGTCGATGATCCGCGCGAATTCCTCGGGCGGGTAGTTTTCGACCGTGTCGTTCAGCCCCGCGATACCGGCAGAGTTCACCAGAACGTCGATGCGGCCCTCGGCGGCCAGCGTCGCGTCACGGGCAGCGGCGACGGCGGCCCAGTCGGTGATGTCGACCTGATCGATCCGGGCGCCGTCCAGCGCGCGGGACGTCTCGGCCGCGGCGGCCATGTCCATGTCCCAGATCACGATCCGCGCGCCATGGGCATGCAGAAGCTGGGCCACCGCACGGCCGATACCCTGTGCGCCGCCGGTTATGACGGCCACCTGTCCTTTGAAATCCATGAAATATCCTCCCGCCGCGGACTGTTCCGTGTCGCGGCGGGATGGTCAAGCGCCCGTGGCGGTCACGAGCGTTCGAACCCGCGCGCGACTTCCCAGTCGGTGACGCGGCGGTCGTATTCGGCGACTTCCCACTCGGCGGCGTGGACATAGTGATCGACCACCGCATCGCCCATCGCCGCGCGCAGCATCTTCGAGCGGCTCAGCAGCTTCGCCGCGTCCCGCAGCGTGCCGGGGATCTGGCGCGCCTTCTTCGCGCCATAGGCGTCGCCGGTGAACTCGGGTTCAAGGTCCAGCCCCTCTTCGATCCCGGCAAGCCCCGCGGCAAGCTGCGCCGCGAAGGCAAGGTAGGGGTTCAGGTCGGCGCCGCCGATGCGGTTCTCGATGCGGATGCCCTTGCCGCCCTCGCCCACCAGCCGGAACCCGGCGGTGCGGTTGTCGCGCGACCAGATCGCCTTGGTCGGCGCGAAGGTGCCTGCGACATAGCGCTTGTAGCTGTTGATGTTGGGCGCAAGGAACACCGTGATGTCGGGGGCGTAGGTCAGAAGCCCGGCGACATACTGTTCCATCAGCTTCGACATGCCGTAGGTGCCGTTCTCGTCCAGGAACGCGGGCTTGCCGTCCTGCGTCCACAGCGACTGGTGCACGTGGCACGAGGACCCGGCGGGCGCGTCGGCGTATTTCGCCATGAACGTCACCGCGTGGCCCGCTTGCAGCGCGATCTCTTTCGTCGCCTCCTTGGTCAGCACGTGGTTGTCCGCGGCGGTCAGGGCATAGGCGTATTTGACGTTGATCTCTTCCTGGCCGGCCCAGGCTTCGCCCTTCGAGTTCTCCACCGGGATGCCCGCGCCGTACAGGCCGTTGCGCAGCGCGCGCATCACCACCTCGTCCCGCTGGGTGGTGAAGATGTGGTAGTCCTCGTTATATGGGCTGACCGGGTCAAGCTGGCGATAGCCGCCCGCGTGCGCCTCTTCGAAGCTTTGGCGGAACATGTAGAATTCCAGCTCGGACGCCATCATCGCGGTCAGGCCCATGTCCTCCAGCCGCTTCAGCTGCGCCTTCAGGATGGCGCGGGGGCTCATCTCGATGGGCGCGTGTCCGTGGTGATCCAGCACGTCGCACAGGACCAGCGCGCAGCCCTCCTGCCACGGGATGCGGCGCAGCGTCGAAAGGTCGGGCTTCATCATGTAGTCGCCATAGCCCTGCGCCCACGACGCCGACTTGAACCCCGGCACCGGCTCCATGTCCATGTCGACGGTCAGCAGGTAGTTGCACGAATGGGTCTCGTGCATCCCCGCTTCAAGGAAGTTCGACACATGGAACCGCTTGCCCATCAGCCGGCCCTGCATGTCCGTCTGCGCCATGATCACGGTGTCGATCTCGCCAGAGGCGGCCGCGGCCTTCAATTCGTCGAGGGTCAGCGGGGCGTCGGTCATCGGGTCTCTCCTGTCGGTCGGGTCTTGTTGTTTCCGCGACTTGAGCGGAAGCGGGCGCCGATGTCGAGCCTCAGGGCCTGCATCCGGGCGCAACTCTCCTTCTTCGGACGAAAAATATCCTCCGGGGTGAATGCGCCGCAGGCGCAGAGGGGGCGGACAGCCCCCTTATTCGGCAGCGCCGATACGCGCCGTCGCTCTGGACCCCTGCCCCGGTTGCCGTTAATCCGCGCGCAGACATCACGGAGGTGCCCCATGTCGTTCGACCGCTCCATCAAGATCGCGCCGTCGATCCTGTCCGCCGACTTCGCCGACTTCGGGCGCGAGATCCGAGCCATCGAGGATCAGGGCGCCGACTGGGTGCATGTGGACGTGATGGACGGGCATTTCGTGCCGAACCTGACCTTCGGGCCGCCCGCCGTGAAGGCGTTCCGCCCGCATGTGAAGACGGTGATGGACGTGCACCTGATGATTGCGCCGGTCGATCCCTATATCGACGCCTTCGCCGAGGCGGGCGCGGACATCCTGACCGCGCATGTCGAGGCCGGACCGCATATCCACCGCACCCTGCAGGCGATCCGCGCGGCGGGGATGAAGGCGGGCGTGGCGCTGAACCCGGGTACCCCGGCCGAGTCGGTGGCGCATCTGCTGGACCTGACCGACCTGATCTGCGTGATGACGGTGAACCCCGGTTTCGGCGGACAGAAGTTCATCGACCTGACCGACAAGGTGCGCAGCCTGCGGGCGATGATCGGCGACCGCCCGGTGCATATCGAGATCGACGGCGGCGTCACGCCGGACACCGCGCCCCTTGTCGCGCGGGCGGGCGCCGACGTTTTGGTCGCGGGCTCTGCCGTGTTCAAGGGCGGCTCTGCCGACAACGCCGCGCCCTATGGCGACAACATCCGCGCGATCCGCGAGGCGGCAGAGCTGGCGACCGGACAGTTCGCTTAACGTTCCGGCAGACGGGCATCCTGTCGCATGCATTCAAACGAAGGTCGGGCAACAAAAGCTTGATTTTGCCTCTGGATTTGGCATCCTTCCGGTCGAAGATCCGAAAACGGATCGGGGGCGGACCACAACCGGCCGAGGGACAAATGCAGATCGATCACGCTTTCAAGCCGTCACGGCTTCGATTCCCGGCGCTTTGCGCGCTGCTTCTGATGACGGCCGCCTGCGGGCAGGTGAAGCGTGAAGACATCCCCGGCCTGAACGGCGAACTCGTCAGCCGCGCGGTCAATATCGCAACCGACATGCGCGCCGCCGGCAAGCGGGTCTGGTGCGTTCCCTTCGCCCGCAATGCCAGCGGCATCGAGATTCGCGGCAATGCCGACACGTGGTGGGGACAGGCCGAGGGCAAGTTCGCGCGCGGGCATACTCCGACCATCGGCGCGGTGATGGCGTTCTCGGGCACCAGCAAGCTTCCGATGGGACATATCGCGGTCGTGTCGAAGGTCGTGTCGGATCGCGAGATCCTGATCCACCACGCCAACTGGCACCGCAACCAGGTCTCGCTGAACATGTCGGTGATCGACGTGTCGCCCGACAACGACTGGTCGCGGGTCCGGGTGATGACCAACCCCGGTTCCTACGGCAGCGTTTACCAGATCGACGGGTTCATCTGGGCGCCGCAGGCCTGACACCGGCATGGGGCGGCTGGCGTAAGTCCACCCCGGCTCTATAGTGCTCCTGCGTGACACGAAGGAGACCGACATGGCCACCACCCCGCCCGTCTGCGATTTCGGCGCCAAGGCGCCCGACTTCACCCTTCCCGGGACCGACGGCAGAACCTATGCGCTGGCGGATGTCGCCGGCCCCAAGGGCACGCTGGTGATGTTCATCTGCAACCACTGTCCTTACGTGAAGGCCATCCTCGAACGGCTGATCGTCACCGCGCAGGACCTTCAGACGATGGGGATCGGCGTCGTCGCGATCTGCGCCAACGACGCCACCACCCATCCCGCCGACAGTTTCGAGAACATGAAAGCGCTGGCCGAACGGCACGCCTTTCCGTTCCCTTATCTGCACGACGAGACGCAGGAGGTCGCGAAGGCCTATGGCGCCGTCTGCACGCCGGATTTCTTCGGCTACAACGCCGATCTCGCGTTGCAGTACCGGGGCCGGCTGGATGACGCAGGAAAGAAGCCCGCGGGCCCGGATACGTCAAGCGACCTGCTGGATGCGATGCACAGGGTAGCCGAGACCGGCACGGGCCCCGAGGCGCAGGTGCCGTCGATGGGCTGCTCGATCAAGTGGAAGGCCGCCGCATGAGCGCCGTGATCTTCGACCTGGACGGCACGCTGATCGACGCGACCAAGGACATCCACCTGTGCGCCACCCGGATGCTCGAGGCCGAGGGGCTGCCGGTGCTGTCCGAAGAGGTCGTCAAAAGTTTCGTCGGCAACGGTCTGGGGCAACTGATCGACCACTGCATCGCCGCGCAGGGGCTGGAGGCGACGCGCGAGCGCCACGACCGGATGTATGCCGAGTTCCACAAGCATTACGAGACGGCGGTCGAGAACACGACGGTCTACCCCGGCGTGTTCGAGGCGCTGGACCGGCTGAAGGACGACGGCTATCGGCTGGCGCTTTGCACCAACAAGCCCGAGGGCCCGGCCCGCGCGGTGACGGCGCATCTGGGGCTCGACCGCTATTTCGACGCGTGGGCCTTCGGCGACGGCCCCTACCCGCGCAAACCCGACGCCGCCGCCGCGCGCCACGTGATCGACCAGTTGCATGCGCGCCGGTTCCTGTTCGTCGGCGACAGCGCGGTGGACGCCGGCACCGCCCGCAACGCCAAGCTGCCCTTCGCGCTGTACACGGAAGGCTTCCGGAAAGAGCCGATCGAACAGCTGACCCATGCGGCGGTGTTCTCTGACTACGCGGACCTTCCGGGGATCGCGGCGCGGTTCGCTCCCCGGCCAGAGTGACGTGGCGCGGCCGCAGGGACGTCGCCCGGAATTACGAGACGCGGCGTCAATGGGCCGCGGGCTTTACTCGCCCTCGGAAACGAGTCAGAATTTTTATCATGATAAATACGAAACGCATGCCCGGCGCCACGCGGGGCGCCTACTCAGTCGCCGCGAAAATCTGGAACGTCCTCAACCCCGCCGAACCGACCCCGCGCTTTCTTGTTGGCTTCATGGCCTGCGCGATCTTCATCTTCGCGGCGGGACTCGCCATCGGCGGTCACATATAGCGCCAGCGTCGCGTCGCGACATTGGGCTCTCGTCACAACACAACCGAACAAGACTTGGGATAACCCACAGGATTTTCTAGAAAATCCTAGGCGGCACGATCTTCTAGAAGATCGTGCCGCCCGTTTCCGCCCTAGTGCGCTTCGGCCCAGTTGGCGCCCTGCCCGGCATCGACCACCAGCGGCACCGCCAGCTTCACCGCCGGGTCCGCCGCGCCTTCCATGACCTCGCGGACGCGGTCGATGACCTTGTCCTCGGCGCCCTCGTCCACCTCGAAGATCAGTTCGTCGTGAACCTGCAACAGCATCCGCGCGGGCAGCCCCTCGATCGCCGGGTCCATCCGGGCCATCGCGCGGCGGATGACGTCAGCGGCGGTGCCCTGAATCGGGGCGTTGATCGCCGCGCGCTTGGCGAAGCCCGCGTGCGGGCCCTTGGCGTTGATCTCGGGCGTGTGGATGCGGCGGCCGAACAGGGTCGAGACGTAGCCGTGTTCCTTGGCGAACTTCACCGTCGCATCCATGTAGTCGCGGATGCCCGGAAAGCGTTCGAAGTAGCGGTCGATAAAGCCCTGCGCCTCGGCGCGCGGGATGCGCAGGTTGCGGGCAAGACCGAACCCCGAGATGCCATAGATCACACCGAAGTTGATCGCCTTGGCCTGCCGGCGGATCTCGGGCGTCATCTCGTCCAGCGGCACGTTGAACATTTCGGACGCGGTGGCCGCGTGAATGTCCTGCCCCGCCGCGAAGGCCTCTTTCAGCGCCTCGATATCGGCAATGTGGGCGAGGATGCGCAATTCGATCTGGGAATAATCGAGCGACAGCAGGGTCTTGCCCTCGGCGGCAACGAACGCCTCGCGGATGCGGCGGCCTTCTTCCGAGCGGACGGGGATGTTCTGAAGGTTGGGATCGGTCGAAGCGAGACGCCCGGTGTTCGCGCCCGCGATGGAATAGGACGTATGGACCCGCCCGGTGTCGGGGTTGATGTGTTCCTGCAGGGCGTCGGTGTAGGTCGACTTCAGCTTCGACAGCTGCCGCCAGTCCAGCACCCGCGCCGGCAGGTCGTGTTCCGTCGCGAGATCTTCCAGCACATCGGCGGGCGTCGACCATGCGCCGGTCTTGCCCTTCTTGCCGCCCGGAAGGCTCATCTTGTCGAACAGGATCTCGCCCAGTTGCTTTGGCGAGCCGACGTTGAATTTCTCGCCCGCGAGTTCGTGAATCTCGTCCTCGAGCTGCGCCATCTTTTGCGAGAAGGCGTTGGACATGCGCGACAGCGTATCGCGGTTCACCTTTATGCCCGTCATCTCCATCCGCTTCAGCACCGGCACCATCGGGCGTTCCAGCGTTTCGTAGACGGTTGTGACGCGGGCGCGGTGCAGTTGCGGTTTGAACAGCTGCCACAGACGAAGGGTGATATCGGCGTCTTCGGCGGCGTATTTCACCGCCTCTTCGATGGGGACCTGCGCAAAGGTGATCTGCGACTTGCCGGATCCGATCAGCTCTTTGATCGGGATCGGCTGGTGGCCAAGGTATTTCTCGGACAGAAGGTCCATTCCGTGACCATGCTCGCCGCCATGCATCGCGTAGGACATCAGCATGGTGTCGTCGATCGGTGCGACCTCGACCCCGTAGCGGGAAAAGATCTTGGCGTCGTATTTCATGTTCTGGCCGATCTTCAGGACAGCGTCGTCCTCCAGCACCGGCTTCAGCAGTTCGAGCGCGCGGTCCAGGTCCATCTGCCCCTCGGCCAGCGCGCCGTCGTCGAACAGCCCGCCATCGCCGGACGCCTTGTGGGTCAGCGGGATGTAGCAGGCCTGCCCCGGCGTGACCGACAGCGAGATTCCCACCAGGTCGGCGCGCATCTCGTTCAGGCCGGTCGTCTCGGTGTCGACGGCGACCCAGCCGCACTGGTTGATGCGGTCGATCCAGACCTGCAACGCCGCCTCATCCTTCACCCACTCGTAGTCCTCGGGCTTGAACGGCACTGCCTCGGGCGCGGGGCCCGCGTCATCGGTGGGGGCGGCGATGGGCGTGTCCTCGATCACCGGCGCCTCGGCGCCCAGCGCATCGGCCACGCGCTTGGTGATGGTGCGGAACTCCATCTCGGCCAGCCACTTCAGCAGCGTGTCCGAGTCGGGGTCTTTGACTTCAAGCTCGTCCAGCGTCGCCTCGACCGGCATCTCGCAATCGAGCGTCACCAGCTTCTTGGACAGCTCGATCTGTTCGCGGTTCTCGATCAGGGTCTGACGGCGTTTGGGTTGCTTGATCTCTTCGGCGCGGTCCAGCAGCGTTTCAAGGTCGCCGTACTCGTTGATCAGCAGCGCGGCGGTCTTGATGCCGATGCCGGGCGCGCCCGGCACGTTGTCGACCGAGTCGCCCGCCAGCGCCTGCACGTCGATCACCTTCTCGGGGCCGACGCCGAACTTCGCCTCGACCTCTTCCGGGCCGATGCGGGTGTTCTTCATGGCGTCGAACATCTCGACCCCGCCGCCGACCAGCTGCATCAGGTCCTTGTCGGAGGAGATGATGGTGACGCGCCCGCCCGCCTCGCGCGCCTGACAGGCGAGCGTGGCGATGATGTCGTCGGCCTCGTAGCCTTCCTGTTCGAGACAGGCGATGTTGAAGGCGCGGGTGGCGTCGCGGGTCAGCGGGATCTGCGGGCGCAGGTCCTCGGGCATCTCGTCCCGGTTCGCCTTGTAGAGGTCGTACATGTCATTGCGGAACGTGTGGCTGCCCTTGTCGAACACCACGGCCACATGGGTCGGCGCGTCGGGGCCCTTGTTGTCCTCGACCATCTTCCAGATCATGTTGACGAACCCGCTCACCGCGCCGATGGGCAGCCCGTCGGACTTGCGCGTCAGCGGCGGCAGCGCGTGAAACGCCCGGAAGATGAAGGCAGAGCCGTCGATCAGATGAAGGTGACAACCTTTGCCGAATGCCATGAACGGGCCCCCTGTTCGCGTTGGCCTTCTAGGTAGCCGCCGCAAGGCAGGGCGTCCAGCTTAGACCGGACGCGAAGTGGTCGCCGAGGCGTGACCCCGGCTTTGTCCCGGCCATGCCCCATTGTCGCCCACCGCCCGCGCCATCCCTTCAGGGTCGGTCGAGGGAGCACTTATGCCCAGTCAGGATTTCCAGCGCCGTGTGCAGGAACTCAATGCGCAATCTCAACGTGCGTCTGCCGCCCACGCGGCACGGCGCCCTGTCGCGCCGCCCGCCACCGGAGAGCCCGCGCCAAACCGGCGCGCGCGTCTGGAGCGGGCCTTATGGATGCTGCAACAGGGCGGGATCACCGGAAGCTTCGCCTATTCGCCCCTGTTCCGGGCGCTGGCCCGCGTGGGGATCATCATCAGGCCGGTCCATTTCTGGTCGCCGGTCCCGCTTGCACTGGCGTTTTTCGCGGCCCTCTGCGGGATCTTCTGGCTCACGATCCAGATCACGCAGACCATCGGCGTGGTTCCCCGCCCGGTCGCCCGGATGATCGAGGCCGGCCCGGTGGTCTTTTGCTGCGTGATGGGGGGCCTGTCGGTTGTATATGCGCTTTGGCACAAGATGCAGGCGCTTCGGATCGGACTGCCGCGCTGGCGCGATCTTTGACCGGCTTCGGTCCTGTGTGTCTGCCGACAGGATCGTCAACGCGGCCGGTGCCTTTCCTGCGGTCGTGCGGTCAGGGTGCGCCCCAATGGCGGTGGTGTTCGTCGATCACGTAGCCGTGGCTATGGGTGCGGTGGCCTTGCAGGTGCGGGTGATCGAGCGGCAGGTTGTCGTGCGTGTGCTCCAGCTCGTCCGGGTCCTCGGCTGGCCAGACACGAAGCGCGAGCGCGATGCCGGCGCCAGCCAGCGCCGCGAGGGTCAGGAAGGCCGTTGTCGCGCCGTAGGCCGTCATCAACCAGCCCGACAGCGGATAGGTCACCAGCCAGCAGGCGTGCGACAGGGCGAACTGCGCGGCAAACAGCGCGGGTCGGTCGGCGGCATGGGCCGAGCGGCGCAACAGACGGCCAGAGGGGGTCAGGACGGCGGAATAGCCAAGGCCGATCACCAGCCAGACCGCAAGCAGCATGAGCCACGACAGCGCGGCCGCATTGGTCGTCAGCGCCGCCGCGATCAGCGCCACGACCATGGTGACGGCGCCCGCCAGCATCACCGGGCGGTCGTCGAGCCGGTCCAGCAGCTTCGGCAACGCCAGTGCGGCGATCATGCTGCCAAGCCCGAAGACACCCATCGTCCACGCCAGTGCGCTTTCGTCCAAACCAAGGTTCGCGCGGACCAGCACCACCGAGTTCACAAGAACCATCGCCCCCGCCGAGGAAGCGGCGAGGTTCAGACCCAGCAGCCCCCGCAGGCGCGGCGTCGCCAGGTAGATGCGGATCCCGCGTGTGGTGCGGTCGTAGATGCCCCGCCGCGGCGACGGTTTCGGACTTGGCAGCAGCACCGAGACGACCAGTAACGCCGAGGCGACGAACCCGGCGGCGGTGCCAACGAACAAGGTGTTGTAGCTCATCACCGCCAGAAGCAGCGCCGCCAGCGTGGGCGAGACGATGTTCTCGAGGTCATAGGCCAGCCGCGACAGCGACAGCGCACGGGTATAGCGCGCCTGATCGGGAAGGACATCCGGGATAGTGGCCTGAAAGGTCGGCGTGAACGCGGCGGAGGACGCCTGCAGCAGGAAGATCAGCACGTAGACCTGCCAGAGCTCGGTGACGAAGGGCAGGCAAAGCGCCACACCGCCGCGGATGAGATCCAGCGTCACCAGCAACGCGCGACGGTTGACCCGGTCCGCGAAGGCGCCCGCGACCGGGGCGATGCCCACGTAGGCGATCATCTTGATGGTAAAGACGGTGCCCAGCACCGCCGCCGCGCCGTCGCCCGCAAGATCGAAAGCCAGCAAACCCAGCGCCACGGTGGCAAGGCCGGTTCCGACAAGCGCCACGACCTGAGCAAGGAACAGGTGGCGATATGTGCGGTCTGTCAGGATCTCGAGCATCGAAGGGCTTTCTGTTGGACGATGCCATGAGATTACGACCTCGGCGCACCCGTGACAAAACCTTCCAGAAGAATTTGCCGGGCGGGGTCTTCTGGACGATCACGTCACCTCACGCCCGATCCAACACCTCTACCGACAGGATCGTGGGCAGGTGGCGGCCGATCTCGGTCCAGCTGTCGCCCTCGTCGAGGCTGGCGAAGACCGACCCCGAGTTGGTGCCGAAGTAGACGCCCGCCGGATCGCGCCGGTCGCCCGCCATCGCCTGACGCAGCACGGTGAAGAAGCAGCCCTCTTGCGGCAGCCCCTCGCGGCAAGCCTGCCAGCTTTCGCCGCCATCGCGCGAGCGCCAGACGGCGCAGGCCGCGTCGGGTGGGAAGCGGCCTGCCATGTCGCCGTTCAGCGGCAGGGTCCACACCGTTTGCGGGTCGCGCGGATGGACGCGGATCGGGAAGCCGAAGGTCGAGGGAAGCCCCTCGGTCACGTCGTCCCAGCTGCGGCCGCCGTCCGAGGATCGCCAGACGCCGTGGTGGTTCTGCTGGTACAGCACGTCGCCACCGCCGGGCGCGCGCATCATGTTGTGGACGCAGTGGCCGACCTCGCCATCCGACGGGCCCGCCGGGTGGTGATGCCCTTCGCAGGCCTCTGCGTTCGACAGGCGGTTGCGGCGCTCGAAGCTGTCGCCGCCGTCTTCGGTTGCGAAGACGCCCGCGGCAGAGATGCCGACCCACAGCTTGCCGGGCTCGTCAGGGTGCGAAACCAGCGTGTGCAGGACCAGCCCCGCCGCGCCCGGATTCCAGTCCTTGGCAGAGGGGTGACCGGCCAGTGCCTCGACCTCGTCGAAGCTGTCGCCGTTGTCGGTGCTGGCCAGAAGCTTGGCGGGCTTGGTGCCGGCGTACAACTTGCCGTGGGCGTGGTGCAGGCTCCAGACCTGCTGGAAGCTGTCGCCGAAGGGCAGCGGTTCGTCGGTCCAGCCGACCATCTCGGCAAAGCCCGGATCGCCTGCGGCCCAGTCGTCCATCATCCCCTTCGTCAGGCGGGTCTTGGTCCAGCTTTCGCCGCCGTCCTCGGATTTCCAGACCCCTGCCCCGGTGAACTCGCCGCCGCCGCCAGCCCAGATTGTGCCGGTTTCGGGGTCGCCGATGACGTGGTTGATCGGCCAGCCGCCGCAGTGGGGGCCGGTGATTTTCCAGCCCGTGCGGTCCTCTCCGCCCTGCAAAAGAAACACGCCCTTGGTGGTGCCGATCAGCACGGTAACGGAACGTTCGGTCATGGGAGCCCCCAAATAGGATGAAATCAACGTATCGGAATCACCGGCAGCATATCACGCGACGTCATTCTGCCTAGACTGCCGCGCGGCGCCGGAGGTTTTCCGCGCAGACAGAGTGGGTTGCGGGGCTTTGACAGGCATTGGTGGGCGGTCTGCCTTCGGGCCCACGGGTTGCATTCCGGCCGCCGCCTTGCCATATGACCCACATCGGTGTCGCTGCGCCCCTACGCGGTGCGGCGACCGACCCGGGGCCTGCGCGTCATTCCGCGCCTCATATCCGCCCCCGTCGCAATCCCGTCAGGGCGTCCGTCCGCCTCCGGCCCGCACAGGGCCGGTCCGGCATTTCGGCGTTCCGGCCGCGGCGTCGCAAAAAAGAAGGAGAACGAGATGAGCATGACCAACGAAGAACTGATCCAACGTATCGAAGATCTGCAGAAGTCGGGTATGCACCTTGCCGCGAAATCGCTGCAGCGTGAGCTGAACTACCGGCAGAAGCAGGCCGCCTGATCGCGGCACGTCTGCCCGCCCCCGGACCCGATGCGGTCCGGGCGGCAGGACCGAAGGGGCGGGTTTCCGCCCCTTTTTCTTTGCGCCGGGCGTGACGGCGCAGTTGCCGGGGCGGGCGGCAGGTGTCACGCTTCGGAACAACGCTTTGGAGCCCGAACATGACCGCCCGCTTTGGCATCGCGCTCGACACCGCCCTGCACCTCGTGGCCGAGGGGCTGGCCGTGCCGGACCGGCATGCGCTTGTGGCACCGTCGCTGTTGCGCTCGCAGATGGTGTCTAAACTGTACGCCGACGTTCGCGCGGGCCGGATGGAGCGCGCCGAGGCGGATGCGCGGCTGGACCGGATGCGCGGGCTGAAGATCCGGCTGCTGGGTGACCGGGTGTTGCAGCGCAGGGCGTGGGCCATCGCGGATGCGCTGGGATGGCCAGACACGCTGGACGCCGAATACATAGCGGTCACCGCGTTGCAGGCGGACGCCTTCGTCACGCTGGATCCGCACATGGAAAAGGCGGCGGCCCGGTTCGTGGCCACCGCCTCTTTGGACGATCTGCTGACAGGGTAGCGCTAGTGCGCGGCCTTGATGAAGGTGCCGTTGTTCAGCTCTTTCATCGCCTGCATCAGTTCGGCGCGCGTGTTCATCACGATGGGGCCGTGCCACGCGACCGGCTCTTTGATCGGCTGGCCCGAAACCAGCAGGAAGCGGACGCCCTCCGGACCGGCGGTCACGCAGATCTCGTCCCCGGTGCCGAAGCGGACAAGCGTGCGGTTACCCGACATATCGCGGATGTTCAGTTCCTGCCCGTTGAATTCCTTCTCGACCCGAACGCCCTCGGGCGCGCTGGCGTCGCGGAAGCTGCCGGCGCCCGCGAAGACATAGGCGAAGGTGTTGGCATAGGTATCGACCGGCAGCACCTTGCGGGTGTTCGGCGGCACCGAGACATCAAGGTAGAGCGGATCGGCGGCAATGCCGTCGACCGGGCCCTTCTTGCCCCAGAACCCGCCGGTGATGACGCGGACGGCGGTGCCGTCATCGTCCACCTCCACCGGGATGTCGGACTTCTGAATGTCCTGATAGCGCGGCGCGGTCATCTTCAGGCTGGACGGCAGGTTCGCCCACAGCTGGAAGCCGTGCATCTGCCCCTTCACGTTGCCCTGCGGCATCTCTTGGTGAAGGATGCCGGACCCGGCGGTCATCCACTGGACCGTGCCCGGCCCGAGGCGGCCGGAATTGCCGAGGCTGTCGGAATGCTCGACGGTGCCTTCCAGGACGTAGGTGATCGTCTCGATCCCCCGGTGCGGGTGCCACGGGAAGCCGCGGGCGTACATGGCGGGGTCGTCGTTGCGGAAGTCGTCCATCATCAGGAACGGGTCCGCTTCGGTCGGATCGCCGAAGCCGAAGACGCGGTGAAGATGGACGCCGGCGCCCTCCATCGTGGGCTGCGCCATCCGGGTCGAGGTCACGGGGCGGAAGGTCATGGCATGGCTCCTGTAAAGGTCCCGCCCAATATCGGACCGCGCCGGGCGCTTGCATAGCCCCCGCCCTGTGCGCCGCCGCACAGGATCCCTGTGCTGCCGCCAAGGTGGGGTCAGGCGGGGCCGATCAGCCGTTCGGTAAGCAAGGCAAGATCCTCGTAGCCGTGCAACAGTGCCTCGGGATCAAGCTTGGCGACGTCGTGGCCGTCCGGCCCGAAAGTCACAAGTGCGCAGGGGACACCGGCGGCCAAGGCGGTCTTTCGGTCGGTCACGGTATCGCCCAGCAGATACGAGGTCTCGACCGCGCCCCCTGCCCGTTCCACCGCCGCGCGGTAGGGCGCCGGGTCGGGCTTGCGCACGGGCAGCGTGTCGGCGCCCACCAGCGCGCCGAACAGGTCGCGGACACCCAGTTTCCGCAGCAAGGTCTCGGCCAGCCCCTCGGGCTTGTTGGTGCAGACGGTGACGCGGTAACCGGCGCTGAGCAGGGTCTCGACCGCCTCGACCGCGCCGGGGTACATCTTTGTAAAGACGTCGATATTCTCTCCATACCACGCCAGAAGGTCGGGATAGGCGGCGTCCACCGTCGCCTCGTCCAGCGCATCGACGCGTTCCAGCCCCAGCCGCAGCATCGCCCGCGCACCGTGAAAGGCGGTGCCCGCGTCGGCCACCGGGTCCAGCAGCGGACCGTGGCCCAGCCGCTCGAACGACGCGTTCGCGGCGGCGATCAGGTCGCCGCTGGTGTCCGCCAGCGTTCCGTCGAGGTCGAATACCACGGTTTTCATTCACATTCTCCGGCCTGTTTCCGCCGGTGTCTGTAACCCCGCGAAACGCCATTTGATAGCCCCGGGCCTTGCAGCATGGCATACATGCGGTAAAACCCAAGAAAACAACGAGCAAAAGAACAATACATATGGCGACAGCCCTGATCGTTCTGGCCGCTGGCCAGGGGACCCGCATGAACTCGGACCTGCCGAAGGTGCTGCATGAACTGGGGGGCGTTCCACTGTTCGCCCACGCGCTTGCTTCCGGGCAAACGCTGGAACCGGAGCGGACCGTGCTTGTTGTCGGGCACGGTGCGGAAGCCGTGGCGAAAGCCGCCCACGAAATCGACCCGGATATCGCCATCGCCGACCAGACCGAGCAGCTTGGCACCGGCCACGCGGTCGCGCAGGCGCGGCTGGCCTTGGAGGGGTTCGAGGGCGATGTTTTCGTCCTGTATGGCGACACGCCCTTCATCCGGGCCGAAACGCTGGAAGCGATGGAAATCGCCCGCGAGGAAGGCAACGCCGTCGTCGTGCTGGGCTTCGAGGCGGAAGATCCGGGCCGCTACGGGCGGCTGGTGATGAAGGGGCACGACCTGACCCGCATCGTCGAGTTCAAGGACGCGACCGAGGACCAGCTGGACATCACCCTGTGCAACTCGGGCGTCATCTGCGTGGATTCCACGGTGCTGTTCGACCTGCTGGACGCGGTGTCGAACGAGAACGCGAGCAGCGAGTACTACCTGACCGACATCGTCGAGATCGCCCGGTCGCGCGGCCTGTCGGCCACCGCCGTCACCTGCCCCGAGGACGAGACGCTGGGCATCAACTCGCGCGCCGAACTGGCGGACGCCGAGGCGCTGTTTCAGGACATGGCGCGTGGCGAGGCGCTGGAGAACGGTGTGACGCTGGTCGCGCCCGAGACGGTGTTCTTCGCCTTCGACACGGTGATCGGCCGCGACGTGGTGATCGAGCCGAACGTGATCTTCGGCCCGGGCGTGACCGTCGAGACCGGCGCACGCATCCGGGCGTTCAGCCATCTCGAGGGGGCGCATGTCGGCGGCGAGGCGGTGGTGGGCCCCTATGCCCGCCTGCGCCCCGGCGCAGAACTGGACGCGGGCGCGAAAGTCGGGAACTTCGTCGAGATCAAGAACGCGCAGGTGGGCCACGGCGCGAAGGTGAACCACCTGACCTATATCGGCGACGCCACCATCGGCGAGGGCGCGAACATCGGCGCGGGCACCGTGACCTGCAACTACAACGGGTTTGAGAAATTCCACACCGAGATCGGCGCGCATGCCTTCATAGGTTCTGACACGATGCTGGTCGCGCCGGTGACGGTGGGCGCAGGCGCGATCACCGGGTCGGGGTCCGTCATCACCCGCGACGTGCCGGCCGACGCGCTGGCGCTGGGCCGCGCGCAGCAGGTGGTCAAGGACGGCGCGGCGCCACGATTGTTTGAATTGTATAAGAGAAATAAGGAAAACAGGGAAAAGGGCGAATAGAATGTGCGGAATTGTAGGGGTACTTGGAAAGCACGAGGCGGCACCGCTGCTGGTCGAGGCTTTGAAAAGACTGGAATATCGTGGCTATGACAGTGCGGGTATCGCCACCGTCGACGCCGCCGCGCATCTGGATCGCCGCCGCGCTGTCGGCAAGCTGGTGAACCTGTCGGACCTGCTGGTCCACGAGCCGCTGACCGGGAAGGCCGGGATCGGGCACACCCGCTGGGCCACCCATGGTGCGCCCACCGTCACCAACGCCCACCCCCACCGCGCCGGGCCGGTCGCCGTCGTCCACAACGGGATCATCGAGAACTTCCGCGAGTTGCGCGAGGAACTGCGGGCGAAGGGCGAGGTGTTCGAGACCGAGACCGACACAGAAACCATCGTCGCACTGACCAAGTCCTTCCTCGATCAGGGACTGGCCCCCCGCGACGCCGCCGAACAGGCCATCGCCCGGCTGGAAGGCGCGTTTGCCCTGTGCTTCCTGTTCGAGGGCGAGGACAACCTGCTGATCGCGGCGCGCAAGGGCTCTCCGCTGGCCATCGGCCATGGCGCGGGCGAGGTCTTCGTCGGCTCTGACGCCATTGCGCTGGCGCCGATGACCGATCAGATCACCTATCTGGAAGAAGGCGACCGCGCCGTTCTGACCCGCGACAGCGTCGAGATCTTCGACGCACGCGGCGCCCGCGCCAACCGGGCAGTCCGCACGATCCAGATCGATTCCGCCCATATCGACAAGGGCGGCCACAAGCATTTCATGGCGAAAGAAATCGCCGAGCAGCCCACCGTGATCGGCGAGGCGCTGCGGCATTACATCACCGACGGCGACGTCGCGCTGCCGAAGGATCTGGACTTTGCCCGCCTCGACCGGATCGTCATGGTCGCCTGCGGCACCGCCTTCTACGCCTGCCTGACCGCGAAATACTGGTTCGAGCAGGTCGCCGGCATCCCAGTGGAAGTCGATATCGCATCCGAGTTCCGCTATCGCGAGCCGCCGATCGGGGCGAACACGCTGGCCGTTTTCGTCAGCCAGTCGGGCGAGACCGCCGACACGCTGGCCGCGCTGCGCTATTGCGCGGACAAGGCGCAGATCGCAGCGGTGACCAATGTCGAGACCAGTTCCATCGCACGCGAGTCGGACGTCAACCTGCCGATCCTTGCGGGGGCCGAGATCGGCGTCGCCTCGACCAAGGCGTTCACATGCCAGTTGACGGTTCTGGCGCTGATGGCGCTGAAGGCGGCGCGGGCCAAGGGACGGCTGAGCGGCGATGCGCTGGCGGCGCACCTGACCGAGCTGAAGTCGCTGCCGGGACGGCTGAACCACGCGCTGGGTCAGGCGGATGAAATCGCCGCCGCCGCCCGCGCGGTGGCCGAGGCGCAGGATGTGCTGTTTCTTGGCCGCGGGCGGATGTACCCGCTGGCGCTGGAAGGTGCGCTGAAGCTGAAGGAAATCAGCTATATCCACGCCGAGGGCTATGCCTCGGGCGAGTTGAAGCACGGGCCCATCGCGCTGATCGACAAGACGGTGCCGGTGATCGTCATGGCGCCGCGCGACGACCTGTTCGACAAGACGGTGTCGAACATGCAAGAGGTCATGGCGCGAGGCGGAAAGGTGCTGCTGATCACCGACCGCGAGGGCGCGGCGGTGGCCGAGGACGGCACGTGGCGCACGCTGGTGATGCCAGAGTGCCCTGCCCTGTTCGAGCCGATCCTGTATGCCCTGCCGGCGCAACTGCTTGCCTACCACGCGGCGGTCGCCAAGGGCACGGACGTGGACCAGCCAAGGAACCTTGCGAAATCCGTGACGGTGGAATGACGCCGGACGAGGCCGTCGCGGCGCTGCGCGACCGGGCCCAGCCCGGCAAGGCGGCGGAGATGGCGGCCTATCACAAAGTGCCGCGCGTCTATCTGGGGGTGGCGAACCCCGACATCGACGCGCTGGCGAAAGCGTGGCGTGCGTCGGTGACGCTGGACGAACGGCTGGCGCTGGCGTCGGGGCTTTGGGACACGGATATTCACGAGGCCCGGATCGCGGCGGCGAAGCTGCTGACACAGGCGCGGATCCGGCCGTCGGACGACGGCGCGTGGCGGCTGATTGCGTCGTGGGTGCCGACCTTCGATGCCTGGGCGGTGGCGGATCATGCGTCCATCGCCGGGCAGAAACGGCTTGTGGCCGACCCCTCGCGGCTGGACGAGGTAGAGGGCTGGACGCGGTCAGAGCACCTGTGGACCCGGCGCGCGGCGCTGGTGATGACGCTGCCGTGGACGAAACAGAACCATCCGAAGCGCGAAGAAGAGGCCGCGCGCGACCGGGTGCTGGGCTGGGCGGCGGGCTATGTCGACGACCCGGAGTGGTTCATTCAGAAGGCCGTGGCGTGGTGGCTGCGCGATCTGTCGAAGCATGACCCCGCGCGGGTGCGGGCGTTCCTGGACGCCCATGGCGAGCGGATGAAGCCCTTTGCCCGGAAAGAGGCGTCGCGGCTGCTGACGTAGAGGGGGCTCTGCCCCCGCCGCTGCGCGGCTCCCCCGAGGTATTTCGGAAGAGAAGAAGCTGCGGAGATGCGCAAGGGCCGGCGTTTTTTTGCGCCGGCCCTTGCGGTGTTTTGCGATGGTTTTGCGGGATCAGATGTGGATCACGCGGTCGTAGGCGTCCAGCACCGACTCGTGCATCATTTCCGACAGCGTCGGGTGCGGGAAGACGGTTTCCATCAGGTCTTCCTCGGTGGTCTCGAGTTGGCGGCCCACCACGTAGCCCTGGATCAGCTCGGTGACTTCCGCGCCGACCATGTGGGCGCCCAGAAGCTCGCCGGTTTTCTCGTCGAAGATGGTTTTGATCATTCCCTCGGGCTCGCCCAGTGCGATGGCCTTGCCGTTGCCGATGAACGGGAAGCGGCCGACCTTGACCTTGTAGCCCAGTTCCTTGGCCTTCGCCTCGGTATAGCCGACCGACGCGACCTGCGGCTGGCAGTAGGTGCAGCCGGCGATGCTTTCGGGGCGGACCGGGTGAACATGGTTCTTGCCGGCGATCAGTTCGGCGACCATGACGCCCTCGTGGCTGGCCTTGTGGGCAAGCCACGGCGCGCCCGCGATGTCGCCGATGGCATAAAGCCCGTCGACGCCGGTGCGGCAGTATTCATCGACGACGACGTGGGTGCGGTCGACTTTCACGCCGATCTCTTCAAGGCCGAGGCCTTCCACATTTCCAACAATTCCGACAGCGGAAATGACCGTATCGAAGTCGATCTTTTCAGTTTTGCCACCTTGTTCGATATGGGCGGTCACCTTGCCCTTTCCGCGGTCGAGCTGTTTGACCATGGCTTTCTCCATGATCTTCATGCCCTGCTTTTCAAACTGCTTCTTGGCGAACTTGGAAATCTCGGCGTCCTCGACAGGCAGGATCCGCTCCATCACCTCGACCACCGTCGTATCGGCGCCCAGCGTGTTGTAGAAGCTGGCGAACTCGATGCCGATGGCGCCGGAGCCGATGACCAGCAGCTTCTTCGGCATGCGGGCGGGCTGGAGCGCGTGCTTGTAGGTCCAGACGTTCTCGCCGTCCGCCTCGAGCCCCGGAAGCTCGCGGGCGCGGGCGCCGGTGGCCAGCACGATGTTCTTCGCGGTCAGTTCCTCGGTGCCGCCGTCGGTCTTGACCGAGACCTTGCCCTTGCCGGACAGTTTGGCCGCGCCCATCACGACGTCGATCTTGTTCTTCTTCATCAGGCCTTTCACGCCGCCCGAAAGCTGGCCTGCGACCTTGCGCGAACGCTTGACCACGGCGTCGAGGTCGTAGCCGATGCTGTCGGCCTTCAGCCCGAAATCGGCGGCGCGTTCCATCAGGTGGAAGACTTCTGCCGAGCGCAGCATCGCCTTGGTCGGGATGCAGCCCCAGTTCAGGCAGATGCCGCCGAGGTGCTCGCGCTCGACAATGGCGACCTTCTGGCCAAGCTGAGCGCCGCGGATCGCGGCGACGTAGCCACCCGGCCCGGCACCGATTACGATCATGTCATAGGATTTGGCGGCCATGTGCTCCTCCACCCGCATTTGTTTAACGTTGAACAATCTTCACATATCGCATGCAGCGCAACATTCCAACGCCCTGCCCCTCAGGTCCGGGTTTCCTGCAACGCATGGCTACCATAGCAAAAGAGCCCGCGAAGGCAGGCTCTTTTTACACAGTGGCAATGTCGGGGGCCGATCAGTCGGCGCTGGTGCCCTGTTGCAGGCACCAGGTCATGAAAAGACCGATGGCACCGGCCATGGCGGCGAGGAAACCGAAGGGAACCAGAAGTTTCGCGGCGGCGATCGGGGCGCCGTCACCGGCCTCGGCCAGCGAGGGATAGGCGATCAGCGCGGACAGACCAAGGACAAGCACCATCGTCCAGGTGAACACGTTCTTCATTGCGGCAACCTTCTGCTCGGGCACTTGAGGCTCTGCCGGCCTTCGTACCTTGTTCTAGTTCAGTTATGTTTAACACCGCGATTGGCGACCCAGGCAAGGCATAATCCCGCGGCACCCACGCCGGACAGGAAATATCCCACGGGAATGAGCCATTCGGGAAACACTCGGGACCCGAAGCCCGCCGCCCCGGCAGGAACAAGCGGATATGTCGCCGTAATGGCCAGCCCGGCCAGAAGCGCGATGGTCCATGGTGTCATGCGTGACATAACGAAACCTCCTGCTCACCCAACAGTGAACAGGAGTTAAAGTTCCCGACGATGTACGGGTTTTGTCAGGCGCTTACGCTGTCCAGCGCGACGCGGTAGCCGCCCTGATCGACGAAGGCGGCCTCGGGCCCGGTGGTCGAGCGGGACAGCGCGTCGTTGCGATAGGGGAAGCGGCCGAAGCGGCGGATCACCTCGCGGTGCGCCTTGGCGTGCCTCAGGTTCTCGGCGCCAGTTTCGGGCATCCGCGTCTTCATCAGGCGCACGCAGCGGTCCTGATCCGACAGGCATTCCGAATGCATCAGCGGCAGATAGAAGAACTGCCGCGCCGGTTCGTCGATCTTCATGTCGAAGCCATGCGCGATCGACAGCTTCGCCGCCGCAAGGCCGATGGCGTCGCTGGCGAAGGCCTTGCCGCTGTCGCGGAACATGTTGCGGGGGAACTGGTCGACAAGGATGATGTAGGCCAGTGCGCCGCTGGCGTAGGTCAGCCAAAGCGCGTTCGAGCCATCCATCGTGCGGTTCCACTCGGCCTCGAAGCGATCGCGGATCTCCGCGTCCAGGTCTTCGCCGCCAGCGTACCAGCCCTTGGGTCCGATCTCGTCCAGCCAATAGGCCAGAATGTCTTCAGGGGTCGCCATAGGCACCTCCTCACCAGGTATTTCCCACCAGACAATCAAACGGTTACAAATTCTTCACAAGCTGACAAGTAGGCATTCCCCTACCCGTCACTCGTGTTCCTCTGCCGCCTCACTCTGTTCGATTGCCCATTCCTGTGCGGCTTCAACCGCAACGGGAGAAGCGGTGGGCATAACGCCAACGTAGGCTGCGGTTTCGTCCACCGGGATCGCGGCGCGCTGGGTCATCCGGTAAAGCGAATAAGCCGTCAGCGTCAGCATCAGCGTGGCGATGAATAGCCAGAAGGCATGGCTGCCGAATGTGCCCATCAGCCAGCCGGTAACCAGCGGACCGGCGATGGCGCCCACGCCGTTCACGAACATCAGACCGCCGCTGGCGGCGGCCATGTCCTCGGGCTGGAGATAGTCGTTCAGGTAGGCGATCAGCAGCGAATACAGCGGGTTGGCGCTTCCGCCGAGGATGAAGGCCACGACCAGAAGCGCGACGAAGCTGCCGGCGAGGAAATAGCCCAGAATGGCGGACAGACCGCCGATCAGCGCGACGGCCATGATCAACTGGCGGCGGTCCATGCGGTCCGAGATGTAGCCGATGGGGTATTGCATCACGAGCGGGCCGACGAAGAAGGCGGCGATGAACAGCGAAATCTGCTGGACGCTGAGCCCGATCTCGGCCGCGTAGACCGACGACATCCCGTAGGTGGCCGCGAAGACGCCGCCCATGATCGTCATGCCGGTAAAACTTAGTGGCGAAGTCCGAAACAATTCCGTGAGTTTCATGGATTTGGACGAATCGAAGGCAGGTGTCGGCGAGACCGACAGCAGGATCGGTGCGAAGGATATCGACACGAGGACCGAGGGGATGATGAAGATCACGAAGCCCGAAGGGTCGCCGACGGCAAGGATCATCTGCGCCGCCACGATACCCGCCATCTGCACGATCATGTACAGCGACAGCGTCTGGCCGCGCGTCTCGTTCGTCGCGGTGTTGTTCAGCCAGCTTTCCGAGGTGACGTAGACGCCCGAGAAACAGAAGCCGATGACGAAGCGCAGCACGGTCCAGGCCCAGGGCTCGGTCACCACGGGGAACAGCACCAGCACCGCGGACACGAAAGAGCCCAGCGCCGCGAAGACGCGGACGTGGCCGACGCGGCGGATCAGTTCGGGCGTCGCGCGCGAACCGCCGAGGAAGCCGGCGAAATAGGACGAGGTCAGTACCGACAGCTCGAAGGTGGTGAAGCCTTCCAGCGAGCCGCGCACACCCATCAATGTCGACTGCAGGCCGTTACCGATCATCAGCAGTCCGATCCCGAGCATCAATGCCCAGGAGCTCGACAGTACCTGTTTCATGGCTGCCCTTTCCTCGTACTCGTGCCCCGGACTAGGACGGACCCCTTTGCCGGGTCCGGTCCAAGACCGACTCAATCGGGTCGTTTTCCGCCTACGGGCAACAGCAGGGATGCATCGCCGTAGGAAAAGAAACGGTACCCGCCTCGCACGGCGTGGTCGTAGATGTCCAGTATGCGGTCGCGGCCCATCAGGGCGGACACCAGCATCAGGAGAGTTGATTTCGGAAGGTGGAAGTTGGTCATCAGCGCATCGGCCACGCGGAAGTCAAAGCCCGGGCGGATGAAGATGTCGGTGTCGCCGGTCCATGTCGCGATGGCGCCGGTGTCGCGGGCCGCCGTTTCGATCAGCCGCAGCGCCGTGGTTCCCACGGGGATGACGCGACCGCCGGCGGCCTTTGTCGCGGCGATCTCGGCGGCGGCCTTCTCCGAAACCTCGCCCCATTCGGCATGCATCTTGTGCTGGCTGACGTCGTCGACCTTCACAGGCAGAAAGGTGCCCGCGCCGACATGGAGCGTCACATGGGTGAATTCGACGCCCTGTTCGGCCAGCGCGGCCAATAGCGGTTCGTCGAAATGCAGCGAAGCGGTCGGCGCGGCGACGGCGCCCGAGCGTTCGGCCCAGACGGTCTGGTAATCCTCGCGGTCGGCCTCGTCCGCCGGGCGCTTGGCGGCGATGTAGGGCGGCAGCGGCATCGCGCCCGCCTCGGCCAGCGCGGCGTCGAAGTCGTCGCCGGACAGGTTGAAGGCCAGCTCGCCCATGCCTTCACCCTTGGTGACCAGCCGTGCGGACAGCGTGTCGGAGAAGGTGATCTCTTCGCCCTCGGCCACCTTGCGCAGCGGTTTGATCAGCGCCTGCCACGTGCCCGACGGGGTGGGTTCGACCAGCGTCGCCTCGATCTTCGCGGTGGCGGGCCCCTGCCCGGTTTCGCGGGTGCGGGTGCCGAACAGGCGCGCCGGGATGACCTTGGTGTCGTTCAGCACCAGCCGGTCGCCGGGTTGCAGCCACTTGGTCAGGTCGTAGACATGCCCGTCTTCGGTCCAGTCCGGGCCAGCCACCAGCAGGCGCGCCGAAGACCGCGGCCGCGCGGGGCGGGTCGCGATCAGGTCATCGGGCAGGTCGAAGTTGAAATCCGAAAGTTTCATGGCCGGGGCACTTAGTCCCCGCGAGGGTCCGCCGCAACGGGTGATCGTGCTTCCGGCATGGAAATGCGCATGAAGGCTATTGTGTCGGCGGCGGCCTGCGGAAAATGTCGCGGAACATGCCGGGAGTCAGGATCGACAGCGGGTTCACCGAAACGCTGGGGCTGCGCGCGTCGCCGCGCATGCGGAAGGCGAAACCGAACACGCCCTCGCCCTTGCGCGAGAACACCTGCCCGATGCCGTTCAGGAAATAGACGGGCGAGACGACGCCCTGCATGTCGAGCCGTCCGCTGGCGAGGTCGAAGATGCCGTCCAGCGACAGGCCCAGCGACGGGCCCACGCCGCTGGAGCGCAGCAGCGTCAGTCGCGAAGGGGTCAGGCGGAACTCGGCATCGACCTCGGTAAAGGTGATGCCGCCTGTGTTGAACTGGTCGATCAGCCCGACGATCGAGATCGCGGACAGCAGATCGGTCATCGCGGGCGCATCGACGATGCGGGTGTTCCGAACCCGCAGGAACCCGTCGTAGACGCCCTCTTGCCCGGTGGGGTTCAGCGTCAGGTCCAGCTTGCCGCCGCGCGCGGTCTTGAGGACTCCGGCCGAGGCCAGCGCGCCGCCCGCGTCTTCAGAGATCAGCCGGATCGCCGCCCCGGAAGGCGTCGGGACCACGTTGCCGTTCACGGTTGCGCCGCCGTTGATCTGGGCGGTGAACCGTCCGTCCAGCCCGCCCCGGTTGCGGAACTGGCCGATGAACCCGGTGAACGCGATGCCCTCTGACACGATGAGCCGGTCAAGCTGCAGGCTCAGCGGCGAACCCTCGCGGCCTCCGCCGCCACCGCCTCCCCCACCGCCGGAGCCGCCGAGGTTGGCCTGCCGCAGATCGACCGTGCCGCGTGTCATCGTCACGCCGGGCGGTCGCCCCGCCCCTCGGCCCGTCAGAGTCACGGGGCCGTCCAGCCAGTTGCCGACGCGCACCCGGTCGAAATAGGCGGTTTGCAATCCGCCCGCGGGGCCAAGGTCGATCACACCGCTCAGCGACAGCCCGGGGGCTTCAAGTACAAGCTGGTCGATGCCCGGCGTCTCGCCCAGCGTGCCCGCAACCTCCAGCTTGCCGGTGCGGTTCAACGCCTTGCTCCACCCCAGCGCGTCGATCCGCAGCCCCATCCGGTTCAGGTCGGACACAAGGCGGAAGGTCGCGGGCTCGTCCTTCTTCAGGTCAACCGTGATCGAGCCGACGCCATCGCCCGAGACGGTGTTCGGGGGCAGACCGATGCCGAATTCGTCCAGAAAAGCCTGACCAAGCTGCACCGTCCCCTCGACCCGGCTTTCGCCCGCGTGGTCCGGGCCAAACTGCTGTGACCACACCACATTCGCGGGCACCTGCCCGAGATAACCTTCGCCGGTGATCGCCACGCCGCCGGGGTTGGCGCGCAGTTCAAGGCGGTCGGCGCGAAGCTCGCGGCCGGGGATGAGCGTGGCCGAGAACACTTCGGTCAGCGTCGCGGCGGCGTTGTAGTCGACATCCTCGACATCCAGCTTCTTGACCAGATCGAAGCTGATTTCGGTGGTGGTCTCGGCACGGCCCTGCACGATGTCGGGCGGCTTGTCGGCCTTGGTCATCAGCCTGAACGGCGGCAGGTCCAAAAGCGACAGGGCCGCTTCGATGCCGCTTTCGGTCTGAAGCGTAACCTCGCCCCGCCCCGGTTTGCGCGACACGTCCGGCACCTTGAACGATGTCCCGGTCACGTCGATCGTCCCGCCCTGCGGCGCCTCGACCCGTCCCGTTTCCAATGTGGCGGTAAAGGTCTGACCGACAAGGCTGGCGTATCCAGACGCGCCGGTGATCGGCGGCAGCGTCTTCATCGGTTTAAGCTCGGCGTCCAGAAAGCTGAAACTGATCGAGAACATGCCCTTGGGCGTCTCGGGGTTCACCCGCAACGCGGCGACCATGTCGGCGACGGTGCCGGAGAAGACGTTCTTCTCGAGCCATTCGCGCGGCTTCGGCGCGACGGACACGGGCCAGATCGCAAGAAGCCGGTCCAGCCCGATGGGTTCGAGTTCAAGGTCCAGCGCCGCGTCCCAGCCGCTTCGCGTGGCCCGAACGTCGCCGTAACCGTGGATGCGGCGATCCTCGTCGATCAGCGAAAGCTGCCCGATCTCGACCGAGAACGGGTCAAGCCGCATACGGAAGTCGATGGCGCCCTCTGCGAATTGAACCGGTTCCGGAAACAATCCCTCGGGCTGCACCACGACATCGGTCAGGCGGTACTGTCCGACCATGGTTTCCGGCCAACCGTTCTTGATGTCGCGCAGAAAGGCGTGCCCCTCGGCCCGTCCCTGCCCGGCGGCGGTCTTGATCTCCAGATCCTCGACGCGGATCTGCTGGCGTCCGGCATCGTAGGCGATCCGACCGGACGCGCCGTCGAACCGGATCGGCTCGGTCTCGGGCGTCGGCTGAAGAACGCCGCCGCCGATGTCCAGCGCGCCCTCAAGCCCGGTCATCTGCCCGTCGGGCCCGATCTGGGCGCTGAGCGCCCCGGCAATCGGCGCGTCCAGCACCTCGAGGAAGGCCAGCGCCGGAGACTGGGCCGCAATATCGGCGGTGGCCGCATTCTCGAACACGGCGTCCAGACTGGCCTGCGACGAGCCCTTTTCCGTCTGCATCGCAAGCACAAGCGTCGCCAGATCCTCGGTCCCGTTGAACACGTCGGCGGTGACGGTCAGTCCAAGGCTGTTGGGTCCGAGGTCCAGCACGATGCGCCCTTCGGTCACCTGCCACAGCCGCCCGGACCGGGCGTCTTCCAGCGTGATCGTCAACTGGTTCGCCTCGATCCGTTCCATTCCGGACAGGGGCGGCATTTCAAAGGCCGCGTCGATGCTGTCCAGCACGCCCGCAAGCGTTCCCGACGCGCCCAGTCCCTCGCCGAAGCTGAGGTCGAAGGTGCCGTCCGACAGACGCCGCACGGTGATCTGCGCGCCGGAGACCCGAAGCGACGACATCTGGACCGAGCCTTGCAGCAGCGCGGGTGCGGTCAGCCGGGCGCTGACCTCGTTCAGGCGCGCGATCTCTAGCCCGCGACCGTCGATCAGGCCCACGTTGCGCAGACGGATGCGCGGCACCATCGCGCTGTCGACGCCGACCGAGATGCCGCCCAGCGAGACGCGGCCGGTGTCGATCTCGGCGTTCAACCGTTCCTCGACCTCGCGCGTCACCCAGTCGGGCGCGGTCAGCGGAATGCCGGTAACGGCCAGAAACCCGAGACCCCCGAAAACGGACAGGACGGCAACGCTGAGCAGCACCAGAAGCCCGGCACGCCGGCGGCGCCCGCGCCTCGGGCGTGGCTTTTCTGCAGCCGTGTCGCTCATCTGCCTCCGGTCACCGGCAATTCGCTCTGCCTGTCTTTATCTTGGCCCGAACCGGGCTAGAACTGAACCAAAACCCACGCTTCCGCATTACACTCAGAGAAGGAGCGACAAAATGATTGAAAAAGGCCAGACCGCCCCCGACTTCACCCTTCCCCGCGACGGCGGCGGCAAGGTCACTCTCTCCGACCTGCAAGGTGGTCCCGTCGTACTTTATTTCTATCCCAAGGACGATACCTCTGGCTGCACCCGAGAGGCGCTGGACTTCACTGAAGCGTCAGACGCGTTCAAGGCGGCGGGATGCACCGTGCTGGGGATCAGCAAGGATACTGTAGCTAAGCACGACAAGTTCCGGGAAAAGCACGATCTTGGCATTACGCTGCTGTCCGATACCGAGGACGATGTGTGCGAAACCTACGGCACCTGGGTCGAAAAAAGCATGTATGGCCGCAAGTTCATGGGGATCGAGCGGACCACCTTCCTGATCGACCAAAAAGGCACCGTCCATCACGTTTGGAACAAGGTGAAGGTCGCCGGTCACGTGTCGGATGTGCTTGCCGCGGCCAAGGCGATGTGACGCTGGGGCACCCAAAAGTCGGCGGTTTTTCGCCGGTTAACGGCAGAATCCCCCCGTGTTCTTAGCAAGTTGTGAACAGTTGTTGCCCTAGATTCCTGTCTCGGCTAGGCACGTTCCAGTGCGGCTGACCGGGGGATTGTGCCGTATCAAGAAACGGGGAAACGGGACAGTGCAATCGCTTTATGGGATCGGGCATAAGCTGCGCGCAGGTCTGGAACGTGCATTTCCGGAACAGCGCATCTTTCTCCGCTCCGAAACCGACACCAAGTTCATCCGTCTCAGCGCACCGACGCAGGCCATCGCCTGGTCGGGATGCGCGATCTTCGTGGGCTGGGCCATCGTCGCCACCGCGATCATCCTGATGGACAGCGTCGGCTCTGGCTCGCTTCGCGACCAGGCCGAACGTGAACGGACCCTTTACGAGACTCGCCTTGCCGCGCTTTCGGAAGAACGCGACCGCCGCGCCGAGGAAGCCGCAGCAGCTCAGGAACGCTTTACCGCCGCGCTGGAACAGATTTCCGAGATGCAGTCGGCCCTTCTCGATTCCGAGGATCGCCGCAAGGAACTGGAAACCGGCATCGACGTGATCCAGACCACGCTGCGCCGCACCATGAAGGAACGCGACGCCGCGCGCGAGGAAACGGTCGCCGCACTGGCCCGGCTTGACGGCGTGGTCGCCGAGAACCGCAGCCACAGCACCGAAGACGACGAAACCACGCTCGACTTCCTGACCGCCGCGCTGAACGACGCCGCGACCGAGCGGGACACCATGGCGATGATCGCCGCCGAGGCGAAGACGACCGTCGCCGACATGGAATACGAACGCCGCCTGATGGAAGAGCGCAACGACCGCATCTTCACCCAGCTTGAGGACGCCGTGTCGATCTCGCTGGAACCGCTCGACGGCATCTTCTCGTCGGCCGGCCTGTCGGCAGACTCGATCCTCGAGACAGTGCGCCGTGGCTATTCCGGCCAGGGCGGGCCGCTGACGCCGCTGACCTTCTCGACCAAGGACGAAGCGCCGGACGCCGACAGCATCCGAGCCAATTCGATCCTCAGCCAGCTTGACCGGATGAACCTGTACCGCATCGCGCTGGAAAAGACCCCCTTCGCCATTCCGATCAAGGACTCGTTCCGGTTCACCTCGGGCTTTGGCATGCGCTGGGGCCGGATGCACGAAGGCACCGATTTCGCGGGCGCCCACGGCACCCCGATCTATGCGACCGCCGACGGCGTGGTGATCCACGCGGACTGGCAGTCCGGCTATGGCCGACTGGTCAAGATCCAGCACGAGTTCGGGATCGAGACGCGCTATGCCCACATGAGCAAGATTCGCGTGAACGTCGGGGATAGGGTCTCGCGCGGGGATCGGATCGGTGATATGGGGAACACCGGCCGGTCGACAGGCACTCACCTCCACTACGAAGTGCGGATCGGCGGCAAGCCCGTCAACCCGATGACCTATATCAAGGCAGCGAGAGATGTTTTCTAAGAGCCGAATCAACGAGCCCGGATCGAAGCCGGCCGAAGACCAGGCGGCGAAACCCGCCTCCTCCGAGGCACCGGCACCGTCCCGCCCCTCTTCCACCGACTTCTCTGCGCCTCCCGCGCCCAAGGCGAAACCGCCGGCGTCGACCCTGTCGCAGGACCTGACCATCGTCGGCAACATCAAGACGACCGGCGACGTGCAGATCGAAGGCAATGTCGAAGGCGACATTCGCGCCCACCTCCTGACCGTCGGCGAAGGCGCCACCGTCAAGGGCGAGGTGGTCGCCGATGACGTCGTGGTCAACGGTCGCATCATCGGCCGCGTCCGCGGTCTGAAAGTGCGCCTGACCTCCACCGCCCGCGTGGAAGGCGACATCATCCACAAGACCATCGCGATCGAATCCGGCGCCCACTTCGAGGGTTCCGTGCAGCGTCGCGACGATCCGCTGGCCAAGGACGGCGCCAAGCCGCAGGCCGCGCCGCAGAAGCAGCAGTCGGCCAACGCCAACGGCTGACGTCGGCATCTTGAGCGACAGCGCACCAGAGATACGGGCGCCGCAGACCCCTGCGGCGCCCGATTTCGTTCGGGGGTTCTGCCCGTCCGGGCGGCGCCCGCTGCTGCTGGCCGCCTGCATTCTTGCATCGGCGCTGGGCTTCATAGACGGCTCTGTCGTGTCGATCGCCATCCCCGCAATGCGCGAGACGCTGGGCGCGTCGCTGCCGCAGGCGCAGTGGATTTCCAACGCCTACATGCTGGCCCTGTCGGCGCTGATCCTCGTCGGCGGCGGCGCGGGAGACCGGTTCGGGCTGGCGAGGGTGTTCAGCATCGGCATCGCGCTGTTTGTCGCAGCCTCGCTTCTGTGTGCCGCCGCCCCCACCGCCAGTTGGCTGATCGCGGCCCGCACGGCGCAGGGGTGTGGTGCGGCGCTGATGATCCCGGGCAGCCTTGCCCTGATCGCCCGCGCCTACCCCGAGGCCGAACGGGGCCGTGCCATCGGTATCTGGGCGGCCGCGTCGTCGCTGACCACCGCCGCCGGTCCCATCATCGGCGGTGCGGCGCTGTCTTTCGGAGGGCCAGAGTTCTGGCGGGCGATTTTCGCGGTCAACCTGCCGCTGGGGCTTGCGGCGATCTGGATGATCCGCCGCGCGGTCGCTGACGATCCGGGCCACGCGGGTCATCGCCTCGACATACCCGGCGCGGCGCTGGCCGTCGCGGGGCTTGGACTGCTGGCACTGTCGCTGACCGCCGGCGGCGACTTGCCCCGTCGCATTGGCCTGGCTGCCGCGGGCCTGCTGGCGCTGGCCGCGTTCCTGCGGGTCGAGGCGCGAAGCCCTGCCCCGATGCTCGACCTCGCGCTGTTTCGCAACCGCAGTTTCTCAGCTGCGAACGTGCTGACGTTCTTCCTGTACTTCTCGCTGTCCGCGATCACCTTCTTCCTGCCGATGCTGCTGATCCCGGCATGGGGCATTACCGAGTTGATCGCCACGATCGCTTTCGCGCCGCTGTCGGTCTTCATCCCGCTGATGTCCGCCACCGCCGGCCGGCTGTCGGATCGGTATGGCCCTGCCCGCCCCATCGCTGCCGGGTCTGCGCTGGTGGCCCTGGCCTATGCCGGGCTGGCCCTGACCGTGGGCTGGCGGGACTTCTGGACGACGCTGCTGCCGCTGATGGCGCTGATGGGGTTCGGCATGTCGCTGGTCGTGGCCCCGTTGTCGACGGCGGTGATGCGGGGCGTGGCCGAGGGCAACACGGGCGCCGCCTCTGGCGTGAACAACGCGGTGTCGCGGGTGGCCGGTCTGGTGGCCGTCGCCGCGATGGGCAGCGTCGCCGCGCTGGCCTACGGCGCGGCCGGTGGGCCCGCGAGCTATGGCGATACGCTGGCCGACCCCGCCCATGTCACGGCAAGCGGAACCGCCTTCGCGGTGATCGCGTGGACCACCGCCGCGATGGCCGCCGCGTCAGCCGTCGTCGCGTGGATCGGCCTGCGCCGCTAGTCTAGGGCAGCGGGTCGTACAGCGCGCGGCGGTACAGGTGCCACGTCGCATGCCCAAGCACCGGCAGGACGACGAACAGCCCAAGGAACCACGGCAGCATCCCGACGAACAGCAGAAGCGCGATGATCGCGGCCCAGACCAGCATCACCGGCAGGTTCGCCAAGGTGCAGCGGAAGCTGAGCAGCATGGCCGAGATGAAGTCGATCTCTTTCTCCAGCAGCAGCGGCAGGCTGACCACGGTCAGGGCGAACAACACGAAAGCCGCCACGCCGCCCACCACCAGTTCGACGCCGATCATGGTCAGGCCGGTGGGCGTCAGGAAGCTGTCCCACGAGGTCGACACGTTCATCAGCGCCGAGGGGCCCATGAACAGCGCGAACAGCATGTGGGCGAGAAAGGACCAGAACAGGAAGTAGATCACGATGATCGCGCCCGCCCACGGGATCTGCCGGTTGCGTTCGCGCGCGACCACGCCCAGCACGGCGGACCATGTCAGCGACTCGCCGTCCTCCAGCCTGCGGGACACCTCGTACAGCCCGACCGCCGCGAAGGGCGCGACCAGCGGGAAACCCAGCGACAGGACCAGCGTCCACGTCCAGTTGCCCGCCCCCAGCAGCACCAGCACCAGCCCCACCAGCGCATAGACCCCGCCGAAGAACAGCCCGAAGGCCGGGGCGGCGCGGAAATCCCGCCAGCCGCAGCCCAGCGACACCAGTATCTCTGCAAGCGTCACCCGGCCGACCTGCGGCAGCGGGGACGGTTCGCTTATCTCGACCATCGGCACCTCCCGTTCCCGTGAACAGAGCATGACCGATCCACGCGGAAAAGATGTATTCGCGGTTCAGAATGGAGCGTCAGAGATTGGGCGGGCGCGTCTCGGGCCAGCGGGTCGCGTCGTGGTAGGCAGCGGCGAGGTTCAGAAGAGCGCCGTCTGCGCCGCGCGGTCCGGCGAGTTGCACGCCCATCGGCAGCCCCCCTGGCCCGAACCCCGCAGGCATCGCGGTGCAGGGTAGTCCGATCAGGCTTGCCGGAATGACGCATTCCATCCAGCGGTGGTAGGTGTCCGTCGGCGTGCCCGCGATCTCTTTCGGCCAGTCCCATTCCGCCGGGAAGGGCCAAAGCTGCGCGGTCGGCATCGCAACGGCGTCGTAGGTGGCGAACATCTCTGACGCGGCGCGGAACCAGTCAGAACGGATCGCGCTGGCCGCAAGGATCTGTTCATTGGTCAGGGCACGGCCGCGCTCGATCTCCCAGAGCATCGCGGGTTTGTACATCGCGCGTTTCTCGGGGTCGGCGTAGGCTGCCGCGTGCGCGCCCGCCGCCGCCCAGCTGCGCAGGGTCGTCCAGCTGTCCCACAGCTTCGCGGCAGGGAACGGTGGCGCGATCGCTTCCACGGTGCAGCCAAGATCCTCGAACGTCGTCAGCGCTTTGCGGCATAGGTCGAGGATGCCGGGCTCGAACGGCCATGCGCCACCCCAGTCGCCCACCCATCCGATCCGCTTGCCGGCGATGTCGTCATTCAGCTTGCCCGCCACGAAGGACGCGCCGCCGGGTTGGCCCGGCTCGGGCCCCGCCAGCACCTCGAGCAACGCGGCAAGGTCGCGCGGGTTGCGGGCCATCGGCCCCAGCGTGGCCAACGGGTGCAGGAACAACTCGCCCTGCCCGTCTCCCGGCACCAGCCCGACCGTCGGGCGATGGCCGTAGACGTTGTTCCAGCCCGCCGGGTTGCGCAGGCTGCCCATCGCGTCCGAGCCGTCTGCGACCCACGCCATCCGGCAGGCAAGCGCCGCGCCTGCCCCGCCCGAGGATCCGCCAGCCGTGTGGGAGAGATCATAGGGGTTCCGCGTGACGCCGAAGATCGGGTTGTAAGAGTGCGAGCCCAGCCCGAACTCTGGTACGTTCGTCTTGCCGATCAGGATCGCGCCCGCGGCGCGCAGCCGTGCAGCAAGCACCTCGTCCGCCTCGGGCACGTGGTCGGCAAACATCGGCGAGCCGTGGGTCGAGCGGATACCCTTCACCTCGACAAGGTCCTTCACTGCGATCGGCACCCCATGCAGCGGCCCCCGCCACGGGCCCGCATCCACCTCGGTGGCCTCGGCCATAAGGTCGGCGCGGTCCCTCAGCGAGACGACAGCGTTCACCTGGCCGTTCACCGCGTCGATCCGGTCCAGCACGGCGGTCATCACCTCGCGCGCCGACAGCGCCCTTGCCGCCAGACGCTCGGTCAGGTCCGCCAGCGTCAGCTCCAGCACTTCGTTCATTCCGCGCTCTCCCGATGGTCCACGGCACCATGGCTAACGCCTTGCCGGGCGGGACAAAAGACGCAGCGCGTCAATTGCGGGGAAAATGCGGGGCCGGGATCGCGTATGTCCGGGCCGGGCAAGAAAAAAGCGCCGGGGAGACCTCGGCGCTTTGCTTTCGCGTTCCGGTGATCGGGGACGTTAATCCTCGGCGGTGGCCTCGGCCCGGCTTTTGCCCGAAACGTCCATGGCCAGCGTCGCCGCCATGAAGGCGTCGAGGTCGCCGTCCAGCACGCCGGAGGTGTCCGAGGTCTCGTGGCTGGTCCGCAGATCCTTCACCATCTGATAGGGCTGAAGCACGTAGGACCGGATCTGGTTGCCCCAGCCGGCAGAGCCCTTGTTTTCATGCGCCTCGGTGATCGCGGCGTTCCGCTTGTCCAGTTCCATCTGGTACAGGCGCGATTTCAGGGCCTTCATCGCGATGTCGCGGTTCTGGTGCTGCGACTTCTCGGACGAGGTCACCACGATGCCGGTGGGCACGTGGGTGATCCGCACGGCAGAGTCGGTGGTGTTCACGTGCTGACCGCCCGCGCCCGAGGACCGGTAGGTGTCGATGCGGATATCCGCCGGGTTCACCTCGATCTCGATGTTGTCGTCGACCACGGGATAAACCCAGACCGACGCGAAAGAGGTCTCGCGCGTGCCCTTGCCGAAGGGGGAAATCCGCACCAGCCGGTGAACGCCACTTTCGGACTTCAGCCAGCCATAGGCGTTGTGGCCGGAAATCTTGTACGAGCACGACTTGATGCCCGCCTCGCTGCCCGGTTCCTCGGACTGCAGTTCCACCTTGAAGCCGCGCTTCTCGGCCCAGCGCACGTACATCCGCTGGAGCATCTGAGCCCAGTCGCAGGCCTCGGTGCCACCGGCGCCCGCGTTGATTTCAAGGAAGGTGTCGTTGGCGTCGGCCTCGCCGTTGAGCAGCGCTTCGAGTTCCTTCTGGGCGGCGCGGTCGCGCAGCGCCTTAAGCGAGGCTTCGGCGTCGGCCACGACTTCGTCGTCCTCTTCCATCTCGCCAAGTTCGATAAGCTCGATGTTGTCGTTGAGGTCGGTCTCGATGCCCTCGAAGGTCTTCATCTGGTCGACCAGCGCCTGACGCTCGCGCATGAGTTTCTGCGCGTTCTCGGGGTCGTCCCACAGGGTCGGGTCCTCGACGCGCGCGTTGAACTCCTCCAACCGGTGGCTGGCGGTGTCGTAGTCCATCCGCTGCCGCAGCAGGGCCAGCGACTTGCGGATTTCTTCGACAACGTTCTGCGTTTCGGCGCGCATGGGTCCACCTCTTGTTCAGGCGCCGGTGATACCAACGGCGCCGCCCGGCGGCAAGACCACGGGCGCGGGCGGACGACACATCCTCGCGACGCGGCGGACGCGGCTATTCGGAAAGGTAGCGTTCCAGCACGATTGCGGGCATCGCGCCGCGGATCAGGCTTTCGGGCAAGACGTAGGACGGCAGCAGGTCCAGCGTCAGGCGGCGCATCAGGTCCGCGTTCTCGGGCTCTGAGACGTCGATGACGGCGACGCGAATGCCCAGCTTGGCCGCCAGCGCGCCCAGTTCCTCGACCGCCGGGCCGCAGTCGGCGCAGTCGGGCTCGATGAACATGGCGGCGCGCACCGGCCCGTCGCCCGCGCCGATGGTCGGACGGTCCGGGTCGAATAGCGTGTGCGCCTCCTCTGCGATGAGGTCGCGGTCGGCAGCGGCCTCTTCCGCGTAGGCGTCGTCGAGCGTGGGCGCGTCGGTGTCGAGCGACCGGAGCCGGTCCAGCACGTCCTGCGCCGGGGCGGCGGTGGCGGTGGCCGCCAGCAGCACCCCGGAAAGCACCGCGGCGCGGATCATGCAGGCACCGGTGCGGGATGCTCCAGCCGTTGCCAGACCTGTTCCAGCACCGTGGGTCCGGCGTTCAGCCCGATCCGGCCAAGCACCTGCCCGAGGTCCGCAGTATCCGTGATGTCGCGGCGGGTGACGGCGTCGGGGGTTTCTTCCGTCAGGCTGCGGTTGAACACGCCGATGCGCGTCGCGCCGTCGAACCCGGCGGCCATCAGGTTCCATGGGAAGACGCTGTTGCGCCACGTGGCGGCGACATAGTTCGCGGCCTCGACCTCGGCATCGGTGACCGAGGCGCCGTCGAAACTGTAAAGCTTCTGCCAGCCATCCGGCGTCAGCCGTTCCAGCACGTCCTCGCCCAGCGTCTCATTGCGGGTCATCCGATAGGTGCCGTTCGCGGCGGTCTGTTCGCCGGGCCGGATCTCGATCGGGGTCCGCGCGCCCGGGCCGCCAAAGCCGGTGTCGGCCAGCCAGCGGCTGTCGCCGATGCGGACGATCCAAGCAAGGTGGCTGCGCGCGCCAGGTTCGGGATTGCGCTGCAACACGCGCGCCAGCGCGCGGCGGGCGTCGAAGCCCGCGCGGGCCAGCGCCGCGCCGAACAGCGTGTTCAGTTCATAGCAGTAGCCGCCCCGACCCCGGTGCAGGATCTTGTCCGCGACGTCGGCAGGGTCCAGCGACGGAGTGATGCCAAGGAAGGGCTCGATCCCTTCAAAGGGCAGCGCGCCCAGTTGCGCGGATTGCAGCAGCGCCAGCCCCTCGGGCGTGGCGGGCGGAAGCGTTTCGAGCCCGAGGCGGGCGCAATAGCGGGCGGAGTCGGTATCGGTGAGCATTGTCGGATCGCGGGCACCGCGTGATCGGGCGCCCGCATTGGACCGGGGCGGATCAGCCCTCGGCCCGGACCTCGGCGAGGATTTCGCGCATCCCGTCGATCGGCACATAGCCGCGCACCATCTCGGAGTCGAAGATGAAGGACGGCGTGCCGCTGATCGCCATGCGCTGCGCCAGCGCGCGGTTCTGCGCGATGATCGCTTCGGTCTCGGCGCTGTTCATGGCGTCGAACACGGCGGGCGTGTCATAGCCCTGCTCTTCGGACATCGCCGACAGCGCTTCTTCGGTGACTTCGCCGCGCATGGTCATCAGCAGGTCGTGCACGGTCTCGTAGGCCGCGTCGCCTTCGACCGATTTCACCGCGATGGCGAAACGCGAGGCAAGCACGGACTGCTCGCCGAGGATCGGGAATTCCTTGACGATGTAGCGGATGTTGCCGTCGCTTTCGATCAGCTCGCTGACTTCGGGGTGCGCCTTGCGGCAGTAGCCGCAGCGGTAGTCCATGAACTCGACAATTGTGATGTCGCCGTCGGGGTTGCCGCCGACCCACGAATAACCGTCGTCGAACAACTCGTCGCTGTTGGTTTCGACCAGCGCGACGTCATTGGCGGCCTGCGCCTCGGCTTGGCGCTGTTCCAGTACGTTGATGGCTTCAAGCAGGACTTCGGGGTTGTCCATCAGGTAGTTGCGGACCTCGGAGCGGAAGATCATCCGCTCTTCCTCGGTCATCTCGGACAGGTCGAATGCGGCCAGCGGCGTGGCGGTCATCGCGACCATCGCGGCGACCAGCGGAAGACGGGTTTTCATATGGCTTATCCTCTTTCAATTCCGGCGGCGTGCGCCGCTGATAACACATCCTGGGCGCGGATCCATCCGGGGGAGCCGCGGGGAAGAAGGGCCGAGGCGCGCTCGGCGTGGATCATCGCGGTCTTGAGGTTCCCAAGAACCGCGTAGCGTTCGGCGGTCACGGCCGAAGCCATGCCGTTGTTGCCGGTTTTGGCGTAGGCCACGGCAAGGTCGCGCAGCATGCGCGGGTCGGTGCCGTCGCGGGTGCGGGCCCGTTCCAGCGGGCCCAGCGCCGCGGCATACTGGCCCGAGGCGGCAAGCGCCCGGCCATAGCCCGCAAGGATCAGCGGCTCGGAGGGCGCGGCGTTGGCGGCGGCGCCGTAGCTGCGCGCGGCGCCGGCGAAATCGCGGCTTTCAAGCTGGATCTGGCCCAGAAGGTCCAGGTAATAGGCGTCGTTCCGCATCGAAAGCAGACGGTTCATCGCGGCCATCGTGTCATTGCGGCGGCCCGAGCGGTGAAAGGCGATGGCCTGCCGCATCAACCCGAGTTCCGAATTGTCCTTGCCCACGCGGGTCAGCGTCCAGCCCGGTTTGCGGATGAAGGCCGACAGCTTGCCCTGTGCCCGCAGGAACCAGTACTGCGCCTGCGGGTGGTCGGTGGCCTTGGGTCCATAGGCGGCGGCGTAGCCCTCGACCGCGCGGATGCGGTCGCGGCTTAGGGGATGCGAGCGGACGTAGGGGTCCTGCCGGTACTCGGACAGCACCTCTTGCCCGCGGAAGTACTCCAGCACGTCCGCCATGGCGGTCGGGTCGATGTTGCGCATCGCCATGTAGCGCAGCGCCGACTGGTCGGCCGACGCTTCTTCGGCGCGGGTGTGCCTCAGGAAGACGCGATTGGCGGAACTTCCGGTGCCCAGCGCGATGCCAGCGGCGGCCTCGCCGCTGCCGGTCGCCGCGCCCAAAGCCAGCGCCATCACCAGCCCGAACCGCGCCGCGGTGTTGGCGTTGCCGAGATTGGTCAGACGCCGCGCGATGTGGCCGTTGGCGATATGGGCGATTTCGTGGGCGATGACGGCCTGAAGCTCTTCGGCGCGCTGCGCCTTCAGGATCAGGCCCGAATGGATCAGGATGTGCCGGCTGTCGACCACGAAGGCGTTCAGGCGGTCGTCGTTGACCACCAACACCTTCACCTGCGACGGCGGCAGACCGGCGGCTGTCAGCAGCGGCTCGGCCAGCTTGTGCAGCGCGTTCTCGATGTCGGGATCGCGCAGCAGGCCCTGCGCAGCGACGGGCAGCGCGAGGCCGGAAAAGGCCAGCACGAGAAGCGCCGCGCGCATTCGCGTCAGAACGTGTCGCGCCATTGACTGTCCGTCTCTCCGGGTGCAGGTCCTGCGTTGCGCAAAACCATAGAGAGGGCTGGATGCGGAACTCAAGACGCAGCGAGGTCGATGCCTTCATTGTGATGGATGTGATGGAAGCGGCACGGCAGGCCGAGGCTTCCGGGCAACACGTCATCCACATGGAAGTGGGCCAGCCGGGCACCCCTGCCCCCGCAGGCGCGCGCGCCGCGGTGACCAAGGCGATGGCCGCCGATCCGCTGGGCTATACCGTGTCGCTTGGGCTGCCCGCGCTGAGGGCGCGGATCGCGGGACTGTACCGGGACTGGTACGGCGTCGATCTGGACCCGGCCCGGGTGGTGGTGACGGCAGGCTCGTCGGGGGCGTTCCTGCTGGCCTTCTCGGCGCTGTTCGACAGCGGCGACAAGGTGGGGATCGGCGCGCCCGGCTATCCGTCGTATCGCCATATTCTGTCCGCGCTGGGGCTGACCCCGGTGATGATCGAGACCGCACCCGAGAACCGGCTGCAACCGGTGCCGGGCGACCTGCCGACGGATCTGGCCGGGCTGATGGTCGCCTCGCCCGCCAACCCGACCGGCACGATGCTGGACCGCGATGCGCTGGCCGCGCTGATCGTTGCGGCGCAGGCGAACGGGACGGCCTTCATCTCGGACGAGATCTATCACGGCATCGAATACGAGCGGAAAGCGGTGACGGCGCTGGAAATCTCGGACGACGTCTACGTGATCAACTCGTTCTCGAAATACTTCAGCATGACCGGCTGGCGGGTGGGCTGGATGGTGGTGCCCGAGGGCCACGTCCGCACCGTCGAGCGGCTGGCGCAGAACATGTTCATCTGCGCCCCCCACGTCAGCCAGGTCGCCGCGCTGGCCGCGATGGACTGCACGGACGAGTTGCAGGCGAACATGGCGGTCTATACCGAGAACCGCCGCCTGATGATGGAGGGACTGCCCGCAGCAGGCTTTACCGAGATCGCGCCGCCCGACGGAGCCTTCTATGTCTACGCGGACGTGTCGGCGCTGACCACGGACAGCCGCGCCTTCGCAGCCGAGATCCTGCGCGAGGCGGGCGTCGCGGTGACGCCGGGGCTGGACTTCGACGCGGATCGGGGCGCGGGCACGCTGCGGTTCTCTTACGCGCGCTCGACCGAGGATATCCGCGAGGGGCTGGCCCGGCTGAAGGCGTTCATGGACGCACGCTAGCGCCGCCTCTCGCGCGGTGGCGGGGGCGCTGCCCCCGTCGCGCCCTGCGCGACTCCCCCGAGGTACTTGGGAAGAGAAGAAGCAGGCGGACCGTTTGATGGCGCTCGGCGCTTTCCGTGCGGCGGGAAAGCCGGTATGGTCCCGCGCAAATCGGCGCAGACCGGCGAAGGCATCATGAGCAGACTTTTCATCGCATTCTGTGCGCTCTTCTGGGGCGTGGCGGCGCAGGGGCAGGACCTTGCGGGACTGGCGCGCGTCGATGCCGCAGGTTCGTCGGTGACGGACACCGTGGCCGGGGTGGACCTGGTGCTGTCGCTTAGCCAGCCGGTGCCCTACCGCGTGTTCACGCTGGATGCGCCGCGGCGGCTGGTGCTGGATTTCTCGACCGTGGACTGGGCCGGGCTGGACACCGACGCGTTCGACCGGTCAGAGGCGGTGGCTTCGGTTTCGGTGGGACCGTTCCGGCCGGGCTGGTCGCGGATGGTGGTGGAACTGGCCGCGCCGATGGCGGTCGCCGAGGCGTGGATGGACACCGGCGCGGCAAATGCCGTGACGGTCCGGCTGGAAGCGGTGAGCGAGGACGTGTTCGCCGCCGCCGCCGGGGCGCCGCCGAGCGCGCTGTTCGCGCTGCCCGATCCCGCCGTCGCGCCGGAGCCGGCGCACCGAAGGCAGGACGGGACACGGCCGGTGGTCGTGGTGCTGGACCCCGGTCACGGCGGCATCGACCCCGGCGCCGAGCGGGACGGTACCGTCGAGGCGGACCTGATGCTGCAATTCGCCCGAGAATTGCGCGAGGTGCTGCGCCGCGCGGGCGGTTTCGAGGTCTACATGACCCGCGACGACGATATCTTCGTGCCTCTGGAGATGCGCGTCTCGATCGCGCGGATGGCCGGGGCGGACGTGTTCATCTCGCTTCATGCGGATGCGTTGGCCGAGGGCCGTGCGCGGGGGGCGACGGTCTATACGCTGAGCGAGACCGCGTCGGACGTCGCATCGGAGAAGCTGGCCGAACGACACGACCGGGGCGACCTGTTGGCGGGTGTCGACCTGACCGACCACGACGACCGCGTGGCGAAAGTGCTGATGGAACTGGCGCGCGCCGAGACGCAGCCGCGCGCCGACCGGCTGGCGGATGCCCTGGTGGCGGGCCTGCGCGAGACCATCGGCCCGCTGTACAAGCGGCCCCGGCTGGAGGCGTCGTTCTCGGTGCTGAAGGCGGCGGACATCCCGTCGGTGCTGATCGAGCTGGGGTTCCTGTCCTCCGACACCGACCGCGAGAACCTGCTGTCGGAAGAGTGGCGCGCCAATGCCGCGGATGGCATCCGCGACGCGCTGATCGCCTGGGCCGCGGCAGATGCGGCGGAGGCTGCCTTGCTGCGGCAGTAAAGGCCTAGCTGGCGTCGCGACGCTTGCGGGCCAGCCAGATCGTGTGACCGGCGCAGGTCGGGTCCTCGGGCTTGAAGTCCACCACGTCGAAGCCCGACGCGTCGAGGCAGGCACGGTAGTCGTCGGGCGACAGGCTGGCGTGGTAGACCGGCTCTCCCTCGACCCGCCCGATGGGTTCGCCCGCGTCGGGACCCGAGGTGAACATCAGCACCGCGCGCGGCGCGGCATGGGCGGCGAAGGTCGGGAACATCTCGCGCTGGTCGCCGGGCGACAGGTGGAAGAAGCTGTCCCACGCGAGGATCGCATCGAACTGGCGGGCGAGGTTCAGCCCGCGCATGTCCGAGCGCACGCATTCGGCCTGCGGCAGGTTCTGGCGGAACAGCGACACCATCGCGGGCGCACCGTCGACGCCCGTGACCATGCAGCGGCGGTCCACGAGATACTCGGCAATGGGGCGTCCGGGGCCGCAGCCGAGATCGAGGACGCGACGTCCCGGAGCGAAGTTCAGCATGCGGTCCAGCCAGCGCCGTTCGAACAGGGTCCGGTCGCGGCTGGCGGAATAGCCGCGCGCAACACGTTCGTAAGTGGGCAGAATATCCTCGGGTCTCATGCAGAAAGCGTTATGGATGGGGGGGCGCAGGCGCAACCCCCCGGGGGCGAAGCAGCCCTGCGGGGCCGGATCACATGGGCGCGATGCCGCCGATCCTTCTTTTGACGTAAACACAAAGCTTCTATACTGCCGGACTGATACGAAAATCGCAGGAACAGGCCATGCTGCGCATCATCGCGTCGTTCTTCGGCGCCATCTTCAGCTGGATCACCATCGGCATCGTCATGGCCGCGCTTACCATCGGCGCGGTGTTCTACATGTATGGCCGTGACCTGCCGAATCACGAGCAACTTGCGCTGTATGCGCCGCCCACCATCAGCCGCATCTACAGCGGCGAGGGGCAGTTGATCGACGAGTTCGCCAAGGAACGGCGGCTGTTCACCCCGATCGAGGATATTCCCGACATCGTGAAGCAGGCCTTCATCTCGGCCGAGGACAAGAACTTTTACCAGCACCACGGCTACGATCCGCGCGGCATGGTGGCGGCGGCGCTGGACGCGCTGCGCGGCGGGCGGCTGCGGGGCGCCTCGACCATTCCGCAGCAGGTAGTGAAGAACTTCCTGCTGTCGTCGGACCGCTCGGCGGAGCGGAAGATCAAGGAACTGATCCTGTCGGTGCGGCTGGAGAACACGCTGTCGAAGGACGAGATCCTGGAACTGTACCTGAACGAGATCTACCTTGGTCAGAACTCGTACGGCGTGACCGCCGCAGCGCAGGTGTATTTCAACAAGACGCTTGAAGAACTGACCGTGGCCGAGGCGGCCTATCTTGGCGCGCTGCCGCAGCAGCCGGCGCGGACGCACCCCGTGCGCGACCGCGACTTTGCCATCTCGCGGCGCGACTACGTGCTGCGCGAGATGCGGGAGAACGGCTATATCACCGCGGCGCAATATGACATCGCCACCGAGGATCCGCTGCGCACGGTGCAGGCGGGCGACTTCGACAGCTTCCGGTCCGTGATGCCCCCGCGCGACTATTTCACCGACGAGATCCGGCGCCAGCTGTCGCGCGATTTCGGGACCGAGGAATTCTTCGGCGGCGGCCTGACGATCCGGGCCACCATCGACCCGGACCTGCAGAGGGTCGCCGCGCTGGCGCTGCAGCACGGGCTGGAGACTTACGACCGTGGTCTTGGCGTGTGGCACGGCATCGTGGAAACCCTCGACCCCGCCGTGCTGACGACCGAGGCGGACTGGCGCAAGGCGCTGGCCGACGTCGACATCGCGCGCGATATCGAGGGCTGGCATCCCGCCGTCGTGCTGGAGGTGGGCAACAACGATGCCCGCATCGGGATCGAAGGCATCGACGAGGATGACGACGGCCACTGGATTCCCGCGAAGGACGTGACCTGGGCCCGGCCGCGGCAGGAAGACGGCTCGCTTGGCAATCAGGCACGGGTTGCGGGCGACCTGCTGGAAGTGGGCGACGTGGTGCATGTGCGCGCCATGACCTCGGACAGCGACGGTAGCTTCATTCGCTGGACCCTGCGGCAGATCCCCGAGGTGCAGGGCGGCTTCATGGCGATGGACGTCGAGAACGGTCGCGTTCTGGCGATGCAGGGCGGCTTCAGCTACGAGGACTCGGTGTTCAACCGCGCCACGCAGGCGACGCGGCAGCCGGGGTCCAGCTTCAAGCCCTTCGTCTATGCCTCGGCGCTAGACAGCGGTTTTACCCCGGCCACCATCATCATCGACGCGCCGATCGAGGTCGACACCGGCGCCGGGGTCTGGCGTCCGACGAACGCCTCGCAGCAGTTCTACGGCCCGACGCCCCTGCGCACCGGGATCGAGCGGTCGCGGAACCTGATGACCGTGCGGCTTGCGCAAGAGATCGGGATGGACCTTGTGGCGTCCTATGCCGAGCGTTTCGGCGTGTACGACCGGCTGGAGCCGTTCCTTGCCAACAGCCTTGGCGCGCAGGAAACCACCCTGTTCAAGATGGTCGCGGCTTACGCGATGTTCGCCAACGGCGGCGAACGGGTGGAACCGACGCTGGTCGACAGGGTGCAGAACCGCTGGGGCGAGACGATCTATCGCCATGACCAGCGCGAGTGCGTGGACTGCGAGTTTGCATCGCTGGAGCCGGGACTTGCCCCCGAGATCGTGTCGCACAACGAACGCGTGATGAACGCGATCACCGCTTACCAGCTGACCTCGATGATGCAGGGCGTGGTGCAGCGCGGCACCGCGGCGGGCCGGGTCAACGTGGGCGTGCCGGTTGCTGGCAAGACCGGCACCACCAACGACGCGAAGGACGTCTGGTTCGTGGGCTTCACCTCGAACATCGTGGCAGGCTGCTACATCGGCTATGACCGGCCGCGCCGGATGCCGGGCGCTTCGGGCGGCGGCATGTGCGCGCCGGTCTGGAACGAGTTCATGAAAGTCGCGACCGAGAAATACGGCGGCGGCAAGTTCGACGTGCCGCCGGGTGGCCGGTTCATCAAGATCGACCGCTTCACCGGCGCCCGCCTGCCCGACGACGCGCAGGGCGAGAACGTGGTGGCCGAATACTTCCGCAGCGGCGAAGAGCCCGTGTTCGGCGTCATGTTCGATGGCGGCTGGGCGATGGGGTCGAACCTGCCGATGTTCGCGCCGGGCGAAGGCGACGGCGTGATCGATCAGGGGGTGACGGTCGAAACCTCGGATGGTCAGGTGACCATCATCCCGGACAAGGCGGACTTCGGAACGCTCAGTACGGGCGGGCTTTACTGACGCCGCGCTGCCCTGCAATTCCGCGCGGCACACGTCCGCGCGGGATCGCCTGCGGGGCCGTCAGTGGCAAAAGATGCTTGCGACATGTACGGATTCAAGATTGATCCGTAGGGAAGCCCGCTAGGTATGACGGGCATCCATGTAACAAGACGCGAGTAACGATGCGACTTTCTCTGGTCCGGTTCCTGACCGCCCTGCTTCTTTCCCTTTCCCTGTTCCCCCTGTTGCCCGCGCTTGCGCAGGAGACGGCGGCCGACCCTGCCGCCGAGACGGCCGAGACCGCGCCGTCCAGCGTCGATCTGCTGATCGAGGTGCTTGAGGACGACGCCCAGCGCGCCGAGCTGCTTGAAACACTGCGCGCCGCCGAAGAGGACACGGCGACCACGTCCGACGCCATCGTCGAGACACTGGAAACCGCCGCCGAACCCGAGCCGACGGACCTGTCCTTCGGCCGGCGTATCGCGCTTGTGACGCAGGAGGTGGCCGAGGGCATCGCCGGTCAGCTGAGCGCGGTCTGGGCACAACTGACCAACGGGCCCGGCGTGTTCGACGGGCTATCGGGGAACGAGACCTCGGTGCTGCTGGACGCGCTGAAGGAACTGGCGCTGGTGATCATCGGCACGGTTCTGGTCTATGTCGTGCTGCGTCGGCTTGCGAAGCGCATCTATGCCCGCATGGGCGGGCGCGCCCGCGACAGCGGCTGGATGCGGACGGTGGGACTGTTCGCGGCCTCGTCCCTGATGGATGCGCTGATTGTCGTTGTCGCGTGGGCCGCGGGATATGCGCTGGCGGTGCTGGCGCTGGGAGATTTCGGCACCATAGGCATTCGGCAGACGCTGTACCTTAACGCCTTCCTGCTGGTGGAACTGGCTAAGGTCGGTCTGCGGATGATCCTGTCGCCGTCGTCCGGCGACCTGCGCATCCTGCCGGTCACCGACCGGGCGGCGCGCTACATGTCGCGGCGGCTGGGCCTGATCATCGGCGTGATCGGCTACGGGATGCTGCTGGTGGTTCCGATCATCAACGTGAACGTCTCTTTCGCGGCCGGACGCGCCGTGTCGGCGCTGATCGCCTTCGCGGTGTTGGCCTTCGCGGTCTTCCTCGTAATCCGGAACCGCCGCTCTGTCGCGGAATGGATGCTGGGCGACAAGACCCGCCTTGCCGATGCGCCGGATGCGGAGCCGGTCGAGGTTCACCCGGAGATCGAGGCCGAGACGAATGCGATGGGACCGCGCCGGATGCGCGGCCCGCTGGCCTATCTCGCGCGGAACTGGCACTGGCCGGCGCTGGCTTACCTGCTGGTGCTGTTCTTCATCGTGCTGGCGCGTCCGGGCGAGGCCGCGTTCCAAGCGCTGCTGGGGTCCGGACAGGTTGCGGTGATCGCGCTGCTGGGTCTGCTGCTGTCGGGCGTGCTGACCCGCATCATGGTGCGCGGCGTGCAGGTGCCCGAGGGGATCTCGGCCCGGCTGCCGCTATTGGAAACCCGGCTGAACCGCTTCGTACCCAAGCTTTTGTACGTGCTGCGGCTGGTGATCTTCGTCTCCGTCGTCCTGCTGGCACTGAACGCAATCAGCCTGATCGACCTGCGCGGCTGGATGATCAGTCAGTTCGGCATCCGCGCCACCAGCACCGTATTCTCGGTCGCGATGGTTCTCTTGGGGTCGTTCCTTGTCTGGCTGGCGCTGACCTCGTGGGTCGACTATCGCCTGAACCCCGAGTTCGGGCAGGTCGCCAACGCACGGGAACGCACGCTGCTGACGCTGCTGCGGAACGCCGCGACCATCGCGCTGATCATCGTCACGCTGATGTTCGTGCTGTCCGAACTGGGGCTTGATATCGCGCCGCTGCTGGCCTCTGCCGGGGTGCTGGGTCTGGCCATCGGTTTCGGTGCCCAGAAGATGGTGCAGGACATCATTACCGGCATATTCATCCAGCTTGAGAACGCGATGAACGTGGGCGACGTGGTGACCGTTGGCGGCACTACCGGCTCGGTCGAGCGGTTGACGATCCGGTCCGCTTCGCTGCGCGACGTGCAGGGCGTGTATCACATCATCCCGTTCTCGTCGGTCGACATGGTGTCGAACTACGTGAAGGACTTCGGCTACTACGTCTGCGACATGGGCATCGCCTATCGCGAAGACACGGAAGAGGCCAAGCAGGCGATGATCGACGCGTTCGAGGTGCTGCAGTCCGATCCGGAGCAGGCCGAGGCGATCATCGGCGAGTTCGAATACTTCGGCGTCAACAGCCTTGGCGACAGCGCGGTCGTGCTGCGGGCGCGGATCAAGTGCGCGCCGGGCAAACAGTGGGGCGTCGGCCGCGCCTACAACGGCATCGTCAAGCGCATCTTCGACGAACGCGGCATCGAGATCCCGTTCCCGCAACAGACCATCTGGCTGGGCGAGGCGAAGAACGGCACGACGCAGACGCTGAAGGTCGACAACTCGGCCAAGGCGCCCCGCGCGCTGCCCGAGCCCGAAGCGCCAGTGTCCGACGCCGAGGCCGCCGAGCCGCGCAAGGACATGCCGATGGACGAGGACGACACCTAGCGTCGCCTTCCGCCGCCGGCGCCCGCGTGGTGCCGGCGGCCATTCCCGCCAATGGCAGGACCGCGATCACACCGTGTTTCGCAATCTTTACCGTGCCGCGAAAACGTGCATTGTGCCGCCGATGACGACACCGCGCTACACCCCGCTCGCCGCCTCGCTGCCCGCCACCGTGCCCTTTGTCGGGCCCGAGACGCAGGAGCGCGCCCGAGGCGCCGCCTTCCGCGCCCGGCTTGGTGCGAACGAGTCGGTGTTCGGCCCCTCTCCGCTTGCCGTGGCCGCGATGCAGGCCGCCGCCGCCGACGTCTGGATGTACGGCGACCCCGAGAACCACGACCTGCGCAATGCGCTGGCCGAGGCGGAACGGGTCGCGCCCGAGAACGTCATCGTGGGCGAAGGCATCGACGGGCTGCTGGGCTATGTCGTGCGGTTGACGGTCGGCCCCGGCGACAGCGTCGTGACCTCGGACGGGGCGTATCCGACGTTCAACTACCACGTCGCGGGCTTCGGCGGCGCGTTGCACAAGGTCCCTTATCGCGACGACCGCGAGGACCCGCAGGCGCTGTTGGACAAGGCCGCCGAGACGGGGGCGAAGCTGATCTACCTCGCCAACCCGGACAATCCGATGGGCACTTGGCACGACGGCACGGTGATCGAGCGCATGATCGCGGACCTGCCTGACGGCTGCCTGCTGGTGCTGGACGAGGCCTATGCGCATTTCCTGCCGTCCGAAGCCATGCCCCGGATCGCGGCGGACGATCCCCGGGTGATCCGGTTCCGCACCTTTTCGAAAGCCTACGGGATGGCCGGTGCGCGCGTGGGCTACGGCATCGCCGCGCCCGGGCTGATCTCGGCCTTCGACAAGGTGCGCAATCATTTCGGCATGTGCCGGATCAGCCAGGCCGGGGCGCTGGCGGCGCTGAACGACCCGGATTACATGGCCTCGGTCGTGGCGCAGGTCGGCTGGGCGCGCGAACGGATCGCGGCGATTGCCACGGCGAACGGGCTGACGCCCCTGCCCTCGGCCACGAACTTCGTCACCATCGACTGCGGCGCGGACGGCGACTTTGCCCGCGCGGTGCTGCGCGAATTGCTGGCGCGGGATATCTTCGTGCGGATGCCCTTCGTCGCGCCGCAGGACCGCTGCATCCGCGTCTCTGCCGGAACCGGCGCGGACCTTGACCTGCTGGCCGAAATCCTGCCGCAGGCGCTGGAGGCCGCGCGCGCGAAATCGTGACGCACGGAGGCTCTGGCCGGGGCCGGACTTCGTGCTACGTTAGCGCCAACCAGACATCGGGCGGAGCGGGAGGACACCGCCCCCGATCACGGAGTGGCGCATGTCGTACAGGCGCGAGCACAATGAAAGGGCCCCGCTTCCGGGGGCCGGTCATGTCGAAGATTACACGACACCGTTTCTATGGGCGGCAGGCATGCTGCTGTTCGTCGCGCTGTTCGCGCTTTGGGCGAACTTCGGTCTGGCCTTCGTGCTGATCGTTGCCGCCGCCGCAGACTTCCTCTTGCAGCGCAAGGCGTAGCGGCGCCTTTCCGCGCCGCCGGTCCGTTCAGCGCCCGGCGCAGATGGCCGCCGCCGCCTCGAGCGCGCCCTTGCCGTGCGGGATCTCCAGCGCGGTCAGCGCCGCCTCCAGCGCGCCAAGCGCACCCAGCACCATCTGCGTGTTCACGTGGCCCATGTGGGCGATCCGGAAGAAGCCGTGCGACGACGGGTTCGAGCGGTCGACCATGCCGATGCCCAGGCCCAGCGTGACGCCGGCGTTGGCCTCGACCCATTTGCGCACGTCGTTGCCGTAGGGCGCGCCGATCGACAGCGCGGTGACCGCGTTCGACCGCTTCGAAGCGTCGGCTATGTTCATCTTCAGCGGACCCTCGGTGCCCCAGGCGTCGAAGGCGGACCAGACGGCGCGCGCCAGCGTGGCATGGCGGGCGAAGACCTGATCCAGACCTTCCTCGTTGATCATGTCCAGCGCGGCGCGCAGCCCGAACAGATGGTGCGTGGGCGCGGTGCCGCCGAAATACTGGTAGAATTCTTGCGGCCAGGCGCGCGGGCGCCAGTCCCAGTAGGTCGTCACGCAATTGGCATTGTCGCGGAAGCGGTCGGCTTTTTCGTTGAAGAACACGAAAGACAGGCCCGGAGGCGTCATCAGGCCCTTCTGGCAGGCGGCAACCATCAGGTCGACGCCCCATTCGTCCATCGGGAAGTCGTCGCAGGCAAGCGAGGCGATGCAATCGACCATGAACAGTGCGGGATGGCCCGCCTCGTCCAGCACGCGGCGGATGCCGGGAATGTCGTTGCGGACAGAGCTTGCCGTGTCCACGTGCACCACGATCACCGACTTGATGCGGTGTTCGGTGTCGGCGGCGATACGCTCGGCCACCTTCTCCAGATCGACGTCCGAGGACTTGCCGAAGTCCATCACGTCCAGTTCGATGCCCAGCCCCTCGGCATGCATCGACCACCCCAGCGCGAAACGGCCGGTCGCCAGCACAAGGCACAGGTCCCCGCGCGAGTGGGTGTTGGCCATCGCGGCTTCCCATGCGCCGTGGCCGTTGGCGATGTAGATCGCAAGGTTGCCTTCGGTCTTCGCCACCTTTTTCAGGTCGGCCGCGATGCCCGCGACCTCGTCCACGATGGCGCCCTCGTAGATGTTCGGCGCGGCGCGGTGCATGGCGCGCAGCACGCGGTCGGGCATCACCGACGGTCCGGGGATGGCAAGGTATTCGCGGCCGTTGGCAAGCGACATGGGCTTTACTCCGATCTGTAACCCCATTCCGTTAGTCCCGCCCGCAGGCGGCGTCAATCGGTGCCCCGGCTTGTCCTGACGGCGGATTGCCATTACATCCCCGCCCTGCACTTCCACCGCCCGGATCATACATGCTTGGCAAGCTCTTTCAGCGCATCCACGAGATCGAACGCCGCTTTTCCAAGACGTTCGGTCAGGATATCTCGACGCCCGCCAAGCGGCGGCAGGCGAAGTGGCATTTCTATCTGTCCGATCACGGCCTTCTGCGCACCGTCTGGACCAACATGGACGAGATCGCGCCGGGCGTCTGGCGGTCGAACCAGCCGTCTCCGGCGCGGCTGCGGAAGATCCACGCGATGGGCATTCGCACGATCCTGAACCTGCGGGGACAGGACACCTACGCGCATTACCTGTTCGAAAAAGAGACATGCGACGCGCTTGGGATCGAGTTGATCGACCACAAGATCTATGCCCGCTCGCTGGTCGCACGCGAGCAGTTCCTGAAGCTCTTCGACATTTTCGACGATCTCGAGCACAAGAAACCCTTCCTGTTCCACTGCAAGTCGGGCGCCGACCGCGCCGGGCTGGTCGCCGCGATGTGGCTGATGGACAAGGAGGGCGCGAGCGTGGACGATGCGCGCAGTATGCTCGGACTGCGATATGCCCACCTCAAGCACACCCGGACCGGTCTGATGGACCACGTGCTGGACGTCTACGAGGCTGACGCCGCGCAGACGCCGATGACGCTGCGCCAGTGGTTCCACGACAGGTTCGACCCGCAGGCGGTCACCGCGTCCTTCAACGAGAAGCAGGCGCGCAAATGACCGACGCGCGCGCCCTGACGCGCTGGCTGTGGCGCAGCTATCTGCGGCGGCACATCTGGGTGATCCTGCTGGCCGTCCTGCTGATGGCGATCGAGGGCGGGATGCTGGGCGCGCTGTCCTACCTGATCAAGCCGATGTTCGATCAGGTTTTCGTCGCGGGCGACCGCTCGGCGATCAAGTGGGTGGCGGGCGCGGTCTTCGGTGTGTTCCTGCTGCGGGCGCTGGCGGGCTTTGGGCAGCGGGTGTTGATGATGGCGGTCGGGCAGCGGGTCTCGGCCGCGCTGCAATCCGACATGGTCATGCACATGCTTCGGCTGGACAGCGGGTTCTTCCAGAAGAACTCTCCCGGCGTCCTGATCGAACGGGTGCGGGGCGACACGCTGGCGGCGGGAACGATCTGGTCCACCGTCTTCTCGGCGCTGGGGCGCGACGTGGTGGCGCTTTTGTCGCTGTTCGCGGTGGCGCTTTCGATCGACTGGGTCTGGACGCTGATCGCCGTGGCGGGCGCGCCGGTGCTGATGGGGCCGATGGTCCTGTTGCAGCGCTGGGTGCGGCGCACCACGCGGGCGGCGCGGAACTCGGCGGCGGTGCTGGCGACGCGGCTGGACGAGACATTCCACGGCATCGACACGATCAAGCTGAACACCATCGAAGAGCGCGAGGCGCAGCGCTATGCCGGCCAGCTTGACGGCTTCGTGCGGGCGCAGATCAAGTCCGAAGCCGGACAGGCCGGCATCCCGGCGATGATGGACATCGTGGCGGGCATCGGGTTCCTCGGCGTGCTGACCTACGGCGGGCTGCAGATCATCGACGGCACCAAGACCGTGGGCGAGTTCATGTCCTTCTTCACCGCCATGGCGCTGGTGTTCGAGCCGATGCGCCGGATCGGCAACGTGTCTGGCGCGTGGCAGGCCGCTTTGGCCAGTCTCGAGCGGCTGCATGCGGTGTTCGACGAACAGCCCACCATCACCTCGCCCGCGACGCCGCGCGCCCTGCCCGGCCCTGCCGCGCGGGCGGATGTGCGGCTGGACGGCGTCGAACTGGCCTATGGCGACCTGCCGGTCCTGCGCGGCGCGGGCTTCGTCGCCGAGGCGGGTAAGACCACGGCTTTGGTCGGTGCCTCGGGGGCGGGCAAAAGCACCGTGTTCCGCGTGCTGACGCGGCTGGTGGACCCGCAGTCGGGATCTGTGTCGGTCGGCGGCGTGCCGGTCTCGGACCTGCCGCTGGAGGACCTGCGCAAGCTGTTCTCGGTCGTGACGCAGGACGCGCAGCTGTTCGACGAGACGATCCGCGACAACGTGCTTCTGGGCCGCGACGACGCCCGGCTGACCGAGGCGCTGGACGCGGCCTATGTCTCGGACTTCCTGCCGCGTCTGTCGGCGGGCGCAGATACCGCCGCGGGCCCGCGCGGTTCGGCCCTGTCGGGCGGCCAGCGGCAGCGGGTCGCCATCGCGCGGGCGCTTCTGCGGGACGCGCCGATCCTGCTGTTGGACGAGGCGACCTCGGCGCTGGACGCGGCGAGCGAGGCGGCGGTGCAGGAGGCGCTGGACAAGCTGTCTCGGGGCCGCACGACACTGGTTATCGCGCACCGGCTGGCGACCATCCGGCAGGCGGACAAGATCGTGGTGATGGATGCGGGCCGCGTGGTGGACGAAGGCACCCACGAGGAGCTGATCGCGCGCGGCGGGATCTATGCGGACCTGTACCGGCTGCAGTTCAGCGAAAGCTGAGCCCCCTAGCCCGACGCACGACGCCGGAGCACGCGCATGTCCAGCAGCGTGACCGCCGTCGCCACAAGAACGGCGATGCACAGCGCCCATTTCGACACCAGTTCCATCGCGCCCTCGATCTGCACCGCGTGTACCACCGTGGCGACCACGACCACCGCCGCCAGCGCATTGTGCGCCCGCCGCCACAGCACCGGGCGGGCGATCCGCCTGCGGGCCAATGCCATCAGCCCGGTCAGCAGCACGCCCCACATCGCCGTGACCCCGTAGACAGAGAACGGCGTCGGCGCGACCAGCAGCAGCGCATCCAGCGTGTCGGGCGGGCTGGTGATGTATAGGCCTCCGACGTGCGCCACGACGCAGACCACGACCGCCACGCCCGTCCTGCGGTGCCAGCGCCGCCCGCCGGGGCCGCGCAGGCCCGGCAGGTAGCCTGCGACCATCAGGGGCTGGATCAGCAGCAGCGACAACGCAAGGATGCCGGCGAAGCCCCCGGTGATATAGGCCGCGTCCCGGTACGCGAGCCACGGGCTGAACGCCGCTAGCACCACTGGCCCGAACGCCGCCGTCAACAGCAGCGCCCAGATCAGTAAAGCGGGAAGGCGTCGGCCAGGTCCGGTCAAACGCAATCAGGCGGCGGCAAGCACGAAGTCCGCGCTGACCGAAGTGTCGCTGGGGCTGCCCATCACGGGCCGTAGGAACACCGTCTGATACGCCCCGTCGTCATAGGCGAGGTGCGCGTGGGGCTGGCCGAAGTTCGGTACGATCTGCTCCATCTCCAGCGCGAAACTGCCGTCGGCCTGTGTCAGGACCGAGCCGTGGTTCTTCGGCTCGCGCTCGCCGCCCAGCGTGGTCGCCGCCCAGATCTGGATGCGCACCCCGTCCAGCGGCTGCCCGTCGACGGCGTTCAGAACCTTGCCGGTCACGTGGAAGCCGCGGCCGAGGCTGTCGACCAGCGGTGCGCCGGGGCGGTAGTTGTTGCTGCCGCCGCGCATCGACTGGGTGGGGGCAAGGCCGCTGGCGGCCATGGCGGGCCGGATCAGGCCGGACGACCCGGTCGCAAGAGCTGCGGCGGCGAGGCCGGCGGAAACGAGAAACGAACGGCGGTTGTAGAAAGGCGCGTGCATCGCGGCTTCTCCCTGTATCAGCTGTCTGGTGGCAGGTTCCGTTGCGACAAGACTAGCGCCTTGCGGCCTTCGTTTCATCCCGCCCGTGGGTGACAGCGCGCCACGATTGCGTGAGCGGGCGTCTAGCCGCCGCTACGCCGCCCGTCATGGCCCTTTTCATAGCTCTTGCGCAGCCGCTCGGGGTCGGTGCCCATAAGGTAGCGGGTCAGCGTAACAAGGTTCCTGCCGCCCCGCCGCAGCCAGCCGTCGCGCTGGTAGCGTTCGGCGCTGGTCCATGCGCAGGCGTCCAACTCCACCAGCCGCCCACCCAGTTTCTGCGCCAATGCCACGTCCTCCATCAGCGGAATGTCCGGGAAACCGCCCACGCGGTCGTACAGCCTGCGCGAAATAAGCAGCCCCTGATCGCCATAGGGCAACCCGAAGGCGCGCGACCGCCAGTTGGCCCAACCCGCGACCACCCGCGGCGCAAGCCCCGACGCGCGGAACCCAAGCCGGAAGTACCCCGCCTGCTCTTCACGGTCTCTCAGGTGATCCAGCAGCGCGGCCGACCAGCCATCGCCAAGACAGGTGTCCGCATGCAGGAACAGCAGCCACTCGCCGCCCGCCCATTCCGCGCCGCGCCGCAGCTGCGTGCCGCGCCCCGCCGGGCCGCTGACCACCATCGCGCCGGCCTCTTCCCCCAGCCGTGGCGTGCCGTCGGTCGAGCCGCCGTCGCTGAGAATGAGCTCACGGATCAGCCCGGCCTCCAGCCCTTCGCCAAGACAGCCCAGCGTCGCGGGCAGCACCTCTGCCGCGTTCAGGGTCGGGATCACGATGGAAACGGGGGCGCGCATGGGTCCTTTCGCTCGTCCGCTCACGGATTATATTACCCGTTCGAGCACAAGGGGGCACGGATTAATGCAGGCCGACAGAATTGCAGACCGCCGGATCATCGCCGTCAGCGGCGCGGACCGCGAAGAATTCTTGCAGGGGCTCGTCACGAACGATGTCAAACGGCTGTCGCAGGGGCTGGTCTATGCCGCCCTGCTGACCCCGCAGGGCAAGTACCTTGCCGATTTCATGCTGGTGCCTGCCGGAGACGAGATCCTGATCGACGTGCAGGAGGATCTGGCCGATGGCCTTCTGAAACGCCTGACGCTGTACAAGCTGCGGTCCAAGGTCGTGCTGGAAGACCGGGACACGCCGGTCTGGCGCGGGCTGGGCGACGCGCCGGATGGCGCTTTCGCAGATCCGCGCGATGCCAGCCTTGGCTGGCGGTTCTACGGCGCGCTTGACGCCGATCCCCTGGACGCCGACTGGGACGCGCTGCGGGTCGCCGCCTGCGTGCCGGAAAGCGGGATCGAACTGATCCCGGACGACAGCTACATCCTTGAAACCGGGTTCGAGCGTCTGTCCGGCGTGGACTTCAGGAAAGGCTGCTATGTCGGCCAAGAGGTCACCGCGCGGATGAAGCACAAGACCGAACTGCGCAAGGGCCTTGTCCGCGTGCCGGTCGAGGGCGCTGCGCCCGCCGGAACCGCGATCGAGGTGGACGGCAAGCTTGCGGGCACGCTGTTCACGCAGGCGGGGGGCCGTGGCCTTGCCTACCTGCGGTTCGACCGCGCCAAGCCGGGGATGACCGCAGGCGGCGCGACGGTTCAGCCGCCGGAACAGTGAGCGAAGCGCTTTCCGATGCGGTTGGCCGCCTGACCGGGGCGAAAGTCACCGGGCTGCGGCCGCTTCAGGGCGGTGACTTGTCTTCGGTGTCCCGCGTCACGCTGGACGACGGCCGCACCGTCATCGCCAAATCGGGACCGGAGGCGCAGGCAGAGGCCGGGATGCTTCGGGCCATCCGCGCGACCGGGTGCCTCTGCCCCGAGGTGGTGGCGGATGCGCCGGGCCTGCTGCTGATGACCGAACTGACAGACGGCGGCGGACCCTCCCATGCCGCATGGGTCGCCTGCGGCGCGGCTGTGGCGCAGCTTCATGCCGCGACCGGCGATGCCTACGGCTGGACCGCCGACCACGCCTTTGGCCCGGTGCCGATCCGCAACGCGCCGATGGACAACTGGCCCGGCTTCTGGGCGGAACGCAGGCTGCTGGCGGATGTGGGCGCTTTGCCCCTGGACCTCGCCCGTCGGCTCGAGAGGCTGTCACACCGCCTCACCGGCCTTCTGCCGGCCACTCCGCCCTCCGCCCTACTGCATGGCGACCTGTGGTCCGGCAACGTCCTGTGGGGCCCGCAGGGCTTCTCCGGCGTCATCGACCCGGCGTGCTATCACGGCCATGCCGAGGTGGATCTTGCGATGCTGTCGCTGTTCGGCAGGATCGGGGACGGCTTTTTCGAGGGCTACGGCACACCCGAGACCGAACTACAGGAACGCCGGCCGCTGTATCAGCTTTGGCCGGCGCTTGTTCATCTTCGGCTGTTCGGAAGCGGCTATCGCGGCCTTATGGACCGTTTGCTGACCGCCGTGGGCGCTTAGGCGCGTTCCGAGTATTCCATCGTCTCGGTGTTGACGATGATGTCCTCGTCCTGACCCACGAACGGCGGCACCATCACCTTGACGCCGCAATCGAGGATCGCGGGCTTGAACGAGTTGGCGGCGGTCTGACCCTTCACCACCGGCTCGGTCTCGACGACCTTGCAGGTGACCTTCTGGGGCAGCGTCGCGTTCAGCGCCTCGGATTCATAATATTCGATCTGAACAACCATGCCGTCCTGCAGGAACGGGCGGCGGTCGCCGAGGATGTCGGCGGGCAGCTCGATCTGCTCGTAGGTCTCGTTGTCCATGAAAACGAGCATACCGTCGGTTTCGTACAGGAACTGCTGGTCCTTCTGTTCCAGACGGACGCGTTCCACCTTGTCGGCGGACCGAAAACGCTCGTTCAGCTTCGAGCCGTTGCGCAGGTTGCGCAGTTCGACCTGTGCAAAGGCGCCGCCCTTGCCGGGCTTCACGTGGTCGACCTTGACCGCCGACCACAGGCCGCCGTCATGTTCCAGCACGTTACCGGGCCGAATTTCGTTTCCGTTGATCTTGGGCATGGACAAAACCGTGGCAGAAGGTTGATCGGAATTGGTCGCACCCTATATCTGCGCGGTATGCCCATGGCAAGACGACTAAATACGGTAACCATACCGGACGAGCCATGCGCTAGGCGCATAGGTGCCATTCCAAATGGGAAATACCGAATCGCGCGGAAAAAGCCATAGTGGCCGCCACGCCAGAAAACGCAAGAGCAATAAAAAGGACGTCGAATGACTGATTTCGTTGACGGCACTGCATTCAACTACGAACAGGGTCAGCGCGCTCGCAAACTCTTTGCGGCCGTGGTCCTTGCTGCGCTGGACGATGCGATTGCCGACGACAAGAAGTACGGCAACGGCCCCGATCAGATCGCGCGGTGGGCGCGGTCGCGTGACGGCCGGGAAGTGCTCAGCTGCGCAGGTATCGACCCGAACGAACGTGTTGTTCAGGGCCTGATGACCTTCGTAGAAAAAGGTGTGCGGACCTCGGTCGCGCTCAGCCGCGAAGAGTCCGAGCGCCGCAATGCCGCGCTGCTCGCGGAGCAGGCCGAAGCGGCCTGATATCCTCAAAACACGCTGCCAATAGAAAGACGCGCCCCGTCGGGGCGCGTTTTTCTGTTTCAGGTTGGGGTTTTGCACGGTTCGCGCTACGCCTGACACGGTAAACGGGGGGCGCATGACGAAAGCGATCATGATCCAGGGCGCGGGCTCGAACGTCGGCAAGTCGCTTGTCGTCGCGGGCTTGGCGCGGGCGCTGTTGCGACGTGGCCTGTCGGTCGCCCCCTTCAAGCCGCAGAATATGTCGAACAACGCTGCCGTCACCGTGGACGGAGGCGAGATCGGGCGCGCGCAGGCTTTGCAGGCGCGCGCGGCGGGGCGTGACGCGGTGGTGGACATGAACCCGGTGCTGCTGAAGCCCGAAACGGACACGGGCGCACAGGTGATCGTACAGGGTCAGCGCGTGGCTACGCTGAAGGCGCGCGACTACGGCGCGATGAAGGCGCGGTTGCTGCCCTCGGTGCTTCAAAGCTTCCACCGCCTTTGCGTGGGCGCCGACATCGTGCTGGTCGAAGGCGCGGGCAGTCCGGCCGAGGTGAACCTTCGCGCCGGTGACATCGCGAACATGGGCTTCGCCGAGGCGGCGGGTGTGCCGGTTGTCCTTGTCGGCGACATCGACCGCGGCGGCGTGATCGCGCAACTGGTCGGCACCAGCGCAGTGCTTCCGGATGCGGACCGCAATCGCATTAAAGGCTTCATGGTCAACAAGTTCCGCGGCGATGTTACACTGTTTGACGAAGGCATGAAGGCCATCGCCGACCACACCGGATGGGCGCCATTGGGTGTGCTGCCGTGGTTCCCGGACGCATGGCGGCTGCCTGCAGAGGACGTCATGGACATCCGGTCGCGCAGGGGCGGAACGCTGAAGATCGCGGTGCCCCGGCTGAACCGGATCGCCAATTTCGACGACCTCGATCCGCTGAAGGCCGAACCGGGCGTTAGCGTCGAGATCATCGAACAGGGCCGCCCCCTGCCCGGCGACGCCGCGATGGTGCTGATCCCCGGATCGAAGTCCACCATCGCCGACCTTGCCGATTTCCGCGCGCAGGGCTGGGACATCGACCTGCAAGCGCATGTGCGGCGCGGCGGTCATGTCGTGGGGCTATGTGGCGGCTATCAGATGCTGGGTTTGGAGATCGCCGATCCCGAGGGGCTGGAGGGCCCGCCGTCCCGAGTGCCGGGACTTGGTCTGCTGGACGTCACCACCGTGATGCAACCGCGGAAGCGCCTGTCGCTGACCCGCGCCCGCGCCCTGCCCGGCGGTGAACCGGTCGAAGGCTACGAGATTCACCTCGGCCAGACCGAGGGCCCCGATTGCGCCCGTCCGTGGGTCGAGATCGACGGCCGTCCCGAGGGCGCGCAAAGCGCCGACGGTCGTGTGCGTGGATGTTACCTGCACGGCCTGTTCGCCGCCGATGCATTCCGCGGGGCCTATCTTTCCGAGTTGGGAGGCCCGGCAAGCGACACCCGGTTCGAGGCGGGCGTTGACGAGACGCTCGACGCCCTCGCCGCCCATATCGAGGCAGCGGTGGACGTCGACCGTTTGCTGGGGCTGGCGGAACCCGTGGCCTAGCTGGACAGGTCCCGCAGGGCCAGCGCGCGTTCGATCTCGCGCCGGATCAGGCGGCGGACGTTGCGCGTGATCCGCTCGCCCAGCACGCCCTGAAGCTCTTCGCGGACCAGTTCGGCGACCATCTCGCGCAGCGCTTCCTCGTCAAGCACGGCTTCTTCGCCGGCGAGCACCGAGTCGTCCTGCGCATCCGGAAGGTCATCGTCGAAATCGTCGGTCTCTTCCGCGAAGGACTCGACCGTCTCGTCCGCCCCGGAATAATCGCCAAAACTGTCGGTATCCTCGAAATCTTCCCAGTCCGCGGCGGGTTCTTCCTCCACCGGTTCGGGTGCCGGACGTTCGGCCTTCGCACCCGTCCGGGCGGTGAAAAACGCGATCTCGGGCTCGGGCGCTTCGTCGGCCTCCGGCTCTGCGTCGTGCTCGGGCGCCGGTGTGGCAAGTTCCTCGTCCGCCGCTTCGTTCGCCTCTGCCTTGGCACTGTCGTCAACGTCCGCCGCGGCCTCGGTCTCTGCCGCAGCTTCGGCGGCTTCCTTCTCCTCGGCTTCGGCAAGAAACCGGTCGATCGAGGCCACGATGTCGATCTGGTCGTCCGCTTCCGACGTCTCCGCCTCTGGCGCTTCGTCGGGTTCGTCCGCGAGGGCCACAAGGTCTTCGTCGACCTCCGCCGTCTCTTCCGCAGTCTCTTCCGGTGCCTCTTCCTGCGTGGCGAGGTCTTCCGTTTCTTCCGTGGATTCAGCGAAAATCGAGACCTCTTCAGCCTCGGCCGTTTCGGACGCCTCCTGCGCGCCGTCTGCCTCGGCGGCGGCCGCTTCCGGCTCTACCGGGTCTTCCGTCAGAAGAAACGGCGAGGTGTCCACCGCTTCGGCCTCGTCCATGCTGGCATTCTCGGGCTCTGCGTCCGAAACCGCTTCGTCGCCGTGGCTTTCAAGGTCGGCCATGGCGGCGGCGGCAGCCTCGCGCTCCCAGTCAGCAAGGAAATCGTAATTCGCGTCGGCACTTAGCGGCCGCGTCTCGTCACTCGACCCATCCTCGCTTCCGTCCGGCTCCCACGTGCCACCGGCGCGCACCAGTGCGGCTTCCAGTCCGGCGATGCGATCTTCAAGGCTGAGGGTCGGCACAACCGCATCGGTGTTCGCCGCTTCAGGCGCGGCCTCGGCCGTCTCGGGTTCGATTGTCTCGACTTCGGCGGCCTCGGCTTCGGAAACCTCGGCTTCGGCTTCTTCAAACTCGGCTGTATCGGGTTCCGCAGGTTCCGATTCTTCCGTGGCGACAGGATTTGTCAGGTGGATGACGGACGAATTGTCCGCCTCGGCAGCCTCTGGATCGGTCCCGTTGGCGACTGTTTCCTCTTCGTCATCCGAATCGCCCACACGTTGAGCGGGTGTCAGGACAAGCCGATCCTTCGCCTCCGAAACCTCGGCACGGCGGCGCGCAGGGTGCGGTTCTTCAGAAACCAGACGCCTTATGGACGACAGGACATCTTCGATTTCAACCTTGGAAACCGGATCCGGCATGCGCAATCCCTTTGTATACTGCTCTGGTCCAGTCTACCCAAGCGGGCGATACCAGACAACTCTTGCAGCTTTGTTGATTATTTGCCGAGGCTTCTGAGCACACGATCAAGTTTTTCCCCTTGCGGACTGACATAGGTCGTCGGGGCGTTCTTGACAGTGTTGTAATAGGCTTCGGGGTCGTAGGTCAGGATCCCGAGGTCGAGATGCTCGACCGTCAGCAGGCCCATGGTCGCGAGCAGCGAGTAAACCGCGACGAACTGGTTGATCTCGGCCTGGATCAGCGAGGCGCGGGCATCCAGCAGGTTCTGTTCGGCATCCAGCACGTCCAGCGTCGTGCGCGCGCCAAGCGAGGCCTCTTCCCGCACCCCGTTGAACGCCACGGTGCTGGCGTTGACCTGCCGCTGACTGGCGTCCGTGCTGGCGATCGCGACGCGAAGCGCCGTCCACGCGTTGGCCACGTCCTGCTTGACCGTCACCACCGCTTGCAACAGCTCTGCGCGGTCGCCCTCGGACGCGGCAATCGCCTGCCGCAACGCCGACGCCAGCGCGCCGCCGGAATAAATCGTCTGGTTCAGCGACAGAGTGGCGGTCACGCTGTCGTTCCATTCATGGTCGACACCGGCCGACACGCTGCCGGTCAGGCTGGGACGCATGGCGGCGCGGGCGCGGCCGATGTTCAGCTCGGCCACCGTCACCTCGCGCTGGCGCTGATGGATCAGCGGGTGCGTCTTGACCGCGATGGCGATGGCTTCTTCCAGCGTGTTGGCCGTCATCGGCGGCACGCTGGGGCGTACGAGGTTCGTGGGATAGTCGCCGACAGCGGCCTTGTAAGCCTCGCGCGCGACGTTGTAATCGCCCTCCGCCGCGGCAAGGGCGGCGCGGGCGGCGGCCAGCGCGGCCTCGGCCTGCGACACGTCGGTGCGGGTGACCTCGCCAACCTGAAAGCGCTGTTCCGCGGCGCGAAGTTCCGAGGTGATGACCCGCACGTTGTTGCGCCGCAGCTCGACAAAGCGGGCGGAGCGGATCACCTCCATATAAGCGCGCACCGCGGTCAGCAGCACCTGCTGCTCGACCTGAACCAGCACGTCGCGGGTCAGCAGCACGGTCTCTTTCGCGACGTTGATCGCCAGCGGCGTACGGCCGAAATCGTAAATCGTCATCTGCGCGGTCAGCGCCAGCGACGCGGTATAATTGTCGGTCAGCGGGCGCGGATGGGCGTATCCGGCCGTCACCGCCCATTGCAGAACCGGCCGCAACGTGGCGATGGCCTGCGCCACATCCTCGTCCGCGGCGCGCAGCAGTGCGCGGTTCTGTTGCAAAAGGTTCGAGTTGTTATAGGCCGCGATCAGCGCGTCGGTCAGGGTCTCGGCGCGGGCGGCGGCGGTCGACGCGGCAAGCACGCACCCGGCGACGGCGGCCGTCAGGTACCGCCGGAAACGGGTCGGGCCGCGCCGCGCGGTCACAGCACGAATTCCGCCGAGCGGGCGAAGCCGGGCAGGACCGGCGCACTGGCATCGAAGGCCCAGCGCCAGCTAAGCACGCCGTCGGCCTTGATCCCGATCCGGGCCTGGCACAGGGCGCCTTCGGCGAACAGCGCCCCGATGCGGCCGCCGTCCTTCAACTGATCGGCCAGCGCCTGCGGCAGCGTCTCGACCGCCCCTTCGACAAGGATCACGTCGTAGGGCCCGTGCTTCGGCGCGCCTTCGTTCAGCGGCGCGGTGACCACGGCGGCGTTGTCGGCCGAGATCTCGGACAGCAATGCCTCGGCCTCGGCGGCCAGGGTTTCATCCGCCTCGACGGCAACGACCGCTTCGGCAAGCCGCGACACGACCGCCGTGGCGTAGCCAAGCCCGCAGCCAAGATCGAGCACAAGATCGTCGGTGTCGATCTCAAGCGCATCCAGAAGCTTTGCAAGGGTGCGCGGCGCAAGGACGGTGCGGCCGGGCGCAAGGTCGATATTGTCGTCGACATAGGCGGTGGGCCGAGCGTCATCCGGAACGAACCGTTCGCGCGGAACCTCGAGCATGGCGTCGATGATCGGATACTTGGTGACATCGGAGGGCCGGACCTGCGTATCCACCATCATCCTGCGGCGCGTTGCGTGATCGGTCATGGAAGTGAACTCTCCGGTCTGGATTGCCAAAGTCTGATGCCACATCCGCGCGCTGTGAACAACATATCAGCTTCACCCGGCAAACAGATCCGCACGTCTGGCCCCGCCGGTGGCTTGTGGTGAGACAACTTGGTGCGGAAGGTCCGCGACCTTTGCAATTTGCCGAATGCTGAGCGGCAGCGCCCTGTTCTGGGGGTACGGCCAAACGGACCGACCCATGGGGTGCAGGGAGGGGATACTGGCTTCCGGCGGGCAGGAGATCGCCCGTTGCCCCTGACGGTAGACCCCGCGGGGACCAAACGGCGCTAACCGATTCGCGAGACGGCTCGGGGTGCCGCCACTGTGGGCAAAACGGGGATCGAGACCGGGACGTGTACGCTGGCTTTATATTATGTATCGCTTGCCTCCCAATGCTGGTCTTCATGCTTTCAGCCCCAGCCGGCCCGAATGACTTTGACTTCAAGCGCAGCCAAAGGCGGGCGCGTTGCTCAGAAATCGGACCAACCCTCATCGTCGTCGAATGCCTCCGCAGGATCGACCATGGCGAGGGCAGTTGCTCCTGCCGCGACCGGTTGCGCCTGCGTTGGTCGGTCATCGCCCCCTTCCCGACGCCGCTCCGATGTCGAGGGCATGTCCGATGCCGGTGCGTTGGTGCCGCCTGTCTTCTTGACCTTCGGATCGGCCCCGACACCCTTCCCGGACGTATCGCTTGACGACCCGGCGCCCGGCGGCGTCCCGCGACTGCTTCCCGGCCCGGCGACAGCGGCAGTGCGCGGCGCCCCGCCCTGCCCCGCGGTTTGCGTTGGATGCACCCGCACGACATTGGAGTCGCCCGTGCGGAACTTTGCCATCGCCTGCGTCAACAGATCCGCCTCGCGGGTAAGCGCGTGTCCGGCAGCCGTCGCCTCTTCGAACATCGCGGCGTTCTGCTGCGTCACCTGATCCAGTTCGCCGACCGCAGCGTTGATCTCTGCCAGGCCTGTGCTTTGCGACTGCGAGGAGGTCGCGATCTCGGCCACATGGCGCGACATCTCGACCACGCCCGTCACGATGCTTTTCAGGGCATCGCCGGCCTGCCCGACCAGATCGACGCCGCGCTTGACCTGACGCCCAGAGCTCGAGATCAGTTCGTTGATCTCCCGCGCGGCGTCGGACGACCGTTGCGCCAGGGCGCGCACTTCGGAGGCGACGACCGCGAAACCACGGCCAGCCTCGCCGGCCCGCGCGGCCTCGACGCCCGCGTTCAGCGCCAGAAGGTTGGTCTGGTAGGAGATATCGTCGATAACCTCGGTAATGCGCGAAATCTGCTTCGACGAGGCAGAGATCTCGCCCATCGCATCCACTGCCTCGCGCACGATCTCGCCAGATGTCTCGGCGTTCTCGCGGGCCGAGTTGACGATGCGGTTCGCTTCCGCAGCCCCTTCCGCCGCCTGTTTGACGGAATGCGTAAGCTGGTCTAGCGCCGCTGCGGTTTCTTCCAGCGTTGCTGCCTGCCGCTCTGTCCGTTGAGACATGTCGTCGGCCGCGGAGGAGATCTCTGCCGCGCCGCCGCGGATTTCTTCGGAATTGGCGGCGACCCCTTCGATGGTCGTCGCAAGCTGGTGCGCGGCCGCATTGAAATCTGTGCGCAGGCTTTCGTAGGCTTCGGCGAAGGCTTCTTCGATACGGACCGACAGGTCGCCGTGGGCCAGCCCTCCCAGCGCGGCACGCAGCCGCTCGACGACCTGCGCCTGCGCCGCTTCATGTTCCGCGCGCCGACGCTCTTCTAGCTGCTCGGCGCGGCGCGCCTTGGTCACGTCGCTCGCGATCAGGATGTAGCGCAGCAGGTCGCCGTCGCTATCGGTCACCGGGGTGATCCCGCCTTCGATCAGGACAGGGTCGTCACCCTGTTTGCGCAGTCGAAACAGCCCGAACACGGGCTCTCCGGCGCGTAGCCGTGACGACAGTGCGGCGTCGTCTTCGTCCTCCGCGGTCAGCCATTCCTGGATCTCGCGGCCGACGAATTCGGTCTCGGGCTGCCCCATCACAGTGCAGAAGGTCTCGTTCACCGCTTTCAGCGTGCCGCCCGGCAGGAATTCGGCGCGCAGTTGATAGCCGTCGATCGACTCCAACACCGCTTTGCTGAGGAAACCGTCGGTCACGTCCTTCAGTTCGATGACATAACCAAGCCCGTTTCCGGCATCGTCCGTGACGCGACCGATAGACAACACCAGTCGCATGTCCCCAAGCGGCATGCCGAGTGACGCCGGCAGCATGTTCCCTTCCGCCATCAGCGCTTCGACCCGTCCCGCGACGTCCTTGGGCAGCACATGCCCTACGGGCGTCCCGCGAACGTCGCCGCCTTGAAATTCCGGGTTCAGGGTGGACAGCGCACCGGCCTGTTCTTCGAACAGCTTCCGGATGGCACGGTTGGCGTGCAGGATCTTTCCGTCGAGGCCAAGCATCATGATCGGTGCGGTGCTGGCGGAAAAGGCCGCGCCACGGAACCGGCTGGCAATTCGGTCGGCTTCCGCGGCTTTCAACTGTTCGCGGAACCGCTCCAGCCGGCGCGCGATGCGGCCGATTTCGTCGCCGCGACCGGCATCCGCGACCTCGGCATCCAGGTCACCGTCCGCGATCTGGGCGATCGCACCGGTGACGCGGTGCAACGGCCGGGACAGGGAACTAGAAACCAGAGCCGCAATCACCGCGCCAAGCGCGATGGTCCCAAGGCCAACCACAAGCAGCATCCATCGAAGGTCCGAAACCGCGCCAAGCGCTTCCGCCTCGTCGACCGAGATGATACCGGCCCATGTTGCGCCGAAGAACGTAACCGGCTGATAGGCTTGCAGTACGGCGACGCCATCGGCGGTGACCGTCCGGTCGGTGCCGGACTCGCCGGACAGGGCGGCACGCACGGCGGTGGTTTCCGCTGCTGCCGTCAACATCGTCGGCGTGTCCGCGAACCGCCTGTTCGACCGGAACAACCCATCCTCGCCGACAAGGAAGAAATCGCCTGTCTCGCCCAACCCGCGGACCTGGGCGGCCAGTTCGTGCAGATAGGTTTCGGGAAGCTGGTAGGCGATCACGCCGACACGCTCGCCCCGTGCAAAGACCGGCTGGGCGAGGAACGCCGCCGGTGCGCCGCTGCTTGGGCCATAGGCGGCAAAATCCTCGAACGCCTGCTGCCCTTCCTCCAGTTCCATCGCGCGCCGATAAGCCCTGGCCAGACCCGTGTCGCTGTAGGGACCGTCAAGCATGCTGGTGCCGAAATCGTCCTCTTTCACAACGGTGTAAAGAAGGTTTCCCGCGGCATCGAAAAGGAAGATGTCGTAATACCCGAACTCGCGCAGATGCTCGGCGAACACCGGATGCGCCGTCGCGTGGATCGCGGAGTACTGCGATTTGTCGTCAGCCTGCGTGAAGTCAGCGCGGGCCGCACCTTCGTACGGATTGTCCTGCACATACAGTTGCCGCAACGAAGCCGCGGGGTCGCCCTCGTACGCTGTCCACGCGGTCGCCATGCCACGAAGTGTGCGGATCGTGATCGAATCGCCTGCTGAACGCGACAGTTCATCCGCCAATTGTTCGAAATGGGTGATTGTGGCTGCGACTTCAGCCTCCAGCACGCTGCTGAGCCGATGCGCGACCTCTTCCGTCAGCGCATCTTCTTCCAGCCGTTCGGCGAACTGGCCGAAGACGATGACGACGAGCGCCATAAGGAACAGCATGATCGCCGGGAGCTTGTACCTGATGCGGATGTTGTTGAGCAGCTTCACGGTTGCCGTCTCCTTCGCGGGGCTGAATCGCTCCGTGTCTAAGACCCGCGAATGAACATGACCTTAAGCGGTCCCGTCTGCCGCTTGATCCGGAGTCGCATCGGCCGCATCAGACGGCGGAAGCTACCTCCCCTTCGGCGGCGGCCCGGCGCTGGATCTGCGGATGAATTCCACCTCGATGACTTCAGAGGGTGCGCTGCTTGCGCCCGTCTCGATCAAGCCAAGCAAAAGCTCTGCGGCGCGGGCGCCGATGTCGGTGCGGGGCTGGCGGATGGTGGTCAGGCCGGGGCTCAGGTGCCGGGCGATCTCGATATTGTCGAAGCCGACAACCGAGACGTCCTCGGGGACGCGGATGCCGGCGCGCTGGACTTCTCCCATGAAGCCCACCGCCATCTCGTCGGAGGACAGGAACAGGGCCGTGGGCCGGTCTTCCATCGCCAGCCAGACGCGGGCGGCGGCGGCGCCGGAATCCATGGTGAAGTCGCCTTCCAGCACCCAGTCGGCGCGCATGGGCAAACCGAGCCTGTCGAGCGCGGCGCGGTAGCCTTCGAGGCGCGTCCGGGTCAGGACGTTGCCGCCCGGTCCCGTCACATGGCCGATGTGGCGATGACCCAACCGGGCCAGATGGCCGACGGCAAGCGCCGCACCGCGCTCGTTCTCGACCCGGACCGAGGGCACCGCGTCTCCCATCCACTCGCAGGCGCAGACGACAGGCGGACGGCCCGGCATCGACAGCGCCGCGGGCGACAACGTGCCGTCCAGCACCACCAGCCCGTCCGCCTGCCCCGAAGCAAGGTAATGCGTCAGGCGCTCGTCCGGGTCGGGACCCGACTGGGTGTCGGCGATCAACATCCCGTAACCCGCGGGTGTCAGCACCGATGCGAGCCCCGCAAGGATCTGGGCGAAGAATGTGTTGGCGAGGTTCGGCAGCAGAACGATGACCGATCCGGTTCGCTGACGGCGCAGGTTCGAGGCGGTGGCGTTCACCCGGTACCCCGTGTCGGCCACGGCCTTCAGCACCGCGTCCCGGGTCGTGCGCGCGACCACCGATGGCTTGGAAAGCGTTCGGCTGACCGTTGCGGTCGACACGCCGGCAACGCGCGCAACATCCTGAATCGTGGCCGATTTCCTGTCCATCGACGTCCTTTCCGATGCGCAAGAATGGCCTGAAAGATTCTTCTTGTAAACGTTTGCAGTCTTTGCGACGGTAAATTGAAAACGATTACATTTACGATTTCGCATGTGTCGGGAGGGAGCCCGGCAGAGGGAGGAAGCCGTGAAAACCATCAAGGGACCTGCGCTGTTCTTGGCGCAGTTCGCAGGCGATGCCGCGCCGTTCGACACATGGGACGGGATCACCAAATGGGCCGCCGATTGCGGTTATGCCGGGGTGCAGGTGCCAAGCTGGGACGGACGGCTGTTCGACCTCGACAAGGCCGCCGACAGCAAGACCTATTGCGACGACTGGGCGGGACAGGCGCGCGACAACGGGATCGAGGTGACCGAGCTTTCGACCCACCTTCAGGGCCAGCTTGTCGCCGTCCACCCCGCCTATGACGCGGCCTTCGACGGCTTCGCGGACGCCTCGGTGCGCGGCAACCGCGCAGCGCGGCAGGCGTGGGCGGTGGAACAGGTACAAAAGGCGATCCGCGCATCGAAGAACCTTGGGCTGACGGCTATGCCGACCTTCTCGGGCGCGCTGGCGTGGCCCTATGTCTACCCGTGGCCGCAGCGCCCCGCCGGGCTGGTCGAGACCGCGTTCGACGAACTGGCCGCCCGCTGGCGCCCGCTGCTGGACATGGCCGACGACCACGGGGTCGATCTGTGCTACGAGATCCATCCGGGCGAGGACCTGCACGACGGCGCGACCTTCGAGATGTTCCTGGAGCGGGTGAACAACCATCCCCGCGCGATGATGCTGTACGATCCCAGTCACTACGTCCTTCAGTGTCTGGACTACATCGACAACCTCGACATCTACGCCGAGCGGATCGGCGCGTTCCACGTCAAGGACGCCGAGTTCAATCCCACCGGGCGGCAGGGCGTCTACGGCGGTTACCAGTCCTGGGTCGATCGGGCCGGGCGGTTCCGGTCCCTGGGCGACGGTCAGGTGGATTTCGGCGCGATCTTCTCGAAGCTGGCCGCGATGGACTTCGACGGCTGGGCGGTGGTCGAGTGGGAATGCGCGCTGAAGCACCCGGAGGACGGCGCGCGCGAGGGCGCGGCTTTCGTCCGTGACCACATCATCCGTGTGACCCCCCATGCCTTCGACGATTTCGCCGACGGCGGCGCGGACGACGCGGCCAACCGCAAGATGCTGGGGCTGTCATGAGCAAATTTGCCGAACGCAAAGGTCCGATCCGGCTGGGCATGGTCGGTGGCGGACAGGGCGCCTTTATCGGCGGCGTCCACCGTATCGCCGCGCGACTGGATGGCGCGTATGAACTGGTCGCGGGGGCGCTGTCCTCGGACGAGGAGAAGGCGCGCGCCTCGGGCGTGGAACTCGGGCTGGCCGGGGACCGGACCTACACCGACTTCACCGAGATGGCGCGGCGCGAGGCGCGGCTGAAGGACGGGATCGAGGCGGTGGCCATCGTCACGCCCAACCACATGCACATGCCGGTCGCGCGCGAGTTTCTGAAGCGTGGAATCCATGTCATCTGCGACAAGCCGATGGCGGGCACCCTGATGGACGCGAAGAAACTGAAGACCGCCGCCGAGCGGTCGGACGCGCTGTTCGTGCTGACCCACAACTACACCGGCTATCCGCTGGTGCGCGAGGCGCAGGCGCGGGTGGCGCGGGGCGACCTGGGCGACATCCGGCTGGTGCAGGTGGAATACGCGCAGGACTGGCTGGCCGAGGCCCCTGCAGAGGACAACAAGCAGGCCGCGTGGCGCACCGATCCGGCGCGCAGCGGTGCGGGCGGCGCCACCGGCGACATCGGCACCCATGCATGGAACCTCGCCCGCTTCGTCACCGGGCTGAAGCCCGAGGCGATTGCCGCCGACCTTCAGGCCTTCGTGCCGGGGCGGCAGCTGGACGACAACGGCCACGTGCTGTTGCGGTTCGAGGGCGGCGCGCGCGGGATGCTGTGGTGCAGCCAGGTCGCTGCGGGCAAAGAGAACGACCTGCGCCTTCGGGTCTACGGCACCAAGGCCGGGCTGGAATGGCATCAGGAAAACCCGAACCAGCTGTTCGTCACACCGCTGGGCGGCGCCGCGCAGATCATCACCCGAGGCTCGGGTGCGACGGGCGAAGACGCGCGCCGCTTGACCCGGGTGCCGCCGGGCCATCCCGAAGGTTATCTGGAGGGCTTCGCGAACATTTACGGTGAAGCCGCGCAGGCAATCCGCGCCGCCCGCACCGGGGCCGCCTTGCCGGAGGGCGTTACCTTCCCAAGCATCGACGATGGGGTCGAAGGGGTCGCCTTCGTGGACGCCTGCGTGCGCTCTTCGAAACGGAACGCGGCCTGGGTGTCGATATGACCGCGATCCTCGAAGCGCGCGGTATCACCCGCAGCTTCGGGCCGATCGAGGTGCTTCACGGTGTCGACTTCGACCTTGTCCCGGGCGAGATCCATGCGCTGATCGGCGAAAATGGCGCGGGCAAGTCGACCACGATGAAGATCCTCGGCGGCTACCTGCAGCCGACCAAGGGCGAGCTGTTGCTGGACGGACGTCCGGTGACTTTCCCCGACCAGCGCGCGGCAGAGGCCGAGGGCATCCTGATGATCCACCAGGAGTTCAACCTCGCCTTGCAGCTGACAGTCGAGGAAAACCTGTTCCTTGGCCGCGAGAAGCGCCGCGGGCCGTTTCTGGATACCCGTGCGATGCGGGCCGAGGCGCGCGAATGGCTGGCGCGGCTGGATTGCCATGTCGATCCGCGCGCCCGCGTCAGCGACCTGTCGGTGCCGAACCGGCAGATGGTCGAGATCGCCCGCGCTTTGGGCCGCAACGCACGCGTCTTGATCATGGACGAACCGACCGCCGTGCTGACCGGGCGCGAGACCGACGTGCTGCTGGAGCAGATCGCGCGGCTGAAGGCGCAGGGCGCGGCGATCCTTTATACCAGCCACAAGCTGGACGAGATCGCCCGCATCGCCGACCGCGTCACCGTGCTGCGCGACGGCAGCCATATCACCACCCGTTCCGCCGACGGTTTCACCGAACATGCGATGGCCGAGGCCATGGTGGGCCGCGAACTGTCCGACCTGTTCCCCGACCGCCCTGCCCCGGCCGACGACGTGGTGCTGGAGGTCGAGAACCTGACCGTGCCGGGCCATGTCCGCGACGCCTCCTTCAAGCTGCGGCGGGGCGAGGTGCTGGGCTTTGCCGGACTGGTGGGCGCGGGCCGCACCGAGCTGATGGAGGGCATCGTCGGCCTTCGCTCCGCGACCGGCGGCGTGAAGGTGAACGGACAGCCGCTGCGTGCCGGTTCCGTCCGCGCCGCCCGCGAAGCGGGGCTGGTCTACCTGACCGAGGACCGCAAGGAAAAGGGTCTGCTGCTGGGCAAATCGCTGACCGAGAACCTGACGCTTCTGGCGCTGGACCGGTTCGGGCGGCTGTTCATCGACAAGCAAGCCGAAGACCGCGCGCTGACCAAGGCGTTCTCGGAATTCGACATCCGCGCGGGCGACCGGTCCATGACCGCCGGCAGCCTGTCGGGCGGCAACCAGCAGAAGCTTCTGCTGGCAAAGACCATGCTGACCGAACCGCAGATCGTCATCATCGACGAGCCGACGCGTGGCATCGACATCGGCACCAAACAACAGATCTACGATTTCATCGCCGCGCTGGCGGCAGACGGGAAAAGCGTCATCGTGGTGTCCTCGGAACTTCCCGAGGTGATCGGCCTGTCCTCTCGCGTGGTCGTGATGGGACGCGGCCACATCGCCGGAGAACTGACCGGAGACCAGATCACCGAAGACGCGATCCTGCGCCGCGCCATGGGCGTGGGCGAACTGACCGGAGCTTCCGCATGACCGACACGACCGCCACCGGCGCCCCCGCCCGACGTTTCCGGGTTTCGTTCCAGACGCTTGGCCCTGTTCTGGCGCTGATCGCGTTGATCGTTCTCGGGGCGTCGCTGAACTCGAACTTCCTGAGCTATGGCAACGTGACCAACGTGCTGGCCCGCTCGGCCTTCATCGGGATCATCGCGGTCGGCATGACCTTCGTGATCACCGGCGGCGGGATCGACCTTTCCGTGGGCTCGATGGCGGCCTTCGTGGCCGGCGTGATGATCATGGCGATGAATGCGCTGGTGCCCTCGCTGGGCGTCGGCGTGCCGCTGGTGCTGGCGGGCATGGCCGTGGCGATGCTGACGGGGCTGGCGGCAGGGCTGCTGAACGGCCTCCTGATCGCCAAGGCGGGGATCGAGGCCTTCATCGTCACGCTGGGCGCGATGGGGATCTACCGCTCGCTGACCACCTGGCTGGCCGACGGCGGCACCCTGTCGCTGGATTTCGACGCCCGCAGCTTCTATCGCCCGGTCTACTATGACGGCTTGTTCGGCATCGCATGGCCGATCATCGTCTTCGCGGTGGTCGCCATCCTCGGCGAGATCGCGATGCGCAAGACTCCCTTCGGCCGCCACTGCGCCTCGCTGGGCGCGAACGAGCAGGTCGCCCGCTATTCCGCGGTCAAGGTCGATCTTGTCCGCATGGCCACCTACGTGCTGCTGGGCGGTCTCGTGGGCCTTGCGACCATCATGTACGTGCCCCGCCTTGGCTCTGCCTCCGGTTCGACCGGCGTGCTTTGGGAACTGGAGGCCATCGCCGCCGTGATCATCGGGGGCACCGTGCTCAAGGGCGGCTTCGGCCGGGTCTGGGGCACCGTCGTCGGCGTGCTGATCCTCAGCCTGATCGACAACATCCTGAACCTCGCCTCGATCGTCTCGCCGTACCTGAACGGCGCGATCCAGGGCGTGATCGTCATTCTTGCCGTCGTACTGCAACGGCAAGGCAAGTCCGCCGATTGATCGGCAAACATTGGGAGGAAAGACATGAAACGCAGGACATTGCTGAAAGGGGCCGCCATCGGCCTTGCCCTTGCCGCGGGCCCCGCCGTGGCGCAGGACGAAACCTATACCATCGGCGTCGCCATCCCGTCCGCCACGCACGGCTTCATGGGCGGCCTGAACTATCACGCGCAGGCGTCGATCGAACGGCTGGAAGCCACCTATCCGCAGCTGGACTTCGTGCTGGCGACCGCCGGTGACGCGGGCAAGATGGTCAACGACATCGAAGACATGGTCGCCACCCGCGACATCGATGCGCTGGTCGTGCTGCCGTTCGAGTCCGAGCCGCTGACCTCGCCGGTGCAGGCGGTCAAGGAACAGGGCATCTGGGTGACCGTGGTCGACCGCGGCCTGTCCGTGCCGGGGATCGAGGACCTGTATGTCGCGGGCGACAACCCGGGCTTTGGCCGTGTCGCAGGCGAGTATTTCGCCGAGAACCTCAACGAAGGCGACAACATCGTCGTTCTTCGCGGTATCCCGACCACGCTGGACAACGAACGGGTGGATGCCTTCACCGCCGCCATCGAAGGCTCGGGCATCAACGTCTTGGACATGCAGCACGGCAACTGGAACCGTGACGATGCGTTCAACGTGATGCAGGACTTCCTGTCCAAGTACGATGATATCGACGCCGTGTGGGCTGCCGACGACGACATGGCCGTCGGCGTGCTGGAAGCCATCGATCAGGCCGGGCGCAGCGAAGAGATGTGGGTGGTCGGCGGTGCCGGCATGAAGCAGATCATCAAGCGCATCATGGACGGCGACCCGATGCTGCCGGTCAACGTCACCTACCCGCCCGCGCAGATCGCCACCGCGATCGAACTGACGGCCCTGGGTCTCGTTTCCGCCACTCCGGTATCGGGCCGCTTCATCATCGGCAGCCAGATCATCACGCCGGAAAATGCCGAGTCGTTCTACTTCCCGGACAGCCCCTTCTGATATTCGGGGCAATCTGAAGCAGGGGCCCGGGCGGTTGCGTCCGGGCCCTTTTCGTTAGCCGGTGCAATGTCCCGGCTTCGAGGTCACCCGGATTAGAGGCACAGCCCCTACCCCCAGAACACCCGTTCAGCCGTGCGGCGGAACACCTTCTCGCGGTCGGAGTCGTCCGGAAGGCTGCGCGCGGCCAGCGCCAGCAACGGGCCGTAGTCCACGCGCTCGGGCACACGCAGGAACGGCCAGTCCGAGCCCCAGACGCAATTGTCCGGCGTGTAGGCCGAAAGCAGGTCGGCCACGAACGGCACGGCCGCTTCGAAGGGCCACGGGAATGGTGCGAACTTGTGGTGGCCCGAAAGTTTCATGACCGTCTCGGCCGGCCGGTCCGCCAGCTTGAGCAGGGCCTTGAACGCTGCGCTGTCCCGGCCCGCCAACAGGTCAGGACGCCCGCAATGGTCGATGGTCAGCCGGACCGGCGACGCGCCGATCACCTCCAGCGCTTCGAATATGCCGTCGCCCTCGAACTGGATGTCCAACACCATGTCGAGATCGGCCAGCATCTCGGTCACCGGGCCGAAACCATTGTAATACCCTTTTGGATGGAACGGCAGATTGTAGGCCACGCCCGCGACACCCGCCTGTTTCAGCGATGCAAGCTCGGCATGCGTGATCTCCGGCCCCACCACCGCGATGCCGCGCCAGTCCATGCCGGACTGACGAATGGCGTCCAGCATTGCCCGGTTGTCCGTGCCGTAGCCCGAGGACGGCTGCACCAACAGCGCGCGGGTCACGCCGTTCGCCTCGAACACCGCGCGCATCTGGTCGAGCGTTCCGATCTCCGATCCCTCGGGGCGATAGGGGGTATCGGCGCCATAGGGAAACCGCTGCGGGTCCAGCAGGTGAAGGTGGCAGTCGATCTTGGGTTCCGTGAACGGGTGCGGCATCGGGCGGCTTTCCTTGTGCTGACTTCGCCAGAGGTTTCACCCCTGACGATGGCGCGCAAGGCGTTTCCCTTCAGGCGACCCCGGCCCTGCGTACATCCTCGACCGCGAAGTCGATCAACGCCCGCACTTTGCGCGGCAGCGGTGCGCCCGAAAGATACACCGCGCTCAGCGGATGCGCTCCGGTCGCGTAGCCGGGCAGCAGCGAGGTCAGGCGACCATTCTCCAGCGCGGTGCCAAGAACGAACTCGGGGCAATAGGCGATGCCGTGTCCATCAAGCGCCAGGTCGCGCGCGGCCTGAGCGCTGTTGACCATGAAGCGGGTCGGCACCGTCACGGCCACCTCGCCTTCCGGTCCGGTGAAGACCCAGCGGCGCGGGTCGCGGCGGTTGGTGTCCGCGATGCAGGTGTGTGCCGACAGGTCGTCGGGCGTCGATGGCGTTCCGTGCTTTGAAAGATACGCGGGCGAGGCCACGACGCAGCTTCGGATCTCGCCCAGCCGCCGCGCCTTCACCGACGACACCGGCGGCATCCCGATCCGGAAGGCAAGGTCGATGCCTTCCGAGGCAAGGTCGGAATAGGCATCGCTTAGCCGCAGGTCGATCACCAGTTCCGGATGCGACGCCGCGAACCGGCTGAGCATACCGACGACATAGGACTCGCCGATCGTCACCGGGGCAGAGATCCTCAGGATGCCGGAAAAGCCCCGCGTCTCTTCCCGGACCGCCGACAGCATGTCATCGACCTCTTCCAGCAGCGCGGGCGCGCGCTGCAACAGGTCCTCGCCCGCCGGAGTCAGCCCGACCCTTCGGGTGGTGCGCTGCAACAGCCGCGTGCCCAAACGCGCCTCAAGCTCGGCCACGTATTTCGAGGTGAGGCGGTTCGATACTCCCAACCGTTCCGCCGCGCCGGTGAACGAGCCGGTCTGGGCGGTGGCGACAAAGGCGCGAAGGCCGTCGATCAGGTCCATGGCGACGATATTCGGAATGATATGTAGAAAGTCATTCCATATAATCGCCATTTCATTGGCAAAGGGCAATCCGCATATTGCGTCCATCGAACGCCGCCGCCCCGGCCCCGAAGCACACTGTGACCGCCGGGCGCGGCCCAGACCCGAAAGGACCTTCCAATGATCGACTCTCGTACCGCTCCCTTTGCCGTGTTTCTCCTCCGCGTGACCACCGGCGTCCTGTTTCTGTACCATGGCCTTGTGAAGCTGTTCATCTTCACCCCCGCCGGCACCGCTGGCTTCTTCGACAGCATCGGCCTGCCCGGCTGGCTGGGCTACGTCACCATGCTGCTGGAAATCGCCGGCGGCGTCGCGCTGATCCTTGGCGTCGCGACCCGCGTCGTCTCGGCCGTGCTGGTGCCCGTGCTTCTGGGCGCAGCGATCTTCGCCCACGCCGGCGCCGGCTTTAACTGGTCGAATGCCGGTGGCGGCTGGGAATACCCGGTGATGTGGGCCGTCGCGCAGGCCGCTCTGGCCCTGCTGGGGGACGGCGCCTATGCGCTTTACCCGACGCGGCGCACCTACTCGGCCGCCGTGCCCGCCTGATCCGGACGACGATACACCAACACTTCGCCGTCGCGTCCTCGTGGTGCGGCGGCAATCCCGCAAGCACGATAAGAGCGAAAGGAACACGTCATGAGCATCGCTCACGATCTGCAATCTCTGAAGGACAGCCTGAAGGCGTCCGACCGCCTGCCGCTGGTTTTTCTTGGCCACGGCTCTCCGATGAACGCCATCGAGGACAACGAGTATTCCCGCAGCTGGGCCGAACTCGGCCGCACCCTGCCCCGCCCGCAAGCGATCCTTGTGGTTTCCGCGCATTGGATGACCCGCGGCACCACGCTGGTCAACGTCTCGCGCATGCCCAAGACGATCCACGATTTCTACGGCTTCCCGCGTGAGCTGTTCGCCCAGCAATACCCGGCTCCCGGCGCCCCCGACACGGCGCAGGAAGTGGTGTCGCTGCTGGCCAGCCACCACGCGGAAGGCGACGATACCTGGGGCCTCGACCACGGCGCGTGGTCGGTGCTGAAGTGGCTGTATCCGGATGCCGACGTACCCGTGTTCCAGCTGTCCATCGACATGACCAAGGATCTGGCGCACCACCTCGAGATCGGGCGCGCCATCGCGGACCTGCGCAACCGGGGCGTTCTGATCCTTGGCTCGGGCAATGTCGTGCATAACCTCGGCGCTCTGCGCTGGGGCGGCAAGCCGCACGACTGGGCGATCGAGTTCGACCGCCACTTCGCCGACATGCTGGCCGAGCGCAACCTTCCCGCCGTCGCCGACCGCGCCGCGCTTGGCCCGCTTTTGCAGGTCGCGCACCCCTCGCTGGACCACTACCTGCCCTCGCTGACGGTGGCCGGTGCTTCGGACCACAAGGACCAGCTGACATTCATGAACGAAAGCATCGACATCGGGTCCGTCTCGATGCGCAGCTTCGTCTTCCACTAGAAAGGACATCCCATGCTCGTCGACGGAGTTTGGACCAAGGACTGGGACCCGGTCCAGAAATCGGACGCCAAGGGCCGGTTCGTGCGGCAGGTCTCGTCCTTCCGCAACTGGATCACCCCGGACGGCAGCGCGGGGCCCACCGGCGAAGGCGGGTTCCCCGCCGAACCCGGACGCTATCGCCTGTACGTCGCCTATATCTGCCCGTGGGCGTCGCGCACGCTGATGGTCCGCGCGCTGAAAGGGCTGGAGGACATCATCCCCGTCACCGTGGTGAACCCGACCCTGACCGGTCAGGGCTGGCAGTTCGGCGGCTATGATCAGGCGGACGAGGATCCGCTGCACGGCGCCGCCTACATGCACGAACTGTATACCCGCGCCGATCCCGCCTTCACGGGCCGCGCCACGGTGCCGGTTCTGTGGGACATGAAGCGCGACGTGATGGTGAACAACGAAAGCGCCGACATCGTTCGGATGCTGGACACCGCCTTCGAAGGGATCGTGCCATCGGATCTGCGACTGTACCCAGAGGATCTTGCCAAGGATATCGACGCGCTGAACCCGAGGATCTACGACGCGCTGAACAACGGTGTTTACAAGGCCGGGTTCGCGACGACGCAGGCCGCCTACGACGAAGCCGTAGACGGCGTGTTCGCCATGCTGGACGCGTTGGAAGACCGGCTGACCGGCGACTACCTGTTCGGCGACCGGCTGACCGAGACGGATATCCGCACCTTCGTCACGCTGATCCGCTTCGACGCCGCCTATCACGGGGTGTTCAAGTGCAACCGCCGCCAGATCTACGACTATCCGCGGCTGTGGGCCTACACGAAACGCATCCTCGCCCTTCCCGGCATCCGCGCCACCGTAAACATGGACCACATCACTCGTGGCTATTACTCGATCAGGGCGCTGAACCCGAACGGCATCCGCCCCACGGGGCCGAAGCACGTGCTGGAGCTTTTGTGACTACGCCCGACCCCCTCCCTGGCCCTCCCCCTTTTCAGGGGGAGGGAAACCGCGCCCACCCGCAGCGGCATGGCAACTGCCGCAACGCCACCGCCACCTAATCCCGAGCGCGACGGCATCCCCTCCCCCTCCAGGGGGAGGGTCAGGGAGGGGGCCACCGCCCTCTTCCCCGGCAACACACGCCATTCCCTCCCCTTCCAGGAGGAGGGTCAAGGAGGGGGGGCCGCCGCCCTCTTCCCCAGCAACACACGCCATTCCCTCCCCCTCCAGGGGGAGGGTCAGGGAGGGGGGCCCTCTTCCCCGCAACGCCATTCTCTTCCCCAGCAACACGCGCCATTTCCCTCCATTCCCTCCAAGGGGAGGGTCAGGGAGGGGGGAGGCACCGCAACTTCCCTCCCCCTCCAGGGGGAGGGTCAGGGAGGGGGGCCGCCGCCCTCTTCCCCAGCAACACGCGCCATTCCCTCCCCCTCCAAGGGGAGGGTCAGGGAGGGGGAGGCACCGCAACTCCAACCACCTCGCACCCCCGTGATCACGTGCCCCCGACGGCAGCATTGACATATCCGACACTTTCGCTCAGTTTCTCCATCAACAGGCAAGTCACCGCCCGGGGAGAGAATCTTTGATCATCTGCCACTGTCAGAACATCTCCGATGAAGACATCCACTCGGCCATCGACTGGATGCGCGCTTCGGACGCCGAGACGCTGATTACACCGGGCAAGATCTACCGCGCCCTGGGCAAGGCCGCGGACTGTGGCGGTTGCCTGCCCCTGTTCATGAGCACCATGGCCGGGAACGAGAACCTCGAGGTTCCCGCCAACCTGCGTGGGCTGCGCCAGTCCCGGAAGTCCGCTCGGCAAGCCTGAGCCAGGCGACGGCACCCTGCCCGGCACCGCATCGCCCGCGCCGGGTTTTTTGCAAATCGCGCAAACTCCAACTTGGAATCCTTCTAAGTCCGCGCTAGCTTGGTGAAAACCATTCATCAAGGGGTCCGTGCCATGAAGGGCGACGACAAGGTTATCGAGTATCTCAACCGCGCGCTGCGTGCAGAACTGACGGCGGTCAGCCAGTACTGGCTGCATTTCCGCCTGCAGGCTGACTGGGGCCTCGCCCATATGGCGAAGAAAAGCCGCGAGGAATCCATCGAAGAGATGAACCACGCGGACAAGCTGATCGACCGGATCATCTTCCTCGAAGGACATCCGAACCTGCAAAAGCTTGACCCGCTGCGGATCGGCGAGACCCCGAAGGAAACGCTGGAAGCCGACCTTGCCGCCGAACTGGAAGCCGTGGCCCTTTACAAAGAGGCCCGGACCTACTGCGAGAGCGTCGGCGACTTCGTGTCGAAGAACATCTTCGAAGAGCTTCTGACGGACGAGGAAGGTCACGTCGACTTCCTCGAGACCCAGTTGGACCTGTTCGAGCGCGTGGGCGCCGAGCAATACGCCCAGCTGAACGCGGGCAAGATGGACGAGGGCGAGGACTAACCCCCTTCCCCGCACAGACCAGACCCGAACCCGGCGCCCGAAAGGTTGCCGGGTTTTTCTTTGCCGATCCGCGTGGCATAGCCCGGAAATGCCGATGTTGCTGTATCGCCTTCTGCTGACACTTCTGTCGCCGGTCCTGCTGGCCGGGGCGCTGCTGCGCGTGCTGCGCGGGCGCGAGACATGGACGGACCTGTCACAGCGGCTGGGCGGCGGCGCCCCGACCGCGCCCGGCGCGATCTGGCTGCACGGCGCCTCGAACGGAGAGCTCGCCTCGGCCCGGACCCTCGTCGCCGCGTTGCGCGCCGCAGACCCGGACGCGCCGCTGGTGGTGACGGCAAATACCGTCACGGGCCGCGCGCTGGCCGAGGGCTGGGGCGTGCCGAAGCTGGCCGCGCGCCTTGCCCCGCTCGACTTCCGGTGGAGCCTTGCCCGCTTTCGCCGCCGCATCCGGCCGTCGCTGCTGATCGTGATGGAAAACGAGCTGTGGCCGAACCGGATCGTCACCTCGCCCGTGCCTGTGGCCTGTATCGGCGGGCGTATGTCGGCGCGCAGTTTCAGCACGTGGCAGCGGCTGCCACGGCTGGCGGCCCTGTTGATGCGCCGGATCGCCTTCCTCAGCGCGCAAGATCCCCAGTCGGCCCGGCATTTCGCCGAACTCGGCCTGCCCGCCAAAGCACAAGGCCCGACCGGTACGCTGAAATCAGGAGTCGATCTGCCCCATCCGGACCCCGAGGTTTTCGCAGCCCTCGCGCCGCTGTTCCCGCGCGCGGAGACGCTGCTGGTCGCCTCGACCCACGAGGGCGAAGAACGCATCGTGCTGGATGCTTTTGCAAAGGCCCACAAAAGCCGCCCGACGCTGAAGATGATCCTCGCCCCCCGTCATCCCGCGCGCGGTGACGAGGTCGCGGCGCTGGTCGCTGCGACCGGGCTGCCCGCTGCGCGACGAAGCAAGGAAGAAGCGCCGGATACCGGAACCGCCGTCTATCTAGCCGATACGCTGGGCGAGATGCCGTTGTGGTACCACCTTGCCGGGATGACCTTCGTCGCCGGCTCGTTCGCACCCAAGGGCGGCCACACGCCGTTCGAACCCGCCGCCGCCCGGTCGGCAATCCTGCATGGCCCCGACATCGCCAATTTCCGCGCGGCCTACACCGCACTCGACGGTGGCGGCGGCGCGGTCATGGTGGCCGACGGCCCTGCCCTGACCGAAGCCGTCACGCGGCTGGCTGGCGACATGGCGGCACAGACGACGCTGGCCGACACCGCTGACACGATCCTCGCGGCGCAGGACGACAGCGCCACGCTGATCGCGACGCTGGTGCCCCGGCTGCTCTCCCTAGCCCGGCAGCAGCCCTAGACGTCCAGATCCTCCGCCGCTTCATGGATGCGGCGACAGGCTTGGGCCGCATCGCCGACATCATGCGCCAGCAACAGCGCCAGCTTCGCGAGGAACAGCTCGCGCTTCTCTGCGTCCACGGCATCCAGTTGCAGGGCCAGCGTCTCGTACACGGTTTCGACGTCTGCGGGGGTCATTCCGGCACTCCTCCGGCGGCAAGGTCCAGCGCATCGCGCACCGCCGCTGCGGTCGCCACGCGCCAGCGGGCGGCGATGTGGGTATCGGGCCGGACGAGGTAGGCGCTGTTCGGCCCCATCTCGAGCGTGCGAGCGGCATCCGTCTCTGGCGCAAGCGCCACGACGGTCAGATCCGGCCGATCCAGCGCCCCGGCCAGACCCGCGTCAGTTGTGATCAGGGTAAAGCCCGGGCCCAGCCTATCGGACAAGAACCCGTCGCCGACACGCGCCTCTGGCAAGACAGCGCCGGGCGCCGCACCCGCGCCGAAGGTGGGGTCGTCGGGTGCGACGATGGGACTGTCCACATAGGTGTAAGGCGTCATCTGGCGCGGGTTGGCCAGTTCACCGGCCCATGCATGCCGAAGCGACAGGTTCAGCGCGGCGTCCCGCATCAGTTGCCAGCCCGCCGTCGGAGGCGTCATGAAGCGCGCGGATTTCGAGGCGTTTGCGAAGACGTCCAGCGTCGCCCCGCGCCGCTCGGGCGAATAGCTGTCCAGCAGCGCCGCGCCCGCGGCCCCCTTCAGCACGCGCGCCAGTTTCCACGCGATATTGTCCGCGTCGGCGATGCCGTTATTCAGCCCGCGGACCCCGAAGATCGGCACGATGTGGGCGCTGTCGCCGATGAAGAACACGCGCCCGTCCCGGTAGTCGTCCAGCGCCAGCGTGTTGGCCGAGTAGATGCTCCACCATTCCAGGTCCCATGCGCCATCATAGCCAAGTTCCTGCAACACGGCAGCGACTGAGGCGCGCACGTTTTCCTCGCGGATCGCCTCGGCCTCGTCCTCGCCGTCGCGCAACTGGTAGTCGATGCGCCAGATGTCGTCGGGCTGCTTATGAACAAGGATCGTACCGCCGCGCCGGCAATCGGGGTCGAACAGCGCGCGCCGGATCGTGGGATAGTCGTGCGCCATCTTCAGGTCGGCGATGACATACCGCCCCTCGTAATTCTCGCCCTTAAGACGCTTGCCCCGCATGGTCCGCACCGCGCTGCGGGCTCCGTCCGCCGCGAGGCACCAGTCGGCGGTCAGGTCGTAGGCGCCCAGCGGATCGCGCACCGATACGCGCACCCCGTCGCCGGTATCCGCGACCGCGGTCACCGCGCTTTGCCACCGCGCGTCGATCAACGGCTCGCGGGCGATGGCGTCCCACAGGAATTGTTCGATGTACTGTTGTTCAAGGTTGTACATCGGCCGGTATTTCTCGTCCGGGCCGTCAGGCATGTGAAATTCAAGGATTTGTCGGCCCCGGTAAAAGCTGCGCCCGGTCGTCCAGCCCAGCGACTTTCCAAGGAACGGCGCAAGCACGCCAAGCCTGTCCAGAATGCGGTAGCTTTGGCGCGCCACGCAGATCGCGCGGCTGCCGTCATTGAACGTCGCCTTCGCGTCGAACAGGACCGAGCGGATCCCTTCGCGCGCCAGCCCCAAAGCCGCGACCATGCCCACCGGCCCGGCCCCGACGATCGCGACCGGGCGGTGTACGGTCAGCGATGCGCGGTCCGCTGGCGGATCGAAATGCGGATAGCGGAAATACAGCGACTCCGTTTCGGCGCGTCCGGCTGGTCTCATGATGGCTCCTCTCCTTTGACCGATGGTTTAGGAAATCGGCCGCCCCCTGTCTGTCCCCCTTCGGGAGGGACATGCTACGAAACCCCATGGCCAGCCTCGCGTATCAGATCGACGCCTGCCTTGCGCAGCTTGGGACCGAGAGGTTTCCGCAGGCGTTCTGCGACCTCGTCGAAGCGATGGAGGTCGATCAGATCATGGTCTTCTCGCTGCGCGCCGATCACGCCAGCTGCTTGCTGTCCCGCCATTTTCGCCATGCCGCGCTGGCCGAGAAACTGGCGACGCAGTACCTTGATCGCTGGTTCCTGAAAGACCCGCTGCTGGCGGACCTGCTTGCCGCGGCGCCGGGGACCGTGGCGGTTCGGCAGCTGGAAGACGTTCAGGCCGATATGGACGCCGTCTATCGGCGGATCTTCTTCGACGAACCGGGGTTATCGGCAAAGACCACGCTTCTTGCAGCGGGTGACAGCCTGCGGCTGTTCGTGAGCCTGTACAGATCGGAACGCGGGCCGGATGGACCGGACCCCGATCTGGCCCGGCTGGTGGGGCGTCTGGCGCTGTTGCACTTCGAGAAGGCCGCCGACACCGGCATTCCTCCGCCCCTTGCGGTGCTGAGCACGCGCGAGCAAGCGGTGTGCCTGGGTATCCTCGCCGGCCAGAAAGCCGAGAGCATTGCCGCCGATCTTGGAGTCGCGCCATCCACGGTCGTCACCTACCGCAAGCGTGCCTACGAAAAGCTTGGCCTGACCTCGCGCGCCGGGCTCTTCGCAATCTGCCGGGATTGAGGCCACCAAAACAAGAAAGCCCGGCGCGGGGGCACCGGGCTTTCCGAAATCGGATTGAACAGGGTCAGGCGGGTTGCGTCAGCACGCCCTTCTCGCGGGCGAGTTCCTTCATCCGCTTCTGCAGCTTCTCGAACGCGCGCACCTCAATCTGGCGGATACGCTCGCGGCTGACGCCATACTGGCCCGACAGGTCCTCAAGCGTGACGGCCTGATCCTGCAGGCGGCGCTGGGTCAGGATATCCTGCTCGCGCTCGTTCAGCACTTCCAGAGCCTCGGCCATCAGTTCGCGCCGAACTTCCAGTTCGTTCTTTTCCTCGTAGCTGCCGGCCTGGTCGGCGTCTTCGTCTTCCAGCCAGTCCTGCCATTCGGTCGCGCTGTCGCCTTCCGAGCCGACCATGGCGTTGAGGCTCGCATCGCCACCGGACATCCGGCGGTTCATCGAGATCACCTCGTCCTCGGTCACGCCCAGATCGGTCGCGATCTTCGCGACCTTGTCGGGGTGCAGGTCGCCGTCCTCAAGCGCGCCGATACGGGCCTTCGCCTTGCGGAGGTTGAAGAACAGCTTCTTCTGCGCCGAGGTGGTGCCAAGCTTCACAAGGCTCCACGACCGAAGGATATATTCCTGAATAGCGGCGCGGATCCACCACATCGCATAGGTCGCAAGGCGAAACCCCTTTTCGGGATCGAACCGCTTCACGGCTTGCATCAAGCCGACGTTGGCTTCCGAAATCACCTCGGCCTGCGGCAGACCATAGCCACGGTATCCCATGGCGATCTTGGCGGCGAGACGCAGGTGCGAGGTGACCAGCTTGTGCGCTGCACCCGTATCCTCACGTTCGACCCATGCCTTGGCCAGCATGTATTCCTCTTCCGGTTCCAGCATCGGGAACTTGCGGATTTCCTGCAAATACCGGTTCAGCCCCTGTTCCGGGGACGGCGCTGGAAGAGTCGCATAATTGCTCATGTGCATCCCTCTTGGCGCCCGAATGTTTCGGGCCTTAACATCCATCTAGGCATCCCGTCACCACCGTTCAAGATGGCGCGGTACTCGACAGGTGGTACGCAAGATGTGCGGATTTCCGTCGCGCATCCACCAATGTCATCGAATTTCACGGCTTCGTGTCACGGGGTGAAGCCCCGAGCGCCGCCAACAGTTCCTTCAAATCGACGGGAAGATCCGCCTCAAACCTTAAGAAATCGTTCGTTTCGGGGTGAACGAACCCCAAAGTCGCGGCGTGAAGCGCCTGCCGGGGAAAATTCGCAGCGGCCTCTGCGGCACCAGCTGGTTCGCAGCGCGCAGGCAGCTTTCGGCGACCGCCATAGACCGGGTCGCCGATCAGCGCATGGCCGGCATGCGCCATGTGAACCCGGATCTGGTGCGTCCGCCCGGTCTCGAGCCAGCAGTCCACCAGCGCGGCGGCGGGCGGACGGCCAAGCAGTTCCACCACCCGTGCCCGCGTGACGGCATGTTTGCCGCCCTGAAACACGACCGCCTGCTTCTGCCGGTCGGTGCGGTGGCGGGCGATCTGGGTGGTCAGCTTCAGAATGCCGCCATCCTCGAAGCTCACCCCGCGGATACCGCGCAGACGCGGATCGGCGGCATCGGGCACGCCGTGGACCACGGCGAGGTAATGGCGTTCGACCGAGTGCTTTTCGAATTGAGCGGCCAGAGAATGATGGGCCCGATCCGTCTTGGCGGCGACCAGAAGGCCGCTGGTGTCCTTGTCGATCCGGTGCACGATGCCGGGACGTGCGACGCCACCAACGCCGGACAGGCTGTCGCCGCAATGGGACAGCAGTGCGTTGACCAGCGTTCCCGCGGGACTGCCCGGCGCGGGATGCACCACCATCCCTGCGGGCTTGTTAACGACGATCAGGCTGTCGTCCTCGAACACCACCTCCAGCGGGATGTCCTCGGGCGTCATGTCGGTCTCGACGGCGGCCTCGATCACCAGTTCATAGACCTGACCCTCGGCGGGCCGGGCCTTGGCGTCGGTCACCGCGTCGCCGTCCAGCAGCACCGCGCCCTCGGCCAGCATCTTGGCCAGCCGCGAACGGCTGAGCGCGGCGGCCTCTGGCACGTCGCGGGCCAGTGCCTTATCAAGGCGCGGCGGCGGATCGGAGGCGATCGTCACCAGCAGGCGAGAGGCGGACATGGAAGAGACTCCGGAACAGGCGATCATGGACACGCGGTCGCTCAAGCTTCTGCGGACGCTCGTGACCGTGCTGATGGTGGTAATGATCTGCGGGTTCATAGTGCTGATCGCGTTCCTTGTCACCCGCTTCCCGGAACGCAACGGCCCGGTTCTGCCCGAGGCGGTGGTGCTGCCCGAAGGCGCCAGTGCGCAGGCGGTGACGCTGGGGCGCGGATGGGCCGCGGTGGTGACGCAAGACGACCGCATCCTGATCTTCGATCCCGAAACAGGTGCGCTGCGGCAGGAAGTGGCGATCGAGACCGCGACGGAGACGGCGACCGAGTAAGGCGGCGCCCGGTACGACGTCAGGCGCCCACTGCGCGACGCACCATGTTCCAGTAGATACGCTCGACCCGGTCACGGCTCAGCCGCCCGCCATCTTGATACCACGCGCTGACGCCGGTCAGCATCGCAAGCAGCGCCTTCGCGGCAAGGTGCGCGTCGGGCACCCGCATCTCGTCCGAGGCCCCGCCGTCGCGCAGGATCGCCACCAGTTCGGCCTCGTACTGATCGCGCAGCCCGGCGATCACCGCGAAATTCTCGGGCGTGAGGTTGCGCAACTCCATATTCGCCAGAAAGACGCTGTCGGGGTTGTCGAGATGCATCCGGATGTGGAAACGGACGAAGCTTTCAAGGCGTCCGACCGGGCCTTCGCCGCGCGGTTCGGCATCCCAAGCGACCAGAAGGGTTTCCATGTTCTCGCGCAGGAGATCGAACAGAAGCGACTGCTTGTCAGGGATATGGAGGTAAAGCGCCCCGGCCTGCACCCCGACCTCGGCCGCGAGTTGTCGCATGGAAACAGCGGCATAACCGTCGCGGGCAAAGAGATGCCGGGCCGCGACCTTGATACGCTCCCCGGTATTGCTGGCACCGTTGGCAACAGTTCTTGTCATATCTAATCAATTATTCCAAAAATAGGCACTCACAACGTCATATGAGAAATCATCTGATACAGATACGCCGAATCGCTGCGAAACAGCCTGACAAGGCGGAAATGCTGTCTCAAGTCGCGAAGCCCGGACTTGCCGCACCGCCTGAACACGCCCGCAGCAGAGGGATCTTGCCCGTCATGCGCCCAGTTTTCCTGATCTTGCCCCTGTGCCTGGGCCTTGCCGCCTGCTCCGACTGGCCAGAGCTTGACCACGCCGTTTCGCCAGAGGCGCGGCGGTCGGACTATCCGGAACTTGTGCCGATCGGCGATGTGCTGGCCCGGCGGGGACTGGCCCGCAGCGATGAAACGGACGGCGAGATACTGTCGGCGCGCGCCGCGAACCTTCGGGCCCGCGCGGCGCTGCTGCGGGGGGTCTCGGTCGACGATGACACCCGCCTTCGCCTGACCCCGGAACTTGAACGGCTGGGCGGCTAGACCAGCGACGGCGGGATCAGTCGTCGCCGACGAAGAAGGCCTGCGCCGCGGCGCGGATATCTTCGGGCACCTGCTCTGCCTTCCGGGTGACAAGGTTCATCAGCGCGCAGCGGAACCGTGTCTGGAAACAGATCTGCCGCCCGTCGGCGCGGAACAGGCGGTGGCGGAAGGTCATGGACTTTCCCCCTATCGCCGCGATGCCGCTTTCCATGTAGATCGCCTCGCCCACGTGCACCTCGGACAGGAACTCGCTTTCGGCATGGACCACGGCGAAGGACATCCGCCGCCCCTCGCGCATGTCGCGGGCGGTCAGGCCGAACTCTCCCTGAAGCGAAAAGCCCGCGTCGGAGCAGGCGGCGAAATAGCGCGACACGTTCATGTGGCCCAGCGCATCGCAATGAGACGGATCGACCGCCGCCCTGTACGAAAGAAACCACGCCATTCCCGTACCCTTTCCTGTTCGCAAACCAACCGCTTCCGGGGGAACCTAGACGAAGGGGGATGCAAGGGGCAGTCCCGATCGAGCCCCGATTGTCCCCCGATTGTCCCTTGCCTTGCGCCCGAGACTGGCGTTTCTGCGGGATCGGGGCGTCCGGCGCCCCGCCCTTCGATCCGGCCCGGGAGAGCGCCGTGGTGCTTCGCCTTCTCAACCTGTCGCTTCTGATCCTTTTTCCGGTCGCATGGTTCGCGCCGTTGATGCGGGCGGGACTACTGCCACTGTTCGGCCTGTCAGAAATCTCGGTAATCTCGGGCCTGCAGTCGCTGTGGCAGTCCGATGTGGTGCTTGCACTGCTGGTCACGGTCTTCGCGCTGTTCGCGCCGTATTTGAAAACCATCGGACTGGCGCTGGTCCACTTCGACCTCGCCTCGCCCCGCTTGCTGCCTGCGCTGCACCTGCTTGGAAAACTGGCGATGGCGGACGTGTTCCTTGTGGCGCTGTATATCGTGGTGGTGAAGGGCGTCGGGATGGCCACGGTCGAGACGGCTTGGGGGCTGTACCTGTTCACCGCTTGCATCCTTGGCTCGCTGGCGATCTCGATCCTGACCGGCCGCCGGATGCGCGGCTGAGGTCCGAGGGGGCGCCGCCCCCGTCGCTGCGCGACTCCCCCGAGGTATTTGGAAAGAGAAGAAGCGGGTGGCGTTCCGGTCGGGCTCGGGGTACCGCGGTCGGATGCTGGTGCTGGAGAACATCATCTCTGACCGCGGGTCGAAATACGCCGTCTCGGGCGGGTCCTGCGCGTCGGAGGCGGAGGCGAAAGCCTTCGTCAAGGAACTGCTGCGCAAGAAGAAATTCGCCAAGGCGACGCATCATTCGTGGGGTTTGCTGACCAGTGACGGTCCGTTGAAGAACGACGATGGCGAGGCCGGCGCGGGGATGGTCATCCTGCGGATGCTGGAGCGCGAGGGGCTGACGGATCACCTTGTCGTGGTGACGCGATGGTACGGCGGCAAGCATCTGGGCGGCGACCGGTTCCGGCATGTGCAGGACGCGGTGCGGATCTATCTCGACGCGCTTTAGCCCTTCGTGACGTCGTGGCCGTACAGCCAGTCGAACCGGCGCAGCGGCGCCGAGGGCGCGACGGCGCCGCCGATGCGCAGCGCCGTATGCGCGGCGGTGCGGATCAGCGGGTTTCTCAGGTGGAAATTGCGGGCATTGCCGTTCGCGGTCTCGATCGCACGGACCACGCGCGGGCGGCGGCGGGCCTGGTACAGCGCCAACGCCTCGTCGGCGGGAAGGGCATTCAGGCAGTCGGCCAGCACCCACGCATCTTCCAGCGCCATGTTGGCGCCCTGAGCGAGGAAGGGCAGCGTCGGATGCGCGGCGTCGCCCAGAAGCGCCCAGCTGTCGGAGTGCCACGTGTGGGCCACGGGATGCCGGAAAAGGCCCCAGATGTGGGTTTCGCTCACCTTGTCGAGCCAGCCGCGAACCTCGGGCGAGAAACCCGCGAAGGCACGGCGCAGGTTTTCCGGGTCGTCGGGATGGGACCAGCCCTCGTCGACCCACGCGTGGCGTTCTTCCACCGCCACGATGTTCCGCAGCCCGTTGCCCAGCGGGTAGGTCACAAGGTGCCGCCCCGGCCCCATGTAGACGCGGGACTCGGGCGGGGCGTCGTCGGCGATGACGGCGCGCCATGCGGCCTGTCCGGTGAAGAAGGCGCTTTCGGGCCCGTTCAGGGTGGCGCGCATCTGCGAATGCAGGCCCTCGGCGCCGATCCGCAGCATCTCTTCGGACAGAGGGCTGTCGGAAGGGTGAACCTCGGCGCCCAGCCGGATCTCGACCCCCGCCTCGCGCGCGCCGTGGGCCAGAAGTTCGATCAGGCGGGCGCGGTGGATCAGCACGAAGGGATGCCCGGCGGCGTTGTAGGTGGCGAGGTCCATCCGCAGCACCGGCGCGCCGCGTCGATGGTCGCACAGTTGAAGCGCGCGGTTCACGACGCCGGAGGCGCGCAACGCATCGCCCAGTCCGAGCGCATCCAGCACGGCCGAGCCGTTGGGCGAGATCTGAAGCCCGGCTCCGACCTCGCGGATCTCGGGCGCGCGTTCCAGAACGGTGACCTGCGCGCCGCGCTTCGCGAGCGCGATGGCGGCTGCAAGGCCACCGATGCCGGCGCCGACCACGGTAATCCGCTGTCCGATCAGCATGATGGGCTCCCCCTTCCCCTGCAACGCGGTCCCGAAACGAAAAACACCGGGGACCAGCCCCGGTGTCGTTCAGCCTGCGCAGTCGCGCAAGGTATCAATCGTCGCGGTGGACCTTCTCGCGCCGCTCGTGGCGTTCCTGCGCCTCGAGGCTCATGGTCGCGATCGGGCGGGCATCGAGCCGCTTGAGCGAGATCGGTTCGCCGGTCACTTCGCAATAGCCGTATTCGCCGTTCTCAATCCGCCGCAGCGCGGCGTCGATCTTGGCGACCAGCTTGCGCTGGCGGTCGCGGGTGCGAAGCTCCAGGGCCCGGTCGGTTTCTTCGCTGGCCCGGTCTGCAATGTCCGGGACAGAGCGGGCGCTGTCCTGCAGCCCCTCAATCGTGTTCTTGCTGTCACCCATCAGGTCTGCTTTCCAGGTGTGCAGCTTTCTTCTGAAATACTCGAGCTGACGCTCGTTCATGAAAGGTTCGTCTTCGGCTGGCGTATAATCGTCCGACAGAAAGGTCTCGGCCTTCATTCCCGTTTTCCCTGCTTGGCCGGACAGGTCGATGTCGCGCTTCATCGGCATCCGGCACCCTCCTTGTGGGGTCCGTCTATAGCATGGCGCGGGGGATGTCACGCAAGAATGCGCCCGCTTGCACGAACCGTTGCCGACAGGTAAGGAAACGTGAACAACCGGCTTCAGCGGATTGAAATCCGATATGAAATTCACGGGCACCGAGTCTTACGTAGCGACAGCCGACCTTACGGTTGCGGTCAATGCGGCGGTCACGCTGGAGCGTCCGCTGCTGGTCAAGGGCGAGCCCGGAACCGGCAAGACAGAGCTAGCCCGGCAGGTGGCCGCGTCGCTGGGTCTGCCGATCATCGAATGGCACATCAAATCGACGACCCGCGCACAGCAGGGCCTGTACGAGTACGACGCCGTTTCCCGCTTGCGTGACAGCCAGTTGGGCGATGAACGCGTGAACGATGTGGGTAATTACATTCGCCGCGGAAAACTTTGGGACGCCTTCGTTTCAGAGGGCCGCTGCGTGCTGCTGATCGACGAGATCGACAAGGCCGACATCGAGTTTCCGAACGACCTGCTGCAGGAACTCGACCGGATGGAGTTCCACGTCTACGAGACCGGCGAGACCGTGCGTGCGCAGCAACGTCCGATCGTGATCATCACCTCGAACAACGAGAAGGAACTGCCCGACGCCTTCCTGCGGCGCTGTTTCTTCCACTACATCCGTTTCCCCGATCTGGAAACGATGCGCCAGATTGTCGATGTCCATTTTCCAAATATCAAGGAATCGCTTCTGACCGCGGCTCTGACCCGATTCTATGAGATTCGCGATATGTCGGGGCTGAAGAAGAAGCCGTCGACCTCGGAAGTGCTGGACTGGCTGAAGCTGCTGTTGGCCGAAGACCTTACCGCCGAGGACCTGCGCGCCTCTGGCAAGGACGCCCTGCCCCGGCTGCACGGGGCGCTGCTGAAGAACGAACAGGACGTCCATCTGTTCGAACGGCTGGCCTTCATGGCGCGCGGCGGACGCTGAAGCGCCTCTCAATTACGCCGCCCGCGCCCTATTGCCGCCGCAGCGTCACATTGAATTGACGTGGTTTGACAAGCTATGAGTGCAAGGGTTGCGCGCATGTCGCGTTGCCCGGAGGCAAGTAAAAATGACGACCAACCGCCCCGTGATCCGTCCTGTCGAGGCAGGAGATCGCGAGGAATGGCAAAGGCTGTGGACAGCCTACCTGACATTCTACCAAAGCAGCGTCCCGGCCGAGGTCTACGACACGTCTTTCGCGCGTCTATTGGGCAACGATCCGCACGATTTCCATGGTCTGCTCGCCGTGGTTGATGGCAAGCCGTGCGGGCTGGTGCACTATCTTTACCACCGTCACATGTGGAAAACCGAGAACGTGTGCTACCTGCAGGACCTTTACGCCGACCCCGACGTGCGCGGGCGCGGCATAGGACGGGCGCTGATCGAAGCGGTCTATGCCGCCGCCGACGCGGCCGGGTCGCCGACGGTCTACTGGCTGACGCAGGAGTTCAACGCCGAGGCGCGGCAGCTATACGACCGCATCGGCACGCTCACGCCATTCATCAAGTACAACAGGGCTTAGGCCAATGCGTATTCTCCTTCTGATTTTGGCCACCCTTTCGCTTGCCGCCTGTGGTGCGCCGCCGCCGCCGGATACTCCGACGCGCCGGATCACGCTTCCCACGACCGAACCCCTGCCGCCGATGAAGACCTTCGCCGTGCCGCAGGTCAGCCCGCCGGGCCGGTCCAACGCGTCGATCGCCCGCGATTTCCTTGACCTGTCCTTCGCGCTGGAAAGCGGGCGGCAACTGCCGGTTCTGACCCGGTTCGAAGGCCCGATCTCGGTCCGCGTCACGGGCCGCGCGCCCGCCAGCGTCGGGCCCGACCTTGCACGCCTGCTGAGCCGACTGCGCCGCGAGGCCGGAATCTCTATCACGCAGGTCGCACCGGATCAGGATGCGTCGATCACCATCGAGGTGATGGCCCGCAGCGAGTTGCAGAAATACGTGCCACAGGCCGCCTGCTTCGTGGTGCCGCGACTGTCCAGCTGGGCCGAGTTCAAGCGCCTGCGCCGCACCGACGCCGTCGACTGGACCACCCTTCAGACCCGCGAGCGCATGTCGATCTTCCTGCCCGGCGACGTCAGCCCGCAAGAGGCGCGCGACTGTCTGCACGAGGAACTGGCGCAGGCTCTGGGCCCGCTCAATGACCTGTACCGGCTGGGCGACAGCGTCTTCAACGACGACAACTTCCACACCGTGCTGACCGGCTTCGACATGCTGATCCTGCGCGCCTATTACCATCCTTCGCTGCAATCCGGGATGACCCGCGAGCAGGTGGCGGCGCGGCTGCCGGCGATCCTTGCCCAGCTGAACCCGCGGGGTCAGCAGGTCGCGGACGCCCTGCCCTCGCGCACGCCCCGCGCGTGGATCGACGCCATCGAAGAGGCGCTTGGCCCCCGCACCAGCGACATGCGCCGTCAGGCCGCCGCCAAGCGGGCGGTGAACATCGCCCGCGAGCAGGGCTGGACCGACAACCGCATGGCGTTTTCGCTCTTCGCGCTGGGTCGTCTTGCCCTGTCGGGAGAGGCCGACATCGCGCTGGCCTCGTTCCTGCAGGCGGGCGTGCTGTACAAGTCCAAACCCGAGACGCAGCTTCAGGCGGCCCATGTGGCGATGCAACTGGCCGCCTTCGCGTTAAGTTCGGGTCAGGCGGACACCGCGATCCAGATGGTCGACGAAAGCATCGGCGTTGTGGCGCAGGCCGAAAACGCCGCCTTGCTGTCGACGCTTCTGATGATCAAGGCCGAAGCGCTAGAGGTGCAGGGTCGTGTCGTCGAGGCAAAGGCGGTACGTCGTGACAGTCTTGGCTGGGCGCGATATGGGTTCGGCTCGGACGAGTCCGTCCGGGCGCGGCTTTCGGAAATCGCTGCGCTGAGTTCACGGGTGAAAGCAGCAGGTTAGTCATGATCGTTCTTGCAAGCGCGGTGTTCGGGGTATTGCTTGGTATTCTCACGGCGCGGAAGAACGGCGGCAACAAGAAGGACATGGCGCAGTACGCGGCGGGCTTCGGCATCGCCATGACACTCGTCGGCGTCGTGATCACCATCATTGTCGCGCGCACCGTGAGCTGATGTTCCTGCCCTTCTTCGACAGGCTGAGAACCGCGGGCGTGCCCGTCAGCCTGCGGGAATACCTGGCCTTCCTCGAAGGGATGCAGGCCGGGCTGGTCACCTACGACATCGAAGGTTTCTACTATCTCGCCCGCGCCGCGATGGTGAAGGACGAGCGCAATCTCGACCGGTTCGACCGTGCCTTCGCCGCCGCGTTCGAGGGGCTGGACTCGATCACGATCGAGGCGATGGTCGAGGCCATGGACCTGCCCGAAGACTGGCTCCGCAAGATGGCCGAAAAGCATCTCTCGCCCGAGGAGCGCGCCGAAATCGAGGCGCTTGGCGGGTTCGAAAAGCTGATGGAGACGCTGAAGGAACGGCTGGCCGAACAGGAAGGCCGGCATCAGGGGGGCTCGAAGTGGATCGGCACCGCCGGGACCTCGCCATTCGGCGCGCAGGGATACAATCCGGAAGGCGTTCGGATCGGGCAGGAAAAGGGCCGTCACGGCCGCGCGGTCAAGGTGTGGGACAAGCGCGAGTTCCGTGACTTCGACGATCAGGTCGAGATCGGCACCCGGAACATCAAGGTCGCCCTGAAGCGCTTGCGCAAATGGGCGCGCGACGGGGCCGCGGAAGAGCTGGACCTGAACGGCACGATCCGCGCCACCGCCGAGCATGGCTATCTCGACGTGAAGACCCGCCCCGAGCGGCGCAACGCGGTGAAGGTGCTGCTGTTTCTTGACGTCGGCGGGTCAATGGACCCGCATGTGAAGGTGGTCGAGGAACTGTTCAGCGCGGCGCGGGCCGAGTTCAAGCACCTCGAGCATTTCTACTTCCACAACTGCCTGTACGAGGGCGTCTGGCGCGACAACCGCCGCCGCTGGAACGCGCAGACACCGACGCAGGACGTGCTGAATACCTACGGCTCGGACTACAAGTGCATCTTCGTCGGGGACGCCAGCATGTCGCCCTACGAGATCCTGCATCCCGGTGGCGCGAACGAACACTGGAACCCCGAGGCCGGAAGCGTCTGGCTGGACCGCGCGCTGGCTCAATGGCCGTCGCTGCTGTGGATCAACCCGGTGCGCGAAACGCACTGGGACTACACCCAGTCGATCCGCATCATCCAGCAGATCCTTGGCGCCGAACGCATGGTGCCGATGACGCTGGAAGGAATCGAGCGCGGGATGAAGGCGCTGGGCCGCTAGCCCACTCGCCGCGACGTCTGCGCACTTGCGTGCACCTGACTTCCCGAGTCATCTGGACCCATGGCCGACCACCCCTCTCTGATGCGCCGCCTAGCGTCTGCGCTGCGCCGCCACCCGGTGCTGTTTCCAGCCTTCGGACTGGCGCTTGCGGTGTTCCTTGTCTTCGCCGTCCGTTCCACCATGTTCGCCGTCTACTGGGCCGATCCGGCGCATCGCGACCAACAGATCGAGGGCTGGATGACCCCGGCCTATGTCTCGCATTCGTGGCACGTCCCGCGCGAGGTGATGGAGGCCGCCATCGGCAGCGACGGACCGAAGCTGAAAGGTGGAAAGCCGACGCTGGACCGCATCGCGCGCGAAGAGGGCGTGCCGACCGCCGACCTGATCGCCCGGATCGAGACGGCCATCGCCACCCACCGCGACACGGCCCCGTCCGAATGATCGAGACGATCCTTGCGGCTGTGCCGGTCTACGGCCTGTGGATCGTGACGCTGGCCACGTTTCTCAGCTGCCTCGCGATGCCGATCCCCTCATCGCTGGTCATGCTGACCGCAGGCGCTTTCGTGGCGGCGGGGGACCTGTCGCTTGTGTGGGTCGTCGTGCTTGCGTGGGTCGGCGCCGTGCTGGGCGATCAGGCCGGGTTCCTGCTGGGACGGGGCGGCGGGCGGCTGGGAGAACGGCTGACCCGAAGCGGCAAGGCCGCCGAGCTGATGGAACGCGCGCACGCCTTCTCGGAACGGCACGGCGGTCCGGGGGTGTTCTTCAGCCGCTGGCTCGTGTCGCCGCTGGGCCCCTACATGAACCTTGTATCCGGCGCGGCCCGGATGCGTTGGCTGCGCTTCGCCTTGTGGGGCGCGGCGGGCGAGGCGGTGTGGGTCGCGATCTATGTCGGGCTTGGCTATTCGTTCTCGGACAGCATCACGGCGGTGGCGCAGGTGGCGGGCAACTTCTCTGGCGCGCTGGCTGCCGGGGCCGTCGCCATCGGGCTGGGTCTGTGGCTGCGTGCCGCGCTGCGGCGTGACAGGCGCTTGCCCAAGGACTGATCCGCGCGCCATGATCCGCGCATGAGCACCGCACCCGTCTTCGAGATCGACCTCGCCGCCTTCACCCAAGACCCCTACCCCGCGCTTGCCGAGATGCGCGACGGCGGACCGCTGTGGCACGTGCCACAGCTTGGCGCGACGCTTTTTGTTCGCCGCGACGACATCTTCACGCAGGAAAAACGGATCGATGTGTTCTCCAGCCACCAGCCGGGCGGTCTGATGACCGAACTGATGGGCGAGAACATGATGCGCAAGGACGGCGACGCGCACGCTGCCGAGCGCCGCGCCACCTTTCCCGCCTTCTCGCCCCGCACCGTCCGCGACAGCTGGACCGCCGAATTCCGCGCGCAGACCCAGCGGGTGCTGGACGCGCTGGCGCCGCTGGGGTCCGCCGATCTCGTGGCCGACTACGCGATGCCGGTGTCGGCCGAGGCGCTTAAGGTGATCACCGGGCTCACCAACATGGACTGGCGTGAGATGGACCGCGTGAGCCAGGGAATGATGGACGGCATCGCCAACTACGCGGGCGACCCGGAGGTCGAGGCGCGCTGCCACGATTGCACCGCTTCTATCGACGCCCATATCGACGCGCGGGTCGAGGCGCTGAGGGCCGCGCCGGACAAGTCGCTGCTGTCGGTTCAGCTTGAGGCCGGACTGCCGATGGACAGCGTCCGCGCCAATGTGAAGCTGGCGATCTCCGGCGGGCAGAACGAACCGCGCGATGCCATCGCCGGGGCCGCTTGGGCGCTTCTCACCCATCCAGAGCAACTGGCGATGGTCCTTAACGGAGAGGCGTCGTGGCGCGACGCGTTCGAGGAATACGCCCGCTGGATCTCTCCCATCGGGATGTCGCCGCGCCGGGTGGCGCAGAAGGACGAGGTCCATGGGGTGCGGTTCGAGCCGGAAGAACGGGTGTTCTTCATGTTCGGATCGGGCAACCGCGACGCGCAGGTGTTCCCGGAACCCGACCGGTTTGACATCACCCGCGATACCGGCCCGTCGCTTGCCTTCGGTGCGGGCCCGCATTTCTGCGCGGGCGCCGCCGCAAGCCGGGCGCTGATCACCGAGGTCGCTCTGCCGATGCTGTTCGACCGCCTGCCCGGCCTTCGGATCACCGGCGAGGTGCCCTTTGCTGGCTGGGCCTTCCGCGGCCCGCTGAAACTGCCGGTGGGGTGGCCGGTCTGACCCCGCGCCTCGACATCCGGGCGCTGACCCCGGCGCGATGGGCGGACTTCGAGACCGTCCTCGGGCGCAGCGGGCAAAGCGGGTGCTGGTGCATGTACTGGATCACCGATGGCTCTGCCGCGTTCCGTGACGGCTCGAAGGGCGGCGCCGGGGCGGCGAACCGCGGCGCGTTTCACAACATCGTCGACAATGGCCCACCGCCGGGTCTTCTGGGCTATGTCGGCGACGAACCTGTCGGCTGGGTGCGTATCCTGCCGCGCAATTCCCTACCCGGCTTGTCCCGCTCGCGCCTGTTCTCGACGGACCTGCCGACAGACGGCGTCTGGTCGATCTCGTGCTTCGTCATCCGCGCGAAGTGGCGTCGGCAAGGGCTGACCGAGCAGCTTGCCCGCGCCGCCGTCCGCCATGCCCGCGAAAACGGCGCGCGCGCGGTCGAAGCCTATCCGACCGACACCGAGGCCCGGAAATCCACCAGTGCCGTCTACCTTGGGCTCGCCTCGACCTTCCGGCGGCTGGGCTTCGAGGAGGTGCAGCGCAAGGCGCCCGAGAAGCCGATGATGCGGCTGTTCCTGACGTGATCGCAGCCTGCTTGCCCCCGCCCCGCGCCACGCCCATATTCCGCCCATGCTGAAGTTCACGCCCCTCTTGCTCGCCCTGATCTACGGACTGGTTCTGTACCGCTTTTCGGCGTGGCGGACGGCGAAGCAGCTCGAAGCGAAGTCGACCGAACTGGCTGACCCGCTATTGAAGAACCTGTGCGACCGGATGGCCGCTGCGCTCGACCTGCCTCGCATCCGGGTGCATGTCTACGAGGTCGAGCCGGTCAACGGCCTCGCCGCGCCGGACGGGCGGATCTACATCACCCGCGGGTTCTTTCGGAAATACCGCGAAGGGCTGGTGAACGCAGACGAGATGGCGACGGTCATCGCGCATGAACTGGGGCATGTCGCCCTTGGGCATTCGCGTCGCCGGATGATCGACTTTTCCGGCCAGAACGCGCTGCGCATGGGACTTGCCATGCTGCTGGGCCGCCTTTTGCCGGGAATCGGCGTGCTTGTCGCAAACACGATCACCCGGCTTGTCGCCGCCGGGCTGTCGCGGTCGGACGAATACGAGGCGGATGCCTATGCCTCTGCCTTGCTGGTGAAATCCGGGATTGGCACCGAGCCGCAGAAATCGCTGTTCGGCAAGCTCGACCGGCTGACAGCCGCGAATGCCGGGGCGATGCCGGCGTGGTTCATGAGTCACCCGAAGACCGCGGACCGCATCGCCGCGATCGAGAAGAACGAGGCGAAATGGGCCACGGTGGGCCGGACCTGACAGCCGGGCTCAGGCCCAGCCGCCGCCCAGATCCTCATCCGCTTTCGTGATCCAGTGCTCTTCCAGCCAGTCGCAAGGCAGAGACCAGCGCAACAGCGAGCCGCGATAGCCCGCCACCGCCTCGGGCATTTTGGGCCGTCCATGGAAGCACACCACGCGCGCGTCCTGCGGCAGTTTCGGCTGCCGCAGCCAGTTCACCGGCGGCAGTCCGATGCAGTCATGCTTGAAGCTGACCACCCACTCGTCCGGGATGTACGAAAACGCGTCCATCTCCTGCGCCAGCGTCGACGTGTAGCGCTGTTCGCTGCCGCGCGCCTTCTCGACATCGGCGGTCGGGTTCGCCGCGAGACGTTCGTAAAGCCACGGGTGCAGCGCGGGATCGTATCGGAAGACCGAGCCATGCCCGGTGGGCCGCCCGCGCCGCGCCTCGACCCAGTCGGCGCGCATCGCGACGGTGCCCGGTTCGTAGCGTAGAATGTCGTCCAGCGGGCCGGTGATCACCACGTCCAGATCGAAGCCCAGCACCGGCCCTTTCAGGTCGGGGATCAGGCCGGGGCGGAACAACGAGACCTTCCGCATCGCGCCCTGCCGGTTCGCCACCGCCAGCGCCGCGTTCATCTCGTCGTGGAAGGGTTCGACCGGCAGGTCCAGCACCTCGACATCGGGATGCAGACCGTCCGCGTGCTCGGTCATGCACAGAAACCGGATCGGAACCTTCAGGTTGCGACGCACCCCGGAATAAAGCCGGTTCACGTATTCGGGGCCGAAGGCCGTGCCCCACTTGATGCAGACGACTGTCGCAGCTTTCATCGCTCACCTCTCCGCTGGCCCCGCCATAGGCGAGGCCGAGCGGACGGTAAAGGCATCAGGCCGCGGGCATCCGCGATTCGACGATTCCCGCGTACCACGAGCATCCGGCGGGGATCGCGTCGTCGTTGAAGTTGTACTCGGGATGGTGCACCGGGGCGGTGTCGCCGTTGCCGACAAGGATATAGGCGCCCGGACGTTCCAGCAGCATGTAGGCGAAGTCCTCACCGCCCATCACCAGCGGCGCGTCGGCGCATTCGCCCGACACGTTCCGCGCGACTTCGGCTGCATAGTCCGTTTCGGTCTCGGTGTTGGCCATGACCGGGTAGCCCTCGATCCAATGCACGTCCGCCTTCGCGCCAAAGACTTCGGCGGTGCTAGTCGCGATGTGTTTCAGACGTTCTTCCGCCTGCTTACGGACGCCTTCGTCCAGCGTGCGGATCGTGCCGCGCAACGTCACACGCTGCGGGATGACGTTGAACGCGGTCGAGGAGGTCTCGAACGAGGTCACCGACACCACCACCTGCTGCGTCGGATCGACGTTGCGGCTGGCGATGGTTTGCAGCGCCAGAACGAGATGGCTGGCGACCACGGTGCTGTCCACAGTCTCATGCGGCTTGGCGGCGTGGCCGCCCTTGCCTTCCACGGTGATCTCGAACTGGTCGGTAGCGGCGAAGAAGGCGCCGGGCCGGATCGCGAACGTGCCCGCGGGAACGCCCGGCCAGTTGTGCATCCCGTAGACCTCGTCGATCGACCAGCGTTCCATCATGCCGTCGTCGCACATCTCGCGACCGCCGCCGCCGCCCTCTTCGGCGGGTTGGAAGATGACAACGCAGGTGCCGTCGAAATTGCGCGTCTCGGCAAGGTACTTCGCCGCGCCCAGCAGCATGGCGGTGTGGCCGTCATGGCCGCAGGCATGCATCGCGCCCGGCGTCTCGGACGCATAATCGAGGCCGGTCTGTTCGTTGATCGGCAGCGCGTCCATGTCGGCGCGCAGGCCGATGGTGCGGCCCGAGGTGTTGGTCTTGCCCTTGATGACCGCCACGACCCCGGTGCGGCCGATTCCGCCCACGACCTCGTCGCAGCCGAAAGCTTCGAGCTTTTCCTTCACCAGCGCCGAGGTGCGGTGCGTATCGAACAGGATCTCGGGGTGGCGGTGAATGTCGCGGCGCCACTCGGTGATCTCGGGCAGCAGCTCTGCGAAACGGTTCTTGACGGGCATCGGTCCTCCTGGCGTCTGGATGGAACGAACGTGGGGCAGAACGCCATCAGTCTCAAGCCCCGCCGCGCGTTCCACGCCGATCCCGGCAGGTGGAAACGTCACGGCACTTCGGCGAATGCCCTTAATTGACGCGTCCCACGCGGCAGGTTGCATGCTGCTGCAGCGCAGAACGATGCGACGCAAAGGCACCCAAAGCCGCCGCGCCTGCATCGCCGAACAAATGGTTGCGGGGTGCTTTTTTCATGCTAACGTCCCGCCTTAACAAATGCCGGGCGAAACGACCCGGGCGGCGAAAGCCGACAATGACAGGGGAGTTCTGCATGCCCGACGGGCAGCTGCCGGTACTTGACGTACGGGACCTGAAAACCGTTTTCCGCACCCGCCGTGGCGAGGTGCATGCGGTAAACTCGGTAAGCTTCGATCTCAAACCCGGCGAACTGCTGGGTGTGGTCGGAGAGAGCGGATCCGGCAAATCGGTGACGATGATGTCGCTGATCGGGCTTCTGCCCTCGCCGCCGGCCGAGGTCCGCGACGGACAGGTCCTGTTCGGTGACAACGATCTTCTGAAAGCCGACGAGGACACGCTGCGCGCGATCCGGGGTGCGCGGATCGGGTTCGTGTTTCAGGATCCGATGACCTCGCTGAACCCGGTGTTCACGGTCGGCTATCAGCTGATGGAGCCTTTGCGAAAGCACATGGGGCTGAACAAGAAGGCGGCGCGGGCGCGGGCGCAGGAGCTTCTGGAACTTGTGGGCATCCCCGATGCCGGTCGGCGGCTGAAGGACTATCCGCACCAGTTTTCGGGCGGGATGCGGCAGCGGGTGATGATCGCCATCGCGCTGGCCTGCGACCCCGAGGTGCTGATCGCGGACGAACCGACCACGGCGCTCGACGTGACGATTCAGGCGCAGATCCTCGAACTGGTGAAAGAGCTGCGTCAGAAGCTTGGCATGGCCATCGTCTGGATCACGCACGACCTTGGCGTCATCGCCGGTATCGCCGACCGGGTGATGGTGATGTACGGCGGACAGATCGTCGAACACGCGCCGGTCAAGGAACTGTTCGGCAATCCGCAGCATCCCTACACGCGCGCGCTGCTTGGCACCGTTCCGGCGATGCACGGCACCCGCGAGGCGCGGCTGCGGGTGATCGAGGGCCAGCCGCCGGTGCTGGATGCGCCGCCCGCCGCCTGCCCGTTCCGCGCCCGCTGCACCCACAGCTTCGAGCGGTGCGAGCGCGAGAACCCGCCGCGCATTCCGGTCGGCCCGCTGCACGACGCCGCCTGTTTCTGGAACCCCGCGACCGGAGGACCCCGCGATGCCTGACGGGACGCCGCCGAACAAGCTGGTCGAGGTCTACGACCTGAAGATGCACTTCCCGATCTACGGTGGCGTGCTGCGCCGCCGGGTGGGCGAAGTGAAGGCCGTGGACGGGGTCAGCTTCGACATCCACGAAGGCGAGACGCTGGGTCTGGTGGGCGAATCCGGCTGCGGCAAGTCCACCTGCGGCCGCGCGGTGCTGCGGCTGTACGAGGTGACGGACGGCGCGGTGAAGATCGAGGGCGAGAACATCGCCGACTGGTCGGCCGAACACCTGCGCAAGGTACGGCCCAAGATGCAGATGGTGTTTCAGGATCCGCAGGCCTCGCTGAACCCCCGGATGACAGTGGCGTCGATCATCGGCGAGCCGCTTGACGAGCACACGCGGCAATCGAAGAAGGACAAGCTGAACCGGGTCTATCACCTGATGGACGCCGTGGGCCTGAACCGCGATTTCGCGAACCGCTATCCGCACGAGTTTTCCGGTGGCCAGCGGCAGCGCATCGGCATCGCCCGCGCGCTGGCGCTGAACCCGCGCTTTATCGTCTGCGATGAACCCATCGCCGCGCTCGACGTGTCGATTCAGGCGCAGGTGGTGAACCTGCTCGAGGATTTGCAGGAAGAGTTCGGCCTGACCTACCTGTTCATCAGCCACGACCTGTCGATGGTGCGCCACATCGCCGACCGCGTGGCGGTGATGTACCTTGGCAAGATCGTCGAGCTTGCGCCGCGCGATGCGCTCTACGACTCGCCGCTGCATCCCTACACGCAAGCGCTTTTGTCGGCGGTTCCGGAACCGGACCCGTCGCTTGAGGCGCGGACCGAACGGATCATCCTGAAGGGCGACGTGCCCTCGCCCGCGAACCCGCCGAAAGGCTGCAACTTCTGCACCCGCTGCCCGCAGGTGATGGACATCTGCCGCCAGACCGAACCCGAGTACCGCGAGGTCGCGCCCGGACATTTCACCGCCTGCCACCTGCAGGACGGTCAACCGCAACAACAGCAACAACAACAAGCTACGGACGCGGGCCAACCCGCGCCAGCACAGAGGCAAGAGCAAAGCCAACAAGGAGAGGATACATGAAACTCAGGACATTATTGCTGGGCGCGGCCGCCGCGACGGCCCTCGCACCGGTCTCGGCCATGGCCGAGCGCGGCAGCGACGGCCAGCTCAACATCATTTACTGGCAGGCGCCTTCGACCCTGAACCCGTTCCTGTCGGGCGGCACCAAGGAAGTCGAATCCGCCTCGATGATCATCGAGCCGCTGGTGCGGTTCGACCAGGACGGCAACATGGTGCCGTGGCTGGCCGCGGACATCCCGACGCTGGAAAACGGCGGCGTGGCCGAGGACCTGAAGTCGATCACCTGGACCCTGAAGGAAGGCATCGTCTGGTCGGACGGTACGCCCCTGACCGCGGCTGACGCCGTGTTCACCTGGGAATACTGCACCCACCCCGAAGGCGGCTGCGCGCAAAGCTCGTATTTCGACGGCGTGTCGTCGGTCGAGGCGGTGGACGACCTGACCATCAAGGTCAGCTTCACCGAAGCCAAGCCCTTCCCCTACACCGCCTTCGTCGGCTCGGAGAGCCCGATCATTCAGGCCGCCCAGTTCGCCGACTGCCTTGGCGCCAAGGCGCCCGAGTGCACCGAGGCCAACTTCAACCCGATCGGCACCGGCCCGTTCATGGTCACCGAGTTCAAGCCGAACGACGTGATCACGCTGGAAATGAACCCCAACTTCCGCGAAGCCGACAAGCCGGCCTTCGCCACGGTGGTGTTCAAGGGCGGCGGCGACGCCGCTGCGGCGGCGCGTTCGGTCATGGAGACCGGCGAGTTCGACTATGCGTGGAACCTGCAGCTTGACCCGATGCTGCTGGACGAGATGCAGGCCAAGGGTCTTGGCACCGTCGTTTCGGCCTTCGCCACCTCGGTCGAGCGGATCCACGTCAACCAGACCAACCCCGACCCGTCGCTGGGCGAGGGCCGCGCCACGGTCGACAACCCGCACCCGTTCCTGACGGATCCGGCGATCGGCAAGGCGATGTCCATGGCCATCGACCGCGAACTGCTGGTCGAAATCGGCTACGGCGCCGGTGGCCAGCCCACCTGCAACGTGCTGCCGGCTCCGGCCGTCTATGCCTCGACCGCCAACGATGGCTGCCTTGTGCAAGACATCGAGGGCGCCAAGGCGGTGCTGGAAGAAGCCGGCTGGACCGACACCGACGGTGACGGCATCCGCGACAAGGACGGCGTGAAGCTGTCGGTTCTCTACCAGACCTCGACCAACGCCGTCCGTCAGGACACGCAGGCGCTGGTCAAGCAGTGGTGGGAAGAGATCGGCATCGAGACCGAGCTGCGCAACATCGACGCCTCGGTGTTCTTCGGCGGTGATCCGGGCTCGCCCGACACCTTCCAGAAGTTCTTCGCCGACGTCGAGATGTACACCAACAACTTCGCGGGCGTCGACCCCGAGGCGTACATGGCAAACTGGCGCTGCTCCGAGATCCCGGGCCCCGACAGCCAGTGGCAGGGCTCGAACATCCAGCGTTTCTGCTCGGAAGAGTATGACGCGCTGGTCGACGAGCTGTCGAAGACCGCCGGGATCGACGCGCGCGCCGCGATCGTGAAGCAGATGAACGATATGCTGATGGAAAGCTACTCGATCATCCCGCTGATCTGGCGCGGCAACCCGTCGGCGCACGCCAACTCGCTGGGCGGCGTGATGATGAACGACTGGGATTCCGAGATCTGGAACATCAAGGACTGGTACCGGATCGACGGCTAAGCCCGTTTTCCTGACATGACACCGGGATGCCCGCCTTCGGCGCGGGCATCCCCACCAACGAACCGAGCGCAGGAGCCCGCACCATGAGTCGCCAGCCCGCCACGCCAGGGATCGCCCGTCGATGCTGACCTTCACGATCCGCCGTCTTCTGCTTGCGATCCCGACGCTGCTGCTGATCTCGCTGGTCATCTTCCTGCTTCTGGAACTGGCGCCCGGCGACCCGATGGCGCAGGTGCCGCTGACCGTGCCGCCCGAGGTGAAGGAAAAGATGCGCCAGGCGCTCGGCCTGGGCGAGCCGGTGCACATCCGCTACCTGAAATGGATCTGGCAGTTCTTCGTCATCGAACCGATGAACCTGATCGACGCGATGTTCGGCACCTCGCTGGCCGAGGGCCAGCTGCGCGTGATCTCGTGGCAGACCCGTTCGCCCGTGATGGACATCGTCGCCCAGCGCCTGCCGCAGACCCTGTGGGTCGTGGGCGTGGCCTATGTCGTAGCGGTGCTGATCGCGATCCCGATCGGCGTCTATTCCGCCTACAAACAGTATTCCTGGTTCGACCAGGCCGGCACCTTCGTCACCATGGTCGGCTTCTCGGTCCCGCCCTTCTTCTCGGGCGTTCTGGTGATCGTGATCTTCTCGGTGAACCTCGGCTGGTTCCCATCGATCTACGACACCACTCACCGGGTCACCGACTGGGACAGCTTCGTGGTGCAGCTCAAGCAGATGATCATGCCGGTGATGGTGCTGGCTTTGCAGATCACCTCGCAGATCAGCCGCTTCATGCGGGCGTCGATGCTCGACAACCTCGGGCAGGACTATGTCCGCACCGCCCGCGCAAAGGGGATGACCGAAAGCACGGTTGTGCTGATGCACGTGCTGCGCAACTCGATGATCCCCGTGGTCACGGTGATCGCACTGGGTATCCCTTCTATCTTCGGCGGCGCCATCATCACCGAGCAAGTGTTCAAGGTGAACGGGATCGGCCAGTTGCTGATCACCGCCATCCAGGCCAACGACATGCCGATGGTCCAGACGCTGACCTTCATCTTCGCCGTGCTGATCGTGCTGTTCAACCTGATCGCCGACGTCCTTTACGGCATCCTCGACCCGAGAATCCGCTATGACTGATACCGACGACCGCCGCGACGACGTGCCGGCCGAACCGGCCGCGAACCCGGCAGGCGCCGGGGCCGCTCCCGCGCTTGACCCCGCCAGCACCTACCGCGCGCCGCGCAACCAGTGGCTGGATGTCTGGGACCAGTTCAAAAGCCACCGAGGCGCGCTGATCGGCGCGGCGGTGTTCATCCTGATCCTGCTGGCGGTGACGATTGGCCCCTATATCTGGACCATCGACCCGACCTACATCGACATTCGCGCCAAGAACCAGGGCCCGACCCTGGCGCATCCGCTGGGCACCGACCAGCTTGGCCGCGACACGCTTTCGCGCATGCTGGCCGGCGGCCGCGTCTCGATCGCGGTGGGCCTGACCGCGATGGCCCTGTCGATCCTGATCGGTACCGTGATCGGGGTTATCGCAGGCTATTTCAAACGCCTCGACGGCCCGCTGATGCGGTTTACCGACCTGTTTCTTGCCCTGCCCCTGCTGCCGCTGCTGCTTGTGGCGGTGCTTTTGTTCCGCGACATGCTGTCCAAGACCTTCGGTCCCGAGGGCGGCGTGTTTATCCTGATTGTCTCGCTGATCGGCATCACCTCGTGGATGCAGACGGCCCGGATCGTACGCGGCGACGTGCTTGCGCTGAAAGAGCGCGAGTTCGTCCTTGCGGGCCGGTCCATCGGCACGCCCTCGCGCCGGATGATCACGCGCCACATCCTGCCCAACGTCCTGTCGCCGATCATGGTGTCGGCCACGCTGGGCATCGCCACCGCGATCATTACCGAAAGCGCGCTGTCCTTCCTCGGTTTCGGCTTCCCGCCGGACTTCCCGACCTGGGGCCGCCTGCTGTTCGACAGCGTCGACCGGATGCAGCTCTATCCCGAACGGGTGATCTGGCCCGGCCTTGCCATCTCGCTGACCGTGCTCAGCGTGAACTATATCGGCGACGGGCTGCGCGACGCGTTGGACCCCCGCATCCGCGGCCGCTGACAGGGCGAAGCGAGGGGCCAGCCCCTCGCGCTCCCCGGGATATTTGCGGACCAAAGAAGGCCCGCCTGAGGCCTTGCCCCTTCTGACCTGACGTATCCTGCGGGAGACGCCCCGTGTTGCGCGGCGGCGCCATCGCCCCGGTCCGCCGCGACGATCCGTCCGGGCAACGGTGTTTCGCGAACCCCTCTGTTTGCTTGAGCAAAGTTACGCGGCGATATATCACCTTCCGACGTGGCCCGGGCGACCGGGCAGAGACAAGCCGCGACAAGGGGAAGCGAGTTGAAGATAGGCACGCCGAGAGAGATCTTCGAAGGCGAAGCGCGCGTGGCGATGACGCCCGACAGCGCCGCCCAGCTGCAGAAACTGGGATATGACTGCGCCATCGAAAGCGGCGCCGGTATCAAGGCGGGCTTCACCGACGACGCCTATGCCGCCGCCGGTGTCGACGTGGTGGACAGTGCCGAGGCGCTTTGGTCCGGCTGCGACATCGTCGCCAAGGTCCGCCCGCCGAGCGAAGGCGAACTGGACCGGGTCAAACCGGGGCAGCTTCTGATCTCGTTCTTCTACCCCGGCAGCAACGAGGCGCTGCTGGAGCAGGCGAAGGGCAAGAACGCCAACGTCATCGCGATGGACATGGTGCCGCGCATCAGCCGCGCCCAGAAGATGGACGCGCTGTCGTCCATGGCGAACATCGCGGGCTATCGCGCGGTGATCGAGGCGGGCAACAACTTCGGCCGCTTCTTCACCGGCCAGGTGACCGCCGCGGGCAAGGTGCCGCCGGCCAAGGTGCTGATCGTCGGCGCCGGCGTCGCGGGTCTTGCCGCGATCGGTACCGCGACCTCGCTGGGCGCCATCACCTACGCGTTCGATGTCCGCCCCGAGGTTGCCGAACAAATCGAATCGATGGGCGCCGAATTCGTCTATCTCGACTTCGAGGAAGCGCAGCAGGACGGCTCGTCCACCGGCGGCTATGCCGCGCCGTCGAGCCCCGAGTTCCGCGAGAAGCAGCTTGAGAAATTCCGCGAACTGGCGCCCGAGGTCGACATCGTCATCACCACCGCCCTGATCCCGAACCGCGCCGCGCCGGTTCTGTGGACCAAGGACATGGTCGAGGCGATGAAGCCCGGCTCGGTCATCGTCGACCTCGCCGCCGAGCGCGGCGGCAACTGCGAACTGACGGTTCCGGACGAGAAATTCGTGACCGACAACGGCGTGACCATCGTCGGATACACCGACTTCCCCAGCCGGATGGCGACGCAGTCCTCGACGCTCTACGCGACCAACGTCCGCCACATGATGACCGACCTGACGCCCGAGAAAGACGGCACGGTCGTACACAACATGGAAGACGACGTGATCCGGGGCGCCACGGTGGCCTACGAGGGCGAGATCACCTTCCCGCCTCCGCCGCCCAAGGTGAAGGCCATCGCGGCACAGCCGAAAAAGGAAACCGCGAAGGAACTGACGCCGGAAGAAAAGCGCGCCGCCGAACTGGCCGCGTTCAAGAAGGCGACCAAGACGCAGGTCACCTACCTTGCCGTGGGCACGCTGATCCTGATGCTGATCGGGTCCTTCGCGCCCGCCAGCTTCATGTCGCACTTCATCGTCTTTGCGCTGGCCTGTTTCGTCGGTTTCCAGGTTATCTGGAACGTCAGCCACGCGCTGCACACGCCGCTGATGGCGATCACCAACGCGATCTCGGGCATCATCGTGGTCGGGGCGCTGTTGCAGATCGGCGCGTCGAGCTGGCTGGTGGTGCTGCTCAGTTTCATCGCGGTGCTGATCGCATCGATCAACATCGTCGGCGGCTTCCTGGTCACGCGCCGGATGCTCGCCATGTTCCAGAAGTCGTAAAGGGGTAGCAAGACCATGTCTGCCGGTTTCGTTTCGGCCGTGTACATTGCGGCCTCCATTCTCTTCATCCTGGCCCTCGGGGGCCTGTCCAACCAGGAAAGCGCCAAGCGGGCGATCTGGTACGGCATCGCGGGGATGTTCCTTGCGATGGTCGCCACGATCTTCGGTCCGGGCGTGTCGAACGTCTTCCTGATCCTCGTCGCGGTCGCCGCGGGCGCCGTTGCGGGCGCCGTGGTCGCGGGCCGCGTGCAGATGACCGAAATGCCCCAGTTGGTGGCAGCGCTGCATTCGTTCGTAGGCCTGGCCGCCGTGTTCATCGGCCTGAACGCCGACGTGATGCTGAACGCGGTCAACGACCTGAAAGCGGCGGGCGCGGACCTGCACGCGCTGGTCGCCGCCAAGGACATCACCGGGTTCGGCGAGACGCTTTGGCACAAGGATGCGACCGAGATCGCGATCCTGAAGGTCGAGGTCTTCCTCGGCATCTTCATCGGCGCGGTGACCTTCACCGGCTCTGTCGTCGCTTTCGGCAAGCTTGCGGGCAAGATCGACGGCAAGCCCGAGAAGCTGCCCGGTGGCCACATGCTGAACGCGGGCGCCGCCCTGCTATGCCTGATCCTCGGCCTGATGTACTGGAACGGCGCTGGCGCCTGGACCATGGTGCTGATGGCGATCATCGCGGGTTTCATCGGCTGGCACCTGATCATGGGCATCGGCGGCGCCGACATGCCGGTGGTCGTGTCGATGCTGAACAGCTACTCGGGCTGGGCCGCCGCCGCGATCGGCTTCACGTTGGGCAACGACCTGCTGATCGTCACCGGCGCGCTGGTTGGCTCTTCCGGTGCGATCTTGTCCTACATCATGTGCAAGGCGATGAACCGGCACTTCGTATCGGTGATCCTCGGCGGCTTCGGCGGCACGGCGGGCCCGGCGCAGGAGATCGAGGGCGAGCAGATCGCGATCGACGCCGACGGTGTCGCCAATGCCCTGAACGAGGCGGACAGCGTGATCATCGTGCCGGGCTACGGTATGGCGGTGGCGCAGGCGCAGCAGTCGGTCAGTGAACTCACCCGCAAGCTGCGGGCCGCGGGCAAGGAGGTGCGCTTTGCCATCCACCCCGTCGCCGGACGCCTGCCCGGCCACATGAACGTGCTGCTGGCCGAGGCCAAGGTGCCCTACGACATCGTGCTGGAGATGGAGGAGATCAACGACGATTTCCCTGACACGGACGTGGTGATCGTGATCGGCTCGAACGACATCGTGAACCCGGCGGCGCAGGACGATCCCAACTCGCCCATCGCGGGGATGCCGGTGCTGGAGGTCTGGAAAGCCAAGCAGGTGTTCGTGTCCAAGCGCGGTCAAGGCACCGGCTATTCCGGGATCGAGAACCCGCTGTTCTTCAAGGACAACACGCGGATGTTCTACGGCGACGCGAAGGCGTCGATCGACAGCCTGCTGCCGAAGATCGACTGATCCCGGAACGGGCGGGGTTTACCGCCCGTTCACCCCTTTTCCCTACATCACGCGCATGGCCCGGTTCATCCGGACCCGAGACATTCCGCCCCGTTTTAGGGGCGGGATGTTTCGCTGCGCCCGTGGCTGCTCTGCCGTTTGAAATCGGAAAGATCCGCGCAGGACAGGTCCCGCTGCGCGAGAGGCAACGGGCGCGGAGAGGCCGACGGCGGATCCGTTTCAGACTGACTTAGAATGGTAAAACAGCCGTTAAGCCGTGCCTGGAAATCGTCACTTGTGACCCGCTAATTTGCCACGCCTGTATCGATTTGCCTGCCGAAGCGGCCCGGAACCCCGGAAGTGCGCTCCCCATCCGCACCAGTTGTGCTCTTTCCGACGCAGGGCCACCTGCCGCAGCGGAAAAGTCCTTATATCCAAATCACTTCGGCGCTGTGCTGCCGACGCGGGAAAGAAATTTCCATTGCAACGAAAAATCCTCTTGCGTGAATCGCACATCGGCCTCATATGCGCGCTCAAGACGCCAACGCACGCGCCTCTGGCCGGCACGCAGCATCGCACGCCCGCGTTTACGTAGCGACGGTAACGTCTCCCTTGGAACTGAGCGGTCATATATGGCCGGGTCTATTGGAGATGACCATGACGATGCTGTTCGACGGCGCCCTGCCGTCCGTACCCGTATCCCTGCCCACCCGTGTCGAGCGCTTCATCGCCGACAACCACTTCGACCACCCGACCCTGGTGCTGGACACCGACGCGGTGGCCGAGCGCTTTCACGCGCTGAAATCGGGGCTTGGTCAGACCCACATCCACTACGCCGTCAAAGCGAACCCCGCCCGCGAGATCATCGCGCGGCTGGTCGCCGAAGGCTCGAACTTCGATGCGGCGTCGCGTGGCGAGATCGAACTCTGCCTCAGCCAGGGCGCCCGCCCCGAGCAGATCTCGTTCGGCAACACCGTGAAGCGCGCCTCGGACATCGCCTTCGCGCATTCCGCCGGCATCCGCCTGTTCGCCGCCGATGCGGCGGAAGAGCTGGAGAAGATCGCCGAGCATGCACCGGGCGCGATGGTCTACCTGCGCCTTCTGGTCGACAACCCGCAGGCCGACTGGCCGCTGTCGCGCAAGTTCGGCAGCGACCGTGACATGGCGATCGAGCTGTGCGCCTACGCGAAATCGCTGGGTCTGGAGCCGGTGGGCCTGTCGTTCCACGTCGGCTCGCAAACCCGCCGCGCCAATATGTGGACCGGCGTGCTGGACTACGTCGCAGGCGTCTGGGCCGATGCGAAAGCCGCGGGCCACGACCTCACGCTGATCAACATCGGCGGCGGTTTCCCCGCGTTCTACGGCGAACCGGTCGAGGCGCCCGCCGCCTATGCCGCGGAAGTCCGCCGCATGGTCGAAGCCCGTTTCCCCGGCGCCCGCATCATGGCCGAGCCCGGCCGTGGACTGGTGGCCGAATGCGGTGCGATCGCCTGCGAAGTCATGCTGGTGTCGCGCAAGTCGGGCGACGACCTGCACCGCTGGGTCTACCTCGACATCGGCAAATTCTCGGGTCTGGCCGAAACCATCGACGAGGCGATCCGCTACCAGTTCGTCACGCCGCACGACGGCGAGGCGGTGGGCCCGTGCATCCTGGCCGGTCCGTCCTGCGACTCGGCCGACGTCCTGTACGAGAAGCGCCCCGTGGCACTGCCGATGGGCCTGCGTTCGGGCGACCGGATCGTGATCCGCAACGCCGGCGCATACACGTCGAGCTATTCGTCGGTCGGGTTCAACGGCTTCCCGCCGCTGGACGTTCTGGTCCTGTAAAGCCCCGCGCCTGACACGATACCGGGCCGGCCCACACGCCGGCCCAAAGGGTCTGCCCCAAAGGAGGAGGGGCAGGCCCTTTTCCGTTCCCGGGAACGAAACGCCGCAGGGGTGCGGAAAGGCTTTTGCGCCGCGCGGTGCAGGCCGTAGGGTCGGACGGAAACGCACGGACCCGAACGACATGAGCCCGATCCAGGACCACCCGCTTCGCTACCCGCTCGCCAACGAGCTTCACGCCCGGCCCTTCCCGACCCTGAAGACCCCGTCGCATGCCGTTTACATGGCAATCAAGCGCCCGCAGGACGCGGCGAACCGCGACCGGGCACATGACCTCGCGCATCTGGTCGCGCTGCTGGATCGCTTTGGCGCGCAACACCCAAAGCCCGGCGCGACGCATTACTTCGGGGATCTCGGCGCGTTCCGGCTGAAGTGGGAAAGCCACACCGAGTTCGTGACCTACACCGCCATAGTCGACGGGGTGGAAGGACGTCCCTTCGACAAGGCGGCATTCGGCGTTTTCCCCGACGACTGGCTCGACGACGCCCCCGGCACCCGGATCACATCTGCCTTCATCCGGTTCGAACCTTTCGAATCGCAGCAGACAGTGGTCGACAAGCTTGCGGACTGGTTCGTGACCGAAAGCCTCGCAGCCAGCGAGATCCTCGACGGCGCGGCAATCATGGCGGGCGACTTCCGGATCGACAGCGCCGGCCACATGCGGTTCGCGGTCTTTCCCAAGCCCGATACCGGCCCCGCGCGCTGTGGTCGGATCCTGCAGCGGATCTGCGAGATCGAGACCTACAAGTCGATGTCGATGCTGGGCCTGTCGCGCGCCCGCAGCCTGTCGCCGCAACTCGGGACCCTCGACGGTCGCCTGAACGCGCTGACCGAGGTGATGGCGATGCAGGCGCAGCCGGCAGAAGACACGTTGGGCGAACTCCTCCAGATCACCGCAGAGCTGGAGCGTCTTGCCTCGCAGTCCGGCTTCCGCTTCTCGGCCACCGGCGCCTACAGTTCGCTGGTCGTCGACCGCATCCGCGTGCTGCGCGAAGAGCGGTTCGAGAACCGGCAGACCTTCAACGAGTTCATGGCTCGGCGGTTCGACCCCGCGATGCGCACGGTGCGCGCGACCGAGGCGCAGGTGCATTCGATGGCCGAGCGTGCGGCGCGGGCAGCCGAGTTGCTGCGCACCCGGGTGGATGTCGAGCGGTCGGCGCAGAACCAGAAACTGCTCGAGTCGATGGACAGCCGCGCGCAGGTCCAGTTGCGATTGCAGGAAACGGTCGAGGGGCTGTCTGTTGTGGCGATCAGCTACTATGCGGTCAGCCTTGCCGCCTACGCGCTGTACCCCCTCGCCGACCCGCTGGGGATGTCGAAAGGTCTGCTGACCGCCATCCTTGTGCCCGTTGTGGTGGGCGCCGTGTTCCTGATGGTCCGCCGGATCCGCAAGCGCCTGCACTGACCGCCTTGCGCCCGGCCCGCACCTGCATAGGATCGGCGGACACGGGAGGACGGAGAGGACAGGCAATGCACCTACAGGGCAAGCATGCGCTGATCACCGGTGGCGGCACCGGGATTGGACTTGGGATCGCGCGGGAACTGGCCGCGCATGGCGCACGGGTCACGATCTGCGGCCGCCGCGCCGGACCGCTGGAGGACGCGGCGAAGACGACTTCCGGGCTGTTCCCGCTGGTTATGGATGTCAGCGACGAAGCCGCTGTCCGGGACGGGTTCGCCAAGGCAGTGGACGCCCGCGGCCCCATCGCGATCCATGTCGCGAACGCGGGGATCGCTGAAGGCCGGTCGCTGCGGAAAACCGACCTCGCGTTCTGGCGTCGGATGATGGGCATCAACCTTGACGGCGCGTTTCTGACGATCCGCGAGGCGCTGGAAACCATGTCCGGCCTCGACTGGGGCCGGGTGATCGCGGTGTCATCCATGGCGGGGCTGAAGGGCCTGCGCGGCGCGCCGGCTTACAGCGCCTCGAAACACGCCATGATCGGTCTGATCCGGTCGCTGGCCGCCGACTACGCGGGCCGGCCGCTGAGGTTCAATGCCCTGTGTCCCGGCTATGTCGAAACCGAGATCGTGGACCGCAACGTGGTCTCGATCCGCGACCGCGCGGGCGTGACCGAGGAAGAAGCGCTGGCGATGATGGTCGGCGCCAACCCGCACAAGCGGCTGGTCACAGTGGCCGAGGTCGCGGAAGCGGCGATGTTCCTGTGCGGCCCGAACTCCGGCAGCATGAACGGACAGGCCATCGCCATCGCCGGCGGCGAACTGTGACCGCTTGCATCCGTGCCCTTCCATCGGCAATCCGCGTCGCATGACCGATTTCATCGCGACCCGCGCCCGCTTCGACCTGCCCGAGGGGATCGTCTATCTCGACGGCAACTCGCTTGGCCCCCTGCCCCGCGCCGCCGCCGACCGGGTGGCGCAGACCGTGACCGGCGAATGGGGCGGGCAACTGATCACCGCGTGGAACCGCGCCGGGTGGATGGACCAGCCTGCACGGCTGGGTGATCGCATCGCCGGGCTGATCGGCGCTGCGCCAGGCACCGTCGTCACCGGCGACACCCTGTCGCTGAAGGTCACTCAATGCCTTGCCGCCGCGCTGCAACTGCGTCCTAGCCGGAAAGTCGTGCTGTCGGACAGCGGCAATTTCCCCTCCGACCTCTACATGGCGCAAGGCTTGCTGTCGGCGCTGGGTCAGGGTCACGAACTGCGCATCGTGGACCCCGAAAACGTCGCCCAGCACATCGGCGAGGACGTTGCCGCACTGATGCTGACTGAAGTCGACTATCGCACCGGGCGCAAACACGACATGGCGGCGCTGACCGCCAAGGCTCACGCCGCCGGAGCGCTGGCGATCTGGGACCTCGCCCATTCCGCCGGCGCGCTGCCGGTCGACCTGACCGGAGCCCGTGCGGATTTCGCCGCCGGCTGCACCTACAAGTTCCTGAACGGCGGCCCCGGCGCGCCGGCGTTCGTCTACGTCGCGCCGCAGCATCAGCACGTCGAGCCGCTGCTGTCCGGCTGGCTGGGACACGAAGCACCATTCGCCTTCGATCCCGATTATCGGCCCGGCCCCGGCATTGCCCGAATGCGCGTCGGCACCCCGCCGGTGCTGCAGATGGCCGCGCTGGACGCCGCGCTCGACATTTTCGACGAGGTCGACATGCAGGCGCTGCGGGCGCGGTCGATGGAACTGAGCGAGCGACTGATCGCGGCGGTAGAGTCCCGCTGCCCGGAGGTGACGCTCGCCAGCCCCCGCGACGCCAGTGCGCGCGGCAGTCAGGTCTCGTTCCGCCACCCCGAGGGCTATGCCGTGATGCAGGCCCTGATCGCTGACAGTGTGATCGGAGACTTCCGCGCGCCGGACATCCTGCGCTTCGGGATCACTCCGCTTTATATCGGCGAGGACGAGATCGACCGCGCCGCCGAAACGCTCGCGCGGATCCTCGATAGCCGGGCGTGGGACCGCCCAGAGTTCAAGCGCCGTGCCGCGGTGACCTGACCGCGGCCTGGTCTGACGACGGGCATCCGCGCCGGAGGCTTCTGCGGACTGCCAAGCGCGCGAGCCTTACCAACTGCCGCTCGCCCCGCCGCCCGAAGACGAGCCGCCGCCGAAGGACGACCGGCTGGAGCCCGAGCCACTGGAGGAACTGACCTTCGGGATCGTCCGGATCTCGCTGTCGTGGTAGCCGCAATTGCTGCAATCGTAGTCCAGCCGCTTTCGCCCCGTGCTCGACTTGGTCGCCGCCTGCAGCACTTCGGCGGTCGTGCTCAGCGTGCGATAGCTGCATTGCGGACAGGCGCTGTAGCCCGAGAACCAGGCCTGGTGGCGCGTGATCAGCATGTGGGCGCAGGACGGGCAGTGCCAGACGTCATAGTCGACCGACCGCAGGTATTCCTCCAGCCGCTGGCCGCCGTCCAGATGCTCGTCATCCGCCTCTTCCCCCGCCCGCAGCATGACCGTTCCGCAACGGTCGCAAGCCCGTGGGCGGTTGCGCAGGTGACGCCGCACCGCGAAGACGATGGCTCCCACGGGCGCCGCCAGAAGCCCCCATGCGAAGGCGCCCAACGCTTCGATCCAGTGCCAGATGCGATAGAAGCCGCGCCGCAGCGTGTTGGTCGAGAACTCGTCGGGATAGTTGCCGGTCAGTTCGAAAATCGTTTCGTCGACGCCCGTCAGGATGCCCGCCTGATAATCCTCGTTGCGGAAATCGGGCAAGAAGCCCTCGTCGATCACCCGCTGCATCCGGTCGTTCCACAGCACGGAATAGCCCGCGCCGATCTCGATCCGCATGCGGCGGTCGCCCTCCGAGACCAGCACAAGAACACCGTCGTTGGACGACGCGTTGCCAATGCCCCAGTCGTTGAAAAGCGCCGTCGCAAAGCTCTCCAGCGATCCCGTGTAGCCATAGGTGGCAAGGCTCTGGATCGTCAGCACCGTCATCTCGATCCCGGTCTGGTCGTATAGGACGATCAGGTCGTCGCGGATCGAGGTCTCGGCCGCCGGGTCCAGCAGGTCGGCATAGTCGTTGACGTAGACATCGCCATATCCCGGAATGCCGGTCGCCGAGCCACCGCCTGCCCCGCGCGAGGCGTCGGGGGTGAAGGTCACCTGCTCGCTGGGGCGCTCTGCCGCGACTTCGGCGGGACGGGTGAGCGTGCCGACCAGAAATCCTGCCCCCAGCCCGATCACGACCACCGCGAATGCGATCGCCAGCGCGAAGTTCAAGTCATGTTTCGTCATCCGCCCCTCCGGTCGGCGCCTGCCTGCTTCGGCGCGACCCTAGGAGGCGATACCGGACCCGCCAATGGCGGAATTCCGGCCCCTTCGTGAAAACGGTTCAGCCCTTCCGCGCGGCCTCGATCGCGGCGACGTCGATCTTCTGCATGGTCATCATCGCGTCGAAAGCCCGTTTGGCCACTTCGCCGCCCTCGGCCATGGCTTCGGTCAGTACGCGCGGTGTGATCTGCCAGTTCAGGCCCCAGCGATCCTTGCACCAGCCGCAGGCGCTTTCCTGTCCGCCATTCCCGACGATGGCGTTCCAGTAGCGGTCGGTTTCTTCCTGATCGTCGGTCGCCACCTGAAACGAGAAGGCCTCGGAATGGGTGAAAACGGGTCCACCGTTCAGGCCGAGACACGGGATGCCCAGCACGGTGAACTCGACCGTCAGCACATCCCCCGCCTTGCCGGACGGATAGTCGCCGGGCGCCTTGTGCACCGCCTTGACCCCGCTGTCCGGGAAGGTCGCTGCATAGAACCGCGCCGCGTCTTCCGCTTCGCGGTCGTACCATAGACAGATCGTATTCTTGGGAACCGGCATCTCGAATCCTCCTCCGCCGTCGGGTCTTCGGCGCAAGCTGACACGGACTTATGTTGGTATCAACTATATCTGTCAGGAGCGCCGTGCGCGGCGGCGATAGACCGCCGGCGCCCTAAAGACAGCGCCGGCGGCGTGACATCAGGAGTTCCCGATAAAGGTCTGACTTAGAACGGATTCGGATGCATGCGGTTCGCTTCGTCGATTTGCTCCAGCACCTCGTCCGACAAGGTCAGTTCCGCGCCCTGAAGCGCGGTTTCGACATGGGCGACCGAGGACGCGCCGAAGATCGGCGACGCGACCGAGTGCCGGGTCAGCGTCCACGCCAGCGCCATCGCCGACGGGTCTATCCCGTGCCGCTTGGCGATGGCAAGATAGGCCTCGATTGCCGGCCAGACCTTCGGATTGATCCGCCCGTTCAGGGTACTTTCCTGCGCGCGGCGGGTCTTCTCGGGTGTCAGGTCAGGGCCGTACTTGCCCGAGACCAGCCCCATGCCCAGCGGCGAGAACGGGATTTGCGGGACCTCCTCGGCCATGCAGGCCTCTGCCAGATCCATGTCGGCGATGCGGTGCAGGATCGAGTATTCATTCTGGATCGTCAGCGGACGCGGCAGACCGTTCTCTTCGGCCACGCGGACCCAGGTGGTCAGGCCCCATGCGGTCTCGTTCGACAGGCCCCAATGCCGGATCTTGCCGGCTTCGATCAGCTTCTGCATGCCCTGCATCAGGTCGATCATATGCGCCTCGATGGCGGCGCGGTCGATCGGGCCGGGGTTATAGGACCACTGGGCGCGCATGTGGTACTGCGGGCGCAGCGGGAAGTGCGTCTGGTACAGGTCGATCACATCGGTCTGCAGCCGCTTCAGCGAGCCGTCGACGGTGCGCTGTACGATCTCGCCGGAATAGCCCTCGCCGTCACGCACGGCACCCTGGTTCGGGGCCGCGACCTTGGTGGCCAGCACGATCTCGTTGCGGCGACCGGTCTTCGCAAGCCAGCTGCCCACGATCTCTTCGGTGCGGCCCACGGTCTCGGCCTTGACCGGGTAGGTCGGGTAAACCTCTGCCGTGTCGACGAAATTGATGCCGCCGGCGATGGCTGCGTCCATCTGGGCGTGGCCTTCGTCCTCTGTGTTCCGGCTGCCCCATCCCATCGTGCCAAGGCACAGGCGCGAGACCTCAAGGTCGCTGCGGCCAAGCTTGATCCTGTCCATGTCGGTTCTCCTGTTCGCGTGTTGCGCGCAAGCTAGCCTCTGGTGCCGTGGTGGCAAGCGGGTTTCCCTGCGGATACGTCTTGAGAACAAAATAAGAACATGCATACTGAAACCATGACCGCACATCTCCTGTCCCGAAGCCCGTCGCGCGACCGTGACCGCCCCGCCCTGTCCTTTCTGGACGGGATGGCGCTGCCGCTTGCGCGGGCGCACGAGTTCTGCGGCGACGCCCGGCGCACGCTGGCGGCGCTGGTCGCGGCGCGGACCGAGGGGCCGGTGTTCTGGATCTCGCCCTCGTGGCTGCCCGAGCGGCTGAACCCCGAGGCGGCGGCGCATCTGTTCGACCCCGGCCGCGTTGTGTTTCTTGAACCGCAGCGCGCCGAGGACCTGCTGTGGTGTCTTGAAGAGGTACTGCGCGCTGGCGTGGTGCCGCTGGCGGTGGCCGACCTGCCCGGCCCTCCGGGGATGACGGCGGTGCGGCGGCTGCACCTTGCCGCCGAGACCGGCGCGGCAGAGGGGGAAGTGGCGCCGCTGGGCCTGATCCTGACCCCCGGTGACGGCGGCGCTCCGGGGATCGAGTCGCGCTGGCGGCTGCGGTCCGCCCACGGAATGCAAACGGACCCGGCGGGCAAACCCCGGCAGGGCTGGCACCTGCACCGCCTGCGCGCCCGCACCGCCCCGGTGCAGGGATGGCAGATGACCACCGGGCCGCAGGGCTTCCGGACGGAACCGCTGGCCGCGGCAGCCTGAAGCACGCGAGCGCGGTCCGCGCCGAAGCCAAAACCGCCCTGCCCATGTCGCGAACGGGCAAGCGTGATCCGCCCCCCGATGCTTCGCAGGGCGCATGCGGACCCTGATCTCCTTTGCCGCCCTGCTGGCCTCTATCGCTTTGCTGCAACTCAGCTCCGGCGGCGTCGGACCGCTCGACGCGCTGTCGGGGCTGGTGCTGGGCTTCACCCCGGCGCAAATCGGTCTTCTGGGCTCGGCGCATTTCGTGGGCTTCTTCGTCGGCTGCTGGCAGGCCCCGCGCATCATGGGTGCCGTCGGCCACTCGCGCGCCTTCGCCGCCTTCACCGCAACGGGCGCCATCGGCCTTCTGGCGCATGTGCTGATCACAGACCCCTACGCGTGGGCGCTGATGCGGGTCGCGTCGGGCGTCAGCGTCGCGGGTTGCTACACGGTGGTGGAAAGCTGGCTGCAGGCCAAGGTCACCAACACCAGCCGCGGCCGGGTAATGGGCGGCTATCGCGGCGTCGACCTTGGTGCGGCGCTTGTGGCGCAGCTGATGATCGCCGTGCTCGAGCCCGCCAGCTACATCTCGTACAACGTGCTGGCCCTGATCTGCTGCGCCTCGCTGTTGCCGCTAGCGCTGACCCGCTCGCAAGAGCCCGTCATCGACGCCGCCCCGCGCCTGCGCCCCGGACTGGCATGGCGGATCTCGCCCCTGTCGGTGGCGGGGGTGATGGTGGCAGGTCTCACCGGCTCGGCCTTTCGGATGGTCGGCCCGTTGTATGGCCGCGAGATCGGGCTGGACGCCCGCGAGATCGCGTGGTTCCTCGGCGCCTATATCCTCGGGGGCGCCATCGCACAGTGGCCTGCGGGCTGGTTCGCCGACAACTTCGACCGCCGCAAGGTACTGATCGCGCTGTCGCTTCTGGCCGCGGTCGCCGGGTGTGCCACCGTCGCGGCGCCAGCGGGAGGAACCGCCGTGGTGCTGGTCGCCGCCATCGTGTTCGGCATCGTCACCTATCCAGTCTATTCCGTCGCAGCCGCCCACGCGCACGACTTCGCCGAACCGGACAAGCGCGTCGAGCTTTCCGCCGCGCTGTTGTTCTTCTACGCCCTCGGCGCCATCGCCTCGCCGCTGGTCGCGTCCAGCCTCGTGGGCGCATTCGGACCCGGCACACTGTTCGTACTCGTGTCGCTGGGCCACCTTGCGCTGGTGGTCTACGGCCTTTTGCGGATGCGCGTCCGCCCGGCCACCGAAACGCGCACCGCCTATGTCTACGCGCCCCGCACGTCGTTCCTGATCGGCAGGCTGATCGGCAGGCTCAGGGACCGCGGCGACAGGGATGGTCCGGGCGCCTGACACCCGACACGGGCCACCCTGGGGCGGAAGGCCCCGCTGCGCCCCTCTGGCCCATCGCCCCCGAATAGGCTAAGGCGCGCGGGACTCGAAAAGGACGCGAACATGGCCCGGATTCTCATCACCTCCGCCATTCCCTACATCAACGGGATCAAGCACCTGGGCAACCTCGTCGGCTCTCAGTTGCCCGCCGACCTGTACGCCCGGTTCTGCCGCGCGCGTGGGGACGAGGTCATGTTCATCTGTGCCACGGACGAACACGGCACGCCCGCCGAGCTTGCCGCCGCGAAGGCAGGCAAGCCGGTGGCCGAGTACTGCGCCGAGATGCACGAGGTTCAAAAGGGCCTCAGCGAGGGGTTCCGGCTGTCGTTCGACAAGTTCGGGCGGTCGTCGAGCCCGCAGAACCATGCGCTGACGCAGTATTTCGCGGGCCGTCTCGCCGATAACGGCTACATCGAGGAAGTCACGGAAAAGCAGGTCTATTCCAACGCCGACGGCCGCTTCCTGCCCGACCGCTACATCGAAGGCACCTGTCCCAACTGCGGCTACGACAAGGCGCGGGGCGACCAGTGCGAGAACTGCACCAAGCAGCTGGACCCGACCGACCTGATCGACCCGCGCAGCGCGATCTCGGGGTCGACGGACCTTGAAGTGCGCGAGACCAAGCACCTGTACCTGCGCCAGTCGGCGCTGAAGGACCGGCTGGACGCGTGGATCGACGAAAAGTCCGACTGGCCGGTGCTGACCACGTCGATTGCCAAGAAATGGCTGCACGACGGCGACGGGCTGCAAGATCGTGGCATCACCCGCGACCTCGACTGGGGCGTGCCGGTGAAGAAAGGCGACGCGGACTGGCCGGGGATGGAAGGCAAGGTCTTCTACGTCTGGTTCGACGCGCCGATCGAATACATCGCCGCGACCAAGGAATGGTCCGACGAGAAGGGTCTGGACGACGACGCGTGGCAGCGCTGGTGGCGCACCGACAAGGGTGCCGAAGACGTGCGCTATGTACAGTTCATGGGCAAGGATAACGTGCCCTTCCACACCCTGTCCTTCCCGGCCACGATCATCGGCTCGGGCGACCCGTGGAAGCTGGTCGATTACATCAAGTCGTTCAACTACCTGAACTACGACGGTGGCCAGTTCTCGACCAGCCAAGGGCGCGGCGTGTTCATGGATCAGGCTCTGGACATCTTGCCCGCCGACTACTGGCGCTGGTGGCTTCTCAGCCATGCGCCCGAGAACTCGGACAGCGAATTCACGTGGGAGAATTTCCAGGCCTCGGTGAACAAAGACCTTGCCGACGTGCTGGGCAATTTCGTCAGCCGCGTCACCAAGTTCTGCCGCTCGAAGTTCGGCGAAACCGTCCCCGAGGGCGGCGAGACCGGCCCGCGCGAAGAGGCGCTGATCGCAGACCTGTCGAAACGCCTCGACGCCTACCAGGCGCATATGGAGGCGATCGACGTTCGCAAAGCCTCGTCCGAGTTGCGCGCGATGTGGGCCGCCGGGAACGAGTACCTGCAGGAAGCCGCCCCGTGGTCGGTGTTCAAGGAAGACGAGGCCGCCGCGGCCGCGATCATCCGCCTGTCGCTGAACCTGATCCGGCTGTACGGCGTGCTGTCGGCGCCGTTCATCCCCGATGCGTCCGCCGAGATGCTGAAGGCGATGGGCGCGGAAGATGCCGCATGGCCCAAGGACATCGCCAGCGCACTGGATGCCCTGCCCGCCGGACAGGCGTTCACCGTGCCCGAGAACCTGTTCCGCAAGATCTCGGACGACGAACGCGAGGACTGGCAGTCGCGCTTCTCCGGCGTGCGTACCTGACACCGGACCCGCGTCTGCCGTCGCGGCAGGCGCGGCGCCCCGGTGGAAAGCCGGAAGCCAAGGCACTAGATCAGGGCGGTCCGCCAAGTCAGGAGTGACCGATGGTTCCCTATTCCGTGCTCGACCTTTCGCCCGTGCCCGCTGGCAAGACCCCGGCGGACGCGTTGGCGAACACCGTCGACCTTGCCCAGCACGCCGAGCGCTGGGGCTTCAACCGCTACTGGCTGGCCGAGCACCACAACATGCCCGGCATCGCCTCTGCCGCGACCTCGTTGGTGATCGGTCACGTCGCGGCACACACGACGACCATCCGCGTTGGCGCTGGCGGCATCATGCTGCCGAACCACGCGCCGCTGGTGATCGCCGAGCAGTTCGGCACGCTGGCGACGCTTTACCCCGGCCGCATCGACCTTGGCCTTGGGCGCGCGCCCGGCACCGACATGGGCACGGCCCGCGCCCTGCGCCGGGGCATGGGCAACAACGACGACTTCCCGAACGACGTGGTCGAACTGATGGCCTACCTTGGCCCCGCGCGCCCCGATGCCCGCGTGCGCGCGGTGCCGGGAACCGGGACCGAGGTGCCCGTCTGGATGCTGGGCTCCAGCCTCTACGGCGCGCAACTGGCCGCGCATCTTGGCCTGCCCTACGCCTTCGCGTCACATTTCGCGCCCGGCTACCTTGAGACCGCGCTGGAAACCTATCGCGCCACCTATCGCCCGTCCGAAACGTGGCCCGAGCCGCATTTCATGTTGGCGATCAACGTCTTCGCCGCTGACACTGACGCCGAGGCGCACCGGCTTCGGACTTCGATGCAGCAGACGTTCCTGAACCTTCGCCGTGGCCGCCCCGGCCCGCTGGCCGCGCCCGTCGACACGCTGGACGCCACGCCGGACGAACTGGCGGGCGTGAACGAGGCGTTGCGGATCAGCGCGGTCGGCAGCAAGGACACCGTACGTGCGAAGCTGGAAGACCTGATCGGCACCTACCGGCCCGACGAGGTGATCCTGACCGGCCAGATCCACGATCACGCCGCGCGGGTGAAATCCTTCGGCATCGCGGCGGAGATCCTCGGCTGAACGGGCCTTGCGCGTTTACGCGGTATCAACCCGAAGCGTTTAGGCCCCTTTCACCCGGTTCCGGCACGGCCACCCCGGCCGCCGCCCACCGGTGTGGAGGGTTCCTATGCGCCGTATTCTGTTGGTCTGCCTGTTCGCCACCGTCCTCGCGCCGCTTGGCGTGCAGGCGCAAGAGGCGACCCCGAACCACGTTTTCCAGCGGACGGAAGAGGTGTTGCTGCATCTCGACCTGCTGAATGCGGCCAATTTCTCCGAAACGGCCGAGATCGAGGTGCCAGACGACCCGACGCGGCCGCGCCATGTCCTGCAAACGGCGCGCGATGTCTGGCGAAAGCTGCAACTGCTTCGCTACATGAACGGCCTGCCAACCGCATCGCTTGATCCCGTCCCATCCCGGGAAGTCACACCATCCGACGTGAAAGAGGTCATGGACCGCATTCTGTCCGGAGTGGTCGACCTGCGCGGCGCCTACGGGGTCGAGGACGAAGTTGCGACGCCCGCCCTGCCCGAGGGCAAGACGCCCACCGACGTGAATGCCAACCTCTTGCGCATCGGTGCGCAGCTTGACGCGCTGGGGGTGCCCGCAACGGTGCCGAACGACGTCTTCCAGCTTGCGTCGACGGTTCTCATGGCGCTTGAGGAGATCGCGCGTCACACCGGGACCGAGTTCAACACCGGCTCGCTTTGGCCGGAGACGGGGCGCACCCCGGCGAATGTCTACCAGGCGGTTCACCAGTTGATCGCCGATCTCAAGACACTGTCCGAGGCGGACCCACGCTTTACCGTGGACGGCATCGTCGACCCCGGCCAACTGTCGGGCGACATCACGCCCGCGGACGTCATGAAGATCCTGTCGCGTGCCATGGCGGACGTGCAGGCGATCCGCGCGGCTGCGGGCGTCGAAGACCCCGCGGCAAGCGCGCCCTACCTTGGCGGCAAGACCCCATCGGACGTTTATTTCGCGGTGAAGCAGGCCCGCGCGGTCGTCGCGGCCCTTTCGGGCAACGGCGGAAGCCTGTTCTGATCGGGCGGCGGGAGTCTCGGATATGACCATGGATATCACCCCTCAACCCGACTCGCGCACAACGGTCTGGGGCCTCGGCACCCGGATCATGGCCTGGGTCATCGGCCCGATCGTCTTTCTTGCTGTGCTGAACGCCGTCACCATCGACCTGTCCTCGCGCCGCGCCGGCGCATCTTTTGAAAGGCAGGACGCCACGATGCGCACGTCGGAAACGGTGTCGCAAATCAGTTCGCAGATGACGGCGGCGCTGCTCGACATCAACTCCAGCCTCGCGACGCTCCTCGACCTGCGCGCGGCCAACCTTGCGGCCAAACGTTTCGATCCGGTGGCCGAGGTTGCGATCCGCGACCGGCTGCACGCCGCGATCCGCGCCTATTTCGGCGCTGTGATGCGGCTGTCTTCGGCTTTGGATCAGGCCGAGGTCTCTACCCCCGAACTCGACCGCGCGCTGAACTTCCTGACCCGCAAGGCCGGAGAGATGGAACGCATCATGTCGCTGTACGTCGTCTCGAACAGCCGAACCTTGCGGCTGTCGCGGGATGGCAATTTCGACAGCGCGCTCAACAACTTCCGCTTCGAGGAACAGAACCGCATCGCCGCGATCCGGCACAGCCTGCAATCCGCCAGCCTGAAATTCACCGAAGTGACCGAAACGACCGGCGCGCTGCTTGGCGCGGCCAGCCGAGGTGCGGCGGCGGAAGACCGGGCCACCGAGGCGCGTGGACGGCTGATCGCCTTTGCCCTCTTGGCTGCCATTGCCCTCGCGGCCACCGGCGGCGCTGTCGTGTCGGTGCGCAGGTCCATCCTGCGCCCGCTGAAACGTCTGAACGGTCAGATGCTTGCGATAGCAGGCGGCGAACTCGATACCGCCCTGCCCGACACCACGCGCCGTGACGAGCTTGGCGCTATGGCCCGCTCGGTCGAAGTGTTCCGCGAGAACGCGATCGAGAAGTCGCGGCTGCAGGAAGAAGAGCGCCGCGCCCAGGCAGCCGCCGAACAGGCCGAACGCGAACGGCAAGAAGCGGAAGATGCGCGGCGAGAACGCGAACGCCAGCGCGAAGAAGCCGAGGCCGAACGCGAGAGACAGGAACAGCAGGAACGTGAAGCCGCGCGCCGCATCGCGGAAGACGAACGTCAGGCGCGGCTTGCCGAACAGGGCCGCGTGGTTACCGAACTTGCCGACGCCCTGGGCCGCCTTGCCGCCGGCGACCTGTCACGCGGAATCGATCAGGAACTGGCCGAGGGCTACGACAAGCTGCGTGTCGACTTCAACGCCGCCATTGCCCAGTTGACCGACACGATGGGCCACATCCTGTTGTCGACCGAGACGATCCGCAACGAGGTCGACCAGATCTCTGGCGCATCGGACTCGCTGGCGCAGCGCACCGAAAGCCAGGCCGCCTCGCTTCAGGAAACCTCTGCCGCGCTCGAGGTTCTGACCGCGGCGGTTCAGTCCGCCGTCACCAGCTCGGCCGAGGTGGACAGCTTTGTGCGAGAGGCGCGGGATACGGCGGAGAACAGCAAGGACGCCGTAACGCGCATGGTCGGCGCGATGGAGGGCATTAGCCGCTCGTCGCAGGAGACCGGACGCATCGTGAACCTGATCGACGATATCGCGTTCCAGACCAACCTTCTGGCGTTGAACGCCGGGGTCGAGGCGGCCCGCGCCGGAGAGGCCGGTCGCGGCTTTGCCGTGGTGGCCTCCGAGGTCCGGGCCCTCGCCCAGCGCGCCTCGGAGGCGGCGCAGGACATCAACGCTTTGATCGCCCGCAGCGACGAACAGGTTCGCGCCGGCACCGGTTTTGTCGACGAGGTGCAGACCGCGCTTGGCGGCATCGTCACCACCGTCGGCGCGGTCGCCGAACGGGTCTCGGGCATCACCGTCGAAATGAGCGGCCAGTCCGAGACGCTTGGCGGCATCAATTCCGCCGTCGCGCAACTGGATCAACTGACCCAGAAGAACGCAGCCATGTTCGAGGAAACGACGGCGGCAACCCGCCTTCTGGTCGCAGAATGCGAGACGCTGGGCCAAGCCGTCGGCCGCTTCAGCCTGCCACCGGACACAGAAGAAATGCGCGGCGCCGCCTGACTGGACCGGGGGCTTGGACGCGCCTCGGGACTTGCGTCGCCCACAACGCCGGCAGGGCCGAATTGCACTGAAAGATGCGCGGCCCTCGCGCCGCCTCCCGTCGACTTCGACTCGCAAACCGGCTATTGCCGCACCAAGTGACACCACGCCGGCGAGGAAAACCAGATGGCCGAAGCTTATCCCACCTACGGCCGCATCGACGGCCCGATCGTCGTCATCGGCTTCGGCTCTATCGGGAAGGGCACCCTGCCCCTGATCGAGCGCCATTTCGACTATGACGCGTCCAAGCTGACGGTCATCGAACCCGACCCGTCCAAGGCCGTCTTCCTACGCCAGCATCAGGTCCGCCACCTGCAGACAAAGCTGACGCCCGAGAATTACCGCACGGTGCTGAAAGACCTGTTTCCCGACGGAGAGGGCTTCTGCGTGAACCTTTCCGTCGACACGTCGTCGCTGGACATCATGAAGTTTATACGCGAACTCGGCGTCCTTTACATCGATACGGTCGCGGAACCCTGGGAAGGTTACTATTTCGGCACGACCGACAACGCCGCCCGCACGAACTATGCGCTGCGGCAGGCCGTTCGGGACGAAAAGGCCCGCTCGCCGGGCGGCACCACCGCGGTCAGCTGCTGCGGTGCCAACCCCGGCATGGTCAGCTGGTTCGTCAAGGAAGCACTCCTTACCCTCGCCCGCGACCTCGGGCGCGAAACAAGCGTCCCCGATGACCGTGACGGTTGGGCCCGGCTGATGCAAAGCCTCGGCGTCAAGGGCGTCCACATCGCCGAGCGCGACACGCAGGCCCGGCGCGTCCCCCGCCCCCGCGGGATGTTCGTCAACACATGGTCGGTCGAAGGCTTCATCGCCGAAGGCTTCCAGCCCGCCGAGCTTGGCTGGGGCACGCACGAGACGTGGTTCCCCGAGAACGCGCACCGGCATGAAACCGGATGCCAGGCCGCGATCTGGCTGGAACGGCCCGGCGCGATCACCCGTGTCCACACATGGTGCCCGACCCCCGGCCCGCAGTTCGGGTTCATCGTCACCCACAACGAGGCGATCTCGATCTCGGATTACTACACCGTCGGCGAAGGCGCCGACCCGGAGTATCGCCCAACCTGCCACTATGCCTATCACCCCTGCGACGACGCGATCCTAAGCCTGCACGAGATGTTCGGATCGGGCCGCCAGCAGACCCGGCATCACATCCTGACCGAAGACGAGATCGTCGAGGGCATCGATGAACTGGGTGTTCTGCTGTACGGCCACGAGAAGAACGCGCTTTGGTACGGGTCGCGGCTTAGCAACGACGAGGCGCGCGACCTCGCGCCCTATCAGAACGCCACCGGGCTTCAGGTGACCTCGGCGGTTCTGGCCGGGATGGTCTGGGCGCTGGAAAACCCGACCGCCGGCATCGTGGAAACCGACGAGATGGACTTCGCCCGCTGCCTCGAGGTCCAGCGCCCCTACCTTGGGCCGGTCGAAGCGCATTATACGGACTGGACACCGCTTCAGGACCGCTGGGCGCAATTCCCGGAAGACATCGACGAAACGGACCCCTGGCAATTCCGCAACGTCCTCGCAAGCTAGCACCCCCATGCTTTCGGCAGCGCCCCGGCGGCCGCCGAAAGCACGCCGTGCGCCTTTTTCCGACCCCGCCCAGTTTCGCCTTGTACTCCCTGCGTTTGCTTGGATATACGCGTCGGCGGAGACGTGGCCGAGTGGTCGAAGGCGCTCCCCTGCTAAGGGAGTAGGCGGGAAACCGTCTCGAGGGTTCGAATCCCTTCGTCTCCGCCACTTGCCCCTGCGAAAGCGTTCTCTCGATCCGGCTGCGGCCGGATTTTTCCGCGTTTTCAAAGGGGTTTGCAGAACCGGCTGAACACCACCGTGCCAGCAATCGGCACAAAATCCGTTCTCTCGGCGAGCTTTTCTCTGAACCTCATGACTTCTGCCATTTGGTGAATTTCTTAGAGGACGTTGAAAAGGAAGCATTTTCTGGAGCCATGACCTGAGCACTTCGACGCAGGTGGCGTTCGGCGAGAAGGAACAGAAATCGAACCTTCGCTTCTTGCTGACCAGGCCGAAGCGATCAAGTTTCGGAGTTATTTTGTATTCCACCGCACCAGAAGAAAGGGCGGATTGGGCCAGACTCTAGTTCCTCGTGGAGGAGAGATTCCGGGAGGCACAGCAAAGTCCGCGTAGTGATCAACAGACCGTTGGACATACCACATGAAGTGGGGCTATGTAAATAATTGAGCAAATCATGAGAAATCTCGCCCAATCAGGCAGAGACGGAGGAGGCAAAAATATGGGAACCAGTGAAGAGGCATTTCATTTTGTCGACCTCTTCGCTGGGCTGGGTGGCTTTCACGTCGCGCTCGAGGAGTTGGACGGGCGTGGTGTGTTCGCTGCAGAGAGGGAGCCTAAACTGAAGGCCCTCTATAAGGTCAATTTCGGTGTCGATGCTTGGGGTGACCTCAATGAGTTGAGCAGCGACGAAATCATAGCCCTCAATGTGCCCGATCACCACGTACTTACTGCAGGCTTTCCTTGCCAACCGTTTTCTAAAGCAGGAGACCAACTGGGCTTTAAAGACACAAATCAGGGTAATCTCTTCTTCAAGGTGCACGACATTTTGCGCGTCAAGCGGCCACTCAATTTCATCTTGGAGAATGTTCCCAACATCCTAAAGCACGACGGCGGTAGCACTAAGACTACGATCATTCGCTTGTTGGAGGAACTCGGCTACTCCGTCGCTGTTGAGCACTTCTCGCCCCACGATTTCGGCATTCCACAGGTGCGAGACCGCGCATATTTTGTAGGGTCGCTACAGGGTCTCGATAATTTTGATTGGCCCACGAAGCATAGAGGTCCAACCGAAATCCAATGGGTGCTGCGCCAAGAAGGGCATTCCGGGCGCGCCATCCCGGAACAGACGCTGCGAGCCATTGACATGTGGGGCGACTTCCTAAGGTGCTCTCCGGCTTCGCTGAAGCTGCCTTCTTTCCCAATCTGGTCGATGGAATTTGGGGCAACCTATCCCTACTTGGACGAGACACCGGCAGGGGTTTGGGTTCGCAGACCTGTCCGAGGTCTTAGCCGGATGGGCTTTAAGGGCAGCTTCGGCCAGTCTCTCGACTGCTCGCTCGACGAACAACTTACGAGGATACCTAGCCACGCTAACCGCCCAGGCGACTTGAATTTCCCGCAGTGGAAGCGGACTTTTATCAGGCAAAACCGCGAATTCTACCTAGCCAACCGCCACTGGATCGACCCTTGGATCTCAAGATGGAGCCCACAAAGCTTCTCGTCTAGCTTCCAGAAGATGGAGTGGAACGCGCAAGGTGAGAACCGTGACATCGACGACTTCGTGCTGCAGGTGCGTGCGTCAGGACTACGGATCAAGCGTCCCACTACCTCCCCAAGTCTTGTCTCCTTCACGCAGACCCAAGTGCCAATCCTCGGTGCCAACCTGGCCGGTGAACGTCGTTACATTACGCCAGCCGAATGCGCTGAACTTCAGAGCCTCGGAGGTATCCAACTGCCAGCGTCCGACATCGACGCGTACAAAGCTTTGGGGAACGCAGTGAACGCTCGCGTTGTCAAAGCAATTGCCGAACGGTTGTTGCACGGGCTCATACGGCCCACGTCGAGCATAACCTCTGACCTCGAACCCTTAAGAGCTGCTGAATGACTGATCACATCGAACAAGAAAACGACTTCGACGAGGAAGACCAACGGGTTCTCTTCCTGGAGAGCATCGCCAACGGGCTGGCAACACTATCCGAAGCTTCTGACACGCCCGACGGCGTTCGCTCGGTTTCGTCAATTTTCAGCAGCAGTGACGTCGACTTCGCCTCTGCCTCGTGGATGAGCAAACTGGCTGAGGTTCAAGGCTGGCTGAGCCTAAGCGAGGACCTTCCGCTAACAGGCGGCGAACGATTTCTTCAGGCACTAATCGCTGAGTTCAACCTTGAACCGACCGACCTCCTTGCTCCCGGAGGTGTCAACCCGCCGCTGAGTCTTCGCGCGCTTGAGCGCCTAAACGAGCGTGTCGAAAAAGCGGTACGACTCCAGGGAAATTTTCTCGAAGAATTCGAGGCCAAGGGCACTAACCGCGCAACGGCAACCCAGTCATGGGCTGACGCTTGGGCCGAGATCGACGGGATCGAGGAAGTGGTAAGCCCAGAGCCTGTCACGGCAAAGGCCGACGTATGGCCGATCTACCAACTCACCATGAGGGCGCCAAACCTAACGCCGTCGTACCAGCGTGGTGATGTATGGACCAACAGCGACCGTCAGTCGTTGCTGGAGTCCATCCTTCGTGGCGTACCTTTGCCATCCATCATTTTGCTGCGAACCGGACCTTCGACACCGCATGAGGTCGTTGACGGCAAGCAGAGGCTCACGGCCATTCTCCGGTTTGTAGGAAAGCACCCTGTCGCAAAGCAGAAGGTTGCGGAGGTCACAGCTCGGCACAAAGATAAAAGATTCAACGAACAAGGACGTCTTGATGACCTGGGTAAGAGGAATCTGACAGATCTTTTCAACGACGATTACCCTGCGTTTCGCCGTGCCTGGAAAGCACTAGAAGGCAGCCCACTTAAATCCGCAGATGAGAACGAATACTACTTCCCATTCAAGCTGCGAACGACCGGAGACGGCGGGCTGGTTGGCTCCTACCTTGAGCCTCTCCGCGGAAAGTACTACACGCAAATCAAGGCGCAGGTGATCGACGTCGCTGGTGAGCAAACCACCATTGAGTACCTGTTCGAGGGAACGGCACAGTACAAGATTCCCGTCATCGAATACACTAAGGCCAGTCAAGCCCAGATCCATGAAGTTTTTCGCCTCTACAACAAGCAGGGTGTGCACCTGAATGCTGAAGAGATCCGTAACGCCGTCTACCACGAGGTCGAACTTACACGCGCGACCCTAGCCGCCGCCGGCGACGCCGACCCAAACACTGATGTAGCCAAAATCTCCGGGGCGCTTGCCGGCATCCACGATCTTGACCGCCTTGGTGAGGCGCTGACAGACTACGGTTTTGGCGGCACGCGCTACAAGCGCACTAAGGTTCTCGCCTGGGTCATCTCTGTCTTGGTGCATGACACCAAAGAAAAAGACTTGGCATCGACTAGCCGTAACATCGACCAGTTGCTGATCGCGATCCAGAAGAACAAGCAGCACCCGCTAGCCGACTCATCGACATTAAACAAGCTGTTCACGCTGCTGCTACACGCTGTCGAACTCCACTCAGCGCACGATGAGTTGTGGTCTGATCAGTTCAAGGATGGCGGCAGGGGCGCCAAGTGGCAGGAACTCCAACTCGTAGGTTCACTGGTCGGCATTGCCATGGCCTTAGCGGCCTCGCCAGACGACATCGAGGATCGCATCGAGGCTAACGCTGATACTATCCGAACAGCGAGCGAGCAAGCTGAGGACTGGGAACGTCCCGAAAAGACGCAGACGAAAACCCAGTGGGATTACATCGCCAAGATTAGCAAAAGTCTCCTCGAACTATTGGAAATCGACCCTGATCAAGCAGCTGAGGCAGTGCGTCTGCAGTTTGGAACCTCTGGGTACGCGTCGTTGCAGCGGATGCGCATCGAACCGAAGAGTTGAGAGCGGTGCCAGGACATTCCCCACTCGTCGAGCACGTCTACTTCAATCCACCCGCTCCCCAAGAGGTGGACTCTTGGTGGGCAAGGTACAAGGCTCAACTCGCCGGCTTGACCGACACAGCGCGTGCCGCAGTTGAGGCAGACTCTCGCTACATTTTGCAGCGCGGAATATTGGCGGCCGACACCGCGAAGCCCGACGAGTGGTCATTCCGCCGCTCGCGCACGGGACTCGTCATGGGCTCAGTTCAGTCTGGCAAGACCGCTTCAATGCTGGGTGTCTCAGCTTTGGCCATCGACAACGGTCTCGACATTATCGTTGTACTCGCCGGGACCCGCCTCTCCTTGTGGCGCCAGACTTATCAGAGGCTGCTGCAGCAGTTGGACTCTGGCGAGGAAAACGCACAGAAAGTTAAACGCCGCCTGCTGTGTCCTGCGCCTGGCATCGCTCTATCAGAACAGGCCCACTCGCTGACAACCACCTACCGTTTGTCGTCTGCACAGGTTCGAAAACGGCTGCGTCAGGGCATGCCACTGATCATCGTGGCGATGAAGCAGACTGACCATCTACATGCCCTGGCAGCAAGCCTCCGTGACAACGTTTTCAAAGAAGTTAACGAGCTTGGTCGCACCGTCCACATGCTCGTGCTTGACGATGAGGCCGACGATGGCTCGATTCTCGACGCCATAGTTGAGTCCTCGCAGGACCCCATTTACGGCAACCTGAAGCAGATCCCGCGTGCGATCGCCAACCTCTGGGATCCTCCCCAAGGTTCGCCTAAGAATCTCTTTTCGACCTACATCGCCTACACGGCGACCCCCCAGGCCAACCTCCTTCAGGAGGACCACAACCCCCTGGCACCACGAGACTTCATGATCTCTCTTCGCACGCCGCTTGACGTCGGCCATCCCGTAGATACCGCCGACCCTGGCAATCTCGATGCCCCTCGATCATCGACTTACCCCGAGGCGGCTGGGATTCGTTCTTGCTACACCGGCGGTGAGGTTTTCTATCGCCGCGCGAAAGCAGCTAAACTTTGCGTGCCCACAACCGACTCCGTGCAGCAGGACCTCGCCGACGCCGTCCGAGCGTTTTTGGTAGCGGGGGCCATCCGCCTATACCGCTCTGGCAAGCTCGGCCCAGCGTCCGCACTCGCAATGCAGTTCGACACCAGGGAAGAAGCCCTTACTAAAGTGACTTCACCGCACTCGATGCTGTATCACCCATCTGCTGCAATCCAGCACCACTTCAAGGGTGCTGAGGACCTCTTGATTTGGGCGGGGATTCAGGATCGAGCCACGGCTCGAGATATCCTGGAAGCTGGAGATACCGTGCTTCCGCAAACCTTGGTGGAACAACTGCTGGCAGCCCCCGCCCCATGGGCGCAATGGCTCGAAAAGTATCGTGCCTCCGCAAAAGTAGTCGAGGAGGAGTTCGACGTTCGGCCACCGGCGAGTTTCCCGGACTGGCAGACTGTCGAAGATCTATTGGTTAGGGAGGTGATACCTGGAACTAGGATCGCCGTGGTCAACAGCGACCCTAACGCTGACGATCGCCCTGTCTACGCACCGATCCAGGATGCAGAAACCAGCAAATGGAAAGCAGCCCGTGACCTTTGCACGATCTTCGTCTCAGGAAATGTAATGGCCCGGGGGCTCACACTGGAAGGGATGACCACAGCGTTGTTTCAGCGCTCATCAGCCAACCCGTTGGCAGACACCCAGATGCAGATGCAGCGCTGGTTCGGTTACCGAGGGTCATATATTGAGATGTGCCGCGTCTTCGCCTCCAGCGACCAACTCTCCCTCTTCAGTGCTTATCACGATGTCGACGAAGCGGTTCGAACTGCCATCATTGAGCGTATGACGAGCGACACGCCCAAACCTACCGTCTTGCAGGGGCTCAATTTCGAAGCCACAGGCAAGATCGCAGGCCTGGGTAACCTTCCACTATCACCGGGTGCTCGCCCCTTCGTTACGGTCATCAATGACAGCCACCGGGCGGATCCCAATGCAGACGTCGTGGCTGGACTCTTTGTTCGGCCATCCGAATCCAGCGACCTCACTGTCGCCAATGTGCTGCGGGGCCGAATCCTAAATGATCCACTCGAACTGACCGAGGCCGCCGAACTATTAGATAGTCTTACTTTCGCGGATTACCGTCCTGGAAACGAGGGGCTTTACGCGGAATTCTGGAGCGATATCGAAGCCCGTGCAAACGCAGTCGCCCCACTAGCGGACACACCTTTCTATCGACCCCCGGTAAGGCATAGTGAGGGAGACCAGCCGAGGCGAGCCTGTCCCTATGCAATCGCCGCTTATCTTCGACTTTGGTCGGCCAGCCTCTCTCGGTCGATTCCGGGCCTATTTGTCACCGGCCAGCCCAGCGATCTGTGGTCCTACGCTGACCTGACCCGCAAGAACGCCGAGCGACCACGATTCTGGATCGGCATTCGATATGGAGGCGGTGCTACCATATCCAAAAGCCCGTTGGCACGGCTTCCATTTAAAATACGCGCCACCACAAAGAGGGTAGCCGGAGGCGAACTCAAGACCACTTGGGGTGCGAGTGACCCCAACGCCGGTCCGGGCCAGTATCGCGGCGACGTCTATTTCGACTACTACCACCGTAGCGCTGAAGTGCCGTCGAGCAGCAACACAGGATGGCGACCCAGCGGTTCCGACGGTCAAATTCTCTTTTACGTCAATCAGCATTCGGACGACGAGCATCCCACGGTCGCAGTTGGAGTCTGTCTTCCTGCGGGAGGTCCAGAGCAGTTTTCCGCCACCCGTGCTGGCGCTTCCATCGTTTAGAAGGAACTCTCATGACCAGCTACGAAGCAGTTCTAAACCAGATCAACACCGTTCCGGCGGGCACAAATGGAGATGACCGAGCCATTACTTGGTTGACGGATGCGAAGGTGGTCGGGATCGCTAGGAATAGTCGCGGCCATTTGGAGCTGTTCCTTGCAGGCGACGAGTTAAGGCCCCGGACCGGCGCGGTGAAGACTGCGCTTCACTACCACTCCTGGCACCGTGAAACTCTGCCTCCGCTGAACGCAAACCGCATTTGCTTGCCTGCGCTGGGGCATTTCGACCAGGTCGGTGCATTTATTGCCGCTGAACTGCTGCGCGAGAAGGCAGATGCCAATTTGGAGCGCGCCTTTGCCGTCACCGAGCCGCTGATCGAACTTGCCATTAAGCGCTTGGAAATCTCCCAGAATGCGATCCTCGGACTTATCGGGGAACTGCTACTACTCGACGCTCTTTGCCGACGGGCGACCAATCCTCAGGTCGGACCAATCGTGCAAGCTTGGGATGGTTGGCGCCGCTCGGCAAGGGACTTCATATGGGAAGGCACGGGCGTAGAAATAAAAACCACTACTGGCACCACCTCAAGTCATGCCATCCATGGCATCCACCAGATTGAACCTACCCCTGCCAGTGATGACACGGCAGGTGAAACGCATCTGCTCCTCGTAAGCATCGGCCTGTGCCAAGCCGATCTCAATACGCCAGCTTTGTCGATCCCTTCCTTGGTGGAGAGCATTCTGGAGCGTCTCATCGCCACCGGAGCTGGCGGCTTGGTCGACGAGTTCCTCAAGCGCGTGTCTGTTTACGGCACGGAGTCCGGCATCGGGTACGAGCATGCCACGATGGTCAACGAAGCACCGTTTACGACTAAATTTGGCGTGACCTTTGTTCGTGGGTACGACATGGCAGACCCAGGAGTTGAGGTCCTGAGGCGCGATGACGTTATCACCCATCAGCATGTGGATGCCCAGTCGGTCACTTTCCGCATGGAGCTTCCCGCTATGATCAGCTCGAAAAATCCCATCGTAGGTGTCCGAGGCGTCGTGGAAGCGATCCTGAGACTGCACAGTTAGGGACTGTTCACTTCTGAGCAAAGCTGACCCTCGAAGGATTGGTTGGCCATGGCTTGGATGGCCGTCCTACGCGCGGCCCTAGATGTCAGCTTCAGTGAAGCTTGACCTGCTCCCCTGAAAAGTCCGCGGTTTGAGGTTAGCCTGTTCTCCACACGAGGAGACAGACAATGCGGAAAAGCCGTTTCAGCGAAGAGCAGATCATTGGCATCCTGAAGGAGCACCAAGCCGGGATAGGCGCCAAGGAGCTCTGCCGGAAGCATGGCATCAGTGATGGCACGTTTTACAAATGGCGTTCGAAGTATGGCGGCATGGAAGTGTCGGAGGCCAAGCGGCTGAAGGCTCTTGAGGCCGAGAACGCGAAGCTCAAGAAGATGCTCGCGGAGCACATGCTGGATGTCGCCACGCTCAAGGAAATGCTGGGAAAAAACTTCTGAAGCCCGGTGCAAGGCGACGAGCAGTGGACTGGGCCATGACAGAGAAGAGCTACAACCAGCGACGGGCCTGCGCTTTGGCCGGGATTGATCCGCGCGTTTACAGGCGGCGATCAACCAGACCTGCGGACACTGAGCTGCGAGAGAGGCTGAAGGAGCTGTCCAGCGAACGGCGTCGCTTCGGCTATCGGAGGCTGCACCTGCTTCTTGGCCGCGAAGGCTGGAAGGTGAACTGGAAGAAGCTCTACCGGATCTACCGAGAAGAAGGCTTAACAGTCCGTAAACGGGGCGGTCGCAAGCGGGCCCTGGGGACCAGGGCGCCCATGGCGATCCCGCAGGGGCCGAACCCCCGCTGGTCGCTGGACTTCGTGTCAGACAGCCTGTCCGATGGTCGCCGCTTCCGGGTGCTCTGCGTCATCGACGACTTCAGCCGGGAATGCCCGGCCGCGGTCGTGGACACCTCGCTGTCAGGGCAGCGCGTTGGGCGTGAGCTCGACAGCATCGCTCGAGTGCGCGGCTATCCCTGCATGGTAGTGAGCGACAACGGCACGGAGCTGACCTCGAACGCCATCCTCAAATGGCAGGAGGAGCGCCGGGTCGAATGGCACTACATCGCTCCGGGAAAACCGATGCAGAATAGCTTCGTCGAGAGCTTCAATGGACGTCTGCGTGACGAATGCCTCAATGAGCACCTGTTCGCCAATCTGCGCCACGCCCGCGACCTGATCGAGGCGTGGCGCGACGACTACAACCACCACCGCCCCCACACGAGCCTCGACGGGCTCACCCCGTGGGAGTATCACCAACGGTCAGTAGAGGACCAAACCCTGAACAGAGCTAGCTAAAGAACGCGGACTCTATGGGGAGCAGGTCACCGGGAACCTGATAGAAATCCTCACATCCGGCGATGCGCAGGTTTACATCTGGGCGGTGGACGTCAGGCCAGCTTGACGATGGCCGTCCTCCGCCGACGCATGCTGCGGGGTGGTTTCGACCGCGCCAATGTGTCGCGCACAGGCCGTGACGGCCGATTGCCCGGCGCCATTCCGAGTGCTGGCCGATCCTTCAAAACCTGACGGTCACTCCCATGACCGGCCCTGATTGCGAGGCGTTGTAGACGACGCCGTCCTTGGCGTAATCCACGTCCATGTGCCGCCAGCCGACGCCGACAGAGACGCTGTCGGTGACCAGGTAATTCACGCCGACCATGACCGACCACTGGAAGTCAGAGCCGACGCCGAAGCCGCCAATATCCGCGGCGCCGAAGGCCACCCACCTTTCGCCAAGCCGATAGTTCCCCGCGACCCCCAAGATGGGGTCGGTCCAGCTGGCGTCGGTGTCCTGGGAATATGATCCGCCAATCGTTGTCACGGAATAGGTGTTGTTGAGGGACCAGTGCCGAAAGCCCGCATAGGCGTCGACGTAGTGCCGGTCAGATCGGCTGATCGTCGTGCCGAAGGCCAGGGCGAAGTTCGCTGTTTTGCTTTTGATCTCGTACCCTTGCAAGACCGGACCGCCCAGCGTTTCGTACGAGGTGGTCTGCACCAGGGAGCCGTCGAAATAGAGGACCCACGGGTCATTTCGCGCGCTGCCTGTCAGGAAAAAGGCGTAGTCCAGATCGTTGAGGACGTCGCCGAAGGACAAATCGACAGGCTGTGACGGAAAGCCCGGAAGGGTCCCGACGTCGCCCTCGAGGCCGGACATCCAGCCATAAGGGCTGACGGTGAACTCCCACCCTCCCTGTGCCCACCCGGGCGCCGGAAGGATCTGACTGGCCGCGATCGTCAGAACGGCGGCCACGTATTTCCTAATCACGAGTAGCTTCTCCTTTCGCTACAGCCGTTTTGGGTGCGCAAGTCCCAGCGGCGGCCTTTCTTGGTGGGACATCACCCTCTTGGAAACACAAACTGCACCTGGAAACGGTATCGCCAGCCCTCCGGGCCGTTGGCCGGAGACTCGGCCCAGTATCCCGCGCCCATTTGGAAACTGACCGGGCGCTGGCCGATGACGGCGAGTTTGGAGACGGCGAAGTTCACCGGTACGGACCATTGATCGTTTGCCCAGTCGTATGTGCTTTCGCTTTGCACCGAGAGGGTCCACGAGGTGTCGGTGGTGTAGCTCGCGAACGGCTGAATGAAGGTGGCGTTGGTGGGCGTTTTCGGACCGCGTTCCAGATCCCAGATGTGGTTGGAAAGGGCGCCGAAGGTCCAGGGACCGGACTGCTTGAGCACAATTCCGGTGATCCCGGCAGCCCAGGTTTCGCTTGAGACGTCCGACCACGTCGGCACGCGGACCACCGGCCCGACGCCCCATGTCAGGCCGTCTTGTGTGGGCGGCGTGTACCAAGCATTCAAAAGTACATCCCCAAACCCGCTTTGCGAGGTGCCCGGGATGACGTCAGTCTGCCACACATATGGAACGATCGTCCGCGTGACGACGTTCGCTCCGTTATCGAGTGTGAAGGGTATCACCGGCTGAAGGTTCAGCGTGGTTCGGCTGCCTTCGTCTTCCGGCCCGATATTGCCATCGAAGTTCAGCTGGTAAGGAACAGAGATCACGGCGGATATCGGGTTGGCGAGCTGCTGCGCCAGATCGGATGTGTCTTGCGCATGCGAAGTTCCGGCGCCCGCGCAAGACAGCACGCCTAGTACCCAGATCCACCTTCCAAACATCTGCCGCCCTCCCCGAAGCCGCTTGTCAAACCGTCATGCCGACGGCTTTGGTTTCGGGAAGGTCCAGCTTCCGTCCAGGATTTCCTGCCGCGGCTCGTAAAGCCGGACGGTATAGTTCCAGCCAGCCGTGATCGGGATGCAATTGATCCGCCCGTCATCGCAGCCGCCGAAGTGGATCGTGTAAGACCCGTCGTCGTTCGGTGTGGCCGAGGTCTGGTTGTAGCTGTTCCGGCCAAGCGCGTTGGGCGCAAGATAGCCATCCACGTCGTAGACGGTGATCGACCAGAAGGCGTCCACCGGTACGTCGCGCAGCGTCACTTCGTACGGGGTCTCGCCGTCATTCTTGTCGGCGGCGCCGAGAAATGCGCTGGCTGTCGTGGCCGGTTGCCCCGCCCATCCCGCCATCCCGATCAGATGGCCGAGCGGGTCCACTTCGTCGCGACGGCCAAAGGCGGTGCTGGCGTCAAGGCCAACGACAGCAGCAAGATCGCTGATCGCCTTCCGCGCGGCTTCAAGGTTTTCAAGGTCCCAGTCCGGTGCTTCGAAGGGGCCGCTTCCACCGCCTTCAAGGCGTATTCCGTCCTGCACGGCATGGGCGCGGGCGGCATCTTCGGGATCGCCCGCGTCGATGAAGGTGCGGAACAGGAGCATCGCGAAGCGTGTCCCAACCTCGTCCTCGGTCAGTTCATAGGCACCGGGTTCGGCATAGGCGAAGTTGTAGTGGTCCTGGCTGATGACCAGCACGGATTGGAACCGGCCGTCGCCCTCGGGCAGCGTCACCGTCACCGGTTCGGACAGGTCAATAATGGCCGCCGAATACAAGGTGTCCTGGTTGGGCCGGATGACCGGTTGCGGCTTGTCCGCGGAGGTTACTTCGCGCTCATGGGAGATATCGCCGACACCGGTTCCGTTGGCCTTCATGGTGAGCCGGAACATCGTATCGCTCTCGGCGCGCATGAGGTTCTGGATCGTGATGTCCTCAGAAAGGACCGGCGCAGGTGCGCAAAGCGCAATGGCCAGAAAAATATACCGCATGGTCTTTGTCCTTTGTGTCAGTTCACCGGCTGGACTTCGGGAAAGGTCCACGATCCGTCGAGAACCTCGGGCGCCGCGCGATAAAGCCGCACGGTGTATTGCCATCCCTCGACGAGCGGCAGGCAATTCACGCGCCCGTCCTCGCAGCCGCCCAAGTGCACGGTCATGCTGCCGTCCTCGTTTCGCGTCCCGCTGACGGAATTGACGACGTAGGCGTCGAGAGCGTTCGGCGCGAAATATCGGTTTGCATCATAGAGACTGACCGACCAGAAATCCTTGACCGGGACCTCGGCAGGCACCTCGATCTTGTATTCCCCGATCGGCAGGTTCGGCGAGATCCCGAGATAAAGCGCCTCGTCCTCGGGCAGCCCGCCCCAACCCCCGGCCGTGCCGATGAAATGGCGCACCGGATCAACATCTTCCTTCTTGCCGAACATATGGAAACTGTCCGGCAGATAGGCGCCGATACCGACAATCGCCTTCACGAGACCCGCGAAACTCTCTTCGTCATAGGGCGGTACGATGAAAGGCTCGGATGATGCGGCGTCGATCGACATCTGGTCTTGGATCGCGTGCACGGCAGCCACGTCCGCGGGGTCGGTCGCATCCAGCAGAACGCGCAAGTAGACGGCGACGTAGGGCGTGTCGAACGTGTCCATGTCGAGCGTATAGGTGCCGCCGCCGTGGAACACCTTGATGAGGTAGTGATCCTGGTTGATGACCATCGCCGACATGTAGCGGTCGCCGACATCGGGAAGGGTGAAGGTGGCGCCCTCGCTGATATCGATGATCGCGGCGCTATAGAGCGTATCCCGGTTCGCGCTGATGGTCGTCTGATTGTCGACGGGCATCATATCGCGGAAGTGGTAGAACTTGTTCACCCCTTCGGCGAGGGCGACATATTTTCCGAACTCGATGTCTGTCGCCGCACGGATGAAGCTATCAACCGTAACCGGTAGAGTTTCGGAATCCCCAGACAGGTTAGCCGAGTCAGATTTACTCTGAGCCACGGCACCTTCAAAAAGATTCATCTAAGACGCGGCAATTGTCATAAATGACAAAAGCCAAACGTGACGTTTTCTCATGGATCCCCCTTTGAAATAAGCCACGAGAACTCAGACCAACAAACCGCTTAAAATCTCGATTCGGCTTCCACCGCGAAAATTATTAGCATTCCATTACCGGTCATTTTGCGACAAGTTCCGAACATGCAACGACACATGGTTCATCTGTTTGAAACCGCCCACGCGGCAAAACTGCTCGAGCGCTACGCGCCGAAAAGGGTGATCGATCGCGCACTTTGCGCGGCTGGTCTCGATCGCCGGATTCTGTCGGGCCTGCCGGGGTTCATTCCCTATGCCGCCGAGGCAGTTATGGTCGAAACCGTCGCCCGTTCGATCGGTGACCGCCACCTTGGGGCGCGCCTTGGTCGCGACTTCGACTACGCCACCTACGGCGCCTTCGCGAGCTATGTTCTGGGCGCGCGGGACCTGGCGTCTGCGATGCATCGCGGGCGGCGCGCCCTTGTGGTGACCCACCCGGGATCCAGCATCGAGATGCGGCAGGAAGATGGGCACCTTGTCGTTGGACGCAGCACGGCTGGCCTTTCCGTGGTGGGGCACCGACACCTCGACGAAGGCGCGCTTTTCGTAATCCTCAAGTCGGTCCGCCACTTCGCCGGCCCGGACTGGTGCCCGGATTGGGTAGAGGTCCCCGAAATGCGGTCAGGTGATGCCGAGACCCTAAGCGCCTTGATCGAAGCGCCTGTCCGAACGGGCGCGGCCATGCCGTCCATCGCGATCGGAATCGGCGATCTCGCGGCCAAGAATCCGGTCTGGGCCTCGACGCGGAACCGCGTGAAGCTTCAGGAACTGCCTGACCTCATGGGTGTAGAGACGTCCCAGACGATGGAGTCCTCTGTCCGTCAGATCCTGCGGGTGCATCGTCCGACGCTGGACGTATCCGAAGAGGCCGTGGCGAGATACCTCGCCATCAGCCGCCGCTCGCTGCAACGCGCATTGAAATCGGAGGGCACGACGTTCCGCGAAGTCCGCGCCCAAGCGATCGCGGAACGCGCCCGTGCGCTGCTGACCGGTTCGGACCTTGGCGTGACGATGATCGCCAAGACCTTGGGATATGACGAGCCAAAGAGCTTTCGGCGCGCGTTCAGAACGTGGACCGGCATGTCTCCGGCAGACTATCGCGCCTCGCAAAAGGACCCCTAGGAACAGATCGCCCGACCGGCACGTGGCCGTGCGCCATGCCAGAACCGCTTCAGTTTCCGACAACACCATTCCGGTCAATTAAGCCGATACAACCTGCCAGCAACGCCAGTGCCTTATGCCGCGACCGTCCCCTTAGTCGATACCTCGGCCCGCAGCGACTTGGGATATCGGACGAACAGGATGGCCGGGCTTGGCAGGCCTTCAGCGGTGATCGTCTCGGCAAGCCGGGAAAGCGTTGTGGCCGCATGGCGTTCGCGGTCGGTGCTCGCGCAGGACACGATATCGACGGGGCAGTCCAAGGGGGCGCCGCTTGCCAGCAGGTCGCGCTGGACCTCGGCTGCTTTCTCCACCGCCATGTAGAACGCCATCGACGTGCCGGGCTGCGCGATGTGCGCGCGGGTGGGCGTGGCGTCTCCGGGGCGGCAAGTGCCGGTGGTGATGACGAAAGTGTCGGTCTCTCCCCGCTCGGTCAGCGGGCGGGTCAGGCTTGCGGCGGCAGCCGAGGCGGCGGTGATGCCGGGGACGATCTCGACCTCGATACCGGCGGCGCGGGCTGCGGCGATCTCTTCCCCGGCGCGGCCGAACACCGACGGATCGCCCGACTTCAGGCGCACCACGCGGCGGCCCTTCGCGGCCTCTGCCACGATAAGCCGGTCGATGCGGTCCTGCGGCCAAGCACAAGCGCCGACGTCCTTGCCGACGAACACCCGGTCGGCGTCGCGGCGGGCGAGTTCCAGCACCTCTGGATCGACAAGCCGGTCGTAGAAGATCACGTCCGCCGACTGCAGCCGCTGCACCGCGCGAAGCGTCAGCAGGTCGCGGGCTCCGGGGCCCGCCCCCACCAGCGCGATGTGGCCCTGCCGGTCCGGGGCCTTGCCCAGGGCGATGGCGTCCTTCAGAAGTCGCGCGGCGTCCCGTTCGCGACCGGCAAGGTGCGCGCGGAAGGCTTCGCCTGAGAAGGCCCATTCCCAGAACCCGCGCCGTGCCGATGGCGCAAATCGTTCGGCCACCGCGTCGCGCAACCGTCCGGCCAACGCTACGAAGGACCCAAGCCGGGGCGCCAGCATCGTTTCGACCTCGGTCTTGATCGCCCGCCCCAGCACCGGCGCCGCGCCTTCCGTTCCGATGGCGACCACGACAGGATCACGGTCGACGATCGAGGGGGTGAAGGCGTCGCACAGTTCCGGCCGGTCGATCACGTTCACGACCGCGCCCGCCGCCCGTGCCTGCGCTGCAAGCTGGCGGTCCTGTTCCTCGTCTCCGGTCGCGATGAACACCAGAACCGCGTTCGCGAAGGTGTCCGGCCCCGCCTCGTGCGCCTGCCGGGCGCGGCCGGACGCGACGACGCCTTCCAATTCAGGATCAAGGCCATCGGCCACGATCACGATTTCTGCCTCGGTTTTCAGGATCAGCCGGCATTTGCGCGCCGCTTCTTCCCCGCCGCCACAGATCACCACGCGCCGCCCCGTCATCCGGAGAAACATCGGGAAATTCTTCATCACTTGCCCCTTTCAAACGCCAAAAGGCCGCCGACACGCACATGGCCAGTTGCCATGCGTGGTCGAGCAGCCTTGCTCAAGAAGCCCAATCTTCGGGAAACAGGCAGCGCCGTTGCCACCTGCGTTCGTGCTAGATCACGCGGTGGCCTGTCCGCAAGCGCGATGCGGCCCTGCGCGCGGGTGCGGGGCGCGAAACCATGGTCCGCGCCCGAAAAATGCTCAAGAGTTCAGCAGATGCGCGGCAGTTGCTCGCCCACAAGCATGTCCACGATCCGGGTTCCGCCGAATGCGGTGCGAGTCAGCACCGGGATGCGGCCCGCCTCCACCGCGCGACCGATGACCGTCGCCCCCTCGCCTTCCGGCAGGCGCCGCATCGCCGCAAGCGCCGCCTCGGCCTGCGCTTCGGGCACGAACAGAACCAGCCGCCCTTCGTTGGCAAGGTACAGCGGGTCAAGACCGAGGATCTCGCACATGCCGCGCACTTCGGCCCGCACCGGCACGTCCTCGTCGCGCAGTTCAACCGTCACGCCCGCCTCCGCCGCCATCTCGTTCAGCGCCGAGGCGATACCGCCCCGCGTCGCGTCCCGGGCGGCCCGAACGTCGGGTGCGGCGGCCAGCACCGCCTCCATCAGATGGCCCAGCGCCGCACAGTCGCTTTGCACCGGTGTCGACAGCGCCAGATCGCCCCGCGCGGCGAGGATTGCTGCGCCGTGGTCGCCCAGTACGCCGTTGACGATGGCCACGTCGCCGGGGCGGATCTTCGCCGCACCGATGTCCCGGCCCGGGGGGATCACTCCGACGCCCGAGGTCGTCACGAACACCGTGTCGCAACTCCCCTTCTCGACTACCTTGGTGTCACCGGTCACGATCGCCACCCCCGCCGCCTCGGCCTCGCGCGCCATCGAGGCGACGATACGGCGCAGAAGGTCGAACTCGCAGCCTTCCTCGATGATGAACGAGGCCGACAGCCACAAGGGCCGCGCGCCGCCGACCGCAAGGTCGTTCACCGTGCCGCAGACCGCGATCTTGCCGATGTCGCCGCCCGGAAACTCCACCGGGGTCACGACATAGCCGTCGGTTGTGAACGCCAGTTGCGCGCCGGGTTCCTGCAGCGCGGCAGACGTCAGCCGCGCCTGATCCTCGTTGCCCGGAGGCTGGAACACGCCGGTGAAGATCTCTTCGATCAGGTCGCGCATCGCACGGCCGCCGCCGCCATGGGCCAGCGTCACGCGGTCACCGCGCAGGCGGGAAATGCTCCGGTCCATCTTCATACTGCCTCCTCCACGGCGCGAGCGCCGCCATAGGTCCAGTAGGCCGCGCAGGCCCCTTCCGAGGACACCATCAACGCGCCCAGCGGCGTGTCGGGGGTGCAGCCCCGCCCGAACTGCGGGCAGCCGGTGGGCTTGAGCCGCCCGGTCATCACCGCACCGCAGGCGCATCCCTCGGGCTCTGCCACCACGCGGGGACCGGCGGCATAGCCGATGCCGAATTTCTCTTCGGCGTCGAATGCCTTGTAGGCATCGCGGATGCGCAGCCCGCTGGCGTCGATCTCGCCCAGCCCGCGCCACTCGAAACTCGGGCGCGGCTCGTAGACATCGGCGATGGCGACAAGACTTGCCGGGTTGCCATGCTCGGGCACCACGCGGGCATACTGGTTCTCGACCTCGGCGCGACCGTCGCGGATCTGTTCCAGCACCATCAGAACCGATTGCAGCAGGTCCAGCGGCTCGAACCCGGCGACGACGATGGGCTTGCCGTAGTCGTCGGCGATGAAGTCGTAAGGGTGTACGCCGATCACCATCGACACGTGCCCCGGACCGACGAAACCATCAAGCACCATATGCGGGTCGTCCAGCAGCGCCTTGATCGGCGGCGGCACGGTGATGTGGTTGCAGAAGACGCTGAAGTTCTCCAGCCCCTCGCGCGCCGCCTGCTGGATCGACAGCGCGGTGGACGGCGTCGTCGTCTCGAAGCCCAGCCCGAAGAACACGACCTCGCGGCCCGGATTGCGCCGCGCAAGTTCGACGGCGTCGAGCGGCGAATAGACCATGCGGATGTCAGCGCCGTCAGCCTTGGCCTGCATAAGTGACTTCACCGTTCCCGGCACGCGCATGGCGTCGCCGAAGGTGCAGAAGATGACGCCGGGCCGCTCGGCGATTTCGACGCATTCGTCGACCCGCGCCATCGGCAGGACGCAGACCGGGCAGCCGGGGCCGTGGATGAACTCGATGCCCTCGGGCGTCAGCTTGTCGAGGCCATAGCGGAAAATCGCGTGGGTGTGGCCGCCGCAGATTTCCATGATGTGTACCGGTTTCTCGGCGGTGGCGCCGATTTCTCCGGTCACCCTCGCGATCGCCGCCAGCACGCCGCGCGCGGCCTTCGGGTCGCGGAACTCTTCGACGTATCTCATTGCTCCTCCAGCGCTTTCGCGCCCTCCGCCATCTGTTCAAGCGTCTCCTGCGCCTCTCCCAGTCCGCGCAGCGCCTCAAGCGTTTCGGCCGCCTCGTGCTCGTCGATCACCGCCATGGCGAAGCCCACGTGGATCAGCACCCACGCGCCCACAAGTTCCGACAGGTCAGCCCCCGCCACGCAGGTCACGTTCACCTCGCGTCGGACGCCGGACACGTCGGCCATCGCCATCTGGCGGGCCTCGTCCGTGATCTCGACGATCTGTCCCGGTATTCCCAGACACATTGTCAGTCCTCCTCCGACACCGCTGCGTGCGGCTCGATTCCGTAGCGGTCGAGCTTTGCCCGCAGACCCACCCGCGACAGACCCAGTTCGGTCGCCGCTTTGGACTTGTTCCACTTGAGCCGGGTCAGCGTCTCGCCAAGGATGCGCATCTCCATCAGCTCGACCCTCTCTTTCAACGTGCCTTCCAGCCTGCACACGTCGCCCGCAACTGGCGTGGCGCCCTTCGGCCCCGATTGCAGGATGTGGCGCGAGATCAGTTCGGGCCCCAGCGTCATGTCCTGCGCGAGGATCAGCATCCGCGTCACCTCGTTGCGAAGCTCGGGCATGTTGCCGGGCCAGTCATAGCCCGCGAGAAAGTCCAGGGCAGGCTTCGCCATCCCGCGCACCGGCTTGCCGTGCTCCTGCGCGATATCGTGCAGGAACCGTTCCGCAAGGATCGCCACGTCATCGCCGCGCGCCCTCAAGGGTGGCACCTGCAACTCGACCACGGCCAGCGCGTGATACAGATCCTGCCGGAACACGCCGTCATCCGCCTTCTCGCGCAGGTCGCAATGCGAACCGGTCAGTAGCCGCACGCCGGTGGTCAGCGTCTCGTGCCCGCCGACGGGCTGGAACGCGCCTTCCTGTGCGATCCGCAGCAGCGCGATCTGCATCGCGTCCGACAGCGTGTCGATCCCGTTCAGGAACAGCGTTCCCCGGTCCGCTTTCTGGAACAGCCCCACCTTGGTCTGCGCCATCCCCGGCACCGCGCCGCGTTTCATGCCGAACAGCTCTGCGGCCAGCACCTCGTCGGAAAGACCAGCGCAGTTCAGTTCAAAGAACGGCCGGTCGGCGCGCAGGCTGCCATAGTGCATCGCCCGCGCCATGTCGGTCTTGCCGGTACCCGGCTCGCCCGTGATCAGCACCGGAACGTCGAAGCTCGCATACTGACGCGCCAGCCCGATGGTGGCGTTCAGCGGAGAGTTCGGCCCGCGCAGCACGTGGTCGAAGCCAAGGCCCGCCTGCGCGATGCGGCGGCGTTCCTCCAGCTTGCGGCTCGCGGTGTTCCCGAGATAGCGCATCTCAAGCGTGATGCGCTCGTGATCACGGGCCAGCGAAAAAAGCCGGGTGGCGTTTCGCACGGCCATCAGCAACTGGTCCGGGTGCCACGGCTTGGTGATGAACTGGTAGATCCCGGCGTCGTTGATCGCCTGAATCATGTCGTTCGTCTCGGTATAGCCGGTGACGATGATCCGCACGGTCTCGGGCCAGCGGTCCCGCACCTCGGTCAACAGCTCTATACCGGTCTTGTCCGGCATACGCTGGTCCGAGATCAGCACCTGCACCCAGTGGTCTTCCATCAGCCGCCACGCCTCTTCGGCGTTCGCGGCTTCCAGCACGTTGAAGTCGTCCTCCAAAGCCATCCGCATGGCGGCCACGGAATGCGGCTCGTCATCGACGACAAGGACGGTTTGCATCGGATCGGGCATCTACTCGGCCGCCGTCTTGCGGCGCTTGGCAGCGGCTTCCGAGGCCAGCCAGCCGATCCACGCTTCCAGCCCCTCGCCGGTGCGGGCCGAGGTGCGTATGATCTCGATGCCGGGGTTCACCCGGCGCAGGTTGGCTTCGTACAGGTCAAGATCGACGTCGCAATGCGGCGCGAGATCGACCTTGTTCAGCAGCGCCAGCCGCGCGGCGGTGAACATGTCCGGGTACTTCAGCGGCTTGTCCTCGCCCTCGGTCACCGACAGGATCGCGACCTTCGCATCCTCGCCCAGATCAAAGGCGGCGGGGCAAACGAGGTTGCCGACGTTCTCGATGAACAGCGTGGTGTCTTGCCCGATGCCAAGGTGATCCAGCGCGTGTCCGACCATGTGCCCGTCAAGATGGCATCCCTTGCCGGTGTTCACCTGACAGGCGGGGGCGCCCGTCTCGCGGATGCGGTCGGCATCGTTGGTGGTCTGCTGGTCGCCTTCGATCACGGCAACCGGGCCGGTCATCGCGCGGATGGTGGCGCACAGAAGCGTGGTCTTGCCCGAACCCGGCGACGAGACGAGGTTGACCGCGTAAGCTCCGAGATCGGCCAGACGACGGCGGTTGATCTGCGCATGGCGGTCGTTCTCGGACAGGATGCCCGTCTCGATTTCGATCAGGCGTTCCTGGCTCATGCCCGGCACCTCGACCCCGGCGGCGCCATGGCCGAAATGAATGTCGTGGCCGTGGTGGTGATGCCCGTGATCATGATGGTGGTGGTGATGCGCATGGTCGTCACCGTGGTGATGGTGCCCCTCGACCTTGCCGTCCCCGCATCCGCAAACAGTGCACATCAGATCACCTCCATATCCTTGATCCGCATTTCGTCTCCTCCCTCCGGCATCAGCTTGCCGCCGCCGCAGTCGGGGCACGGGTCCAGCCGGTCGGCGATCTCGACCTGCTTCATGCAGTCGTAGCACAGCGCCACGCCCGGCAGATCGATCATCTCCAGCGCCGCGCCCTCGGCCTTGGACCCCTTCATCACGATGTCCCATGCGAAGGTCAGCGCGTGCTTTTCGACGCCCGCGAACCGGCCGATCTCCAGCCGCACGCGCGTCACCCGCGCAATCTCGTCCGACGCGGCCGCCTGATCCACCACGCGGCGGATACCTTCGCACAGGGACATCTCATGCATCGCTTGCCTCCCGCAGCCGTACCGGGCTGCACGGGTCGAGGATATCCAGCACCAGCGGAGCCAATCCCTGCCGGATCGCCGGAAGCGAGGCAAGCGTGCGGTCGAGGATACCGCCCTCTGCCAGCAGCGCGTCGGTGGGCGTGACACGGGCAATGTCCGTGACCACGTCGCCGTCCAGTTCGACACGGATGCCATAGGCACCGCGTGCAGCCGGGACCATCGCGGCACCGTGCTGGCAGTCCACCTTGGGCAACCGGCCCAGCGCCGCCGCCTCGATATCGTAAAGCCGCGCCGTCGCACGCCACAGGGGTCCGCGACCGTAGCGGTCGCCCAGCGCCACCATGACCGGGTGCATTGCATGGCGGCCCGCGACCGAGTTCTCGACCGGTTCAGCTTGCCAGATCAACCGGAACGTGACCTGCGGCAGGCCCTCGGCCACCGCCTCGTGCGGGGCGAAGCTGTCGCGGATCAGGCGCAACGGCTGAGCCAGCGGCGAGGCAGACGACAGGAACGCCTCGAACGCGTCCATCGTCGCCGGAGCTCGCGCCGCGCCAAACAGCGCCCGCATCAGACAGGCGCCACCCAGTTGCCAGTCGGTGGGCAGAGCCACGGGCGGATGGCCGAAGTAGCCCGGCCAGGTCACGTGGAATTTCATCAGGTGGTCGCGCAGGCATTCCCGCGCGATGCCGCCCGCGTCGAAGGGACGCCCCAATGCGGCGGCGATCCCCGCGCCCTGCGCCGCGCGGCACAGGTTGAACAGACGCGGCAGCAGCGTCAGCACCTCGTCGGCGCTGCGCCCGGCCACGTGCCGCGCGACCGGCAAAGCCGGGGCGGCGACGGCGGTCAGCCGGGAAGCGATGCCGCCCTCGTGCCACATCAGCCCTCTCCGGCGCCCGACATGCCGGCGGTAATGACCGCCCGGCGGCTGGGTTCCTCGGGCAGCACCGGCTGCGTCTCGGCCTCTTCCGCCGCCTCGACCGCCGCAAGCTCTGCCTCGCGCGTCGCGCGGATGTCGGCGGCACGGTCGGTGTCGTCGCGGTTGGCCTCGTCGAACAAAGCCACCATCACCGCGCGGGCGACGTCTGTCGCCTGCTTCTGGGTGGTGAAGTCCGCCATCGGCGAGAACAGCGAGCAAGCCTTGTAGCCGCCGGTCAGTTCGCGCGTGTTGTGGATGAACTCGTAGTCGCCCGAGGGGAACGCGATCACCTCTTTCTCGCCCGCTTTCAGCCCGGACCAGTCCTGCCCGTCCGGCATCATCACGAGGTTCATGAACCACGGGCTGACCAACACGCCAAGGATGGTGTCGCCCTGCTTGCGAAAGCCCACGGCCTCGACATGCAGCGCCTTGTTGACGATGGGCACATCGCGCATCTTGGCGTGGTAGACCTCGCGGAAATCCGCAACCAGCCGGTCGGTGGCCTCTGCAACGCGCGCCGCCTCGATCAGCGCGTCCGCACCGGGATCATCCAGCACCATGAACTGCTCTTTCGGCGCATCGCAGTTCGGGCAGGACCAGTCTTCGGGCAGGTCCGTGAAGGGCGTCCCCGCCTCGACCTGCCGATAGTCGTCGCCTTCCGCCGGATCGTAGGGCGTCCAGCAGATCTTGCACTCCATCACCGCGGCGGCGCTGATGCGGTCGTTGGCGCCCAGATAGCTGCCTTCGAAACTCATCGCACCGCCTCCAGCACTTCGCGCAGGCGTTCCGCGCTGTCGGACAGATCCTCGGGCGCGGCAAGCGCGACCTCGGGCATGCCGGTGACCTCGAAGGTGTCGAGGATCAGCGTGTCCATCGAGTTGTAAAACTGCACCCGCCACACATGCCGCATCGCGGTCGAGCGGACGCGGCAGTTGCCATAGCCCCGCGAAAGGATATCGACCGACCCATCGCCCATCCGCGCATCCAGCCAAGCGAGGTCTTCCTCGGTATGTGGCAGCAGCGTCAGGTTCACGACGTGCAACTCGCCGTCAAACGCCGCCGACTTGCCCACCAGTTCGGCCAACAGCGAGGGCGCGTTGACCACCCCTGCCCCGGCCTTCTGATCGGACATCGGACGAACCGGCTCGAACGCGCGGTCGCGGGATTGCTGCGGGACGGTGGCGACCTCGATGGCGTCAACGCCCGCGCCATTAAGACCCCAAACACCCGCGAAGACGCTTTCCTGCACGCGGACCGCGGGGATGCCGCGGATCTTCATCGCGACTTCGCCCTCGCCCATCGTTTCGGCCACCAGCCGGCGGTTGGCGGCGTCGAGCTTCGACAGATCGAACCGCTCGGGCGCGCCGCCCTGCGCCACCCGGTCGGCGGCGTCCGCCACAAGGCCCATCAGTTCCAATGCCGGAGCCAGCGCGGTGCGGTCGTCGACCTCGGGGAACGGCGCGCTGAAGGTGCGCATGTCCTGCGGCAGCGACATATATTCCAGCGTCTCTTCCTCTTCGGGCTGAGAGCCGGGGCCGAAACCCATCGGGGGCATGTGGAAGTTCTGTACCATGCGAATGCTCCTTAGGCGGCGTTGGCCGGTTCGGCGGACAGGATCTGCGGGATGCGCGCGATGTAGTCGTCCCAGTCGCGCACCTTGGGGATACCGCCAAGGAACTGGCCGTCGCGGTAGAAGATCACGCTGGGCGTCTTCAACACGCGGGTCTCTTCGCGCAACTGCGCTTCGATGGCGTCGTCCACGACCGCGCAGTCAAAGGCGCGCTGGAAGGCGATGCGCAGCTCGGGCAGGATCACAGCCACATCCGCGCTTTCAAGGTTCCGGCGCGGATCGCCCGGCAGGAAAAGCGCGGTCACGCCGGTTTCGGTGAACGCCGCGAGTTCCTCGCGGGTCGTCAGCCGGGGCCAGCCCAGCTCGTCCGTCAGTCTGTCGATCAGGGGATGTCCCATTGCCTGCCTCCCTAAGCTTCGGTCTTGCCAGCCGCGCGCGCCGCTTCCAGATGCGGCGGCAGTTGTGGCGTTCTGTTGTCCAGATCGGCGAAGGCCGCACCGGCATCGCCGCCGCCCATCACCGCTTTCAGCCCGTCCAGCGCCGCCGAGATCAACCGCGCCTCCTCGGCCGAGATGACCTCGCGCGCGCTGCCCAGATGGGTCAGCACCCACGTCCCCGGCGCGACCGGCCCGGTCAGCGACAGGTCCACCATCTCGCCATAGGCCGTGGTGCCCGCGATCCCGTCCACCGACAGGATCTGCACCGGAATGCCGACGCACATCAGGCGCGCTCCGGGAAGAAGCGGTCGTCGCCGGTGCGGCAGGCCTCGTCCTCGCTGGGGCGGCCAGTTTCGTAGGCGTCCTGCCGGATCGAGGCATCGGCGAGGTCGGGGGTTTCGGTCCGGCCCTCGGTCGCGTCGAAGCCGCGCGCCGCCAGCCAGTCGCGGGCGATGGTCACGGCTTCGGGGATGCGGGCGGCGGTGATGGCCCGCAAGCCCCCGCCGTAGTCTTCCAGTTCTTCCGGCTGACAGCCGATCAGCACCAGTTCCGCCGGGCAGTAGCCCATCAGCTGCGCCGTCGCGATCACGTCCTGAAAGCCGGTCTGGTGCAGCGACATCTTCTTGGCGCCCATGAAGGCCGGAACCTCGTCGCCTTCGACGACCTTCATCGTGCCGGGTTCAAGGCCATAGTCGACGGCGTCGAACACCACCATCACGTCGGCTTCTTCGAGGAAGGGCAGCAGGTAAAGACCTTGCGTGCCGCCATCCAGCACCGTGACTTCGGGTCCGTAGGAAAGGGTCTCGGCCAGCCGCTCGACGCAGCGCACGCCAAAGCCTTCGTCGGCCCAAAGTACGTTCCCGATACCCAGGATCAGCGCCCTGCGCGTCATCGCTCCCTCCCTCGCGTCTTCCACGAGCCCCTCCGCTCGCGTCCTGTGGAAACCCATCCTACGGTTTAGAGCCGGTGCTGGCAGCGATTCTGCCGCACTCGGCGAAATCAGGACAAGCAACTGGTTTTACAGAACCTTTCCGCATACCACCCCATAATCATCGCAGACATACCGGCATCTTTTCTTCCAATTTTCTACCATTATGAAAACTACCTAACCACAACGAAGAACGGACCCCGAAGGGTCCGTTCCAGATCCGCCCCGTGTCGGAAGCGGATCAGTCGGGGAGGTCGTCCTTGAAGGTGCGGGTGCCCGAGATCATCGTCGAGACCATCGACTGACGGCTCATGATGTCCTCGCGGATCGCTGCGTAGATATGGATCATCATGAAGATGACGATGAACCACATCCCGAGGTGATGGATCGAGTGCAGGATCTGCGTGTTCCCCACCAACGCGATAAGCCATCCCATCGCGAGGTCGGGCAAAGACCCCTGCCCTGCGCCCTCGGCATACAACGCCCAGCCGGTCAGCAGCATGAAGGTGATGCCGATCGTCATGAAGAAGAACATCGCGACCTGCGCCAGCGGGTTGTGACCGACATACTTCTTCGGCGTCTTGGCGATGAAAGCGTACCACTTCAGTTCGTGGAACATCTCGCGCCACCATGCCTTGCGCCAGACGGGAACGTAGAACAGCTGCTTGGCGTGGTGGTTCCCGACGAAGGCCCAGTAGATCCGCCCAAGGAACGCGACCGTCAGAAGCTGCCCGGCCGCGAAATGCGCAAACCGGATATAGCCCATGACGAACTGATGCGTCGCCTCGGCGAAGTTCATTGTTGGCAATGGCGAGGCGATCAGCCAGCCGGACCCGATCAGGATCATGATCAGCGCCGCGTTGACCCAGTGCCAAAGCCGCACCGGCCACTCGTAGACGAAGACGCTGGTGCGCCGGCGGATCGACTCGATGTCTGCCTTGGTCGCGTCGCCGGTCAGCTGTGAGCTGACCAGCGGGTCGACGTGGACGTTCGTTTTGTGGATCGTGTCCTCCGGCATGGCGTCACTCCTTGCGGCGCGCCTGAAGCGCCCACACAACGCCAGCCAGAACGACAAGGCCCAGACCATGCAGCGGCGACAGGACCCAGTGCGCGGCGCCCTCCAGCGCGCCGTGCCCCGGATGCGCCAGCGCCGCACCGGCGGTGGCCATGTAGACTGCGATTGCGTGTTTCATGGTGTCCTCCCTCAGCGCACCTTGACGTTGGCCAGTTCGTCGCCGTCCGGCGACATCACGTGGGTCGAGCAGGCAAGGCACGGGTCGAAGCTGTGCAGCGTCCGCAGGATCTCTACCGGCTCTTCCGGACGCTCGACCTTGGTGTACATCAGCGACGCCTCGAAGGCGCCGATGTTGCCCGCGGTGTCACGCGGAGACCCGTTCCACGTCGTGGGCACCACGCACTGATAGTTCTCGATCCGGCCGTCCTTGATCCGCACCCAGTGTCCCAGCGCGCCGCGCGGCGCCTCGGTGGCGCCCACGCCCTTGGCCTCTTTCGGCCAGGTGGACGGGTCCCATTTCTCGACATTCGCGGTGGCGGTGTCGCCGTTGATGCAGTTCCTTACCAGCTTGTCGAAGAAGTGCTTCTGCAGCCGTCCGCAGTACTCGGATTCCAGCGCCCGCGCCGCGGTGCGGCCCAGAGTCGAGAACACCGCGTCCAGCGGCAGGTCCATGTCGCGCAGAAGGCCGTCGACCTGATCCTTGATCTCTTCGTGACCCTTGGCGTAGCCCACGATGTAACGCGCCAGCGGCCCGACCTCCATCGCGTGCCCCTTCCACCGGGGCGCCTTGATCCACGAGTATTTCGCGGCCTCGTCCAGCTCCTCGATGTTGGTGCGGGTACCCTTGGCGTTGGGGCCAAGCTCGTACTGCGCCTCGGTCACGCCGTCCCACGGATGCAGGCCCTTTCCGGGCTCGCCGTAGGTGTACCACGAGTGATCCACGTATTCCTGGATCTGCTCGGGATCGCGCTGGTCCACGTCATGCACCGTCGACAGATCGCCGTCGATGATCGCGCCGCGCGGCAGGTGAAGCTGCTCGGGCGAGAAGTCGTTCGCGTTCTCGGGGATGTCCCCATAGGCAAGGCAGGCCTTCGACGACAGCCCGCCGCCGTACAGCCAGTTCTTGTAGAAACCGCCGATCGCCTTCACGTCGGGCAGATAGACGTTCTTGTTGAACTCGATGCACTTGTCGATGATCGACGACACCATGTTCAGCCGTTCCATGTTGATCGCGCCGACGGCACCGGTGCCGTCGATGTTGATCGGGCACGGAACGCCGCCCACCAGCCAGTTCGGATGCGGGTTCTTGCCGCCGAAGATCGTGTGAACCTTCACGATCTCTTTCTGCAGGTCCAGCGCCTCGAGATAGTGGGTCGTGGCCATCAGGTCCGCCTCGGGCGGAAGAAGGTAGGCCGGGTTGTCCCAGTAGCCGTTCTTGAACAGGCCAAGCTGGCCGGACTCCACGAACTTCTTCAGCCGGTTCTGCACGTCGCGGAAATAGCCCGGCGACGACAGCGGGTGGTTCGGACCGACGGTCTGCTGCAGTTCGGACGTCGCCTTCGGGTCTGCCTTCAGCGCGTTGATCGGGTTCACCCAGTCCAGCGCGTGCAGGTGATAGAAGTGAACGACGTGGTCGTGGATCTGCAGGTTCAGCTGCATGATGTTGCGGATCGAGTTCGCGTTGTCCGGGATCGTGATGCCCAGCGCATCCTCGACCGCCCGCACGCTGGTCAGCGCGTGGGTGCCGGTGCAGACGCCGCAGATCCGCTCGGTGAAGGCCCAGGCGTCCCGCGGGTCACGGCCCTTCAGAATGACCTCAAGCCCCCGCCACATGGTGCCGGTGCTGACCGCGTTGGTGATCATGTTGTCGTCGTCGACGTTCACCTCGCAGCGCATGTGGCCCTCGATCCGGGTCACCGGATCGACCACGACGCGCTTGCCGGAGTTGTCCAGCGTGAAGCCGTTGGGTGTTTGGATGACCATCTATTAGACCTCCTCGCTGGCAGGCTTGTCCTGCGTCTTTTTCTGTGCGGATTTCAAAGCCGAGACCGCCGCGTGCAGCGCGATGCCGCCACCGACGACGCCCGCGGCGGCCATGCCGATCTGGTCTGCATTCGCCTCGACCCCGAACTGGGTCAGGTCGGTCACACGGTCGTAGAACGCCCCCTGATCCCAGAAGCCGTCTTCGGAACAGCCGATGCAGCCATGGCCCGACTGGATCGGGAAGCTGACGCCCTCGTTCCAGCGCACGGTCGAACAGGCGTTGTAGGTGGTCGGACCCTTGCAGCCCATCTTGTACAGGCAGTAGCCCTTCTTCGCGTTCTCGTCGTCCCACGCCTCGACGAACTGGCCGGCGTCGAAATGCGGGCGGCGATAGCACTTGTCGTGGATGCGCTGGCTGTAGAACATTTTCGGCCGCCCCTGCCGGTCAAGCTCTGGCAGCCGGTCGAAGGTCAGCATGTAGGTGATCACGCCGGTCATCACCTCGGCGATGGGCGGGCAGCCCGGCACCTTGATGATCGGCTTGTCGGTGATGACCTTGTGGACCGGCGTCGCCTGCGTCGGGTTCGGCTTGGCCGCCTGCACACAGCCATAGGACGCACAGGCACCCCAGCTGATGATCGCCTTCGCGTCCTTGGCCGCATGGCGCAGCTGTTCCACGAACGGCTTGCCGCCGACGATGCAGAACATGCCGTCCTCGTTCAGCGGCGGGTTGCCCTCGACCGCGAGGATGTAGTTGCCCTTGTACTTCTGGATGGTGTCTTCCAGCGCCGCCTCTGCCTGATGCCCGGCAGCCGCCATCAGCGTGTCGTCGTAGTCGAGAGAGATCATCGACAGCACGACATCCTTCGCCAGCGGGTGCGCCGAGCGGATGAAGCTTTCCGAGCAGCAGGTGCATTCCAGCCCATGCACCCAGATCACCGGCGTGCGCGGCTTGGTTTCCATCGCATGCGCGATCTTGGGCACGAAGGCCGGACCCAGCCCCAGCGCGGCGGCGGTCAGCGAGCAGTATTTCATGAAACTGCGCCGGGTGATGCCCTGGCTTCGCATGACCTCGTAGAACGTCTCGATCTGACTCAAAACGCGACCCTCCCTCTTTCCGTTTGCCATGCGCAGGGCGACAGAGCGCCCGCGCGGGTTCGGCCATCATGACGGTATGCGACGGTGTGCGAAGGGGGCGGTTCCGGAAAATCCGCGCGCACCGGAAAAGCCCGGCAGGTCAGTCGGTTGCGCGGATATTTCGATCCAAAAGGACAGCACCGATCGGAATGCAACTTGCCGCGCGGAAGACCGGGTGATCAGTCGCTTTCCATCTGGGCCAGCGCGACCATCGCCTGACCGAAGGCAAGCCCTCCGTCATTGGCCGGCGTCGCGCGGTGGACCAGAACCGGCACGCCCTCAAGACACCGCAGCGTCTCGGCCAGCAGTCGCGCGTTCTGGAAGCAGCCGCCCGACAGCGCCACCGCCGCGGCCTCACCCGTTTCGACGAGCCTTCGCGCCTCGCGCGCGAACGCGGCCGCCAGGGAGTTTTGGAACAGGGCGGCCCCGTAGGCCGCCGACGCCCCCAGTGAAAGGCTTTCTCGTAACTCCGCGAAGAACGGTGCCGGATCGATTTCGTGGCCCCGCGACGCAAAGCGTACCAGCCCCGCGTACGGAGGCAGCGCCTCAAGCCGCATGGCCGCCTCGCCTTCGTAGGTCTGTACGTCCGGACAGACCCCCAGGCAGGCGGCAACGGCATCGAACAACCGCCCCACCGAAGAGCTTGCCGGCGCGTTCAGCCCGCTTGCCGCAGCCTGCCGCGCCAGCACCAGTGGCTTGTCGGCAAACAGCGCATCCGCCCAGTCCGACAGCCCCGCCTTATCCAGCCGCACCAGCGCGTTACGCCATGGCTCTCGCGCGGCCAGATCGCCGCCGATCAACGGCGCCGGCCGCAGCCAGGCGCGCCGCTCGACCGACCGGTAGCCGCCCAGCAGCACCTCGCCGCCCCATACGGTTCCGTCCGACCCAAGCCCGGTCCCATCCAGCACGATCCCCACGACCGGCCCGCCGTCCAGCGGCCACGCGTTCTCTGCCATGCAGGCGGCCATATGCGCGTGGTGATGCTGCACGGAAACATGCCGCAATCCCTCGGCCTCCGCCCGCTCGACGCCATGGCGCGTGGCACGAAAATCCGGATGCAGATCCGTCGCCACCGCGTCGGGCGCATGGTCGAACAGCGCCGCATAATCCGCGTCGGCCTGAAGAAACGCCTCCCATGTCAGGGCCTCGTCCAGCTCGCCAAGATGATGGCCCAGCAACGCCTGCCCGTTCTTCACAAGGCAGATCGCCGCCTTCATCTGCCCGCCATAGGCCACCACCTGACGGTCGGGAAACCCGGAGGGCAAAGGCAGCGTCCCCGGCACCCGCCCCCGCGCCCGGCGCAGGGTCATCGGCCCGGCGGGTCCGATCCGCTCCACCCCGTCATCCAGCCGCCGCGCGATGTCGCGGTCGTGCATGACGAAGGCATCCGCGAAGGCCCCGAGTTTCTCCCGCGCCTCATCGTTGCCGATCACCTGCGGCTCACCCGACAGGTTGCCGCTGGTCATCACCAAAGGCCGCGCCACCGCATCCAGCAGCAGATGATGCAGTGGCGTATAGGGCAGCATCCACCCCAGCGTTCCCTGCCCCGGCGCGACCGCATCGGGCAACGCCGCCCCGGATTTCTCCAGCAACACAACCGGCGCGGCAGGGTCGCACAGCAACGCCTCCTCCGCCGCCGAGACCATGGCATACTGCCGGACCAGCGCCAGCGGAGCCATCAGCGCAAAGGGCTTGCCCGGCCGCCGCTTCCGGGTCCGCAAGGCCGCCACCGCCGCCCCGTTCGTCGCGTCGCAGCACAGATGGAACCCGCCCAGACCCTTGACCGCAACGATCTCGCCGCCAAGGATCGCCGCAGCCGCCAACGCCACGGCGTCCCCCTGAAACTCGCCCGCGTACCGCTCGAACCACACCCGTGGCCCGCAGGCCGGACAGGCAACGGGCTGGGCATGAAACCGGCGATCCGCCGGGTCCTCGTATTCGGCACGGCAGTCCGGACACATGGCGAAGGGCGCCATCGTGGTCTGCGCCCGGTCATAGGGCAGCCCGGTCAGGATCGTGAACCGTGGCCCGCAGTTGGTGCAGTTGGTGAAGGCATAGCCCCGGCGCCGCCCGTCGCCCCGGATCTCGTCCGCGCAATCCGCACAGGTCGCCGCATCCGGCGTCACCCGTGTCTCGGCCCCCGGTCCGCCCGAGGCCGCGATCACGAACGCGTCCGCAACACCCACCTCGCACGAAGCGCACTCCACCGCATCCACCCGCGACAAGGGCGGCGCCTCGTCCGACAGCGCCGCCACGAACCCGTCCAGATCCGCCCCCGCCGCGAAGATCAGCACCCCCTCGGCGTCGTTCAACACCTCACCGGTCACGCCCATCCGGCGGGCAAGCTGCCAGACGAAGGGCCGGAACCCCACACCCTGCACCTGTCCCCGCACCCGGATCCGCAGCCCGTTCACCGCTTCTTCTCTTTCAAAATACCTCGGGGGAGTCCGCAGGACGGGGGCAGAGCCCCCACCACCCGGCCCTCCGCGCAGACCGGCATCAGTGGACCGTACAGACCATGCAGGGGTCGAAGCTCCGCACGATATGTTGCACCGACAGCGGCGTGGTCTCTTCCGCGCCCACCGGCGCGCCGACCAGCGCCGCTTCGACCGGCCCCGGCACCCCGTCCGCGTCGCGGGGCGAGAAGTTCCACGTTGTCGGCGCGACGATCTGGTAGCCCGCGATGGTTCCCTTGCCGATGCTCAGCCAATGCCCCAGCGTGCCGCGCGCGGCCTCTACCAGACCGACGCCCGCGCCGTCCTTCGGCACCTCCCACGTTCCCATGAACCGCGCCGATGGGTCGAGCCGCGCCGCCCAGTCCTCCAGCCAGATCTGCGTCCGGGCGATTTCCAACAGTCGTCCCGCGATCCGCGCCCGCACGCCGGCTTCCGTCGCCAGCGCCAGCGCCAGCGGGTGGCCATCGACCACCTGCCGCGCCAGCGCACCGACTTCGACGGTGCGGCCGTCCAACCGTGGCGCCTTGCACCACGAATAGGCGCCGTCGCGCATGTCCTCGTCCGGTTCGGTCACGCCTTGCGACGGGTGCGCGGCGCCGCCCAGCATCCAGGCGTGGCTCAGGTCCTCGACCACCTCTGACGGATCAAAGGGCCGCACCTCGCCCGCGTCCCACACCCCGGCGCGCGTCGCACGGCCCTCGGGCATGGGATAGGCCCCCGCCGACAGGTAGCGCCCGGTGCCGCGCCCCATCGCGGCCAGCCCGAGGTCCGCCGCGATCTCAAGGAACAGCCCCGCCGCGCCCCGGTCCCAGCCATCCAGCGCCGCGACGGTCTCCAGCGCCACGAATTCCTCCAGCGGCGCGCCGAACATCTGCTGTTCCAGCACCCGGCGGAACGCCCGCAGGGTGGTCTGGATGCGCACCTTGTCGCGCGCGTCCGGTGTCCGCGTGACGCCCGCCGGCTGGATCGCCAGCGTGTGCGGCCACTTGCCTCCCAGAAGCCCGACGATGTGAAACAGCCGCGCCCGCGCCTCGACCAGCGCCCGCGCGACCGAGCCCTGCTGCGCCGTGAACTCCGCCACCGCGCGGGCGTGCCACGGGCGGCCCGCATAGGCCGGGCGGGCCATGTCGGGCATGAAGAACAGCGCGAAGTGGGTGACGTGGTCGGCAAGGTTCTCGACCCCGTGCAGCAGCGACGCCGCCAGCGCGCCCTGTTCGGGCATCTCGGCGCCCGAGGCGTCGGCCAGCGCTAGCGCGGCCGCTGCCGACTGGCTGATCGAGCAAATCCCGCAGATCCGTGGCGTGATCGTCAGCGCGTCGCGCGGATCGCGGCCCGTCAGCATCATCTCGAAGCCCCGGAACAGCGGCGAGTTGGCATAGGCCGCCGAGACCCGCCCGTCCGCGACCTCGAGCCGGATCTCCAGATCGCCCTCGACCCGGTTGAACGGCCCGACCAGAAGCTGACGTTCGCTCATTTCTCGCGCTTCGGGGCCGGGGCGACGCGGATGCGGTCGGAATGGGCGTTCACGTCGATCCGTTTCGGCGTGGCCGCTTTCGACAGCGACGCCAGCGCCATGAACCACGCTTTCGGCATGTCCGAGGGCAGGCCCACGGGAATGCCCGCGATGGTCGGCGTCTCGGTATAGCTGTGGCCGGGTTCCTCGAACTCGGGCGAGGTGCAGGCAATGCAGGGATAGCCGCCGCGCGTGCAAGAGCCTTCGCCGTTCCAGGGCCGGATATTGCAGTCGCCCACCGCCTGCGTGCCGACGCATCCCAGGTGCTCCATCATGCAGCCCAGTTCCGACAACTCGCGGGCGCTGGCCTTGTACTCGTAGTACTCGTTCTTGGTGCAGCCGTGGTGGACAAGGTGGTCCGCGTAGAAGCGCGGCCGCCGGTAGCGGTCGAGATCGCCCTCGCCCATCAGGTCCGCCGCCAGCAGCAGCAGCGTTTCCGTCACCCAGGCCGGGTGGGTCGGGCATCCCGCGACGTTGATCACCGGAAGGCCGGACCGGCTGCGAAAGTCGTCGGGCAGCGCGCCGCCGGTGTGGTGGCCATCGTACTGCAACCCGATGGCCCCGGCCGGGTTGCCGCCCGCCGCGGTGATCCCGCCGTACGCCGCGCAAGAGCCCACGGCGACCACGTGCCGCGCCATCGGCGCCAGCGCCCGCACCCAGTCCAGCATCGCGCGTCCGGTGCCGGACAGCATGTGATATTTACCGGTACCTTTCGGGCCGGTGACGATCGAGCCCTCGACGCACAGCACGTCCAGCGGCAACTCGCCCGTCTCGACCGCCTTCAGGATCGCGGCCACCTCTGCCCCCGTTTCGACCGACAGCGCCGGGTGCCACAGGAACGAGACGCCCGCGTCGCCCAGCGTGTCGAACAGGTTCGGGTCCTCTGCGCACAGCAGCGACATGGTACAGCCGCCGCATCCAGCGGATTGCAGCCACAACACGTTCATTCAGACGTCTCCAAAGGCAATTCCAGCCGGAAGCATCCACCCGGCCCGTCGCCGAGGTTCAGCTGCCCGCCATGTTCATCGGCGATCTTCGCGCTGATGGAAAGGCCAAGGCCGGTGCCCCGGCCCACGGGCTTGGTGGTGAAAAAGGGATCGAAGATCGCGGCCCGCACGTCCTCGGGCACGCCGGGTCCGTTGTCGCGCACGGTCAGCACCGCAGCCGGTTCGGTACAGGCGATGTCGATGGTCAGTTCCGGCGTCTCCACCCCGTCCAGCGCGTCCATGCCGTTCTGCACGAGGTTCATCACGATCTGCTGCACGTGGCCCGATACGCCCCGCACCATGCATCGCTCTGCCCCGGTAAACCGCACCGTGATCCCGCTTTTCGAGCCGCGCTCGACCCAGCGCGCCGCGACCTTGGCGACGTCGACAAGGTCGAACTCCACCCGTTCGCCGCTGCCTTCCGCCGACAGACGCCGCAGATCGGCGACGATGTCGCGCACCCGCTCGGCCCCGTCCCGCGCACCGTGGACGGCTTCGGCGAGGTTGCGCAGGTTGCGTTCCAGCTTCAGGTCCGCGCGCAGCTGGACCAGTTCCGCCCGTGGCGCGCCCTGCTGGACACGCTCGAAATAGGTTTCGAACTGGCCCACATATTTCTCAAGCGCGTGGACGCTGGCGTAAACGAAGCTGATCGGGTTGTTCAATTCATGCGCCACCCCCGCCAACAGGCGGCCGAGCGAGGCGAGTTTCTCGTTCCGGACAAGCTGCGTCTGTGCCTCTTTCAACTGCCGGTGGCTGCGTTCCAGTTCCGCGTAGGCGCGGCGCAATTCGCCCAGCGGACGCCCGGTCAGCACCGCGCCCTCGAAACGGCTGCGGTCGGACAGGCGGGCGGCAAGGCTGATGTCGAACGGCAATGCACCTTCCGCGGTCACAAGATCGGCCTCGAAGCTTGCGCTTTCGCGCGACAGCCGCAGGTCGTTCATCGCCTCGGCAAGACGCGCCGCGCCGTCTCCGGTGAAGAAGCCTGACAGCGGCTGGCCGATCAGCGCGCCCGGCTCGGCCTCGACCGCGCGCGCGAAAGACGCGCTGATCTCTTCGATCTTCCCGTCGCGGCCCACCACCACCATGATATCGCTGACAGAGCCCAGAACGGATTCGATGAATAGCCGCGCCGCGTGCAGTTCTGCGTTCTGCCGTTCCAGACGCTCCTGATACTCGACGAGTTCCGCATAGGTGCGGTCAACGGCGTTCAGAACGTCGCCCCAGGCGTCGTCGAGAATATCCGCCTCGCCGGCGGGACCGGAGGCCGTCGCTTCGCTCATTCGCGCACTCTAGCGTCGCGGGATGCGCCGTCACAAGGGGCCTGCGCCGCGCCCCGCCCCACATCGGAACGCAACGGCGTGGCTTGACTTTGTGCGGGATGTGGATATGTGGGGCACGTCGCTGCGCTGCCGCGTGAGCATGCCGCGCCCACATCCGTGACCGGAACCGGGCCATCAGCGCACAACAGATTTCAGTTCCCCATCACGCAGGGTTCCTGACGCGACGGCCAGACGGTGCGGGAAACGCCCGCACGTCCCGAGGCCAGCGCCAACCCTACGCGGCCGCACGTGTGTGCGGCCATGTCCATAGGCCACATCCGCGTGGCCATGAAGGAAGACATTTGCTCGATTTCGACATGCTCGGCCTTGCGCCGACCCTTAATGCCGCGCTGGCACGCGCCGGCCTCACCGAACCGACCCCGATCCAGAACCAGGCGATCCCGCTTGCGATGGACGGCCACGACGTGCTGGGCCTTGCCCAGACCGGCACCGGCAAGACGCTGGCCTTCGGCCTGCCTCTGATCAACACGCTGCTGGAGCAGCCCGGCAAGCCGAAGCCCAAGACGGTCAAGGCGCTGATCCTCGCCCCGACCCGCGAACTGGTGAACCAGATCGCCGACAACCTGCGCCCGCTGACCGAAGGCTCGAAGATCTTCGTCGCCACGGTCGTCGGCGGCCAGTCGATCAACCGCCAGATCGGCGTGCTCGCCCGCGGCGTGGACGTGCTGGTGGCGACCCCCGGCCGTCTCATCGACCTGATGGACCGCGGCGCCGTGGACCTTGGCCAGACCCGGCACCTTGTGCTGGACGAGGCCGACCAGATGCTGGACCTAGGCTTCATCCACGCGCTGCGCCGGATCGCGCCCAAGCTGGGCACGCCGCGCCAGACCATGCTGTTCTCGGCCACCATGCCGAAGCAGATGGAGGAACTGTCGCGCGCCTATCTCAACAACCCGCGCCGGGTGCAGGTCAGCCCTCCGGGCAAGGCCGCCGACAAGATCACCCAGTCGGTGCACTTCGTCGAGAAACCCGGCAAGCCCGGCAAGCTGCGCGAGATCCTGTCGCGTGACCCCGACGCCCTGACGCTGGTGTTCTCGCGCACAAAGCACGGCGCCGAGAAGCTGATGAAGGGCCTTGTCGCGGACGGCTACAACGCCGCCTCGATCCACGGCAACAAAAGCCAGGGCCAGCGTGACCGCGCCATCAAGGCGTTCCGCGAGGGCTCGATCACCACGTTGGTCGCCACCGACGTCGCCGCGCGGGGCATCGACATTCCCGGCGTGGCTTACGTGATCAACTACGACCTGCCCGAGGTTCCGGACAACTATGTCCACCGCATCGGCCGGACCGCCCGCGCGGGCCGCGAGGGCGAGGCGATCGCCTTCTGCTCCACGGAAGAAGCGGACCTGCTGCACCAGATCCAGAAGCTGATGAAGATCGAGGTTCCGGTGGCCAGCGGCGACAGCCCGCTGGAAAACGGCGCGCCTTCGGGTCGCAGCCGAAAGCCCTCGAACCGTCGCGGTGGCGGCGGTGGCGGTGGTCAGCACAAGCGTGGCGGCAAGCCGCAGGGCGCGAAGGCGAAGGGCGGCAAGCCCGAGGCCGCGAACGCGGACGGGGCGAACGGCAACCGCCGTCGCCGGTCGCGGGGCCGCCGTCGCGCGGCCTGATCCTTGCGAGAGTAAAGAACCGGCGGCTCAGGCCGCCGGTTTCAGTTCCGGGTCCAGCAACAGCAGATCATCCGCCGCCCACCCGTCGCACACCGATTGCGGCGGCAAGCCAAGCACCTTGCGCGGAATGTCGGTGACCATCGGGATCGCCTGCGACAGAGGGATGCCGAAGCGCACGAGGTTCGCCAGCGACGTCACCATGTCCACGTGCGCCCCCGCAAAGGCGCCCTCGGCATTGATCAGGTGCCCGTCCACCGCGCGGATTTCCTGACCGTAGAGGGTAAAGCTGTCGGGCCCGCCAACCGTCGCCATCGCATCCGACACCACGAAGGTCAGCCCCTGCGAAGGCCGCGCCCGAAGCGCGATGCGCAGCATCTCGGGCGTGACGTGCAGGCCGTCCGCGATAATCCCGCAGTAGACCTCGGAGTCGATCGCCGCCCCAAGCAGCCCCGGCGCGCGCGACGTCATCTGATCCATCGCGTTGAACAGGTGCGTCACGCAACTGACGCCCGCCGCGAAGGCCGTCCGCGCCTGCTGCAAATCCGCGCCGCTGTGGCCCGCCGAAACGACCGCACCGCAGTCGACCAGTTCGGCCAGCAAGTCCGCATCCGCCAGTTCGGGCGCCAGCGTCACCAGCACGTGCAGCCCCGCCGCCTTCAGCGCCCGCGCGTGGTCTACCGTGGTCCGGTCCAGCGGGCGGATATAGCGCGCGGCGTGGGTGCCGCGCCGACGCTCGGCAAGGTGCGGACCTTCGATATGCAGTCCCAGCAGCCCCGGTTCGCCCGCGGTCTCGATGGCGGCGTCTACCGCATCCGCCAGCACCTCGGGCGCATCGGTTATCACCGTGGGCAGGATCCAACCGGTCCCCAGCGCGCGATGCGCGGCGGCAATCGTGCGCAGCCCGTCCGCGCCCCTGGCATCGTTCACCATGACACCGCCGCCGCCATTCACCTGAAGGTCGGTGCAGGCAGGCATGGCGAGATGCACTTCGCGGTCCACCTTGCCGCCGTTGCGGGGGCCGCAGGAAACGACCCTGCCGTCCGCGATGTCCAGCACCGCCTGCTCGCACAGCCGCCCGTCGGACCAGAGATATCGCGCGCCGATCCGCATCAGGCTGCAGCCTTCATTTCACCGCGGATCGCATCGCCGTTGGCATCGAAAAGGTGCGCTTCGGAGATGTCGAAGGTCAGGCCGACCGTCTCGCCATCGCGGACCTTCATCGTTCCCGGCCCGCGCAGCGTCACGCGCCCCGCGTGCTCGGTATCGACATAGACGCTGAGGTCCGCGCCAAGATATTCGGCCAGCGCAACCTTCCCGGTCAGCAGCCCCTCTTCCGGCGCGACGAGGCGCAGCGCTTCCGGCCGCACGCCAAGCTGAACGGCGGGCCGCACCGGAACCGGCAGCGCGGGTTTCCCGGCGCTCAGTTCGACGCCGCGCGCGGTGGTCTCGACCGGCAGCAGGTTCATCTTGGGCGAGCCGATGAACTGCGCCACGAAGGTGTTCGCGGGCGCGGTGTACAGCTCGTGCGGGGTGCCCACCTGCATGATCCGCCCGCCGCTCAGCACGACGATACGGTCGGCCAGCGTCATCGCCTCGACCTGATCGTGGGTGACGTACAGCATCGTCGCATCAAGGCTCTTGTGCAGCTCGGCGATCTCGATCCGGGTCTCGGTCCGCAGCGCGGCGTCGAGGTTCGACAAGGGTTCGTCGAACAGGAACGCCTTGGGCTTGCGCACGATGGCGCGCCCGATGGCGACGCGCTGGCGCTGGCCGCCGGACAGGGCCTTGGGCTTGCGGTCGAGGTAAGGCTCGATCTGCAACGCCCGCGCCGCCTCGTTCACGCGCGCGTCGATCTCGGCCTTCGGCAGCTTCTCGGTGTGCAGCGCGAAGGCGATGTTCTGGCGGACGGTCATGTGCGGGTACAGCGCGTAGGACTGGAACACCATCGACAGGCCCCGGTCGTGCGGCGCGGTGTGGGTGACGTCCCGTCCGTCGATCGAGATCTTGCCGGATGTCACGTCCTCCAGCCCCGCGATCAGCCGCAGCAAGGTGGATTTGCCACAGCCCGACGGCCCGACAAAGACGACAAACTCGCCCGAGTTCATGGCAAGCGACAGATCTTGGAAGATGTCGGTGGTGCCGAACCGTTTTCCGATGTTCTCAAGGGTAATCGTGGTCACGGGAGGTCTCCTACAGCTCGGGCTCGGCGCCGCCCGGATGGACGGTCTCGTAATAGTCGCGCAGGGCGAGGCTGGACGCGGCGGCCTCGTCCACGACGATGGTGGCGCGGCGGTGCAGTTGCAGCGCAGAGGCGGGGCAGACCGCCGATAACGGCCCTTCGACCATGGCGGCCACGGCCTCTGCCTTGGCGCTGCCGGTGGCCAGCAAGATCACGTGCCGCGCGTCCAGGATTGTGGCGATGCCCATGGTGATGGCAAAGCGCGGCACCTCGTCGGGATCGTCGAAGAACCGCGCGTTGTCGTCGCGGGTGCGGCGGGTCAGTGTCTTGACCCGTGTGCGCGAGCCCAAAGACGAGGTCGGTTCGTTGAACCCGATGTGCCCGTTCGCGCCGATCCCCAGCAATTGCAAATCCAGCCCGCCATCGGCGATCTGCGCCTCGTAGCGGTCGGCCTCTGCCTCGGGGTCCGGCGCGTCGCCCTGCGGCAGATGCGTCTGCTTGCGCGACATTCGCTTCGGCCCGAACAGGCGCGCCTCCATGAAGCTGCGGTAGCTTTGCGGGTGCTGCGGCGAGAGGCCGACGTATTCATCAAGGTTGAAGGTCGTCACCCGGCTCAGGTCGGCGTCGGAGGCGACAAGCCCCTGATAGACAGGCTCCATCGTGCCGCCGGTCGCAAGGCCCAGCCGCGCGTCGGGCCTCTCGTCCACAAGGTCGCGGATCTCGTCGACCACGCGGGCCGCCGCTGCGGCGGCATCGGGAAGGATCAGTAGTTTCACGTCGTTATCCTTTCACCGCGCCGCCGGTCATCGAGCCGCCGATGTGGCGATACATCACGAGGCCAAGTAGCACGGGCGGAGCCGCCGAAACCATGATGATCGCCGCCGCGACGCCCCATTGCACGCCGCCCCCGCCGGAAGCGAAGAAGAAAGAGGCACCAACGGTGATCGGAACGGCATCGCGGGTGGTCAGCATCAGGCCGAACAGGAACTCATTCCACGCGGTGATGAAGCCGAAGATGAAGACCGTCACGATGGCCGGGCGGCACATCGGCAGCACGATGCGGAACAGCAGCGTCGCCATCGACGCGCCGTCCATCCGGGCGGCTTCTTCCAGCTCGTAGGGAAGTTCGCGCACGGTGTTGGTCAGGATCAGCAGCGCGATGGGGATGTTCACCACCGCAAGGATCAGGCCAAGGCCCAGCTTGGTGTCCAGCAGGCCAAGCGTCTGGTACATCAGGTACAGCGGGATCGCGAAAACGATCAGCGGCAGCGCGCGCAGGTTCACGGCAGCCGGGAACAGCACGTTCATGCCCACCCCGCGCCGCGCCATCGCCCAGGCCGCTGGGAAACACAGTGCGATGGGAAGGATCGTCCCGATCAGCGCGGCGGTCAGCGAGTTGCCAAGGAACTGCCAAACGTCGAACCGGCCCGCCGGATCGAACACGGTGGCATAGTTGGCCAGCGTCGGCTCGCGGATACACAGGCCCGGATTGCGGGAAATCTCTGCATTCGACTTGAACGAGGTGATCAGCGTGGCGATCACCGGGAAGTTCAGGATGAACGCCGCGAGGGCGAAAACGATCCAGCGGATCAGCGAAGCGATGCGCATCACGCGGTCTCCTTTCCGCGGCCCCGGCGGGCGGCGACGAACAGCACAAGGAAGGCCGCCGCGAACAGGATCATCGACGCCGCGATGGCCTGCCCGATCTCGCCGGACCGGAAGAAGGCGACGTAGATATAGATCGACAGCGAGGTCGTGGACCCGCCCGGCCCGGTGCCGGTCAGCGTCCAGATATTGTCGAACACGCGGAAGCCGTCGATGAACCGGATGAACAGCGCGACGCCCAGTGTCGGCAGCATCAGCGGCAGCTCGATGCGGGTCAGCAGCCGCCAGCCACGCGTACCGTCGACCGACGCAGCCTCGCGGATGTCCTCGGGGATCGATTCATAGGCCATGTGGAACAGCAGCAGCGCGAAGGGCGTCCATTGCAGCGTCTCGATGACAAAGATCGTCTTGAACACGTTCTGCGCGGTCAGGAAACCGTAGGACACGCCGAACCAGTTATAGAGGTAGTTGGGCAGCGGCCCGATGAACTCGTGCAGGACCAGCCGGTACATCAGGCCCATCATAGCGGGCGCGATGATCATCGGCATGATCAGGATCGCCAGCATCCACGGCGCGCGGCGCAGGATGGGCGAGAAATAGATCGCCAGCGCCAGCCCCAGCACGCACTCGGCCACCGAGGTCAGCACCGCGAATTTCAGCGAGAACCACGTCGCCTGCCAGAAATCCGGATCGGCCAGCACCGCGCGGAAATTGTCGAGGCCGGTAAAGGTCGGCGCCCGCAGCGTCTCGAAGCTGACGTCGGACAGCGAATAGATCACGTCCAGAACGGTCGGGAAGCCCAGCAACGCCAGAAGGAACAGCACCAGAGGCGCGGTCAGGATGGCGTTTTCGGAGCGTTGGGAAAGGGACATGGCAGCTCGTTTCTGGCAGCTCGTTTCGGGTGAGGCGGCGCCGTCAGAGGTCGGAAAGCGTGGGGCCGGACAAAGCCGGCCCCGCGCCCGGTTTACTTCAGCAGGTCGGCCATGCCGGCTTCGGCTGCCGACAGCGCCTCGTCAAGACTTTGCGTGTCGCCCCAGTAGCCGGTGAACTCTTGCGCCTGCAGTTCGTAGATCGACAGGGCGTTCGCGCCGGTCGCGCCGTTCATGACATAGCCGTAGTTGCTGGCGAACTCGCCCAGCGGCACGAGGTCGGGGCGCGCTTCGGCAACCGCCTCGATGGCGGTCCCGGTCAGGCCCGGCGCACCGCCTGCGGTGGCATAGGCAACTGCGGCTTCTTCGGTCGACAGCCATTCAAGGAACGCCTTGGCCCCATCGGGGTTCTGCGCGTTCTTGTTCAGGCCCAGACCAAGGCCGTGGATGTGGGTGAAGCGGCCTTCCGGACCCGTCGGCGGTGCGACGCTGTCGGTCACATCGGCGGTCATCGGCGCGCTTTCGGCGCCGGTCAGCGCACCCGAGGCACCGTTCCACTGCACCATCATCGCGACCTGGCCCGAGGTGAAGGCGGCGTTCGCCTCCGGGAACTCGTAAGACAGCGAGTCCGTCGGCGTCGCGCCGGCATCGTACAGCATCTTGTACATCTCAAGACCGGTCCGGTACGCCTCGCTGTCAACGGTGATGTTGCCATCAGCGTCCATCCAGTCGGCGCCATAAGCGCGCGGCAGCGATTGGAACACCATCATGTTGAACAGCAGGTTCTTCATCTGCAGCACGGTGCCATAGCGGGTCGGGCTGTCCGGGTTGACCGAGCGCGAGAAGTACAGCGCGGTCGCCGCGAAGTCTTCCCAGGTCATCTCGTCCGGCGCGACGGGCTCCATCGCGGTGCCGAGGTATTCCTCCGAGATCGCGGCATAGGTCGCTTTCGCATCCTCGTCGCCCATCAGCTCTTCCATCAGGTCCGACCGGAAGAACAGGAAGTGCATCGACAGGTCGGTAGGCACGCCGTACTGGGCGCCTTCGAATTGCATGGTCGACAGGACGGTGTCACCGAATACGCCCTCGGCCTCGCCCGACAGGGTGATCGGCTCCATGTAGGGTGCGTAGCGGCCGATGGAGTAGGTCGCCAGCAGGTTCACGTCGAACGCGTCGGACCCAGCGGCAAGGTCGGCCTGCAGCTTGTCGAAAAAGCCGTCGCGGCTGAAGAACAGCAGTTCGACCTTGTTCTCTTCGGCCACGTCGTCCTTGGCGTTGTAGATCTCGGTTACGGCGCGCAGCGCCTCTTCCTCGGGGCCGCCGGGCCAGCCGAGAACGGTCACCTCGGCCTGCGCCGCGGTTGCCATCAGCGCGCTCAGCGCCGTGGCGGTCAGCATCTTCTTGCGGAAAGTCATTGTCGCATCTCCTGTTGGGTTTGTTCTTTGAACTCAGTTACTTGAGAAGTCGTTCGCCAGCGCCGCAGCGCCCACCGCACCGGCCAGCGCGCCGAGTTGCGCGGCGACAAGCTGCGGACGAAGCGCCGGGGCAAGCGCCGCGTGATGCGCCGCCACGTCGTTCAGGAAACCATCGGCCAGTCCGATGCCGCCGCCCATGACGATGCGCACCGGGTCCAGCATCAACTGCACGTCCGCCGTCAGGTCGGCCACTCGCAGTTGTGCCGTTTCGCGCAGGTCCTGCGCCCATGGCTCGCCCCGTGCCGCGGCCTCGAACACGCCGCGCGCGTCGGTGGGGTGACCTGCGGCGGCGGCGGCCTCGGTCAGCCATCGCCCTGCCGTGCGGGACTCGAGCCGGGCACCATGATGGTCCCCGGACGTGATCTGTCCGAAGTGCCCCGCGATTCCGCCGCGCCCGCGCAGAAGCTGCCCGCCGGACACGATACCGCCGCCGATACCGGTAGAGATCGTCAGGTAAACAAGGTCCTCGCCCTGCCCCGCGCCATAGCGATATTCGCCCCAGGCCGCGGCCTGCGCGTCGTTCACGGCCATCGCCGGAACGCCGAAGCGGTCGGCGGCAAGTTCGGTCAACGGCGTATCGTCAGGAATGTTCAGTGTGCCGGGGTTTAGCGCCGACCAGCGGCCCGCTTCGCTGACGCGCCCGGTCACGGCAAGGCCCACGCGATCATAGCGCCCGGCCCAGTCGGCAGCCAATTCCGCCGCCGTATCGAGCCACGCCGCCGGTCCGGACCCGCGCGCCGTCTCGGTCACGGAATGCGCCAGCACCTCGGCGCCGTCGACCAGCGCGCACAGCACCTTGGTGCCGCCGATATCTATCGCAAGCGCGGCGCTCATGCGGTTTCCCGCTTGGCGGCAACGGCCCCGGCGACCGCATCGGCGAACCAGCCGGTGACATGCTCCAGCCGCGTCAGGGCCGAGCCCACGACCACGGCATCCGCCCCGGCTGCGATGGCTGCGGCGGCCTGATCCGGGCGGTGATAGCGCCCCTCGGCAAGGATGACCCGGCCCAGCGCGGACAACCCGCGCACAAGGTCGAGGTCGGGCTCGGCGGGCACCGGCTCGCCGGTATAGCCGGACATGGTGGACCCCAGCACGTCGAAGCCCAATGCAGCGGCGCGACGGCCGTCGCCCAGCGTGGCGCAATCGGCCATGGCCAGAGCGCCGCCTGCCCGGATCGCGGCATAAAGCGTCTCGACCGTCTCGGGACGGGTCTGGCTTGTTGCGTCGACGGCAACGAAGTCCGCGCCCGCCGCGATAAGATCGGCGACATCGGTCGCGAAGGGCGTGATGCGGACCGGGCTGTCTTCAAGGTCGCGCTTCAGCAAGCCGATCAGCGGCGCGCGGGTCGCGGCGCGCACGGCGCGCACGTTCTCCAGCCCCTCGATCCGCAGGCCCGCCGCACCGCCATCCAACGCGGCCAGCGCCATCGCGGCCACGATATCCGGCCGGTCCATCGGGCCGCCGGTTACCGGCTGGCACGACGCGATGAGGCGTCCCTTGAGCTGATCGAGCATGTCGCTTCCCCTGTCTGTGACAGGAAAGTAACCAGATCGCCAACTGGTATGCAACTGGTTTCTACCAGACAGCCAAAATGGTTCGACTTAACTGCTCAGCTCCGTAACGAAATCGTAGAAATTTCCGTTATATCGCGTCTCGGTAAATTCGATGGGCCGCCCCTCGGCGGTGGTGCAGCGGCGCTCGACGATCAGCATCGCGGTGCCCGGATCGGCATCCAGCAACGCCGCTTCGCCCTCGTCCATGACACCGGCGCGAATCCTCTGGGTGCCATGCGCGGGCCGCGCCCCAGCGGCGTCCAGCGCCGCGTACAACGAGTCGCCGTCGAATTCGGGCTCTGGCAGCAGGTCCTGCGGGATGGTGGCGCATTCCAGCGCGATGGGGTGACCGTCTGCCAGCCGCACGCGGCGCAAGCGGATCACCATCTGATCGGGCATGATTCCAAGGGCCATGACCTCTTTCGGCGTGGGCCGGACCGCTTGCCGGGACAGCCAGCGCAGGCCCGGCTCCATGCCCCGGCTGCGGATATCCTCGGAAAAGCCGGACAGTCGCGACAGCGTTTTTTCCACCCGCTTCGCCACGGTGGTGCGGGCGCCGTGCTTGCGCATCAGCACGCCCTGCCCGGCGAGATCCTCGATCGCCCGGCGGACCGTCACACGCGAAACGCCAAGCCCCTCGGACAGCACGCGCTCTCCTGGCAGGGCAGAGCCGCGCGGCAGCGAGCCGTCGGCAATCGCGTCGGAAATGGTCTCGGTCAACGCCTGATACCGGGACATCCCCGGCGCGCGGGTTTCGAGCCCCGCCACCAAGGCGTCGATGACCAACTGGTCTTGTTCTGCACCGTCCTTCATCGGACCAGAATGGCACAAGGATCGCCCCGGCGAAAGCCCTGCCGGCCCCACTGGTCCGATAACTGGTCTTAAACGATGCCGCCGCCCGCGCCGGTGACCGCAGGCCGCTCTGCCGCGACCTTCGCCCGGTAGCCCGCCGCGCGATAGGCCGCGACGGCATCAATGGCGCCACCTGCTTCCAGCCGCGCCATGGCGAGGATCGGCTCGACATCGGTGCGGAACGCCTGCTTCAGCGTGGCCGCAGCCATCATCGCATCATTGTCGTCCTGAAACCCTTTGAGGGTCGATCGGTCCACCAGCAGCGCCTGCGCATAGGCGCGGCGCACCTCGTTGGCAGAGGACATCAGCGACTCGATAGGGTCGGTCACGTTGTGGCTTTGGTCCAGCATGTGCGCCGGGTCGAAGCCTGGCTTGCTCTCGGCCGCCACAAGTTCGTTGAACACCAGAAACAGGCGGAACGGGTCGATGGCCGCCGTATCCAGATCGTCGTCGCCGTATTTCGAGTCGTTGAAGTGGAAGCCGCCCAGCTTGCCGAACTGGATCAGCCGCGCGACGATCATCTCGATGTTCACATTGGGCGCGTGATGGCCAAGGTCGACAAGACAGAACGCCTGTTCCCCCAATTCCTTCGCGATCAGGTAATTGGTGCCCCAGTCCTGCACCACCGTCGAATAGAAGGCGGGTTCGTACATCTTGTGCTCGGTGAACAGCCGCCAGTCGCCGGGCAGCTGCGCGTAGATCGCTTTCGCGCTGTCCAGGTAGCGTTCGAATTGCGCCGTCAGGTCGGTCTGGCCGGGAAAGTTGGACCCGTCGCCGATCCAGATCGTCAGAGCCTTCGACCCGATCCCCTGCCCGATCTCGATGCATTCAAGGTTGTGCTCGATGGCCTGCTGGCGGGTCGCCTTGTCGGTGTGGCTGAGCGAACCGAACTTGTAGCTGAGCGGCTGGTCCGGCTGATCCTGGAAGGTGTTCGAGTTCATTGCGTCGAACCCGAGCCCCAGTTCGTCGGCCTTCGCCTTCAGGTCGGCGGCAGGCGCCTTGTCCCACGGAATGTGAAGCGAGACATTGGGGGTCGCGCGGGTCAGTTGCTGGATCACCCCGCAATCGTCGAGCTTGTCGAAGATCCCGCGCGGTTCGCCTGCGCCGGGGAAGCGGGCAAACCGTGTGCCGCCGGTGCCAACGCCCCACGAAGGAACGGCGACACCATAGGCGGCCACCTCGTCTTTCACCGCGTCGATTGAGATGCCGCGACGGTCGAGATGCGCGCCCAGTGCGTCATAGTCGGCGCGTAGCGCGGCCAAGCGTTTTTCGTTCTCGGCGTCGATGACGGATTGTTCGATCATTGGTCCTCCCACGGCGATTTTCACCGCCAAACCCGCTTCGATTGTCGGAAATGTCGTAGGATGGGGTTCAACCCCATCCTACCTGCACCTTAGCGCGTGAATGCCTGAACGTTGCCGGCGTCCACGTTGATGATGTTCCCCGTGGACTTCGCCGACTTGTCGGACGCCAGGAAATAGGCGGCTTCGGCGATATCCTCGGGCAGCACCGAGCGCTTGAGCATCGACCGGTTGCGGTACATCTCCTCCAGCCCATCCTTGTCGGTGCCATAGGTCGAGGCGCGCTGTTCCAGCCAGTCGCCCTCCCAGATCTTCGACCCGCGCAGCACCGCGTCGGGGTTCACCACGTTGACGCGGATGCCCGCCTCAGCGCCTTCCAGTGCAAGGCAGCGGGCCAGATGGATTTCGGACGCCTTGGCGGTGCAGTAGGCAGACGCGTTGGGCGACGCGGCAAGGCCGTTCTTCGAGGCCACGAAAACGACCGACCCGCCGATGCCCTGCGCGCGAAACAGCTTGAAGGCCTCGCGGCTGACAAGGAAATAGCCGGTCGACAGGATCGACATGTTCTTGTTCCACAACTCCAGCGAGGTCTCTTCGACCGGCGCGGAACTGGCGATGCCCGCGTTGGACACAAGGATATCCGACCCGCCGTATTCCACCGCGGCAAAGGCATAGGCCTCGGCGACGCCGGCCTCGTCGGTGACATCCATCAAAACGGTGCGGACCACGTCTTTCGAGTAGCGATCCGCAAGGTTCTTTTCGGTCGCCTCCAGGGCGTTCGCGTCGATATCGGCCAGCACCACGCAGGCGCCTTCCGACAGATAACGCTCCGCCGTGGCCGCGCCGATGCCGCCTGCCCCGCCGGTGACCAAAGCGATGCGGCCCGCCAGCGACTTGGGCTTCGGCATCCGCTGAAGCTTGGCCTCTTCCAGAAGCCAGTACTCGATGTCGAACGCCTCTTGCTCGGGGAGGCCCTGATATTCGCTGATCGCGGTGGCTCCGCGCATCACGTTGATCGCGTTGACGTAGAACTCGCCCGAAATCCGGGCGGTCGCCTTGTCCTTGGCGAAGGTGATCATGCCGACGCCGGGCACAAGGTAGACCACCGCGTTCGGATCGCGCAGGGCCGGACTGTCGTCGTGCTTGCAGCGCTCGTAATAGGCGGCGTAGTCGGCGCGATAGGCTTCGACCTGCGCCGGCAGGCCATCAAGCACGGCGTCGAGGTTGTTCTGCGCCGGATCGAAATCCACCACCAGCGGCCGGATCTTGGTGCGCAGGAAGTGGTCCGGACAGGAGGTGCCCATCGGGGCCAGCGTGCCAAGGTCTTTGGAGTTCACGAACTCAAGCACCGCGTCCTGATCGTCGAAATGCCCGACCATGTGCTGGTTGCCCGACACCATGCCACGGATGCGCGGCATCAGCGCGGCGGCCACCGCGCGGCGCTCGTCCACCCCTAGGCTTTGATGCACGGCGCCACCGAACGCCTCCTTGCCGTCGGTCTTCTCGTCCAGCCACGCGATGGCGCGGTTGATGATGTCGATGGTGCAGGCATAGCAGTCTTCCGCCGTGTCGCCCCACGTGAACAGCCCGTGGCTTTCCAGAACGACGCCCTTCGCGTCGGGGTTTTTCTTGCAGAAGTCTTCCAGCCACAGCCCCAGTTCGTAGCCCGGGCGCTTCCACGGCAGCCAGCCGATCTCGTCGCCGAACAGTTCTTCCGTCAGTTCTTTCGAGTTTGTCGAGGCGGCGATGGCGATGATCGCATCGGCGTGCATGTGGTCGACATGCTTGCGCGGCACGTAGGCGTGCAGCGGCGTGTCGATCGAAGCGGCGCGGGGGTTCAGGTTGAAGGTGCAGTGCGGCAGATAGCCGACCATCTCGTCCTCGAACTCGACACCGCGGTACTTGCCCTTCAGCGCCTCGAGCTTGTCCATGTAAAGGGTCGAAAACCCGTCGAGTTTCATCGAGCCGACATCGCCGCCGGACCCCTTCACCCACAGCACCTCGACGCTCTCGCCGGTGAGCGGATCGGTTTCCATGACCTTGGCCGAGGTGTTGCCGCCGCCGTAGTTCGTGATTCGCTTGTCGGACCCAAGGAGGTTCGAGCGATAGAGCAGCTTCTCGGGCTCGCTCATATCCGCCGCCTTTCCTGCATCCCACAGGTTTTCAAGGCGTTTTCCGACGCGTGTCAGCATGTGATCCTCCCGAATGCGCGGCCGCTCCGCCGCCCGATGCTTGGCTGAAAGCTGAAACATAGCCCCCTTCAAGTCAATCTGTTTCGATCAATTTCAATCATTCTGCACCGCAGCATGATTGGTTTTGAAAATTACTGATTGACGAAACGCGAGAATCGGCCATCCTGAGGCGAACGGGAGGAACAGAATGCACGAGACAGAACGTCACAGGGTGATCTTGTCGGCCGTCCAGGAGCGGCCGGTGGCGACCGTGGCAGAACTTGTCTCGCTGACCGGCACCTCCGAGGCGACGATCCGGCGCGACATCGCCACTTTGCACGCTCAGAAGCGCCTGCGCCGGGTGCGCGGCGGCGCCGAGGCCTTGACGCCTCCTGCCCTTCCGGGGCTGGCGGGACGGCCCTTCGCGGTGAACCAGACGCTCAACATGGACCACAAGCAGGCCATCGCCCGCGAGGCGGTGGCGCTGTGCGACGACGGCGAGCCGATCATCATCAACGGGGGAACGACGACGTTCCAGATGGTGCATCCGCTGGCAAGCCGCCGGGTGCAGGTACTGACCAACAGCTTTCCCATCGCGGAACACCTGCTGAAGCACACCAAGAACACGGTGATGGTGCCGGGCGGCGCGTTGTACCGCGAACAGAACATCATTCTCAGCCCGTTCGAGAACGACATGACCCGGCACTATTACGCCCGGCGCATGTTTATGGGGGCCTACGGCATCGCCCCGATCGGGCTGATGGAAAACGACCCGCTGCTGATCCAGGCGGAGGAGAAGCTGATCGATCAGGCGGACGAACTTGTGGTGCTGGTGGACAGCTCGAAATTCGAGAACCGGTCCAGCCTCGTGCTGTGTCCGCTGGAACGGATCGACATTGTGGTGACCGACGACCGGGTCACCGATCGCACGGTCTCGATGCTCGAGGCCGCAGAGATCAGGGTCATCGTCGCGCAGACCGGCGCGGCGCGCAGATCGGACGCGGGGTGACACCGCGGACGTGATTCAAGGCTCAGTCAGGGAGGATATGATGAGCATTACGAGAAGACTGTTCGGAGGAGCGGCGCTGGCCGCGATGATGGTCGCCGGTGGCGGCGCTGCGCAGGCGCAGGACAACGTGCGCATCGCGCTGGTCGTGAAGGCACTGGGGATCGGCTTCTTCGAGGCCGCCGCGAAAGGCGCCGAGGAAGCGGCTGCGGAACTTGGCAACGTCGAGATCATCTACACCGGCCCGACCGACACCACCGCCGAGGGCCAGATCGAGGTCATCAACTCGCTGATCGCTCAGCAGGTCGACGCGATCGCCGTGTCCGCCAACGACACCGACGCGCTGGTGCCGGTACTGAAAAAGGCAATGGATCGCGGCATCACCGTGATTTCGTGGGATTCGGGCGTCGCGCCGGAAGGCCGTGAACTGCACCTGAACCCGTCGTCCAACGCGCTGATCGGCAACATGATCATCAAGCTGGCCGCCGATGAACTGCCCGACGGCGGTCAGGTGGCGCTGTTGTCGGCCACCACGACTTCGACCAACCAGAACACCTGGATCGAGGAAATGAACAAGGTGATGGGCGACTATCCCGGCATCGAGGTGGTGGCGACCGTCTATGGCGACGACCTTGCCGACAAGTCCTATCGCGAGGCCACCGGCCTGATGCAGACCTATCCCGATCTCGACGCGATCATCGCGCCGACCTCGGTCGGTATCGTCGCCGCCGCGCGTGCAGTCGAGGACGCCGGCAAGGTGGGCGAGGTCAACGTGACCGGCCTTGGCCTGCCGTCCGAGATGGCCGGCGCCATCGAGTCCGGCGCGTCGAAGTCCTTCGCGATCTGGAACCCGATCGACCTTGGCTATTCGGCCGCCTACCTCGCCTACGAGCTGGCCACCGATGCCGCCGAAGCCGGTCCGGGCGCCGAGATCAACATGGGCCGCATGGGCACGCTGACCCTCGACGACAACGGCGAAGGCGCGATGGCCGATCCGTTCGTCTACGACGCCAGCAACATCGAAGAGTTCAAGAGCATCTTCTGAGCTCCTCCTTTGCCCCGGCGCGCCTGCCGCGTCGGGGCTCCTTTCTCCGAAGTCCAAGGGAAGACCGCGATGCAGGTCAGTCTCGACCCGTCCCACGCGCGACCCGCTCCGGCGGATGCCGCCCCGGTGCTGCACCTCGACGGCATCACCAAGACTTTTCCCGGCGTGAAGGCGCTGTCCGAGGTCTCGCTGTCGCTTTACCCCGGTCAGGTCACCGCGCTGGTGGGCGAGAACGGCGCGGGCAAGTCGACCATCGTGAAGACGCTGACCGGTATCCTGCAACCGAACGCGGGCACCATCCTTTTGGACGGTGCGCCAGTCACCTTCCCCACCGCGCAACATGCTACAGACGCCGGGATCACCGCGATCCATCAGGAAACCGTGCTCTTCGATGAACTGACGGTCGCCGAGAACATTTTCATCGGGCATCAGCCCCGCACCCGCTTCGGCCTGATCGACTGGGCCGCGATGCGGACCCGCGCGCGCGAGATCCTTGACCGGATCGACGCCGACCTCGACCCCGATATGCCGCTGCACGAATTGGGGATCGCGTCGAAGCACCTTGTCGCCATCGCCCGCGCGCTGTCGGTGGACGCCCGCGTCGTGATCATGGACGAACCGACCGCCGCCCTGTCTCATAAAGAGATCGAAGAGCTGTACGAACTGGTCGAACGACTGAAGGCCGAGGGCCGCGCGATCCTGTTCATCAGCCACAAGTTCGACGAGATTTTCCGCATAGCCGACCGCTACACAGTGTTCCGGGACGGGCAACACGTGGGCGAGGGCCTGATCGCGGAGATCGACGAAGGCGAACTTGTCCGCCTGATGGTGGGCCGGTCGGTCGACCAGATCTTCCCGCCGTGCGAGCATCTCGTCGGGGACGAGGTCCTGTCAGTTTCGGGCTATTCGCACCCGACAGAGTTTCAGGACGTCTCGTTCAACCTGCGCAAGGGCGAGATACTTGGATTTTATGGCCTTGTCGGCGCGGGACGGTCCGAGGTGATGCAGGCGCTGTTCGGCGTGACGAAGCCGTCACGCGGAGAGATCCGGATCGACGGGACGGCCCGCGAGATCCGGTCGCCCTCGGACGCGGTCGACGCCGGGATCGTCTATGTCCCCGAAGAACGCGGGCGGCAGGGCGCGGTGATCGGGCTGCCGATCTTCCAGAATGTCACCCTGCCCTCGCTGGCGCAGACCTCGCGCAAGGGCTTCCTGCGGCTATCCGAGGAATTCGCCCTGACCCGCGAGTATACCGAGCGGCTGGACCTGCGCGCGGCCTCGCTGGATCAGGACGTCGGCAACCTGTCGGGCGGCAACCAGCAGAAGGTGGTGATCGCCAAGTGGCTGGCGACGAAGCCGAGGGTGATCATTCTCGACGAGCCGACCAAAGGCATCGACATCGGGTCGAAGGCCGCCGTGCATGCCTTCATGGCGGAACTGGCGGCGCAGGGGTTGGCGGTGATCATGGTCAGCTCGGAAATCCCCGAGGTGCTGGGGATGTCCGACCGGGTGATCGTGATGCGCGAGGGCCTGATCGCGGCGGAACTTGCGGGCGACGACCTGACGCCAGAGACGCTGGTGCGCCATGCGGCGGGGATCGGGGCGTGAGACCGGACAACCGTAATAAGGGCAGCGCCGGCCTGCGGGGTGGCGCGAAAGCGCCGCCCCATGGGGGCGGGTCGGCGCTGCCCGGGCGGTCCCTCCATTCAAAGCGGATTTTCCCGAATACCTTGATGCAAATGAAAGGCCCCCGCTCATGACCGCCTTCCTCAAATCGCGCGAGGCGATCCTGCTGGGCGCTATCGCCGTGCTGCTGGCCCTGATCGCGAGCCGTTTCCCGGCCTTCGTCGAGCCGTCGAACCTGGCCCGCGTGTTCACCGACACCTCGCCGTTGATCATCCTCGCGCTGGGGCAGACGGTGGTGATCCTGACCCGGTGCATCGACCTGTCGGTGGCCGCGAACCTTGCGCTGACCGGAATGGTCTGCGCCATGCTGAACGCGGCCATGCCGGGTGTTCCTGTGGCCGCTATCCTGCTGCTGGCTGTCGCGATGGGCGCGGTGATGGGCGCGATCAACGGCGTGATGGTCTGGAAACTGTCGATCCCGCCCATCGTCGTGACGCTGGGCACCATGACCATTTACCGCGGGCTGATCTTCGTGATCTCGGACGGCGCGTGGGTCAACGCGCACGAGATGAGCCCCGCCTTCACCGGCTTTCCCCGCTTCGACATCCTCGGCCTGCCAATGCTGGCGTGGATCGCGATCCTCGTGGCCGCGCTGTTCTTCGTGATGATCGCCCGTACGCCGCTGGGCCGCGCCTTCTATGCCGTGGGCGGCAACCCCGGCGCGGCGGTCTACACCGGGATCGACGTGGGTCGCACGCAGTTCATGGCCTTCGTGATCTCTGGCGCGCTGGCGGGGCTGACCGGATACCTGTGGGTCGCGCGTTATTCGGTCGCCTATGTCGACATCGCCGGCGGCTTCGAGCTTGAGGTCGTCGCGGCCTGCGTGATCGGCGGCATTTCGATCGCGGGGGGCGCGGGAACGATCCTTGGCACCATCCTCGGTGCGCTGTTTCTCGGCATAGTCAAGAACGCGCTGCCGGTCGTGAACATCTCGCCTTTCTGGCAGATGGCCATCTCCGGCACCGCCATCATCGTCGCGGTCGCCTTCAACGCGCGCTCCAGCCGCTCGAAGGGCCGCATCATCCTGAAAAGCGCCGAGGGCCACGCATGACCGACGCCGCCTCTCCCCGTCACGTTCCGAACCGGCTGCAGTCGCCCGCCGCGCGTCTGCTGAAAAGCTGGGAGGTCCTGCTGCTGGCCGTGGCCGTGGCTATCTTCATCGCGAACAGCCTTGCGTCGCCCTACTTCCTGAACGCCTGGAACCTCAGCGACGCGACCTTCAACTTTACCGAGAAAGCGATGATTGCCTTCGCGATGGCGCTGCTGATCATCTCGGGAGAGATCGACCTGTCCGTCGCCTCGATCATCGCGCTGGCCTCGACCGCGATGGGCGCGGCGGTGCAGATGGGCGCGGGCACGCCCGAGTTGGTGGTGATCGGCATTGTCACCGGGCTGCTGTGCGGCGCGTTCAACGGGGTGTTGGTGACGGGCCTTGGCCTGCCGTCCATCGTGGTGACCATCGGCACGATGAGCCTGTTTCGCGGCATCAGCTATATCGTGCTGGGTGATCAGGCCTATCGCGGCTACCCGTCCGGGTTCTCGTACTTCGGGCAGGGCTATGTCTGGTGGGTGATCTCGTTCGAGTTCGTCCTGTTCGCGGTGCTGGCCGTCATCTACGGGGTGCTGCTGCACAAGACCAACTTCGGCCGCATGGTCTATGCCATCGGCAACAACGCCACCGGCGCGGCCTTCTCGGGCATCAAGGTGGCGCGGGTGAAGTTCATCCTGTTCCTGCTGACCGGCCTGATGTCGGGTATCGCGGCGATCTGCCTGACGTCGCGGCTGGGCTCGACCCGCCCGTCCATCGCCTTCGGCTGGGAGCTTGAGGTGGTGACGATGGTGGTGCTGGGCGGGGTGTCGATCCTTGGCGGCTCGGGCACCATTCCGGGCGTTGTCATCGCCGCCTTCGTAATGGGGCTGGTGACCTTCGGCCTTGGCCTGCTGAACGTGCCGGGGATCGTGATGTCGATCTTCATCGGCCTGCTGCTGATCGGCGTCATTGCCCTGCCCCGTCTCTGGCAGAAGTGGAGGCCGTGATGGAGAAATACGCGTTCCGCATGACGCTGACCCCCGGTTGCGCCGACGAGTACAAGCGCCGCCATGACGAGATATGGCCGGAACTGTCCGCTTTGCTGAAGGACGCGGGCGTGTCGGACTATTCGATCCACCTCGACGAGGAAACGAACCACCTGTTCGGCGTCCTGTGGCGCACCGACGATCACGGCATGGACGCGCTGCCGCAGCACGAGGTGATGCAGAGCTGGTGGGCGCATATGGCCGACATCATGGAAACGAAACCGGACAACGAGCCCGTCGCGGTGCCACTTGTCCCGATGTTCCACATGCCCTGATGAGCAACGTGGCCGTCATCGACATCGGCAAGACGAATGCCAAGCTGGCGGTCGTCGACACCGTGGAAATGCGCGAGATCGGCGTGCTGACCCGGCCCAACGCCGTGCGCCCCGGCCCGCCCTATCCGCATTACGATATCGAGGGGCACTGGGCGTTCCTGCTGGACAGCCTTGCCACGCTGCATTCCGAACACGGCATCGACGCCATCAGCGTCACCGCGCACGGGGCCTCTATCGTGCTTTTGGACGCAGACGGCGGGCTGGCCTGCCCGATGCTTGACTATGAACACGACGGCCCGGACACGCTGGCCGATGCCTATGACGCGATCCGGCCCCCCTTCGCCGACACCGGCTCGCCCCGATTACCGATGGGGCTGAACGTGGGGGCGCAGGTACACTGGCTGCTGGAAACGCAAGACGGGTTGCGGGATCGCATCGCGCAGGTCGTCACCTATCCGCAGTTCTGGTCGGGCCGTCTGACCGGCAACTATGCCTGCGAGTACACCTCGCTGGGCTGTCACACCGACCTGTGGCTCCCGCGCGAGGGCCGGTACTCTGCGCTGGTCCCGGCGCTCGGCCTGACCGGCAGGATGGCTCCCCTTGCCCGCGCCTCGGACGTGGCCGGGACGCTGCTGCCCGAGATCGCGGCGCGCACCGGTCTGCCCGAGGACACGCCGGTCCATTCCGGCATTCACGATTCCAACGCCTCCCTGCTGCCGCATCTCATCAGCACCGAAGCCCCGTTCAGCGTCGCCTCGACAGGCACATGGGTGATCTCGATGGCGGTCGGCAGCGTGGCGCCGCCGCTCGACGCCACCCGCGACACCCTGATGAACGTCAACGCCCATGGCGAGGCGACGCCATCGGCGCGGTTCATGGGCGGGCGGGAATACGAACTGGCGAAGGGCGAGACGACGCCGCCGTCGGCTGACGACATCGACACGGTGCTGAAGCGCGGTCTGTTCCTGCTGCCCTCGCTTGAACCCGGCTCGGGCCCGTTCCAGCGGCGACGGGGCGGCTGGTCCGACCCGGCGATGACACCCGGCCAGAAGGGTGCGGCGTTGTCGTTCTATCTTGCGCTGATGACGGCGACCTGCCTTGACCTGATCGGTGCGGACGGCCCCACCATCGTCGAGGGTCCCTTCGCCCGGAACCAACCCTTCCACGACATGCTGGGCGCGGCGACGGGGCGACCCGTCTCTACCGCCGCGTCCGCCACCGGGACCAGCATCGGTGCCGCCCTGCTGGCGCGACCGGATGCGCCGGTCCCTGCGCTGACGGTGACAGACGCACCCACGGACCCGCGATGGCGCACCTATGCCCAGGCGTGGTCCCGGGCGGTAGCCCGCAACCCGGAACCCGCCGCCAGCGCATGACGGCCCGGCGGCGCGGCGGTCGATGCCGCCCTAGATGGAAAGGGTAGTTCGATCGCCACAGGAACTGGTCTTGAAGTCCATGGTCTCGTCTTTCTGAAATGCGCGGCCCGCCCCGCTCGCAAACCGCCGGGGTGGGCAAATCGTGGCTCCGGACGGGTCAGTGAAGGCGGACCTGCATCGGGGTGATGGTGCGGATGCCGTCGATCCCACGCATCGCAGGGGACATCAGCAGGTCGAGGCCGGGAATGGCAGAGGTCAACGCCGCCGTCAACTCGGCGGGAAGGCTGTTTGCCATGCGGGCGAGGAAATCGAAGGCCTCGCCACGCGGCAGCCCGGCCACCATCTTGTCGGCGGCCGCGCGGACCCGAGGCCGGGCGGCGATGATCTCGGCGCGTCCGAAAGCCCGCGAGAACAGCCCGCGCTTGCGGCGGTGATCCTCGCCATTCGCGAACAGGAAGAAATCCGTCAGGAAGGTCGCAACGGCCACCGCCGGGATGCCGTTCCGGCGGACATGGTCGACGCCGTCGACCTGTTTCGTGCCCGGATGCGTGAGCAGCGCGGAAACATCGCAAGCGCGCAAGACCATGTATTGACGCTCGGCATACCGTATAACCCGATGCCCTGCGCGCAAGCGGGCAATCTCGGCATGCGGGCCGGATGACAGAACATCAAATTCAATATTGGGGATCGTTTCCGACCATTCGGCCGCCGGTTCGCTCATCTCCGCCTTCGCTCCCGGATATTGCTCGCGGCGCGTCCTTTTACTGAACGCGGACGCGTGACCTTGCGAAAGAACGACAAATCGCCGCCCGCAAATCCCATTTGACGTAGCAGCGTTGTTGTCAGCGTTGTGGACCGGGTGTTAACGGAGGAGCGGGGACGTTGTTTTTCTCGGAGCCTGAATTGCCCGAAGTCATGGAAATCTCGCTGTTCGGCGAGCTGAAAGTCGTTTCGGACGGACGGGAAGTCCCCCTGCCCGCGTCACGCAAGGCACGGGCCTTGCTGGCTTTTCTGGTTGCCACCGGGCGCCCGCATCGCCGTGAGCGGCTGTGCGAGATGCTGTGGGACCTGCCCGACGACCCCAAGGCCGCGCTGCGCTGGTCGCTTAGCAAATTGCGCAAGGTCGTAGACGGCGAGACGCAGCCGCGCATCATCGCCGACCGGGAACGGGTGCAGTTCGACATGCGCGGTGTCGAAGTCGACGCGCGCGCGATGCAGGCCTGTCTGCGCGACCGCGACGCCGCGCCTTCGGCCGAGACGCTGGAACGGCTGGCCGGAATGCTGGGCCACGTGTTCCTTGACGGTCTGGACGGCGCGGGCGACGAGGCGTTCGACAACTGGCTGACCGCCGAGCGCGAGGATGCGCGGATCGCCCGCGTGACGGTGCTGAAGTCGCTTGCGGGTCATCCCGACGTCGACAGCATGGCCGCGCAAAAGTGGTTGCGGCTATGGCAAGAGGAGGACCCCGAGGGCGCCGAAGGGTTCGAGCGCGAGGCGCCGAAGACTCCGGCCCCGCGCAATGTCCGGCCCGTCCGGTCCTCGGGTCCGGTGCCGACCCTCGACGATCCCTCGCAGCGGGTCGCCAATGCCCGCGCCCGCTCGCTGCGTGCCCAGCGCATCGGCTTTTGCCAAGTGAACGACGGCACGAAGATCGCCTATGCCACCATCGGCGACGGCCCTCCGCTGCTGAAGGCGGCGAACTGGCTCAATCACCTCGAATTCGACTGGAGCAGCCCGATCTGGGGCAAGAGCTTTGCCGAAATCGCCCGCACCCGCACCTTCATCCGGTACGACGAGCGCGGCTGCGGCCTGTCGGATTGGGACGTGGACGACCTGAGCTTCGATGCCTTCGTCGAGGATCTCGAAGCGGTGGCCGACAAGCTGGGGCTGAAGCGCTTTCCGCTGCTGGGTATTTCGCAGGGTGCGGCGGTGTCGATCGAATACGCCGTGCGGCATCCCGAACGGGTCAGCGGCCTGATCCTGATCGGTGGCTACGCGGCGGGCTGGCGGCACCTTGCCACGCCCGAGGAACAAGCCCGGCGCGAGGCGGTTCTGACACTGACCGAGGTGGGCTGGGGCACCGACAACCCCGCGTACCGGCACATCTTTTCGCAGACCTTCATGCCCGAGGCGACGCAGGACGATCTTGCGTGGTTCGACGAGTTCCAGCGCCAGACGACCTCGCCCGCCAACGCCGCGCGGTTCCAGAACGCGTTCGGCCATATCGATGTGCGGGACAGGCTGGCTCAGGTAAAAGCGCCGACCTTGGTGCTTCACTCGCGCCACGACCAGCGCATTCCGCTGGATCTTGGGCGAGAGCTGGCCGCAGGCATTCCGAACGCGCATTTCGTTCCACTGGAAAGCCGCAACCACATCCTGATGGATACGGAACCGGCGTGGCTGGAGTGCGTCGAGGCCTCGGCCGCGTTTCTGGCGGAACACCGTATCTGAGAACACTGCGCGACCGGGTGTGGGCCGGGTCAGGTCGGAGGACGCGCCGATTGGGATCGGGTTGAGTTGGCGCGCCCTCCTTGCCGCACGGAACGACGCTCACGGCCGCCGCCCGCACGAGGTAAAGCGCCGCCCTAGGACAAAAGGCAGCGCTTCGGTTCGGAGGCGACCTTGGCCGCCCCCGGGGACGTTTATTTCAGGACGTGCCAAACGCCGCCGACGCCATCGCCATTGACGTCGCCCGGCTTGCGGTCGCCGGCCCAGTAGTACAGCGGCTGGCCGTTCACGGCCCACTGCATCGCCCCGTCCTTGCGCTCGACAAGGGTGAAGTCTCCCTCGGCTGCGGCGCCCGACGCTGCGATGAACGGGGGCCAGCTTTTGGCGCAGCCGCCATAGCAATTCGAGGTGCCCGAGGTATCGTTGTCGAAGGTGTAAAGCGTCATGCCTTTGCCATCGACCAGAACGCCGTTGGCCTTGCCAGCCGGAGCCGCGAAGACGGCAGAGGTCGAAAGGGCCAGCGCGGCGGCCATGATGGTCAGAAATTTCATCGTCGTGTTCCCTTGGTTGGCAGCCCGACGCCGTTGTCGGGCCAAGAATTCGTCAGCGATCCGGCGCGGCGCATTCCCACCCAGGGACAAGGCCGCCGCGCCCCGCCATCGCCAGTGTCCCGTTGTCACCTGCCGCCGTTGTATTCAGCGTTGTCAAATCGGACGGCAGCGGGGGCGAAAGCGTTGTTTTTAAAAGTTAAGGCGAGAAACGAGGGGCGGCGTGCAAGCGTCGCCTGCCCCTCGGGGCTCTCCCGCCAGACGACGGGTGACTACAGGATGAAATCCGCCTCGGTCAGTCCCTGAGCACCGACGATATCGACGCGCATGTCGGTCGAGCCGTTGCCGTCGACATCGATCCGCAGCACCGTGTTGCCGAAAGAGTTCTCGAAGGTCCGCGCGCTGGGGCCGGCGGCGGTGAACGAACCGCCGATCGCGATGTTCAGAATGCCGTTGGAAAAGCTCGACAGGTCAATGAGATCCCTGCCCACCTCGAAGTCGGTCACGATGTCTCCGGCGCCGTTGGGGCTGTCGGATAGCCGGGCGAAGACAAAGACGTCCTGCCCGCCGCCACCGGTCAGTTCGTCGGACCCTTCGCCGCCGATCAGCGTGTCGTTGCCGTCACCGCCGTTGATCGCGTCGACGCCGAGACCGCCGAAGATCCAGTCGTCACCATCGCCGCCGTCGATCACTTCGTTGCCGGCACGACCCGCGATGGTGTCGTTGCCGTCGCCGCCGAAGAGCACGTCGTTGCCGCGACCGCCGTCGATGTCGTCATCCCCGGCGCCCCCGTCGATCACGTCGCTCGATCCGCCGCCCGCAAGCCGGTTGTTGCCGGCATTGCCAAGCAGGGTGTTTTGCTGACCGTTGCCGGTCCCGTCGATATCGCCTGCTCCGCCGAGTTCGAGGATCTCGAAATTGTCTTCGAGCGCATAGCTTACGTAAGCCTGCACGGTATCGCTGCCCTCGCCCGCGAACTCGGCCAGTTCGATTGAGGCGTCGTCGATGATGAACAGATCGTCACCGAAGCCACCGGACACCTCGCCAACCACCGTGCCGCCGCGACCGTCGAAGATATCATCAGCGGACCCAAGCTTGACGCCGCCCAGAATGGTGCCCTGATTGATGACAGTGTCCGCGTCGGCAAACAGGTTTATTGCGGGACGCTCTATCAAAGTGCCGCTCGAGTTTGCACCGAATCCGGAAGAGATGAGACCGGTGTTGACGATCAGGTTCTCACGTGTGCCCGCAGCCCCGTCAAAACCATCCACTTCCGAGAATATCAGGATCGCGCTTTGCTGGTGTCCGACGATCTCGCCCGAATTGATGAAGACGTTACCGCCGGACTGAAGCAGGATCGCATTGTCAGCGTACCCCATGGAATAGATATTGCCGCTGTTGTGGAGGGTGAAATTCACCGGTCCACCTTGCACACCGATGTCTATCACGTTGTCGTCAGAGGTGGACATCGTCCCGGTATTGGTAATCGTCAAGCCCGGTCCGTCACCCTCGATTCCGCCGAAGATCGTACCTGCATTCAAAAGCCGCACATCCTCTGCCGTGCCGAAAGCGACGGCGATCCCCTCGATGCTCAGAGTTCCGTTCTGCGAGACGACAATACTGTCGTCTGAGATGGGGTTGACCGCTGTCGTTCGCAGATTGTTGATGTTGAAGATCGCCATGTATTCCGTACTCGATTGTGTGCAGTTTTTGTTTTGCTTGGTGAACTTGCGCCGCGTCAGGCGGCGAAATCGCTGCCGGTCATGCCGGTCACGAGATCGATTTCGATGCGCATGTCCGTGCCGCCGTCACCGTCCGCGTCCACGAATACGATCGTGTCGCCGAACGAGTTCTCGAAGGTACGCAGCGAGGCCTGCCCATTGCCGGTGAAACCGCCTCGGATGTTCACGTCCATGCCGCCGCTGACGAGACCGGTGAAGTCGAGCCGGTCGACGCCCACCTCGAAGTTCGCGATCACGTCCGAGACGCCGCCGATGCTGTCGGCCACCCGCGTGAACACGAAGCTGTCCGCCCCGGCGCCGCCGTCCATCGTGTCAGAGCCCAGCCCGCCCTTGAGCGTGTCGTTCCCGTCGCCGCCGCTCATGTTGTCGGCGCCGAGCCCGCCGAAGATGAAATCGTCGCCCTCGCCGCCGTCGATCACGTCATTGCCGGACCGGCCCGCGATGGTGTCGTTGCCGTCGCCGCCGTCGATCACGTCGTTGCCGCGGCCGCCGTCGATGTCGTCATTCCCGGCGCCGCCGTCGATCAGGTCGCGCGACCCGCCGCCCGCCAGCCGGTTGTTGCCGGCATTGCCAGACAGGGTGTTCTGCTGGTCGTTGCCGGTGCCGTCGATATCGTCCGCTCCGCCGAGTTCGAGGATCTCGAAGTTGTCCTCGAGCGTGTAGTTCACGTAGGTCTCGACCGTATCGACGCCTTGGTTCTGGTCCTCCTGCAGCGCGATGGACGCGTCGTCGATGATGTAGAGGTCGTCGTTGAACCCGCCGCGCACGATCCCGAAAACCGTACCGCCGCGCCCGTCGAACGTATCGTCGCTGAACCCCATGAAGACATCGCCGATCAGCGTGCCCGAGTTGATCAGGACGTCCTTGTCCTCGCCGGTGATGATCGAGGATTGCTGGAACACCGCACCCGTGCTGGCCCGGAACGCACCACCCACGATGGTGCCGGTGTTCACGATCCGGTTCGCGTGGCCGCCGGGTGTGCTGTCGACCGAGGCGAACAGGAGGATCGCCGAGTCCTCGAACGCGATGATCTCGCCGCTGTTCTGGATCAAGTTGCCGCCGCTCTGGGCAATGATCGTCGGGCCGGTGTCGCCCGCCGATTGGATGACGCCGGTGTTCGTGAGGGTCATGTTGGCCGGCAGGTCGCCGCCGGCGCTCACGCTTACCACGGTGTTGTCGTCTCCGGACATGACGCCGCTGTTGGTGATGCTCAGACCCTGCCCGGTAGACCGGACGCCGCCGAACAGGTCACCGCTGTTGTTGACGATTACGTCGGCCCCGCTGGTGTTGACGGCGCGGCCACCGAAGACCAACGCCCCGCTCTGCGTGATCATGATCGTGTCGCCCGTGTTCGGGGTCTGCTGCGTTTCAACAAGCCCGTCGATTGTCGTGATTGCCATGTTTTCCGTCCCCTGCGCATGCCGGATGGAGCGCGGGGGCGCACCTCTTCCGGTTGAAATCGAAACTGGGCAAGGCGCTTGCGGCGCCGCCTGCGCGCAAGGATCGGGTGGACCGTTGTAGCCACCGTTGTAATCCCCGTTGAATTGCGCGCGATCCGGAGAAAAATTTTACCCGAAGGTCAAAAAGCTGCGGCGAGCCGTAAAAAAGCGAGGTTTCCTGCCTGTTTCGCAGGCACAGCGCGAACGTATCGACCTTCCTGCCGGGATGGTCTACGGTCTCGCTGACGCCGGATTCCCGCCGCAGCCCATCGCCCCTTGCCCTCCAGCCTCGCCCGCATTCGCCCCGCGGACCCGGTCTCGACGACATTCGCGACACGCGACGGACAGTCACGGCCCGCCCCGAATTGCGCGGCCTCTTCCCGGCCCGCGGGAGATGACAAAGATGACAGATCAGACCGCCCCGGCCCGGGACGCCGCAGACCCGCGCCAGTTCCGCCGCACGAACAGCGTCGACCGCAAGCAGGGGCTGGGCGCGATCGCGCGGATCACACGCATGTGCCTGAAGTATCCGCGCCGGGTGGCGCTTTCGATGCTGGCGACGGTCGCGGCGGTGGCCATGCAGCTGTCGATCCCGATGATCCTTGGCCGCGCCGTGGACGCGACGCAGGCGATGGCGGGCGACGGCGCCGATACCCGCGCGCTGGTGCTGATCGCGCTGACGCTGATGATTGCCTCGGTCCTGCGCGGGCTGTTCACGCTGGTGCAGAACTACACGGCGGAATCCGTGGGTCACGCGCTGGCGCAAGACCTGCGCAACGCGATCTATGACAAGATCCAGCGTCTGCCGTTCTCGTTTCACGACCGCACCCATTCGGGCGACCTGATCACCGTCGGGATGCTCGATCTGGAAGGGGTGCGGATGTATTTCTCGACCGCGCTGGTCCGGACCGTGCTGCTGGCGCTGCTGATCGGCATTGGCGCGTTCATGCTGCTGTCGACCGACGTGGTGCTGGGTTTGCTGGCCCTGTCCTTCGTGCCCTTCGCGGCGTGGCGCAGTTCGGTCATGCAACTGACCCTGCGCCGCACGTGGCTGGTGTTGCAGGAGAAGCTCGGCGTCCTGAGCCAGGTTATGGAAGAGAACCTCGCCGGTATCCGCGTCGTCCGGGCCTTTGCCGCCGCCGATCACGAGATGGCGAAATTCGACCGCGCCTCGAAGACCGCGCTGGAACTCAGCCATGAACGGGTCACTGTCCGGGTGACCAACACCTCGGTGATGACGCTGGCCTTCTTCACCGCGATGGGGCTGGTGCTGCTGGTGGGCGGTCGTCAGGTGGCGAACGGGTCGATCACGGTCGGCACGCTGGCGACCTTCCTGACCTTCATGACGATCCTGCAGATGCCGGTTCGCCAGCTTGGCCTGATGGTCAACGCCTACGCCCGTGCCTCGACCTGCGGCGCGCGGCTGTTCGCGTTGATCGACATGCCGATGGAAGTCGATGATGCCCCCGGCGCGAAGCCGCTGGAAATCACCGAAGGCACGCTGACGCTGGACAACGTGGGTTTCTCCTATGCCGGCTCGGGTGACCGCCGCGCGGTGTCGGGGATCAGCTTCAGCGCGAAACGGGGCGAGACCATCGGCATCGTCGGCGCACCGGGATCCGGCAAGACGACGCTGATGCACCTGCTGCCACGGTTCTATGACCCGACCGAGGGGGCGATCCGCATCGACGGGCAGGACCTGCGCGACGTGACCCTGTCCTCGGTCCGGCAGGCGGTGGCGGTGGTCCAGCAGGACAGCTTCCTGTTCACGACCTCGATCGAGAACAACATCGCCTATGCCGAACCTTACACGCAGGACGGCCGCATCCGGGGCGTCGCCGAGTCGGCGCAGCTGCACGACTATGTGCTGGGCCTGCCCCGCAAGTACGACACCATCGTCGGCGAGCGTGGCGTGTCGCTGTCGGGCGGCCAGCGGCAGCGGTTGTCCATCGCGCGCACGCTGATGACCGAGCCCGCAGTGCTGATCTTCGACGACTCGACGGCCGCGATCGACGCGGGCACCGAAAGCCGCATCCGGGCGGCGATGAAGGACTATGCAAAGGACCGCGTGACGCTGATTGTGGCGCACCGGCTGGCGTCGCTGATGCATGCGGACCGGATCATCTTCCTTGAGGACGGCAAGGTCGTCGAACAGGGAACCCACGAGGAACTGTTGGCCCTCGGCGGCCGGTACACCGCCCTGCACGATCTTCAGATGCGCCCCGAAGGCGACGTTCTGGACGAGATGGAGACGACCCGATGAGCCCGACCCGCACCGGCGAACCCCGCGACCCGCACGACGACGGCCGCCCGCGCATGCGGGCCGTGGTCGGCTCGGACCGGATCGAGGAAGAGATTTTCGGCCGCGCCTTCGACGGAAAGGTCGTGCGGCGGATCTGGGCCTTTGTCGAGCCCTATCGCAGCCGCGTCTGGATCGCGGTGACGGCGGTGATCATCTTCACCCTGTCGCAGCTGTCGATCCCGCTGCTGATCCGCTTCGCCATCGACCACGGCATGGCCGCCGACGCCGCTCCGGGCACGCTGACGCTGATCGTGGCGCTGTTCGCGCTGGCGATCGTGATCAACTTAATCGCCTCGCTGGTGCAGGAACGCGTGACGGGCCGGATGGCCGAGAACGTGCTGTTCGACATTCGGCGCAAGATGTTCGCCCACCTGCAGCGCGTGTCGCTGTCCTTCATGGACAAGACCGAGGTCGGCCGCCTGATGTCGCGGCTGCAGGGCGATGTGAACTCGATGCAGGAATTCCTTGAGACGTCGATCATGTCGGTGGGCGACCTGCTGCTGCTGGTGGGCATCGTCGTGGTGATGCTGTGGCTCGACTGGCAACTGGCGGCGATGGTTCTGCTGGCGCTGCCGATCCTGTTCGGTGTGCGCGTGCTGTGGCTGTCCAAGGCGCGTGCCGCATTCATGGCCGCGCACGAGGCGAACTCGGTCACCAACGGCGCGCTGGCCGAGGCGATCCACGGCGTCCGCGCGGTTCAGGCGATGGACCGCGCCACGCTGAATGCCAAGCTGTACGGTGAACTGGTCCAGACGAACTACAACGCGCACCTGCGCGCCTCGCGGCTGGCGCAGATCATGATCCCTATCGTCGACAGCCTGACGGGTATCGCGATGGCGGTGGTTGTCGTGGCGGGCGGCCTGATGGTCGTATCGGGCCGGATCGAGGTCGGCGTGATGGTCGCCTTCCTGTTCTACATCCAGCGGTTCTTCGACCCGATCCGGTCACTGACCATGCAGTACTCGGTGATGCAGCGCGCCATGGCGTCGGGCCACCGCCTGACCGAGGTGCTGGACGTCGAAGTGTCGGTGGAAGACGCCCCCGACGCGGTGCCGCTGACCAAGGCCGACGACGGCTCGGTCGAGTTCCGGAACGTGACATTCGGCTATAACCCGAAACACCCGGTGCTGAAGGACGTGTCGTTCAAGGTGAAATCCGGCGAGACGGTCGCGCTGGTCGGTCCCACCGGGTCGGGCAAGTCGTCGTCGATGTCGCTGATCCACCGGTTCTACGATGTGCAGGACGGCGCCGTGCTGGTCGGCGGCAAGGATGTTCGGGACGTCACGCAGGAAAGCCTTGGCCGCCACATCGCGATGGTCTTGCAAGAGCCTTACCTGTTCACCGGCACCGTGATGGACAACATCCGCTATTCCTCGCACTGGGCATCGGACGAAGACGTGATCGAGGCCACCAAGGCCGTGGGCGCGCATGACTTCGTGGCTGCCCTGCCCCAAGGGTATGACACGATGCTGGAAGAGCGCGGGTCGAACCTGTCTTTGGGCCAGCGACAGCTTCTGTCCTTCGCCCGCGCACTGGTGGCGGATGCCAAGATCCTTGTGCTGGACGAAGCGACCGCCAACATCGACAGCTATACCGAGATGCTGATCCAGAAGGCGTTGCAGAAGCTTCTCGAGGGGCGCACCGGGCTGGTGATCGCGCACCGGCTGGCGACCATCCGCAACGCGGACCGGATCGTCGTATTGCAGCAGGGCACGCTGATCGAGGAAGGCAACCACGAGGCGCTGATGGCGCAGAAGGGTCTGTATTCGAAGCTTTATTCGCTGAACTACGCGAGCTTCGACGATTTGCCGGATGATCTTTCGGATGCGGATCGGGCAATGGCGACGTGAGGATGGTGAGTTAATCCGCCAGCGCGCCGATCACGGCGCGCATCCGGGCATCGCCGGGCCCCGGTGCGGTCGGGCGCTGCCCGGTGACGCTTTGCGCCGTTGTTCCGGGCGGGCCCTCGCATCTTTCAGTGCACCGCGCTCTCTACCTTCTCGCGGTGCCAGTAGTTTGACGCCTTCAGGTTCTCGCCGGGATGATCCAGCGCTTCCATCCGGGCGCGCGCCTTCGCCACGTCGCCTGCCTCGGCCGCGACGAAGACGAAGCCCTCGCCTTCGGGCAGTTCTTCAAGCGTGTCGAGGTAACCGCCCAGCGTCTGGCCCCGGTCGCGGCACAGCCACAGCACGGTAAGGTCGGCATCGGTGTCGAAGCGCTGGATCTCGCCCGCGTCCGCGACCTCGATGATCGCTTCGATGCGGGTGTCGTCCGGCAGTTCCTCGATCCGGCGCGCGATGGCCGGAAGCGCGGTGGCGTCGCCGATCAGCAGGTGCCAGTCAGCGGTTCCCTCGACCACGAACGACCCGCGCGGGCCGCCGACGCCCAGCATGTCACCGGGCTTGGCCTGCGCGGCCCAAGGACCGGCGGTGCCTTCGTCATGCAGCACGAAGTCAAGCGTCAACCGCCCCGCCTCGGCATCGAACGTACGCGGGGTAAAGTCGCGCATCTCCGGCGCCTCGCCGGGCCATTCCAGACCGCGCTCGCCGCGCGTGGGGGTGGGCAGGTCCTGTCCGGGGCGCGGGAAGAACAGTTTCACATGGTCGTCGAACCCCAGCGAGACAAAGCCCCTGAGATCGGGCGTTTCCACCACGATCCGGGCCATGCCGGGCGTGATGCGGGTGTTCGAGACGACGGTCGCCCGGCGAAAACGGATTTCATGCCGGACGCGGCGTGTGGTTATGGGCATATCTGTGCCTTTCGCGGATTTCATATCTGGCTGGCAGCGGGCCAAAGCGGCCTCCGCGTTGCTTGCCGGTGTGGCGTGATACGACCGGTCGGATAATTTCCGTCGCCGGTCGCGAGAATTTCACGCGGCACCACGTTTGAAGTTAGCGCTATCGACCGGATGTTCAACCGGCCAGCGCTTCTGCCCCGCCCCGCACCAGAAGGATCACGGACAGCGCGAACAGCAGGGTCTGGATGATCCGCATGTAGGTCGCCTCTGGCATCAGCCGTACCAGCCAGCGGCCGACGAAGGTGCCGCCGACGCCCGCCACCGTCAGCCCGGCGATCAGCCACCAGTTCAGCCCGTCGAACTGGCCGATGGCCCAGTAGGCCGGAAGCTTCACAAGGTTGCCGATAGCGAAGCTGATCGCGACGGTTCCGGCGAATTCCAGCTTGGGCAGCTTCTGCGGCAGCAGGAAAGCCTGCGACGGAGGCGCGCCCGAATGGGTGATGAAACTGGCGATACCGGTGATCGTGCCCCAGAACAGCCCCGGCAGCACATGGGCCTCGGCTTTCTCGTCGCTGCCCCGCTTCACCCAAGCCCGCCAGCAGTACCAAAGACCGATTGCACCGGTGAAGATCAGCAGCGCGGCTTCCGAGGTGTAAGGCGTCACCAGCGTGGCGATGCCCACGCCCAGAACGATGGCGGGCGTCAGGATCAGAAGGTTCCGCTTCGAGAAACTTTTGCGGTACAGCCAGACGCCGATCCAGTCCGTCACCACGTAGACCGGCAAAAGGATTGCGGCCGCGCGGACCGGGTTCATGAAAAGGGCAAGCATCGGCACCGCAATGGCGGCGGCAGAGGCCAGCCCCCCTTTCGAGGCGCCCACGACAAGCGCCGCGAGGTAGAGCAGGATCGTATCGGTCATTCGGAAAGGTCTTTGCAAAGTGTCGCGCGGGGTCGGTGACCGCCCCCGCGCGGAGGCGTCAGGCGCCCGCGTCGGTCAGCCGCGACAGGTCCTCGGCCGACAGCTTCAGCTCTGCCGCCTTCGCGAAGCTTTCGACCTGCGCGACGCTGGTGGCAGAGGCGATCGGCGCGGTCACGCCCTCGCGCGCGATGATCCACGCAAGCGCGACTTCGGCCGGCTTGGCGCCGTGCGCGCCCGCCACGTCTTCCAGCACGTCCAGAATGCGCAAGCCGCGGTCGTTCAGGTATTTCTCGACCATCCCGCCGCGCTGACGCCCCTCGAGATCCGCTTTCGAGCGGTATTTGCCAGACAGGAAACCCGCCGCGAGGCTGAAGTAGGTCACAACACCGATATCGTTCTTCATGCACAATTCGCGCAGACCGCCATCCAGCGCGTCGCGGTCGTAAAGATTGTATTCCGGCTGGACCACCTGATAGGCGGGCAGCCCCTCGGCCTTCGACGCCTCGAGCGCGGCGGTCAGAAGCGCCACGTCGTAGTTCGAAGCGCCGACGGCCTTGATCTTGCCGGCCTTCAGCAGCTTGTCGTACGCGCCCAGCGTTTCGGCGTGGGTGACCTCTGAATCCGGCCAGTGCGAGAAATACAGGTCGACATAATCGACACCGAGCCGCGCCAGCGACTTGTCGGCGGCCTTCAGGATCCACGCCTCGGACAGGCCCTTCTCGCCCGGGCCGCCCATGTCGCTGCCGACCTTAGTGAACAGCTTCACCTTGTCGCGCATGCCGGGGCGCGCCTTGAACCAGTTGCCCAGAACCTCTTCGGATTCGCCGCCCGTGTGCCCCTCGGCCCAGGCCGAGTAGACGTCGGCGGTGTCGATCGCGTCGAAGCCGTGGTCGACGAAAGCGTCGAGCACGCGGAAGCTTTCGGCTTCATCGGCGGTCCAGCCCAGCACGTTGCCGCCGAACACGATGGGCGCGATGTCGAAACCGGTGGTTCCCAGTGTCCTCTTGTCCATGATCTTTCTCCTGTTTTTCCGGGCCGGCCAAGCCAAGGGCGGCCGCATCCCGTCTTCGGTCCAGTTAGCGCCCGACACTCCGTTGCAACCCGCGAGGGGGCGCAAACCATGTTTGTGCCAGCGGCATACCTTTCCCGATCCACACGAGGAGATTGCGCGCAGGTGTCGGATTCACCCGGACTTAACCCGCATGGGCATAACGTTCCGCGCGGGGCTACGACCGGAGGAATTGGGATGCTGCGTGACAATACGGCGGCCATGGCGCTACATGAATTCAACGGGGCGGGCAACGCGCCACCGGCAGTTCTGATCCTTGACGACCAGGAAATAGACCGCCTGCGCCTGCGCCGGGTCTGCGGCAAGGCCGGGCTTCAACCCGACTATTCCGAGGCCGCGACGCTGGAACAGTTCCGCGCCGCGTTGGACCGGCAGGCGTATCAGGTGATCTTTCTCGACTACCACCTTGGGATGGAAACCGGGTTGGACGCCCTGAAAATCGCGAAGGACCATGCGCTTCAGCGCGACGCGATCCTGATCATGGTGACCAGTGTCGGCCAGCACGACGTGATCATCGAGGCGATGCGCTCTGGCTGCTCGGACTATATCATCAAGGAAGAACTTGGCCCCGAGATGCTGCGCAAGGCGATCACCGGCGCGTTCGAGCGGCGCATTCTGCTGGCCGCGCTGGCGGGCAACCAGCAGGTCGGCGAACTTGGCGCAGCGCTGCAAAGCTTTCTGACCTCCAGCGCGCCGGAACTGCAATCCATCCTGACCGAGATGATGCATGGTGTCTGGCGCATCCGGAACAGCGCCGGGACAGACCCGGAAACGCGCAAGGACACGCTGGTGGTCACCCGCTCTTGCGGCGAACTCGCGCGCTTTCTGGACGAACTGAAGTCCATCGCGGACGGCACCCCTTCGCTTTCGGGTCAAACAGACCGGCACACCGGGGGGTGACCACGCATGAGACTGCACATCAAGATCATTCTGTTGGCCTTGATTTCAACGGTTTTCGTGTCCATCCTGTTCGCGCTGATGTCGTTCCACTATGTCCGGGTGCAGGGCGACGAAGAGGCGCGGCGCTATCTTCGTGCGACCGCCGCCCTGTATTCCAAACAGATCGAGGACTCGCTGCGCCGGATGGAGCGTGACGCGCGAAGCCTTTCTGGAACCCCTCCGATCTCCGGCCTTATCCGTGCCATGCGCGCACCTGACGGGCTCGACCCCCATGACGGCACCTCGGCGGCGCTGTGGCGGGCGCGGCTGGTGCAGATCTTTCGCGCCGTGCTTCGGAACACGACGCATTTCACGCAGATCCGCTATATCGGACTGGACGACAACTGGGCCGAACTGGTCCGGGTCGACCGAACCGACTCTGGTGTGCATGTCGTTCCGCTGGCCGAGATGCAGGCCAAGGGAAACGAGCCGTATCTCGCCCCGCTGCAACGCGCCCCGATGGCCGAGGGGTATTTTTCTGACGTGACGCTGAACCGCGAACACGGGCGCGATGTCGGCCCGGCAACCATCCGGTACGTCGTACCGGTATTCGATGCCGAGGGCGCGCTGTTCGGGGCCCTGGTGATCAACGCCGACTATGAAAAGCTGCTGCGCTCCGCGGCCCCCAGCCTTGGCGCGGACTTCACCGTCACCGCGGTGACCAGTGCGCTTGACCACATGACTTGGGACGCGACCGGCGTGTCGCCCCTGCAGTTCCACAGCGAAGCCGGTTGGACGCCGCCACCACATGCGGCGTTGCTTGATGGCCCCGCCGGACGGCTTGTAGTGGCGGACGAGGCCGCGGTTGTCACCGTCCCCGTGTTCGAACGCCGCCCCGACCGCCCGTTCTCATTGCATATCCAGACGGCCCTTCCGCTGTCGGTGCTCCGGTTGCCGGCCCAGCGCGTCTTTACGCTGGAAATCGCGGCAGGGGCGATCGTGACCGTTCTGGCCGGATTGTTGTCCTATCTCCTCGGTCGCCAGTTGACGATGCCGCTGCGCACCCTTTCAGAAGCGATCCGGTCGTACCGCGTTTCCGGCACGCCACTTCCCGATCTGCCGGCGGGACGCGACGAAGTCGGCGAACTTGCCCGCGCGTTCCAAAGCATGGCGGACGATTTGATCCGCGAAAGCGCCAGATCGAAAGCGATGGTTCACGGCGTCGCCGACGCCATTTTCTCGGTCGATGCGAAAGGCCGCATCGAAGAAGCGAACCCCGTCGCGCTGGAGCTGTTCGGCTATTCCCGCGACGAACTGATCGGACAGGAACTGTCGATGCTTGTCCCGGAAGAGATCCGCGCCGCTCATCGCGGCTATGTGCGCGAGGCCGTGGTGCCGACCCGCCGCAAGATGGGCTTCAACCGCGCCATCAGCGGTGTGCGCAAGGACGGAAGCCGCATCCCGCTGGAAATCACGATCAGTCGGGCCGTCTACGACGGCGCCACGCATTTCATCGGTGTCGTGCACGACATCTCGGAACGTGTGGAAAGCCGCCGGATGCAGTCGTTGATCGAAGCGCTGTCGCGCTCGAACGAGGAACTCGACCGTTTCGCCTTTGTCGCATCGCACGACCTGAAAGCGCCGTTGCGCGTGATCGACAACGCCTCGCGCTGGCTGGAAGAAGACCTTGCAGAGCACATGACGGACGACACTCGCGAAAGCATGACCATGTTGCGCAACCGCGTCGCGCGGATGGAGCGTCTGCTGGATGACCTGTTGCTGCATTCGCGTATCGGGCGGGTGCCCGTCGCGTCGCAGGTCGTCACCGGGGCCGAACTGGAACATTCCCTGCGAGAACTGATCGACCTGCCGGACGGGTTCCGCTTTGAGACCGGCGACGCGCTGGCCGGGATTTCGCTGCCTCGGATGCCGGTGCAGGCGGTGCTTTTGAACCTTGTCAGCAACGCCATCAAGCACCACGACCGCGACACTGGGCTGGTGCGGCTGGACGTTACCGAAACCCATGAGGGGTTCGAGTTCACGGTGACGGACGACGGCCCCGGCATCCCGCCCGAGTACCACGAGAAAGTGTTCGAGCTGTTCCAGACCCTGCGCCCCCGCGACGTGGTCGAAGGCAGCGGCATGGGCCTTGCCATGGTGCGCAAACACGCCGAGGTCGCAGGCGGCAGCATCACGGTGGACTCTGACGGAACCCGTGGCACGCGCTTTCGCCTGATCTGGCCCCGTGTGCCGCAAACCGGGACACTCGCGGCATGAGGGGCGGCGGCGACGTTCTGGACCGCCCGCTGTGCATCGTCCTGGTCGAGGATGACGACGGCGATGCAAAGGCGGTGACCCGCGCCTTCGCCGGGCTTGGCGAGGACTGCTCGATCTTCCGCGTCCGCGACGGGGTCGAGGCGCTTGCCCTTCTGCGCGGCGAAAGCGGTCGCGCCCCGCGCACCTATGTTCTGATCGCGGACCTGAACCTGCCACGGATGGGCGGGATCGAACTGCTGCGCACGATCCGCGACGACCCCGACCTGCGGCGCGCGGTGGCCTTCGTGATGACCACCAGCGCGGACGACCGCGACATGCAGGCCGCGTATGCCTATCACGCGGCCGGCTATATCCTGAAACAGAACGCGGGCCGGGATTTCGGCAGGCTGGTCGCGGCGATCGACCGCTTCTGGCGGCTTGTCGAACTGCCCGACATGCGCGGCGCATCGGGAGAGTAAGATGACCCGGTTGAACATCCTGATCGTCGATGACGACGACGCCGACCGCAAGATGATCCGCCGGCTGATCGACGCAAGCGGGCTGGACGTCACCATCCACGAGGCCGGCTGTCGGGCGGACATGCTGGCTTTGCGCCCGCCGGTGGTCGATGCGATCTTCCTGGACTACCGGCTGCCCGACGCGGACGGGCTGGAACTGGTGACGCCGGCACTGGACCGGTGGCCGCGCTGCGCGGTGATCCTTGTTACGGGTCAGGGGGACGAGGACCTTGCCAAGTCCGCGATCCTGCAAGGCGCGACGGACTACATTCCGAAGCGGTCGCTAAGTGCGAACGCGGTGACGCGGATGCTAGAGAACAGCGTGCAGGCGGCGCGCCTGCGCTGGCAGATCGAAGAACAGCGGACCGAGCTTGAGCTGTTCTCGGATACGCTTGTGCATGACCTGAAGGCCCCGATCCGGGCGGTCGCGTTCTTCGGCGATCAGGCGGAGGAGGACCTGAACAACGGCGACATCGACGCCGCGCGCGAGGCGATCGATTTCGTCCAGAGGGCAAACCGGCAGATGCGCAACCTGATCGACTGCCTTGCCGATCACATCCGAAACGACCGCGTGCAGGTCACCGAAAACGTCAGCCTCGCAACGCTTGTGTCCGAAGCGACGACCGCGCTGACCGGCGAGATTGCGGAAAGCGATGCCAGCGTCGCGGTGCAGGACGGCGACCTGCATCTGCGATGCATCCGCCCGCAGATCGTGCAACTGCTGCAGAACCTGATCGGCAACGCGATCAAATACGCGGGCGCGACGCGGCCCGAGATCTCGATTTCGGCCACCGCGGAGGACGGCGTGACCCATCTTGTCGTGGCGGACAACGGCGTCGGCATCGACGAAGGCTATCGCACCCGCATATTCGAGCCGTTCCGCCGGATTGACGGCACCAACCGTCCCGCGGGAACCGGGCTTGGTCTTGCCACCTGCCGCAAGATCGCGCTGCGCCATGCCGGCCACATCTGGTGCGCGCCTGATCCCGGGGGCGGCAGCCAGTTTCACGTCCTGCTGGGGCAGGTCCCGGTTCCGATCTCGTCCCCGCCCGTGGCAACGGTCGTGCCGCGCAGCCACGTGGCCTGACCGGATGGGGGGCACGCAGCAATTCCGCCGCTCGCCGGACATCCTTGTGGTCGAGGATTCCGCGCTGGACCGCGAGATGATGCGCCGTGTTCTGGCAAAGCACCCCGCGGGTCACGAATTCCTGTTCGTGGACACCGTCGCGCGCGCCCGCGAGACCGTCGCGAAGTGCCGCGTCCGAATGATATTTCTGGACAACACGCTGCCGGACGGACATGGCGCGAACCTTGCCGTCGAACTGAACGACGCGGCCGCGCATCGCAATATTCCCGTGATCCTTGTCAGCGACTGGCCGTCGCCGTTCATGTACGCCAAGGCCAAGTCGCCCAATGTCCGCGAGATCTGGCGGAAGGAAGAGTTCGATTTGGACAACGTCAGCCGGGTGATCGGCGAACAGATGCGGTCCGGTCTGTGCTGACAGGTGACAACTCTCCCACCGCCTGCAGATGGAACCGATAGCGGAAACCCAGGGCAACGGAGCGGTCGCCATCCCGCCCACTGTCGACCCGGCGTGGACCGGCCGTGCCCGCACTTGCCCCGCTATCCCGGCGCGGTCCTTCGTGTCGCCCCGGACTCTGCCGCAAGGGGATCGCGCTGCCGTTAACTGTTTGTAAACCCCTGCGGTTCTACCACCTTGGCATGACAGTCGAGACACCGTGGAGAGGTCGCAAATGAAGGATGTTGTCCCGTCACCTGCCGCCAGAGCGATCATTCACCTGACACGGCCGGACGGTCCGGACGAGAGGCATTTTGTCGTCGACAGCATCAACGTCAGTTCCTTGGAAATGACCCTGACCCTGTCGAAGCTCAAGCAACGCACCTTCGCCGAAGCGGTCAATCCCGAGATCGTGCGATCCGTGCTGGCGCATATGGGCGAGCGGCACGGCGAGCTGGTGTCCTTCCCGGATATCGAAATCGTGTCAGACGACCTTGTCGCGCGGGGCCTGCGGGTGATGACCCGCGCATCTTCGGCGGGCGAACTTCGGGTCGCCGTGCATGTCGAACGGATCTATTCCTCGTGGTACTCGCTGCTGCAAGAGCCCAACCGCCCCCGCACGCTGGAGGATTTTTCCGACTACGTTGCGGTCCGGGCGTTGTTCGATGTTGTTCTGCCTTGCCTGAACGTCGCCTCGGTCAGTCCCTTGCTGTGGGGCGACGACGGGCAGAAACTGACCGCGCTGTCGTCGCGGATCGGCGAAGCGGTCGCCGACCTTGGCTTTTATTCCGAACTGATCATGCGGCACATCCGCGAGAAGGAAGACCGGCGCGGCGCCGCGGCGCGGGGGCCCGTCCCCTATCTGGATTGCGCCGATCCCTGACCGCGCGGTAGTCCCTCAGGCCTCGACCCCGGCGGCGGACAGTTTCTCGAACAGGCGCGCCACGGCTTCCGCGCCCGGATCGACATGCCCGCGCAACTGGTCCGGATTGACATAGGCCGCACGGCCCGCCTTGGCGCGCAGCATCTCTGCCGTGCTGTCCGCACCTTCGCGTGCCGCAGTCGCAGCGGCGGCAAGGTCTCCGTCGGCAAGGTGTTGCAGCGCCGGGTGCAGGGCATCCACCATCGTCCGGTCGCCCAGTTCGGCGCCGCCGACCTCTTGCATCCGGTCCAGCCCGGCTTTCAGCGCCTCGCGGATCGGCATGCCACTGGACGCCGCGTCACCGGCGGCGGCGAAGAAAATCGCCAGCAACACGCCCGAAGACCCGCCCATGGTCTGGCTCAGTTCCTGACCGATGGCGCGGTACAGCTGGGTGTGATCCGCAAGCGGAAGGTCGTCCATCGCATGGACCAGCGCCCGCGCGGCGGTCGCCAGCGTGGTGCCGGTATCGCCGTCCCCGGTCCGCGCATCAAGGGTGTTCAGATCAGCCTCGCAGGCGATCAGGATTTCGCAGCACCGGGTCAGGAAGGCGCGGGTCGCGGGATGATCCGACGGCAGCGGCTTGATCGGGCGCAGGCCGTCAGGCAGTTCGCGGATCTCGACTGGCGACAGGGCGCTGACGCCGGGCCATGCGATCACGGGCGTTTCGGATTGCAGCGCTGCCAGTTCCTCGGCATCCGCCGGAAAGACCGAAACCGAGAAGCCGCGCATCTCAAGCGATGTCATCATCGCGGCGGGGCCGATGATGAATTTCAGCCGGTCCGCGATGGCGGAGTTCGCAAGCTCGTAGGCCAACACCTGCATTTCCAGCACCGACGCGCCGCCAAGGTTGTTCAGCAGCGCGACATGCGGCACGCCGGCGGGCATGTGGCCCGACAGCTTGTCGGCTACCATGCCGACCGCCGTGCGGGCGTCGATGTAGTCGACCTGTTCCACCCCGGCCTCGCCGTGGATGCCAAGGCCCAGCTCGGCCTTGCCCGGCGGGATGCGGTCTTCTTTCGGCACGCCCGGCACCATGCAGGTGTCAAGCGACATGCCGATGGACCGGACGCGGCTGATCACCTTCTCTGCCGCTGCCGTGACCGTGGCAAGGTCGGCGCCCCCCTCGGCCAGCGCGCCCGCGACCTTGTGCACCAGCAACGTGCCCGCAACGCCGCGTGCCTGCGGCAAGTCGGGCAGCGCCACGTCGTCATCCACGATCACCATGCTGACGTTCAGACCGAAGGCCCGCGCCCGTTCCGCCGCAAGGCCGAAGTTCAGGCGATCGCCGGTGTAGTTCTTCACGATCAGCAGGCAGCCCGCCGGACCGGTGACCGCAAGTATGCCCGCAAGCACAGCGTCCACCGAGGGCGAGGCGAAGACGTCGCCGCAGATCGCAGCCGTCAGCATCCCCTGCCCCAGAAAGCCCGCGTGCGACGGTTCGTGCCCCGACCCGCCGCCCGAGACCAATGCCACTTTCGAGCGGTCCCAGTCGGTCCGCACCACCGCGCGAATATGCGGGTAGCCGTCCAGCCGCGCCAGCCTACCGCCGGAACATGCAATTAGGCCGTCCACCGCCTCGTTAACGATGTCTTCCTTGCTGTTCATAAATAGGGTCATCGTCATCTCCTTCAAAAGGCACGCGCGCCGGTGGCGTCGAAGTAATAGGGGTTCTCGGGGCGGATCTTCAGGGTCTCGCCCGCCTTCAGTTCGGTGTGGGCGTCGGTGACCGTCACCACGTCGTGATTGCGGAACCGCAGGTGCAGCCGCGTCTGGTCGCCAAGATGCTCGACCCGCACGACCTCGCTGTCGTGGCCCTCGCCTTGCCGGATTTGCTCTGGCCTCAGCCCGATCCACTTGGTGCCCGGAGGCGCGGCGCCGAAAATGTCGGCGGGCAGGATGTTGATGCGCGGCAGCCCCAGCCGACCGGCGGCGTAGATACTGACCGGCGTCTCGTAGACCTCGCGCGGGGTGCCGAACTGGATCAGGCGCCCCTGCTCCAACACGCCGACATGAGTGGCCATGGTCATCGCCTCGATCTGGTCGTGGGTGACATAAAGAAAGGTCGCCCGCGACTCGGACTGGATCGACTTCAACTCGACCCGCAGATCGGCGCGCAGCTTGGCATCAAGCGAGCTGAGTGGTTCATCCATCAGGAACACCGCCGGGTCGCGCACCAAAGCGCGGCCGATCGAAACCCGTTGCATCTCGCCGCCAGACAGCGCGGTCGCCTTGTTGTCCAGCTTGTGCGAGATCTGAAGCATCTCGGCGACGCGACCGACCTTGCGGGTGATGTCGTCCGCTGGCGTGTTCAACAGCGGTGATTTCAGCGGGAAGGCAAGATTGTCGCGGACCGTCATGTGCGGGTACAGCGAGTATTGCTGGAACACCATCGCCACGTTGCGCTGCGCCGGGGTCAAATCGGTAACATCGCGCCCGCCGATGGAAACCTCACCGCCATCGGGCGCGTCGAGGCCGGAGATAAGGCGCAGAGTCGTAGTCTTGCCCGCACCCGTCGGGCCGAGAAGCACGACGAAAGCGCCATCCGGCACGGTCATCGACACATCGTCCAAGGCCAACGTCGCGCCGAACCGTTTGGTGATGTTGCGCAGGGTGACTTCAGCCATGAGCCAGCACTCCTTCATTCCCGGCGGACCTAAGCGCGCGGGTCGTTTCGGCATCGAACAGCGTGATCTTGCGGGCGTCGAAGCGCAGGCCGGTCGTCTCTCCCTCGGTCACGCGCTGGTGCGAGGGGATGCGGGCCTTAACCTCGCCGTGGTCGGTGCGCAGCGTGACGATCTGCGTGGTGCCAAGGTATTCGGTCGCCACCACCTTGGCGCGCAGCCCGGCGTCGGTTTCCAGATGCACATGCTCGGGGCGGACGCCCAGCGCGATGCGGCCCGTCGCGCCCTCGCGCGTGGTGGGCACGGCGAAGCTGGTGCCGTCCAGCACCTGCGTCTCGGTCCCCTGCTCGACCGTACCGTCAAAGTGCAGCACGTTCATCGGCGGCGAACCAAGAAAGCCCGCCACGAACAGTGTCGCGGGCCAGTCGTACAGATCCTGCGGCACGCCGAACTGCTCGACGACGCCGTGGTTCATCACGACGATCTTGTCGCCCATCTGCATCGCCTCAAGCTGGTCGTGGGTCACGTAAACGGTGGTCGCGCCCATCCGGTCGTGCAGCGCGCGCAGTTCCTCGGCCATGTGCTCGCGGAACTCGGCATCCAGCGCGCCAAGCGGTTCGTCCATGAAGAACGCTTTCGGTTCGCGTACGATGGCGCGGCCCAGCGCGACCCGCTGGCGGTCACCACCGGACAGCCCGCCGACCGGCTTGTCGAGAATGTCGGAAATCCCCAGCAGGCGCGCGATCTCTTCGACTTTCTCGCGGGTCTTCGCCCGCGAAAGGCCCTGACTGCGCAGCGGATAGCCGATGTTGGCGCGGACGTTCATGTGCGGGTACAGCGCGAACATCTGGAACACGAAGGCAATGTCGCGCTGGCTGGCGCGGCGGCCGCCGACTTCTTCGCCGTCGATGTAGATCTCGCCACTGGTGGGCAGTTCCAGCCCTGCCATCATGCGCAGCGTCGTGGTCTTGCCACAGCCCGAGGGGCCCAGCAGCATGAAGAACTCGCCATCCTCGATGGTGAAGGTAGAGGCCTGAACCGCCGTGAAGGCGCCGAAGTCCTTGCGAAGGCTTTCTATCCGGATCTGGGCCATGGCTTACTCCGGGAAGTGGCTGACGATCAGGAACATCACGGTTCCGGTCAGGGTGACGATGAAGGAATAGGTGAAGGCGACCATTACGAAGGGCTGCATCATCATGACGACGCCCAGCCCGATCAGGATCGAGGCCGCCATTTCCCACGGGCCACGCCGGAAGAAGCGCGGCGCGGGGCGGTCGGCGGGGGTCGTTTCGGGGTCGAGGGAAGGCAGGCTCATTTGCGGACCGCTCCGAATGTGATGCCCCGCAGCAGGTGCTTGCGCAGCAGGATGGTGAAGACGACGACCGGCAGCAGGAAGATCGTGGCGCCGGCGGCGACCGCGGGCCAGTCCTGCCCGCCGACGCCGATGATCGTCGGGATGAAGGGTGGCGCGGTCTGGGCCGTGCCAGAGGTCAGCAGCACCGCGAAGGCGTATTCGTTCCAAGCGAAGATCAGGCAGAAGATCGCGGTGGACGCGATGCCGGTCGCGGCCTGCGGCAGCACGACCTTGTAGAAGGCCTGAAACCGCGTGTAGCCGTCGATCAGCGCGGCCTCTTCGTACTCGCGCGGGATCTCGTCGATGAAGCCCTTCAGCAGCCACACCGCCAGCGAAAGGTTCACCGCGGTGTACAGCATGATCATGCCGGCATGGGTGTCGCTGAGGCCCAGCGCCCGGAACATCAGGAAGATCGGGATCGCGACGGCGATGGGCGGCATCATCCGGGTCGACAGGATGAAGAACATCAGGTCGTCCTTCAGCGGGATGCGAAAGCGCGAGAAGGCGTAGGCCGCGAGCGTGCCGAGAAAGACCGACAGGAAGGTCGAGACGAAGCCGATGATCACCGAGTTCATGAACCGACCGCCGAACCGCGAGGGACCTGCGATCACCATGTCGTACTTGCGCACGATCTCTTCGTACCAGGTCTGCGGCGGGTTCGCGGCGAGGAACTCGGCGGTTTGCCGGGTCCGGGTGGTGAACAGGTTGACGTAGCCTTCCAGCGTCGGCTCGAAGAAGATCTTCGGCGGATAGGCGATGGCGTCGGATGGCGATTTGAAGCCGGTGGCGATGATCCACAGAAGCGGCAGCAGCGTGATGACCGCGTATCCCACGACCAGCGTTCCGGCGACCCACTTCTGCGTGCGGGAGGCTGCGATGACGGAAAAGTCGCTCATCTCTCTTTCACCTTGTTCAGCGCTTTCACGTAGATCGAGGCCAGCCCGAACACCGTGACGAAAAGGATGATCGCGTAGGCCGAGGCATAGCCCGTTCGCCACTTCTCGAACGCCTCGCGCTTGAGGTTGATGGACGTAAGCTCGGTGGTCGAGCCCGGCCCGCCGCCAGTCAGCTGGACCACGAGGTCGAACATCTTGAAGTTCTCGATGCCCCGGAACAGCACCGCCAGCATCAGGAAGGGCAGCACCATCGGCACGGTGATCGTCCAGAACTGCCGCCACGGGGACGCGCGGTCGCATTCCGCCGCCTCGTAGATCGAGGTCGGGATCGACCTGAGACCGGCAAGGCAGATCAGCATCACGAAGGGCGTCCACATCCACGTGTCGACGATCACGATGGCCCAGGGCGCAAGCGAGACCTCACCGATCATGGAAAAGCTGGACGGATCCACCCCCGAGAAGAAGCTGACCACATAGTTGAACAGGCCGATCTGGGGTTGGTACAGGAAGGTCCAGAAGTTCCCCACCACCGCCGGCGACAGCATCATCGGCAGCACGATGATCGTGGTCCAGAAGTTGTCGCCGCGGAATTTCTTGTTGATCAGCCACGCGAGCGCGAAGCCGATCAGCACCTGCAGCACGATGGTCCAGATCAGGAAATGCGCGGTGGCCTGCATCGTCTGCCAGATATCCTCGTCGGTGAGGATGCGCTGGTAGTTGCGAAGCCCGACCCATTCGACCTCGGCGTTCGGGCGGTTCACGCGGTAGTTGGTGAAGCTCAGCCGGATCGTCCAGATCAGCGGGAAGATATTGACCGCGAGCAGCAGGAAGATCGTCGGGGCGACGAAGATCCACGCAATGGCCCGGTCCGATAACCCCCGCACCCTGCGGGCGAGTTTAGGGGGCGTGGCCGCGGCGGCACGCTCGATTGCACTGTTGGACATGATGCCTCGCCAGGGAAGTTTTTGGTGGGCACGGAGCGGCTGGGAGTGCTGGCCGCTCCGCGCGGGGTCGCGGGGGCGCCGAGTGCTGGCCCGGCGCGCGCCCGCCTCAGATCTTTCCGTCGTCCTCGAAGACTTCGGTCCAGTCCTCGACCAGCCCGTCGAGCGCTTCCTGCGCGGTGCCGTTGCCGGCGATCACGAAGTCATGCACCCGGTCCTGCATCGCCAGCAGAAGCGAGGCGTAGGACGGTTCGGCCCAGAAGTCCTTTACGATGGCCATCGAGTCGAGGAAGGTCTGCGCATAGGGCTGGCTGGTCGCGAAGTCCGGATCCTCGACCACGGCTTTCAGCGCCGAGTAGCCGCCAAGCTCCCACCATTTCGCCTGAATTTCAGGCTGCGCGAACCACTTGATGTACTCCAGCGCCGCATCCTGGCTGTCGGAGTAGGACACGACAGAGATCCCCTGCCCGCCCAGCTGAGCGTAGTGACCACCCGGGCCTGCGGGGTTCGGGAAGTAACCCGACTTGCCGCCGCCGACGTTCGGGTCGGCCTCGACGCCCGGCCAGATGAAGGCGAAGTTCATCTGCAGCGCCACCTGCCCCGATTTGTAGGCATCGATGTTCTCGGACATGTACCAGTCCGACGAACCCGGCGGGGTGCAGCAGTCGTAGAGCTCTTTGTAGAACTCCAGCCCCTCGGCCACCTCGGGCGCGTTGACCACGCCGTCCAGCTTATAGGGTTCGTCGGCGGTGCCGTAGGTCAGGCCATAGTTGTACAGCGCGTTGGTGACGCCCATGGTGATGCCTTCGGATCCGCGCTCGGTGTAGATCGCGGCGCCGTAGACGGTCTTGCCGTCGATCTCGCGGCCTTGGAAGAATTCAGCGATGTCCTTCAGCTCGGCCAGCGTTTCCGGCACGCCAAGCTCGCGGCCGTATTTCTCGCTGAACTCGGCCTGAAGCTCTGGCATCTCGAACCAGTCCTTGCGGTAGGTCCAGCCGACCACGTCACCGAAGGCCGGCAGCGCCCAGTAGTTCGGGGTGCCCTTCGGCCATTCGGAATATCCCGCCACGGTGGCCGGGATGAAGTCGTCCATTGTGATCCCTTCGGCCTCGAAGAAATCGTTCAGCTTGATGTAGTGGCCGCTTTCGGCGGAACCGCCGATCCACTGGCTGTCGCCGATCATCAGGTCGCACAGCTGGCCGCCCGAGTTCAGCTCGTTCAGCATGCGGTCGGCGAAGTTGGGCCACGGCACGAATTCGAACGACATCGTGTGGCCCGACTTCGCTTCGAAGTCCTTGGACAGTTCGATCAGGGCGTTGGCCGGATCCCAGGCCGCCCAACACAGCGTCAGGTCGTCGGCGCTGGCCGTCTGGGCTCCGGCGAAAAGCGCCCCGACCGCCGCGGACATCAATGCAATGCGCGTCTTCATCTGAATCTCCTCCCCATGTTCGGTCGCTGCCTCCCTGCTGCGACTCGCTTGGTGAAACAAAGCTAACTGAGGTACGTGCCTCAGAGCAATTATTTTCTGAGGTACGTGCCTCAAATAGTTTGCATTCCGGCCGAAAACTTCCGATTAAGAAGACTAAGACCACCAGGAAATCGCCGGGTACGGAGAGAAAATGCGCCCTACTACCAAAGACTTGGCCAAAGCCGCAGGCGTCAGCCTTGCCACGGTCGACCGGGTCTTGAACCGCCGCCCCGGCGTGCGGAAGGAAACCGTAGAGGCCGTCACCGCCGCGATTGAAGAGATTGGTTTCGAGCGGAATATCTCTGCCGCGAACCTTGCCCGAAGCCGTCGCTACCGCTTCGAATTCCTGCTTCCGACGGCGGGCGACCAGTTCCTTGAGACGCTCGTGTCACGTATTGAAGAGGCGCGCGCCGCCTTTGCCGCCGAGCATACCGAGGTGGGCTTTCGCCGCATCCTCAGCGACGATCCGCACCAGATCGCGGCGCACCTTGCCCGGCTTGGACCGGAAGACACCGACGGCATCGCCATCATGGCCCCCGAAGCGCCGCAGGTCCGCGACGCCACGCATCGCCTGTTCGAACGCGGCGTGAAGGTCGTGCAGTTCGTGGCCGGTCAGCTTGGCGGGCCTGAAGTGGATTTCGTGGGGGTCGACAACAACGCGGCGGGCGCCACCGCCGGGCGGCTGATGGGCAAATTCTGCGGCGGCCGGACTGGCCGCATCCTTGTCATCGCCGACACTATGAATGCCCGCGATAACGTCGAGCGGCGGCAAGGGTTCGACCGCATCCTGACCGCCGACTTCCCGGACCTGTCGGCGCTGCCTTCCGTCGAAACACATGGCGACCCCGCAAGGACGCGCCGGATCGTGGGCAACCTGTTCGAGAATTTCCACGACATCTCAGGTGTTTACGTTCTGAGCTCCGAGACCCGCGTCGCGCTGGAGGCGGTGGCCGCGGCGACCGACCTGCGCCAAACGCAGGTGATCGCGCACGAACGGACGGCGTTCAACGTGAACAAGCTGCGCAGCGGCGAGCTGGACGCGGTGATCGCCCAGAACCCCGGCCACCTTGTCCGCAGCGCGATCCGGGTGCTTCGCGCGCGGTGCGACGGGCGCGAGCCCATAGCCTCGCAGGAAGAAATCCGGATCGAGATCCTGATCCGCGAGAATCTCGGGCAGGCCGCCGACCGGACCTAACCGACGATCAGCTGCTTCAATTGCAACGCCTCGTATTCCAACGCGGTCAGGCGATAGTTCACCACGTCCCCGATCGAGATCATCGCGATCATCTGCCCGGCCTCGACCACCGGCAGGTGGCGGAACCGGCCGTCGGTCATCTTGCGCAGCACCTGCACCAGCGAATCCTGTGGGCTGGCCGTCTGCACCGTTGTCGACATCAGATCGGACACCGGCTGCGCCATGGTGCTGTCGGGCGCATCCGCAAGCCGCCTCACGATGTCGCGCTCGGACAGGATGCCAACAAGATCGCCTTGCGGGCTTTTGACCGGCAGGGCGCCGATCCGATGGTCGCGCAGCTTCTCCACGGCGGTCGCCACCGTATCGTCGGGCGCGATCCAGAACAGCCCCTCTCCCTTCCCGGCCAGCACGTCGGCGACCGTCGCCTGTGCGGCGGACAGGTTCGTCTGTAGCGACTGGCTGGTGGTTTTCTCCGGCGTGTCCAGATCGCGGGTCTTCGGCGTGTACGAGGCAGGCATGGCGTTCTCTCCCTTGGGTAGGTACAGGGTATTGCAAAACGCGGCTGCGTAAATGTTTTCCGACAGGAAGGGCAAAACTTGACCGATCTTGCGCTTTCACCGGCCCTGGCGACAGCACTGTTCGTGGTCGCCTGTCTTGCCGGCTATCGCTATCGGCGGGTTTGGAAGGCCGAAGGGCCGCGCAGCCAGTTGTGGCTGTTCGGCCTGATCGCGGCGATCTCTTTGCTGGTTTTGGGATTCCTGCCGATCACCGGCGTCTGAGGCTCAGCCCGCCCGCTGTTCGGCCTGATCCAGCATCTTGCGCGCGCGGGGGCATTCCATCCGCTCGCGCAGCGGGCTGTCCGGGTCGATTTCCCGTTTGCAGACCAGACACTTGTCAGCGCCCTCGACGGAGTTCAACCCGCCACAGCTGCCCTTAATCGTGCGGCCGTTCAGGATGACGCCAAGCGCCATCCCGCCCATCACCAGCATCAGCAGTCCGAAAGCAAGAATGAAGGTCGTCATCGGGATACCCCGTGTCCGGTTTCAGCGTCGCGTCAGGCGGTCAGGTCTGCGAACCGGTCCGACGCCGTGGTCTTGAAGCCAGACTTGTCGCCCGCGCCGTCGCGGTCAATGAACAGCACCGCCATGTCACGATCATTTGCGATCTCAAGCCCGCGTTCGCGGCCAAGAACCAACAGCGCGGTCGCCCAGGCGTCGGCCAACATCGCGTTGTCCGTCAACACGGTGACCGAGGCGGTGTCATGCGTCACCGGGCGGCCGGTGGTCGCGTCGATGATGTGCGAATAGCGCTTGCCGTCATAGTCGAAGAAATTGCGGTAGTCGCCCGAGGTCGCCATGCCCATGCCGGACACGCCTACGACCTGCATGATGCCACGGTCGAAGCTTTGCGGCGTCTCGATCCCGATCTGCCAGGGCTGACCGTCCGGGTTGCGGCCCGCGGTGTACAGGTCGCCGCCGATTTCCACCATGTAGTCGGTGATGCCGAAACCGTTCAGCGCCTGTGCGACGTGGTCCACGCCGAATCCCTTGCCGATCGACGACAGGTAGATCTCGGCGTCCGAGTTCAGCTTGCGCAGCGCCCCGCCCGCGATCTCGACCGATTGCGCCTGCCCGCAACAGGCCATCGCCTGCGCGACTTCGGCGTCGGTCGGCATATCGGTACGGGTCTGGCGTGCGCCGAATCCCCAAAGGTCGATCAGAGCGCCGACAGTGACGTCGAACCGGCCCTCGCTGGCGTCGTGGACATCGGCGGCAGCCTGCATCACGTGGGCCAGTTCCGGAGAGACCGAAACGCTGTCACCGGCCTTCGCCGCATTGAACGCCGAGATCTCGGACGTGGCGTCCCAGTTCGACATCTGCGTGTTGACCCGCGCCAGCGCGGCATCCACAGCCGCCTGAAGCTCGGCCTTGGTGACGTCGCGGCTGTGGTCGACGGCGACGATGTTATAGCCCGTCCCCATCGTCAGCCCGCTCAGTTCGAGCACGTTCCAGCCCTTCCGGCACGCCGCCAGCGCAAGGGGCATGACCATGAAGCTACGGCGAGAAAGGAGAAGAGGGTTCGACACGGGCCTACTCCGCTTGGCTGCGATCGTTCTATCAGGTTCCGCTCGCTTCTGCGGCAGAACGGCACGATGATCAACATGGATTTCAAGAAGTGCGTCCAAGCGCCTTCCAAACCTCGTCTTGGTATCGCATAAGGCAGCCGGAAAATCGACAGGACAGAAGACGTGCAGCAACACAGGTTGAGTAAGGGTCTGGACGTGCCGGTGCTGGGGGCACCCGGCGACACGATCGAAGACGGCGCGCAGATTCGCACCGTGGCCATTCTCGGGGCCGACTATATCGGCCTGAAGCCAAGGATCTCGGTTCAGGAAGGCGACGTCATCGCCGCCGGGGCCCCGATCCTCGCGCACAAGGACACGCCAGAGGTTCAGGTGACCGCGCCCGTCTCGGGACGTGTCCGGGCGATCAACCGCGGCGCCCGCCGCGCGCTGGTCAGCATCGAGATCGAGGTGGACGCGAAGGCAGCCGAGCCGGTCGACTTTTCCGGCACCGGCGACTCGACCAGCCGCGCCGGCCTTGCCGAGAAACTGTGTGCCGCCGGTCTTTGGACCTCGTTCCGCACGCGCCCCTACTCCAAGGTGCCCGCGCCTGACGCCACCCCCGCCGCGATCTACGTCACCGCGATGGACAGCGAGCCGCTGTCGGCGGATGCCGCGCTGATCATCGGCGAGGATCCTGTGGCTTTCGCGGACGGGCTTGCCGCCGTGGCAAAGCTGACCGACGGCACCACCTACCTGTGCCACGAAATCGGCGCCGACATCCCCGGCGCGGACGTCGAAGGCGTTGTTGCTGCTGGCTTTTCCGGCCCGCATCCGGCTGGCCTTGCCGGCACCCACATGCATTTCCTCGAACCGCCCTCGGCGACCAAGACGGTCTGGACCATCGGCTATCACGACGTGATCTCGATCGGTCGGCTGCTGCAAACCGGCCGGCTGGACAGCCGCCGCACGGTCGCCCTGACCGGTCCGCTTTGCCGCCGTCCGCGTCTGGTGCGCACGGTTGCAGGCGCGTCGATGACCGACCTTTGCGCCGAGGATCTGGCGACCGACACCCCGGTGCGCATCATCTCGGGCTCGATCCTCAGCGGCCGTGACGGCGATGGTCCGACCGCTTACCTTGGCCGCTACGCCCGACAGGTCACGCTGATCGAAGAGGATCACAAGCAGATCCCGATGGGCTGGATTCGTCCCATGCCGTCGAAATACGCTGTGCAACCGGTGCTTGGTTCAGCGCTGAGCCGGAAGCTTTACGCGCTGACCTCGAACCTCAACGGCGGCCGCCGCGCCATGGTGCCGATCGGCACGTTCGAGCGGCTGATGCCGCAGGATTTCCTGCCGACCCAGCTTCTGCGCTCGCTTCTCGTGATGGACACAGACACGGCCCAGGCGCTTGGTGCGCTTGAGCTGGACGAGGAAGACGTCGCGCTGTGCGGATTCGCCTGCCCCGCCAAGTACGAATACGGCATCGCCCTGCGCGACAGCCTCACCAAGATCGAGAAGGAGGGGTAAGGCCGATGGGTCTCCGCGCATTCTTCGACCGAATCGAGCCTCAGTTCACCAAGGGCGGCAAGTACGAGAAGTACTTCCCCGTCTACGAGATGATCGAGAGCTTCATCTATACGCCCAAGACGGTGACCTCCGTGGCGCCCCATGCCCGGTCGTACATCGATATGAAGCGGATCATGACCTACGTGGTGCTGGCCACGGTGCCATGTATCCTTTTCGGTCTGTACAACACCGGCCTTCAGACCAACCTCGCGATTGCGGATTACGGTCCCTCGGGCTGGCGCGCCGCGATCATCGACGCGGTGGGGATCGGGTTCAACCCGGCCAACCCGATCGCCAACATGCTGCACGGTCTGTTGTATTTCCTGCCGATCTACATCGTGACTCTGGTCGCGGGCGGTATTTTCGAAGTGATCTTCGCCGTCGTCCGCAAGCACGAGGTGAACGAGGGTTTCCTTGTAACCTCGATGCTTTACACCCTGATCCTGCCCGCCTCGACGCCCCTGTGGCAGGTGGCGCTGGGGATCATCTTCGGTGTGGTGATCGGCAAGGAAGTCTTCGGCGGCACCGGCAAGAACTTCCTGAACCCCGCGCTGGTGGGCCGGGCGTTCCTGTACTTCGCCTACCCCGCCTATATGTCGGGTGACACCGTGTGGACCCCGGTCGACGGCTTCTCGGGCGCCACCGCGCTCGCCATCGGCGCCTCGGATGGCTATGCCACCCTGCCCGAGCATGGCATCACGTGGATGGACGCCTTCATCGGCACCATTCAGGGCTGCCTTGGCGAGACCTCGACCATCGCCTGCCTGATCGGGCTTGCGTTCCTGCTGGCCACGAAGATCGCCAACTGGCGGCTGATCGTCGGCTGTCTCGGCGGGATGATCGCCTTCTCGAGCCTGCTGAACTGGATCGGGTCCGAAACGAACCCGATGTTCGCGATGCCGTGGTACTGGCACCTTGTCATCGGCGGCTATGCCTTCGGCCTTGTCTTCATGGTGACCGAGCCGGTTTCCGCCTCTCACACCAACATGGGCCGCTATATCTATGGCGCGCTGATCGGCTTCATGGTCGTGATGATCCGGGTCATCAACCCGGCCTTCCCCGAGGGCATGATGCTTGCGATCCTGTTCGGCAATGTCTTTGCGCCGCTGATCGACTACTTCGTCGTTCAGGCCAACATCAAACGGAGGGCAAAGCGCAATGCCTGACGCTCAGCAGCAGAAGGGCCCGATCCGCCGCTTTCTGGATCTGCCGCCCGACTCCGTCTCCAAAACCGTTGTCGTCGCAGTGGGGCTGTGCCTTGTCGCGTCCATGGTCGTCTCTGCCGCCGCTGTGGCCCTGCGCCCGGTGCAAGAGGCGAACCAGCTTAACGACAAGCGGGTGAACATCCTGCAGGTCGCCGGCGTCTATGACGAGACGGTCCCGGTGAACGAGGCTTTCGCGGATTTCGAACCGCACGTGCTGGACCTGTCCACGGGCGAATTCTCGGACCAGTTCGAGATCGACACCTTCGACCAGTTGGCCGCCAGCGACGACCCCGCAATCATCCGCGCGCTGGACGAGGATCCGGCGGGTCTTGGCGGGACGATGCAGGCCTACCGCATGATCTACTTCCTGCGGGACGAGGCCGGTGCGATCGACAAGGTCGTGCTTCCGATCGAAGGCTACGGCCTGTGGTCGACGCTGTACGGCTTCATCGCGCTGGAAGAGAACGGCAACGACATCTTCGGCCTGCAATTCTATCAGCACGGCGAGACCCCCGGCCTAGGCGCCGAGGTCGACAACCCCCGCTGGAAGGCCCTGTGGAACGGCAAGAAGCTGTTCACCGACGATGGCACCCTGGCGATCACCGTCGCCAAGTCCCCGCCCCCGCAGGGGCAGGAATACTACGTTGACGCACTCGCCGGGGCGACGCTGACGTCGCGCGGCGTGGACAACCTGGTGCGTTTCTGGATGGGCGAGGCCGGCTACGGCACCTTCCTGGAACGCCTGCAGGCAGGAGAGATCGACTGATGGCACAGACCTACCGTTCGCAACTGGTCGATCCGCTGATCGACAACAACCCGATCACCCTGCAGGTGCTGGGGATCTGTTCGGCACTGGCCGTGACCTCGTCGATGCAGGTGGCGCTGGTGATGTCGATCGCGGTGACGCTGGTTACCGGCTTCAGCTCGATGTTCATCTCGATGCTGCGCAACCAGATCCCGAACTCGATCCGGATCATCGTGCAGATGGTCGTGATCGCGTCGCTGGTGATCCTGGTGGACCAGATCCTGAAAGCCTACGCCTACGAGATTTCGAAGACCCTGTCGGTTTTCGTCGGCCTGATCATCACCAACTGCATCGTCATGGGCCGCGCCGAGGCCTTCGCGATGAAGAACCCGCCGGTGGCAAGCTTCATCGACGGGGTTGGCAACGGTCTGGGCTATGGCCTGCTGCTGATGGTCGTGTCGGTGTTCCGTGAACTGTTCGGCTCGGGCTCGCTGTTCGGCATCACCATCCTGCCCACCGTGAACAACGGCGGCTGGTACGTCCCGAACGGCATGCTGCTGCTGCCGCCCTCGGCCTTCTTCGTGATCGGCCTGCTGATCTGGGCCGTCCGCACGTGGAAGCCGGGACAGGTCGAAGAGCGCGAGTACAAGATCCAGACGGTGGAGGCGCACTGATGGAAGGTCTCGTCTCTCTCGCGGTCAAGGCGGTCTTCGTCGAGAACCTCGCCCTGTCCTTCTTCCTCGGCATGTGTACCTTCCTTGCCGTGTCCAAGAAGATCTCTACCGCCATGGGCCTTGGCATCTCGGTCATGGTCGTTCAGGCGATCACCGTTCCGGCCAACAACCTGCTGCTGACCAAGCTTCTGGCGCCGGGCGCGCTGGCTTGGGCGGGCTTTCCGGACGTGGACCTGACCTTCCTTGGTCTGATCTCGTACATCGGGGTCATCGCAGCGCTGGTGCAGATCCTCGAGATGATCCTCGATAAGTACTTCCCGCCGCTCTACAACGCGCTGGGCGTGTACCTGCCGCTGATCACCGTGAACTGCGCGATCCTCGGCGGTTCGCTGTTCATGGTGGAACGCAGCTACGACTTCGCCGAAGCCGCGACCTACGGCATCTCGTCGGGCTTCGGCTGGGCGCTGGCGATCACCGCGATGGCCGGCGTGCGCGAGAAGCTGAAGTACTCGGACATTCCCGACGGCCTGCAGGGCCTGGGCATCACCTTCATCACCGCGGGACTGATGGCGATGGCCTTCATGTCCTTCAGCGGCGTCAAACTGTAAGGAGCGCGATCCGTGACGACTTTCGGACTTGGCGTCCTGCTGTTCACCCTGATCGTCATCGTGCTGGTGACGGTCATCCTCGCGGCGCGCTCCAAGCTGGTAAGCTCGGGCAACGTCAACATCACCATCAACGGCGAAAAGACGATCTCTGTCCCGTCCGGCGGCAAGCTGCTGCAGACACTGGCGGCCGAGAAGATGTTCGTTCCCTCCGCCTGCGGCGGCGGTGGCACCTGCGCCCAGTGCCGCGTGCGCATCCACTCTGGCGGCGGGTCGATCCTGCCGACCGAGGAATCGCACATCACCAAGCGCGAAGCCGCCCGCGGCGACCGCCTGTCCTGTCAGGTCGCGGTCAAGCAGGACATGGACATCGAGGTTCCCGAAGAGGTCTTCGGCGTGAAGAAGTGGGAGTGCACCGTGCGTTCCAACGACAACGTCGCGACCTTCATCAAGAACCTCGTTCTGGAGCTGCCCGAGGGCGAGGACGTGAACTTCCGCGCCGGCGGCTACATCCAGATCGAAGCGCCCGCGCACAAGCTGTCCTACAAGGATTTCGACGTGGCCGAGGAGTACCGCCCGGATTGGGACCGGTTCAATCTTTGGCAGTACGAATCCACCGTGGACGAGCCGATCGAGCGCGCTTACTCGATGGCCAACTACCCGGACGAGAAGGGCATCATCATGCTCAACGTCCGCGTCGCCTCTCCCCCGCCCGGCTCTACCGGCATCCCGCCGGGGCTGATGTCGTCCTACATCTTCAACCTGAAGCCCGGCGACAAGGTCACCATCTCGGGTCCGTTCGGCGAATTCTTCGCCCGCGACACCGACAAGGAGATGGTGTTCATCGGCGGCGGCGCCGGCATGGCGCCGATGCGCTCGCATATCTTCGACCAGTTGAAGCGGCTGAAGAACAAGGACCGGAAGATCACCTTCTGGTACGGCGCGCGGTCCAAGCGCGAGATGTTCTTCGTCGAGGACTTCGACGAACTGGCGGCAGAATTCCCGAACTTCGAATGGCACGTCGCCCTGTCGGACGCCCTGCCCGAGGACGAGTGGACCGGCTACACCGGCTTCATCCACAACGTGCTGTACGAGGAATACCTCAAGAACCATCCGGCCCCCGAGGACTGCGAGTACTACATGTGCGGCCCGCCCATCATGAACCAGTCGGTGATCAACATGCTGCTGGATCTGGGTGTCGACCGCGAAGACATCATGCTGGACGACTTCGGCGGCTAATACCGAACCTTTCGCGAAACACTGGAACAGGGGAGCTTCGGCTCCCCTTTTTCGTTGCCGGGGCCCGGGGGCCAGTTGCGGGCGTTTCGCGACGTATAGAGGGAGGTGGCGGAGCCGGAGTCCGCCTAATTAATAATTCATGACTTTGATATTATTGGCTTTTAAAATTAAGCCCAAGAGTCATACCACATTTTGTACCTCACCGTAGTGCACTGCGGTCTGCAATTGACCGATTTCGCCAGTTCGGATTTTGACTGAACCAGGGAAGAAGTGTGCGACAACCAGTCGCGGCGTATGGCGAGGGTGGATGCACTCTATGCAGTAATGGATAGTACGTCGCGGGATAGCGACGCTTGCCTTGCAGAACGCAAATCTTGGGTCAGTTCCACTAGCGTCGTGCTGCACCGAAAATGCCACTATCTGTGGCCGTTCCACGCTAGGCGACGATCTCGCAAAAAGGTAGGTTTTCGTAATAAAGTACTTTGTGAGAAAGCGGAGATGCTACGATTCTTCTCCTTCCTTAGTTTAACCTTCTTGCTTGCCTGCGGGCATGCGCCGGACCTGATCGGCGTGGACAATTCTCATGTGCCAGTGGCTTCAGTACCGGGTGCGCAACTGCACAAAGTATTCATCACCACAACACGGGCGCGAACGACAGACTCGACAGAAATGTTCGGACCAGAGCGCAGCGGGACACTTGGGCTGGCCTCAGTCACAGTCTCAGTTCCGCCGGGGCATGTTCCTGGAGTGCTGGAGCGGCCGAAGCGGCTTCCCCCAGACCCGTCCCGCGAGTTCGCGGTGATTGATCCGATCATTTATGATGAGGGCCGTAGTTTCATCGACGCAATCAACGTCGAACTGTCAAGGCGCCCGCCAGCACATCGCGACGTATTGTTGTTTGTCCACGGCTACAACAATTCTTTGAGCGACGCGGTTTTGCGTATGACGCAGTTCGTCGAGGATACTGGCTTTAAGGGCGTGCCAGTGCTTTTTTCCTTTGCCTCGGCCGCGAAAGCCACGAGCTATGTATACGACCTGAATAGCGCGCTGGCGGCACGCCCTTTCCTGGAAGATGCGTCTGGTCTTCTCGTGCAAACAAACGCGCGGCGGTTCGACGTGTTTGCCCATTCAATGGGAGCGCTGTTGTTGACCGAGGTTATGGTGCAGTCGGACATTGCCGGGACGTTGGGCGAAAGCGGCCATCTGAGCAATATCATGCTCGCGGCACCGGACATCGACCTGTACCTGTTCCGGTCCCAACTCAGCCAAATCCGAAACAACCCGGGCAACATCATCGTCTTTCTATCTCGGGATGACGAAGCACTGCGGGCATCGCGGATGGTGGCCGGGGGCGAGCCGCGGGTCGGGGCGGTGCAAGGCAACGCGCTGGAGGGCTTGGGCGTGACGGTAATTGACTTAAGCGAGGTGCATATCGACGGCACGTCCTCGCACTCCAAATTCGCCAGCTCGCCCGACGTGGTGCGGTTGATCGGAGCTGGATTACAGAAGAACACATACTCCGCCGAGGCGGCAGCGCCGACTGTTTTCCATATCTTCAGTTCACTCCCTTTGGCATTTGAATAGGTACCGCCAACTACACGGGCCTTCTGGTCAAGTCGTCACCTTGGAAGCGGTGTTATGGAAGTGCATTCGGACTGACCTGCTCCCCTGAAAAGTCCGCGGTTTGAGGTTAGCCTGTTCTCCACACGAGGAGACAGACAATGCGGAAAAGCCGTTTCAGCGAAGAGCAGATCATTGGCATCCTGAAGGAGCACCAAGCCGGGATAGGCGCCAAGGAGCTCTGCCGGAAGCATGGCATCAGTGATGGCACGTTTTACAAATGGCGTTCGAAGTATGGCGGCATGGAAGTGTCGGAGGCCAAGCGGCTGAAGGCTCTTGAGGCCGAGAACGCGAAGCTCAAGAAGATGCTCGCGGAGCACATGCTGGATGTCGCCACGCTCAAGGAAATGCTGGGAAAAAACTTCTGAAGCCCGGTGCAAGGCGACGAGCAGTGGACTGGGCCATGACAGAGAAGAGCTACAACCAGCGACGGGCCTGCGCTTTGGCCGGGATTGATCCGCGCGTTTACAGGCGGCGATCAACCAGACCTGCGGACACTGAGCTGCGAGAGAGGCTGAAGGAGCTGTCCAGCGAACGGCGTCGCTTCGGCTATCGGAGGCTGCACCTGCTTCTTGGCCGCGAAGGCTGGAAGGTGAACTGGAAGAAGCTCTACCGGATCTACCGAGAAGAAGGCTTAACAGTCCGTAAACGGGGCGGTCGCAAGCGGGCCCTGGGGACCAGGGCGCCCATGGCGATCCCGCAGGGGCCGAACCTCCGCTGGTCGCTGGACTTCGTGTCAGACAGCCTGTCCGATGGTCGCCGCTTCCGGGTGCTCTGCGTCATCGACGACTTCAGCCGGGAATGCCTGGCCGCGGTCGTGGACACCTCGCTGTCAGGGCAGCGCGTTGGGCGTGAGCTCGACAGCATCGCTCGAGTGCGCGGCTATCCCTGCATGGTAGTGAGCGACAACGGCACGGAGCTGACCTCGAACGCCATCCTCAAATGGCAGGAGGAGCGCCGGGTCGAATGGCACTACATCGCTCCGGGAAAACCGATGCAGAATGGCTTCGTCGAGAGCTTCAATGGACGTCTGCGTGACGAATGCCTCAATGAGCACCTGTTCGCCAATCTGCGCCACGCCCGCGACCTGATCGAGGCGTGGCGCGACGACTACAACCACCACCGCCCCCACACGAGCCTCGACGGGCTCACCCCGTGGGAGTATCACCAACGGTCAGTAGAGGACCAAACCCTGAACAGAGCTAGCTAAAGAACGCGGACTCTATGGGGAGCAGGTCAGGACCACGCCCTGAGCGAGAAAAATTTCTCGATCGGGTTAATGGTTCAGCCGTACGGTTCTGTTTCTAACTCGAACTGGGCGTGAGATCAGCGCGCGTTCACAGGAGGCAGCTGCACTGTTTTCTTGACGTGATCCGGTTCGCCAGCACGGTACGCTCTCAATACGGCAACGGGTGCATCGTCCCGTCCGGAAGCATCACTGGTAGGCGCAGTGCCTCGACGCAGGAAGTGTCCAAGTCGCTGGTCGGATCATCAATGAATGCGGCGGTTATGTCCTTTGCACATTGGCTGAAGCGGATCGTCCCGTGTCCGGACTCTGGCACCACGACAAGTTTTGCGTTGGTGTAGTCCTGCACCGCGAGCGCACCCCAACTGACCGCCGTCTGATTGTCCAGTTCGCCATTCATCGACAAAACAGGCACATCAGTGGTGCCAGACGTCGTCCAATTCTCGCGCGGATGCTTAGGAAACAGCTCGCAAGCAGCGTGAAAGACCGCGAGGCCTTGGGCCATTCCTTCCTGAAGAACCGGTCCCCAAGACCCCTCCGCTCTCATTAACTCCATGAATTTATCCATGGAATTCCAACCGTCCGAAAAATCCTCCTGACAGGCGTATAGGTAAGTCTGGAAGCTGCCCTCGACGGTATCTACCGTCGCTTGGTTGTCGACACGGATCAACTCGAAGACGCGGGCCAGCCCGGCCGGATCCAGTTGCCGTGCAAGGCCCGTCAATTCGTCGGCTATGTTGGCAGGGAAGTGTGCCTCTGCCAGATCGGCGAGAGCATCAGTCGAAGGTTGAGCGAAGCGTAGGGCGAGGTAGTCCCGGCCAGCCGACAGCCGGTCGGTCGCGTCGGGGATTGCCCGGATAGCACTGGCGAGCTGTGTGTCGAAGATTGACGCCAAATCGGTGTTGCGCGCATCCGCATCAAGATCGCTTTCCAGCACTTCTGCTGCTCGGGCAACGGTGTCCTCGGCAAGGCGGATGTGCTCAGCGGCCGCCAGCATCGCGTCGATCTGCGCCATTTCCGCATCGTCCAGACCAGCGGCCAGTGCGGCAGCGCGCACGGTGTCCGGAGATGCGGTGATCGACTTCGGCGGCAGCTCTCCAGCGGCCCATTGGTCGGCAATGGTTGTATCTCCCTTTTCCAGCTGCGTGACCATCAGCGGGATGTAAGGCGTCATCGCGGAATAATCTCCGGCCATGGTGACCCGGTTGTTGATGATGTCGTAGAGGACATTCACGTCGATTGGTCCGTTCGCACCTTCTACCGGCTCGGCATCCAGCGTCTCGAACAGCTGGAAGGTTCGGGCGATGATATCCGGATAGGCCGCGTTACAGACGGGGTCTCGCTCGCATGGTTCAAGGCTGACGCGGATCGGATCGGAGTGCGATTGCCAGAACATCGAATAGAGTGGCAACCACGGCGGCGCGTTTCCGTCGATGATTGCCGAGCGAATTCCAGGGGGATTCTGCCGAAGGATCTCCATCGTCAGCTTGGTACCGTAGGATATGCCGTAAATATTATAGCTGTCATAGCCGAGCGCCGCCATGACAGCGGGCACGTCCATCGCGTTCTGTTCCGTGTTGATCAGGGAATAGTCGACCCCCTTGGCATCAAGCTCGGCAAGACAACCCTTTATGAAGTCCTGCTCCAGAGCCGGGGCGGCAGCAGCTGCCCCCAGCTCCACGACTGGACCAAGCTGTGCGCCAAGAGTGTCGTAGCAGTCCATGTTGGGCGCACTGGAATCGACGCCACGCTCGTCAATGGCGATTACGTCGCGGCGTGCACGGAGGTGTTCGAAAAAGCCGATAGTTCGGGCCACGCGGGAAACCGTGCCGTCACCAGGACCGCCGTGCAGATAGATCACCGGGTCAGGTTCAGGCACCAGCGAATGCGCTTTATAGAGGTTGAAGGCAATCTTGATAGTCTCGTCATTCGGTGCGCGATGGTCATATGGCACCTCGACCATACCGCAAATGACCGTTTGTCCATCGATCTCGGTCGGGGCAACCGGGCGCGCACAGGGCATTATCGTGACAGGATACGCCGGATCGGCGCCACCCGCCTTTAGCTTGGCGAAGGCGTCGGGATCGGGCTCGCCGGTGAGCGCGACGATCATGGCGAGGATTTGATCTGGTGACATTGCGGGTTCACCTCCTGAAATGAACTTGCGACTATGGCAAATCGCCCGGTGACTTTGTTTGCGAGCCACCGGGCGGGACGAATTGGTCTTGCCACGTTAAACGAGAGGCGACCTGCTGCCCCCCGGGGTTATCAGAATATCACATAGCCGCCGGTTCCGTTGGTCAACGTCATGGTCAAGGTACTGCCATTGCCACTGCGGTTGCGAACCAGAACAGCCGTACCGTGTGCGCCATCGACGCAATGGACCGTAGTGCTTTCGCTGCCGACGGTGCCCGGAGCGTGCCGGAAAAGACCGGTGCAAGTCAGGCCGTCGCCAGACACGGTCAGGGCATAAGCACCCTCCTTTTGCCCAAAGATGCGTCCGGTCAGAGATGTGCCGCCGTAAATCGTGCCTGTACCGGAAATGCTGATGTCGCTGGTCGCGCCGCCACCTTCGTGGCTGGCGCCCGGGCTATTCTCACGCAGATAGCTTGCAACAGCCTCATCCGCCGCCGAGCGTTGCGACGGTGAACAGGAACTTCCAGCGGTTATCACGCGGCCAATGGGATTGAACAGTGCCGTACAGCCACTTGAGAAGCGCACCTCGATCTCGCCCGAGCTGCGGGCGTGCAGTTCAGGAACGTCCGGTCGCCCCGAGATGGTGCCACCAGTTGGCGCGCCGCTTTCTTGGAGGAAGCGGCCAGCCGCCCAGCCAGATATTTGTCCGTTGGGCGTTTCCAGATGACACCAACGGTCGTTGCCTGTTCCCCGGCAACCGAGGTTGCGGAACACGGCCCCGTTGGGCGCCCGTGCCACCACCGGGTTGGACGTGCCAGGGCCGGAACGGATGTTCAGAGTGTCATTTGAGGCAACTCCGGCCACCTTCCAGTAGTCCGGCCCCATCTGGGCAAGTGCCGCCCCGGGCAAGGTTGTCAAAAGCGTATTCAGGGCCAGTCCTGCCACGGCCAGTCCGGCCCGTAGAAATTTACGGCTGCTGATCGTCGGGTTGTTCATGTCGTGTCCTCCTGTTGTGACCTGGGGCGCGCATTCGGCGCCAGCGATCATCCCGCAATCTTGCAGGCTGTCTTTGCGCCGTAGACGTCCTCGACCAGCGGATCGCCGTCGCCAAGCGACACGGCGCCCCAATTGCCGACGTAATAGATCCCCGGGTTCGCGGCAGACAACAGCGCGCCAACGTGCACGCTGTCTCCTTCCTCCACCCGGATTCCGGGAAGCTCGGTCGTGAATTCATACACCGTCAAGGAACGTGCTCCGTCGCCGCAGACGAGTTCGCGTATCGCTGAGGCATCCTCGAGAAGAAACTGCGCTACCAGTTCCGCCTCGCGGCGAAGGTATGCGGTTTCTACGCAAATGCGGAGGTCCGGCTCTTTCCAGCACTCGTCGCGGCCCTTGATCCAGCCCCTCTGGGTAGCCCGCAATGTCTCCTCAGCTTCCTTTGCTCCGACATCCAGGCCCTCGGCGACAGCGAGCGCCGTCGCGAACCGATCTGCCAAATGCCGGTCCAGCGCGGCCAAAGGCGGGTCGCCGCAGACCAGCTTTTCGGCAGAACTTTCGGCCCTGGCACAGTCGAAGGCTGGGCCCTCCTGCGAGTGGCCGGCACACGGCATCGTGCACAACAATGCGAGTATGGAAAACCTATTCAAGGTCATGGTGGTCCTTTTTGTTCCTAGAGCCATAGACCAATCATTCCGCGGCGCCCCCAAGCATCGAGAGACCGAAGATCGCCCAGTCGTTCAGAATATGCGTTCCGGCCGACACCAAGATGTTGCGGGTGATCAGAAAGGGCAGCAGCAGTACGATGCGTATCGGAACCAGTCCGATTAGGGCCTGGGCAACGTTCCACTGGTAGGTCGGCAGGTGGATCAGGGCGAATATCACCGCAGCCCCGAGCGCGGCAACGACGATCGCCGTCTTGCGGGGCATTCGCCGGTCCAAGAACGTCAGAAACGCAAGAAACGGCAAAATTGTGAAGATCTCTTCCCCAAGCAACTGGATCGCCGTCCAGCCGAAAAACAGGACCCGATCAAATGCAGAGGCCGAGGCGGCACGGTCACTGGCCGGGTTCGCAGCAGCATCGAACAGGCCCGTAATCAGTGAACCCAAAAGGATGGTTGCGATCGCGTTCAGTACAAAGAAGCCGAGGATAATCGCGAAGTCCCGGCGCCGCAACGCCTTGAACAGAGCACGCGGCGCGCGCGGTCCGGCAGTGGCCGCGAGTGCGGCAAGTGGGATCAGAACGAAAAGTAATGCCGGAATAAACGTGGCGAACCCGGTCTGGAACCTCTGTTGCGCGGTTATGAGTGCTGCGAAAGAAACTGCGACCGAGGCGAGAACAATCAGCCAGCCGGACAAAGTGATTGAAACGGGAACCCCTCGATAGAACGGCAGATCGCAGTCCCGACGCTCGAAGCGGAACATGTGATCTTGATCGGCCGCTTCAGCGGTGGGAGAGTATTTTTGCGGCATTCATTCATCTCCTCAAGCCGAAACCACCAGTGGGAACGACAGTACGGCACGCGAAATATGTCCCACGTTAGCCGCAAGCCGCTAACCCAACTATCCAATCTGCGTGGAGCTTGTCCGAATTGCGCCGGTCTTTGCCTGCGCCTTCTGCAAGGTGACAGAAGGTGCCTCTCCGAATTCAGCTCGGTAGGCTTGCGCGAAACGGCCAAGATGTGAAAAGCCGCAGTCGAAGGCGATGCCGGTCACCGTGTCTCGCTCAGCCAACAACAGTCCCTGACGCGCTTTCGCCATCCGCCGCGCTGTAAGTCGCTCCCATGGTGTTTGACCGACTGTCCTCCGAAATGCGTCCTGCAGTTGGCGCGCCGTTACTCCGCAGGCATCGGCGATCATCGGTACGGTTAGGGGGTCGCCGAGGTTGGCCGCCATGAACTCCTCTGCACGTCGAACGAGGGCGGTCTGCGGGCGCACAGCGGGATCAGTCGCCGGATCCCCAAGAAACAGCTGCCTGACATGTTCGATGACAAGCGCCGCGAACAGGTCCGATGCTGGGCGGTGGATCAATGTCGGGAAAGCCGAGGCAAGGTCACTGAACATATACTGGATCAGCGCTTTGAAGCCAGGGAGTGCGGAGGATGCGATCGGCAACACCGGATCGAACTCCCCCATTGGAAGGATTTGCCGAACAGGCACTGCGTCCAGAGAGATTTTTGCAAGGCTGGCACGGAACTCGCGATGCGCGCCCTTTTCGACTCGGGTCCAGCGTTCCGAAGGGCCAAGCGCAAGAGCGGCCCCTTCCTGAATTGTCCTTTGCGAGCGCTCCATCCGGACTTGCGTTCGCCCTCGGGTCGGGATCATGACGGTCAGGAATCGATCGTCCGCGAGGTCTATCTCGTGCCCTGATGATACCACGTTCAACAGGCTGGTGCCGATGCTTGGGAAGTCCGCCGATGTGACGCGCAAACGGCGGTTGCTGCCCTTGGACATATTGAAAAACTCTGGTGCACTGAATAACAAGGCTTCGACATCGCGGGTTTCCCGCGAATGCTCTTCCCATAGTTTAGTCTGATATGTCAGCATTTCGGCGCAACCGGCAAAGGACAACTCTTGCGAAGGGACACCACGAAAGCCGGACCTGCCAACCCAGTCACCCGGTACTCCCGGGCTTTATACCATAAGCGTGCCGCCGTTCTAGAGGATTGCACGAATCGTGGCATGCAATACCCTGACAGGATAATAGTTCACTTGCGCGAGAGACTGGATGTCCCTGGATCGGAAACTGCGGCGAAGAGAATTCGGCGCAATGGCGGTAGCCGGAGGGTTTGCACTACTGGCGGGCCCGATTGCAGGGCAACATGTCTACAAGGAAGTAAATGCGCTCCAGCCCGGTGAGTTCACTTGGCATCCGGAGAGGCAACCTTCCGGTCCCGTGTCCATCGTAGTCTCACTGGACGAGCAGCGGGTTCATGTCTACCGGAATGGCGTGCGTATTGCAGTGTCGACGTGTTCCAGCGGTAAACCCGGCCACGAGACTCCAACGGGCGTCTTCGTCGTACTGCAGAAGGATCGGGATCACCGTTCCTCGACCTATAACAACGCCCCAATGCCGAACATGAACCGCCTAACTTGGGGCGGCATTGCCCTTCATGCTGGGAATCTGCCGGGATACCCGGCCAGCCACGGTTGCATACGGCTACCACTGACGTTCTCGGCACTACTCTTCGACGTAACCCATCTGGGAACGCCGGTCATCATCGCTGCAAGTGGGTCGGCCCCCGACGAGGTCGTACATCCAGGTTTCATTCTCGGCAGCTACGAGGCGACCGAGTTCGAGAAAGTCCTTGATACGCTTGACCGGCGCCAACACCCGTCGGACTGGGACATGGATGGAATGTACCCCATCACATCCATCATCGCATCATCGCATGACGAACGGATCATTATTATCGAGAATGACCGCGAAGTTGCCGAAGGGCCGCTTATCTGGGACGGCAAACCACTCGGACCGCATGTCTATATCCTTCACGGCCCCGACGACGGGATGCGCGGAATGCAGTGGCAGGCACTAACCTATGACGGCACTTCGGAACAGGCTGACCATGATTTGACCCGTGTCGGCACCGACGCGCGGTTCGCAGACGTGATTGCGATCCACAGCCATCCCGGCATGGTTTTCGTCTTCACGGATCTACCTCTGCATCCGGACCGGCGGTCTGGGCGTGATTTCGTCATAATGTCCTAATTGGGAACTGCGGATGCGTGCGTTAGCCCTTGCCATTGCCTTCTTCGCCACACAAGCCTCCGCTTCGGACTGGGCCATCACGGAGGTCAACGGCGTGGCGACGATCGGCTCGCCCACTATTTCTTTCGACGTCAGGGGCATTTCGGGGTCTACCGGATGTAACGGGTACACCGGTCAAGCCGATGTGGCTGCAGGTGTCCTGCGATTGGAAGCCGCTCTGGCAATGACCCGCCGCGCCTGTGGTGATCCCGTTCTTTCTGCGCAGGAGAACAGCGTCATATCCCTTTTGCGGGGTGAGGTCGCGTTGCAGCCAAATCCCTTCGATGGCAGCCTGACCTTGGTGGCAAACGGGGTCACGGCACGGCTGCTTCCTGGCAGGCCCGCACCGGCGATCGCGACAGCGGGCTACGTTGTCGTATCCGACGTCGACGCCACGCTGAATATCCGCGCCGATGCGACGACCGAGGCTGGCATTGTAACGCATGCGCCGCTCGGGATGATCCTACACAACAATGGCTGTGAAGACCGCAGCGACAGAACGTGGTGCAAGATCAGCTTCATAGATTCATCCGGGAGCGAAGGCTGGGCCGCCGCCGAATTTCTATCCCCCGCCACAGCCGTCCGTCGCGCCGGAGGCGAGTTGTTTGACCAGATCGGGCGGCTAATATGCGAGAGCTTCGGCAGTACGATCGAGCCATGCGACTACGGCGTGGCCCGCGCAAGCGACGGATCCGGGGCGATACTGATTTATCTGGCCGACAATCACCGCCTGCTCCTCGAGTTCCGAGGAACCACCGTGCTCGCCAGCGGAAGTGACGCAGCCGACCGGATCGAGACCGAAGAGACCGAGTCAGGTGTTGTCGTTACAGCCGGCACCAACCGCGTGACGATTCCCCACACGGTTTTGCTCGGTGGTTAGGCTGATTGGCTACCTCGCCGGCCTTATTTGGATAGGGCTTGCCGCCGTGACGTTGGCCGGAGCAATCTTTAAGTCCCCCAGCCTGCCTGCGATCAACCTCGTAATGGTTGCTTTCTTCGTGGCAATAGGAGCGTTCGTTGCCTGGCGAGCGACAACGATAGACCGGCTTCTGCGCGATCTTCCAAACAGCATCGCTGCCCGGCGAACCCGGCAGGTCGAACTAGTCGCGTCCTTAACGATGCTTGGCGTAGGAGCGGCCCTTCTCTTCGGAGCCGCCCAAAGGGTGTGGTTGGAAGGAGCATCCGTCTTCGGGTAATCGGCGGGCGCAGTGATATAGTCCGTAAGCGCTAGCACGGTGCGGTTGCATTAACCGGTAAGAACGAGCCAGGCTTACTTCTGAGAAGAGAATCGTGGCGGAAATCTAAAGTTGCACATGCCTAGAAAGGTGAAGAAAAACAGACACAGTCGGGACGCTTCACCAAAGGCAGGCTCTGTTTCATGGCAGGCTCACGCTGCCGCTCTGCGCCTCAGGCGAGCCAGTATAGCAGGTGGCACGAGACGCGCAGCCGAGATGCGCGGCAAAGCATTCTCCCGGATGACACGGTCAGCGCCATACGCCATCAGGTACTTGTCATAGTTGTCGAAGTGACTGCGTGCGACGTCGTCGACGTAGGTCTCGGCAGCTGCCCCATTCGCAAAGATGACATCGTGATGTTCGGTCTCGATGTGGAAGTATGTCGCCCGATCGGGTAGTGCATCTATCGGTTCGTATCTTATCTCATCTCCATTAACCAAAGCGCCTGCATTGATCGCCAACCCCTCAAGGATCAGCGCATGATCGGCAGTCAGGATGAGATCGGTGTAGGGCAGACCCTCGCCTAGTGCACCTGCCTTGACACGAACCGGAACGAAACGTTCCGCAGGTGTGAAAAGCTTGGTAACGGTTTGGTGCCCAATCCACAGCACTGGGACAGCTCCCCCATCTTGCGTCGAAACAAAGTCACCGACCTCCAGTTCTTCGATTGAGCGTGCCCCGTTGGGCGTAGCGATCTGGGTACCAGCAGCGAAACATACAGTTAGAGGAGCACTAACGACCTGCGGCGCCGGCGACAGCGTTCCCGTTGCGGTCGGAAATGCGCCCAGATCTTCTGGGCCATAGAGCGAGATCGTTCCGCCGGGCGTCGCCGTTTCGACGGCGACAAAAACCGTCCCATTCACCGTAACCGTACCAAGGTACTCTCCGCTATCTGTAGGGCCGCCACCACTGATGGTATCCGTGGCTTCAAACGCAGTGGAGCCTCCATCTCCGTCCGTCAGAGTTCCCGATCCGTTGTCGGATGCGTAGGAATAGTTGCCGCTATTGGGATCGTAGACGATGCGGAATGTGTAGTCGAAGTCGGCCATGTTGGTCCTCCGGTTCCAGACGTCCGCCCCTCCGGGGAAGTTTGCCAGCTAGCCTCCGGCTATGTCAACTCGAGGTTGTATTTCGTCGAGGTACACCTTTGCAGCCTCCATGCGTAGGAATTTTGTGGAAGGCATCTTGGTAACAAAGAATATTTAAAATGAGCCTGGCGTCGAACGGACATTCAAGGCAATTGGCGAGAAAATCCGCCACTTGCTTTGGGCGCCCCCAAGGTGTGCACCCGCAAGCATCGAAGCATTGATTTGGTTTGTAGTAGAGTGCCGCCCGGATCCGTCCAGTGCCCAAAGGGAGCCTCCGCATTGGCTATTTATCGACATGCCCAAGCAAGTCTTTTGAAAGGGTCGCCCGACGTTCACTTGAAACGGGCAGGATGCTGAGCTCCCGCAAAAATTCGGACACTGACATAAGCTACGATTTGCAACCTGCTGATGTTCGACGAGCAGGAGATCAGAGATGTCGAAACGGAAGCAGCACGCACCTGAGTTCAGGGCGAAGGTCGCGATGGATGCCCTAAAGGGTGAACCCGATCAGCAAGTGCAACGAGTAGCTTAATTTACGCCAGATCCTGTCCAAGAGATGGGGAGTAGCTCAGATCTTCGCGGAAATCGACATGACCGCCTGCCAGCGTGATCCATGCTGACCCTCATTGTCGAGAACAAGGCGCACAGCAGGCTCGCACACTTCGGGGGAAAAATTGTTCGTGGTCTTGCTCATAATGCTCCATCCTACTCAGAAGTTGGAGCCTCCGGCAAACCCGGGGCGGTTCAATCCGTGATCTTTTCTCGTTCGAAGCGGTCTTGAACTGGTCGCGCGAATTAGTCCTGACCTTCCCTGCCACTGTTCGCACGTCTCAATGTCTCCGAGGGCGCCTCGCAAAATTGCTTTCTATAGGCTTGGCTTGCCCGACCGAAATGAAAGAGCCCGGCCTCCAAAGCGGCAGAGGTCACGGAGTTGCCAGCCATTCCGCTCTCTAGGCTTCGGCGCATCGCCAAAAGGCGCGTTTGGCTCAATTGGCTCCTCATCGTTTTTCCCGTTTGCGACTTCATCGCCTTCTGTAGCGTTCTAATGCTGACCCCGACTGCATCCGCGACGCTCGCGACTGAGAGTGGTTCGGCGTAGTGAGCTTCAATGTAAGCTACAGCGTCCTTCGCTACAGAAACCAAATGGGACGTCCGGCCCGTTGTCGCTTCGGCTGCCAAGATTAGCAATAGCGCGTCCTCGATTAGGGCTTCGAAGAGAAGCGCAGTTCTGTCCGAAACTGCATCAGACTGCGAAAGGCTGGCCATCGCGAACTTTATCAAGCTGGAGAGATGCGGCAGCCGGTGATCCACTGAAGAAACCACCGTCGTCTTGGGAAAACGTCGCGACCACGTCTTTGGCAAGAAAACAAGATAGCTCTCATAGGTCCCGCTCGAAGGATCGACGATCATGCGCGAATAGCGCTGGCATGGCTTGATGAGAGACATCTCCCCAACGCCGACGCTAAGTCGTTCGTTATCCAAATTGACCTCAGCCCGGCCAGCCTGCGGCAACGAGATGACGGGTCTGTCATTTTCAGCATAGGTTCCGGAATGTCCGGAGGAGCTGAGAAATACGATCTTATGTCCGTTTTCGCGCGGCTCGATCACGTTGTGAACGAAATGACCACGTCCCCGGTCGAAGCTATAATCTTGGACGGAGGGATACAGCGCGGGACCATGACCGACGTTTGCCTCGGTATAACGCTCTGTAACGACTGAGCTATTCGGCATCCCCATCCCTCGATTTTCCCACGGCTCCGAGCCGGCGCTGGGCGACGCTTCTGCCGCCCGGCATGCCAAGGTCAGGTTTTCTGGCCTTCACCGGCAAAACGCGCAACCTGAAAGACCACGCTAGCACAAGTTCTCTGACTAAGCACCAGAAGTGGATATCCGAAACGCAATCCGGATTGTCGAGGCCGGACACCTAAACGACGATAGTTACGGAATTCGCAGCTTATCGCTCCGAGAGAGGTCCAAACATGGCTAGCCAAGTGTCTTTGAAATGTCGTTCAATAGCGGTTCTGCTACCGGCCATATTCCTTCTGGCCGGTTGCCTTGAAACGAATGGGACCACAGGAGGCCTGACGCCACCGTCAGCTGCCGTGGCCGGTAAGGACAACACCGGCGACACCATTTCCGTGGCCCTTCGCATGCGCAACGACGGAAACCAGACCATAACCTTGTCTGGTGGCTTGGATTACACCTGTACGGGAGTTCTTGATGAACCGCCCAGCCCCCGAGGATCGGAGCTTACGAACATCTACTGCACGGATGGTAACAATGGCACGGCTACCTTGGTCTATGGACCCGATGCTCAACCGTCCCAGTTCGTGTTTAGCCGCCCCGGACAGAACGCGGGATCGCTTCGTTTCTGACGAGCCTCTGATGCGAATGTGTGCAGGCCGGCGCTCCGACCTCGAATGCGGTCCTTCGCGTGCAATGCGGGAAGGACGCTCTTTTGGCTATGCAAGCGGTGTCAGTTCTTAATTAGGGAAACTTCGTGACCCAGCCCAGTAACTCAAGGAAGCATCAATATGACATTGTTTATGCGACATACCGTTGCCAGCTTGTTGGTCATATGCACGGTCTTTGCCTACCCCGTCGCGACAAAAGCTCAAGAGCTAGCCCAATCGCATCGGCTTAGGGCGCTGGATCTGGCGGCATTCGAGGGTGTCATTGAAGAGCTCTCTGACGAGACAAATGGATTCCTCGACCAGTTTCTGGCCAACGCGACAATCCCCGAAATTCAGGCTTTAATGGCCAGCGGCCAGCTGACGTCAGAGGTCCTGACCGCCTATTTTCTCGCCCGAATCGCCAAGTTCGACGACCGTCTGCGGACATACACTGAAATAAATCCTGCGGCGATGGAGGAAGCCCGCGCCGCCGATACGCTTCGCGCGGAAGGTAAGGTGCTCGGGCCCCTTCACGGCATCCCGGTCAGCCTGAAAGACAACATCGGAACCGCAGCTCCGATGCACACCACAGCCGGAGCAGAGATCCTTCTGGACTACGCTCCAGTCGAAGACGCGCTCCTAGTAAAGCAGCTCCGGGACGGCGGTGCGGTCATCCTCGGCAAGGCCAACCTGTCAGAGTTCGCCGGAGCCATTTCAGTCGGGCTGTTCTTTGGCGGCTCCACTGCCGTCGCAGGGCAAGGCATGAATCCCCACGGTATGTTTCCGACCGGAGGCTCCAGTTCGGGATCGGCCGGGGCAGTTTCAGCAAACCTCGCCGTCGTAAGTGTCGGCAGTGAGACTTCCGGATCATTGGTCGCGCCGTCGGCTTGGCATAGCGTTGTCGGCATGAAGCCCAGCCGGGATCTTGTGAGCGGCGATGGTGTTATCCCGCTTCTGCTGAACAACGACTCTCCCGGGCCGATCGCACGCAGCGTGACAGATGCAGCCTTGTTGCTCGACATCATCGACACGGCGGAAATTGACTACTCTGCATCACTGTCACTCGATGCCCTAAGCGGCGTCAGCGTCGGGGTTCTCGCCAGTGAGATCGCAATCCAGCCTGGTAATGCAGACCTGCTGCAGCGAATCGCGGCGATCCTGGCGCTGACCGGCGCGCATATCTCACCAGCAAGCCTTGCCGGATGGCAGTCCGCACTGGCGGAATTCGATCACTTTCTGGCCGGAGGCATACGCTATGACATGACCCCCTTCATCGGGAGCGTGAAGCCGGATATCGACGGCCCCGAGGCCCTGGCCGCCTACTATATCGCGCAGCCCGAAACACGCGCGCCATTCGGTACACCCGTTCTCGATATCAAAGTTGGTCAAGCCTCCGATCTGTCAGAAGCCGACTTTCGCGCTTTGGGAGATACCTTGACCAAAGCCGCAACCGACCTTCTGGAAACGGCCTTTGCCACCAGCGGGGCGGAGGTGCTTGTCAGCGTCGACAACGATCACTCCCAAGTCTACGCCACCGCCGGCTATCCCGCGATCACAGTGCCGTTGGGAGTCCGATCCGCCGGCGGTCTTTTGGCCATGCTCGGAATGGACAGCTCTGGCATGCCCGTCGGTGTCACGCTGATCGGCAAGCAGGGCGAGGATGCCGCGCTTCTCGGTTTTGCCTTCGCTTTCGAACAAGCTTCCAGATTTCGCCTTATCCCGGAGATTGCACGATGACACCGAAATCCAGATTTGCGCTCGCCGCTGCAGCGGCTTGTCTTCTTTCAGCACCGCTCCTGCACGCGCAAGAAATCAAGATGTCGGCCGAGGATAAAGCGAAGCTTGATGTGTACAACACATTCCGAGCCGAGATCGACAACTTCCTTCCGACAGTCAACCTTTATGAAGGGGTCGAGCTACCGGTGACCTTTCCGTTCCGGGACGTGATGGCTCATGTGGTCGTGGATGTGTCCTTTGACGGCGAGAACGCGCTTCCATTCATGCTCGACACCGGTGCGCCGACAATCGTCACAAATGAGCTGCTTGAAGAACGGGGCGGCGAGATAGTCTTTGAGTCGCCCGGACTGGCAGGCGGCGGAGCCCTAATCTGGACACCCACGACACTGATACCGTCCGCTATGATCGAAGGCGTCTTGCCTATCACCAGCTTGACTGCCGGGGCCGGCTGGGAAGCAGGTGGCGCTTTCTATTGCATCACACAGAACGGGTTGCTCGGCGCTCCGGCGATGCGCAACGGCGTCTGGCAGATCGACTACGGTGCGAACGAAATCACGGTGGCAGCAAGTGTAGACCAGCTTGATCACATCGATGGCGCCATAACCCTTCCCTTCTTCACCAAGCCCGACACGGTTTCACCAACCCCCCACGTCGAACTGCAGGTTGGTAACGGCACGCTGGAATTCGTCGTCGATACCGGCGGCGGCATCCCCCTTACCATCAACACCGAGGACCTGGCCTCCGTCGGCGTGGAGGTTCCAGAAGGAGCACCACAGATGGCCAACCTTGCAGGAGGAGCCGCGGGATCTTTCGAAATCGCACTCACCGCTCTGCAACTGCCCGTTGGGATCGCGGGAACCGAGATCACCACGACCGTATTCGTAGGTGACGGCATGGCACCGGGAGTCGCCGGCAACATGGGGCACATGTTCTTGAAGGATTTCGTCGTGACCTTCGACTGGTCCTCCGAAACTATGTATCTCGACCCATTGGCCGAAGATGATGTTGCGCTTGGAATGACGGATTCACCAGCTGCCGGTATTGGTCTGCAACCCGATGGATCGCTGATGGTGACCTCAATGGCGGTTGGCGGTCGAGCGGATGAGGCCGGGCTGACACTTGGCGAAAAGGTAGTGGCAATCAACGGCACGGACATCACCAGTAACGCCCCTGACCTTTATTGTGATCTGAGTGCGAGCGGGATCGAGACGATCACCACAGAAACAGGTCAGACCTACGACGTCAGCGAGATTGAAGGGTTTCTTATCGGTGCCGAATGACGGCTTACAGAAGTCCGTACCGGCTGCTTTCGCACCCTTGGTCCGAGCGACAGTGATACCACATCGTGACCGTGATAAACTTGATGGTCTGACGCAATGCTCTCCACCCGTGAATTGACCCAAGGCTCAGAGGGATGAACGGAATGGATTTGCGAAACGATCAGATCATACGCTTGGCAGGTGAGGCGAAGCGTCCGTCCAGTTGGTGGCTCGCGTGGATCGTGACGATCGTCATCATTGTCGGTGGAGGCATAGTCGGAACAGGCGTCGGCACCACGCTGCTGGGCGAAGACCCAACTAACCCGTTGCACCAGTACACGGAGCTCTTCGTGTTTGGTGGCTCCTTGCTGCTCCTTTTTCTTTGGGTGCGATTCAAAGAAGGCCGGTCTCTGCCAACGGTCGGCTTTCGTGGACACGGCGCTGTCCGGAAATTTCTGATGGGTCTCGCGATCGGTGGGGTCATGATGACCTTGCCCGTGCTATTTCTGTTGATGGCCGGAATCTATGAGGCCGGGGCAAGCGCGCATACCGTTTCGGGACTGGCGGCGCTTTTCCCGATGGTGCCGCTACTGGCCGTGTTCGTGATCCAGGGATCTACGGAAGAAGCCGTGACCCGCGGCTACATGCTGCAGATGGGGGGACGTCAACTTCCCGGCTGGATCGCAATCTTGGGCAGCTCCTGTCTCTTCGCCGTTGTCCACGTCAACTTCGATCCGTTCATCCTGATGTTCCTCTTTCTATACGCGGTCTTCGCGTGTCTTGTTGCGTTGCAGCAGGGTTCGCTCTGGTTGATCAGCGGCATCCATGTCGGGTGGAACTTCTTTCAGGGCAACGTGTACGGCCTCCCGGTCAGCGGGCACCCCCGCGCAACGGCGCTGTTCAGTATTGGCCCGGCAGAGGGAAGCTCGGAGCAGATGTCCGGAGGGGATTTCGGTGTTGAAGCCAGCCTTCCTGGTCTCGTCGTGCTAATTGTCGCCCTGCTTATCGCTTGGCGTGCCTTCCAGAACCGACCCGCCGCACATGAGCGGTACACCAAGCTTGCGGAAGGCCAATGATCCCGCGGCCTGTCGCCTTTGTCCGAACGGTCTTCTACGGAATCAGGACAGACCCACGACGTCGGCAAAGTAGGGCTAATTCTGCGCCACTTCACCCATCATCCGGTCCAGGCGCTCGAACCTGCGCGCCAGGACAAACCCGTAGATCGCGAAAGCCAAGGAGTTTTGCACAATGACGCCTGAACAGATCATCGCGCTTGTCTCTGCCCTGACTACGGGCGAGCCAAAAACGGACGGGTTCGACACCGTTTTGTCTGCGATTGAACGTCCCGAATACCAGATGGAGATCGCGCCCTGTGCCCGGCCTGTTGCCCCGGCCGAGATCGAGGGGGAAACGGTCATCTGCGGTACATTGGATGTGCCCGAGGATCACGCCAACCCCGACGGGCGCAAGATCACGCTGAGCTGGATCGTCTACAAGGCGCACTCTCTGTCACCCGCGCCCGATCCGGTGATCTACCTGCACGGTGGCCCCGGCGGCGGAACCGTGCGCACCGTTGCGGCTGTGAGCCACTTCTTCGACCACCTGCGCCAGCGAAGGGACATTATCTCCTTCGATCAGCGCGGAGTGGACGCAAGCGCGCCAGAAATGGATTGCTTCGGCACAATCGCCGATAACCTCGATGCCTCGGTTCGCACCTTCGCTGGTGAAGCCGTGCCGGATCTGCCGGTTACTTTCGCTTCGTCCTGCGTCGAAGAGATTGCCAGCCGCGGCGTCGATATCCAGATGATCAACACCACACAGAATGCGCTGGATGTGGGCGCCCTGATGGAGGCACTCGGCTATGCGGAATACAATCTTTACGGGGTCTCTTACGGCACAAAGCTGACACTGGAGGCCCTGAGGCAGGAGTTGCCGGGCATCCGGTCCGTGGTGCTTGACGGGGTCGCTCCACCGCAAGTCCAACTGTACGATACTTTGATCACACCCCATGCCGATGCAATCGTGAACACTTTCGCCCCCTGTGAGCGCGATGCGATTTGCTCCGAGGCCTATCCAGACATAACGGCCCGATTTTTTGCGCTGCTGGATCGCATGAGCGAAGAACCAGTGGACGTGCTGGGCAAGCCTTTCACAGGCGACGATCTCTTTTCCTACATCGACAATCGCAACAGCCGTCGCAGCCAGAATCCGAACCGGCTTTCGACCTATCTGCCTTTGATGGTCACGCAGCTAGAAGAAGGCGACACAACGCTGCTTGGCCAGATCATCGGTGGCCAGTTGCCACCCCAAATGACACCCGAAACGCTAGTTGCACAGGCAGCAGCAGCCGGGATCGGAGGCGACAAACTGTCCCTGATCCAGGCTGCTGCAACCGCTGCTCGGGTGATCGAACTGAATGGCATCATGGCGCAATCTGCCATCGGTCAATTGGAAAGCGATCTCGCTGCCGACGCCGCCGCGCTAGAACTCGCAGAGCTGTTCGATGACAAGATGGAAGCGGCAATCGTTGCGCTGCCCACCCGCGAAGATCGGCTCGCCGTCGGAAAAGACTACCTCAACCTGCGCTTCGACCAACCGGAGGCCAATAGGCTGACGGGCCTTGTCGAGGACCACTTCACCGGTGCAACGGCAGAACAGCTGCGCACGCTCGTTCAGGCCATGACCGAGGCCGATTTGGCCCGTGTCTTCGAACTCATCGGGCTCGACAATCAGGCGCTGGAAGACGCTGTGGAGCACGAATTCGAGGCGATGGTCTATGCCTGCCAGGAAGACTTCGTGGATGGACACAACTCCGAGCAAGGCTACCTCGAAGAGACCGGCTCATTGCCATTCGGCCCGATCTTTATCGAGTCAGCAATCGATGGGGTGCCGCCGTTCTTCGCGGTTTGCGCCGAGGTCTTCAAGCCGATCCCACGCGAAGACTGGCTGGAACCCGTAATGAGCGATGAGCGGGTTCTTCTGATGAACGGAGAAATCGATGTGCAAACCTCCTATTCCTGGGGGGCGATCGCGGCAGAGACACTGGGAAATTCGCTGAACCTGGTCTTCCCCGAATCCGGCCATGGCACGATCCTGTTCAGCCAGTGCGCACGCGATATCACCGAGGCGTTCATTGAATACCCCGATGGTGCGCTCGACACATCATGCATCACGGATCTTCGCGCTCCTGTCATGTTGCCCGACGGTACCCTGCATCCGCTTCCCTTGTGAGTTGGTCGACTTTTGTGGCGGGCAGATGAGCCGGTGACCAGCTTCGCAATGAAGGCTCTCTGCGCCTATGCGAACTTCGGTGCTTTCATACAATTCCGATCCTATCCCAACTTGGGGAAACGAGCGGTAACCTCCGCCGTCAGACGATCCAGTTCCAAGGGTGCAGAGGACTATTGCAGTGCTCTGCACCTTTTCCCGGCAAGGCAACTTTGTCTCGCCGCGCTCGAATTCAGGACCGTTCGAAAATAACCCATCCGCTGTCACCTTGGGTCAAGCTGAAGTTAGCTATATAGCCCGAGCTGTGCTCCTTCACGGTAACGACTCCGTGCGCTCCGTTCGAGCAGTGCAGGCTCGCCAACTCACTGGCCACCGTGCCCGGCGCGTGTTGCAATCCGGCCGTGCAGACGAGGCCCTCACCCGTCATGAGCAGGGCGTAATTGCCAATCCCTTTTCCTATGATCGACCCGCTAAGGCGTGCACCCCCAATGATTGTGCCAGTCCCCTTGAGCGCCACGGTTTCGCCGGAAGATGCATCGGAAGCATTTCCGTTGCCGCCATTCTCGCGCATGTAGCTTTCAATCGCGTCATGGGCCGCGGACAACTGCGCGCCGGAACAGGAGCTTCCAGCAGTGATGCGGCGCCCAGAAGGGTTGTAGAGCGCTGTACAGCCTGCAGCAAATCTGACCTCCATTTCACCGGTGTTACGCAGGTGCAGCTCGGGAACATCGTTATTGCCGGAATGGCTAGCAGTATTTGGCGCTCCGGATTCCTGTAGATAGCGACCAGATGCCCAGCCATCGATACGACCGTCGGGCGTCTCAACATGGCACCAACGCTCGCTGCCCTCGCCGCGACAGCCAAGGTTCCTGAAAACCGCGCCATTCGGCGCACGCGCCACGACGCGGTTTATCGTGCCAGGACCTGAGCGGATGTTCAGAGTATCGTCGCTGGCAACGCCCTGAACCACCCAATAATCCGGGCCCATCTGGGCTTCTACCGGCATGGCTGACAGAAAAAAGCACGCGGCCAAGACGATCAATATGGCCAAGGTGCGCTTTCCACGATGGTCTTTCGCGAACACATTAAACGTCATCTCAAATCTCCCCTGCATTGAGAATCGCCTATAAGTTGATAGTGGGCGCAATCTTGAAAAGGGCTATCCATTTCGTGCGCCGGGATATCCACAAAACGTCGATATTGGTCGACTCCGTGCGCCGCGGCTTTCGATTTCACAATGTTTGATGTGGGAGGTTTTGGATGGTCTTGAAATCGAAAGCTCGCAATTTCTGTGTCGAACGGAATCGGTGCCACACAGAACGCACCCTCACATCATCGCTTCGGTGGCCTTCACCTAAGGAACTTTCTCCAATTCGCCATTAGCGGCAGTCGCTAATGTTGACAGCTTCGGGCCGATTGAGGACTGGGGGCGACCGCTAGCATAATACCGAATGCGATCTGGCAAGAGATCATGCAACTCGCATTTGTCGTCGCGCCCTAAGGGAGCGTTGGATGAAGCTAGTCAGCTACTCTCTGAGACATGCCCTTCAAAAGCTCAGCTTGCCGCTCTTGAGGCACTGGCATGTATGCGCTGACAGTCGTAGCGAGACTCTCATGGCCTAAATTCTGCGACCATGCCTTGCGAGCCTCCATCGTGGTGCAAAGCCTGTCGCCAAGGAACGCCAGCGTCTTGCGGATGCTGTGAGGGTTGAACTCTTCCAGCCCAACGGCTCGGAATGCCCCCTTGACTACCTTGCTCACGGTTTGGGCGTTGGAATAGGGGTCACGGGTCAAACCGCCACAACCGAACTTGCCGCCCGTGACAACGACCGCTTGCTTGGGAAAGACCGCATCGTCCGGTCCGTAGAGCAATTCCGTTCGCAAGAATTCAATCCACGCGGTGAAAGCTTCGCGATACATCGGATCGACCGGAAAGAACCAAGACACAAAAGACTTCGCACCCTTGGTTTTCACCTCGCGCCCGTCCTGGAAGATGGAGCCGGCAATCAAGTCGACATGCTTCAGCCGCAACGACGCGATTGCGCCCGCACGCGCTCCGGTAAGCATGATCAGAGCGAACTTGGCCTTGTCGCGGCGCTGGGCTTCATTGTTTTCCGGCATATGGCGGAATGCATGGTTGCATTGCTCGATAGACGGATAGCGCGCCGGCCGCTGAGTATGGGCGGCGCGTGCGTCCTTCATCGAGTTGTTGAAGTAGGCCACGTCCGAGAGCGACACCCGAGACCGATAACCCGGCTGAGAAGACAGCCAGCGGATGAAGCCGCGAGCCTGGCGCAGGAGCGAGTCGCGCGTCGAGAGACTCAATGGCTTCCCGGTGCGAGCGTTCTTGCGTTTATCGAGGTACTTCTTAAACCGGGCCGCCCATTCGCGGCGAAACGCCTTGAATGGCTTATAGCCGACCGCCTCTTCCAGTTCCCGCAGGGCCGAGCGGACCTTGTCCAGCGACGCTTCATCGTAGCCTTCGGCATGCGTTAGATACTCTATGTAGTCGCGCTTGACGCGCTCGTTTTCCTCATTGAACTTTGGCACGGCTCGGGCCTCTTGCTCGAAGTTATGATTTAAGCGTGGTTTCGATGGTTCCTTTAGGCTGTCCGCCTGTCGTTGGTGCCAGCGTCGAGGAGGTCGGCCCATTTCGGGAGGTCGCGGCGCGAAATAATGCGGGCGCAGGCACCCTCGCAGGCGGAGCAGAAGCCTCTCAATTGCCCGTGCGCATCCGAGAGCCGTTGGTATTCCACCAGACCTGCGACAGGCGTTCTCGGTTTCTTGCAGTGGAGGCAAAAGAACTCACCGTCCTGCAGCGGGCGTCTGCGTTTCTTGCGGAGTTGTTCGCGGAAACCCTTCAATGCCCAACCTAGGATCAAGGTGGGGCGCTTTTCGGTCATCGCAAGGAGCCCCTGCCTGATCCAGGTGCGGATCGTCTGTTCGGTCACCCCGACAACCTCTGCCGCTTCTTCGACGGTGTACGTCTTGAACGACTTGATCCGGACCGAGCTGCCAGCGCGCGCCACTAGTGCCGCTCCCCGGCGCGCGGCTCGACGCGGTTCGCCTCTGCCCATGCGTTCAGGTCCGCGCCACGGTACACGATCTTGCGGCCCAACTTATAGAACGCGGGCCCAATGCCCTTATGCCGCCACTGTGCCAGTTTGGCACGGTCGCCGATCAGATCCAGTTCGGGGTCACCGAGGGTGTAGTTGCGGCTCTGCTCAAAGAGCGTGTTCATTTTTCTGCTCCAGATAGTTTCTGGAGCCAAATGACGCACTACGAATGGAATTCATAAAGGGCGCACCAAATCCCTAATCAAACCAAGCAAAAAGGCTTAAGGCTCGTTCTTTTTGGCCAACATCGCGGCAATGGCCGCCTTCGCATCCTGGCCATCGTTCCTCTCTGGCGAATGCCCCAGCAGACTGCCCAGCAAGCCACCTATGTCCGGCTTAAGGTCGTCTTCAGTCAATTGACTGATCGCCCAGGTAGCCGGGCCTTTGACGGCAGCGACAATTTCCAGAATTTCAAAAACCTCTTGCAATGCGCGACCGTAATCAGTCGAGGGATGACTGCCGTCGCTGGCAGTTCCGAATGTTGGATACTTTCCGGTTTTTCGCGCGATGAAACGCGCGAAACGAAGCGCGATTGCGCGTGCGTAGAGGTTAGGCGGCCTTCCCTTTGAGCTCCAGTGGATCTGCCCTTGGCTCTCAAGCTCCCGTATTCTATCAGAAACTTCGAGATTTAATGCGTGAAGAACATAGGCCGTGCTGCCCATAAGGCCGCATTTTGCGGCGGAAAGTACGGCCAGGCCGATTGCATTCCGCACCGATTTCCTTGAGATCCGTTGGTCGGCGGCCTCGTTAATCACGCCAGCCACGCGGCTCGCAAGAACGTGACGCTCTTCATCTTCGACAAGAGCTGGTCGCAAGATCGATATGGCATCCTTGAGGGATGACGATAGCTGTTTAAGGTAGTCCATCTCTGCTTGGAAATCGGACTTGCTGTCGTGCAGTGTCGGCTTCGAGATGTCGAATGGTGGTCCCGGGAAGTTGGTGAAAACCTGGCCGCTCGCGCCGGTGACCCGATCCGCGATCTTCCAAAGGCGATCATTTACAGCGCCGCTACCCATCAAAAGTCACGATAGTCTCAGACTTTTGGCCCTGCAATCGTTCTGTTCCGGTTTAGTTCGCTTGTAAGCGTTCGGCAAAAGGCGAATGCCAGCCGGACTTTTGTCCGAAATTTCTCAACTTTCCACGCCACTGGCTGCCAAGGAAATGACTTTCCCATCCCCGCCAGTTACGAATTGCGACCATCGCTCCATCAGCATACGGCGCTTCTCCAGCAGATCAGACCGCGCATAAGCCTGTTCGACCTGCGACCCGATTCGGTGCGAGAGGCTCATTTCAGCTATCTCGCGCGGTGCACTCGCCGCCTCAGCAGCCCAGTCCCTGAAGGTGGAGCGGAACCCATGCACCGTCACGCCTTCGATTTTCATCCGGCGCAGCAGCCTTAGCATCGACATGTTCGAGAGAGGCTTGTGTCGCTTCTGCCCCTCGAACACGACCTCGGAGGACAAAGCCCGCAACGGCTCGATGATTGCAAGCATCTCTGTGGTCAGCGGAACCCGATGCTCCTCGCCGCCCTTCATCCGGTCGGCGGGGCAGGTCCAGAGGCGCGCATCGACGTCTACCTCTTCCCATCGCATTCCCAACACTTCGCCGGTGCGCGACCCGGTCAGACAGGTAAACATCAACGCCTTTGCCGCCATCGCGTCGCGCGTTTGCAGATCCGCGAAGAAAGCAGGTACGTCCCGCCAGTTCATCGCCTTGTGGTGTTTCGGCTTGGCCTTAACCTTCGGCAACACACCAGCATCGCGGATCGCCGTTACCGGGTTCTCGCTGTCGCGGAAGCCCTTCGACCGCGCCACGTCCAGCACAGTCTTGATGCGCTGCGCCAACCGCCGTGCTGTTTCGTGCTTCTGGGTCCAGATTGGCGACAGACACATGAGCACTTCCGGCTGCCCGATGCTATCCACCGGCATCCGTCCAATCTTTGGAAAAGCATAATCGCGCAGCGAGTTAAGCCACTGCTGACCGTGCTTGGCGTTCTTCCAGGTTGGTACTCGCTCGATATGAACTTGCTGCGCGACTTCCTCAAAGGTTGGGATATGTTGTCGGGCATTGAAGCGCGGGTTCAGCCCCTGCTTCGCCATCCGCCGATATTCCAAAGCTCGATCGCGCGCTTGGTTCAGCGTCACTACATCCGCCCCACCCAAGCCAAAGTCCGTCCGCAGCGGAGCACCTTTGCTATTCTTCTGGCCCTTGACCGTCACCCGCACGATCCAGCGCCGCGCTCTGGACGGATCGACGACCAAGTAGAGTCCGTTCCCATCCCCGTGCCGCCCCGGCCCAAGGTTTTCCACCAGCTTCCTTGTCAGCTTACCGCTCAGAGTCATGAGAAATACCACGTTTCATACCACGCAAGGAGCAGATACCAGAAAAATCGAAATGAAGCGAGCACAAGCGACAAGCGCCACGCAGCGCAGCAAAATAGGGGCGTATGGCCGCCCACGACGACGCTCTGACATCTTCGGAAATCGGAAGGTGGCGGAGAAGGAGGGATTCGAACCCCCGGAGGCTTGCACCTCAACGGTTTTCAAGACCGCCGCATTCGACCGCTCTGCCACTTCTCCGTGGAGGACAGCACTAGCCCGGCGCAGGCGGGAAAGGCAAGACCGGCCGCTTCGCCACAGCGCGGGACCCAAATGGGACGCTCACAACCTTGCCACTTCCCAAGCGCGGCGGTCGGGGTTACTCTGCCGACACCCGTATTGCATGCCCGCAATGGGGGACGAGCAGAACAAACGCGGCAAAGTTCGCGGGAAAAGGGGCAAGGTATGGCAAGGACGCGGACGGGGCGTATCGCCTTGATGCTGTGTAGCGCCGCCGTTCTGGCGGGCTGCGGTGAGAACAGTGACCTGTTCAAGAATACGACACCCGGCGACGAGGCCGCGGTGACATCGGGCGTGGACACGCCCGGTACGACGAAACTGGTGGAACGCGATGTCGAGGTTCCCGAGGTCTTCCAGGTCTCGGACAACGGCCTGTGGGACGGCCGCCCCTCGCTTGGTGGCGTCTGGGTCGCGCATCCCGATGTGACGGAGCCCGAGCGCGTGATCATCCGCAACAACGAAACCGGGAAGTTCGTGATCGGCGCCCTGTTCAAGCGCGAGCGCGAGAACCCCGGCCCGATCTTCCAGGTCTCGTCGGACGCGGCCGCGGCGCTTGGCATGCTGGCCGGATCGCCCGGCGCGCTGAACGTGACCGCGCTTCGCCGCGAAGAGGTCCCCGAGGCGGGTCCCGCCAGCCTGCCGGAAGAGGTTCAGGTGGCCAACCTCGAGACGCCCGAAGGCATCGAGACGACCACGCTTGACGACCCGGTGGATCTGGCCGACGCCGCGCTGTCGGCTTTGGACACGCCTGCGCCTTCCTCCGCGCCCGCACCGACCGTCACGCCCGAGATGGTGGCAAGCGCCGCCGCCGACACCGCGCCGACGGCACGCCCCCTTCCCGGCACGCTGACCAATGTCGAACCGACCTCGGCCCCGGTCAACGCCACGCCCCCGGCCCCGGTGTCGCGGCCGGCGCCCGCCCCCGCGCCGGTTTCGTCGCTTGAAAAGCCCTTCATCCAGATCGGCCTGTTCAGCGTCGAGGACAACGCCAACCGCAACGGCATCGCGCTTCGGAACGCTGGGATCATGCCCACGGTCAAGGAAGAGACCAGCAGCGGCAAGACCTATTGGCGCGTTCTCGCCGGACCGGTGCCGAATGGCTCGGAACGCGACGCCCTGCTGGCTAAGGTGAAGAAGCTCGGATATGCGGACGCATATTTCGTGAAGAACTAGCGCTGCCATAGAAAGGACTCTCAAGGCCCATGCGTTTTGCCCCTCTGCTCGCGACGCTCGCCCTGATCCTGCTGACCGCCCTGCCCGCCCGCGCGTTCGACACGCGGGCGCGCGCGGCCTGGGTCTACGACATGACCACCGGTACGGTCCTGATGTCGAAAGAGGCCGACCTGCCCTATCCGCCGGCCTCGATGTCAAAGCTGATGACGCTGAACATGCTGTTCGAGGCGCTGCGCGACGGCCGCGTGACGCTGGACACAGAGTTCCGCGTTTCGACCAAGGCCAAGAACATGGGCGGCTCGACCATGTTCCTGAACGAGACCGACCGCCCGACCGTTGAACAGCTGATCAAGGGCATCATCGTGCTGTCCGGCAACGACGCCTGCGTCGTGGTGGCCGAGGGCCTTGCCGGAACCGAGGAAGCCTTCGCCCGAATGATGAACGACCGGGCCCGCGCGCTTGGCATGTCCAATTCGACCTTCGCCAACGCCAGCGGCTGGCCCGCGCCGAACCAGCGGATGTCGATGCACGATCTGGGCACGCTCGCCGTGCGCCTGATCTCGGAATTCCCCGAGTACTACGGCTACTTCGGCATGACCGAGTTTCCCTTTGACGACCGCGCGCCGCAAAACCGGTTCAACCGCAACCCGCTGCTGACGCTTGGTATCGGCGCGGACGGCCTGAAAACCGGCCACACGCAGGAAGCGGGATATGGTCTTGTTGGGTCTGCCGTGCAGGGCAACCGCCGTATCGTCTTCGTGATCGCGGGTCTCAATACCGAGGAAGAGCGCGCAGAGGAATCCGAGCGGATCGTGAACTGGGCCTTCCGCCAGTTCGTCCAGAAGACGGTTGTCGAGGAAGGCAAGGTACTGGCGTCCGCCCCGGTCTGGCTGGGCAACATCGATCAGGTCGGTCTGGCCGTTGAGCAGGATGTGGAACTTCTGATCCCAGCGCTGGTTCAGGGCAACATCGAGGGCGAGATCCGTTATCGCGGCCCGGTGCAGGCGCCCATCGAGGAAGGCCAGCAGCTGGGCGAGTTGATCATCACGCTGCCGGACATGCCCGAAACCCGCGTTCCGCTGGTCGCCGACCGTTCCGTAGAGCGTGGCGGGTTCATGCCCCGGATCCGCACCGCCGCACGCATCCTGATCACGCGCTTCGCCGGTCAGGCTGCGGACCTGCTGTAAGCCCGAAGCTGGCCCGTTGACCCCGCGCGGACGGGCCGCTACGCCGCTTTCATGACAGGACGTTTCATCACCTTCGAAGGCATCGACGGCTCTGGCAAGTCGACGCAGGCGCGGCTGCTGGCGGATGCCTTGCGAGCCGAGGGCCACGACACCGTGCTGACTCGCGAACCCGGCGGCTCTCCGGGTGCGGACGAGATCCGGCGGCTGGTGCTGGAAGGCGATCCCGACCGCTGGTCCGCCGAGACCGAGATCCTGCTGTTCACCGCCGCCCGCCGCGACCATCTGGAACGGCTGATCGAGCCCTCGCTTGCCGCCGGCAAGGTCGTGGTCTGCGACCGGTTCGCGGATTCGACGCGGATGTATCAGGGCCTGTCGCGCGGCAACCTGCGCGCCAAGGTGGACGCGCTGCATTCGCTGATGATCGGACGCGAGCCGGACCTGACGATCCTGATCGACATGGACCCCGCCACCGGCCTCGCCCGCGCGAAAGGGCGCAACGGCACGGAAGAACGGTTCGAGGATTTTGGCCTCGACCTTCAGGCCAAGATGCGCGCCGGTTTCCTTGCGCTGGCCGAAGAATTCGCCTCTCGCTTCCGCATCATCGACGGTGACCGCCCGGTGGATGCCGTGGCGGCGGACGTGCGCGCCGCGGTACAGGAGGCGCTGGCGTGATCGACACCGTGCCCGAGGCCGACCGCGCCCACGGCGCACCGCACCCGCGCGAGACGCGGTGGCTGATCGGACAAGAGGCCGCAGAGGCCTCGTTTCTCGACGCCTTCACCTCAGGCCGGATGCACCACGCCTGGCTGATCACCGGCCCGCGCGGCGTGGGCAAGGCGACGCTGGCCTGGCGGATCGCACGGTTCCTGCTGGCCACTCCGGTGCAGCAGGATGACGGACTGTTCGGCGCTCCTCCCCCGCCGACGACGCTGGATATCTCCGAGGACCACCCCGTTGCCCACCGGGTCGCCGCGCTGTCCGATCCCGGCCTTTCGCTTGTGCGCCGACCGTGGGACGAGAAGACCGAACGCCTGCGGCAGGAGATCACCGTCGAAGAGATCCGCCGGCTCAAGCGGTTCTTTGAACTCTCTGCCGCCGATGGCGGCCGCAGGGTCGTGATCGTGGACGCCGCCGACGAGATGAACGTCTCTGCCGCCAATGCCCTGCTGAAGGTGCTGGAGGAACCGCCCGCGAACACCACGCTGCTGCTGATCGCGCACCAGCCCTCGCGCATTCTGCCCACCATCCTGTCGCGTTGCCGCCGCCTGCGGTGCCGCACGCTGGACGCGCCCGAGATCGCGCAGGCGCTGGCACAGGCGGGTGTCGAGCCCGGCGAGGATGCGGACGGGCTTGCGGCGCTGGCCGAGGGCTCGGTCGGCACCGCGCTCAGGCTGCTGACCATGGACGGGCTGAAGCTGTACCGCGAACTGGTGCAGGTTCTGGGCGACCCGAACGCCCGCCCCCGCGCGCTGGCGCTGGCCGACAGCGCCACCGGGCGCACCAACGCCGACCGCTTCGCGCTGCTGCTGGACCTGTTCGACCTGTTCCTTGCCCGCGCCGCCCGCGCCGGTATCGCGGGACCGCCGCTGCCCGAAGCGGTCGAGGGCGAGGCGCGCCTGCTGGCCCGCCTGTCGCCGCATACCTACGCAGCCCGCCAATGGGCCGACCTGTCGCAGTCGCTGGGCGCCCGCGCCCGTCACGGGCGGGCGGTCAACCTTGACCCTGCCTCGCTCATCCTTGATATGGTTCTCAAGGTTCACGAAACGGCGGCCAAGCTGCCCGCCTGACTCCCATCCGCCTTGCACGTACATCCTTCGACCGAAGACCGCTTTTCCATGCCCGCCGACACCCCTCAGATCACCGACAGCCACTGCCACCTCGACTTCCCGCAGTTCGAGGGCGAACACGAAGCCTTGCTGGCGCGCGCCGCCGGGGCCGGCGTGACGCGCATGGTCACGATCTGCACCCGTCTGCGGCAGGAACCGCAGGTGCGCGCGCTGGCCGAAGCGCACGCACCGGTCTTCTACGCCGCCGGCACCCACCCGATGAGCGCCGCCGAAGAGCCGCTGGCGACCGTCGCGGAACTGGTGAAGCTGGCCGAGCATCCGAAATTCGTCGGCATCGGCGAGACCGGGCTGGATTACCACTACACGGCAGAGTCGAAGGACATCCAGCAAGAGTCGCTGCGCATCCATATCGAGGCCTGCCGCCGGACCGGCCTGCCCCTGATCATCCATTCGCGCGATGCGGACGAGGACATGGCCCGCATCCTGTCCGAGGAACACGCGGCCGGGGCCTATAGCTGCGTCATGCACTGTTTCTCGTCCGGCCGCGCGCTGGCCGAGGCTGCGCTGGGGCTTGGCTTCTACCTGTCGATGTCCGGCATCGCCGCCTTCCCGCGGTCCACCGAACTGCGCGAGATCTTCGCGGACGCGCCGGTCGACCGGGTTCTGGTCGAGACCGACAGCCCCTACCTTGCGCCGCCGCCCCACCGCGGCAAGCGCAATGAGCCCGCCTACACGGCGCACACCGCCCGTGTCGGGGCCGAGGTCTACGGCCTCGACTACGCCGACTTCGCCGCGCGGACGCAGGCCAACTTCGAGCGCCTGTTCTCGCGCGTCGCCGCGTACGAGGCCGCCGCGTGACCGCCGAACTGCGGTTCACCATCCTCGGATGCGGCTCGTCCGGCGGCGTGCCGCGGCTGGGCGGCCACTGGGGCCTGTGCGATCCGGAGAACCCGAAGAACACCCGCCGCCGCTGTTCCATGCTGGTCGAGCGCGAGACGGCCGAGGGCATTACCCGCGTCCTGATCGACACCACGCCCGATATGCGGGCGCAACTGCTGGACGCCGGGGTCGGCGCGCTGGACGCGGTGGTCTTCACCCACAGCCATGCGGACCACACCCACGGGCTCGACGACCTGCGTCAGGTGGTGTTCAACACCCGCCAGCGGTTGCAGGTCTGGGCGGACGGCGCGACGCAGGACGACCTGTACTCGCGCTTCGCCTACGCCTTCATCCAGCCGAAGACATCGCCCTACCCGCCGATCCTCGAGATGAACACCATCGAAGGGCCGATCACCGTGACCGGCGCAGGGGGCGCGATCATCCTGACCCCGTTCGAGGTCAACCACGGCTCGATCGACGCGCTTGGCTTCCGGATCGGCGACCTCGCCTATCTGCCCGACGTGGCGCATATGTCCGACGAGGCATGGGAAGCCGTCACCGATCTTGATTGCTGGGTCCTCGACGCACTGCGCCGCGACCCGCACCCGACACATTCGCACCTTGCGCAGTCGCTGGAATGGATTGAACGGGCGGCGCCGAAGCGGGCGGTTCTGACGAACATGCATCTGGACCTCGACTACGACACGGTCGAGGCCGAAACGGCTGACCATATTACCCCGGCCTACGACGGAATGGTGATCCGCTATGCGCTTTAGGCGCAGCGGTCTCTGCCTCTACGGCCCTACAGTTTCCGCCCCGGAGAGCGCCCTGCCCTCCTCCCCTCGCAAGGCACGCCCATGCAAGCGCTTCTAGACGTAATCCTTCCCGTGTTCATCGTCATCGGCGCGGGGTATCTCGTCGTGTGGCGAAAGATGTTCTCGGACGCGGCGGTGGATGGGCTGATGGGCTTCGCCCAGAACTTCGCCTTCCCCTGCCTTCTGTTCCGCGCAATCTCGCAACTGAACCTCGACGACGCATTGTCGCTGTCGCTGTTCGTGAGCTTCTACACAGGAGCTTTCGCAGGCTTCGCGGCGGGGCTTCTGGGGGCGCGGCTGATCTTCCGGCGGCCGTGGCAGGACAGCATCGCCATCGGCTTCTGCGGCATGTTCTCGAACTCGTTGCTGCTGGGCGTTCCGATCACCGAACGCGCCTATGGCGCCGATGCGTTGCAACCGAACTTCGCGATCATCTCGATCCACGCCCCGATGTTGTACGGCATCGGCCTGACGATCATGGAACTGACCCGCGCCCAAGGGGCGGGCGCAATGGCGAAGGCCAAGGCGATCCTGACCGCGGTGTTCCGCAATGGCCTGATCCTTGGCATCGTGCTGGGCTTCATCGCCAACTTCACCGGCTTCCCGGTGCCCGAAGTTGTCGGCGGCGCGCTGGACCTTGTCAGCCGCGCGGCCCTTCCCGCCGCGCTGTTCGCGCTTGGCGGCATCCTGTACCGCTACCGGCCCGAAGGCGACATGGCGACCATCGCGATGGTCTGCTGCATCTCGCTGATCCTGCATCCGTTGGTGACCTACACGCTGGGCAAGATGACGGGCCTGACGACCGGACAGCTGCGCTCGGCGGTGCTGACCGCGTCGATGGCGCCGGGGGTGAACACCTATATCTTCGCCAACATGTACGGCGTCGCCCGCCGGGTCGCTGCCTCGGCCCTTCTGATGGCAACGGCGCTGTCGATCGTGACGATCTGGGTCTGGCTGGCGATCCTGCCATAGAGAAAGGCCCCGGACAGCGATGTCCGGGGCCTCTGTTCTTGTCGTTACGCGGCGCTGGCGCTTTGGATCAGCCCGGCGACATCCCCCGCAGCCGCTCGGACCGGCGGCGCAGAAGCTCCACCGTGGTCAGCAGCAGGATCGAGATCCCGACTAGGATCGTGGCCACCGCAAGGATCGTGGGCGAGATCTGTTCCCGCAGGCCGGTGAACATCTGCCACGGCAGCGTCTTCTGACCGGCTGAGCCCACGAACAGCACCACCACGACCTCGTCGAACGAGGTGATGAAGGCGAACAGGCCGCCCGAGATCACGCCCGGCAGGATCAGCGGCATCTGCACCTTGAAGAAGGTGGTCACCGGGTTCGCCCCCATGTTCGCCGCCGCCCGCGTCAGGCTGTCGTCGAAGCCCACCAGCGTCGCCGTCACGGTGATGATGACGAACGGGATGCCAAGGGCCGCGTGCGCCAGCACGACGCCGACGTAGGTGCCCTGCAGGCCGATCCGCGAGTAGAAGAAGTACATCCCCGCCGCCGAGATGATCAGCGGTACGATCATCGGCGAGATCAGGATTGCCATGATCGCCCGGCGGAACGGCACGTGCGGCTGGCTCAGGCCGATGGCCGCCAGCGTGCCCAGCGTCACCGACAGAAGCGTTGCGGCGGGTGCGATCTGCACCGAGTTCCGCAGCGCCTGCTGCCAGTCCGGATTGCCGAAGAAGTCGCGGTAGTGCTTCAGCGAATAGGCTTCCGGGTCCAGCGCCAGCATGCCCGGCGTGAAGGTGAAGAAGTTCTCGGCGTTGAACGACAGCGGCATCACCGTGATGATCGGCGCGATCAGGAAGAAGAAGATCAGGCCGCAGATGAACTTGTAGCTGTTGTGCCAGAGAACCTCGCGCGGGGTGGAATAGATCGGCACCCCCATCCGGTACTTGCCCGAATGCAGCCAGTAGGTGAACCAGCCGAGGATGAAGCCGATGATCGCGCCACCGACAAGGCCCGAGAGCCCCGCCAGCAGCAGCCCCACGACCGCAAAGATCGCAAGCGAGATCAACGTGCCGGTACGCTTGTCCGGCACGAAGCTGACCAGCGCATAGGCCAGCACCGCGCCGACCACGGCGCCGACCAGCAGGCCAAGGATCCCAGAGCCGTTGGCGATGCCGACGAACAGTCCGAAGAAGCCGGCCAGCGCCGCCACGAAGGGCACCGTGAAGGTGGTGAGCGGCGGGGTCTTGATGGGTTGGATAAGTGCCATGTCGATTACCCCAGGCTCACGTTGTCGATGCCGACGATCTTGTCGTAGACCCAGTACAGCAGCAGCACGACCACCAGCAGGATGGTCCCGAGTGCGGCGGCAAGGCCCCAGTTGAGCGACGACGAGATGTGATAGGCGATCCGGTTACTGATGAAGGTACCGGTCGTGCCGCCCACCAGTTCCGGCGTGATGTAGTAGCCGATGGCAAGGATGAACACGAGGATCGAGCCCGCGCCGATACCCGGCACCGACTGCGGGAAATAGACCCGCCAGAACGCCGTCCACGGTGTCGCACCCAGCGACTTGGCCGCGCGCACATAGGATGGCGGGATCGTCTTCATCACCGAGTACAGCGGCAGGATCATGAACGGCAGCAGGATGTGCGTCATCGCGACGATGGTGCCGAACTGGTTGTTGATCATCACCAATCGGTTGTTGTCCGCGACAAGGCCGACCCACACGAGGATGTCGTTGATCACCCCCTGTTGTTGCAGCAGCACCTTCCACGCCGAGGTCCGCACCAGAAGTGAGGTCCAGAACGGCAGCAGGACAAGGATCATCAGCAGCGACGAGACCCGCATCGGCAGGTTCGACAGCAGGTAGGCCACCGGATAGCCAAGCAGGATGCACGACACCATGATGGTCAGCGACATGAACATCGTCCGCTTGAACAGCAGCAGATAGATCTTCTGGTTGTCGGGCTGCTGCTCGACCCCGTCAGGCGTCAGCTTCAGGTCGACCGAGGACAGGAAATAGCCCGAGGTGTACTTGGGCGAGAACGCCTTGATCGTGCCCCAGACCTCGGTATCGCCCCAGTCGTCGTCGATGTCGAGGAACTGTTCCTTGATCGAGACCTCGGGGATGTCCGCCGTCGCCTCGGCTGCGGCCTGAAGCAACGCGGCCTGCGGTCCGTCATAGGCGGCGACCGCGTCAGAGTTCCGCGTCAGGTCGCGGTAGAGCATCGCGTACAGGAAGTCTTCCGGCTCTTCCTCGGCAACGTTGTCGTCGTTTTCCTTGAGGATGCGCAGCCACGAGTCCCAGGCCGAGTTGGTCTCGGGCAGGATCTCGGACGTGGTGTCCGCCGCCATCAGTTCCATCCAGACCGCCGGGTCTTCCCAAGCGGGGTCGAGGTCGATGAAGGCGTCGGTGTATTCGTCCGTGTCCATCCGGCCGACGCCCCTGCCCGACTTGCGGAACAGCGACGAGATGCCGGTGGTTTCATAGTTCAGGCGGCTGCCCAGCCGGGTGTGGACCTTGAACTCTTCCGCCTCGACCATGTCGACATAGAAGGCGGCGAAGACGTCCTCGTCCGGAGCCTCGCCAGAGGCATAGTCCCAGTCTTCCAGCGCCACGACGGTGCGCGGCAGCGTCTCGGCGACGATTTCGTTCTCGACCGAGCGGAACAGCATGTCGGCGATCGGGGCGATGAAGGTCACCAGCACGAAGATCAGCAGCGGTGCGATCAGCATCAGCGCCCGCAACTTCTCGCGGCGCAGCGCGCGCATCAGCGACTTCTTCAGCGGCGTGCCGTCAGCGGCCAGCATCGGGCCCTTCTTCTCGGCCGCGTCAGCCTCGCGCAGGGCGTTGTCGGGTGTCGGTCCGCTATTGACGTCCGGACCTGAGGTGGCGTCGGTCATGTCAGGTCCCCTCGACGACCAGGATCAGGCTATCGGCGGACTTGCGGCGGATCTCGGCGACTTCCTGGTAGTCGGGATCGTTGTACGCCGCGAGCGCCTCTTCGTAGCTGGGGAATTCCATGACGACATGGCGGTCACCGCAGGTGCCCTCGACCACTTCGTTGCGACCGCCGCGGACGATGAAGTTCGCCCCCATCTTCTGCAGGATCGGCGTGTCGAGGCGGACGTACTCCGGGTACAGTTCCGGATCGGTCACCTTGATATGCGCAATGATATAGCCCTTGGGCATCGTCGTTCTCATCCCCGTTGTCGTTCTTTGTTTTTTGGGAAGCGGCCCGACGATCCGGGCCACTCCTTGTTCATGCGATAGCGAAACGGCGCGCCCCGGATGGGACGCGCCGGTCAGGCTATCTTACTGAGCCAGCCACGCCTGGAACTTGGCGTCCAGGTCGTCGCGGTAGTCAGCCCACCATTCGTAGTTGTACAGGAACGTATTGGTGGCGTTGTTCGGATCGGTCGGCATGTGCGGCGCCATCTCGATGCCGAGATCGGCGTGGGTCGAGACAAGCGGAGCCGAGCTTTCACGTGCCGGGCCGTACGAGATGTACTTGGCCTGATCGGCAAGACGCTGGGTGTCGGTGGCGAACTTCACGAAGTCCATCACGCGGGCCAGACGATCTTCCGGCAGACCGGCCGGGATGATCCAGCCGTCAAGGTCGAACACCTGGGCGTCCCACATCATGGCGACCGGCTGGTCCTGCTCTTCGATGACCGAGAACAGACGACCGTTGTAGGTCGAGCCCATGAAGACTTCGCCGTCAGCCAGCAGCTGCGGCGTGTCGGCGCCGGCCGACCACCAGATCACTTCGTCCTTGATGGTGTCGAGCTTGGCCAGGGCCTGAGCCTGACCTTCTTCGGTCTCGAGCACGTCGTAGACGTCTTCCTTGGCGACGCCGTCACACAGCAGCGCCCATTCCATGTTGTTGATCGGACGCTTTTCCAGCGCGCGCTTGCCCGGATAGGTTTCCAGGTCGAACACGTCGCAGATTTCCGACGGCGGCTCGACGCCTTCCGGCACCATGTCGGTGCGGTAGCCGAAGGTGGTCGAGTACACGATCTGCGGAATGAAGCAGTCGCTGACGATCAGGTCGCCGAAGTCGTCCGACGCCGAGGTGCCGTCCGGCGCTTCCGCCAGCAGTTCGTCCGGGTCGTATTCCATCGCGAGGCCTTCGTCGCACAGACGGATGGCGTCAGAGGCCACAACGTCGACGAGGTCCCAGGTGATGTTGCCGGCTTCGTTCATCGCGCGCAGCTTGGCCACGGCCTCGTTCGAGCTTTCGTCCCAGACGATCTCGACCTCGGGGTGCATCTCCTTGTAGGGGTCCGCGTACGCCTTGACCTGGCTGTTCTGGTACGCGCCGCCCCAGCTGACGAGCGTCATGCTGTCGGCCATATCCTGTGCGAACGCCATCGGCGCAGCCGCGACGGCGGCGCCGGTCATCAGCATCAGTGACTTGAGTTTCATACGAAATCTCTCCTGTTGTCGTTTTCCCGTTTCTCCCTCTCCCCCCTTGGCCCCGGGCAGGCGCTATTCAGGGGGGAAACTTGATCAGGCGTCCAGCGCCCTGCAGTCCTGCGGGCGCCAGCCGATTTCCAGCATCTCACCGGCCTTCAGCCGGCGCTGGTCGGGCGCGTTCCGGGTCTTGACGATGAAATCGTCGTTGCCCGCAACCCGCAGCCTGGTGCGATAGATATCGCCCATGTAGATGAATTCCAGAACTTCCGCCTTCAGCGTGTGTGCGTCGGGCGCAAGGCGGTCCTTGTTGAACTCGACCCGCTCGGGCCGAATCGAGACCAGCGTGCGGTCGCCGACAGCGTTCACGTTCACCGGCACGGTGTCGATCATCTCGCCATTGTCGAGTTCCACCACCGCCTTGTCGGCGGTCATGCTTTTGACGGTGCCGTTCAGCGTATTGTTCTCGCCGATGAACTGCGCGACGAAGCTGTTCTGCGGTTCTTCGTACAGGACATCGGGCGGATCGAGCTGCTGGATGCGGCCATCCTGGAACACCGCGACGCGATCCGACATCGTCAAAGCCTCGGTCTGGTCGTGGGTCACGTAGACCACGGTGATCCCGAGGTTGTCGGCGATGTGCTTGATCTCGAACTGCATGTGTTCGCGCAGCTGTTTGTCGAGAGCGCCAAGCGGTTCGTCCATCAGAACCAGCTCGGCCTCGAACACCAGCGCGCGGGCCAGTGCGATCCGCTGCTGCTGGCCGCCCGAAAGCTGGGCCGGGCGACGACCGCCGAAGCTGCCCATCTGCACCATGTCCAGCGCGCGCTTCACCTTCTCTTCCCGCTCGGACTTGCCCATCTTGCGGACTTCCAGCGGGAAGGCGAGGTTCTCGGCCACGGTCATGTGCGGGAACAGGGCGTAGTTCTGGAACACCATCCCGATGCCGCGCTTGTGCGGCGGGATGTTATTGATCTCTTGCCCGCCCAGCCGGATCTCTCCGTGCGTCGCGGTCTCGAAACCGGCCAGCATCATCAGGCAGGTGGTCTTGCCGGACCCCGAGGGCCCGAGCATGGTCAGGAACTCGCCCCTGCCGATCGAGAGGTTCAGGTCTTTAACGACGAGCGTTTCGCCATCGTAGCTTTTTTGCACTCGGTCGAATTCGACAAATGCGTCGTTGGCGGCGCTTCCGTCCAAGCCAGTTCTCCCCGTTTTTCCGAGGCGTTGATCGCCCCCGTTTCGCTCAGCATCCAAACAAATGTCTAAAAGATGCGCAACCGGATCGCCGCACAGCCTGCGACACACCGTGCCGCATATCCGTCCTTTCGATGGATTTTCCGGCCTTCAACGCGCAAAGCTGGGCCCGGATGACGAAAAATCCACCATCGAGTGAAGCATTGGGCCGGGTCGTCACAGTTCCTGGCCGGCCGGAATGTCCAAAATCGCGCGTTCGGCCAGGAATGGATGGACGGTCAAAGCCTTGCGGACCGACAATTGCGCCAGCGGCAACCGCCCCTGCTGGAAATAGATCATCGCCCGACCGGCCAGCGCACCGAAATGGCGCGGCTCGCGTTTCAGCACCTCGTCCACGTCGGCCAGCGAGCCCTCGTAGTCGCCAACCAGAAACAAAACCGTCGCCCGCTGGTTCCAGCCCTCGGCATAGTCGGGATAGGCTTCGATTAGGATATTCAGGTGCTTGAGTGCGCCGGCGAAGTCATAGGCGGACCGTCGCGCCATGGCCGCGTCCAGCACTTCCTGCGCGGCGTCATCGGGTGCGGTAAGCCAGACATCCCAGATCAGAGGCACAATCGTCTGCGCTTCGGCCGGCGAGCCGGCGTCCGCCAGCGCGGCCAGAAGCGCCTCGTAACCCTCGTCCCCGCCTTGCTGCGCCGGGACAGCGACCGGAGTTAGCGCAAGCACGGCGAGGACGGGGCCCAACAGGCGGATGCGGCACGTCATGGCGCATGGTCAGGCTTCAGACGCCGTTGCGTCAAGTGAATTGCTGTAACAGCGCTGTCATCTGGCACTGGCCAACCATCCGAAACCCGTTCAGTGTCGCCGAAACGGAGATCAACCCATGCATATAGCCCTCACCGGTGCGGCCTCGGGGATCGGGGCGGCCGTGGTCCGGCGCTTGAAACAGGGCGAAAACCGAATCACCGCTTTCGATATCGCGAGGCCGGAAGGCGTCGATCGCTGGCTTCCCGCGGACATGTCCGACATGGACGCGATCGCCGAAGCCACGGCGCAGGCAGAGGGTCCGTTCGACGCCCTGATCCTCAACGCAGGCCTGCCTCCACGAGACGGAAACGCTGCCGAACTGCTGGCCGTGAACGTGTTCGGCCTGATGGCGACCGCCACGGCGCTGGAGCCGAAACTGGCGCCCGGCGGTTCGATCGTCGCGACCGCATCGCGGGCGGGCGAGCACTGGCGCGAGAACCTGCCGCAGGTGAAAGCGCTGCTGGGGCTGCCCGGCCCCGAAAGCCTGCCCGACTTCGTCGCGGCCAACCACATCGACCCGCTGCGCGCCTATTGTCTGTCGAAAGAGGCGGTGATCGTCTGGACCATCCGCCAGACCGAACGCCTGCTGGCAAAGGGTCTTCGGGCCAATTGCGTGTGCCCCTCGGCGGTCGACACGCCGATCCTGCCGGACTTCAAAGCCGCTCTTGGCGACCGGGCAGCGAACTCTCTGGCCCGTGTCGGCCGCGCCGGAACGGCAGACGAAATCGCCGCTGTCATCGCCTTCCTCGCCGGACCGGACAGCGAGTGGATGCGGGGACAGGCGTTGCCGGTGGACGGCGGCATCACCGCGATGGTGCTGGCCGACGAGATGGATCTCGTCTGATCTTCCCATCCCTCGCGGAAAGGTATACTGCGGTATACAAATGGGAGGTTGAGAATGCTCGATCTGTTCACGGGCGGGCTGGATCCGCTGGTCGCGGCGCTTCTGCTGGTCGTCAGTGCGTTCTCGTCCTTCATCACCGCGTCCTTCGGGATCGGCGGTGGCGGGGTCATGCTGGCCGTGCTCGCCTCGCTTCTGCCGCCGGCGGCGATCATCCCGGTGCATGGCGTGGTGCAGCTTGGATCGAACACCGGGCGCGCGGCGCTATTCGTACGCTACACCCAGTGGAAGGTGTTCTGGCCGTTCCTGATCGGCTCGGTGATTGGCGTGCTGATCGGCGGGATGACTGTGGTGCAACTGCACCCCGGCTGGCTTCAGATCGCGGTCGGCGTGTTCATCCTGTGGACCGTGGTCGGCAAGCCTCCCGCCTTCCTGCGCCGTTGGGGCGCGGTGTCGGGCGCATTCTCAAGCTTTCTGTCGATGTTCATCGGCGGCACCGGGCCCTTCGTCGCCGCCTATGTGCGGGCGCAGGGCTACGAACGGCACGCCTATGTCGGCACGCACGCCACACTGATGACGGTGCAGCACGGGCTGAAGGTGCTGATGTTCGGCTTCCTCGGCTTCGCGTTCTCGGAATGGGCGCTGTTCATCCTAGCCCTCGTTCTGGCTGGCTTTGTCGGGACGTGGCTGGGCAAGCACATGCTCGCCCGGATCAACGAGGCACTGTTCAAGAAAGTGCTGAACGCGATCCTGATCCTGCTGTCGTTGCGGCTGGTCTGGGCCGGCGCGATGCGGCTTTGGGGCTGAGTTCGCGCGCCTAGCCGTCCAGCAACGCCCGCGCGGCGCCGCGCGCTTCCTCGGTGATGGTGTCCCCGGCCAGCATCCGGGCAATCTCGTCGACGCGGCCAGTGCCTTCCAGCGGCGTAACCTGCGACAGCGTCGCGCCTTTCGAGACACGCTTGGCCACCTGCCAGTGATGCGCCCCGCGCGCGGCGACCTGCGGCGAATGGGTGACGACAAGGACCTGCCCCTTGTGCGCGAGGCTCTCAAGCCGCCGCCCCACGGCGTCGGCGGTCGCTCCACCCACGCCACGGTCGATCTCGTCGAAGATCAGTGTCACGCCGCTGTCGGTGCCCGTCAGGCAGACCTTCAACGCCAATAGGAAACGGCTGAGTTCGCCACCCGAGGCGATCTTGTTCAGCGGCCCGGCAGGCGCGCCCGGATTGGTGGCCACGGTGAAGGCTACCGCGTCCCGGCCTTCCGGGCCGGGGTCGGCGGCGGTGATCTCGGTGGCGAAGGCCGCGCGTTCCATCTTCAGCGGCGCAAGTTCCTTGGCCATCGCACGGTCCAGCTTGCCCGCCGCCTTCTGGCGCAGGTCGGACAGCTTGCCGGCCTCGGCATCATAAGCGCGCTCGGCGTCCGCCAAAGCCGCCTGAAGCGACTTCAGATCCGCCGCGCCGCTGTCCAGCGCCGCAAGCTGCGTCCGCAGCTTGACCGCGAAATCCCCCAACTCGTCCGGCGCGACGCCATGCTTGCGCGCCAGCCCCCGGATCGCGAACAGCCGCTCCTCTACGCGCTCAAGCTCGCGCGGGTCGATGTCCATCGCCTCCAGCGCGTCGGCCACGGCCTGCTCGGCTTCACCCAGTTCGGTCAGCGCCCGGCCAAGGGCGGCAACCGGAGCATCCAGCCGCCCCTCGGCTTGATCCGCAGCACCGTCGAGCCAGCGCATCGCATCCGAGATCATGCCTTCCGCGCCGTCGTACCCAAGCGCCGCGTGGGCGCGCGAGACGTCCTCGCGGATGCGCCCGGCGGCCTGCATCAGGCGGCGGCGTTCGTCCAGTTGCGCCTCTTCACCCGGCTGCGGATCCAGCGCATCGAGTTCGGTGGTCGCGTGGCGCAAAAAATCTTCTTCCTCGCGGATCGACGCAAGCGCGGCTTCCGCTTCTTGCAGCGCCTTGCGGGCCGCCCCAACCGCCCGCCACGCTGCACGGGTCGACGACAACGGCGCCGCGGCACCGGCATAGTCATCCAGCAAAAGGCGATGGCCCCGTGTGTTCAGCAGACCCCGGTCGTCTTGCTGGCCATGCAGTTCCACCAGCGTGTCCGACAGACGGCGCAGGATCTCGCCCGAGGTCCGGCGGTCGTTGACGAAGGCCGTCTTGCGGCCGTCCGCGCTGTTGACGCGGCGCAGGATCAGTTCGTCGGTTTCGGGGAACCCGCCTTCGGCCAGCACCTCGTGAGCCGGATGCCCGTCGCGCAGGTCGAAGACCGCGGTGACCTCGCCCTGCTCGGCCCCGGTACGGACCAGTTCCGCCCTGCCCCGCCAGCCCAGAACGAAGCCAAGACTGTCCAGCAGGATCGACTTGCCTGCCCCGGTCTCGCCGGTCAGCACGTTGAGCCCGGGCTGGAAATCAAGCTCCAGCCGGTCGATGATCAGGATGTCCCGGATGTCGAGACTGCGCAGCATGGCGCTATCGAAGCCCCCCGAAGGACGCCGCGGCGCGACCGGACAGCCCGTGGGCGGTGCAGCGTGTCAGAGCCATTCGCCCCGCACCATTTGACGATAGATCTGCGACAGCCAGTTGTCGCCCGCCAGCTCGGGCCGCAGCCCCTTGCCGGTCAGCAGGGTGTAGGCGTCGTCATACCATGCGGTCGACTGGTAGTTGTAGCCGAGGATGGCGCCGGCAGTCTGCGCCTCGCTGAACAACCCAAGCGCCACGTAGGCCTCGACAAGGCGATACAGCGCCTCGGGCGTGTGCGTGGTGGTCTGGAACTGTTCGACCACGGCACGGAACCGGTTGATCGACGCGGTATAATGCTTGCGGCGGTGATAGTAGCGGCCGATTTCCATCTCTTTGGCGGCGAGATGGTTGAAGGCAAGGTCGAACTTCAGGATCGCCGAGTCTGCGTATTCGCTGTCCGGGTAATTCTCGATCACCACCCGCAGCGCCTGCAAAGCCTGGAAGGTCAGGCCCTGATCGCGGCCTACTTCGTCGATCTGGTCATAATAGCTGAGCGCAAGAAGATACTGCGCATAGGCCGCATCCTCGTCCGCCGGGTAGAAGTCGATATAGCGCTGCGCGGCGGCGCGGGTTTCTTCGTACTTCTTGTCCTGGTGCCAGGCATAGGCCTGCATGATCAGGGCGCGCTTGGCGAGCTCGGAATAGGGATACAGACGCTCGATCTCGGAAAACAGCTCGGCCGCGTCGTCCGCGCGGTTCACCTCAAGCTGGTATTCGGCGTTGCGATAGATCTGTTCGGCGGTCTGGTCTTCGATCGGGGTACGATCCCGACGGCCGCCGCACGAAGCCACCAAGGCCAGTGCCAGGACCGAAACGATTGCACCCTTACGCGTCGCCCGCAGCTTCATGGAGTTGCCTTACCCTATCCGCTCTTTTTCGGCCCGCCGCGGCCGGACGGCCCTGTTGCGCGTTGGTCTAGCACAGAAATGCAGGGAGCCAACAGCCCTTTCGGGCGCGTGCGGCGGGTGGCTGCGGGCGGCGCGAAACCGCCCGTTTCAGCCTTGATTCAAGCGGCGTGGGCCAACCCGGCCAGGTCGCCGCGCTTCACGCCGGCGCCCGGAAGACGCGCCACAGTGTCCGCGTCGCACTGGACGACGCGGTAGGCGCGCGGATCGGCGAACAGCGCCCGCAGAAGCTGGTTGGTCAGCGCGTGACCGGCGCGGATGCCGGTGTAGCGGCCAAGGATCGGGCAGCTTGCAAGCGCCAGATCGCCAAGCGCGTCCAACATCTTGTGGCGCACCGGTTCGTCCGAATGGCGCAGCCCGCCCGGAGACAGCACGTCGTCACCGTCGAACACCACCGCGTTCTCGCCCGGCACACCGCCCAGGGCCAGCCCGTTGGCTTGCATCATTTCTACATCGGCGCGGCGGCAGAAGGTACGGCTGTCGCAGAGTTCATGCACAAAAGCGCCATTCGCCATGTGCAGGCGTTTTTCCTGGTGACCGATGGCCGCGTCCACGAAGTCGATGCTGAAATCGATCTCCAGCGCGTCCGCAGGCTCGAGCCGGGCGATGGCGTCGCCGTTGCGGACTTCGACCGGCTTCAGCACCCGGATGGCGCGCAGCGGCGCGCGCAGGCGGCGGATACCCTTGGCAAGGATACCCTGCACGAAGGGCGCAGAGCTGCCGTCGAGGATCGGAACCTCGGGGCCGTCGATCTCGATCATGGCGTTGTGCACGCCGCAACCGGCGAGAGCCGCCATCAGGTGTTCCACCGTCGAGACGGAGACGCCTTCGTGGTTGAAAAGACGGGTGCACAAAGGCGCAGCCTCGACCGCATCCCAACGGGCGGGGACCAGCGCGTCCTTGTCGGTCACATCCACCCGACGGAACCAGATCCCGGTCTCGGCGGATGCCGGCAGGATGGTCACGCGGGCGGGGGCGCCGCCATGAAGACCGACGCCTGTGAAAGTCACGGCGTTCTTGATTGTCGTTTGCACTGTATGCCTCACACCAAGCCGGGCAGAAGGATCCCGGCAAGCATCAGTTAAGGAACGCAAAACTTCACTACAATTCACTCTTTGCAACGCTCTGAAACATGCGATTCGCATGTAAGCGAAAATATGCGCAAAGTGCAAAGAGTTGCCGCCAAGTGGCTGACTTCAAAACAGAAAAGACCGGGCGATGCCGGTCTTTTCAGGGTCAGTTATGTGACCGCTATCAGTTGGCCTGACGCCGCAGGAAGGCCGGAATCTCGATCCGCTCCTGTTCCGGATCCAGTTCCATCTCTTCTTCCGGAGCCGTCACCGGGGGCTGCCGGCGGACCGACGGCTGCGGTTTCGCAGCGGTTGCGGCCTCTCCGGAATGCCCTGTCATGCGGCCGATCAGCGTGTTGATCCCGAAGCGCGGCTTCTCTGCCGGCTGCTCTGCGGCAGCGGGCTGAGGCTCGGCCACCGCTTGCGGACGCGGGCGCGGGCTGTTCTTCACGGCGTTCTGCAGACGTGTCAGCATCTCGGGCGACGGAGCGCTCGACTTCGGCGCCACGAACTCGGCCGGCTGGGGTTCTTCGTAGTAGTGATCTTCCGCGACGGCGGTCGGCGCGGCAGCCACAGCTTGCGGCTGGTACGCCGGCGGCGGCAGGTCATCAGCGTCGTCGAAGAGGTTTCCCGTCTCGTCCTCGGCACCGTGGGTGTCCATACCTTCAAAGGTCGGCTGTTCGGCCTCGAACGTCGCGACCTTGGCCGCGGCGGCAGCAGCCGGGACGTGCTGGTCCTCGGCGGCTATCTTCTGGGCCGCAGGAAACCCGGCCTCGAACTTTTCTTCGACCTCCTCTGCCGTATGGAGCGGTTCGGAGAGACGGCGGCGCGGAACCGGGATCTCGGCGACATTCTCGGAGGCGTCGATGCCGGTGGCGACGACGGAGACGCGCATGCGGCCTTCCATCTGGTCCTCCAGCGTCGAGCCGACGATGATGTTGGCCTCTGCGTCCACTTCCTCGCGGATGCGGTTCGCGGCTTCGTCGAGTTCGAACAGGGTCAGGTCGTGGCCGCCGGTGATGTTGATCAGCACGCCGCGGGCACCGCGAAGCGAGATCTCGTCCAGCAGCGGGTTCGCGATGGCCTTCTCGGCGGCCTGGATCGCGCGATCCTCGCCCTCGGCCTCGCCGGTCCCCATCATCGCCTTGCCCATTTCGTCCATCACGGCGCGAACGTCGGCAAAGTCGAGGTTGATGAGACCCGGGCGGACCATCAGGTCGGTCACGCCCTTGACGCCCTGGTACAGCACGTCGTCCGCCATCGAGAACGCCTCGGTAAAGGTCGTCTTCTCGTTAGCGAGGCGGAACAGGTTCTGGTTCGGGATGATGATCAGCGTGTCGACCATCTTCTGCAGATTTTCCACGCCGTCCTCGGCCTGGCGCATCCGCTTGGCGCCTTCGAACTGGAAGGGCTTGGTAACGACGCCGACGGTCAGAACGCCCAGTTCACGGGCGGCCTGCGCGATGATCGGAGCAGCACCCGTCCCGGTGCCGCCGCCCATCCCGGCGGTGATGAAGCACATGTGTGCGCCGGCGAGGTGATCGACGATCTCCTCGATGGTCTCTTCCGCGGCCGCGGCCCCGACGGAGGGGCGGGCACCGGCGCCGAGACCTTCGGTCACTTTCACACCAATCTGGATCCGCGAGGCAGCGCGGCTCTGAGACAGCGCCTGGGCGTCCGTATTCGCAACGACGAATTCGACACCTTCAAGCTGCTTCTCGATCATGTTGTTGACGGCGTTCCCACCGGCGCCGCCGACACCGAAGACCGTAATACGGGGCTTCAGGTCCTCACGTTCGGGCATCTGCAAATTCAAAGTCATCCTCTTTCCGCCTGCTCTATGTCCGCCCGGGTATGGCCCAGGTCCGCCTCGGTTGACATCGACCATACCGACTCACCGACGGAAGGTCACGAGAAAAACAAAATTCGCCACAAAATATCGAAGGTATTTCACGGCTAGCGGCGGGATATGGTCAGCTCAACGACATATTGTGTCTACCAATTGTCTTTGAACCATTTCACCGCGCGCCGCAGCGATCTGGCAGGGTACCGTTCCATCGGCATTTCGAAGTCCCACCACTCGTCCTGCGGATGCGCCGCGAAAAGCGCCAGCCCCACACACGACGCGAAAGCTGCACCGGTTGCGGCCTGAGGTAAACCCTGAACTCGCAAGGGGCGTCCGATGCGCACCTGATTGCCGAGGATCTTGGGCGCAAGGCCGTCAAGGCCGGGAATCTGCGAGGCTCCGCCCGTCAACACGATCTGTTGACTGGGCAGATGTTCGAATCCTGCTGCATCGAGCCTTTCCCGGACCTCTTCGAGAATCTCCTCGACACGAGGGCGCATGATGCCGATCAGCTCGGCCCGGCTGACGGTGCGGCGGTCGTGTTCCCAGTCGCCCGTGTCGCCGCCGATCTCGATCCGCTCGCGGTCGTCCATGCCGGTCGCCACCACCCCGCCGAACACCGTTTTGATGCGCTCGGCGGTGGCCAGCGACACCTGCAGACCCTTCGAGATGTCCGAGGTCACATGCTCGCCGCCCAGACGGACGCTGTCGGCATAGATCATGTGCTTCTTCATGAAGATCGAGATGCCGGTCGACCCGCCGCCCATGTCGACACAGGCCGCGCCCAGTTCCTGCTCGTCCTCGACCAGCGAGGAGATGCCCGAGGTATAGGCCGAGTTGGCGATCCCGGCGAGTTCCATGTCGCAGCGCTTGATGCAGTACAGCAGGTTCTGCACCGCGTCGCCGTCGATGGTCATCATGTGCATGTCGCAGGCAAGGCGGTTGCCGATCTGGCCGCGCGGATCGCCAAGACCCGAGCGGTGATCCAGCGCGAAGTTCACCGGCTGGGCGTGCAGCACATGCCGCCCCTCGCCGTAATCGGGCACGTCGCACGACGCCAGAACGCGGGCGACGTCCTGTTCGGTCACGCTGCTTTCATGCAGTTCGATAAAACCGGCAAGGCCATAGCTGCGCGGGTTGGCGCCGGACAGGCAGGCAATGACGTGATCGACGCGGACGCCAGCCATCTTCTGCGCCGCCTGCACGGCGGTGCGGATCGCGCGCTCGGTCTCGTTCATCGCGGACACCTCGCCGAAGCGAACGCCACGCGACCGGGTGGTCGCCGCGCCGATCACGCGGAAGGCGCTTTGCCCCGCCAGCGAGCCGACGCCATCGCTTTCGCGGTACTGCTCGGGTCCGTCGAACCGCAGCACCAGGCAGGCGATCTTGGACGTGCCGATGTCCAGGATTGCGATCACGCCCCGTTGCAACGCGGCCTTGCGCATGGCCCGCATCGCGCGCTGGGAGTCGTAGAAGTCCGTCATTGCAGTATGTCTCCCAGTTCTATGCCCTTGATCATGTGCAGGTTCGCCACCGCGTCAGGCCGCATCCGCAACGTCGCCCGGTCCGGGTTCCGCATGTCCACTGCCGCCAGATCGCGTTCCAGCAAATCCTGCGCCTCGTGCAGCGCCATCACCCGCTCCAGCGCGATCACGGGGTTGTCCTCGGGCAGCATGATCCGTTGGTCGCGGTCCAGCACGATGTCCCAGCGGCGCTCGCCCATCCGGACGATGCCGCGCAGCCGGTCGACGATCGGCCCGGCAGCCGCGTACAGCTTCAGCGCTTCGGGCACTTCGGTGTCGGCGCCGATCCCCGCGATCAGCGGCAGGTCACCGCGACGCCCGCGTTCTTCCAGCGCCGCGACGCGGCGCCCCTGCCCGTCCAGCAGTTCCAGCAATCCCGGCGCGCGCCAGACGACCGCCGGCAAACGCTCGGTCACAGCCAGTTCCAGCACCCCGCCCGGCCGCACCCGCAGATCGGCACGGGCCACGGCGTCAAGCTGCTCGACGACTTTCTGCATCGCCACGAGATCGATATCGAAAGAGCTGATCGGGAAATCCATCGGCAGGATTTCCTTGATATCGGCGGTCAGTTCCTCGGACGCGTTCTCGATGGTCATCGAGGTGACCATGAACTCCGGCCGCTCGGCGACGGTGCGGCGGATCTCGGCGATCATATCGGTGAAGGCGGTTCGGTTCTCGGGCTGCGAGAAGACGTAAATCAGCGATAGCGCGGAAATCGCAACCGGCACGCCCAGCCGCAGCAAGCGCGGCACATAGGGCGTCAGCCACAGCCGGTGCATCCTGTACGCCCAGCGGGACGGCGCCGGATCGCGGCGCGAGTTACGGTAGTCTACCTGTTGCATGAGGCGTCCTCGACGATCCAGCGGCAGAAGGGGCCGAACGGCATGCCGCAGACCGCGCCCTGCTCGGGCGCTAGCGACGTGGGCGTCATGCCCGGCTGCGTGTTGGTTTCCAGCAGAACCAGCCCGGCCAGTCCCCGGCTGTCGTCCCAGCGGAAATCGGTGCGGCTGATCCCGCGGCAGCCCAGCACCTCGTGCGCCTTCAGCGCGTATGCGAGACAGGCGTCGAAAATGTCCTGCGGGATCTTGGCGGGCACCTCGTGGCGCGAGCCGCCTTCCTTGTACTTGGCGTCATAGTCGTACCAGCCGTCGGTGATGATGTCGGTCACCGTCAGCGCGCGGTCGCCCATCACGGTGGTCGTCATCTCGCGGCCGGGCACGTAGGTCTCGACCATCACGGTGTCGGGCATCGCGTCGTCAAGCTGGGGCGGGCCGTTCGCGCCTTCGTTCACAAGGTAGACACCGACGCTCGAGCCCTCGTTATAGGGCTTCACGACATAGGGCGGCTCCATCACGTGACGGGCGCGCACCTCTTCCCGCGTGGCCAGCACGCTGTCGACGACAGGCAGTCCGGCGGCGCGGTAGACCTCTTTGGTCTTTTCCTTGTCCATCGCAAGGGCCGAGGCCAGAACGCCGGAATGGGTGTAAGGGATCTTCAGCCATTCAAGGATGCCTTGAACGCAGCCATCCTCGCCATAGCGGCCATGAAGCGCATTGAAGGCCACGTCGGGCTTGATCTCGGACAGGCGCGCGGCAAGGTCCGGTCCGGCGTCGATCTCGACAACCTCGAACCCTTCGCCCCTCAGCGCTGCGGCGCATTCACGCCCGCTGGACAGCGACACCTCGCGCTCGGCCGAGAGTCCGCCCATCAATACCGCAACCTTGGGGGATGCCCTGCCCGACATACCCAACGACTCTGCCTCTGTGTTCCGTGCCGGACCTTATTTTGTGGCCCGTGCGTCCGCTCTTAATTGGAGACGGGTTCTCCGACCCGTATGACTTCCCATACTAACGAAATTCCGCGGGTTTGGAATACCTTTTCTCGAACCATTTCACCCAGTTCCTCCAGCTCCGCGGCGGTCGCGCCGTCGGCGTTGGTCAGGAAGTTCGGGTGCTTCTCGGACATCTGCGCGCCGCCGTGGCGGAACCCGCGGAAACCGGCCTCTTCGATGATTTTCCAAGCCTTGAGTTCATGGGTATCGTCCGCCCGCCCGGTCGAGCTGAAGCCCGCCGGATTACGGAAGGTCGACCCCGCCGTGCGGTCCTTGGTGGGCTGGCTTGCATCGCGCCGCGCCAGTTGGTCCGCCATCTTCGCCTCCAACTCTGCCGGGTCGCCCTTGGGCGCGCGGAACGTGGCAGAGGTGATGACCATGCCCTCGGGCAAATCGGTTTGGCGGTAGGCGAAGTTCAGGTCGTCCGCCGTCAGCGTGACCGCCTCCCCTGCCCGCGTGATGGCGGTGGCCTGTTCGAACACGTCTGCCGTATAGGTTCCGTAGCAGCCCGCGTTCATCCGCACTGCGCCGCCGATCGCGCCGGGGATAGTGCGCAGGAAGGTCAGGTCCAGCCCCTCGGCTGCCGCTTTGCGCGCGACATGCGCATCCAGCGCCGCCGCGCCAGCAGTCACCCGGTCACCGTCGATCTCGATCCCGTTGAAGCCACGCCCCAGCCGGATCACCACTGCGCGAATGCCGCCATCCCGGACGATGAGGTTGGACCCCACGCCCATCGGAAACACCGGGATCGCGGGGTCAATCGCCTTCAGGAAATCCCTCAGGTCGTCCGCATCCGCGGGTTGGAACAACCAGTCCGCCGGGCCGCCCACGCGCAGCCATGTCAGCGAGGAAAGGTCTCGGTCGGGGGTCAGCGCCCCGCGTACTTCGGGCAAGTCGGTCATGTCAGTCAGGCTGTCCGCCAATTCGTTTCAGCCACCGGATCAGATACCGCACCGGCCAACGCAGCATCGACACCCCGGCGGCAAGGAAGATCACCGCGAACCACGTCCCGTTCTCGAAAAACAGCCAGACAAGGATCGGCACGCCGGTCGCGATCAGCACATAGGCCGCAGGCCAGTGACTGCGCCGCGACGGCAACATGCCCGCGAAATTCGCGGCAATGCACCACAGGCAGGCAAGAACGAACGGAATCGTCATGACGCGCGGGCCACCTTGCGGGCAAGGTGGATCAACGGGCGGCGGAACAGCGACAGCACGGCGAAGACGCCGATCAGCGTGGGCACCGGGCCATGCGTGACGGCGATCCAGTACAAAAGCGGCGGGGCCGACAGCAACAACGCCAGCCCCGGAACGATCTGGACCTTCATCGGCAGAAGCGCGGTCAGCGAGGCTGCCACGACCCACAGGCACGCAAGGATCAGTGGCAGGCTCATCGCGCGCGCCCCTCTCAGCCGGCGAGCCGCGTGGGCAGACCGTTGGCCCATGCGCTAATGGTACCAGCGCCGAGGCAGACGACGATATCGCCGGGCTCGGCATTGGCGCGGACCAGCGCTTCAAGGTCGTTCTCGGTCGAGATCGCGTTCGCGTTGCGATGCCCGGCGCGGACAAGGCCGGCGACCAGATCGTCACGGCTTGCGCCCGGGATCGGATCCTCGCCCGCCGCGTAGACCTCGGCGATGCCGACGACATCGGCGTCGTTGAAGCAGGCGCAGAAGTCTTTGAACAGGCTGGACAGACGGGTGTAACGGTGCGGCTGGTGCACCGCGATGACCTTTCCCGACGACGCCTGACGCGCCGCTTTCAGCACGGCGGCGATCTCGGTCGGGTGGTGGCCGTAGTCGTCGATGATCGTCACGCCATTCACTTCGCCGACCTTGGTGAAGCGACGGTTCACGCCCTTGAACCCGGCCAGCGCCTCGCGGATCTTCTCGCGCGGGATACCCAGGTGACGGGACACGGCGACCGCCGCCAGAGCGTTGGAAACGTTGTGGTTTCCGGGCATCGGCAACGTGCAGTTCTCGATCACCTTGTCCTCTGCGGCAAGGCGGATATCGAAATGCGCGACCCCGCCCTCATAGCGCAGGTTGTCGGCGCGGACGTCGGCCTGCGCGTTGAACCCGAAGGTCACGACGCGGCGGTCGGTCACTTTCGACACCAGCGTCTGCACGTCCGGGTCGTCGGTGCAGCACACGGCCAGCCCGTAGAACGGGATGTTCTCGACGAAATCGAGGAAACCCTGATGCAGCTTCTCTTCGGTGCCCCAGTGTTCCATGTGCTCGGGGTCGATATTCGTCACGATGGCGATGGTCGCCGGCAGGCGGTTGAACGTGCCGTCGCTTTCATCCGCTTCGACCACCATCCAGTCGCCGGTTCCGACGCGGGCGTTCGAGCCATAGGCGTGGATGATGCCGCCGTTGATCACGGTCGGGTCGATGCCGCCCTGATCCAGCAGCGTCGCGACCAGCGTGGTCGTCGTCGTCTTGCCGTGCGTCCCCGCCACGGCGACGTTCGACTTCAGCCGCATCAGTTCGGCCAGCATCTCGGCCCGGCGCACCACCGGCATTCCTCGGGCACGGGCGGCGTCGAGTTCCGGGTTGCCCGGCTTGATCGCCGACGAGATCACCACGACCTCGGCGTCGGCAAGGTTCTCTTCGGTCTGGCCGACGAAGATCTTGGCGCCCATCCCGGCGAGCCGGTCGGTGATCTTGGATGCCTTCAGGTCCGATCCCTGCACCATGTAGCCGTGGTTCAGCAGAACCTCGGCGATCCCCGACATGCCAATTCCGCCGATCCCGACGAAGTGAATCGGACCCATTTCGGTGGGCAGCTTGGTTGCCGCGTTCGTGCCAGCCATGCGGAATCGTTCCCAACGCTCGAAAGTCATGCCCGTCTATCGCCTCTCTGCCATTTGTTCCACCAAAGCCGCCAGACTGTCTGTCGCGTCCGGTCGTCCCACGGTCAGCGCCGCCCGCGCCATCGCGTTCGCGGCCTGCGGGTTCGTCAGAACAGCGGCCATATGCTCTGAAAGAGTGTCGGCGTCCAGCATGGATTCGGGGATCATCACCGCCGCGTCGGCGGAAACGAGCCCGCGTGCGTTCGCCGTCTGCTCGTCCCGGATCGCCGCCGCAAGGGGCACGAGGATCGAGGGGCGGCCGATGATCGACAGGTCCGCGACCGTCGATGCGCCCGAACGGGCGATGACCAGTTGCGCCTCGGACATGCGGTCGGGCACGTCGGTGAAGAAGGTCTGAACATCGGCCTTGATGCCATGCTCGGAATAGAAGGCGTTGACGCGATCCTCGTCCTCGGCGCGGGCCTGATGCGAGACGCGGATGTGGCGCAGGATCTGTTCGGGCAGTTTCGAAACCGCCTCGGGAACGACGTCCGACAGGATGCGCGCGCCCTGACTGCCGCCCAGCACGAGGATCTGCATCGGATAATCGCCGGGCGCGATATAGGGCGCCGCGTGACGTTCCGCGATGGCCGCGCGCACCGGGTTGCCGGTGTGGAAGCCTTCGACACCCTCGGGCAGTTCGGTGGGCCAAGTGCCACAGGCGACGGCGTCGACCCGCTTGGCGAACAACTGGTTCACCCGGCCAAGGACACCGTTCTGTTCATGGATCATGCGCGGCAGCTTCAGCAACGTGGCCGCCGCAAGCGCCGGGATCGAGGGGTAGCCGCCGAAGCCCACCACGACGGCGGGCTTCAACCTGCGGAAGTCCATGACCGCTTTCAGCACCCCGCCGGCAATCCGGAAAGGCACGCCCAGCTTGGCCGCAGCTCCGCCGCGTGCGAAGGTCGCAGAGGCGACCTGTTCGATCACGACGTCAGAGGGGAACGCGCCGGTGTACCGGGCGCCGCGCGCGTCTGTCGACAGCATCACACGCCAGCCTTGGGCCAGCATGTGCTCGGCCAATGCCTGCGCCGGGAACATGTGCCCGCCGGTGCCTCCGGCCGCGATGACAAGAAGCGGGGCGGTCATGCCGCCCCTCGCAGAGTTTCAGTATTCTGTTTTTTCACGGCAACTTTTGCGCTGTTTCGCGCCTGTACTTTCACTTCTTCAACAGACATCACCGCCGGCTTCTCAGCAGGATGTCCCCGATCTCGCCCTGCGGACGGGTCCGGGTCAGCGCCAGCAGCATGCCAACGAGGATGCCGCCCGCGATCAGGGACGAGCCGCCATAGCTGACGAAGGGAAGCGTCATGCCCTTCGCCGGCAACAGCCGGACGGCAACGCCCATGTTGATGATGGCCTGCACACCGAACGTACATGCGAGACCCGTTCCCGCCAGTCGAATGAACGGATCCCGCTCCCGTATAAGTCGCATCAGCGACCGGACAGTAATCGTCATGTACAGGATGATGATGCACAGCACGAGGATCAGCCCGTACTCTTCGGCAGCGACCGCGATGATGAAATCGGTATGCGCGTCGGGCAGCGACCATTTCACCTGCCCCTCGCCCACGCCAACGCCAAAGAACCCACCCTCGCGGATAGCGCCGGTGGCATAGCCAAGCTGGGTGCGCGGGTCGATGTCGGGCGACAGGAAGCCGTCGATCCGGCGGGCGAAGTGCTGCGACGAGTTATAGGCGATGGTGCCGCCCGCGACGACGAGACCCGCCATGCCGGTCAGCAGTGTGAATGGTGCGCCGGCCACGAAATACATGACACCCCAACCGAACAGCACAAGGCAGGCCTGCCCGAAGTCGGGTTGCAGCGCCAGAAGCCCCACAACGGCCAGGACCAGCCCGAAGGACAGGCTTTTGCCCGGAGGTCCGTGGATCTCTTGGCTGGCGGCCATGAGCCATGCCGAGATGACGATCAGACCGGGCTTGAGGAATTCGGACGGCTGGACCGAGGCGAAGCCCAGCGAGAACCACCGCACGGCGCCCTTGCCGAAATCGGTCCCGAAGAACGGCAGCATCATCAGCGCGGCCAGCGCAAGGATGGCGCCGATTACGCCAAGGCGGCGGATCACCAGCGGCGACATCATCGACACAAGGAACATCACGGTCAGCGCAAGGCAGCCGAAGAACGCCTGACGCTGGACATAGTGGAAGGGGTCAAGCCCGTTGCGCGCGGCCAGGGGCGGCGATGCCGCCAGGCCCAACAGCATGCCCACGCCAAAAAGCAAAAGCACGCATGCCATCGACCACCTGTCGATGGTCCGCCACCATCTGGGAAGAATCGGCTCGCCTTCCCGGACCGGGACCGCACCGAACACCATTTCCGTCATGGAGTACCGCCTGCCAATAAGTACTGCTTGCCCGGTTGGCCGGGTCTGTCTGGCACAATAGCGAGATTCAGCCCTTGGCGCTAGGGCAAATGCGGCAGCTTTCTGTCACGTTTCCAACCGCGCGGTAACCTCTGCGGTGAAATGCTCGCCCCGTTTCTCGAAGTCCGGATACTGGTCGAAACTGGCCGCGGCGGGGGCCAGAAGAACGGTGTCGCCGGGCTCCGCGTCGGCCATGGCATCGGCAACCGCCTGCTCCATCGTCTCGCTGATCTGGTGCGGCGTCTCGCCGAGTTGCAGCGCGAAATCGCGCGCGGAGTGGCCGATCAGGTAGGCCTTGGTCACGTTTGCCAGCGCGTCCGTCAGGCTTGCGATACCGCCGTCCTTGCCCAGCCCGCCGGCGATCCAGCGGATGCGCTTGAAGGCCCTAAGCGCCTGCGCCGCGCTGTCGGCGTTGGTCGCTTTCGAGTCGTTGACGTAAGACACCCCGTTCGCTTCGGCGATCAACTGGCTGCGGTGCGGAAGGCCTGCAAAGTCGTGGAACGCGGACTCGATGGTCTTCGGCGAAAGGCCGAGCGAGCGGGTGGCGGCGTAGGCGGCGCAGGCATTTTGATGGTTGTGGGCGCCGGGAAGCCCGCGGATCTCGCGCAGGTCGATGGACGCCATCTGCCGGGCCTTGCGATACTCTGACAGGAAGCCTTTCCGCGCGAAGACCGACCATCCCGGCCCGCCAAGCTTTTGCCCGGACGAGATACGGATGACCCGGTCGTCGCCCGGCCCCTGCGCCATCTGGTTGGCAAGGAACCGGCCTTCGGTTTCATCCACGCCGATCACCGCGCGGTCCGGTGCGCCTTCGGCGAACAGGCGGCGCTTGGCAGCAAAGTACCCGCCCAGACCGCCGTGACGATCAAGGTGATCAGGGGTGAGGTTCGTGAAGACGGAGATATCCGGCGTCAGCGCCCGCGCAAGGTCGGTCTGATAGCTGGACAGTTCCAGCACGATCAGCTCGCCATCTACCGGCGGGTCGATGTCCAGAACGCCGCGCCCGATGTTGCCCGCCAGTTGCGTCGGGCGGCCGGCATGGCGCAGGATGTGATGAATCAAGGCGGCGGTGGTCGACTTGCCGTTGGACCCCGTAACGGCGATCACGCGCGGCGGCTGGTCAAAGCTCATCCACTCTTCCGTACCGAGGCTGGCGAAAAACAGCCCGATGTCGTTGTCCACGGGAATGCCCGCGTCCCACGCGGCGGCGATGGCGCGGTTGGGCTGCGGGTAAAGGTGCGGGATGCCGGGCGAGACGATCAGGGCGGCGACGCCTTCATAGGCGCCGGGGCGGGACAGGTCCGCGATCTCGAAGCCCTCTGCCTCGGCCCGCGCGCGGCCCTCTGCCCCGTCGTCCCAGCAGACCGGCGTGGCGCCTCCGGCCAGCAGCGCTCGGGCGGCGGCAAGGCCAGAGCGGCCGAGACCGAGGATGGCGACCTTGTGGCCGGCGTAGCCGCGGACGGGGATCATCTTGGGGCTCCTGTATCAGTCACGGATGGGTTAGCGCGGATTGTGGCCTGGGGCCAGTGGCGGCGCTGCTCGCGGCGTGAGCCGCCAACCGGCGCAGCACAAACCTATCCTAACGCTGCTGCACATTTCATGCATTATGACGGCCGCCAGATGCGCCCCGCGCACGATCCTATCACAAACCACGCAATCGCGGCTTAGCGAAGCTTCAGCGTGGCAAGACCGATAAGCGCGAGGATCAGCGAAATGATCCAGAACCGGATGACAATCTGAGGCTCGGCCCAGCCGCGTTTCTCGAAGTGGTGATGGATCGGCGCCATCAGGAAGACACGCTTGCCGGTGCGCTTGAAGTACAGCACTTGAATGATCACCGACAGCGCCTCGACCACGAAAAGCCCGCCGACAATCGCCAGCACGATCTCATGCTTGATCGCCACGGCGATGGCCCCCAGCGCACCGCCCAGGGCCAGCGAACCAGTGTCACCCATGAACACCGCCGCGGGCGGGGCGTTGTACCACAGGAACCCCAGCCCACCGCCGATCAGTGCGGCGGCAAAGACAAGGATCTCGCCCGTGCCCGGGACGTAATGAACGTCCAGGTACTCGGTGAAGTCGACCCGCCCGACGGCGTAGGCGATCACACCCAACGTCCCGGCGGCGATCATCACCGGCATGATGGCAAGCCCGTCAAGGCCATCGGTCAGGTTCACGGCGTTGGCCGCGCCCACGATCACGATCATGGCGAAGGGGATGAAGAACCACCACAGGTTCAAAAGCACGTCCTTGAAGACGGGGAAGGCCAGGCGAAAGCTCAGGTCCGCGGGGTGGAACCACGACGCCCAGACCGCCGCGAGGCCCGCGATGGTGAAGCCGATCAGCAGCCGGATACGGCCAGAGACGCCCTTGGTGTTGGACTTGGACACCTTCGCGTAGTCGTCCGCAAATCCCACCGCGCCGAAGCCGACGGTCACGAACAGCACCATCCAGATGTACGGGTTGTCCAGCCGCGCCCAAAGCAGGCTGGACACCACCAGCGCGCCAAGGATCAGCACCCCCCCCATCGTCGGTGTGCCCTGCTTGGTCAGTAGGTGGCTTTCCGGCCCATCGTCGCGGATCGGCTGGCCCCTGCCCTGCCGCTTGCGCAGCTGGTCGATCAGCGGGCGGCCGAAGATGAAGCCGAAGATCAGCGCGGTGAAGAAGGCCGCGCCGGCCCGGAAGGTGATGTAGCGAAACAGGTTGAAGAAGTCGCCGCCGTCGGAAAATTGGGTGAGCCAGTACAGCATCAGGCGATCTCCTCGGAATCCGCCAGCAGCGGATGGCCCAATTTGCGCACCGCGTCAACGACGAGGCTGACCTTGATCCCCTTGGACCCCTTCACCAGCAGAACGTCGCCCGCATCCACAAGCCCATGCGCGTCGCGGGCCACCTTGTCCGCATTGGGCGTCCACTGACCCTGCTTTTCGGGCGGCAAGGCATCGTAAAGATTGCGCATCAAAGGTCCGACACAGTGGATCACGTCGACCTCGGCAAGGCTGGGGTCGCGCGCGATCGCGGCGTGCAGGTCGGCGGCCTCGGGGCCAAGTTCCAGCATGTCGCCCAGCACTGCGATGCGGCGGCCCGAGGCGATGCGCCCCAACCCGTCACGCGGATTGGTAGCGGCGAGGATTTCCAGCGAGGCCGTCATCGACACGGGGTTCGCGTTGAATGCGTCGTCGATCAGGTCGAAGCTTTGCTTCTGCTCGATCGGGTCAAGATACAGCCGCTCGATCTTGCCGCGTCCTTCCGGCGGCTGCCACTTGGCAAGCGCCGCGATGGCCAGCGCGACGTCGCCGTTCAGCGCCTTGACCGCCGCGAAGGCGGCCATTGCGTTGATCGCGAAGTGGCGGCCGGGGGACTGCACCTTGTAGACGATCAACTGCCGCCACAGCCGCCCCTGCGCGACGGTGGTCTCGCGGCTAAGCCGGACGTCCGTCACGCGGTGGAAGTTGCGGGCTGCCTCGCCGAAGGTGCGCAACGTCGCGCCCTTCTCGCGGGCCGCCGCCTCGAGGATCGAGGCGGTCGGGATGTCGCCGTTGGTGATCGCGGTTCCGCCGGGCTCCAGCCCCTCGAAGATCGAGGCCTTCTCGCGGGCGATGGCCTCGACGCTGTCGAAGGCTTCAAGGTGGGCCGGGGCGACGGTGGTGATCAGCGCGACATGCGGGCGGGCCATGCGGGCCAGCGGCACGATCTCGCCGGGGTGGTTCATGCCGATCTCGATCACGGCAAAGTCGACGTCGGCGGGCATCCGGGCCAGCGTCAGCGGCACGCCCCACTGGTTGTTGAAGCTCTTTTCCGCTGCGTGAACAGTACCTTGCGCGGCCAGAACAGCGCGCAACATATCCTTGGTCGAGGTCTTGCCGACCGACCCGGTCACGGCCACGACCTGTGCGCGGCACCGTGCGCGGGCGGCCACGCCAAGGCGTTCCAGCGCAGGCAGAACCTCGTCCACGATCAAAAGCGGTGCATCCGGCGACACGCCTTCGGGGACACGGGAAACGAGCGCTGCGGCAGCGCCCTTGTTCAGCGCCTGCGCCACGAAATCGTGGCCGTCGCGCACATCCGTCAGGGCCACGAACAGGTCGCCGGGCGCGATGGATCGGGTGTCGATGGATACGCCGGACGCGGACCAGTCGGTCGTCGCGCGGCCGCCGGTGGCCGCTGCGGCCTCGGCCGCGGTCCAGAGCGTCATACCAGCCGCCCGTCGAGCGCGGCCACGGCCACGCTCGCCTGTTCGGCGTCATCGAAAGGATAGACGTCGTCGCCGATGACCTGTCCGGTCTCATGCCCCTTGCCCGCGATCAGCAGCGCGTCGCCCGGTTGCAGCGCATCGACGCCGCGCAGGATGGCTTCGGCGCGGTCGCCGACCTCGGTCGCGTCGGGCGCGCCGGCCATGACCATGGCGCGGATCGCGGCGGGATCTTCAGAGCGCGGATTGTCGTCGGTGACGAAGGCCACGTCAGAGTTCTCGGCCGCGGCCTGCCCCATCAGCGGGCGCTTTGTCGTGTCGCGGTCGCCGCCCGCGCCGAACACGACGATCAGGCGGCCAAGCACATGCGGGCGCAGCGCTTTCAGCGCGGTTTTCAGCGCGTCGGGCGTGTGTGCGTAGTCGACAAACACCGTCGCGCCGTTCTCGCGCGTTGCGGCAAGCTGCATGCGGCCCCGCACACCGGTCAGGTGCGGCAGCATGTCGAAGGTGCGGGTCGGGTCGCAGCCGGTGGCGATGACAAGACCGGCGGCCAGCAGCACGTTTTCGGCCTGAAACCCGCCGATCAGGTCAAGCCGGGTCTGGCGCGGGCGGCCGTTCCAGTCGAACCGCAGATCCTGCCCCGTCGCGTCGTAACGCTGGCCCCGGATGCGCAGGTTGGCATCGGCAGAGCGGCCGACGGTCAGAATATCCTGCCCGCGCTCCATCGCCATCTCGGCCAGTTGCGCGCCGCGCGGATCGTCGATGTTGATCACCGCCGCGCCGTCGTCGGGCAGCACGCGGTTGAACAGGCCCGCCTTCGCTTCGAAATACTCTTCAAAGCTGGCGTGATAGTCGAGGTGATCCTGCGTGAAGTTCGTGAAAGCCGCCGCCGACAGGTTCACACCATCCAGACGGCGCTGCGACAGCCCGTGCGAGGACGCCTCCATCGCCACGTGATCGACGCCGGCTTCGGCGATCTCGCACAACACACGGTGCAGGGTGATCGGTTCAGGCGTGGTGTGCTGAAGCGGGGCCTGATACGCGCCCTCGACCCCGGTGGTTCCGACGTTGGCGGACTTCAGGCCAAGCTCGGTCCAGATCTGACGGGTGAATGTCGCGACAGAGGTTTTGCCATTGGTGCCGGTCACGGCAACCGTCGTGTCGGGCTGAAGCCCGAACCACAGCGCGGCGGCATAGGCCAGCGCCTGACGCGGGTCTTCGGCAATGACAAGCGCGGCGTCCGACTCGGCCAGTTCCTTGGCGGCGATCTTCGCGCCCTGACGGTCGGTCAGGATCGCCCCTGCCCCCATCCGCAGCGCGTACTGGATGAATTCGCCGCCATGGATGCGGCTGCCCGGAAGCGCGGCGAACAGGTGCCCCGGCTCGACCGCGCGGCTGTCGACGGAAAGGCCGGTGATCCGCGCCTCGCGCCCGCTCTGCGCGGTAAGGCCAAGATCTGCAAGTGTTTTTTCCTGTCCGCTCATCTGCCCGCTTTCCGTGGTCAGCCCTTTGTTACTCCAATGGCGCTGTCGGGTTCAATCACCGGCCGGAGGCCCAGCAGCGGTGCGACCCGGCGGATCACCTCGGTCGCGACGGGGACGGCCGTCCACCCCGCAGAGCGGCGCGGCTTGCTGCCGGAGGTTTCCACCGGTTCATCCAGCGTCACGACCAGAACGTATTTTGGATCGTCGGCGGGGAAAACACTTGCGAAGGTGGTGATCACCTTGTCGTCATAATACCCGCCCTTCGGCTTGGGCTTGTCGGCGGTGCCGGTCTTGCCGGCGACACCATAGCCCGGAACCTCGGCAAAGCTCGCCGTACCCCTGGTCACCACCGCCCGCAGCATCGCGCGCGACGCGGCCGAGGTCTCTTCCGAGATCACGCGCTTGCCGGGGATGCGGTAGGCCTGCTTGATCAGCGTCGGCGTCACTTTGGTGCCGCCATTGGTGATCGTGGCGTAAGCGGCGGCAAGGTGAAGCGGGCTGGCCGACAGGCCGTGGCCGTAGGAAATGGTGATCGTGTTGATCTCGGACCAGTTTTTCGGGGTCAGCGGCTTCGCATAGGGCGCTTCGAACAGCTCGACCTCTGTCGGCTCGAAAAAGCCCAGCGCCTTCAGGAACTCTTGCTGCCGCTTCTCGCCGATCTGAAGCGCGACGTGCGCGGTGCCGACGTTCGAGGATTTCACGATGACATCGGTCAGCGACAGAAGCGGCCCGTAATTGTGGCCCTCGAATTCCTTGATCGTGTACTTGCCCCACCGCATCGGCGCATCCGCATCGACCAGCGTCGACGGATTGGCCAGACCGATTTCCAGTGCCTGCGCGGCGGCGAAGATCTTGAAGGTCGAGCCAAGCTCGTACAGGCCCTGCACAGCACGGTTGAACAGTGGGCTGTCGGACGGGTCGCCTTCCAGCAACGGCACGGGTCGGTTGTTGGGGTCGAAGTCCGGCAGGCTCGCCATCGAGATGATCTCGCCCGTGTAGGCGTCCATCAGGACGGCGGCGGCCCCCTTGGCGTTCAGTAGCTTCATGCCGCCATAAAGAATGTCCTCGATGGCGGACTGGATCGTAAGGTCCAGAGACAGCTCAAGCGGGCGGCCGTTATTGGCCGGGTCGCGCAGGAACTCGTCGAACGCCTTCTCGACCCCGGCGGTGCCGATCACCTCGGCCGCATAGACCCCTTCGACGCCGAACTTGTAGCCGCCGAGGATATGCGCGGCGAGCGAGCCGTTCGGGTACAGGCGCATCTCGCGCGGGCCGAACAGCAAGCCGGGCTCGCCGATGTCATGCACCTGCTGCTGCTGTTCGGGGCTAAGGACCTTCTTGATCCAGATGAATTTCCGCTTGCCGGTGAACTGCTTGAACAGCTCTTCGGCGTCGAGATCCGGGAAAATCCGCGCCAGTTCGCTGGCGGCGCGGGCCTTGTCGACCATCATCGGCGGCTGCGCGTAAAGACTGTGAGTCTGCAGATTGGTCGCAAGGATGCGCCCGTTGCGGTCGACGATATCGGCGCGCTGGTTGACGATCTCGCTGGTCGAGGCGGACGCCCGCGGCTCTTCCGGGACCGAAGCGGCCATCAGCCCCATACGGGCGCCGACCACGCTGAACGCGCAAAAGAAGAACAGCCCCAGCACCAGCAGACGCCCCTCGGCGCGCTGGCGGGCCTTGTCGCGCATCTGTTCGTGGCGCAGGCGGATGTTCTCGCGCTCGATGGCGTCGGGGTTTTCGCCCTTGCGGCGGGCTTCAAGAATGCGGGCAAGCGGTCGAAGAGGGACGCGGGTCATGGGATCAGCATATCCTCGGCGGGCACGGGCGCGGACGCCGGAGCCGAAACGGTGACGGCACCGACAATGGGGCCCAGTTGCAGTTCGGACGGCAGCGGGTCGGGCCGCGGGTACGAGATCTGCTCGACGCGACCGAACTGCGCGGGCGCCAGCGGCACAAGCCCCAGCGAGGCGAAGTTCATGCCGACAAGATCACGCAGGCGGTCGGGGCGGTTCAGATAAGCCCATTCGGCCCGCAGAACCGAGCGGGTTTCGCGCAGGTGGCCGATCTGGGCTTGCAGCGACTCCACCTCGCTTAGCGCGCGCTGGGTCTTGTAGTTTTCGCCATAGGCCCAGAACGCCAGCCCCATGACGGCCAGGATAGACAGTACGAAAGCGAGCGACCTCAATGTCTTGTCCCCTTGTTCAGCATCGGCATCCCCAGTTTGGCGCGGTCCGCCGCGCCGGCCGGCGCATCGGTGCGACGCGCGACCCGCAGCCGTGCCGACCGGGCACGCGGGTTCTCGGCCAGTTCATCGTCATCGGGGCCCACAGCCTTGCGGGTGACGATCTCCCAGCGGGGCGTTTCGGCCTCGGTGGGCGGCGCGTGACGACTGCCCTGCCCCTGCTTGCCGCCCCGGATCTGGAAGAACCGTTTGACCATGCGGTCCTCGATGGAATGGAAAGTGACGACTGCAAGCTGGCCGCCGGGCTTCAGCGCGCGTTCTGCCGCCTCCATGCCCGCCGCCAGCTCGCCGAACTCGTCGTTCACGGCAATGCGGATGGCCTGAAAGGTGCGGGTGGCGGGATGCGCCTGCCCCGGCTTCTGGCGCGGAAGCTGTGACTCGACGATCTTCGCCAGTTGCAGCGTGGTTTCGATCGGCGCCTCGGCGCGCGCCTTGACGATGGCGTGGGCAATCCGGCGCGAGGCGCGCTCTTCGCCGTAAAGGTAAATGATATCAGCAAGTTCCGCCTCGCCGGTCTCGGCAACGAGATCGGCGGCAGAGGGGCCGGTGTCGCCCATCCGCATATCCAGCGGGCCGTCTTTCTGGAACGAGAACCCGCGCTCGGCCATGTCGAGCTGCATCGACGACACGCCGAGATCCAGTACGATGCCGTCAAGTTCCTGATCGTACTCGTCAAGCTGGCCGAAGGTGCCTTCGACCAGCGTCAGCCGGTCGCCGTACGCGCCGGCCCAGTCTTTCGCCATCTCGAAGACCATCGGATCGCGGTCGACGCCCGTGACGTGCTCGGCGCCCGCCTCGAGTAGGCCGCGGGCATAGCCGCCTGCGCCGAAGGTGCCGTCAAGCCACCGCCCGGTGACCGGCGCGACCTCTCTGAGAAGCGGACGCAGCAGGACCGGGATGTGGGGGGCGGACGCGCTGGCAGATGCGGTCGCGGCCATGGCCTATTCGCTCCGGTTGCGGCTCAGAAGCACCCTTGGATCGAAGTTCTCGGGCTGATCCTTCAGCCAGGCTTCGGTGCGGGACTTCTTGGTTTCCTCGTAGGTCTGGGGCTTCCAGATCTGGAAATTGTTGCCCTTCGCGATGAAATAGGCCTCGTCATCAAGGCCGATCTTGTCGCGCAGTTTCTTGGGCAGGACGATGCGGCCGGTCTCGTCGACGGTCGTTTCAAGCGAGTGACCGGAATAGATCGTCTCCATCACATCGCGCTCGTCGGTGCCGAGATCCATGTCCTCGATCTGCTCTTCGAGTTCGTCCATCGCGGTGACGGTATAACATTCAAGGTAATTGCGGGTCTCATCGCCGTAAACGATGATGAATTCGGGAGCCTTGCCGTCGACCCAGTCGGGGTCACCGGACTCGATCACGCGGCGATAGCGAGAGGGGATGGAAACACGGCCTTTGCCGTCCACCTTCTGGGTGTATTCCCCTCTGAACCTACGCGCCACTGTCCCGCGTATCCTTGTCCCGTCCCCCGGAAATCGTTCTTCGTTTTCAACCCCTGGAACGGAAACGGCGGATCGAGCTGCTGCCACTGCTCGATCCGCCGCCCTCGTCCCGCTTAGCGGGTTGTCCAGCTGCGCGCGCCACCTGGGGGGATGTCTGCTCGCCCGCGCGCCGGATCTCTTGGTCAGATGAAAGCGGGAGCCTGTATGAAACCTGCTTTTGGGTTACCTCGGATCTTGCTGTCCGTTTGAGCCCGTCTTCATCGTGGTTAAAGGAATGCCACGGGATTTCATGGGAAGCAATGGAGTTTATTTTTCGCCACCCCCACATCTGGCGTTGACAGAGGCTGGGAAACAACAGTTTGTGACTCGCCGACACCCCGATTTCCAATATATAGATCAGATCGATACGAAGCTGCCCATATATGGTTAAAACAATTTTTGGCCCCGGTGCCATGAAATCCCGCCAAACCCAAGGATTCCCACTCTGGGACCGTTATTCCCCGGCCCGAACACCGCCTGAAATGAATGAATCGCCCGATTTCGGTCCGCGAATGCGATTGGGACCAGGTGGGACCATATGGATCCCCTAAATTCCCACTCGCCCCATACCCCCGGAGTCGACGATGCCCCGCTGGACAGCGAGGCATCGGTCGGATCTTTGAATTGAAGAGATACTAACAGACTCCTGTGGATAAATCCAGAGTCCTGTCAGGCGACCCCACCGGCGACCAACCCGCGGGCAAGGCGGGCGTAGGCCTCGGCTTCCGGCCCCTCACCCGCGGCGATCGGCGTGCCTGCGTCGCCGGCAAGACGTACATCCAGCGTAAGCGGCAGTTCTCCAAGGAACGGCAGACCCAGACGCTCGGCGTCGGCGCGCACGCCGCCATGGCCGAAGATATGACTTTCACCCCCGCAATGCGGACAGAAGAACGAGGACATATTCTCTATGAGACCCAGCACCGGCGTTCCGAGCCGCCGGAACATATCAATGGCCTTGCGCGCATCCAGAAGCGCAACATCCTGCGGGGTCGAAACAACCAGCGCACCGGTCAGCCGTGTGCGCTGCGCCAGCGACAGCTGCACATCGCCAGTTCCCGGCGGCAGGTCTATGATAAGGACGTCGAGTTCGCCCCAATTCACCTGCCCCAGCATCTGCTGCATCGCCCCCATCAACATCGGGCCGCGCCAGACCACGGCCTGATCATCCTCGACCAGCAAGCCGATGGACATGACGGTGACCCCGTGCGCATGCGGCGGCTCTATCGTTTTGCCATCCTTAGAGTCGGGCTTGCCCGATAGCCCCATCATGCGCGGAACGCTGGGACCGTATATATCGGCATCCAGAAGACCGACCTTTCGACCCTGCCGCGCCAGCGCAACCGCAAGGTTTGTGGCAACGGTCGACTTGCCGACACCACCCTTGCCCGAGGCGACTGCCACTATGCGGTCGACGCCGCTGACCTGCTGCGGCCCCTCCTGCGCCGTCGGGTGCCGCCCGATCTTCAGACCGGGCGCCTCGCCGCTCGCTTGCCGCGCCTGCGAAACGCCTTGCTGCGGCGCAGCATTTGCATGGGCCGTCAGCACAACTGACACGTCATGCACACCCGGCATGGCGCGGACGGTCCGGACACATTCCTCGCGCACCGATTCCAGATTGCGGGCCGACTCGGGGCTGTCCGCCTCAAGCACGAAGCGGACGATTCCGCCCTCTACCCAAAGCGCTTTAACCAGCCCTGCCGTGACCGGGTCGCCACCATCGGGAAGCTCAACGCCCATTAGGGCTTGACGGATTTTTTCAGCGTTTAAGGCCATCTTTACGGTCTCCGCAGGGAGCAGTGAATTTTAAGCCTCTTCTGAAGGCGCTGTGAGGGACCATGCTGAAAATTTCGGCATAAGTCATGTGGCGTGACTTAGGGTTACATATGCACCTTCTGCATAGCCGGAATGAGGCTTCGACGGATTGTGCATCTGCAGCATAGGTTTATTTTGATCCTCAACAGGGCGGCACACTGATGGCGCTGACACAGACACACCCGGCGGCGGACACCAAACACCCGCAGCCGACCCGAGACAAGACACGGCGCGCGATGCGCCCGCAGAGAACGAAGGAAAGCAATATGGCTTTCACGCAAGAAATCGCAGGCTTCGAAGCCGGACTGGTCCGCCACATGCGCGAAGAGCTTTCGCTGGCCCGCCGGGCCGCAGCCAAGCGCGGCAAAACCGGAACCGCCGAGGCCCGCTAAACAGAGATTGAGTTTCAGGCCGCCTTCTCCTCCTCCCTAGGTTGTCTGATTACTCGCGGCGACGTCTTCCTCCTCCCTGATGTCGCCGCACCTTATTACCGCCGAAGCCCCTCTCCTCCTCCCTGGGGCCTAGGCGATCGAAGAACCGGCGATGCCCTCTCCTCCTCCCTGGGCATCGCCGGCACTTCGCAAGAATACGAATGCGGACGCCTCCTCCTCCCTTTGGCGTTCGTTGGAAAGTCGGCGGCACCCTCTCCTCCTCCCTGGGTGCCGCCGATGCCAAAACAGAGATACGAGCGTTCCTCTCCTCCTCCCTGGAACGCTCGTTGGAAGATCGGCGGCGCCCTCTCCTCCTCCCTGGGCGTCGCCGGTTCCTTCCACCGGAATACGGGCGTCCCTCTCCTCCTCCCTGGGACGTACGTTGGAAAGTCGGCGGCGCGCTACCTCCTCCCTGCGCGCCGCCGATGCCAACACAGAGATACGGGCGTTCCTCTCCTCCTCCCTGGAACGTTCGTTGGAAAGTCGGCGGCACCCTCTCCTCCTCCCTGGGTGTCGTCGGTGCTTTCCCCAGATACGGGCGTCCCTCTCCTCCTCCCTGGGACGTACGTAGAAATGACGGCGATGCGCTTCCTCCTCCCTGCGCATCGCCGTTTTTCTTTTTCGGACACAGCCATCGCAATTCCTGCCGCGACCGCACGCCAAGCGGCGAAATCCGATTGATTTCCGCCGGTCCATTCGCCAAACGGATACGGACCTGAATTGGGGGACCGGACATGACCAGGATCGACGCCAAGTTCGCAGAGCTGAAAGCGAGCGGGAAAAAGGCCTTCGTGGCCTACGTGATGGCCGGCGACCCGGACTATGAAAAGTCGCTTGAGATCGTGAAGTCGCTGCCCGCGGCGGGCGTGGACGTAATCGAGCTTGGCCTGCCCTTCACCGACCCGATGGCCGACGGCCCGACGATCCAGCTTGCTGGCCAGCGTGCGCTGGAAGGCGGCATGACGTTGCAGAAGACCCTCGATCTGGCGACCGAGTTCCGCAAGGACGACGACACGACGCCGATCGTGATGATGGGCTACTACAACCCGATCTATAATCGCGGCGTCGATACCTTCCTTGCCGATGCCAAGGCTGCCGGGATCGACGGGCTGATCATCGTCGACCTGCCGCCGGAAGAGGACGAGGAACTGTGCATTCCGGCGCAGAAGGCCGGGCTGAACTTCATCCGCCTCGCCACGCCCACCACCGACGACAAGCGGCTGCCCAAGGTGCTGCAGAACACGTCGGGCTTCGTCTACTACGTCTCGATCACCGGTATCACCGGCTCGGCCGAGGCGCAGGCCAACGATGTCGGCCCGGAAGTGGCGCGCATCAAGGCCAAGACGGACCTGCCGGTGATCGTGGGCTTCGGTATCCGCACCCCCGAAACGGCAGAGGCGATTGCAGGCATCGCGGACGGCGCGGTGGTCGGGTCCGCCATCGTCGCGAAGATCGCCGACGGCGAACCGACCGATGCGGTGCAGGCTTACGTCAAGACGCTGGCCGACGGCGCGCACCGCGCCTGATCGCTTGCCCGCAACGCCCGAGCCGTGCATGGGTACGGCATGAGCTTGCCCCCTGACCGCATCGCCTCCCTTGCCGAAGACCTTCTGAGCGCCCGCGACGGCGGACGCCAGCGCCCGCCCCTGTCGGACACAGAGGACGGGTTCGGCTGGGATGACGCCCACGCCATCGCCGCCCGCATCCGCACCCTGCGCATCGCCAGCGGCGAAACGCCCGTGGGGCGCAAAATCGGCTTCACCAACAGGACAATCTGGCCGCTGTACGGGGTCCACGGGCCGATCTGGGGCGATATGTTCGACCGTTCGGTCACGCAACTGGACGCGGCGAAGGCAACGGTCGATCTGCCCAAGGTGCCGGAGCCTCGGATCGAACCCGAGATCGTCTTCGGCTTCGGCGCGACGCCCGCCGCTGCGATGCCGGACGCCGAACTTCTGGACTGCATCGAATGGGTCGCCCACGGGTTCGAGATCGTGACCTCGGTCTACCCCGGCTGGAAATTCGCCGCCGCCGACTGCCAGGCCGCCTTTGGCCTGCACCGCGCGTTGTTCATCGGCCCCCGCCAGCCGCTCGGTTCACTCGGCGCACAGCCCGCTGTATCGCTGGCCGGACTGGAACTGACGCTGAAGGGCCGCGACGTGCAGGCCGAAGGCCGCGGCGCCGACGTGCTGGACGGCCCGTTGCAGGCACTGCGGTTCCTTCTGGACGGGCTGGCGGCCGTGCCGGGCGAGACACCGCTGAAGGCCGGCGACATCGTCACCACGGGCACACTCACCGACGCGATGCCGGTGACGGGTGGCGACCGCTGGCAGACTGAAATTCACGGCTGCGACCTGCCCGGGCTGGACGTCACCTTCCGCTGACGCTCCCGGCCGCCTGTGCGTATCACAGCCGCCGCCGCTGCCAATTGTCACCACCGCGCGCGACTGCTAACCAAAGACGCCGCACACATGCCCCGGAGGAAGCATCAATGCCCGTCATCACCGAGATCGAAGACCTCAAACGCATCTATCGTCATCGGACGCCGAAGATGTTCTTCGACTACTGCGAGTCGGGCAGCTGGACGGAACAGACTTTCCGCGAGAACTCTTCGGATTTTGACAAGCTTTACCTGCGACAGCGCGTGGCCGTCGACATGACCGGCCGGTCTACCGCGACGCAGATGATCGGGCAGGACGTGTCGATGCCGGTGGCGCTGGCCCCTGTCGGATCGACCGGGATGCAGTGGCCGGACGGCGAGATCCTTGCCTGCAAGGCGGCGCATGCTTTCGGGACGCAGTTCACCCTGTCGACGATGTCGGTCTGCTCGATCGAGGATGTGGCCACCCATGTCGACAAACCGTTCTGGTTCCAGCTTTACGTCATGCGCGACTGGGACTTCGTCGTGCGGATGATCGAACGGGCGAAAGAGGCGAAGTGTTCTGCGCTGGTCCTGACGCTGGACCTTCAGATCCTCGGGCAACGGCACAAGGACCTGAAGAACGGCCTTAGCGTGCCGCTGCGTCCTTCGCTGGCCAATATCTTCGACCTCTCGACCAAGTGGGCCTGGGGCCGCGCGATGATGAAGACCCCGCGCCGCACCTTCGGCAACATCGTGGGACACGCCAAGGGCGTCTCGAACCTGACGTCTCTGTCCGCATGGACGGCGGAAAGCTTCGACCCCCGCCTTGACTGGGAGAAGGTCAAAGAGATCAAGCGCCTGTGGGGCGGGCCGCTGATCCTGAAGGGCATTCTGGATGCCGAGGACGCCAAGCTGGCGCTGAACGTCGGGGCCGACGCCATCGTCGTGTCGAACCACGGCGGGCGGCAACTGGATGGCGCGCTGTCGTCGATCCGCGCGCTGCCGTCGATCCTTGACGCCGTGGGCGACAAGATCGAGGTGCATCTCGACAGCGGCATCCGCTCGGGTCAGGACGTGCTGAAGGCCATGGCGATGGGCGCCAAGGGCACCTTCATCGGCCGTGCCGCGATCTACGGGCTGGGTGCGATGGGTCAGGCCGGTGTCACCCGGGCGCTGGAGATCATCCACAAAGAGCTCGACTTCTCGATGGCGCTGTGTGGCCGACGCACGATTGACGAGGTCGACCGCGACATCCTTCTGATCCCCGAGGATTTCTCGGGCAAGTGGCAGGCAACGGCATGACCGCCGACCTGCCCCGCGCGCTGGACCTGTTGGAACAGGGCGACTGGCAGGCGGCGCATGATATCGTCGAGACCGAGGACGACACGGCATCCGCTTGGGTGCATGCCCTTGTCCACAAGATCGAGGGCGACGACTGGAACGCCGGTTACTGGTACCGGCGCGCCGGTCGTGAAAGGTTCAAGGGCACCGTCAGCGAAGAGATCGCCGCGATCCGGGCCGAGATCGCAGGCTAGGCCGCCTGCGTCTTCGGCTCGCGCCACGCCAGCGCCCAGATCGCCGGCAGGATCACCGCGATGATGATGCTGACCGCGACGAAGGCAAAGCGCAGGCCGAACAGTTCCGCGATGCCGCCGATCATCGACGGGCCCACGAAGAAGCCGACAATCCCCAGCATCCACGCGCGCGACATAGCATAGCTGCGCATCCGTTCCGTCACCCGTGCCCCCAGCAGCGACGTGACCGAGGGAACGACCACCGCCATGCCCATGCCGGTGATCGCGACGCCGATCAGGACAACGGGGACCGAGGGCGCCGCCGCGATGGTCAATGCGCCGATGACGCCCAGAACCGCTGACCAGAAAATCAGCCGCGCATCGCCCAGGCGGGCGCTCAGCAACTGCCCGGACAGCCGCCCGATCCCCATGACCAGACCAAGCGTCGCCGGGCCGAAACTGCCCTGTCCGTGCTCGCCGCCCAGCGTGCGCTCGATATGCAGGGCCGACCACGCCTCGGTCGCGTTCTCGCCGATGAAGCCCGCGAACAGGATGACGCCGGTCAGCGCGATGGCGCCCCACGGCAGGCGCGCGGCGGTGTCCGGCGCTTCCTCTTCCACCGGGGCAGCGGTGCGCGGCACGCGCATCAGCAGAACCAGCAGCACGCAGACAAAGGCCATCGCCGGCAGGATCTGTGCCGCCTCCAGCCCTGCACGCCGGGCAATCCCCGAGACCCAAGCCGCCCCTGCGAAGGCGAAGGAATACATCGCGTGGTTCACGTTCATCAGGTGCATCTTGTGCCGCGCCTCAAGCCCGCTGATGTGCAGGTTCGACGAGATGTCCAGCAGCGCGACGGTCAGGCCCATCGCGAACAGGCATGCGCCCAAAGCGACGACCGTCTGCGGGAACATCGGCAAAAGGATCACGAAACAGACGCAGATGCCGAACAGAGGCATTGCGTAGCGGCCCAGCGTGCCGGTCACCTTCGGAGCGGACCACATCGCGATCAGACCGCCCAGGGCAGACATCAGAAGCGCACCGCCAAGTTCACCGTCGGACGCATCGACACGCGCCTTGATGTCGGGAACCATGGCGGCGAAGCTGCCCCACAGGATACCAACGGACATGAGGCCGGCAGCCGGTGCGCGCGAGATGCGCAGCGCGGTCAGGATGGACATTTCGGGATCCCTTGTCTTTTGCCCGCAGCCGAGGCGTGCGGGTCTTGCGGCGGACGCTATCCCCAGCCCGCCCGAAAGCGCAAGACGGCGATGGCGTATCCGGCCACTATTTGCCCTTCCCTCGGGTCCCGATCTGCACTATAGGCGGCGCTTCACCGGGCATACACCCTTGGAGGATGCCCATAACACTCAGTTAGGAGACGAATTATGGCTGGCGAGATTCCTGATCTTGTAGCCACGGAGCGTTCGGGGACAGGCAAGGGGGCCGCCCGTCAAGCACGCCGTGACAATCTGGTACCTGGTATCGTGTACGGGGGCGGTGTCGATCCGCTGCCGATCAACCTTCCCTTCAATGAATTGCTGAAGCGCCTGAAAGCCGGCCGCTTCCTTGCAACGCTGTTCAACATGAAGGTCGAGGGACACGAAGATGTCCGCGTGATCTGCCGCTCTGTGCAGCGCGATGTGGTGAAGGACCTTCCGACCCACGTCGACTTCATGCGCCTGCGTCGCACCACGAAGATCAACCTGTACATCCCGGTCGAGTTCGTCGGCCAGGAAGAGTCGCCCGGCATCAAGAAGGGCGGCGTTCTGACCGTCGTTCGTCCGGAAGTCGAACTGGTTGTGACCGCTGGTGACATTCCGGACCACATCACCGTGGACGTGTCGAAGCTGAACGTCGGCGACACCGTGACCATCTCGGCAGTCACCCTGCCGGAAGGCGCGAAGCCGACCATCGACCGCGACTTCGTGATCGCCAACATCACCGCGCCTTCGGGCCTGCGTGGCGGTGGCGACGACGAGGAAGAGGGCGATGCGGACGCCGCGGAGGCAACCGCCGAGGAGTAATCCCCGGTCGCATCGACAAGACATTCGCAGCGGAGCCTTCGGGCTCCGTTGTTCGTTTCAGACCAGCCTGTCCGTGATCGTTCGCAAAAATGATCGCAAATAGTTGGAATTCTGAAAGAGCGGCAAGCCGCCCTTCCCGCCGCCCGCCATGCCCCACGAACGCCCCGCCATTGCACGCGTCGCGCGGCGCGGATAGACCCTTCGCAACTGCAGCAAGGAGCCTCGCCCCATGCGTCTGTTCGTCGGTCTGGGAAATCCGGGCGCCAAGTACGCCCGCAACCGTCACAACATCGGCTTCATGGCGGTCGACCGCATTGCCGAGGATCACGGCTTTGGTCCGTGGCGCGGCAAGTTCCAGGGCCAGGTGTCCGAGGGGCGACTGGGCATGGAGAAGGTGCTGCTGCTGAAGCCCGAGACCTACATGAACCTGTCCGGCAATTCGGTGTCGGCTGCAGCCCAGTTCTACAAGATCGGGATCGAGGACATCATCGTCTTCCACGACGAACTGGACCTTGCCCCCGGCAAGTGCCGGTTCAAGACCGGTGGCGGGCATGCGGGGCACAACGGGCTTCGGTCGATCCATTCGCAGATCGGCGACAAGTATCATCGTGTGCGCATGGGCATCGGCCACCCCGGCCACAAGGATGCGGTGTCGCATTATGTCCTGCACGATTTCTCGAAGGCGGATCAGGAGTGGCTCGACGACCTGCTGCGCGGGATTTCGGACGGGGCGAAGGTTCTGGCCGAGGGACAGACGGGCAAGTTTCTGAACGCCGTCGCCCTGCGCACCGCGCCTCCTCGGTCCTCTACGTCCGAGAAGAAACCGGAGCCTGCACCGAAGCCCGCCAGCACGCCCGAACCTGAACCGGAAGCCGCGCCCGATTCGCGCAGCCCGCTTCAGAAGCTCGTGGACAAGTTCAAATGAACCTGCGCGCGGCGCTGCGCGATCAGGCGGTCTCGTGTGAACAGCTGGGCTCTCCGTTCAACGCCCGCCTTCTGCGGTTGATCGCGGATCGGCTAAAGCCCGGAGGCGCCATCGCCGACCGCCTGCTCGGATGGGATGGCGACATTTCCTCTCGCGGGCATTCGGTGCCGTTGCGGCTGGTCGGCAGCCTGCACGGGCTGGTGATCGAGGGCGAAGCCCCCGAGCTTGCCGCCTGCTATCCCCCACACGACGCCGACGATGACACGCTGTGGGCCGCGGTGCGGTCGGCGATGGAAGATCACGCCAAACGGCTGGGCCAGTGGCTTGACCGGCCCCCCCAGACGAATGAAACCGGACGAAGCGCGGTTCTTATCGCCGCCGGTCACTGGCTGACCGATGTGTACGGCCTGCCGATCGTTCTGTCGGAACTTGGCGCCAGCGCCGGCCTGAACCTGTTCTGGGACCGCTATGCGCTGGACCTGCCCGGCGGCCGCCTTGGCCCTGCCGATCCGGTGCTGACCCTTGCGCCCGACTGGGACGGCCCCCTGCCCCCCAAGGCTGCTCCGACGGTTGTCGAGCGGCGCGGCACCGACCTGACGCCGCTGGACCCAAGCTTGCAGACGGATCGCCAACGCCTGTGCGCCTATGTCTGGCCCGATCAGACCGACCGTTTGACGCGCACCCGCGCGGCGCTGGCTGCGGCAGAGCCGGTGGTGGACGCCGCCGACGCGGCGGACTGGCTGGAAACCCGGCTGGCGGAACCCAGGCCGGGACGGTTGCACCTGATCTACCACACCATCGCATGGCAGTATTTTCCCGAGGCGGTCAAAGCCCGCGCCCGCGCCTTGATCGAGGCCGCCGGCGAGAACGCCACCGACGACGCCCCGATTGCGTGGCTGGGGATGGAAGCCGACGATGGCTCGCCCGGCGCCGGCATGACGCTGCGTCTGTGGCCCGGCGACAGAACAGTCCGGCTGGGACGCGTGGATTTCCACGGGCGGTGGCTGCGCTGGGCGCCCGAAGGTTGATCGCCGCGCGGCAGCAACTAACATCGTGACCGACAAATTCCGGAGACGCCCCATGGACATGGACCCTTCAGTCAACGTGCTCGGTGAGCCGCTCGAGACCTGCTCGGACCGCCCGCTGACCGGGTTCTTCCGGAACGGATCCTGCGACACATGCAATGAGGATGCAGGTAGCCACACGGTCTGCGCCGTTATGACCGCCGAGTTCCTTGCCTTCTCGAAATACGTAGGCAACGACCTGTCGACGCCGCGTCCGGAGCTGGGCTTTGCGGGGCTCGAGCCCGGCGATCACTGGTGCATCTGTGCGGCGCGGTTCCTGCAGGCCCATGACGAGGGCTGCTCGCCCGAGGTCGACCTGTCGGCGACCCACATGCGCGCGCTAGAGATCGTGCCGCTGTCGGTGCTTCAGGAACGGGCGATGACGGCGGATTGACCCCGCGCGCCGGGCGTGCGACCCCGTTGGGCAAGCCAGCGAGCGCTCCGGCGAAGCCAGCCCGATCCCCGAACCAGCAAGAGACAGGCCATGAGCTTTATCGCAATGAACCGCTTCCGGATTCTGCCCGGCAAGGAAGAGACCTTTGAAACCATCTGGAAGAGCCGCGAGAGCCGGCTGAAAGAGCTGAAAGGCTTCCGCGAGTTCCGGCTGCTGAAAGGCCCCGAGGGCGAAGGCTATACGCTGTATTCCAGCCACGTGGTCTGGGACAGCCGTGACGACTTCGAGGCGTGGACCAAGTCAGAGCAATTCCGCGACGCGCACCGCAATGCCGGGAACAGCGGCACCAAGGACGTGATGGCCGGACCGCCACAGTTCGAGGGATTCGAGACGGTTCTGCACGAGTCGTAAGCCCCGTCAGGCCGCCCGCCCGGGCCGTTCTGCCGGTTTCTCGGCAGGCTTTTCGGCCGCCTTCTCGGAATTGGGCCGTAGTTCGTCGCCCATCAGATCGTCGATGAACAGGCTCAGAAGCTGCGGGCGGCCGGACACCCCGGCCTTGCGATAGATCGCGTTCGACTGGGCCTTGACCGTGCCTTCCGACGTCTTGCGCATGGCCGCGATTTCCTGAATGGACAGCCCCTTCAGCAGGAACATCGCCACGTCGTATTCCGCCGTCGTCAATTGCCACGACGCGAAACGGTCCTCGATCAGATCATGAAACGCGCCCGACGCGATGCGCAGCCGGTCTTCCAGCGCGTCGGCGCGGCGGAAGGACTGGCGCAACGCCATCGCGCCCAGCACCAACCCCAGCACGAGCCCGAGCGATGCGCCGATTTCAAGGAATTCGCGGGTCTGCCAGCTGATCGGTTTCAGGCGCACGCCGATCACGGTCATCGCGATGTCCGACACGAAGAAGATCGCACAGATCGCCTGCACGAACAGAATACCGATTACCAGTGTCCGACGTTTCACGGGGCTGCCTGTTCCGTCTCTGCGCGTCCTGTCCGCCCCCCGCCGGACAGTCCTTACCTATACTGAAATAGCGAAATCCGCCAACTCGGCGGCCAATGGTCTGCGTTCAATCGTTTGGCGGCACCGGGGGACGCTCTGGCCTGTCGGGGCCGTTCGGCCTGTCCGGTCCCTCGGCCCAGTCCGGGCGGTCAGGGGTGTCCGGACGGTCGGGGAAATCCGGACGGTCGGGGCCGTCCGGTCTGTCTGGCGGTTCGGGCCGCCCCGGTCTGTCCGGGCGGTCCGGAACATCGGGGCTGTCGGGCCAGTCCGGTGCATTGACCGCGCCCGGCGGCGCCAACCCGGGGAACAGACGCGGCCCGTCCGGCCCTGAGCTGCCGCCGCTTGTATAGTCGCGCAGGATCTCACCGGTCCGGGGATTGACGATGATCTCGCGCTCTCTGTCGCCGTCGTGACCGACAACGCGCAAACGGCCCAGCAACGTGTGACTGATCTCGACATCGGTATAGCCGTAGATGCGCAGCTGTTCGGCCACCTGCTCGTCAAGCGACGCTGCGCGCACCGATACCGGTGTCATCAGTAGGATCATTGCGACCGTAAGTGCCTGTCTGAGCATGTCTCCGCCTTCGGACGATTCTAGATCTTTCCGATTGTTGATGCGGCGGTCCCAGCTGGGGACAAAGACCGCCGCATCTTATTGGAACGTCTACCGGCTTTGGGATCCCGGCGCCGCTCTGTATTTTCGTGTCTGCCCGCGAATGGGTCCCCCTGACCGCCAGAAGACGCGTCCGAAGGCGCCCTCGATGCAGGATTGGTCAGATCCGCACCGAGGGCCTTTGTCCCGATCGCCGCTTTGGGGGGCGGCTGCGTGGTGGTGGCACACACGAGATGCAATTCGGATGCCATGGGCCCCGGCAGAGCGCCATAAACCTTCGGCCAGAGCGCATAAACCCCGGTTTACGGCCTTAAGAAACAAGGGAGTTCAGCGCGTTGCGTCGCTTTCCCCTCGTGCGGCACCGCATCTGTCGGTTGCGCGACGCGAACGCTAGACGCCTTCAGGACTGTGCGCACGCGCCCGCAAAAATGCGGCGGCACGGCAATTCGGCGCCGGAGATCCCGGCGCCGATTCGCAGGTCAGCCGAGATCCTGACCCAGATGCTGAGCGACGGCGAAGATGTCCTTGTCGCCCCGCCCGCACATGTTCATGCAGATGATGTGATCCTTCGGAAGCTCCGGCGCGATCTTCATCACGTGGGCCAGCGCGTGGCTGGGTTCGAGCGCGGGAATGATGCCCTCGGTCTCGCAGGACAGCTGGAACGCCTCCAGCGCTTCCTTGTCGGTGATCGCCACGTATTCCGCGCGGCCCGTGTCATGCAGCCACGAGTGCTCGGGGCCGATGCCCGGGTAGTCGAGACCCGCCGAGATCGAGAAGCCCTCAAGGATCTGGCCGTCGTCGTCCTGCAGCAGGTAGGTGCGGTTGCCGTGCAGCACGCCGGGACGCCCGCCGGTCAGCGAGGCGCAGTGCTCCATCTTCTCGTTCACGCCCTTGCCACCGGCCTCGACGCCGATGATGCGGACCTCTTTGTCGTCAAGGAACGGGTAGAACAGGCCCATCGCGTTCGAGCCGCCGCCGATGGCCGCGATGATGGTGTCGGGCAGACGGCCCTCGGCCTCCATCATCTGCTCTTTGGTTTCCTTGCCGATGATCGACTGGAAATCGCGGACCATCGCCGGATACGGGTGCGGCCCCGCAACGGTGCCAATGCAGTAGAACGTGTCGCGCACGTTGGTCACCCAATCGCGCAGGGCGTCGTTCATCGCGTCCTTCAGCGTGCCACGCCCCGAGGTTACCGGCACCACCTCGGCGCCCAATAGCTTCATGCGGAACACGTTGGGCTTTTGCCGCTCGACGTCGTGCGCGCCCATGTAGACGACGCATTTCAGGCCGAACTTGGCGCAGACCGTCGCGGTGGCCACGCCGTGCTGACCGGCACCGGTTTCCGCGATGATGCGGGTCTTGCCCATGCGGCGGGCAAGGATGATCTGGCCCAGCACGTTGTTGATCTTGTGCGCGCCGGTGTGGTTCAACTCGTCGCGCTTGAAATAGACCTTGGCGCCGCCCAGACGCTCGGACAGGCGCTCGGCGTGGTACAGCGGCGAAGGACGGCCGACATAGTGCTTCCACAGGAAGTCCATCTCGTCCCAGAAGCTTTTGTCGGTCTTCGCCTTCTCGTATTCCGCCTCGAGATCGAGGATCAGCGGCATCAGCGTTTCCGACACGAACCGCCCGCCATACAGGCCGAAACGGCCATTCTCGTCGGGGCCCGTCTTGTACGAGTTGGGAAGATCTTCGGCCATGGTGCGCCCTCTTGAACTGGTTCACCCGCGTTTAATGCGAAAGCCCCACGCGGTAAAGCCGCGCGCCGTGTCTCGGGGTTCCGACACGATGGCAATTGACGCGCGGCGCGGCTTGGCGGCACTCTCGCTACGGGAGAAGGACCCCGGGAGGAAGATCATGACGACCAAGACCATGCTGTGCGCAGGCACGGCCCTGTTCGCGTTCGCGCCCGCGGTATGGGCCGCCGACTGCGCATCAATGCCAGAGGCCGCGCCCGAAGGCGTGACCATCACCGAAGCCGTGCAGACCGAGGCGACCGATGAGATCCCCGTCGCCCACTGCCTGCTGCGCGGCGTGATGGACGAGCGGACCGGGATGGACGGAAAGCCCTATGCGCTGCGCTTTGAACTGCGCATGCCGGACGACTGGCAGGGCCGGTTCATGCATCAGTTCAACGGCGGCAACGACGGCAAGGTGGTCCCGGCGACGGGCGAAGGCACCGGCGTCGCGATGGGCAACCCTGCGCTGGCACGGGGCATGGCCGTGGTCTCGTCGGATGCGGGTCACGATGGCGAAGCGAACCCAGACGCCGGGCTGGCCGGGTCGAACATGTTCGGCTTTGATTTCGAGGCCCGGCGCGACTATGGCTATTCCGCCGTGGCCAAGCTGCACCCCGTGGCGCTTGCACTGGTCGAAAGCTACTACGGCCGCGCGCCGGATCACGTGTACGGTTATGGCCGGTCCAACGGCGGCCGCCACGCGATGGTCGCGGCAGAGCGGATGCCCGATGCCTTCGACGGGTTGCTGGCCGGCTATCCGGGCTTCAACCTGCCGAAAGCCGCGGTCCAGCATGCGTGGGACGTGCAGTCCTTCCGCGCGGTGGGCGACAGCCTTGCCACCGCTTTCACCGCGGACGAGCTTGCCGCCGTGTCGGATGCGGTCACCGCCGCCTGTGACGGGCTGGACGGGCTGGAGGACGGCGTGATCTTCGACGTCGAAGGTTGTCAGGCAGCGTTCGACCCCGCCTCGATGTCCTGCGAAGCGGGGCAGAACAGCATGTGCCTTCCGGAAGACAAGGTCTCGGCGCTGGTGAAAATCCACGCCGGGCCGACGGATAGTTCCGGCAAGCAGCTGTACAGCGACTGGGTCTGGGACACCGGAATCGCGACCGGGAACTGGCGGTTCTGGAAACTGGAAAGCCCGATCCCGCCGTGGGGGAAGAAGCCCCTGATCGCGGTCATGGGCTCTGGTTCGCTGGCACAGATCTTCACCACTCCGCCGACGCAGGTGGCAGGCGACCCGGAATCCCTCGAAGCCTTCCTGATGGCCTTCGACTTCGACACGGACGCTGCGAAGATCTGGGCCACCTCCGAGGCGTTCCCCGAAAGCCCGATGGAAGTGATGACTCCGCCCTCGGCCGCCGAGCCGACGCTGGACGGCATGGAAGCCGCGGGCAGCAAGCTGATCGTGTTCCATGGCGTGTCGGACCCTGTGTTCTCGTTCAAGGACACCGCCGACTGGTATGCCCGCCTGATGGAGAACAACGCAGCAGCCAGCGACTTCGTGCGGCTCTACGCGATCCCCGGCATGCCGCACGGACAGGGCGGCAACGCGCCGGACGAGGTCGACATGCTGGGCGCGCTGATCGCATGGGTCGAGGATGGCACCGCCCCGGCGGCGGTGACGGCGACGATCCGTGAAAGCAACGAGGAAGCCGACAGTGGCAATCTTGGTGCGACACGCCCGCTGTGCCCGTGGCCGCAGCACGCGCAGTACACCGGAGACGATCCCATGGCGGCGAGCAGTTTCACCTGCGAATAAAGCGACCGACGCCCGTCCCTTCCCGGGGGCGGGCGTTTCTACGCCAGAGGCTTTTTGAACCCGACGTGGCTGGGCTCGTAGCCAAGCGCCTCGTAGAACTTGCGGGACTCGGTCCGCTGGGCGTTCATCGTCAGTTGCATCAACCGGCAGCCAGCCGCACGCGCCCGCGCCTCGGCGTCGTCGAACATCGCCCGGCCCAGCCCGCGTCCCCGCATCGTATCGGACACCCGCACGCCTTCCACCTGCGCCCGCCGCGCGGCGCTGATCGACAGGCCCGAGATGAAGGTGATCTGGTAGGTCGCGACAACGGCGCCGTCTTCCTCGCCCACGATCAGGTGGTTCGCGCCTTCCTCGGCCATCGCGTCAAAGGCGGCAAGGTAGCCGTCCATATCGGACTGTTCGCGCCCCTGCCCCAGAAAATCGTTGGCCAGCAAGGCGACAACCGCAGGGACATCCTCGCGCCGGGCCTCGCGCCAGATCATGCCAGTGCCTTCGCAAGCGCCGCGATCTTCGCGGGGTCCTTCACGCCGGGCGCGCTTTCGATGCCCGAGGACAGGTCGACCTGCCGCACGCCGGTCAGACGAACCGCCTCGGCGACATTCTCGGGCGTCAGTCCGCCCGCCAGCATCCACGGCACCGGCCAGCGGCGCCCCGCGATCAGCGTCCAGTCGAAAGCGACGCCGTTTCCACCGGGGCGGTCGTCATCCGGCGACGGCTTTGCGTCCAGCAGGATCTGGTCGGCGACGGCGGCATATTTGTCCAGCGCGGGAAGATCGTCAGCGGTGGCGATCCCGACCGCCTTCATCACCGGCAGCCCGTAGCGCGCTTTTACCTCGGCCACACGCTCGGGTGTCTCCTGCCCGTGCAGTTGAAGCATATCGAGCGGCACCGCGCCCGTGATCCGGTCCAGAAGATCGTTGTCGGCGTTCACTGTCAGCGCGACCTTGCAGATGCCGACCGGAACCTCTGCCGCCAGCGCCGCCGCGGTTTCCAGCGAGACGTTCCGAGGCGATTTCGGGAAGAACACGAAGCCGACATAGGCCGCCCCCGCCTTGGCGGCGGCCTCGATGTCTTCGGGCCGGGACAGGCCGCAGAACTTGATGCGTGTGGTGGTCATGGCACGCGAGGGTCTAGCTCGCCTTGCGATCATCCTCAAGCAGCGCCAGCACATCGTCCGACGTGCCCGGCTTCTCGTGCCGGATGCGCGTCACCTCGCGGGCGAGCTTTTCCTTCTCGCGGCGCTGGCGGGCGGCTTCGGCGCGGTGCTTGTGCTCGCGCAGCCATTCCCAGACGAAGCCCAGCAGCAGGCCGACAACGACACCGCCCAGGATCACAAGGAACAGTGGCAGCGTGATCGACGAGTTGAAGCCCAGCAGCAGACTGGTCTGCTCGGGAAGGACGTTCAGCGTCACCATCTCGCGGTTCGCAAGGGCAACGGTGATAAGGCAGACCGCGATGACGGCCAGAATAAGATAGCGGATATAGCGCATTAGGATCTCAGGCGTTTCCGTTCAGCCGGTCGCGCAGCAGCTTGCCGGTCTTGAAGAAGGGGACATGTTTCTCGTCCACCTCAACGGATTCGCCGGTGCGCGGGTTCCGTCCCAGTCTGGCATCCCGCTTCTTGACGGAAAAGGCCCCGAAACCGCGCAGTTCGACGCGGTCGCCGCGCGCCATCGCCTCGATCACCTCTTCGAAGATGGTGTTGACGATACGTTCGACGTCGCGCTGGAACAGGTGCGGATTTTCGTCTGCGATCTTCTGGATCAATTCCGAGCGGATCATTGGCAGCATTCCCCCATCGCATTCAAAAATCGGCCGCGTTTTCACGGCTCTAGATATCGTATGACTATAGGCCAACTCTAGAAGGCACAAAACAACAGCGCCACGAGTTTCGCGACAGAAAAGCTGTTTTCGGCATGGATTCGCGCGTCGATGCGGCGGCGCAGCAGGAAAAATCCAATGATTTCGCTGAATTCCGGGCAGTCCGAATAACGCACAGGCACAGATGATTCGCGGATCAGGCGATTCTCTGCGCCGCCACGCGCGCGGTTTCAGCCGGCGGCCACCTGCTTCAGCCGGTCCTTCGTCTCGGGCATCCGGGCCAGCGACGCCTCGATCCGCTGTTTCCATTTGGGACCACGCGACAGCGCGTCCTCGTAGGCCTCGGCAAGCTCGTCGGGGCGTTCATAGGCCAGCGCCTCGACCAGAAAGGCGGCCTGCGCGCGATCCTTGCGAGCCTTCAGGCTATCCGTCCCGTCGCGCCGCCGGTCCGCGACGATCAGCTTATGGATCGCAAAGCGTTCGGGGCGCGGGATCTGCACCAGAATGCCGGACCGGTACAGCGCGACGGCCGGGATCGGATCGGCGATCAGGTAATTCAGGTGATGCAACGCCTGCGCACTGACCCCCAGCGCCGGCAGATCGCGCAAGCCTTCGTCGGCGTCGAAGCTGGGTGTGAGGAATTCGACAAGCGTATCGCGTTTGGTCTGCCGCCACTTCCAGACGTGCTTGGCATCTAGGGACGGCACGGGGGCAAAATCCAGTTCGCCAAGCACCTGGTCGACACCTTCCGTCACCGTGTCCTGCATCGCGAGCGAAAGCCGTTCGAAGCTTGCGATATCGACATCACCAGTTTGCAGAATTGCCGCTCGACTGAAACGAAGTCCGAGTTCCTGCTCGTACTGCTGAAACGCAACGGTCCCGACGAGAACACCTCCGAGGCGGAACACTCCTGCGCGGGACAGAGCCATCAGAAGTTGTCCCGTCCCTACGTCCAGTGTGCGGTATCCTTCCGAACGAAGAACCCGGACCAGACGCGACTGTTCGGAGCGGCGTAGCTTGTCGTCAGCAAGCTCGGACTTGGCCTCGTCGATGAGGGCTTTGGTTTCTGCCGTTTCCGGTCCGATGTATCGAAAGACGGTATCTTCACCGAGGCGGAACTTTTCATACCAGTGCTTTCGTCCGTTGATGACACGGACGGTCGGAGCGCCAGTGATCTTCTGCCACTGGTGCACCTTATGACTGTGCAAAAGATCCTGATAAGCGACGTGGCCAATCGCGGAATGCGGTGTGAAGGTCGGGACACTCATACCCCACAAACTATAATTTGAGGGGTAGTGTGTCAAAGGAAATTACCCCACAAATTTATCTTTGCGGGGTAACAAAAAACCCCGCGCCTTTCGGCGCGGGGTTCGCTTCACCGGCGCGTGCCGGGAAATGTCTTACTCGTCGCCCTTCAGAGCGGCGCCGAGGATGTCGCCCAGCGACGCACCCGAGTCAGAGGAACCGTACTGTTCGACGGCTTCTTTCTCTTCGGCGATCTCGCGAGCCTTGATCGACAGGCCAAGGCGGCGGGTCTTCGCGTCGACGTTGGTGACGCGGACGTCGACCTTGTCGCCAACCTGGAAGCGCTCAGGGCGCTGTTCGGCACGGTCACGCGACAGGTCGGAGCGGCGGATGAACGACTTGAGGCCGTCGTATTCCACTTCGATGCCGCCGTCCTCGATCGCCGTGACTTCCACGGTGATGATCGAGCCACGCTTGACGCCGTCCATAGCTTCCGCGAACGGGTCGCCTTCCAGAGCTTTGATCGAGAGCGAGATGCGCTCTTTCTCGGTGTCCACCTCGGTGACGACGGCTTTCACCATGTCGCCCTTGCGGTAGTTCTGGATCGCATCCTCGCCACGCTGGTCCCACGACAGGTCCGAAAGGTGAACCATGCCGTCGATGTCGTTGTCGAGACCGATGAACAGACCGAATTCGGTGATGTTCTTGACCTCGCCCTCGACCTCGGTGCCCATCGGGTGCGACTCTTCGAAGACTTCCCACGGGTTGCGCATGGTCTGCTTGAGACCCAGCGAAACGCGACGCTTCGCGGTGTCGATTTCCAGGACCATGACTTCGACTTCCTGAGAGGTCGACACGATCTTGCCCGGGTGGACGTTCTTCTTGGTCCACGACATCTCCGAAACGTGCACCAGGCCTTCGACGCCCGGCTCCAGTTCCACGAACGCACCGTAGTCGGTGATGTTCGTGACGCGGCCGGTGTGAACCGACTCGATCGGGAACTTGGCTTCGACGGAATCCCACGGATCGTCCTGCAGCTGCTTCATGCCGAGGCTGATACGGTGGGTTTCCTTGTTGATCTTGATGACCTGGACCTTGACGGTCTCGCCGATCGACAGGATCTCGGACGGGTGGTTGACGCGGCGCCAGGCCATGTCGGTGACGTGCAGCAGGCCGTCCACACCGCCAAGGTCGACGAACGCGCCGTACTCGGTGATGTTCTTGACCACACCGTCCACGGCGTCGCCTTCGCTGAGCTTGCCGATGACTTCGGCGCGCTGCTCGGCGCGGGACTCTTCAAGGATGGCACGGCGCGAGACAACGATGTTGCCACGGCGGCGATCCATCTTGAGGATCTGGAACGGCTGCTTGAGACCCATCAGCGGGCCGGCGTCGCGCACGGGGCGCACATCGACCTGCGAACCGGGAAGGAAGGCAACGGCGCCGCCGAGGTCGACGGTGAAGCCGCCCTTGACGCGGCCGAAGATCGCGCCTTCGACTCGCTGATCGTCGGCATAGGCCTTCTCGAGGCGATCCCAGGCTTCTTCGCGGCGCGCTTTGTCACGGCTGATGACAGCTTCGCCACGGGCGTTCTCGACGCGATCGAGGAAGACTTCGACTTCGTCACCGACAGCGATGTCGGGCGCTTCACCGGGATTCGCGAATTCTTTGAGTTCGACACGGCCTTCCATCTTGTAGCCGACGTCGATGATGGCTTGGCCGGCTTCGATGGCGATGACCTTGCCTTTGACAACCGAACCTTCGTTCGGGGTGTCGATTTCGAGGCTTTCATTAAGGAGGGCCTCGAATTCCTCCATGGATGCGTTATGAGCCATGTGGCGTCTGTTTTCCTTCATAGGTGTTTTGCGGGCCGTGCGGTTGTCTCCGCCGGTCTTGGGGTTTCATTGGTCAACGGGTCCGTAAAACAAAGAGGGCCGGTGGTCCCGACCCTGCTCGTCTCGATGTCTTGCGGTTGATCCCGTCTTGTCGACGGGGGGCGATATAGCCAAGAGACCGGGAAAACGCAAGCCCCGGGGCCGATTTGCCGGGCACGATACTGCCGCAAGGTCAGCCGGTCGCGCCGCCCTGGTCCGACGGGTCCGGCCCGGCCCGCCATTCATAGTGGTTGTCCCAGCTATCGCTGCCGGTCAGGCGGAAGCCACAGCTTTCGTAGAACGCGTTCGCCCGGCTGCCGCGAAGCGCCATCAGGCGAACCGGAAGCCCTGCGTCGCGCGCCTCTTGCAGCACGACCTCCACGACCGCCCTGCCCCGTCCGTCGCCCTGCATGTTGGGACGCAGGTACAGGTGGTCGAGGTACACGTGATCCTCGCGCCGCCTGACCACGACGAAGCCGGCAAGGTCGCCGTCGACCTCGATCAGCCGTGTGTCGGGCGGGGCGAACGATCCGAGAAACCGCTCGCGCGCCCTGACCGGATCGAACCGGCCCAGCGCTTCAAGGCTGGGCCTCATCGCATCAACCCGGATCTCTGCCAGCCGTGGCCCGTCTTCGGCTTTGGCGGGCGCAAGGCGAATGTCGGTCCGGTCCGGGATCAGCAATACCGCTCTGGCCCGTTCCACTGCCCCGCGTTGTAGCGGTCGCCGTGGCACCAACCGACGGGCAGGATCTTCTCGATCTCGGCCAGTTCGCTTTCGCCCAGCGTGATCTCGGTCCCGCGCACCAGCTCGCGGAAGTGGTCTGCGGTGCGAGTTCCGGGGATCGGGATGATGTTGTCGCCTTGCGCCAGCGTCCACGCGATAGCGATGGCGGCGGTCGGCTCTCCCATCTCGGCGGCGAAGGCGCGCAGCGCGTCGGTGTATTCAAGGTTCGCCGGAAGGGTATCGGGCTGGAAGCGGGGGTTCCCCTTGAGGAAGCCGATGCTTTCGACCTTCTCCATCGACGGGGGCGTGTCCGTCAGCAGGCCACGGCCCACCGGCGAGAACGCCACGAGCGCCGCGCCCAGGTCCTTGGCCGCCTGCAACAGACCCAGTTCCGGCGCGCGGGTCGACAGCGAGTATTCCGACTGCACAGCCGCAATCGGCGCGGCGGATGCGGCGCGACGCAGGCTGGACGGGGCGATCTCGGAAAAACCGATGGACTTGCACTTGCCCTTTGCCACCAGCGCCTGAAGGGCTTCGGCAGCCTCTTCGATCGGCATGTCGGCCTGACGGCGGTGGATGTAGTACAGCTCGACGCAATCCACACCCAGCCGCTTCAGGCTGCCGTCCAGTTCGGCCTCCAGATGCGCGAGGTCGTTGCGATAGCAGCGGTTGCCATCCGCGTCCTTGGTGATCCCGCCTTTGGTGGCGATCACGAAGTGGTCCTTCGCGGACGGGTTCGCGGCGAGGTAGGCGCCGATGGTCTCTTCCGACTTGCCGCCTGCGTAGACGTTGGACGTGTCGATATGGGTGACGCCCAGTTCGACCGCCGAGTCCAGCACGCCGAAGCTCTCGTCCTGCGTGGTGGGGCCGTAGAACGGACCGAAGGACATTGCCCCGATCCCCAGAGCCGAAACCTCGGTCGTGCCCAGCTTGCGTTTCTGCATCATGCGTCTCCCGTCATCCTGCGTTCGATCTCGGCGATGGCGCGGGCCACCGCCTGTTCTATCGTCATGTCGCTCGTGTCGATCAGAACCGCATCCGCGGCCTGCGTCATCGGCGCATCCGCCCGACCGGCATCCCGCGCGTCGCGCGCCAATTGGTCGGCCAGAACCTCGTCATAGGTAACGGTCAGTCCCTTGCCGGCCAGTTCCTTGTGGCGGCGGGCGGCGCGGACCTCGGCAGAGGCGGTGACGAACAGCTTTGCATCGGCCTCCGGGCAGATGACGGTGCCGATGTCGCGGCCGTCCAGAACCGCGCCGCCGGGACGGCGGGCGAATTCCTTCTGGAAGGCGACCAGCGCCTTTCGGACGGCGGGCATCGCGGCGACCTGACTGGCGGCGTCGGCCACCTGCGGTGTGCGCAGGCCGTCGCGGTGCAGGTCGTCCGGCGTCAGCGCCAGGGCCGCCTGCAGCGCGTCCTCGCCGGTCAGCGTCCGCGCGCCAACGGCGCGGTACAACAAGCCGGTGTCGAGATGCGCAAAGCCGAAATGCGCCGCCACCTGTTTCGAGATCGTGCCTTTGCCGGCGGCGGCGGGGCCGTCGATGGCCACGGTGAAGGGGCTATCGGTCATCGGTCACCTGTGTCGTAAGATCCGGATCGTCCGCGGCCACCTGCGGCAGCGGGTCCGAGATCGGATAGTAGTCGCCCTTGAAGGCGCAGAAGATATGACCCGCCAGCGCCAGCCCGGTCTCGCCGTCAAGCGTGCCTGCGTGGATCGAGATATGGCTGCCGGGCCCGTCCCAGAACAGGCTGGACCCGCAGCGGGGGCAAAAGCCGCGCCGGGCCTCTGGCGAGGACTGATACCACGCAACGGGCCCCGTCACCTTGACCGTATCACGCGGGGCGGAGGTGGCGGCGACGAAGTGCCCGGAGGTCTTGCGGCATTGGATACAGTGGCAGGCGACCACCGGACGCAACGGCCCGGTCACGGCATAGCGGACATCGCCGCACAGGCAGCTGCCCTCGACCATCACCCGGCCCGCCGATAGACCTGAAAGATGCGGATCCAGCCGCCCTGCCCGTCCGCGTTTTCCTGCAGGACGGACATCAGCCGGTCATCGTCCGACACCCGGCGCAGAGCTTTCGAGACAACGACCCCGCTTGCGACGGCCTCGCTCGACAGGCTGCCGTCCGGCTCATCGGTCACCGAGAAGCTGTCGAGACCGGGGAAGTCGGCAGGCACCGCGCTGCCATCCGCGGGCGCGGCAAAAGAGGTCTCCATCTCCTGCCCGTCCTTGACCCAGCGCACGGTGAAGGACAGCCGGTCGCCGTCCTGTTCGATGATATAGTCGCCGCTTTCCGGCGGCCCGCCGGCCGAGTAGTGGCTGAGTTCCGAAATCAGCTGCCAGTGTCCGACGCAGGGGCTCAACGGTTGCTCCGCACCAGTTGCGCACCAAGGGTCGTCATCAGCGGCTCGAAGATCGGGAACGAGGTGGCGATGGGTCCGCTGTCATCCACAGAGACGGGTTTCTCGGACGCCATGCCGCAGCACAGGAAGGACATCGCGATGCGGTGGTCCAGCCGCGCCTCGGCGGTCGCGCCGCCGGGGACGCCGCCGGGGCCCATGCCGGTGACGATCAGCGTGTCCTCGTCCTCTTCGATGGCAACGCCGCAGGCTTCCAGCCCGCGCGCCATCGCGTCGATCCGGTCGCTTTCCTTCACGCGCAGTTCCTTGACGCCCTTCATCACGGTCCGGCCCTCGGCGAAGGCTGCGACGACCGACAGGATCGGGTATTCGTCGATCATCGACGGGGCGCGTTCCGGCGGCACCTCGATGCCCTTCATGTTCGGCGAGAAGCGGGCGCGCAGGTCGGCGACGGGTTCGCCGCCCTCTTCGCGCTCGTTCTCGAAGGTCAGGTCCGCGCCCATCTCTTTCAGCGTGGTGTACAGCCCCGCGCGGGTCGGGTTCAGGCCGATGTTCGGCACCAGCACGTCCGAGCCCTCCACGATCAGCGCGGCACAGACCGGGAAGGCCGCCGACGACGGATCGCGCGGAACGGCGATGGTCTGGGGCTTCAACTCGGGGCGGCCGGTCAGGGTGATGACGCGGCCCTCGTCGGTGTCTTCCACCGTGATCTCGGCACCGAAGCCCGCAAGCATGCGCTCGGTGTGGTCGCGGGTCGGCTCTTTCTCGATCACGACGGTCTGGCCGGGCGCGTTCAGGCCCGCCAGCAGAACGGCCGACTTCACCTGCGCCGAGGCCATGGGCAGCGTGTAGGTCACCGGCACCGGATCGGCCGCGCCGACCAACGTCATCGGCAGGCGGCCACCTTCGCGGCCAACGGCCTGCGTACCGAACAGCGCCAGCGGGTCGGTGATCCGGCCCATCGGGCGTTTCCGCAGGCTGGCGTCCCCGGTGAAGGTCGCGGTGATCGGCGTCGTCGCCATCGTGCCCATGATCAACCGGACGCCGGTGCCCGAGTTGCCGCAGTCGATCACGTCCTCGGGCTCGGAAAAGCCGCCGACACCTACACCGTGAACGGTCCAGTCGCCGCCGCCATGTTCGATCACGTCGGCCCCGAACGCGCGCATCGCCTTGGCGGTGTCCAGAACGTCCTGCCCTTCCAGCAGGCCCGAGATCTTTGTCTCGCCCACCGTCAGCGCGCCGAGGATCAGCGAGCGGTGGCTGATCGACTTGTCGCCCGGCACGTCTGCGGTGCCTTTCAGCGGCCCGGACTTTCGGGCGGTCATCGGGGTGGCGGGGCCGTGGCCGGACATCGGGAACCTCTTGTTTATCCGCCCTTCGGATAGCGAAGCCGCGCGGGAGGGTCCATGCGAAAGATCACGTCGCGTCCTGCGGGCGATCCCCTTCCAGCCAGCGCACCGGGTTTTCTTCGGCGATCTTGCGAAACACCTCTTCGCCCAGCGCGTTGCGCAGCCGGAAGCAGATGTCGCGCTCTGACAGTTCCTGTCTGCGGGTCATGTAGAAATCGGACCCGAACAACACCCGGTCGCGCAGGCGCGCGCCCTCTTCGTCGTCGGCCAGCAGGAACAGGCGCAGATAGGGGATGTAGTCGTCGAAATGGAACAACGTGTAAGAGATGTCGGTCCATAGCCCCGGCCACTCGCCGCACCCGATCATCTTGCGGATCTTCACCTGCCAGTTCGATCCGCTGCGCGGAGGCTCGCCCTGCGCATAGGCGCGCCAGTCCATCTCGCCGCCGAAATGCGCAAGACAGATGCGCAGGCCGGGGAAGGCCTTCATCACCGGCAGATAGGCCTCTGGCTCGGTCAGGCGGTCCCCGGTGTAGTGGGACACGTTCTTGCCCCGTACCCCGCCGCGCGAGCAGTGGCTCATCACCGGCAGATCCAGCGCCTGAACCTCGGGGTAGACCCGTTCCATCAGCGCCGGGTGATCGGGCGGATAGCCAAGCCGGGGGTAAATCTTGAGGCCCCGGAACTTCAACTCGGTCAGCGCCCGCAGCGACTCGTCCACGCTGCCGGGGTTCAGCGGATTGACCGTGGCGAAGGGAACAACCGTTTCCGGCCGGGCGATATGCAGCCGGTTGAGTTCGTCGTGCTGTTCGCGAAGCGATGCGGGCACGTCTCCATAGCCGATGCCCGCAAGGTCCATGGGAAGCACGACGAAGCGGGTGTTCGACGGGTAATAGCGGGCGACCGACGCCAGCAGTTCCGCCTGTTCGGGGCGGTCCGTCTCTTGCTGGAAGCGGTACAACCGGTCCAGCATGTCGGCCGTTTCGTATCGGGCAAAGAACCGCGCCAGCCAGGCGGCGAAACGGATCAGGCCGGGAACCTTGCGGAACAGGCGCAGCCAGCGGGAAGGATAGTCTTTCGGTGTGTGCAGACCGGTAAAGGTGTGCACGTGGCAATTGACGATCTGAATATCGGGCATGGCCCCCTCATGCGTGTAATGAGGGCCAGTCTATCACGTTCTGCGGAAGGTCAGGTAATGCGGCGTCCGGCCTTCACGCAGGGCCTTCTGTTCGTAGCGGGTCGAGTACCAGTCGTCCCACGGCGTCTGCCAGTCAGAGGCGCGCTCGGCCTGCCATTCGAACCCGTGGCGCGGCACCTGTTCCAGCGTCTGCCGCACATAGTCCGGGATATCGGTCGCCACCCGGAGCTCGGCGCCCGGTTTCAGAACCTTCGCCAGCGGCTCCAGATGCTCGGGGGTCACGAAACGGCGCCGGTGATGGCGCTTCTTCGGCCAAGGGTCGGGGTACAGCAGGAAAGCCTTGGACACCGACGCTTCGGGCAGCACGTCGAACAGGTCGCGGACATCACCGGGGTGGATGCGGATGTTGTCGACCCCGGCTTCGCGGATTTTCCCCAACAGCATCGCGACGCCGTTGATGAACGGCTCGCAGCCGATCAGCCCCGCCTGCGGGTTGGCGGACGCCTGATGCACCATGTGCTCGCCGCCGCCAAAGCCGATTTCCAGCCACAGGTCGCGGCCGCCGAACAGCGCCTCGATATCCAGAGGAGCGCGGTCGGGGTTCACGTCCCAACCGACCGGACCGGGGCTGAGCTCGGACAGGTCTTCGGCAAGGTATTCCTGCTGGCTGGGGCGCAGCGTCTTGCCGTGCCGCCGGCCATAGAAATTGCGCCACGGCGCGCCGGGATGTTTCGGGTCGTTCTTGGTGTCGCTCATGGCCGCGCCCTATGGCGCAGCCGACGCCCCGGGGTCAAGCCGTCGCGGCACCGGAACCTCACGCTCGTTATTGAAGGCCGTTTATGTTAACGTTGCGTCAACCTGACGAGTGGTCATGCGAGTGTAAGGGAGTTCAGACCGACCGACGACAAGGGGGAAATCACGATGGCGACTTGGGAAATCCACGGGCACGAGCTTGTGACCTGCAACTGCGTTTATGCCTGCCCGTGCCAGTTCAATGCCCTGCCGGACAAGGGGCATTGCGAGGCGGCGGTGATCTATGAAATCGACAAGGGCCATCACGGCGACACCCAGTTGGACGGGTTACGGCTGGGTATTCTGTACCAGTGGCCCGGCGCCGTTCACGAGGGCAACGGCACGATGCAGATCTTCCTCGACGATCGCGCAACCGACGCGCAGGCCGCCGCATTGGAAAGCATCGTCTGCGGCGAGGATACCGAGGACTTCGCGACCATGTGGTGGATCTTTCACGCAATGGCGCCGAACCGGTTGCCCACCCAAAGGGTGCCGATCAGCCTGTCGGTCGACATTGAAGAGCGCAACGGCAAGGGCAAGGTTGGCAATGTCTTCGACCTAAGCGCCGAGCCGATCCGCAATCCGGTCACCGGCGATCCGCACCGTGTCCGCATCGACCTGCCGAACGGGTTCGAATACCGCATCGCCGAGATCGGTTCCGGTACGGCGAATGTGCGCGGCGATATCGCGATCGACGGCATCAACGACACCTACGCCCAGATGGCCGAACTGCACATCTCGGGAACCGGCGTCCTCGAAGCCGCCTGACGCCATGTCCGGCGGGTTGGTGGAAGCCGCGCTAAGACGCGACCGTGCCGTGCTTGTCGGCGCGATGGGTCTGCTGTTCCTGCTGGCCGGGCTCTATACGGTGTTCGGCATTGGCATGAACATGACCGCATTGGACATGACGCGAATGGCCGGGATGCGCGACATGCCGTCGATGCGCCCGGCTGGCGCCTGGTCGGGGGGCTACACCCTTCTGGTCTTCCTGATGTGGTGGGTCATGATGGTGGCGATGATGCTGCCGTCGGTCGCGCCGGTGATCCTGCTGTACGCCGCCCTGCTGCGCCGCACCGAAAGCGTGGGCAGCACCCCTGCCATCGCCGGAAGCTTTCTTGCCGGCTACCTGCTGGCGTGGGCCGGGTTCAGCCTGCTTGCTACTCTGGCCCAATGGGGGCTGGAGGCTGCGGGAATCGTATCGGCCTCGATGATGACGCTGATCGACACCCGCGCGGGTGCGGCGGTGCTGATCGCCGCCGGCGCATTCCAGTTCACGCCACTGAAAGACGCGTGCCTTGCCCAGTGCCAGTCGCCCGCGCAGTTCCTTTCCGAACGCCGGCGGCCCGGCGTATCCGGTGCGCTGGTGATGGGGCTGGAGCATGGCACGTATTGTCTTGGCTGCTGCTGGGCGCTGATGGCCCTGCTGTTCGTGGGCGGCATCATGAACCTGTATTGGATCGTCGGGCTTGCGGCTTTCGTCGCCCTTGAAAAGCTGACGCCCTATGGCCGCGCAATCAGCCGCGTGGCCGGTGCGGGTCTGGTCGTTTGGGGTATCGCGATACTGGCGGGGCTTGCCTGACGGCGGCCTAGCCGCGCCCGCGGTAGGTCGGCACGCCCTGATCCGGAATCCATGCGCCCTCGGGCGCAGGACCGGTCTGCCAGAAGACGTCGATCGGGATGCCACCGCGCGGATACCAATACGCGCCGATGCGCAGCCATTCGGGCGACAGCAGATCGACCAGCCGGTTCGCGATCTCCATGGTGCAATCCTCGTGGAAGGCGCCATGGTTGCGGAAGGAATGCAAAAACAGTTTCAGCGACTTCGATTCCACCAGCCATTCGCCGGGAATGTAGTCGATCACGATATGCGCGAAGTCGGGTTGCCCCGTCATCGGGCAAAGCGAGGTGAACTCGGGTGCAGTGAACCGCACCGCCGTCCCCTGCCCCTTCGACCCGAAAGGGACCCGTTCCAGCACCGCCTCGGCGGGCGATGCGGGCAGCTCGGTATGGGCGCCGAGTTGAGAAAGGCCCGATACATCGGTTTTCGCCATGTACCGGGCCTCCTTTTCGTTCAGGCGATCAGATCGCGGACTTCAGGGCTTCGACCAGATCGGTCTGTTCCCACGAGAAGCCGCCGTCCGCTTCGGGCGCACGACCGAAGTGGCCGTAGGCCGCGGTGCGCTGGAAGATCGGCTTGTTCAGCTGAAGCTTCTCGCGGATGCCACGCGGGGTCAGGTCCATGACCTGCGCGATGGCGGCCTCGATCTTCGCTTCGTCCACTTCGCCGGTGCCGTGGGTGTCGACGTAGATCGACAGCGGCTTGGCGACGCCGATGGCGTAGGACAACTGCAGCGTGCACTTGTGCGCCAGACCGGCAGCGACGACGTTCTTGGCGACGTAGCGCGCGGCATAGGCAGCCGAACGGTCCACCTTGGTCGGGTCCTTGCCCGAGAACGCACCGCCCCCGTGCGGCGCTGCGCCGCCGTAGGTGTCGACGATGATCTTGCGGCCGGTCAGGCCGGCATCGCCGTCGGGTCCGCCGATCACGAACTTGCCGGTCGGGTTCACGTGCCACTCGGTTTCGCCGGTGACCCAGCCCTCGGGCAGTTCGCCAAGGATGTAGGGCTCGACGATGGCGCGCACGTCAGCCGAGCTGAGCGACGGGTCGAGATGCTGCGTCGACAGCACGATCGAGGTCACGCCAACGGGCTGGCCGTTCTCGTAACGCACGGTCAGCTGCGACTTGGCGTCCGGGCCAAGCTTGGGCTCGGTGCCGTTCTTGCGGACCTCGGCCAGCTTCTTGAGGATCGCGTGGCTGTAGAGGATCGGCGCCGGCATCAGTTCGGGCGTCTCGTCGGTCGCGTAACCGAACATGATGCCCTGGTCGCCTGCGCCCTCGTCCTTGTTGCCAGAGGCGTCAACGCCCTGGGCAATGTCGGCGGACTGGGCGTGAAGGTAGCTGTCGACCTTCATGTTGGCCCAGTGGAAACCTTCCTGCTCGTAGCCGATGTCTTTCACGCAATCGCGTGCGATCTGTTCGACCTTGCGGATGACTTCGCCGGGGCCGCGGACCTCGCCGCCGATCACGACACGATCGGTGGTGGCGAAGGTTTCGCACGCAACGCGGGAATACGGGTCTTCTGAAAGGAATGCATCGAGGACCGCGTCGGAGATGCGGTCGCAGACCTTGTCCGGGTGGCCCTCTGAAACGGATTCAGAGGTGAAGATATAGCTCTGTCGGGACATGTGTGCTCCATTGGAATGTAAGGCCGACCACGCCAGGAAGCCGTTGTGGCGGCACATTCCAAATGGGTTATCTTTGTGGCGAACTCGCGTCAATGGCGTTGCGGCGGCGCAGCGAGAATAGCGTGCCAAGGCCGATTAACATGAGTATAAAAACGGGCCAATCACCGGTTTTCGCGTAGATTGTCGGCGGGAGGGCTCCCGGGAGGGGCGAGTCGACCCAACCCGCTTCGTTGAGCGGAAGCGATGCCACAATTTCGCCACGCGCGTCGATCACCGCCGAGATCCCGGTGTTGGCAGCCCGCACCATCGGCAGCCCCTGCTCGACTGCGCGAAGCCGCGCCTGCGCGAGATGCTGATAGGGTCCCGAGACCTTGCCGAACCATGCGTCATTCGTGATTTGCAGCAGCCAGCCCGGCCGCGAGGGCGCGGCGTTGACGTCCTGCGGGAAGATCGCCTCGTAGCAAATCAGCGGCAGCGCGGTGCCAAGCGGCCCAAGGTCCAGAAGCTGCGGACCCGGCCCGAAGCTGTACCCGAAGCCCATGCTGGACCCGAACAGCGTGGTCCCCACGGCATCGAACATCCATGACAGGGGAAGGTACTCTCCGAAGGGGACGAGGTGATACTTGTCGTATAGGTCGGCCACGATGCCGTCGCCATCCAGAACGATCAGGCTATTGAACGCATCCATCCCTTCCCAGCGCTGAATGCCCAGCACGACGGGAACGCCGCCTGCCGCCTGCGCAACGCGGTCCAGCAGCGGCTCGGCGTTGTTCAGGACCGTCGGGATCGCGGTCTCCGGCCAGATCACCAGATCGGGACGGCCGTCCGCACCAGCGGCGGTGTATTCAAGCTGGCGGCGGAAGAAGGTCGTCGCGTGCTCGGGGTCCCATTTCAGGTGCTGCGCCGCGTTGGGCTGGACCAGCCGGACCACCTGCGGCGCATCGGGGACAGGCACCGGCTGCCGCGCCTGCCATGCGCCAAAGCCGTAGAGCGCCGCGAAGGGAAGCAGGATCAGCGCCACGGACCGCCAGCGTGGCCACGCGGCCGACGCAAGCGCCGCTGCAAGAACCGTCAGGAACGTCAGGCCCACCGGCCCGACCCATGCCACAAGCTGCATCGGCGCCCAGCCGACCCAGACGTGGCCGATCATCGCCCATGGGAACCCGGTCAGGATGTAGGATCGCGTCAGCTCGACGAAGGCCAGCGACAGGGCAAAGGCCACGGCGCGTCCGTAGCGGCCCGCCCCGACCCAATGCGCCAAAGCAAAGGCCGCGCCCCAGAACAGCGCGAAGCCGCCCGCCGTGAAGACCAGCGCGAAGGGCGCCATCCAGCCGTGGCGGGCGATGTCGACGAAAAAGGGCTCGACGATCCAGAACAGCGACGCGGCGAAGTAACCCGCGCCAAAGCCCCAGCCGATCCACGCCGCCGCCCGAGGTTTCGCGGCAAGCGCGAAGAACGGATAAACCAGCGCCAGCGCCGCAAGCGTCGCCCACGGCAAACCGACCGGAGCCTGTCCCAGCGCGCCCAATGCGCCCAGCAAAGCCGCCGCGGGCATCGACCGGCGCGCGAACAGCCCCGGCCTTGCCGCTACGGCGATGTCACTCACCCGCGACCTGCGGCAAGCGCACGCGAAGGCGCTTGATCCGCCGCGGATCGGCATCGACCACGACGAACTCGACGCCCGCAGGATGCGGGATCATCTCGCCCCGCGCCGGCACCCGGCCGGACAGCATGAAGACAAGCCCGCCCAGCGTGTCGATTTCCTCCTGCTCCTCGTCATCCGCGAGGGACAGGCCGATCTCGTGCTCGAACTCTTCCAGCGGCGCAGTCGCCTGAGCGAGGTAGACGCCGGGTTTCTCCTGCGTCCAAAGCTGGTCTTCCTCGGTGTCGTGTTCGTCCTCGATCTCGCCGATGACCTGTTCGATCAGGTCCTCGATGGTCACAAGGCCGTCGACCCCGCCGTACTCGTCTATCACCAAGGCAAGGTGCATCCGCTGAGTCTGCATCTTCTGAAGCAGCACCCCGATCGGCATCGACGGCGGCGCGAACAGCAGCGGCCGCAGCATCTTGCGAAGGTTGAAGGGGATGCCCGCACCGTTGAAGCCGTGCGTCAGGGCGAAGTCCTTCAGGTGAACCATGCCCAATGGCGTGTCGAGCGTACCCTCGAACACCGGCAGACGGGTCAGCCCGCTTTCGCGGAACACGGCCACCAGTTCCTCCATCGAGATATCGACGGGAACCGACACGATCTCGGCCTTCGGGATCGCCACGTCCTCGACCCGCATACGGCGCAGGTTGAGCATGCCAAGAACCGCGCCAGCCTGAGCCGACCCGTTCGAGGTGCCGTTCGTTTCATCTGAATCTTCCGGCTCGACATCCGTCGTGCCGTTCAGGGCTTTCTTGAACCAGGTAAATAACCCGCCCTGCCCGTTCTCAATCTGATCCTGCGCGCTTTGCGCTGCGCTAGAGGACCCGCTATCCGCGTCGCCCATCTTTCCTTTCCACAGACGCGAGCCGTCTTGGCCCGCGCTGCTAATATGGGTCCGGAAGCCCCATGGTTGCAAGTATCTCGACCTCGAGACTTTCCATCAGTTCCGCATCCGCATCGTCGATGTGGTCATAGCCCAACAGATGCAGGACGCCGTGCACGATTAGATGGGTCACATGGTCCTCTGCGGGCCGCCCCGCCTCGGCGGCTTCCCGCCGACAGGTTTCCACCGCGATGGCGATGTCGCCAAGCTCGCCGGGTTCGGGCAGGTCGGGCCGGTCGCCGGCTGCTTCGGCCGCGCGTTCCTCGGACGGCCACGACAGGACGTTGGTCGGCGTGGGCTTATCTCGGAAGTCGCCGTTCAGCACCGCGATGCGGGCGTCGTCGCAGCCAAGAACCGCCGTCTCGAAGTCTTCGGGCTCAAGCCCAAGGTGCCGCAGCGTCGCCGCCTCGGCGCGCATGGCAAGCGCTTCGAGCTTCAGTGCCTCCCACTCGGGGGCCTCGATCACCACGTCGACAGTCATGCCCGCCAATGATGCCAAGCGCCGCCGAAAGTAAAGCCTGCCGCGGCTTGCGCGCCACGATGGACGGGAAAATTCATAAAACCCGACATATTAACCGGAAAGCAGCGTGTCGTTTGGTAAACTGCTATCGGATGACATGCGGCGGTCTTTGCCTATCGCCGCGAGGGAGACGTTGAATGCGGAAGGCACGGGCAATCCCGCCCTGCCAGACAGGAAAGAGACCCGCAATGTACGTGACCGTCCTGTATCGCAACACCTGCCTGCAGATGTACCTGCGGCCTGCCAAAGCTGCGCGCCGTGTTCCGCGTGCCGCGCCGATGTTGCGGTTGATCGCCGGCTGACGACGCGCTCGTCCCGGCTTAGGCGTGCCCAATCACCGGCGCGTCGTGACAGGCGTGCCGCGCGCACTCCAGTTCCAGCGTCGAATGCCCGACGCCGAATTTCTCTTTCAATAGCGCCTTGATGCGGCCCTTGATGGCGTCCGCCTCTCCCCAGCGGCCGTCCGCGACCACCACATGCGCTTCCATGGCAGGGTGATGTTCCTCCATCTGCCACACATGCGCGTGGTGAATGCTGACCACTCCATCGACGCCGCGCAGGCTTTCGACGATCTCTTCGCTGTCCAGTCCCGGCGGGCTGGCCTGCATCAGGATACGGATCACCTCGCCGATCTCGGCAAAGCCCATCCACAGGATGTAGCCGGCGATCACCAGCGTCACCAGCGGGTCGACCCACCACCAGCCGAACACAAGGATGGACACGCCCGCCACGATCACCGCCACCGAGCCCAGCGCATCGGCAAGGTTGTGAAGGAATGCGGCGCGGATGTTCACGCTGTCCTTCGACATCGCATAGGTCAGCGCCGCGGTCACCAGATCGACTACCAGCGCGAGCCCGGCGATGATCACGATCATCCGGCCGTTCGCCTCGGACGGGTTGAAAAACCGCTCCACCGCTTCATAGACCAGATAAAACGACAGCAGGATCAAGGTGGTATAGTTGATCAGCGCCGCCACCACCTCGGCCCGGCCATAGCCGAACGTCATTTTCGCATCCGCCGGCCGACGTGCGATCTTGCGGGCGGCGAAGGCGATCACCAACGACACCGCGTCGCTGAGATTGTGCAGCGCATCCGCGATCAGGGCGAGCGACCCGGACAGGATACCGCCGACGATCTGCGCCAGCGTCAGGGCGAAATTCACACCGATGGCGCCGTACATCCGCCGGTCGCCCGCGTCGGGGTCCACGTGGTGGTGATGGTGATGGTGCCCCATGGCAGCGCCTCCGTGCGTTGCCGCCAGAGTTAGCCGCCGCGGCCCAAGGTGCAAGCCCGCTGCGGCGTTCAGTCCAGCCTCACACTCAGCCCCGTGCGGCCAAGAATCTGGGTCAGGAAACCGTTCGCCGGGTCCGACACGCGGTCGGAATACTCCTGCGCCGACGCAAGGTTCAGGTTGTCGCCGATCACCATGGCGCCCGGGCGCATCACCGGCGTCAGCAGGTCCAGAACCGTCAGGTACATCGACTTCCAACCATCAAGAAACAGCAGGTCGACCGGCCCTTCGACCTGTTTCAGCGTCTCGCGCGCATCGCCTTCCAGCAGCGTGACGATATCCTCGACCCCCGCCCGCGCGAAGGTGTCACGCAACGCATTGCACTTGTCCGGATGAACCTCGGTGGTGATCAGGCGACCGCCGGTCTCGCGCATCGCGGCGGCGAAATAAAGCGTGCTGATCCCGAAGGATGCGCCGAACTCGACGACCGTGCGGGCCTGCGCGCCCAGCGCCATCATATAGACAAAGCGCCCCTCTTCCGGCGACAGGGCCAGATACTCCGACCCAAGTCGCACGATGTCGTCGGTATTCTCTTCGGGCTTGAAGCCACCGCGTTCGCGCCTCTCGGCGGTGGAACGGTCGGCGGCTTCGTGAAGGCGCGCGAGTTCGTCCGCGATCTGCGGGTCTTTGGGCAACCAGTCCATGATCTGCTCCTAGTTTGGGGAAGCGGCTCAGGAAGTGGCGTCGGCGTCGTACGCCTGAATGATCTTGGCCACCAGCGGGTGACGGACCACGTCCTTGGCTGTGAAATAGCTGAACGAGATGTCGCTGATCGCGGCCAGCAGACGCTCGGCATCCTGCAGGCCCGACTGCACACCGCGCGGCAGGTCAACCTGACTGCGGTCGCCGGTAATCACCATGCGGCTGCCTTCGCCAAGGCGGGTCAGGAACATCTTCATCTGCATGGTGGTGGCGTTCTGCGCCTCGTCGAGAACCACGAAAGCGTTCGACAAAGTGCGGCCGCGCATGAAGGCCAGCGGCGCGATCTCGATCTTCTTTTCCTCGAGCAGCTTGGCAAGCTGCTTGGCGGGCAGGAAGTCGTTCAGCGCGTCGTAAAGCGGCTGCATATACGGGTCGACCTTGTCCTTCATATCGCCGGGCAGGAAGCCCAGCCGTTCGCCCGCTTCGACGGCCGGGCGCGACAGAACGATGCGGTCGACGTGGCCGCCGATGAACATGCTGACGCCGACGGCGACGGCAAGGTAGGTCTTGCCGGTACCGGCGGGGCCGATGCCGAAGGCAAGCTCGTGCTCGAACAGCGCGCGGACATAGGCTTTCTGCGCCTCGGTCCGCGGTTCGACCGTTTTCTTGCGGGTCTTGATCTCGACCGAGCCGGAATTGAACATTTCCATCTGGTCACCCGAACGGCTGCCGGTGTCTTCGGGCGTCGCGCCCAACCGAAGCAGACCGTCGATGTCGCCCGCGTCGACTGAGCGGCCAGCTTCGAGCCGGGTGTAGAGCTGCTGCAAGACCGCCGCCGCCTGACCGCGCGCTTCGCCTTCGCCGATCACCGCAAGGTGGTTGCCCTTTCGGAAGATCTGCACCCCAAGACCGTGTTCCACCTGTGCCAGATTGCGGTCGAATTCGCCGCAAAGGTCGATCAGAAGACGGTTGTCGGGAAATTCCAGCAGGGTCTCGTGGATGTCATCCTGCGAGGCGGGCGGGGTCAGCGTGCCAATTGCCAAAGAGCTCTCCGTTCCCAAATGTTGTGTCTCAGCGTGACAAGACACGCGACATCGCGCAAGCCGCAATGTCAAAAGTTGATCGGCTGCCATTCAACTTTGAACCGATCCATGTTGCAGCCGCGTGAATGTCGCGGCGCAGCTTCCAAAAATCGCGGTAAATTCGGGCACGCGGGCAGAGGAAGCGCGACCATTGCGGGCGATTAAAAAATAGGCGCCAGCGCCCGCCCTGTCATGCGGCGGACTGTCCACAGGTCAACTCAAGCTTGGGGATAACCGGATTCGAGGGTGAGCGAGCGAGTCGGCCCTCGCGATGGGCTCGGAAAAGCGCCGGATCCGGCGAAATGCCCTGTCCCGGCCGTTTCAGGCCGGGATCAGAACGCAGATATCAATAGCGGCGCAGCACCGACCGTGCGGTTTCGCGCAGGGCCGCCGAGTTGCCGACACCGCTGCGGTCGCGGCAGACCCGTTCGGCCATCGCGTGCGCGGTCGGATAGTCGTAGCCGGCGGCGACGAGGCTATCGATGAATTCCGGGTTCGGACGATCCCAGATCACCTCTTTCCAAGGGCCGCGGAAGCAGCTGACGGTGATCGTCGGACCGTAAGAGTAGTAACGGCCGTTCCCCTGAGCGTCGGCGGTCGTCGCGGCACCCGCAACGGCCATCGCCGCGGCAGCGGCAAGAGCAACGAATTTCATGTTTGTACCCCTCAATAACAGAGCTGAGACACGGCGAGGCCAAGCAGCTGTGGGGGCCTCGTCGCGCGGATGGAACATCCATCCGACGCCAAAGAAGGTAGCGCGGATTGAGAGTAAAGCAGGAAATATTAATAGACTGTTGATGATAGGAGGAAATCCGCCGCAATCTTGCCGTGATTTAGCAAAATTGATGACGCATTTTCCGCGAATCGACGCTTTCTCAGACGGTGAAAAGACCCGGATTTCAGACCAGTACACCGCCCAGCGAGTTGGGACCGCTTTCGGTGATACGCACCCGACGCAACTCGCCTACCTCTACGTCACCTTTGACGTGTACCGCGTGCAGGTAATCTGACTTGCCGGTCATCTGGCCCGCGATGCGGCCTTTGCGCTCGAACAACACACCGACCTCGCGGCCAACCATCTCGTCCTGAATCTCGCGCTGCTGGCGGGTCAGAAGCGCCTGAAGCCGCGCCAGACGGTCGCTTGCCGCGTCGGCGTCGACCAACGGACGCTCGGCCGCCGGGGTTCCGGGACGGGCAGAGTATTTGAAGGAATAGCACTGGCCGTAGCGCACCGCCTCGACCAGAGCCATCGTGTCGGCGAAGTCCTCTTCGGTCTCGCCCGGGAAGCCGACGATGAAGTCGCCGGACAGCAGGATGTCGGGCCGCGCGGCGCGGATACGCTCGATCAGGCGCAGATAGCTTTCGGCAGTGTGCTTGCGGTTCATGGCCTTCAGCACCCGATCCGAGCCCGACTGAACCGGCAGGTGCAGGTAAGGCATCAGCTTGTCGCACTCGCCATGCGCGGCGATCAGATCGTCGTCCATATCGTTCGGGTGCGATGTGGTGAAGCGGATGCGGTCGAGCCCGTCGATCTTCGCCAACGCGCGGATCAGCGTCGCCAGCGACCAGTCGCCGCCCTCGTGCGCGCCGTGGTAGGCGTTGACGTTCTGCCCCAGCAACGTGATCTCGCGCACACCGCGTTCGACTAGATCGTGCGCCTCGGTCAGCACCTGCGATACCGGGCGGGACACTTCGGCGCCTCGCGTGTACGGCACGACGCAGAAGGCGCAGAACTTGTCGCAGCCTTCCTGCACCGTCAGGAACGCGGTCGGCCCACGCTTGGCCTGCGGGCGCTTTTTCAGCTTCTCGAACTTGTCCTCTTCCGGGAAGTCGGTGTCGACGACCTTCGAGCCGTTCGAGGTTCGCGCCTCCATCTCGGGCAGGCGGTGATAGCTTTGCGGGCCGACGACAAGATCGACCAGCGGCTGACGACGCATGATCTCTTCGCCCTCGGCCTGCGCGACGCAGCCCGCGACGCCGATCTTCAGGTCCGGCTTCGCCGCCTTCAGGTCCTTGAACCGGCCCAGTTCGGAATAGACCTTCTCTGCCGCCTTCTCGCGGATGTGGCAGGTGTTCAGCAGGATCATGTCGGCATCCTCGGGCGTCGAGGTTTCGACATACCCTGCCCCGCCCATGGCCTCGGCCATGCGCTCGCTGTCGTAGACATTCATCTGACAGCCATAGGTCTTTATGAATAGCTTCCTGGGGTCCGCCATGTCCGGCTCCGTCCGCTGAAGGGCATCCGCTGAAGTTCAGAGGCGGGCCATACACCCTTGCCCGCGCTCTTGCAAACCTGCCTGCGTTCGGAAGATGTTAACGCAAAACGAACAGAACGGGCAGACGATGCGCTACTCGAGCCTCGTGGATTTTCTCAACGACGGACGCCCGGCCCTTGCGAAGGGGCCGGTGGGAATGATCTTCGTCGAAGATCTGGTCGAGGTCGAAAGCACCATCCGCCATCATCTTGGGCTCAAGTTCCCCACACTTCTGGTTTTCGGACCGGAAGAGATGACGCTGCCCAACGACATCGCGCAACGGGTGCATCGCATCGACCACCCGATGCAGGCGCGCGGGGCAGCGGTGGACGCGGTCAACCAGCTGATCGACGCCGCGCCGGGTATCTGGATGTACTACTGCTATAACGCCGAGTACCTGTTCTACCCGTTCTGCGAGACGCGGTCGGTGACAGAGATGCTGGCCTTCCACACAGAGGAACGGCGCGACGCGATCCTGACCTATGTCATCGACCTATACGCGGGCGACCTTGAGATTCACCCGGATGCGGTCTGTCTGGACGAGGCCTATCTCGACAAATCCGGCTATTACGCGCTGGCCCGCAAGGACGAGGTCGGCCACCCGCGCGAGCGGCAGCTCGACTTCTTTGGCGGCCTGCGCTGGCGGTTCGAGGAACACATCCCCGCCGCCAGCCGCCGCATCGACCGCATTTCGATGTTCCGCTCTGCGAAGGGGTTGCGCCTGCGTCCGAACCACACGTTCTCGGACGAGGAATACAACACCTATTCCTGCCCCTGGCACCACAACATCACGGCTGCGATCTGCTCGTTCCGGACCGCGAAGGCGTTGAAGACGAACGCCGGTTCGACCTTCGACATCCCGAATTTCGTCTGGCACAACTCCACACCGTTCACGTGGCAATCCAAGCAGTTGCTCGATCTCGGACTGATGGAGCCGGGGCAATGGTTCTGAGGCCGTGATCACGGCAAGTTGCCGCCGTGTGGGCCCAGTGTTGCCGTAATGCCTTAATTCCGCCCGAATCCATTTTTAGGGCTTTACCCCAACAAAAATAGACAATCGAGCAGACGCGAGGCAAGAAATGCGCCTCTTTCAGATTGGCCTGAACAATTGTGCCGACCTGGCACTTTACGAGCTATTCACCGCCAGCGGCGTCAAAGCGCTGCGCGGATCGGGTATCGAGTGGCAGGATACACCGCGTGCGCTGGACCGGCGCAACGCGCAGATCATGATCCACCGCAACATCCGCGCGGGGCGTCATGCCTTGGAGGGGCTCGACGGGTTCGACGCCTTCTTCGACATGGAATTCGTGGTGAACGGCGGCGCGATCGAGAATTTCCGGCAGTTCCCGCTGCTGGCCGAGGACTATCCCGACGCGAAGTTTCTGCTGAACACCCGCGACAAGCAGGACTGGCTGCGCGACCGTGCGCAGTATCGCGACGGGCTGTACCTTGAGTTGGCGAAAGAACGCACCGGGATGAGCGACCGTGGCGTGCTGAACATGTGGGCCGACGACTTTCACCGGCATCACGACATGGTCTGCACCCATTTCGCCAACCAGCCGGGGCGGTTGCTGGAGTTCGACATCGACCGGACCCCGATCAGGGAATTGAAGCGGTTCGTGTCGCCCGCGATGCATCTAGTGACCCGTCACTGGCAGCACGGTGACCACCATGCTTCGGTCTGGGACAACTGGCCGCTAAGCCTGCTGTCCGCTTGGGCGCAAGACCGTGACCCCGACACGACCCCGAACAAACCAAGGGCGGCCTGAACCGCCCGCATTGTCCTCCTGTCGTCCCACCTCCGCCGCCGGTCCCGCAAGGATCTGGCGGCGGCTTCACTCGGTCAGGATCTTCTGCATCAGGTGCAGATCCAGCAGCTTGCCGAACTTCCATCCGACCTCGGGCAGCACCGCAACCTCGCGATAGCCAAGCGCCGCATGAAACGCGACGCCCGCCGGGTTGCCCGAGCTGACACCCGCGAAGATCGAATGCGCCCCGCCCTGCCGCGCGTGGTCCTCGACCGCCGCCATCAGCGCGCGACCGATGCCCCTGCCCCGCACCGAGGCATCAAGGATCACCGTATGCTCCATCGTTCGGGCATAGCCGCGCCCGCCGCGGAACTGAAAGTAGGTGGCGAAGCCCTGCACCTCGCCGTTTTCTTCGGCCACCAGAAACGCATGCCCGTCGACCGCCCGCTGCGCGAGGATCGCCACGACGTCGGCCTCGGACTTCTCGACCGGGTTGAAAGTGATCTCGGTGTCGCGGATGACCGGGTTCCACAGCGCCGCGATCCGCGCGGCGTCGGCATCGGTCGCGGGCCGGATCGTCATTCGAGAACGCGCAGCCCGGATGGCGTTTCGATCTCGGCCCGCATCGCAAGCGGTCCTTCATGCACGACGACTGGCATTTCGGTGAAGACCTTCGCCAGCGCCCCCCGCAGATCGCCCGCGTCGGGATGGCTGATCTCCAACGCCTTAAGACGGCAGCCCGCGTCGGGAAGCGTCAGCGTCGGATGAACACCTTCGGGCCACTGGATAATCGCGGGGAAAGCACCGGAAAACGGAAGCTTGCCGTCGGCGGGCACGCCCATGTGCCACACCAGCGACCCGCGGGAGACCTCGGTCGCGGGCCCGGCAGAGGGCGGCGAGACGGCCAGCGCGGCATCAAGATCGTCGGTGCGCGCGATCCAGTTGGTGATGCGCGGCGCGCCGGAGAAATTGTCGATATCGAAGGGGCGCGGGCGGCCCGGATCGATGCCCTCGGGGTCGATGGCGATCACTTCCAGATAAACCGGACCCAGCCCAAGCAGGCGGTTATGCGTGCCCATTTTCTCGTGCCGCCCGCCACCGGCGAGCGTGACGCCCAGCGCGGACTCGACCGCATCGACGCCCTCTTCCAGTGTGGTCGCGGACACCGCGAAGTGATCGAGTTCGGCCATGAACGCCATGCGGATCTCCCAGACCTGTTGCCCGGCCAAGCGCCTCAGGTGGCGCGCAGGATCAGCGCCCAGACCAGCGCCAGCACGGTCGGATACATCGTTGCCGCGAAGCCGAAGGCGCGCAAGGGCGGCGAGACGTGATAGCCGATCCAGAACGCCAGACGCGCGACAACGAAGCCGACTGTCAGCGACATGACCACGCCAAGGCCGTCATCGAGGAAAAGATAGGCGATCGCGGGCCAAAGGCAGGCGGCCAGCACCGACTGCTCTACCGTGTTCCGCAAGACGCGCAGGTCGATGTCCCCGGCGCTGCCGGGCGCGGGCGCACCGCCATCGATCATGCCCGGCGTCAGGAAACGGCGCATGGCAATCGCCGCCACCACGAACATCAGCGCGATGCCCGGACCGATCAGATAGAACGGCTCGACAAGGATGCGCGAGAAGGGCGGGATGTTGACCTTGGCAATGCCGATCCAGATCAGAGCGATGGACCAGACCACGCCAAGCGCCATTCCGATCAGGATCTTTCTTTGCGTCGTCATCACCCGCACCTCATGCAACAGACTGTTTCCCAGCCGTTTCTAGCGCCTTTCCCGCATGTTGCAACGAGAGGCCCATCGCCTTGCCGAAAATCGGCGGAAGCGGTGCCGGATTGCGCAGGCGTCAGTCTCAGGCGGCGTCGCGGCGGGCCTCCGAGATCAGCGTAAGGATGTCTTTCGCGGCTGCCGGGATGTTCGTTCCCGGCCCGAAGATCGCCTTCACGCCCGCTTTCTTGAGGAACTCGTAATCCTGATGCGGGATCACCCCGCCGCAGATCACGATGATGTCCTCGGCGCCCTGCTCTTTCAGCGCCTCGATCAGCTTGGGTGCCAGCGTCTTGTGCCCCGCCGCCTGCGACGAGATGCCGACGACGTGTACGTCGTTGTCCACCGCGTCCTGCGCCGCCTCTTCCGGGGTCTGGAACAGCGGCCCGACATCCACGTCGAACCCGATGTCGGCAAAGGCCGTGGCGATCACTTTGGCGCCGCGGTCGTGGCCGTCCTGACCCATCTTGACCACCAGCATCCGGGGGCGGCGGCCTTCTTCCTCGGCGAAAGTCTCGACGTCCTTCTGGATCTGGGCAAAGCCCTCGTCGCCCTCGTAGGCCGCGCCATAGACCCCGGCCAGCGTCTTCACCTCGGCCCGATGGCGGCCGAACACCTTCTCCATCGCCATGCTGATTTCTCCAACCGATGCCCGTGCACGTGCGGCCTCGACAGCGGCTTCCAACAGGTTGCCGCCTTCCTTCGAGCGCCGTTCCAGTTCCGCAAGCGCCGCGTCGCAAGCCGCCTGGTCTCGGCTGCCGCGAATGCGGTCCAGCCGCGCGATCTGGCTGTCGCGGACCTTGACGTTGTCCACGTCCAGAATGTCGATCTCGTCCTCGGTCTCGCGGCGGTACTTGTTCACGCCGACGATCACCTCTTCACCGCGGTCGATCATGGCCTGCCGCCGCGCCGCCGACTCCTCGATCCGCAGCTTCGGCATCCCCGTGGCGACAGCCTTGGTCATGCCGCCCATCTCTTCGATCTCGCCGATCAGCGCCCAGGCCTTGTCGGCCAGTTCGGCGGTCAGGCTTTCCACATAGTACGATCCCGCCAGCGGATCGACGACGCTGGTGACGCCGGTTTCTTCCTGCAGGATAAGCTGCGTGTTCCGCGCGATCCGGGCCGAGAATTCGGTCGGCAACGCAATCGCCTCGTCCAGCGCGTTGGTGTGCAGCGACTGCGTCCCTCCCAGCGCCGCCGACATCGCTTCGTACGCCGTGCGGATGACGTTGTTGTAGGGGTCCTGCTCCTGCAGGCTGACGCCCGAGGTCTGACAGTGGGTCCGCAGCATCTTGGACCGCTCCTGCTTGGCGCCGAACTCCTCCATGATGCGGTGCCACAACAGGCGCGCGGCACGCAGCTTGGCGGCTTCCATGAAGAAGTTCATGCCGATGGCGAAGAAGAACGACAGGCGGCCCGCGAACTTGTCGACATCCATGCCGGCGGCGATGGCGGCGCGGACATATTCGCGCCCATCGGCCAGCGTGAAGGCCAGTTCCTGCACAAGGTTCGCGCCCGCTTCCTGCATGTGGTAGCCGGAGATCGAGATCGAGTTGAACTTCGGCATCTCGTTTGACGTGTACTCGATGATGTCCGAGATGATCCGCATCGAGGGTTCGGGCGGGTAGATGTAAGTGTTGCGGACCATGAACTCTTTCAGAATGTCATTCTGAATGGTCCCCGACAGCACGGCCCGGTCGTGCCCCTGTTCCTCGCCCGTGACGATGAAGCTGGCGAGGATCGGGATCACCGCGCCGTTCATGGTCATCGACACCGACACCTGATCCAGCGGGATACCGTCGAACAGGATCTTCATGTCCTCGACGGAATCGATGGCCACGCCCGCCTTGCCGACATCGCCCACGACACGCTCGTGATCGCTGTCATAGCCCCGGTGGGTGGCAAGGTCGAAGGCGACCGAGACGCCCTGTTGTCCCGCCGCCAGCGCCTTGCGGTAGAAGGCATTCGACTCTTCGGCGGTCGAGAACCCCGCGTATTGGCGGATCGTCCATGGACGGCCCGCGTACATCGTCGCCTTCACCCCTCGGGTGAATGGCTCGAACCCCGGCAGCGTGCCCATATGGGGCAGATCCGCCGTGTCCTCGGCGGTGTAGAGGGGGCGCACGTCGATCCCCTCCAATGTATGCCAGGTCAGGTTCTCCAGCGGGCGGCCGCGCAATTCCTTTTCGGCGCGGGCCTTCCAGGCGTCCATGTCGCTCATCGGTTCGGCTCCTTTGCTGCGGGTGCGCGCGGGTCACAGTTTCCGGCGCGGGTGCCTTGGCCCTTCGTTTTCGCGGCCTGCCATCCTATATGCGAATAAGCAGGAGGACGAATGGCCAAGGTCTTGACTTCAGTATTCATTGTCTGCGTCGCCGCGTCCGCGTGGGCGCAGGAAGCAGGGGTAATGACGGTCACCGACGAGGCCGACCCCGAGGTCGCGGCGGCCACCGTCGAGGACACACTGTTCTTCGAGGCGACCGAGGTCTCGCTGGACGAATTCCTGTGGACGAAGCGACCCGTGGTCGTCTTCGCCGATACGCCTGCCGATCCGCGATACGTCGAACAGCTTGAGCTTTTGCGCGCCCGGCCGGACGCGCTGATCGCGCGCGACGTCGTGGTGATCATCGACGCCGATCCTTCCGCCAACTCGGACGTGCGGCGCACGCTGCGGCCCCGCGGGTTCCAGCTGACGCTGATTGAAAAGGACGGCCGGGTGAACCTGCGCAAACCGCTGCCGTGGGACGTCCGAGAGATCACGCGCGCCATCGACAAGTGGCCGCTTCGGCAGGAAGAAATCCGCAAAGGGCGTGCCGCCGAATAGGTCATGCCGCGGGCTCCTCGTCCGAGGAATCGGTAAAGGTGAACCGCGCGCCCTCGGGCAGACCCTCGGCCCAGGCGCGAAGCTTTTCCGTATAGGCCTCCGGCTCTGCATCGGCGCTGAGCCAGAACACCACCTCGTCAGAGCCAAGGTAATTCACGTGGACATCGGTGTGCAGAACGCCAATGCGCTGCCAGCCCGCGCCCATCTCTTCGTCGCGGAACCAGTCGCCGGCATAAAGCATGGCAAGCTTGATCCCGTGTTCGGCAGCCTGAGCGCCAGCCCAGCCGGGCACGTTCTCTCCGGCCTCGATCAGCCGCATGATATCGGCGTTCGCGAGCCCCCAGAGGTCCAGCACGTAATCCGGGTTGTGCCACGCGACATAGCCGATGTCGTTCACGGCGACCGGCTCGTTCAGGAAGTCCTTGGCAAAGCGGGCCATCTGGCCCTGCTGGACGTGGATCGGGCGGCTTGCATGGGGATACTCGGCCACCACCGTCGGCAGATAGAACACGCCCGCCAAAGCGACGGGGACGGCTGCGACAAGACGCGGCACCACGGTCGGCGCAAGCGGAGCCGCCGCCAGCAGTCCGGCGGACATGGTGGCGAGAATGTAAATCTCGTACCGGTCGAACCATCCGAACTTGCCCAGCAGCACATGGCCGACCCCGGCTAGCGCAACGGTCAGCAGCAGGATGCGCCGCGGGGCTGTGCGGATACCGGGCAGGAACATCATCCCCAGCGCCAGCAGGATCGACAGCAACAGGATTTGCCCCGGCGGCTGGTGCATGGCGGTATAAAGCTTGAAGCGGAAGTACTCTAGCGGGCCGCCGCTTACGACCTCGCCCGCGGTCATCTTGAAGCGCACCGAGCTTGGCACCGGGTCCAGTCCCATCGACCACAGCAACGCGCAAAAACCCATGACCGGCAGAACCGCAAGCAGGCCAAGCCCGATGCCGGCGCGCACGCGACCCAACAGCAGCACCGCCAACGCCGCCGCCAGCGCCAGCGCCATCCCCTCGAACCGCAACAGCGGCGCAAGAAGGATGCCCAGCACCAACAGCGGGGTCAGGCGATCTTCGTCCGTCAGGATCAGCAGCCCCAGCACGATGGCAAGGCTCGCGGCGGTGTGGAGCATGTGCTCCATCCCGGTGAATGCGAGCCCGGTCATGTTCAGCGCCACCGGCCCGGCGATGGCCAGCACCACCCCAAGCCCCCCGCGATAGCCCGCCTGCCACAGGATGCGACCCCACAGCAGCGCCGCCGCGACAAGGCCGACGACGTTCCAGAACAGCGGCAGATACCGCTGCACCGCGCTTTCCGCGAACGGTGTCAGCAACAGCGGATAGATCGGCGACGAAGCGGCGGCCGCGATCTCTCCGTCATTGACGCCATAACCGCCGCTTGCGATCTGCTCTGCGATGGCGAGGTGGATATAGGGATCGTCCAGCGGGTATTCGAAAACGCCCGCGATCATCCATGCCGCGACCTGTAGCGCGAAATGCGCCAGCACCGCCGCTCCTGCCGCCAGAAGCGGCAGGCGCCACGCGTTGCCTTGGTCGGTCGCGGCGGGGTGGGTCATTCGAACTCCATGATCACTTCATCGACGGCAAGGCTGTCGCCCGCCGCAGCGTTGACCTTGGACACAACGCCCTTGCGCTCGGCGCGCAGGATGTTCTCCATCTTCATCGCTTCGATGGTGCATAGCGCCTGACCTTCCTGCACCTCCTGCCCCTCTTCCACGTCGATCTTCACGACAAGGCCGGGCATCGGACACAGCAGCATCTTCGACGTGTCGGGCGGCAGCTTCTCGGGCATCAGCCGGGCCAGTTCCGCCTGCCGTGGCGTGCGGACGTGAACCTTCAGGTCCGCACCGCGGCTGCGGACGCGGAACCCGTGGCTGATCTTTCCGACTTTCATCACCAGCGGCGAGCCGTCGACCGTCAGGTCCGCAAGCGCGTCGCCGGGGGTCCAGTCGCCCTCGACCCGGTGCGTCGCGCCGTCCTCGAAGGTGACGGTCGAGCCATTGCTGTCCGGAGCGATCTCGACCGCGAAGTCGTGGCCCTGCAGGTTGACACACCAATGGCGGCCGACCTTGCGTTCGTGGTTGTCCATCCGCCCCGAGATCCGGGTGCGCCGGATTTCCGAGACAAGGTTCATCGCGGAACACGCCGCCGCGATCCGGCGCAGCGCCGCTTCATCCAGTTCAACGCCCTCGAACCCTTCGGGGTATTCCTCGGCGATGAAAGCGGTGGTGATGTTGCCCGAGGTGAACCGCGGGTGGTCCATCACCGCCGACAGGAACGGCAGGTTGTGGCCGATGCCCTCGACCTCGAAGCTGTCCAGCGCCACGCGCATCGCCTCGATGGCTTCGTCCCGTGTGCGGCCCCACGTGCAAAGCTTGGCGATCATCGGATCGTAGTACATCGAGATCTCGCCGCCTTCGTAGACGCCGGTATCGTTGCGCACCGCGACCTCGGCGGACGGCGCGTCGCCCTGCCACTTCCCGGTTTCCAGAAGCGGGCCCGCGGCCTGCTCCATGGGCGGGCGATAGCGGGTCAGGCGACCGATCGACGGCAGGAAGTTGCGATACGGGTCCTCGGCATACAGCCGGTTCTCGATGGCCCAGCCGGCGATGCCGACATCCGCCTGCGAGATCGAAAGCTTCTCTCCAGCGGCAACGCGGATCATCTGTTCCACAAGGTCGACACCGGTGATCAGTTCGGTCACCGGGTGTTCCACCTGCAGACGGGTGTTCATTTCGAGGAAGTAGAAGTTCTTGTCACCGTCGACGATGAATTCGACCGTCCCGGCGCTGGCATAGCCCACGGCGGCGGCAAGCGCGCAGGACTGTTCGCCCATCGCCTTGCGGGTCTCTGCGTCAAGGAACGGCGACGGCGCTTCTTCAACGACCTTCTGGTTGCGCCGCTGGATCGAGCATTCACGCTCGTTCAGATAGATCGCATTGCCGTGCCCGTCGGCCAGAACCTGGATCTCGATGTGGCGCGGCTGGGTGACGAACTTCTCGATGAAGATGCGGTCATCGCCGAAGGAACTGGCCGCCTCGTTCTTGGACGACTGGAAGCCCTCGCGCGCCTCCTGCTCGTTCCACGCGATACGCATGCCCTTGCCGCCGCCACCGGCGGACGCCTTGATCATCACCGGATACCCGATCTCGGCCGAGATCTTCACCGCCTCGTCCGCGTCCTCGATCAGGCCCATGTAGCCCGGAACGGTGTTCACCCCGGCTTCCTGCGCGATCTTCTTCGAGGTGATCTTGTCGCCCATCGCCTCGATTGCCTTCACCGGCGGGCCGATGAACGCGACGCCAGCCTTGTCCAGCGCTTCGGCGAACTTGGGGTTCTCGGACAGGAAGCCATAGCCCGGATGAACCGCCTCGGCGCCGCTGTCCTTGATCGCCTGCATGATCTTGTCGATCACGATATAGGACTGGTTGGCCGGCGGCGGGCCGATATGAATTGCCTCGTCCGCCATCTGCACATGCAGCGCGTGCTTGTCCGCGTCGGAATAGACCGCAACCGTGGCAATTCCCATCTTGCGCGCGGTCTTGATGACCCGGCAGGCGATCTCGCCGCGGTTGGCGATGAGTATCTTCTTGAACATCTCCCGTCCCTCTTCCTCCTTGGCGGTCAGGCAATCGCCGTTCCGCAACGCGAAAAGCCGCCCGGGCGCATGGCTCGGACGGCTTCGATCACGGCGGCACACGGCCGCCCCTGGCTCAGACTGGCGCTGGGATCAGCGGCAGTTGGCCTGTTTGACGTACTGGCAATAGGCGACGTTGCCGGCTGCACCGACGATCGCGCCGGTGACAGGGTCGACACCCGTAAGGAGAGCGGCGCCGGTACCGGCGCCAGCGCCGAAGATGCCTTGCTCCAACGAAGTGTCACCACAGGCCGAAAGGCCCAAAGCCGCGACCAGAAGCGCGGCGGAAAGCTTGATGCGCATTGGGATATGCCCTTGTTCTTTACTGCTCTGAGACGATCTAGCGCCCGAAGCGGCAAAAATCCAAACGCGACTGCAATTAAACGCGATTCATAGGCAGGTTGCCGCCTAGAATTCGACGCTTTCGCGGTGTCCGGAGACAAGGGTGACGGTCTGGCCCGGGGAAGGCCAGACCGTCTATAAGGGGAAGGGTAACGGTCGAGTCGCGCCCCGGCATTCAATACCGGCCGAAGCCACGGCTCGAGGCTAAGACTGTACCCCGCAAAAGATTCTGCATAGGCCGCCGTGGGCACGGCCTGATGTTGCGCCGTTTCCCGCCGAAATTGTATTGGCTCATGCGGAAAAGCGCCGATCATCAGTCGAAATCCAGTTCGGGAAACGCGGCGCGGGCGGCATCGGCATCGATGCGCAGAAGCGAGTCGTAGCTGGCGGGATCGAAGGGGTCTTCGACGGCCACCACTTCGCGACCGAACAGCCACGACAGGCGTCCGGCGTCGAGGTTGCCGCGCTCGAAGGGCTCGTCTCTAAAGTAGTCCCACAGCGCCTGAAGAAAGCCCGCGTCCGCACGCTTGTCGGCGGGACGGCGGTCGGCGAATCGTTCGCGACGCGTGATCGGTGTCACCCCGCGCGGGTTCGCCCGGCGGATCACGAATTGATAGTCTGTGCCTGGAAGACGTCCGGGAAACCCTCGATGCTTCAGCATCCTCGTCCCTCCCGGTGCGGGACGATCAGGGAGTCCGGGACGGGCGCGAGCGCCCGTCCCGTCCGAAGATTACTTGTACTTGCCGGTGTAGACCGGTTCGATCGTAATCGGCTCGGGATCGATGTAGACGGGTTCTTCCTCTTGCTGGGCGCAGGCCGCAGCGAAGGCAACGAGGCCAAAGGCGAGAACCAGTTTGACGCTTTTCGACATCCTAGTCTCCTGTCGTAAAGATGGAGGCCGAACGCTGACTCTGCAGCGCGAGACCTCCCATTCAGGGTACAGGTCACTGTCCGGTAACCTCCCGTGACGATAGAACATTCGTGACTAAAAGGAAATTCCACCCGAGCGAGGGAGTGGTTTTGTGGCACCGTTGCATCAAGTGCCCCCCGGCGACCGCCTAATGGCGCTAGATATTGTGTCCGCATCAGAATGCCTCCCAGATACAGCGATCGCCTTCGATGCTATAAGCCTCGAAAAACTGGGTAATTTCCGGATTTGCCACCCCGAATTCCGACGGTTTGTCGGATAGGGAAATAACCACTTGCGAGGGCCTCGGACCGAGGTTCGGAAGGCGGGGAACCGCGTAGGATCGGCAAAGAAATTCCATGTCCGAGGCAGCTTGCGCAAATGTGATCTTGCCTTCCGCGTGTCCGATGTCCGGTGCGACGAATCGGAAACGCCACGTCAAGCCCTTTGGTCCCTTCGCGTCGCGGATCACTTCGGCGAACTCTACCGGCTGGCCCGACGGGACCTCGACCGGCTCTGCCGCAACGGGGCCGGCAAGGGCCCAGAACGCAATCGCCGACAGCCTCATGACTTGTCCCATTTTTTCACCAAGACCCGTTTCAGGCCGGGTTTGGCCTGCAAGACTCGCACTTTTCCAACATTCTCCAGTTTCGCGATGTTCTCATCCGCCTCTGATGCGCGAAGGTCCAGAACGATCGCACCGCGCGGTGTCACGGCGTGTTCGAAGAACGGCAGATACATATCGACCGGGTAGTGAAATCCGCAGGACAGGAAGCTGACGGCGATGTCCACGCGCGGCCCGTTCGGAAGATCCTCTTTCAACGGATTCCACGTCGCGATTCGGTCGCGCGCCACGCCGTTCGCGGACAGAAAATCGACCGCGGCCGACAGGTCGGCATAGCCCGCTCCCTGCTCGGCGAAGCCGAAGTGCCGCTCTTTGGTTTTCTCGATGTCGATCAGCAGCAGATCGCAGTTCAGCGCGCGGGCCGCGAACAGCCCGAACAGGCCGTAACCGCAGCCGATGTCCGCGATGCGCTTGTGATGCACGCGTTCCAGCAGGCCACGGACTTCCTCGAATTCCTCGCTGATGATCTCTGCGGCGCTGTTCACGTAGTCGGCGCCGTTTTCGGCCACCGCCATTTGCAGGGGTTCGTCGTCGCCCGCCTCCCAATCGCGCACGACGTCATAGGCGGCGCGCGAGTAGCCCAGCACGTCCGAGCGCTGCAGGACGACGTTCATCCGGTCGCGCCGCGACAGCGGCGACACGTCGAGTCCCCCCTCCACCATCGGCATCAGCGGCTCCCCCGCCCGGCATGGCGGGCCCAGCGCGCCCGCCGCTCCGGTTCCGCAAGAAGCGATGCAAGGCGGGCTTCCAGCGCGCCGCGCGCCACCCGGCCCCCGTCGATCCGTCCGCCGGCCCTCAGGCGCAGGCCCTCGCCCGCGGACGAAACCTCGACCACGGGAGAAAAACCGCGCACCGATTGCAGTGCGCGCCAGACGTCCTGACGGACCTGCGTTGCCAAGCGGCGCCGCGACACCTTCGGGAACGCCGTCTCTGCCACCACGTCGAAGCGCGGCGGCAGTCGGCGGCAGAGCGTCAGCGTCTCGCCCTCGATCATATGCCAGTCGTTGCGGCTCACCGGTGGCTCACAAGGGGATGTTGTCGTGCTTCTTCCACGGGTTCGACAGCTTCTTGTTGCGAAGGCTGGCGAAGGCGCGGCTGACCCGCCGGCGGGTCGAGCGCGGCATGATCACCTCGTCGATAAAGCCCTTCTCGGCGGCGACGAACGGGTTGGCGAAGCGGTCCTCGTAGTCGGCGGTGTGACGCGCGATCTTCTCTGCGTCGCCAAGGTCGGCGCGGTGCAGGATCTCGACCGCGCCCTTCGCGCCCATCACCGCGATCTCGGCGGTGGGCCATGCATAGTTGAAATCGCCGCGCAGATGCTTGGACGCCATGACGTCATACGCACCGCCATAGGCTTTGCGGGTGATGACCGTGACTTTCGGCACCGTCGCCTCGCCATAGGCGAACAGCAGCTTGGCGCCGTGCTTGATGACGCCTCCGTATTCCTGCCCGGTGCCCGGCAGGAAACCCGGCACATCGACAAGCGTCAGGATCGGGATCTCGAAGCAGTCGCAGAACCGGACGAACCGCGCGGCTTTCTTCGACGAGTCGATGTCGAGGCAACCCGCCAGAACCATCGGCTGGTTCGCGACGATGCCTACCGTCTGCCCTTCCAGCCGAACAAAGCCGGTGATGATGTTCTTCGCGTGGTCTTCCTGGATCTCGTAGAAGTCGCCCTCGTCCGCGATCTTCAGGATCAGTTCCTTCATATCGTAGGGCGTGTTCGGGTTGTCCGGGATCAACGTGTCCAGCGACGCCTCTTGCCGGTGCGGGTCGTCGAAGAACGGACGCACCGGGGGCTTTTCGCGGTTGTTAAGCGGCAGGAAGTCGACCAGACGCCGAACCTCGGCCAGCGCTTCGACGTCGTTCTCGAACGCGCCATCGGCGACAGAGGACTTCTTGGTGTGGGTGGACGCGCCGCCAAGTTCCTCGGCCGTCACGACCTCGTTCGTCACGGTCTTCACCACGTCGGGGCCGGTGACGAACATGTAAGAGGTGTCGCGCACCATGAAAATGAAGTCGGTCATCGCCGGGGAATAGACCGCACCGCCGGCGCAGGGCCCCATGATCACAGAGATCTGCGGCACCACGCCCGAGGCCATGATATTGCGCTGGAAAACGTCGGCATAACCGGCAAGCGAGGCGACGCCTTCCTGAATGCGCGCACCGCCCGAGTCGTTCAGCCCGATCACCGGAGCGCCGTTCTGCACCGCCATGTCCATGATCTTGCAGATCTTCTGGGCGTGGGTTTCCGACAGCGAACCGCCGAACACGGTGAAATCCTGGCTAAAGACATAGACCATCCGACCGTTGATCGTGCCCCATCCGGTCACGACGCCGTCGCCGTAGGGGCGCTGTGTCTCCATCCCAAAATCGGTGCAGCGATGCGCAACGAACATGTCGAACTCTTCGAACGATCCCTCGTCCAGCAGAAGTTCGATCCGTTCGCGTGCGGTCAGCTTGCCCTTGGCGTGCTGGCTGTCGATCCGCTTTTCGCCGCCACCAAGGCGGGCCTGCTCGCGACGGCTTTCCAGCTCTTGCAGGATATCCTTCATGCGCTTGCCTCCGTTCCCGTTCGGCGGCAACCTACGCGAGGGAACCGCGTGCGGGAAGCGATTTCCGGTAAATTTGCAAACACTTGGCAACCCGCCGTCAGCATATTGCAAATCCGCAAACCGACTGGCCTGCCGAGGTCACAGATGGACAACACCCGGTTGCCGGAATAATGGATGCCAATGACACGTAATAACAGTGTCCGTTTTCTGGACCGTTCCACACCGCCCCATATCTTCACGCTAATCGTGATGGCCAGCACCTCGGCGCTGACCATGAACATGTACCTGCCTTCGCTGCCAAAGATGACCGAACATTTCGGCACCGAGTATGCCGTGATGGCGCGGTCTGTGACGCTGTTCCTGCTGGGCAACGCGGTGCTGCAGCTGTTCATCGGCCCCGTGGCGGACCGTTACGGCCGCCGTCCGGTGATGCTGGGCGGCCTCGCCATCTTCATCGTGGCCACCATTGGTTGCCTTCTGGCCCCCAACGCGGCGGTCTTCCTGACCTTCCGCCTGATGCAGGCGTTCATCGTGGTCGGCATGGTACTAAGCCGGGCCGTGGTGCGCGACACCAACGATCAGGCGAATGCGGCGTCGATGATTGGTTACGTCACCATGGGCATGGCCGTCGTTCCGATGCTGGCCCCGGCACTTGGCGGGCTGCTGGACGAATGGTTCGGATGGCAGGCGAACTTCTACGCCTTCCTGCTGTTCGGCATCGCGACCTTCCTGCTGATCTGGGTCGATCAGGGAGAGACGAACCCGAACGCCGGCACAAGCTTTCGAGACCAGTTGCGCGACTATCCCGAGTTGCTGTCCTCGCCCCGGTTCTGGGGCTATGCGCTGGCGGCGGCATTTTCGTCTGGAGCGTTCTTTTCCTACGTAGGCAGCGCGCCGTTCGTCGGGTCGGACATCTTCGGCCTCAGCCCCTCTGCACTTGGCATCCTGTTCGGCGCGCCCGCACTGGGCTACGTGTTCGGAAACTACCTGACCGCGCGGTACAGCGTCCGGATGGGGATCAACAAGATGATCATCGTCGGCTCGTCGATCTGCGCGGCGGGTGTGACGGTTTCGTTGCTGGTGTTCCTTGCCGGCTTCGGGTCCGCGTTCACCTTCTTCGGCTTCATGTGTTTCGTGGGCTTCGGCAACGGCATGGTTCTTCCGAACGCCATCGCCGGCACCCTGTCCGTCCGCCCGCACCTGGCAGGCACGGCCAGCGGCCTTGGCGGTGCGCTGATGATCGGCGGCGGCGCCGCGCTGGCGCAGCTTGCGGGTGAGATGCTGAGCGTCGAGACGGGCCCCTACCCGGTGCTCTGGATCCAGATCATCACCTCTATCCTCGGCGTGCTATCGATCGTCATGGTGATCCGGCGCGAGCGGCAACTGGGGATTGCCGGGGCCGATTAGCGCCTGCTAAACCCGTTTTGCTAATCTGCAAAGCGGAGGGGGCATGCCGAAGCGGAAACTCTATGCCGGAGCCAAGCTGCGCGAACTGCGCGGCAGGCTGGAACTGACCCAGAAGAGCTTTGCCGAGAAGCTGGGCGTTTCGCTGCCCTATCTGAACCAGATGGAGAACAACAACCGCCCGATCTCGGCGGCGGTTGTGCTGGCGCTGGCGCAAGAGTTCGGGTTGGACGTCACCGAACTGTCGACCGGTGATGCCGAGCGGATCGTGGTCGACATGCGCGAGGCGCTGGCCGATCCGGTCTTTGCCGAAAGCACCCCGCCGCTGGCCGACCTGCGGCTGGTCGCGTCGAACGCCCCGGCGCTGGCGCGGGCCTTCCTGTCGCTGCACCGCGCCTATCGCCAGACCCACGAACGGCTTGCCTCTCTGGACGAGGCGCTGGGGCGCGAGGGCAGCACGGTGCAGCCGTCTCCGTGGGAAGAGGTCCGGGACTTCTTCCACTATTGCGACAACTACCTCGACGCGATCGACCGCGCGGCGGAACGGTTTGCAACGTCCGGTGATACTTCGGGGGACATCCGTGACACCGCGTCATCGCATTTGTCCGACCTCGGAATCACCGTGCGTTTCCAGAAGACTGGCGCGGTTCGCTCGTACGATCCCACGGGCAAGGTTCTAAGTCTGTCGGACCGCAGCCCGGCAGAAACGCAGAGATTTCAACTTCTCCATCAAGTCGCGCTGCTTTCACATAACGATCTTCTCGAAGCGACGCTGGACCTTGCGCGGTTCCAGACCGAAGAAGCGCGCGGCATCGCGAAGATCGGACTGGCCAACTATTTCGCCGGCGCCGCCCTCATGCCCTATGCCCGGTTCCTTGCCGCCGCGCAGGAACATCGCCACGACCTTGAAATCCTAGCCGACCGGTTCGGCGCCTCGATGGAACAGGTGGCGCACCGGCTGTCGACGATGCAAAGGCCCGGCGCCAAGGGCGTGCCGTTCTTCTTCGTGCGGGTGGATCAGGCCGGCACGATCACCAAACGCCACTCGGCCACGCGGTTGCAGTTCGCGCGGTTCGGCGGCGCCTGTCCGCTGTGGAACGTGCATCAGGCGTTCGAGCAGCCCGAAAGGTTCCTGCGCCAGCTTGCCGAAACGCCCGACGGGGTCCGCTATCTGTGCCTGTCGCGCGCGGTTTCGAAGCCCGGCGGCAGCTTCCACGCGCCGGTGCAGCGCTATGCCATTCAGCTTGGTTGCGAGATTCGCCATGCCGAGGCGCTGGTGTACGCGGATGGGATGGACATCAGCCGCCGGACCGCTTTCGAGCCGATCGGCATCTCATGCCGGATCTGCGAGCGGCGGGACTGTCATCAAAGGGCCGTCCCGCCTTTGGAACGGCCCCTTAGCGTGGACCCCGACACGCGCGGGGTCCTTCCTTACAGGATCGGCTAGCCGATCTCGGCCGGCGCGGCGAGGATGCGGTACAGTTCATCCTTCAACGCCATCCGGCGCTTGCGCAGCTCCATCTCGGCCAGTTCTTCCATCGGCGCGACATTCGTTTCGGCCTGATACACCTTGCGGTTCAGCTCATCATACTCGCCAAGCAGCCGGGCGAAGTGGGCGTTGCCCTGCTTGAGCTGGCGGATGCGGTCCGCGAATTCCGGGAATTCGGCGGCGAGTTCGTGCGGGACTTGGGACATGTCCGTCTCCTCTCATTGGTCTGGACCGATCCTAGCCGCCCGACTCGGGGCGCTCTTTGACGCGGATCAAATGAATGATGTTAACCGCAATTACCTTTGCGACACCTCCCACGCCGGGTTGATCCACGGCTGAAGGTTTTCCGGCGGCAGCGGGGTGCGGCCCAGCACGTGATCCGCGGCCTTCTCGCCGACCATGATAGAGGGGCCGTTGGTGTTGCCGTTCGGGATGCTGGGAAAGACCGAGCTGTCTGCCACGCGCAGGCCGTCCACCCCGATCACCCGGCATTCCGGGTCGACCACGGCGGTCGGGTCGTCGCGGCGGCCCATGCGGGCGGTGCCGCAGGGGTGATAGGCGCTTTCGACATGCTCGCGGATCGCCTCGTTCAGCGCCTCGTCGGACTGGACGTCCGGGCCGGGCTGCAATTCGTCACCGGCATAGGGGGCGAAGGCGTCCTGCTGGAAGATCTCGCGGGTCAGGCGGATGCAGGCGCGGAAGTCGCGCCAGTCGTCTTCGTGGCTCATGTAATTGAAGCGAATCACCGGCGCGTCCGAGGGATCGGCGGACCGCAGGGTGACGGCGCCGCGCGATTTGGACCGCATCGGACCGACGTGGGCCTGAAAGCCGTGGCCGCCAGCCGCCGCCTGACCGTCGTACCGCACGGCGAGCGGCAGGAAGTGATACTGGATGTCGGGGTATTCCACCCCGGCGCGGGACCGGATGAACCCGCAGCTTTCGAACTGGTTCGACGCGCCCGGCCCCTTGCGGGCAAACAGCCACTGGGCGCCTGCGAGCGCCTTGCCGAACGGATTCCACCATGAATACAGGCTGACCGGCTGGGTGGCGCGCATCTGGATGTACATCTCCAGATGATCCATCAGGTTCTGCCCGACGCCCGCGCGGTCGGCGACGACCGGGATGCCGTGCTTTGCCAGTTCTGCGCCGGGGCCGATGCCGGACAGCATCAGCAGTTTCGGCGTGTTGATCGAAGAGGCCGACAGGATCACTTCGCGACGGGCGCGCAGCGTGACGGTCTTGCCTCCCTGCTTCACCACGACCCCGGTCGCGCGGCCATCCTCGATGACCACCTTCTGGGCAAGCCCCTGCACAAGGTGGCAGATCTGCCGCTGCAATGCGGGCTTCAGATACGCATCGGCGGCGGACCAGCGGCGGCCGCGCCAGATGGTGGCCTCCATCGCGCCGAAGCCTTCCTGTTGTTCGCCGTTGTAATCTCGGGTGACGGGATAGCCCGCCTGTTCCCCGGCTTCGACGAAGGCCTGCACCAGCGGATTGTCCCGCGGTCCGCGCGAGATGTGCAGCGGCCCGTCGGTGCCGCGCCAGCTTGACGTCTCTGGCCCATGCCAGCTTTCCATCCGCTTGTAATAAGGCAGCACCCCGGCATAGCCCCAGCCATCCGCGCCCATCTCGGCCCATGTGTCGAAGTCGCGCGCATGCCCGCGCACGTAGACCATGCCGTTGATCGAGGACGAGCCGCCGATCACCTTGCCGCGCGGCGTTGCCATCCGGCGGCCGCCAAGGTTAGGCTCGGGCTCGCTGGAATAGCCCCAGTCGTAGCGCTTCATGTTCATCGGATAGCTCAGCGCGCCGGGCATCCGGATGAACGGCCCGGCATCGGTGCCGCCGAGTTCGACGATCAGCACGGAGTGCCCCGCTTCGGTCAGGCGAAAGGCCATGGCGCAGCCCGCCGATCCGGCACCGACGATGACGAAATCCGCCTGCATCATTCTTCCCCGATTGTCTTAATAAGGCGCATCCACGCCTCCCATACCCACGTAGACGGTCTTCAATTGCGAGAAATGTTCAATCGCGCCGAGACCGTTCTCTCGCCCGATGCCGGACTGTTTCGATCCGCCGAAACCGATCTCGACCGGCGTCAGGTTGTAGGTATTGATCCAGCAGGTGCCCGCCTCGAACGCCGCCGCGACGCGATGCGCGCGGGCGAGGTCGGCGGTGAACACGCCCGCCGCCAGCCCGAACGAGGTGGCGTTTGCGCGGGCAATGCCCTCGGCCTCGTCCTCGAAGGTGAGGACGCTGGCGACCGGGCCGAAGATCTCTTCGCGGGCAATCGACATGCCGTCGGTTACATCGGCGAAGACCGTGGGCTCGACGTACCAGCCGTCCCGTTGCACCCGCTTGCCGCCGGTGACCAGCGTCGCGCCCTCGGCGACGCCCGCCTCGATATGGCCAAGCACCTTCTGCAACTGCGCCTCGCTGACCAGCGGGCCGAAGTTCACCGCTTCGTCCAGCGGATCGCCCATGACAACGCCTTGCAGCCGCTCGGTCAGACGCTCAAGAAACGCCTCCTTGATGCCGGACTGCACGAACACGCGGGTGCCATTGGAACAGATCTGACCAGAGCTGTAGAAGTTCCCGAGGATAGCGCCCCCGACCGCCGCATCTAGATCGGCGTCGTCGAACACCAGCATCGGAGACTTGCCGCCAAGTTCCATGGTGACATGGCGCATCCCTTCCGCCGCGGCGGAATAAACCTTGCGGCCGGTGGGGACCGAACCGGTCAGCGAGACCTTGGCCACGCGCGGGTCGGTGATCAGTGCGGCCCCCACGTCGCCCCTGCCCTGCACCACGTTGAAGACGCCTGCCGGCGCGCCGGCTTCTGTCAGGATCTCGGCCAGGTTCAGCGCGCAAAGCGGCGTTTCTTCCGACGGCTTGAACACCATGGTGTTGCCGCAAGCCAGCGCGGGCGCGGCCTTCCATGCGGCGATCTGGGTGGGATAGTTCCATGCGCCGATGCCAACGCAGACGCCCAGCGGTTCGCGGATCGTGTAGGCCCAGTCGGACCCCAACTGCACGTGCTCGCCCCGTACCGCAGCCGCGATGCCGCCGAACCATTCCAGCGCATCGGCGGCAGAGGCCGCGTCGGCCACCAGCGTTTCCTGCAACGGCTTGCCGGTGTCGATGGTCTCGATCTCGGACAGTTCGCGGTTCCGCTCGCGCAGCAGGTCGGCGGCCCGGCGCAGCACGCGGCCGCGTTCGACTCCCGGCAGCGCGGCCCACTCGCGGCGCGCGGCTTCGGCGGCGGCCAGCGCCTGTTCGACGATGGCAGGCGTCGCGGCGTGCAAACGGGCGACCTTCTCGCCCGTAGCGGCATAGGTCACATCGATCGCGGCGCCGGCCGTGTCCTCGGCATAGGCGCCGCCGACATAGTGGCTGGCCTTGGGCTGTACGTTTCTCATTTGTCTTACTCCCCGCGCGGAAAGCGCTTCGATTCTTCCAGCACGTTCAGGTCCATGTGGTTGCGCATGTACCGCTCGGACGCGTCGCGCAAAGGCTGATAGTCCCACGGGTAGTACCCGCCCTGACGCAGCGCCTCGTAGACCACCCAACGGCGCGCCTGACTGGCGCGGACATCGGCATCGAACTTGTCCAGATCCCACATTTCCAACGCCTCTTTCTTCAGAAGCGTCAGGGTTTCTTGATGATCTGCGGACTCCGCGAGGTTCTCCTGTTCGCGCGGATCGGCCTTGAGATCGAACAGCTGGTCGGGGTCCAGCCTGCAGAGGTTCAGCTTCCACCGCCCTTTGCGCAGGCAGACCATCGGCGCTTCGGTGCCCTCGGCCGCGTACTCGATCTTCACCGGGGCATCCCGCCCCTCACCGCGCGCGGCGGGCAGCAGGCTTTCGCCATCGGTCCACGGCATCACCTCGTCCATCGCCACCCCGGCGAGGTCGCACAGGGTCGGACAGACATCCATCGTAGAAACCGGCGTTTCGACCAGACCGGGTTCCAGCCCCGGCGCAGAGATCATCAGCGGCACGCGGGCCGAGCCGTCGTAGAAGCTCATCTTGAACCACAGCCCCCGCTCACCCAGCATGTCGCCGTGGTCAGAGACGAAGACGACGATCGCCTCTTGCCGGGTATCTTCCAGCACCTGGAGGATCTGGCCGATCTTGTCGTCGAGATAAGAGATGTTGGCGAAATAGGCCCGGCGCGAACGTTCGATGGCGGTTTTGGTGATATCGAAGTTGCGCCAGTCGTTCGCGTCGAACAGCCGCTTGGAATGCTTGTCCTGCTGATCGTAGGGGATCGCGGGCAGTTCGGGCTGCAGGTGGTCGCAATCCTCGTACAGGTCCCAGTACTTCCGCCGCGCGACGTAGGGATCGTGCGGGTGGGTGAAGCTGGCGGTCAGACACCACGGACGCTTGTCCCCGCCGCGCGAGGCGTCGTACAGCCACGACATCGCCTGATAGGCGACGTCGTCATCGTACTCCATCTGGTTGGTGATCTCGGCCACGCCCGCGCCGGTGACCGAGCCCATGTTGTGATACCACCAGTCGATCCGTTCACCCGGTTTGCGATAGTCCGGGGTCCAGCCGAAATCGGCGGGGTAAATGTCGGTGGTCAGCCGCTCTTCGAACCCGTGCAATTGGTCCGGCCCGACGAAATGCATCTTCCCCGACAGGCATGTGCGATAGCCCGCGCGGCGCAGATGATGGGCATAGGTCGGAATGTCCGACCGGAACTCGGCGGCGTTGTCATAGACGCCGGTACGGCTGGGCAGTTGCCCCGACATGAACGACGCCCGGCCCGGCGCGCACAGGGGCGAACCCGTGTAGCTGTTGGCGAATCGCACCGACCGATCGGCCAGCTTGCGCAGGTTCGGCGCATGCAGCCACTCGGCAGGGCCGTCCGGGAACAGGGTCCCGTTCAACTGGTCCACCATCAGGATAAGGATATTCGGGCCGCTCATGTTACCTCCGCGATCACCAGGTCCAACAGGCGCAAGACCCGCCCGGCGGCGTCCTCGGGGGCCGAGTGGCCGGGATTCAGGGCGGCGCGGATATAGAGCCCGTCGATCAGCGCGGCCACCGTCTCGGCCGCCACATGCGCCCGGTCGCCCACAAGGGGGCGAAGGTCGTGAACAAGGTTCGACCGAAGCCGCCGCTGGTACACGGTCAGCAGCCGCTGGGCCCGGGGCGAAGATTGTGCCGCCACGTAGAAATTCAGCCAAGCGCTGACCACGTGGCCGGAAAACTGGCCGGATTCGAAGCTCGCGCGCACCACGGCGTCCAACCGCTCGCGCGGGGTGACGGCCTTGGTCAGGCGCGACTGCACCGCCATGCCGTATTGCGTCAGGATGTGGCGCATCGCGGCAAGAAACAGGTCATCCTTGCCTCCGAAGTAGTGGTGCGCCAGCGCGGAACTGACGCCCGCACGGCGCGCGATCCGGCTGACGGTCACGTCCAAAGTACCCGCCGCGCCGATCTCGTCGATCGTCGCTTTGACCAGCGCGGCCCGCCTGATAGGCTCCATCCCGAGTTTCGGCATCCCGGCATCTCCGAAAAAAAGGTCTTGCCGAGCGAAGCTGAAGGAAGATTATTGACTCGTCAATCAATGAAAACCGGGGAGCTCACAATGACCATCAAAACCGCCCTGTCCGCACTGGCCCTTGCAGCCGCTGCCGGCCCCGCCTTCGCCAACTGCGAAAGCGTCACTTTTTCGGATGTCGGCTGGACCGACATCACCGCGACCACCGCGGCCACCACGGTGATCCTTGACGCGCTCGGGTACGAGACCGACGTGAAGGTGCTGTCGGTGCCGGTCACCTACACCTCGCTGGCCGCCGGTGACGTGGACGTGTTCCTCGGCAACTGGATGCCGACGATGGAGGCCGACATCGCCCCCTACCGCGAAGCGGGAACCGTCGACACCGTGCGCGCCAACCTCGAGGGCGCCAAGTACACGCTGGCCGTGAACAAGGCCGCGGCCGATCTTGGCATCACCGACTTCGCCGAGATCGCAAACTTCGTCGATGAACTGGACGGCAAGATCTACGGCATCGAACCCGGCAACGACGGCAACCGCCTGATCCAGTCTATGATCGACGAGAACGCCTTTGGTCTCGACGCGTTCGAGGTCGCGGAAAGCTCGGAACAGGGCATGCTGGCGCAGGTCGAACGTGCCACCCGCCGCGAAGAGCCGATCGTGTTCCTTGGCTGGGAGCCGCACCCGATGAACGCCAACTTCGAGATGTCCTACCTGACCGGCGGCGATGACTATTTCGGCCCGAACCTTGGCGGCGCCACGGTCTATACGAACACCTCGGCAGGCTTCGTCGAGGAATGCCCGAACGTCGGCAAGCTTCTGGAAAACCTCGAGTTCTCGCTGGCGATGGAGAACGAGATCATGGGCGCGATCCTGAACGACGGCGAGGATGCGGAAGATGCGGCGGCGGCTTGGCTGAAAGCCAATCCCGAGCCGCTGGACGCATGGCTTGACGGCGTGACCACGCAGGATGGCGGTGACGCCATGGAAGCGGTGAAAACCAGCCTTGGCCTGATGTAAGGCCCCGCTTTGCTGCAATCCGTTATCGAGAACGCGGGGTACAAGTCCCCCCGCGTGGATCGGGGCGCCAAAGGCGCCCCGAGACTTCCCGAAAGAGCAAAGTCCGTCGGCGGCTTAGCTCAGCGCGCCGTTGTACCAGTCGTGCATCTTGACCTCGGTCTCGGCCCCGGCATCCGCGACCATCTGTGCGAAGGCCTCCGGGTCCTGCGTGCCGCCGTCCTGCCCGCGGTAGTGATAGGGATAAACGTAGGTCGGCGCGAACTCTGCCACGGCAGAGGCCGCCTGTTCGGCACCCATGGTGTAGGGCAGGTTCATGCAGACGAAAGCAAGGTCGATGCCGCTGAGCGCGCGCATCTCCGGCGTGCCTTCGGTATCGCCCGAGATGTAGATCGTCATGCCGTCGATCGACAGCACATAGCCGTTGTCGCGCCCTTCGGGGTGGAAGTTCATCCGTTCTTCGGTGGTGTTGTAGGCCGGAATCGCCTCGATCCCGACGCCCATCATCTCGGTCGACTCGCCGTTGGCGATGGACGAGGCGCGGGCTTTCAGGTCTTCCGGCAGCATGTCGAAAACCGCCGGGTTCGTCAGGATCGGCGCTTCGCCAGAGATCGCGGCCAACGTCTCGGCGTTGTAGTGGTCGCCGTGCTCGTGGGTGATCAGCACCATGTCGGGGGCCGGCATGTCGGCGTACATCGCCGGATCGCCGACCGTGTCGACATAGATCACACCCGCAGGCGTCTCGAGCACGACAGAGGCATGTTCCACCGGATGCACCACGACCTCGCCGCCGTCGGTCGGGAAGGTGTTGCCGCCGTGGGCGGCAGCGTGTGCGTCGAACGGCAGGATGGTAATCACGCCGGCGCCGGCGGCGGCACCGGCAGCACTCATAAGGAAGGTCCGTCTTGTCGTCATCGTGTCCTACTCCCTGTTGTTGGTGGTGGACAGGTAGGGCGAGTGCGCGGCCTGTCCCTTTCCAAGAAAGCGACCTCACGCCATGGTGAACCCGAGATGGGGGAAATGAAATGAACTGGCTGACCGAGTACAAGATACCCATCGGCGACTGGGCCGAGGCGCTGTTCGACTGGTTGCAGGCCGTCGGCGGCAACGTGTTCGACGCCATCGCGATCTGGATGGAAGACGTCGCAATCGAGTGGGTGCTGTACCTGCTTCAGACGCCTCCGCCCCTTTTGATCGTGGCGCTGTTCGTCGCCCTCACATGGGCGTTGCAGCGGAACTGGAAGGTCTGCCTGTTCGTGGGGCTGGGCTTTCTGTTCATCCTCAATCAGGGCTACTGGGAAGAGACGACCGAAAGCCTGACGCTGGTGCTGTTCGCCTGCGCGGTCTGCATGATCGTCGGCGTGCCCATCGGCATCGCGGCGGCGCACCGGCCAAGGCTGTATGCAGCCATGCGGCCCGTGCTGGACCTGATGCAGACGCTGCCGACCTTCGTCTATCTGATCCCCGCCATCGTGTTGTTCGGCATCGGCATGGTCCCCGGCCTTTTCGCGACGGTGATTTTCGTACTGCCCGCACCGATCCGCCTGACGCATCTGGGCGTGTCCTCGACACCGACGCATCTGCTGGAAGCCGCGAAAGCCTTCGGCGCGACGGGACGGCAGGTGCTGTGGAAGGTGGAACTGCCCTATGCCTTTCCGCAGATCATGGCCGGGCTGAACCAGACCATCATGCTGTCGCTGTCGATGGTCGTCATCGCGGCTTTGGTCGGCGCCGACGGTCTTGGCGTACCGGTGGTGCGCGCCTTGAACCAGGTGAACACGTCGCTTGGCTTCGAGAGCGGCTTTATCATCGTGGTCGTGGCCATCATGCTTGACCGTATTCTTCGGGTGGACCGCAAATGAGCGCCGTGATTTTCGACAACGTCTCGATCGTGTTCGGCGACAACCCGGCCGACGCCCTCCCCTTGATGGATCAGGGCCAGACCCGGCCCGAGATCCAGGACGCGACCGGGCAGGTTCTGGGCGTTCACGATTGCTCGCTTGAAGTGGCCGAGGGCGAAATCCTTGTACTGATGGGGCTGTCCGGCTCTGGCAAGTCGACGCTTCTGCGCGCGGTGAACGGGCTGAACCCGGTGGCGCGGGGCGAAGTTCGTGTGACTTACGGCGACCGCGAGGTCAGCGTGACCCACGCCGGAGCCAAGCTGCTTCGCGAGCTGCGGCTGAAGCAGATCTCGATGGTGTTTCAGGCTTTCGGACTACTTCCATGGCGCACGGTTCGCGAGAACGTGGGTCTTGGGCTGGAACTGGGCGGCATGTCCCGCGCCGAACGCGAGGGGCAGGTCGAGCGCCAGCTGGAACTGGTCGGCCTGTCCGACTGGGCCGACCGCAAGGTCGGAGAGCTTTCGGGCGGCATGCAACAGCGCGTGGGCCTTGCCCGCGCCTTTGCGACCGAGGCGCCCGTGCTGCTGATGGACGAGCCGTTCTCGGCACTCGATCCGCTGATCCGCACGCGGTTGCAGGACGAGTTGCTGGAACTTCAGGCGCGGCTGAAGCGCACGATCATCTTCGTGAGCCACGATCTTGACGAGGCGTTCAAGATCGGCAACCGGATCGCGATCATGGAAGGCGGGCGGATCGTCCAGTGCGGCACCCCGCAAGAGATCTTCACCAGCCCGGCGAATGACTATGTCGCCGACTTCGTCGCCCACATGAACCCGCTGGGTGTGCTGTGCGCCCGCGATGTGATGGTGCCGGCGCGCGAGGAACTGGAGGATCGCGTTCCGCCCGACACCGACATCCGCGAGGTCATGGCCCGCGTCGCGGCCAGCGGGCATCCCGTTGGCGTGACAGACCTGGACGGGCAGATCATCGGCCAGATCACCAGAGACTCGGTATTGTCAAAGCTTCTCGACCCGCGCGGCTAAGACACGCCGCACGGGCCCGAAAAAGGAAAACCGCCCTGCCGAGGTCTCGGCAGGGCGGTTTTCTTTGCTTGTCGTTCGCTTGGATCAGGCGGCGGTGGCAGCCAGAAGGCGGCGCGAGGTAATCCGCGGCAGGTCCATCTCCGGCACGATGCGCGACATGCGGGTGTCCGCGTTGTCGAAAGCCATTTCCTGCGACTGTTCCAGATAGGTCTCGGCCGGCACGCCCTCTGCCAGGATCAGCTCATGGGCTTCGGTCTCGACGTGGAAGTAGGTGAAGGGTTCCGACTGTTTGACCTGACGGATGGTGGTGCCGTTCACCAGGGCCGCCGCATCGACCAGTGCGCCGTCGACCGCAATGCCGTGCTTCGGGCTGACCAGCAGGTCGCGTTCCGGCAGGCCGTTGCCAAGCGCGCCGGCCGCGATGCGGACCGGGCTGACGTCAAGCGGCGCGTGCATCGCCGGATCAACAGTGCGCTGGCCGACCCAGCGCACGCGGGTCTCGCCGCCATCGGCGCGGCGCAGCGTGTCACCCGGCTTCAGGTCTTCGACGCTGGTGAAACCGTCGACCGTCGCGATGCGCGTGCCTTCAAGGTAGCAGACCATCGCGTTGACCGACATCTGCGTGAATGTCTGCGAGGTATCTGTACCCGTGGCGGACAAGGTGAAGACGATGCCGGTGAATTCTCCGACCGCCGTCAGCGTCGCCGTGCTGTTAGTGACCGTGCGGACGACAGTTCCGATCCCGTCGCGGCTGTCCGTGAAAGACACGCGAACCATGCCAGCTGCGGCATAGTCGAGCGCTCGGAGGGTGACGGGGTTCAAAGCCGTGCCCGACATGACGTTGTTCGCCGGGTTCGCCGTGCTTTCCAGGGTCAGGCGAACGACATCTGGGAACACGGTGTTGGTGGAGTCCGCAAAGAACAGCGCCGGCGGACCGAAACCGGTTTCGTCCTGGCCGAGCGTGAAGAAGAGGTTCCCCTCGCCGGATTCGAAGGTCAGGGTAAATTTGATACCATCCGCGATGTGTTCAGCCGGAGCATCGCCGGTCGTAAAGACCGTCGAATAACCTGGCTGCGTGGGATTGGTCGTTCGAAAATCGAAAACCGGCAATGCGTATCCTCCTGAGGTCTGATGCACTCATGTGGTGGTTGTCGAAAACTGAGCCACCAAATGCAGATACGTATGACTTAACGTTAGGCAGTTAACCGGTTCAATTAAAAATTGATGCCGAAATGGAAATAATTGCCTTCGTAACGACCTGCTCCATTAGAAAAGGCCCGCTGCAGTCCGTGCAGCGGGCCTTTAAGATTTGGTCGACGCGCCCTTTAGTGTCAGGCGGCGGTCGCCTCTGCAAGGCGGCGCGAGGTCACGCGCGGCAGGTCCATCTCCGGCACGATGCGCGACATCCGCGAGTCGGCGTTGTCGAAGGCAACATCCGAGCGTTGCTCGAGATAGGTCTCGGCGGCAACGCCTTCGGCCACGATCAGTTCGTGCGCGTCGGTTTCCACGTGGTAGTAGGCAAACGGCTCGGTGCGCTTTTCGCGGCGGACGGTCGTGCCGTTCAGCAGCGCGCCCGCGTTGACCAGTTTGCCGTCCAGCGCGATGGCGTGCTCTGCCGAGACCAGCAGGTCGCGTTCCGGCAGCCCCTGCCCCAGCGCACCTTTCGAGATGCGGACGGGCGAGACGCGGGCCGGATCGGAAACCGACGGATCGACCATGGTCTGACCCAGCCAGCGGATCGCGACAGTGCGGCCGTCGGCGGTCAGGACCTCGTCGCCTTCGGCCAAATCCTCGACAGCGCGCTGGCCGGTCGGGGTCGCAATACGGGTTCCCTCGCAGAAACACTCGAGGCTGTTGACGAACAGCGAGTTCATCATCTGCGAGTTGTCGCTGCCGGATGTCAGGCTGGAGGTGAAGGTAATGCCGGTAAAGGTGCCCACCGCAGTCAGAAGCTGGTTGCCGGTATAGGTCGTGTAAGAGACGGTGCCGGTGCCGTTGATCGAGTCCGTAAACGCGATATCGAAAGAGCCGTTCTTGTAGTTGGATGTCATCTGAAGCGCGACAGGGTTCAGCGCAGTCCCGGTGAAGGTCTTGTTGGCCGGGTTCGCCGTGCTTTCCAGGGTCAGACGAATGACGTCCGGAATGGTGTCCGGTGCGCTATCAAAGCCGACGGAGTCGGCGATATAGAAGGGGCCGGGGCCACCGAAGACGGGACCGCCCATATCAACGAAGATCTCACCCTGGTTGGCGGCGTTCGTGAACGACACGGTGAATTTCACGCCATCAGCGGTGTAGGTGAAATTGGATCCCGACGTGAATGCGGTGGAAAACGTCGGGGTCGCCGTCGTCTGGAAATCAAAAAGCGGCAATTTGGGACTCCTGTTCCTGCTATCCGCTCTCGCCCGTTCTGACGCGGGGGAACGTGTTTTTGTGTGAGACAGGAATCCCGTTAAATGTTGTTGCGGTCAAGGAAAACTAACGCCGCAAACCGTGTTATCCCATGGAAATCTACCACAGGGCGCACTTGGACGCCCTGTGGTGTGGGTTTGTCAGGCGGCCCGTGCGGCCATGAGACGCCGCGACGTCACACGCGGCAGGTCCATTTCCGGCACGATACGCGACAGGCGGGTGCCGGCGTTGTCAAAGGCAATGTCGGACCGCTGTTCCAGATAGGTCTCGACCGCCACGCCTTCGGCCAGAATCAGCTCGTGGGCGTCGGTCTCGACGTGGAAGTAGGCGAAGGGCTCGGTGCGCTTTTCACGGCGGATGGTGGTGCCGTTCAGCAGCGCGCCCGCGTTCACCAGCTTGCCGTCCAGCGCGATGGCGTGCTCTGCCGAGACCAGAAGATCGCGTTCCGGCAGCCCCTGCCCCAGCGCACCCTGCGCAATGCGCACCGGCGAAACCAGCGCCGGGTTGGCAAGCGACGGCTCGACAACGGTCTGGCCAAGCCAGCGGATCGCTACGGTGCGGCCATCGGCGGTCAGGATCTCGTCGCCTGCCGAAAGCGCCTCGACCGCGCGTGCGCCGGAGGGCGTGGCGATGAGGGTACCCTCGCAGAAGCATTCAAGGCTGTTCATCGACACCGACAGGATGGTTGCGGCAGTGTCAGCTGCCGACGAGGTGAAGACGATGCCCGTGAAGGAACCGACAGCGGTCACCAGTTCGTTCGGTGTCACCGTGCTGTCGACGACCGTGGCCGTGCCGTTGATCGAGTCGGTGAAGCTGACCTTGAAGCTACCGCGCTCGGCCCAGTCGTCCATTTGCACGGCGACGGGGTTCAGAGCGGTGCCGACCATCAGGTTGTTGCCGGGGTTCGCGGTGCTTTGCAAGGTCAGGCGGAAGATATCCGGGCCGTTGCCAGAGTTGGCAAGGTAAAGGTGCGGCGTTGCGCTGTCCGTTCTATCGCCACCCATTGCCACCCAGAACTGGTCATCGGGCGAGGTAATGGAAATCGTGAACTGGATCCCGTCAGCGGTGTGGGTGACGCTGGTATCACTATTGCTGCCCGAGGCAGTGGTCACACTCACGCCGGTTTCGAAGAAATCAAAGGTAGGCAATTCGCTCTCTCCTGGTCAGAGGCAGGCGAGATGCTGGATACCGAGAGACAAGGCCGCACACCAAGCCCGACCGCGCGCAAAATCCACGCAGCAGAACAAGCCGGACGGCGCGTTGTCACGCCGCCACTCAGCCACTCCCGATACCGTTAACTCACCCTGGATTGGACTACGGGATCGGCACGGGCCGCCCCACGGCAACTACGTATCTCTATCTCCGCGAATCCGTCAACATGTTGTTCGCGCCGCATGAAAGCGCCGCACATGTCGTGGAATCGTGCGACCGGGATGCCACAGTTGTCAGCGCAGTTTGCGATAGCTTGTGGTCCGCCCCCGCCGCACGTCCGTCAGGTCCAGTCGCCCGGGTTCTGCGCGGTCGATGCTGTAGCAGGTGCGCCTGTTGTTCTCGGCGTTGATCTGCACAAGGAACGGTCCCTCTCCGGTCGCGCCATCGCATTGTTTGGCGATCCGCATGAAACGGCTGCCAGAGTAATCGCCGTTCTGACGGAAGTGGATTTCGGAACCGTCGACCGTCATCTCCCAGCGCTGGTCGCTGCTGTCGATCCAGTCGCCCTGCAACGTGGCGCGCAGACGCGAGTCCGCATCCTCGCCGGGCCGAGGCTCTACCCCGCGGACGACGATGGCGGCGATATTGCCGTGCGTCTCGACCATGTCGCCCTTCAGATAGACCGGCATGTTCACCGCCAGTTCCTCGAGCGCATACATCAGCGCTTCGGGCGTCGGCCCGCGATAGAAGACACGCATCTTCCAGTCGCCGGCGTGGAACGAACACATCTCGCGGCCCTCGGCCAACTCGCAGCCCTGAAACAACGCAAGCGTCTCGAAGCCCTTGCCGTGGTTGCCGGCGGGGATGTCGGTTGTCAGATCCTCCGGCGACACGGTCATCGGCACGTCCTCGGGGACGATCGTGGTGTCCTGCACCGTCTCGGTGACCGGAGCGCCGCCTCCGGGTCCGCCGGGACCGGATGAACTGTCGTTGACGCCCTCGTTCACCTCGGCGGTGGGCGGGGCACTTTCATCCTCGATCTTCGGCGCGATCTTGTCGGTGCTGGTCGGATTGCCGCCAGAGTTCACCAGCGTCAGCGTAAAGTCGCGCGCCCGCTCGCCGGTGTCGATCTCGCGCATCGAAAGGGTCTCATAGCCCCGCTGTTCGCAGTCTGTGTCGCCTTCGATGGTGAAGATCTCGTTCGAAGCGCAGAATTGATAATCCTGCCCCTCGAAGTCGTCGTTCGCGGACTCGGCATAGTAATAATAGTAGCGCCGGGTCAGCGCGCCTCCGAGCACGACGGCGCAATCGCCGGCCTCGATGTTCCACCACCCCTCGGACACCCAGTCGCTATCGCCCTTGAAACCGATCGCGACGGTCTGCAACGCGTCGGTGTCGTTGCAGATCTCCAAAGACGCCTGCGCGCCGGTTGCGAGGGCGACCCACAGGCCGCCCGCGCTTAGAAGTGACAGAATGCGGGTTTGACGCATGGCATCAGCCCCCGCGCGAGCCGCCGCGCCGCGTGGGCGTCGGCTCGCCGTCTTCGACCGGGACCGTTGTGTCTTCTTCCGGCAGCGTGGTGTCCTCTTCCGGCGTGTCCTCTTCCGTGGTCTCCGGCGTGTCGAAGTCGAACTCGGGCGTGGTGTCCGTATCCGTTTCGGTCGTCATATCGGTTTCCGGCGCGGTGTCGGCGTCGGTCTCGGTCTCGACCGTTTCGTCCTCTTCGCCCGGCAGACCGAAATCGAAGCTCGGCTCTTCCGGCGTATCGGTCTCGACCGTGTCGACGTCGGGCGCCGTGTCGGTGTCGCCATCGGTCGCCGTCGGATCGCCCGGAACCTTGGGCTCGTCGGGGAATTCCACCCGGTCGTCTCCCGGAGGCGTGCCGTCCAGTTCCTCGGGATCCACCAGCGTCAGCGTGAAGGTGCCGGTCGTCCCGCCGGTGTCGACCTCGGCGAAATCCTCGCGGTCGTAGCCGCGCGCTTCGCACTCGGTATCGCCAACGATGACGAAGGCTTCCGGCGTGGTGCAGAAGAAGTAGTTCTCGCCATAGAAATCGCCGCCGTCGATCTCGGCGCGGTAGTAGATGTACCGGCGGTTCACGCCATCCAGCGCCGGGACCATGCAGTCGCCGGGATCGATGTTCCACCAGCCTTCAGAGGTCCAGTCCTCGGCCCCTTCGTATCCGATGGTCACCGACTGCACGTCGCTGGTGTCGTTGCAGATCTCAAGACCGGCATCGCCCGACGGGGTGGTGTCGGGGGTGGTTTGCGGCGGTGGCGCCTCGCCATCCGCGGTGATGTACTCGACATGGCCGACCGCGGTCGGGCCGGTGTCGATCTCGGTGAAGCTCTCGGTGTCGTAGCCGCGCGCCTCGCAATCGGTATCGCCCTGAATGGTATAGACCTCGGGCGTGGTGCAGAACATATAGCCCTCGCCCTCGAAGGGGCCGCCATTCACCTCGGCGCGGTAGTAATAGTACCGCTGCTGAAGTTCACCGGCGAGCACCAGTGCGCAATCGTCCGGATCGACGTTCCACCAGCCCTCGGACAGGAAGCCGTCCTCGCCCTCGTAGCCGATCGAAACAGACTGAACCTCGGAGGTCGAGTTGCAGATGCTCAGCCCAAGCTCCGACGTGTCCGCAGAGGGCCCATCCTCTGACCGCGGCGCGGATTCGTCGCCGGTCAGGGTGAAAGTGAAATCGGTCGCCGTTTCGCCGGTGTCGATCTCGCGAAACGACTCGGTGTCGTAACCGCGGGATTCGCAGTTGGTGTCGCCCACGATCTCGAATTCATCGGGCGTGGTGCAGAAGTTGAACGTCCCGCCAGCGAATTCGCCGGCGTTCACCTCGGCCCGGTAATAGTAGTAGCGCTTGGTCAGGTTGCCCCCGACCACCGTCGCGCAATCGCCCGGATCGATGTTCCACCAGCCCTCGGACGTCCAGTCGCGGTCGCCGCTATAGCCGATGGCGACGCTTTGCACGTGCTCGGTCTCGTTGCAGAACTTAAGCGCGGCCTGCGCCTGTCCCGCGGCAAGAATGAACGAACCGGCCACAATGAACTGCTTCAAATAGGTCAAGCCACCCTCCGATACTGGCATTATGCAAAGCACATTAATCGGCCCGGTCGGCTTTGGTAAAGAACGCAAAACGCGACTTTTTTCCAACAGGGCGTCTGGCCCCGCCCCGCCGCGTAGTTTCCCTGAAATCAGCCGCAGCGCGCCGCAATCCCGCCTAGTTGCATGGTTAACCATACTCATGCCGCGGCTGAAAGGCCCCCCGAGAGGCCGCGACATGCTCGGATAGAGTGTTCCAAATTTTTGAGAGAGAACCTGACCATGAAACTGATCAACCTGATCAACCGCTTCCGCGCCGACGAAGACGGCGCCGTGACCGTCGACTGGGTCGTGCTGACCGCTGCCATCGTCGGCCTCGGCATTGCCGTTCTGACCACCGTTGGTGGCGCCACCGACGACTACGGCCAGACCATCGGCTCGCACCTGTCGTCGCAGGGCATCAAGACCACCTACTGATCGGCGGTCTTCACCTACGAAAGGGCCGTGTCCTCTGGGCGCGGCCTTTTTGCTTGCTTGACGTATGGGCAATCCACCCCTGCAAGGGTGGATCAGCCAGAGGCCGGAAACAGAACGGCGAATTGCTATGAATTCGTACCGCTCTGAACCAATTCCTGCCCGATTCCGGCGTCAAAACCATCCTCAGTGAGCGGGAAGAAAGTCCCGCGAGCAAAAGGGCAATACAAACACCTGCTGCTGCTGCTTGCGGGCAGGATTGATGGAGAGAGAGACCATGAAACTGTTCAACCTGATCAACCGCTTCCGTGCTGACGAAGATGGCGCCGTGACCGTCGACTGGGTCGTGCTGACCGCTGCCATCGTTGGCCTCGGCATCGCCGTTCTGACCACCGTTGGTGGCGCCACCGACGACTACGGCCAGACCATCGGCTCGCACCTGTCGTCGCAGGGCATCAAGACCACCTACTAAGGTCTTGCACCGCGCAGGCGGCGCTTGCGCCGCACACGCGTGAAGAAATCAGCCCCGGGCCTCTGGCGCCGGGGCTTTTTCGTGCCTGACGTTCCCGCCTGCCCGATTGCACGGCCCCGCGCGGCGCGCTAAGCGGACGGCCATGCCCCGTTTCGCGCTGAAGATCGAGTATCACGGCGGCGCTTTTTCCGGCTGGCAGCGGCAGAAGGAGCATCCTTCCGTCCAGCAGGCCGTCGAAGAGGCGATCCGCCGTCTGGAACCGGACGCTCCCGGCATCGGCGCCGCGGGGCGGACCGATACCGGCGTACATGCGACGGGACAGGTGGCGCACTGCGATATGGCCCGCGACTGGGACCCGTTCCGTCTGTCCGAGGCGATCAACTATCACCTGAAGCCCGCGCTTGTCGCCGTGGTGGCGGCGGCGCGGGTGTCCGACGACTGGCACGCGCGGTTCTCGGCTGTCGAACGGCGGTACCTCTACCGCATGATTTGCCGCCGCGCGCCGCTGACCCATGACCGCGGACTGGCGTGGAAAGTGCCGAACGCGATGGACATCGACGCGATGCAGGCCGGGGCGGACCACCTGATTGGTCTGCATGACTTCACCACCTTCCGCGCGGCGGAATGTCAGGCCAAAAGCCCGGTCAAGACCGTGGACGAGCTGACCGTGACCGCCGAGGGCGACGAGGTGCAAATCCGCGTCCGCGCCCGATCCTTCCTGCACAACCAGGTGCGCAGCTTCGTCGGCACGCTGGAACGCGTCGGCGCCGGGTCCTGGGCGCCGGAGGACGTGAAAGCGGCGCTGGAGGCGAAGAACCGCGCCGCATGCGGCCCCGTCGCGCCGCCGGACGGGCTGTACCTGACCGGTGTCGGCTATCCCGAGGATCCGTTCGCAGACGCGTGACCCATCTGCTGGCGGCCTACTGGACGGCGTGGCCCATCCGCTCGACGACATAACCGGCCCCGGCGGGCAGCGGCCCCTCGACCGTCGTGACCTCGCCGTCCGGCCAGCGCACCGAAAGCGCGGCAAGCGCGTCTGCGGAGCCCAGCCCGAAATGCGCGACGGGGGCATCGAACGACATGAAGCCGCCCCCCAAGGTGATCTCGCGCGTCATCCGGGTGCCGTCCGCAAGTTCTGCCGTCAGCAGGGCGCCGATCCCATGGCTGTTCCCCTGCCCGTCCCGCAGCGCAACGGTGACCGCGTGGCCATCCTGCGCATTGTTCCGGAACATCGCCACCGGCCCGTTCACCGGTTGCGTGACGATGTCGAGATCCCCGTCTCCGTCCATGTCGAAGGCCACGGCCGCCGCGGTCATCAGGTAATCTTCCAGCCCGAACGGTCCCGACGCCTCTGTAAAGGTGCCGTCCCCGTTGTTGCGGAAGTACAGGTTCGAGGGCGAGACCTCGTTCGGCACCCATGTGCCGTTGACGATGTAGACGTCCTGAAAGCCGTCGTTGTCGAAATCGCCGACTTTCACGTCCCACGACCAGCCGCCCACCTCCAGCCCTTCCGGACCGGCGGTGTCTTCATAGGCACCGCTCTCGCCCAGCGTCAGCAGTACGTTGGCCCGCATGATCTGCGGGACGGTGGTGTCGAAGACCGACTGCAACGGTGCCTCGGCGGGTTTGAAGTGCAGGTCGCAATAGGCCTTCTCCTGCCGCCGTTCTGCGGGAATTAGGGCGCAAAGTGATGGGTCGCGGCGCTGGATTGCGAGGTCCTTGACCAGCATCGCTTTGCACTCGGCCTGAAGCTCTCCGTTCAGCGCCTGACAGTTCGAGGCATAGGTGGGATCGAAGCGGTTACCCGACTTGTACCAGCTTTTGATCGCCATGTTCCGCTCGCACAGCGCCTTCGCGTCGGCGTTGGAAATGCCGTCGCAGTACAGGTCGAGGTCCTGCATCTTCAGGGTCGAGGACACGCCCGAGGACCGGCCCGCGATCTGCGCGAAATACAACTCGGGCACCCCGTCGTTGTGCAGGTCGGCGGTGCGGATCGCCATCGTGGTGTTCGTCGTATGGGGCAACACGCCATCGGCCTTCGTCACCGGAGTGAAGCCGCCCGCACCGTCGCCGTAATACAGGTAGTCCGGTAGCTCGAAGTCGTTTCCGACCAGCAGGTCCGGCGCGCCGTCAAGGTTCACGTCCGACAGCAGGATCGTCAGCGTCTCACCCGGCAAGCCCGGAAGATCGGCATACTGCGAGCCGTCCATCACGCCGCCGTCGTTGAAGATCACCCGGTTGCGGGATTCCTCTCCCGGAATGCGCCGGTACCAGCCGGCCGCCCAGTTCCCCATCACCGCGTCAAGGTCGCCGTCCACGTCCACATCGCCGAAGGTCAGCGCCAGCGACAGCGGCGTCTCGGGGTTGTTCGTCACCGGCCGCGCCGCGTCGGTCGGAAAGCGGCCACCGTCGTTGCGGACCCAGAAGTTGCCGTCAAGGTAGGTGGCAAGGAACAGGTCAAGCCAGCCGTCGTTGTCGATGTCCACCAGCGCCGCGTTGAACACGTCTAGACCCGCAAGCGGCGCGATGTCGTCATCCGAGCGCGTGAACGTCCCGGCGCCGTCGTTGAGGTAGATGTACAGCCCGGCCTCGGTCGAGGCGCTGACAAGATCAAGGTCGCCGTCGCCGTCGATATCGCCGGTCGACAGGCTGCGCCCTTCCCAGAATGGCGGCCACATATCCTTCATCGAAAATTCCAGCGGCCGGTCGATCCCGGCGGTGTCGGCCTCGACACGGGTGAAAGGAGCGTCCGCCGCCGAGGACGGTGCGGCGAAGGGGGTGGACGACACCCGGATTTCGCTGTCGCTTACGATGGCGAAGCCCGTTTCCTGCGCTTCGGCGGCGGGCAGGATCAACCGCTCGACCGACAGCAGCATCTCCAGCGCGCGATCCGACTGCCAGTTGTGGTACCACTGCGACGCCGCGCCGCCGAGAATGCCCAGCGCGCAGATCGCGGCCAGCAGCAGGTTCGCCGCGCGGAACGAGATCGTCGACGAAATGATCAGCCACGAATAAATCGAAGCGCTGCCCAGCGTGAACATCAGCGCAAAGACGTACCCCTGCGACAATCCCGTGCTGAGAAGCGCGCCGGCCACCACCACGTCGAATGAAATCGGCACCGGAAGGAACGTGCCCACGATCGCCACCAGCACCAGAACACCCACCGAGAAGGTGGTGCCAAGAACAAGGCCCTGCGGCAGAAGCGTCCCGGCGATTGCACCAAGGAAACCGGCCATCAGCATTAGCGGCACGGTCGTCTTCACGATGAACCAGAAATTGGCGGCAAAACTCTTAACGAACTCGATGAAGGCGGGGACGAAGCCCTCGCGCTGTTCGGCGGCATGCCCTTCGACCTGACCCGGAACGTCGGGCGCGGGAACCCGTTGCAGTTGCTCGCCCGGTAGCATCCGGCAGATCAGCGGCACCGCCACGAGGATGACCAGAAGCGACAGGCCGATCTTCGCGGCGGCCATGTAGAACGGCAAAAGCGAGAAGGCCATGGTCAGGACAATGATGTTCAACGTGGGCGAAGCGACCATCGCCGACAAAGCCGTCTCGGCGCGCACGCCGCTTGCGTACATGCCCTTGCCGATAGGCGCCGCGCAGTTGGCGCAGACACCAAGCGGCGCCCCGATCACGAGGCCAAGGAAGGAATTGGCGAATCCGCCCTCGAAGCTGCGCCTGCGCAGGTAGCCGAACAGCGTCAGGAAGGCCGAGGCGAACAGGATCCCGAAGGTCATGCCCTTCTTGTTGGTGTTGATCCAGTTGAGGGTCGAAAAGAAGATCCGCTCGACGGTCGTCATCTCGGCGGTCAGGGGGAATTTCGCCTCGAATCCCAGCGGGTCCTCCAACTGGATCGCGCCGGACATCATCGCCTTCTCGTTCAGCGCCGGATAGCGGGACTGGGTCCAGAACACGAAAGCGAGAATGGCGCACAGGAGGACGGCGAACAGCAGCCGCTTCTCGTTGGACTTGGCAACAAGCTGGTTCATCAATCCTCCCCGCGTTGCGGCGGCCAGTTGTTCCGGCGGGCATGGCCCGACAACCACACGGCGCCGCGACGGTTTCGATCACGGATCCGTGTGCGCCGAAGACTACACCGAACGGGCGCGCATGCAATTTCCCGTTGCAGGACCGAGGGGGATTTGAGGCTTGCGCACCTTATTCCGTGGCGTCGACGTCGCCACCTTCGCCCGCTGTTTCGTCAACCGGAACGATAAGACCCTTCTCGACCCGGAAGGCGCCGGACATGTTGAAGGCGCGGTACTCTGTCGTCCGCGCGCCGGCGCCACGGCCATTGTCCATCTTGTTGCGAAGCGGGATGACTTCGTCCGTCGCGGCCGAGAGGGCGAACTGATAATAGCCGTCGACCAGCCGCCCGGCGGTCTGAAGCCGGAAGATGGGCAGGCCGCGCAGGGCGCTTTCTTCTTTCACATAGCCGTCCGGCCCGGTCACGGTCAGAACCGCGTTGGTGTAATTCTGGCCGCCCGCGAACGAGATCGAGGTCGGCTGCACCCGCGCTTCGATATCGGGCGCCGCAAGGGCGGCACCGGCAAGCGTCAGGCTCAGGGCGAAGGCTGCGGCGGGAATGACGGTTCGCATGCGAAGGCTCCTCTCCGGTTGCGCGGCCACGATAGCCATCCGGATGCTTCGGATCAACGGCGCGCTGGCCGAGGGGGCGGGACCGGCGGACGCCGTCAGTCGGGCACGCGGGCGGACCACGCCTGTTCGGCGGCGGCGTTGGCCGCATTGATCTGGTCGGGCGTCATAAGGCGCGCCAGTTCGTCCCGCGCCGCAGCCGCGCCCGGAAGCCCCGCGGTGGCGGCAAGCGACAGCCACTTGTACCCCGCCACATAGTCCTGCAACACGCCGCGCCCCTCGAACATCAGGATGCCAAGGTTCGCCATGGCGGCGGCAGAGCCCTTGTTGGCCGCGCTTTCGAACAGCCGGACGGCCTCGCGGAAGTCCGCACCCGACTGCGCGGCGCTGGCGCGGAGATAGCCCAAAAGGAATTCCGCCACCGGATCCCCGGCGCGGGCGGCGGCGGAATACTCGGCAAGCCGGTTGGCGTCGGGCGGCATCAGCCGGTCGTCATACAGAAGCGTCAGCCCCGAGGCATCGCCCTGTGCATCCGCAGACTGGCCGGGCGCAAGCGCGGCCAGCCGGTAAAGACGCTGCGCCTCGGCCTCGTCCAGCGGCACGCCGAAGCCGTTCTCGTACATCACGCCAAGGTTACGGATCGCCTCTGGCAACCCGGCCTCTGCGGCGCTGCGGAACCACTCTGCCGCCGCGGCGTAGTCCTGCGCGACCCCGCCCTCGCCCCGGGACAGGATCAGGCCAAGGTTGTTCTGCGCGCGTGGATGACCCGCTTCGGCCGGGCCGGTGTACAGTTTCATCGCCCGCGCAACGTCCTGCTCGACCCCCCTGCCGTCCTGATACAGAACTCCCAGCGCCACGGCGCTGTCGGCCCAGCCAAGCGCCGCCGCTTCTGCATAAAGCTCGGCGGCGCGGGCAGGATCGGCGTCGGTGCCGATGCCGGCTTCGACCACCGCCGCAAGGTTGTGGATATACTCGGCCTCGCCTGTATCTGCCGCCTGCGCGACCAGCTCATAGGCGCGCGCGGGGTCGTTCGGCACGCCCAGCCCCCCGGCATAAAGGCCCGCAAGCGCGTTCAGCGCAGCGGCATGGCCCTGTTCCGCCGCCTGCGCGTACCAGTCCGCGGCGCGTGCATAGTTCTGCGGCACACCTTCGCCGCGACGAAAGATTTCGGCCAGCAGGAACTGCGACTGCGCATCGCCCGCGGTCGCCGCCGTCTGAAGGTCGGCAAGGCTTAGGGACGTCTGCGCCGACAACGGCGTGACGGCCAGCGCCAGACAGACGGCGAGCGCGCGGATCACCTGTCGCCGTCCAGCCAGGACGCCGCGTCTTCCTGCGCCTTGGCGATCTCGTCCGGCGTCATCAGCGCGGCGAAGGCGTCGCGCTTCTCGGCCGCCGCGTCGCTGCCATTGGCGGCAGCGATGTTGGTCCAGACATGGGCCTGAACAAGATCCTGCGCGACGCCGTAGCCCTCGGAATAGAACAGCCCCATCGACAGCTGCGCCGGAACGATGCCCGCCTCGGCGGCGATGCGCATGTGGCGCACGGCCTTTTCGGGGTCGGTGCCCACGGTTTCGCTTTCGTGGTACAGCGCGGCCAGCAGGTAGTGGGCCATGTCGTCGCCTTCGGATGCACGCGCGTCCAGCCAGTCGACCGCCCCCTCCGCCCCTGCATCGGCGGCCTGCGCGACCCAACTGGGCGCAAGCTCGGGCTGATCCTCGGCGGTGTAGTCGCCCGACACGATCAGCCGGCCCAGCCGCGCCCCGGCATAGGGGTTCCCGCCCGCATCGGCGATGCGGAAGTACCAGACCGCGCGCTCGACGTCGGCCTCGGCCCCGCGTCCCGCCTCGTACATCTGCGCCGCCGCAGCAGCAGCGCGCGCCAGTCCCTGATCGGCGGCTTCGCGGAACCACTCCAACGCCTTGACGTCATCCTGCCCCACGCCCTTGCCGGTGTAATAGGCGTAGCCGAGGTTCGACTGCGCTTCGGCGATCCCCTTCTCGGCGGCACGCACGAGGTAGGCGACACCGCGCAGCGCGTCCTCTTCGACACCGCCCTCTCCCAGCAGATAGTTCGAGCCAAGCACGTGTTCCGCCGCGCCATAGCCCGCCTCGGCCGCTTTCCGCAGCCATTCCAGCGCTTTCGCCTGATCCTGCGGGAACCCGTCGCCGCTGTTGTAGCCCTCGTACAGCGTCATCTGCGCCGGCGCCCAGCCCGCGTCGGCAGACTGGAACAGCCACCGCATCGCCTGCGCATCGTCCTGCGCGACTCCGGTGCCGTTGGCGTAAAGCCGCGCCAACCCGAACTGCGCGCCAAGATGGCCGGCCTCGGCGGCGATCTGCATCAGTTCGAACCCGCGGACCGGATCGGCCTCTCCCGCGCGGCCGGTTTGCAGCAGTTGCGCCAGCAGGTAGGCAGCTTCGGGCACATCGGGGCCGGCGATCGCCTGCAACAACTCGCCCGCGCGGATGTAGTCGGGCTCCTCTGGCGACCCCGACAGGTAGACCCGAGCCAAAAGCAACGCCGCCGCGCCATGGTCCTGCGCCACGGCCTTTTCCAGCCAGTCGATTGCGCCCTGCCGGTCGAACGGCCCGCCCTCGCCCGTGGCCAGCATGAAGCCCAGCCGGTACTGCGCTGTCGCATCGCCCGCTTCTGCGAAGGTCAGGATGCCCTCGCGCGCTGCGGTCCGGTCGCCCGAGAGATAGGCCTGTTCGACCTCTTCCATCGTCATCGCCGCATCCTGCGCGATCCCTGCCCCGCTCAGCGTCAGGGCAAGGGCGGCAGCGCCCAGACCGGTGCGGACCGAAAGCGGGGGAAACGTCAGAGGCATCGAGAATTCCTTGGGCGGGCATCGGTCAATTCGGGCCTTCACAGGACCAAAAACAACCCAGCGGTGCAAGGGGTTGCCGCCGGGTTAAAGCAACAGCGCCAGCACCGCGCCGCCCGAAAGCCACGCCCCGAACGGAAGCCGCGCCTGCGGGTTCATCCGCCTGCCGCCGCGCCATGCCTCGGCAAAGGCCACCAGCAGGGCCAGAACCGCCGCCGCCAGAACGGCAAGCGGCAGCGCCTCGGGCCCCAGCCCCGCGCCAAGACCGGCCATCATCTTGACGTCGCCCAGCCCCAGCCCTTCGCGGCCCCGAAACCGCCGGTAGCCCTCGCGCAGCAGCCAGAACACCAGCATCCCGGCGGCGGCGGTCGCCAGCGCTTCGGGCACCGTTCGGCCGGGCGAGGCAAGGGCCAGCGCCACACCCGAGATGAACAGAGCGCCGGTCAGGACGTCGGGCAGGCGAAAGTGCAGCAGGTCGGCGTAGAACAGGCCGACGAGGCACCACAGGAAGGCGGCCAGGACCAGGGTCATCGCCGGGCTGCCTGCCAGCGCCACCGCGAGTGCGCTTGCGCCAAGCGCGGCGATCTCGATGCGCAGCAAGTGCGCGGGGATCGCCGTGCCACAGTGGCGGCAGCGGCCCCGCAGCGCTGACAGGATCGGGACAAGGTCGCGCGGCCCAAGCCGGGTGCCGCAGGCGGCACAGGTGGATGGGGACCACAGGCTTCGTCCCTCCGGCAGACGGTCGACGACAGCGCCAAGAAACGAGCCGACCGCAGGCCCCGCCAGCAAAACGAACAAGATGACCGGCCAGTCGCCGGTCATCTGCGCGCGGGGGAATAGGTTGCGGTCATGCGAAGGCGTCTAGCGCGTTCGCCCTATGCCGGACAAGCACCGCCAGACCGCGGGTCGAACCTCAGAGGACGGTGACCAGTTCCGTCTCGATCTGCTGAAGCCGCATCGCCATGCCGCCGGTCGGATCGAGTTCGGGGTTATTGGCCAGCATCTCGGTCAGTGCGGCCTTGGCGGCCTTCATCCGGTTGATGGTCTCAAGCCCCGTCTTGCCCTTCAGGATCGCCGCCCGCGCCGTTTCGTGCTCGGCGGTGCCCAGAACCGCCAGCGCGGCAGAGCGGCCGGTGCCCGACAGTTCCATCGACACCCGCCGCGCCTCGTCCGCCGCCTTGGCGTATTTGCCGGCGCGCAGCAGCGCATGGGCGTATTCAAGCCTCAGGCGCGGCTCGAGCGGGCCCGCGGTGCGCAACAGCGAGCCGAACTGGCGCGCCGCCTTGTCATACTGACCGCCTTCAAGCGCGACCCGTGCAACGAGGTAGTTGGCCTTGAAACCGGCGCGGCTGGTCGAGAAATCACCGCCCTTGCACCCGGCCAGCGCGAGGCCTATGCCGGACAATAGGACGACCCGGAAGAGAGTTGCCTGCATCATGCGAACCCCTTGGAATTCTTATGTTTCAGGCGCTGTTGTTCGCGCCTTGCTCGATTTCGTGTCATCTTTTCCACAAAAGTTGGGCAAGACTAAGGCAGGCATCGGGAAAATACCGCGCGCCCTCTCGACATCCGCCTTTTCCGCAGGAAAGCATGCCGCATGACCGACACCACACCCCCCTTCTCCGCCGCCGAATACGACCGCCGCCTTGCCAAGACCCGCGCCGAGATGGAGGCGCGCGGCCTTGACGTGATGATCGTCACCGACCCGTCGAACCAGGCGTGGCTGACGGGCTATGACGGATGGTCCTTCTACGTGCATCAGGCGGTAATCCTGCCGCTGAACGACCGCCCCTATTGGTGGGGACGCCGACAGGACGCGAACGGTGCGCTGCGCACCGTGGATACCGAGCGCACGGGGATCGACAGCTATCCCGACCATTTCGTGCAATCGACCGAACTGCACCCGATGCAGCACCTTGCCTCGCTGCTGCGCGGTCAGGGGCTGGGGACGGGCAGGATCGGGTTGGAAATGGAGAACTACTATTTCTCCGCCAAGGCCTACACCACGCTGGTCGAGGAGCTTCCGGACGCAACGCTGGTGGACGCCACCGCGCTGGTAAACTGGCAGCGGTCGGTGAAGTCGGACGAAGAAATCGCCTTCATGCGCAAGGCGGCGAAGATCTCTGAAAAAATCAACAAGCTGGCCATCGACCTAGCTGCGCCAGGTGTCGCCAAGAACCACATCGCGGCGCAGCTTATGGCCGCGGGGATCGAGGGCACCGACGAGGCGTGGGGCGACTACCCCGCGATCGTACCGCTGATGCCCTCGGGGCCGTCGGCCGCCGCGCCGCACCTGACGTGGGACGGCGAACCGATGAAGGAAGGCGAATGCACTTTCTTCGAGCTCTCCGGGTGCTACCGCCGTTATCACGCGCCGCTCTGCCGGTCGGTGTTTCTGGGCCGCGACATGCCAGACCACATCAAGCGCGGCGAAGAGGCGCTGGTCGAGGGGCTGGAGGCCGGGCTGGAGGCCGCCCGCGCCGGCAACCGCGCCTGTGACATCGCCAACGCACTTGGCGCGGCGATGGACCGCGCCGGTATCCAGCGGGGCGCGCGCTGCGGCTATCCCATCGGTCTCAGCTATCCGCCGGACTGGGGCGAGCGCACCATCTCGCTGCGTCCCGAGGACGAGACCGTGCTGGAACCCGGCATGACCTTCCATTTCATGCCCGGCCTCTGGATGGAGACCTGGGGGCTGGAGATCACCGAGTCGATCCTGATCACCGAGGACGGCCCGGCCGAAACCTTCTGCGACCTGCCCCGACAGCTGTTCGTGAAGCACTGACCATGCCGCGTGCCCTCGCCCATCGGGTGTAAGGGGCACGGGTTGCATCCCGCGCGATCCTCTTTCAGACCTAGAAACCATGACCCTTCTCGACCGCACCGTCGCCACGCTGGGCGACCTGATCTCGTTCCCGACCGTGTCCAAGGACACCAACCTTGACGTCATCGGCTACCTTGCCCGCCGGATGGAGGAGATGGGCGCGCGGATCGAGGTGGTGCATGACGACAGCGGCACCAAGGCGAACCTTGTCGCGACCTTCGGGCCAGAGGGAGACGGCGGGCTGATGCTGTGCGGCCATACCGACGTAGTGCCGGTGGCGGACCAGCCGTGGACGCAGGACCCGTTCGAGATGTGGGAGGCCGACGGGCTGCTGTATGGCCGCGGCACCTGCGACATGAAGGGCTTCATCGCCTGCTGTGTCGAGGCCGCGCCGATGCTGGCCGAGCAGGTGACCGACCGCCCGCTGCATTTCGTCTTCACCCATGACGAAGAAACCGGCTGCCTTGGCGCGCAGGCGTTGGTGGAGCTTCTGAAGAAGCGCAAGCTGCGGCCCGCGCTGGCAATCATCGGCGAGCCAACCGAGATGCGGGTGATCGAGGGGCACAAGGGTTGCTACGAATACCACACAGAGTTCACCGGGCTCGAAGGCCACGGCTCGGCCCCCGACCGTGGCGTGAACGCGGTGGAATACGCCAGCCGCTACGTGGGACGCCTGCTGGATGTCGCCGACCGGCTGAAGGCGCGGACGCCCGAGGGCAGCCGGTTTGATCCGCCGTGGACCACGATCAACGTCGGCGTCCTTTCCGGCGGGCACGCGCACAACGTGATCCCCGCCCGCGCCGAAGTGGCGTGGGAGATGCGGCCAGTCGTGCTGGAAGACGCCGATTTCGTCAAAGCGGACATGGATGCCTACGTGAACGAGGTACTTTTGCCCGCGATGAAGGCGGTCTCGCCCGACGCCGGCATCACGACCCGCACCATCGCCGAGGTTCCCGGTTTGGAACCGATGGAGACGAACGCCGCCCGTGACCTGTGCTGCACGCTGACCGGCGCGAACGGCACCCACATTGTTCCCTTCGGCACCGAGGCGGGGCTGTTCCAGTCGCTGGGCATCGACGCGGTGGTCTGCGGGCCCGGCTCGATCCAGCAGGCGCATATGGCGGACGAGTTCATCTCGCGCGACCAGCTTGGTCAGTGCCTCGACATGCTGACACGGCTAGGCTCACGTCTCTGAGAGGTGCCGCCGGGTCACCACCGGCACCCGGTCCCGGCACCCCCATCTGTCTGGTGTGGCAAGCCATGCGCCAGCCGTTCCTTTCCCGACTTGGAGACGACAGATGACCACCCCTATCCGCGCCGCCGCACTGGCCGCGCTTGCGACCAGCAGTATCGCAGCCGCCCTTCCCGCCTTCGCCCAACAGCCCGACCGGATCGAGACCGACGCCGCCACGCTGGGTCTGACCGAAGCCGAGGTGCGCCCAGACGACTGGGGCCATGACCTTTGGGGCGTCCTCCCGTCCGGCGACCGGGTGAAGCTGGAATACGACCGAGACGGCATGCTGGAAGAGATCGACGTGGACCGTGGCGGGTCGATCGCCTTTGCGGATCTGCGCCCCCTGCTGCCGCAAGCGGTACAGGCGCCGGAGAACCTTGGCGACGCGATGCGGATCACCAGCCTCGAGATCGACCGCGACGGACTTGAAGCCGAAGGCATAGACGAGAACGGTCGCCGGTTCGAGGCGGAATGGGCCCCGGACGGTCGCCTGCGTGACTGGGACCGCGACTGAGGTCGCGCAACACGGGCGCCGGGTTCATTCGCCCGGCGCCGAGACCGGTTGTGTGACCCGGCGGCGTCCGGCCAGCCACAGCGCCAGCCCCGCAAGACCCGGGATCAGGATGCCAAGCGCCATGGGCGCCGCTCCCTCGGCGCTTGCAAGCGCAACGCCGGTCGAGACCGAGAAGGCGATGCCGAACTGCAAAGCCCCAAGCAGGGCCGACCCGACCCCGGCGCCTTCGGGGCTGCCCTCCATCGCCAGCGTCATCGCGTTGGCGCTCAGCAGTCCGACCATCCCGATCGCCAGCCAAAGCGGCGCAACCAGCACCCACAGGTCTTGACTGCCCGACACCGCGTACAGCACACCGCCTGCCACGGCGAACAGGGGCAGCCCGGCGTTCAGGATCGCGCGCGGGGAATGGTAGTTCAGCAGCCAGTTGTTGATCTGACCGAACACGACAAGCGCCGCCGCGATGAATGCGAAGACAAGACCGTAAGCCGTGGTGCTGAGGCCGAAGGCTCCAAGAAACACCCCAGCCGAGCCGGTGATAAAGGCGAACATCGCGCCTTGAACGAACCCCGCGACAAGGGCGGGAACCATGAACCGGGCGCGCCGCAGCAATTGCCCCATGCGGGTGAACGACGTGGCGAAGGGGCGTGTGGCGCGGCGCTCGGGCGGCAGCGTTTCAGGAAGCGCCGCCCCGGCCAGCATCAGGGCGACCACGCCGACAATCACCATCGTCACGAAGATCGAGCGCCAGCCGAAGGCGCCCAGCAGCAGGCTGCCCGCGAAGGGCGATACGATGGGTCCCAGCGTCATCAGCATCACCAGAACCGTCATCATCTTCGCCGCCGCGCGCCCGCTGACCAGATCGCCGACCACGGCGCGGCCCACGACCATGCCCACGCAGGCGCCGATGGCCTGAAGAAATCTGAGGGAGTTGAACACCGCCACGTCCTCTGTCAGCAAAAGCGCCACCGACGTCAGCGCGAACAACGCTGTTCCCGCCAAAAGCGGCCCTTTCCGGCCGTAGCCATCGATCAGGGGTCCCATGATCAGTTGCCCCACGCACAGCCCGAGGAAAAACAGCGACAGCGACAACTCCGTCGCGGCCTCGCTTGTGTTCAACGCCTCGGCCAGATGCCCCATCGCGGACAGGTACATGTCCGTCGCAATCGGTGGAAAGACAGACAACAACGCAAGGATGCAGGTAATCAGAATGAACCTGCCGCGGGACAGTTCGAGAGAGGTCGGCATGGAGGATCCTTTTTCGTGCGGTGCAGCCGGTCCCCCTCCGCCACGGCGCTTGGCTTTCAATTTAACAGACTGCCGTCTATTAAAAAGACAAGCGCCTGTGCGCACCGACACAGGAGATGTGCATGACCGATACGCCCTCCGGCCCCGGACGCCCGGTCGACCAGAAAGTCAGCCGTCGCCTGAAAGAGACCGCGCTGAACCTCGTGCGCGAACACGGCTATCGTGACGTGAGCATCAGCAGCATCGTCGCGACCGCGAAAGTGTCGCGGCAGTCGCTGTACAACCGTTGGAATTCAAAGGCGGATCTGGTGCTGGACGCGCTGGCGGAGGACGCACTTGCCGAGGTCGCGCATCCGATCACCGACGACGGCAGCACCGCGCACGCGGCGCTCGTGACCTTTCTGACCCAGGTGTTCGCCCACCTTGCGCGCGACGGCCGCACGCTGCAAAGCCTGATCGCCGCTGCGCAGGACGACCCGGAGTTCGGCAGCCAGTTCCACGCCGCCTTCGTCGCACCGCGCGAAGAGATCGTGACGGCGCTGCTGTACCGGGCACAGGCCAGCGGTGAACTTGCGCCGCATCGCGATGTGCCCATTCTCTCTGCCTTCGTCCACGGTGCGTTCTGGTACAGACTACTCAACGGTCAGCCGCTGGATGCCGATCTTGCCAGCCGGATCGCGGACGAGGTGTTCCGCTGACGCACCGCGACGGCGCCCCCCCCCCGGCACAGCCATCGGGCCGGACCTTAGCGCGGCGCGATTGCGCCTTTCACGCCGACGACCATCGCCGCCAGATCGTGCCCCGCCCGCAGCGCCACGTCCTGCCCCCGGTTGGCCAGCGCCGCCGACAGGTATCCGCCGTTGAAACTGTCGCCCGCCGCGGTCGTATCGACCACCTTCGTGGCGGGCGGATACTCGGCGTCCACCGGGTCGCCCAGCGAGACCGGCCCGCCCGCGCCGCATTTCAGCGCGCCGTCGCGGACCTTCCAGCTCTTCAGGCGCGCCGCCACGGCATCTGCGTCCGCGTCGCCGAAGATCGCCATCTCGTCATCGACGGACGGCAAAGCGATATCGCAGGTCTTCCACATCCGCTCGATCGCCGCCCGTGCGGTCCCGGCATCGGGCCACAGGCGCGGTCGGTAGTTGGAATCGAACGACACCAGCCCGCCCCGCGCGCGGAAACCCTCCAGCCAGTCCATCAGCGCTTCGCGCACCTCGGGCGACAGGATCGCCAGCGTGATGGCCGACAGATAAACCACGTCGTAGTCCGCCAGCACCGTGAAATCCGGGCCCTCCCGCCCCTCGAACAGCGTCCGCGCCGCCGAGGTATCGCGCCAGTAGGTGAACGACCGTTCACCGTTTTCGTCCGTGGTGATCGCGTAAATGCCGACGTTGCGGGTCTCGGACCTGCCGATCGCCTCGGTCCCGACGGCCTCGGACGCGATGAACTCCACCATTCGGTCGGAAAACACGTCGCGCCCCACACAGGTCACGAAGTCCACCTGCAGGTCCGGCGCCGACCGCTTGAGATAGATCGCGGTGTTCAACACGTCGCCCGCAACCCCCAACCGCGCCGCGTTCGACGGCGCGGCGTCCAGCGACAGCTCCACCATCGCCTCTCCGATGCAGGCGACGCGCATCAGCCCTTGAACCTTTCCGCGAAGAAGTCGACCTGCTCGGGCACCATCGTCTCGCCCCGCCCGGCGGCGTCCGAGGCTTTCATCGCCCCAAGCGCGGCACCGGACATCAGGCTGTCGACGCCCGCCTCTTCCGCCATCCGCGCGTAATAGCCCACGTCTTTCAGCCCGTTCTTCACCGCGAAGGCAAGCGCGGTCGGATCGCCGTCGATGGCATAGGCCTTCACAAAGTCCATCATCCCCGAATGCAGCGGCCCGGCGGACATCACGTCATACAGCCCCTGCCGCGGCACACCCATCACGTCGGCCATCGCGAAAGCCTCGGCCATGCCGTTCGCCATCGTCATCGCCATGAAGTTGTTGATCAGCTTGATCGTGTGCCCCGACCCAAGCGGGCCAAGGTGAAAAACGTTCTCGCCCAGATCGTCGAGCACCGGCTTTACCCGGTCATACGTCGGCTTGTCCCCGGCGGTCATGATGTTCAGCTTGCCGTCTTTCGCATGGCTCGGAGTCCGGCCAAGCGGCGCGTCAAGATAGGTGCCGCCCGCATCCGCGACCTCTGCGCCCAGTGCGCGGGTCGAGCCGGGAAGCGAGGTGCCGAAGTCGATGACCACAGCGCCGGGCCGCAAACCCGCGATCACGCCGTCGTCGCCACGCATCCGGCCCTCGACCTGCTCGGACGTCCCCATGCACAGCATCACGATATCCGATGCCGCAGCGACGTCCTTCGCGCTTGCAGCCTCCTGCGCGCCACGCGCGACGGCGGCCTCGACCCCGGCGCGGTTGCGGTTGCCCAGAACCGTCAGCGCATAGCCCTGATCCTGCAGACGCCCGACCATGGCCGATCCCATCAGCCCAAGCCCGATGAATCCGATTTCCGGTTTCGCCATCAGTCCTTCCTCCCTTGATCCTGTTCCCTGCGCCGTCTCGGCCCGTAGGGGCTGGCGCGCATCGCCCGCAGCTTCAGACCGCTCCGCTGCCGCTCGCGGTGCCAGATATACAGGCCCGAGGCAACGATGATCGCCCCGCCGCCCAGCGTCCAGACCGTGGGCCATGTGTCGAACACCAGCACACCCGCCAGCGCCGCCGTCAGGATCTGGATATACACCATCGGCGCCAGCACCGAGGCATCCGCCAGCCGGTGCGCCATCGTCGCCGCGATATGGCCCAAAGCGCCGATCACGCCGATCACCAGCATCACGACCACCGTCACCCAGCTTTCGGGCGCGACCCATGAACCGATCCCGAACGGCGCCAGCGCCAGCGTCGCCAGTCCCGCGCCCCACAGTTGAGAGGTCGCGTTGCTCTCGATCCCGGCCAGCATCCGCGTCATGATGAAATAGCCCGCCGAGCACAACAGCGCCCCAAGCGTGAAGAACACCGCCGGCTCGAACGACACGTCCCATGGCCGGATCGTCACGATCACCCCGACAAAGCCCACGCAGACCGCGACGATCCGGTGCGGGCCCACCTTCTCTCCAAGGATCGGGATCGCCAGAAGCGTGATGACGATGGGAGCCGCGAACATGATCGTCGTGGTCAGCGTGATCGGCAGATACTTCAGCGCGGTGAAGTTCAGCGCCGTGCTGCCCAGCAAAAGGATCGAGCGCAGCAGCTGCCGCCGCGGCGCGGCAGAGCGGAAGGCCGACATGCCCTCTTGCGGCAGGTACATGAACAGGCACATCACCAGATGCCCCGCGTAGCGCACGAAGACGACCTGCAAGGGCGCCAGTCCCGCCAGCATCAGCGTCTTCGCCGAGGTGTCGATGCCCGTGAAGCAGAACACCGCCAGCGCCATCAGCAGCAGCCCGGCGGCGGTCCGGTCCTCGCGGGGGAGCGGTGCGGCCATTCCCGCTCAGACCGCCCTGTTCGGTATCGTTCGGCTGTCGGCGGACACCCGGCTCAGCCTCGCGCCACGAGGATTGCGCCGGCTGCGATCAGCGCCACACCGGCCCAGCCCGCAAGGCTTAGCCTCTCACCAAGGAACAGCGCCGCAAGGATCGCGACCAGCACCACCGACAGCTTGTCGATCGGCGCGACCTGCGACGCGTTGCCAAGCTTCAGCGCCCGGAAATAGCAGACCCACGACGCACCCGTCGCGACACCAGAGGCGGCGAGCCACAGGTAGGTCTGCCCCGGCATGGACCCTATGGCCCGCAGCCGCCCCGTGGTGGCGAGGAAGCCCGCCAGCAGGGCCGAGATCACCAGCGTGCGCACCAGCGTCGCAAGTTCCGGGTCTGCGGAAGATACGCCGACCTTCGCAAGGATCGCCGTCAGCGCGGCGAAGACCGCGGCCAGCAGCGCCCAGACGATCCACGAAGAGGCGAGCGTCGCGGACATCGTTCTACATCACCGCCCCGATCTGCCACGGCACGAACTCGTAGTCGCCAAGGCCCTGCCCCTCGGACTTGGTCACCTCGCCCGATGCGACGGCCAGGATCTTCTCGTAGATCTCGCGGCCCTTCTGTTCCAGGCTCTGGCCCTCAGTGAGCATGGCGCCGGCGTTGATGTCCATATCCTCGATCATGCGGCCGTACATCTCGGTGTTGGTGGCGACCTTGATGGTCGGCGCGGGTTTCGAGCCGAAGGCAGAGCCGCGCCCGGTGGTGAACACCACCACGTTGCAGCCGCCGGCGATCTGGCCGGTGACCGACGCCGGATCATAGCCGGGGCTGTCCATGAAGGTGAACCCGCTGGCCGAGACGGGCTCGGCGTATTTGTAGACGCCCGCCAACGGCGAGGTGCCGCCCTTCGCCGCCGCGCCCAGCGACTTTTCGAGGATCGTGGTCAGCCCGCCCTTCTTGTTGCCGGGCGACGGGTTGTTGTCCATCGAACCCTTGTTGCGGGCGGTGTAATCCTCCCACCACTTCACAAGGCCCACCAGCTTCTCGCCAACGGCGGGCGTGACCGAACGGCGGGTCAGCAAATGCTCGGCGCCGTAGATCTCGGGCGTCTCGGCCAGAACGCCGGTGCCGCCCTGCGCCGCCAGCAGGTCGCAGGCATAGCCCAGCGCCGGGTTCGCCGTGATGCCGGACCACGCGTCCGAGCCGCCGCACTGCAGGGCAACCTTCAACTCGCTCGCCGGGCAGGGCTCGCGCTTGGCCTCGTTGGCGAGAGGCAGCATCGCCTCGACCTTCTTGATGCCCATCTCGATCGTCTTGCGCAGCCCCGCGACGCCCTGGATGTTCATCACCTGGAAGGTCTCGGACTGCTTCAGCCCATAGGCCTCCAGCAACCAGTCGATCTGGTTCATCTCGCAGCCGAGGCCCACCATCAGCACGCCCGCATGGTTCGGATGCCGGGCATAACCCCACATCACCCGCTGCAGCGCCTCGAACCCCTCGCCATCGCCCGCCATGCCGCAGCCGGTGCCGTGGACGAAGGCGCAGACGCCGTCGACATTCGGATAATCGGCCAGCACCTCGGGCGTGAAATGATCCGCGATGCGGCGCGCGGCGGTGGCCGAGCAGTTCACCGAGGTGACGATGGCGATGTAGTTCCGCGTACCGACCGAACCATTGGCGCGGCGGTAGCCCATGAACGTGTCGCGCTTGTCCTCGGCAACCATCTCGACCGGTCGCTGGTCGGTGCCGAACTCGTACTCCACGTCGGTCCCGATGAAATCGAGGTTTTGCGTGTGAACGTGATCGCCCGGCGCGATGTCCTCGTGCGCCAGCCCGATCAGCTGCGCGTATTTCCGTACCGGCTCGCCCTTGGCGATGGCCCGCGTGGCGATCTTGTGCCCCGAGGGGATAAGGCCGGTGGTGGTGACCCCCTCGACCTGCACACCGGCCTCGAGGGCGCGGGTGGCGGTGACGACGTTGTCGCTCGGGTCGAGACGCACGAAAGGTTCCATGTCTTGGGCTCCTTGGCTTGGCCGCAGCAGCGCCTCCTCCGGCGCGCGGGCGGTCCTGACGGATGTCGGCAGATGCAGTCCGCCGCTTTAAACGTGTCCCGGCGGCGTTGCTTAAGGAAGTTTCTGCACAAACCGGGCGGCAACCACAACACCCACTTCGCGATGCGCGCCGTTTGCGGCCGGCAAAGCGAGGGGCCAGCCCCTCGCGCTCCCCGAGGTATTTGGAAAGAGAAGAAGCCAGACCCGTCCCGATCTTCTTCTCTTCAAAAATACCTCGGAGGGGGGTCCGGGGGGGGACGGCGTCCCCCCCGGCTTCGCATTGGCTCAGTCCAGCAGGACCTCGACGATGGGCGGCCAGATCAGAAGCACCGACAGCGCCAGCAGCTGGATCGCGATGAACGGCAGGAAGCCCTTGAAGATATCCGTCAGCGAGATGTGCGGCGGCGCGACGGACTTCAGGTAAAAGGCCGCTGGCCCGAATGGTGGTGACAGGAAACTGACCTGCATGTTCATACAGAACACCACCCCGAACCAGATGCCCACGTTCTTCGGCTCCAGCGTGCCCAGCCAGCCCAGTTCCTCGACCGGAAGGCGCAGGACAATGGGCAGGAACACCGGCATCACCAGCAGCACGATGCCGACCCAGTCCATGAACATGCCCATGATCAGGAAGATCAGCATCATCACCAGGATGATGGTCATCGTCGGCATGTCGGCGCCCACGATCAGGTTCGCCACATACCGGGGCCCCCCCGCCAGAGTGTAGGCGGCGGCAAGCGAGGCTGCGCCGATGGTCACCCAGATGATCGTGCCGGTCGACTTCAGCGTCCGCATCACCGAATCCCACACGATATCGAAGGTCATCTCGCGCCGGATCAGGCCGATCACGAAGACGGCGATCACGCCCATGCCCGCGGCTTCCGTGATCCCGGTGATGCCACCGTAGATCGAGCCCAGGACCACCCCGATCACCACGATCGGCGCGACAAGGCCCTTGCCCATCTGCCAGCCTTCCTTCGTGCGCTCGACCCCGAACACCACGAAGATCAGCGCCAGCCCCAGCACGCCCGCGCCGATCAGCCACGGCAGGTCGGACGGCATGCCCAGCGGGATCGGGTCCTCGCCCTCGACCAGCACGGTGGCGCCGGTCAGCAGGAAGAACAGCGCCCGAAGCGTCAGCACCGCGCTTGCCATCACGACAAGGCAGGACAGGAAGCCCAGGAACATCTGGAACTTCTGGCCACCTGCCGGCTCGCCTTCCTTCGGCTCTGGCAGCGGCGCCTGCTCGGGATGCATCTGGGTGCGGATGATGATGTAGACGATATAGAAGGACGCCAGCATGAAGCCCGGCAGGAAGGACGCGGTGAACAGCGCCTTGATCGAGGTTTCGGTGACCAGCCCGTAGAAGATCAGCACGATCGACGGCGGGATCATCGTGCCGAGCGATCCGCTGGCGCAGATCGTGCCGATGGCGAGGTTCTGGTTGTAGCCCAGCCGCAGCATCTGCGGCAGCGCGATCAGGCCCAGCAGCACGACCTCGCCGCCGATGATCCCGGACATCGCCGCCATGATCACCGCCATGATCGAGGTCACGATGGCAATGCCGCCCCGCGCCCGGCTGAGCCAGACGTTCAGCGACGAGTACATGTCCCGCGCGATGCCCGAGCGTTCCAGCAATGACGCCATGAATATGAACAGCGGTACCGAGATCAGCGAGTAGTTCGTCATCTGCCGGTAGACCGACTGCGACAGCACCGCGAGCGGGCCGCGCCCGAAATCTCCGAACAGCAGGTCGGGCCCGAACTTCAGGACCAGCGTCACCACCGCCAGGAAGGCCGAGGCAAAGCCAAGCGGCATCCCGATCGCCAGCAATGCGAACATCGCCAGCAGCAGGATCAGGGAAAGGGTGCCGATATCAACCATTCTTGCCGTCCTCTTTCAGGGTGGCCTTGATGTTCTCGATCTCGATCTCGTCGATCTCGTCGGCGGGCGAGTGATGCTCGGGCGCCTTGTTCCAGTCGGCGATCAGGTTCGACAGCGCCTGGATCGCCACCAGAGAGATGATGATCAGGATGCCGGCCTTGATGGTGGCCGGAATGGGCGGATCCCATGCTGTGCCGAAGGCTTCCATCCGCAGGATCTTGTCGCGCGCCTCGTTGTAGCCGCCCCAGACAAGGCAGAAGGCAAAGATCCAGATCAGCAGGACCGAGATGCAGTCCGCCGTCTTCTGCGCCCAGCGGGGCATGATGTCGTAGATGATATAGATGCGGATGTGGCTGCGCTGCTGCATGGCGTACAGGCCGGCCAGCAGGAACAGGAAACCGGCGATCCACAGCGACAGTTCGTTGGCCCACAGGGTGGGCTTCTCGAACAGGTAGCGGGCGCAGACCTCGTAGAACATAACCAGCACGATGAACACGATGGACAGCATCGCCAGCCGGCCGCAGATCAGCGAAATGATGTCGAAGAAGCCGGACGGCTCGCCTTCGATCGAGCCGCGGGTGTCGCTGAGGTAGATCGACGCCAGCAACAGCGAAAGCGACAGCGTGATCAGCATCGCCGCAACGACCGGCCGTCCTGCCGGGCGCAGCATCTCGTACATGCCGACATCGCTGTAGCCGAAGATCTGCCCGAGGATCAGGTAGGCCGCGATCAGACAGGCCAGCGCCGTCATCCCGATTGCCGCCATCCTGACCGGCGCGCGCAGCGAACCGAGCCAGACGCTCTGTTGTTCCATGAAAGCCTCCACAGCGGCGCGTCCCCGCGCCTTCCCGTTCAACGGGCGCTGTCGCCGCGCCCTGTCGAAAACGGCGAGCCCTTGTACAGGGCTCGCCGAAATGTCGTGGTCAGTCGCGACGCATCGCGGCTCAGTTCATCTCGGAGACGAGACCCAGCTGACGCAGGTACTCCATGTGGCTCTCGACCAGCGCCTCGGCTTCCGGCGAGGTCGCGAACTCGGGCCATGTGGCCTGGGCCGCGTCACGGAAGGCCTGCAGGTCTTCATCCGCCCAAGTGTGGATCGTCACGCCCTGCTCTTTCAGCTGGGCCACGGCCTCGGCGTTCGCCTTCTCGAAGGTCAGCGCGGTGCGCAGCGCCAGCGATTCCATGGCGACCGACATAATGCGGCGGTGGCTTTCGGGCATGCCATCCCACACCGCCTTGTTGCAGGTCAGGTGGTCGGACGGCATCGAGTGGAAGCCCGGGAAGTTCGCGTGCTTCACGATGTCGTACAGGCCCATGCCCATGTTGTTGGCGATGCCCGACGCGTCGGCGCCGTCGATGATGCCGGTTTCAAGCGCGGTGAAGATCTCGGTGAAGTCCATCACGATGGGCGAGGCGCCCAGCTTTTCGAAGATCTTGGTTTCCATGCCCGGAGGCGAACGGAATTTCCAATCCTTGAAGTCTTCCGCGTTGCGGATCGGCTTGGACGAGGCCAGCGATTCCTGGCCATAGACCCACCAGCCCACAAGCTGCATGCCGTACTGGTTGTACAGCTCCTGCGCCGCGTCCAGACCGCCACCGTAATACAGCCAGCTCAGCTGCTGGTACGGGGTGGAATAGCCGCCCATGATGTCGCCGACGAACTGGAAGGCCGGGTTCTTGCCGGTCTGGTAGCCGCCGCCGGTCATGTCACAGTCGATGATGCCGTTGGACGCGGCGTCGAAAGTCTCGACGGTAGCCACGACCGAGGACGAGTAGAACATCTCGATCTCGATCTCGCCGTTCGACATGGTCTGGACGTTGTCGACGTATTCCGCCGCCAGCTTGCCCGACACGGTCTCGGGGGCATAGTGCGTCTGGATGCGAAGGGTGGTCTGCGCCATGGCGGTCGTACCGGCAAGCGCAAGGGTACCGGCGGCAAGCGCCGCCTTGCAGAACGTATTCATAGGTCTCCTCCCAGTTTGCGGCGCGCTCCGGGCTCCCTCCCGCTGACGCCAACACCGGAGTTGTAACAAGCCCCGCGCCTCACGCAAACAAAAAATCTGCAATCCCCGAAATTTTGAAATTTCATTGCAATGGCAATTTTTCTGTTTCAATCTCGCCAAGGAATTGTGCAACCGCCCGTGAAGGCTGCCCCTTGAAGCAACAGACCCCGGATATCCTGCAGCAGATGCGCGACCGGCTGATCATGGCGCACTATCGCCTCGGCCAGAAACTGCGCCCGTCCGAGGTCGCGGCAGAGTTCGAGGTCTCGGCCAACACGATCCGCGAAATCATGCTGCGCCTCTCTGCCGAAGGGCTGCTGGACTACGAGGATCAGCGCGGCTTCCGGGTCGTGGGCGCCTCGGACCGGCTGCTGCACGAGATCACCGAATTCCGGATCGTACTGGAACAGTGCGGAGTGGAGAGGTCGATCGCCCGGGGCGGCATCGAATGGGAGGCACAGATGGCCGCGGCGCACCACAAGCTGTCGCATATCGAGGCCCGCATCCGCCGCACCGGCGACGTGGTCGGTGTGCTGAAACACTGGAACGACGCGGAACTGGATTTTCACCTGTCGCTGATGGGCGCCGCGGACCTGCCGATCCTGCAACAGAGCTTCCGCACCGTCTACGCCCGCTTCCGCCAGCAGATCGTCTCGCCCGAGCGCAGCTACGCCCACCGCGAGGGCAACATCATCGAGCACCAGCGCATTCTCGAAGCCGCGCTGGACCGCGACGTGGCCGCAAGCCACGATGCGATCTACCGCCACCTGCGGCGCAACCTGATGCCCGAGCCCGACGCCCGGTCCGAAGACACGATGACGGCCTGACAGGCGACGCGAAGCGAGGGGCCAGCCCCTCGCGCTCCCCGGGATATTTCCAGACCAAAGAAGACGCGGCTTCTTCTCTTCCAAAATACCTCGGGGGAGTCGCGAAGCGACGGGGGCAGCGCCCCCACGCCCGATGTCAGTGCGCACCTCCGGTGCGACGGGAGCAGCGCCCCCGTGCCCGGTCAGTCCGACAGATCGTCCTCGATGTAGGCCCGCACGATGGCGTCGAAATTCGAGTCCGCGACAAAGCCCAGCGCCAGTGCGCGCTGCGGGTCGAAGTCGCGCGCCCAGCCGCCGACGATCCGCTGGATCGTCTCGTTCGGCTCGCGCCGGATCAGGGCCACCGCCTTGTCGCCCGCCGCCGAGCGCAGTGATTCGATCTGCTCGGCCACCGTGCAGCTGACACCCGGCATCGACAGCGCGCGGTTGTCGCCCAGCAGCGCGGTATCCAGCCCGGCCGCGTGGATCAGGAAACCCACCGCCGTCCGGGGCGAGGCGTGCCAGTGCCGCACCGTATCGTCCACCGGCAGGATCGCCTCCTGCCCGTTCAGCGGCTCGCGGATGATGCCCGAGAAGAAAGACGACGCCGCGAGGTTCGCCTTGCCCGGCCGCACCACGATGGTCGGCAGGCGGATCGAGATCGCCTCGACGATGCCCCGGCGCCCGAGGTCGTTCATCATCAATTCGGCGCAGGCCTTCTGCGCGCCATAGGACGTCTGCGGCGTCAGCGGCTGGTTGTCGGGAATCCGGTCGGGGAACGGAGGGCCGAACACCGCGATGGACGAGGTGAACACCACCCGCGGCACATAGGCGCCGCCCGAGACGCGATGCTCTTCCTCCAGCTTCATCCCGAAGTGCAGGAACGCCGCGCCGTTGATCAGCCAGCCCTTCTGGAAGTCCGATTCCGACTCGCCCGACACAATGGCCGCAAGGTGGAAGATCACGTCGAACCGGGCCGCGACAAGCGCGTCGATGTCGTCGAAATTGCCCAGCTGGCCGACGATCCGTTCCGCGGCCGGAGCCCCCGCTTCGGGATAGGCCATGTCGAACAGCGTCACCTCGATGTCGGTGTCGCCGTCCAGCCCTTCGGCGCTTAGCCGATGGGCCAGCTTCTGGCCGACCATGCCTCCGCCACCGATGATCAGAACCCTGCGCATGGCCACTCTCCTCCTCGTGCCGTGTCAATCGCCGGCGACCCTAGCTTTTTGCAAAGCTTTGGAATAGGCCTGATGTGCGCTAACGGAAACCGGACCGGATGCGCCCGTTCCGACTAGCGTTCCATTGGGAGGAAATGCATGACGAAACAACGCCTTGAGGGCAAGCGCGCGCTCGTGACCGCGGCAGGCCAGGGGATTGGGCTTGCCTCGGTTCTGGCGATGGCCGACGAGGGCGCGACCGTCTTCGCGACCGACGTGAACGAGGCCGCGCTGGCCGAAATCGACCACCCGAACATCGAGACCTTCGTGCTGAACGTGCTCGACGACGCAAGCGTTAAGGCGGGGATCGAAAGGGCGCAGCCGGACGTGCTGTTCAACTGCGCGGGCTTCGTCCACAACGGTACGATTCTCGAGGCGACCGATGACGAATGGGACTTTGCCTTCGACCTGAACGCCAAGGCGCAGTTCCACACCATCCGCGCGGCGCTGCCCGGCATGCTGGAGCGCGGCGGCGGCTCGATCATCAACATGTCCTCTGTCGCTTCCTCGGTGACCGCACCGCCGAACCGGTTCATCTACACCGCGTCCAAGGCCGCGGTCGTCGGCATCACCAAGTCGGTCGCGATGGACTATGTGACCAAGGGCATCCGCTGCAACTGCATCTGCCCCGGCACCGTCGACAGCCCCTCGCTGCACGAACGCCTGCAGGCCACCGGCGATTACGAGGCCGCGCTTGCCGCCTTCAACGCGCGCCAGCCGATGGGCCGCATCGCCCGCGCCGAGGAGATCGCCGCACTGGTGGTCTACCTCGCCTCCGACGACTCCAGCTACACCACAGGCCAGGCGCACGTCATCGACGGCGGCTGGTCGATCTGACGGGGACACAGCCAGATGACCGACAAACCGAAACTCCGTTCTCGCCAGTGGTTCAACAACCCTGACGACCGCGAGATGACCGCGCTGTATCTCGAGCGCTACCTGAACTACGGCCTGACCCGCGAAGAGCTGCAGTCCGACAAGCCGATCATCGGCATCGCCCAGACCGGCAGCGACCTGTCGCCCTGCAACCGGCACCATATCGAACTGTCCAAGCGCGTGCGTGACGGCATCGCCGCCGCCGGCGGCACCACGATGGAGATCCCGGTTCATCCGATCCAGGAGACCGGCAAGCGGCCCACCGCGTCGCTCGACCGCAACCTTGCCTACCTGAGCCTCGTCGAGTCGCTGTTCGGCTACCCGATCGACGGCGTTGTCCTGAACATCGGCTGCGACAAGACCACGCCCGCCCTTCTGATGGCCTGCGCCACCGTGGGCATCCCGGCGATCGCGCTGTCGGTCGGCCCGATGCTGAACGGCTGGTTCCGCGGCGAGCGCACCGGGTCGGGCACCATCGTCTGGAAAGCGCGCGAATTGCACGCCGCGGGCGAGATCGACGACGACCAGTTCATGGAACTGGTGGCCTCGTCCGCGCCTTCGACCGGCTACTGCAACACGATGGGCACCGCGACCACGATGAACTCGCTGGCCGAGGCGCTGGGGATGCAGCTGCCCGGCTCAGCCGCCATCCCGGCGCCGTATCGAGAGCGCGGGCAGATCGCCTATCAGACCGGCAAGCGCATCGTCGAGATGGTCGAAGAGGACCTGACACCGAAAAAGATCATGACCCGCGAGGCTTTCGAGAACGCCATCGTGGTGAACTCGGCCATCGGCGGCTCGACCAACGCGCCGATCCACCTGAACGGCGTCGCCCGCCACCTGGGTGTCGAACTGGACAACGACGACTGGCAACGGCTGGGCTACAAGGTCCCGCTGCTGGTGAACCTGCAGCCCGCGGGCGAATACCTTGGCGAAGACTATCACCGCGCGGGCGGCGTGCCCGCCGTGATCGCGGAACTGCTGGAAGCCGGGCTGCTGCCGCACCCGGACGCGCTGACCGCGAACGGCAAGACGATGGGCGAGAACTGCGAGGGCAAACGCTCGATCAACACCGACGTCATCAAGACCGTCGCCGCGCCGATGCTGAAGGACGCGGGCTTCCTGAACCTGAAGGGCAACCTGTTCGACAGCGCGATCATGAAGACCAGCGTGATCTCGCAGGAGTTCCGTCAGCGTTATCTCGAGAACCTGGACGACCCGATGGCCTTCGAGGGCCGCGCGATCGTGTTCGACTCGATCGAGGACTATCACAAGCGGATCGACGACCCGGCGCTGGAAATCGACGAGCACTGCATCCTGATCATGCGCGGCGCCGGACCCATCGGCTATCCCGGCGGCGCCGAGGTGGTGAACATGCGCCCGCCCGCGTATCTGCTGAAGAAGGGCATCAAGGCGCTGCCCTGCGTCGGCGACGGGCGGCAGTCGGGCACCTCCGGTTCGCCCTCGATCCTGAACGCCTCGCCCGAGGCGGCGGATGGCGGCGGGCTTGGCCTTGTGCAGACCGGCGACCGGGTGCGGATCGACCTGAACAAGTGCACCGCGGACATGGACGTGCCCGCGGACGAACTGGCGAAACGCGCAAGCGCGCTTGGCACCCATCCCTACGCACCCGAAAGCCAGTCGCCGTGGCAGGAGATCTTCCGCGAGAAGGTCGAGCCGTTCTCGAAGGGCATGACCCTGAAGGGCGCCGACGCCTACAAGGACATTGCGCGCAAGTACACGCCACGCGACAACCACTGAATCGATACCCCTGAATTTTAAGAAAGTTCGCCGCCAGACGGCGAAGAGAGAGGAGACTGACCATGAAACTGTGCCGCTACGGAGCCCCGGGCGAAGAAAAGCCCGGCCTGATCGACGCCGACGGCAACCTGCGCGACCTGTCGCCCCACGTCCATGACATCGCGGGCGCCGCGTTGTCCGACGAAGGGCTGGCCCGCCTGCGCGGGATCGACGTGAACTCGCTGTCGATCGTCAAGACCACCCCCCGCTTCGGCCCCTGCGTCGGCGGCACCCGCAAGTTCATGTGCATCGGCCTGAACTATTCCGACCACGCCGCCGAAACCGGCGCGGACATTCCGGAAAACCCGATCCTGTTCATGAAGGCCATCTCGGCCATCGTCGGCCCGAACGACGACGTGGTGATGCCGCGCGGCTCGACCCATACCGATTGGGAAGTCGAACTGGGCGTCGTGATCGGCAAGAACTGCAAGTACGTCTCGGAGGAAGAGGCGCTGGACTACGTCGCCGGTTATTGCACCATCAACGACGTGTCCGAACGCCACTTCCAGGCGAAGATCTCGGGCCAGTGGACCAAGGGCAAGTCCTGCGACACCTTCGGCCCGACCGGCCCGTGGCTGGTGACCCGCGACGAGATCGAGGACGTGCAGAACCTCGATATGTGGCTCGACGTGAACGGCAAGCGGATGCAGACCGGGAACACCAACACGATGATCTTCACCGTGGCGCAGATCATCAGCCACCTCAGCCAGCTGTTCACGCTGGAACCGGGCGACGTGATCTCGACCGGTACGCCTCCGGGTGTCGGCATGGGCATCAAGCCCGAGCCGGTCTACCTGAAGGAAGGTGACGTGATGGAGCTTGAGATCGCCGGCCTCGGCAAGCAGCGCCAGACCGTGAAGGCCGACGTATGAGCGGCAAGCCGGACGCCATCGTTCTGGGCACCGTGACCGAGCGGATGCGCGCCCGGCTCGACGAAAAGTTCACCGTCCACGCCCCCGGCGCGGGCGGTGTACCGGAGGCGCTGCTGGGCGCCTCCTACATCTGCTGCGGACAGGGCGGTGCCTCCGTGCGCGCCGCGCAGATCGACGCGATGCCCGATCTCAAGATCATCTCGAACTTCGGGGTCGGCTACGACAACATCGACGCGGCCCACGCGGCCTCGAAGGGTGTGATCGTCTCGCATACGCCGGACGTGCTGAACGACGAGGTCACGAATACCGCGATCCTGCTGATGCTCGCCGCCGCGCGCAACTTCCGCCATGACGAGGACTGGGCCCGCTCCGGCACGTGGGAGAAACAGGGCGCCGCGCCGCTGTCCCGCTCGGTGAAGGGCGCGACGGTCGGCATTCTCGGACTGGGCCGCATCGGCGAGGCGCTGGCCGAAAAGCTGGGCGCGTTCGGGGTGAAGGTGGTCTATCACAACCGGTCCAGGAAGGACGTGCCCTACGCCTATTACGCCGACCTTGAAGAGATGGCCCGCGACGCGGATATCCTGATCTCGGTCGCGCCGGGCGGAGCCTCGACCCATCACATCGTCAACGCTCAGGTGATGGAAGCGCTGGGGCCCGATGGCCTGCTGATCAACGTCGGCCGCGGCAGCGTGGTCGACGAGACCGCGCTGGTCGCCGCTCTCGAGTCGTGCAAACTCGGCGCCGCCGCGCTCGACGTGTTCGAGGAAGAGCCCAAGATCCCCGACGCGCTGAAGGCGATGGACAACGTCGTGCTGCTGCCCCACGTCGGCAGCGCCACGGTCGAAACCCGCGCGGCGATGGGCGATCTCGTGGTCGACAACCTGATCGACATGCTCGAGACCGGCAAGGCGCGGACCCCCGTGCCGGAGTGCCGGGATCTCTGAGAAAGAAGGAAGCGAGGGGCCAGCCCCTCGCGCTCCCCGGGATATTTCCGGACCAAAGAAGACCCGCCGACCGCGCCCTGCTTCTTCTCTTTGCAAATACCTCGGGGGAGTCCCGCACAGCGGGACGGGGGCAGCGCCCCCTCCCCGCTCAGGGCCGGGTGTCCGGGCCCAGGTCTTCGTTCAGCCGCGCCATGAAATCGCGGGTTTTCAGCCCCGGCGGGATCGGCGGACAAATCCGCACATCGACGGTTCCGGGGCGTTTCAGCCAGGACCTGTGCGGCCAGAGATCGCCCGAGTTCAGCGTCACCGGCACGCAGGGAACGCCCAACTGGCGATAGATCACCGCCACGCCCGCCTGCAACTGGTCGCGCCGCGCGGGATCGCGCGTGCCCGACGGGAAGATCAGCACCCGCCTGCCCGCATCCACCGCTGACCGCGCCTGTGCAAAGGACCGCTTCGCCGCTTCAAGGTTGCCGCTGCGGTCGATGCCGATATAGCCAAGCTTGCGCGCGACAGCTCCCGCCAGCGGGTAGGTCAGGATCTCCTGCTTCAGCATCACCGCCGGGTTGCCAAGTCGGATGGGCAGAAACAGGGTTTCCCACATCGCCTCGTGCCGGGCGGCGATCAGGCTGGGACCGGGCCCGAGGTTCCCGGCGCCCGTGACCCGCACTTTCTGGCCGCAGATCACGCGCAGCAGGAACAGCTGGATCGCGACGTAGGCGCGCAGGACCGGCCATGCCCATGACATCGGCGCGGCCAGCAGAACGGTGGCCGGCAGGAAACACAGCGTTACCGCCACGGAAAGCAGAAAATACAACGCGCTCCGTGCTCTGATTATCGCCGGTGCGAGAGTTAAACCGGTCATGGTTATTGCATTCCCCGCCTTGATGCTTGAGAAATGGCGCCGGGCCTTATCGCGCAGGGAGCGCAGATGCGCAACGTCGACGCCAACACCGAAAAACTCGAGCAAGAGCTTCTGGATCTCGTCGCCGAGGAAGGCATGATCGAGCGCGAGACGCTGACGCCCGAGGCCGCGCTGGCCGATCTCGATATCGCGTCCGCCGACTTCATCATGATCCTGATGGCGATCGAGGAAAAATACGGTGTCTACATCTCGGTCGATAACGAGATGACCGAGCTGAAGACCGTTCAGGACCTGCTCGCCGTGGCATCGAGGAAGATCCGGGAAAAATCCGACGCATGACGGACCGCCGCATCGTCATTACCGGGGCCGGGGCGTTTTCGCCCTGCGGGTCCGGGGTCGACGCCCTTTGGACCGCGGCGCGTGACGGCAGGTCCGGCGCGCGCGAGCTTCGTTTCGACACGATCCCCGACCAGAAGGTGACCCGCGCGGCCTATATCTCGGACGCCGAGTACGAGGCCGCCGCGACGGGCGCGAAGCCCCGGTTCCAGGATCGCGTGACCGGCTTCGCACTGGTCGCCGCCGCCGAGGCCGTGGCGCAGGCGGGCCTGTCCGACGAACATTTCGGCGAAGAGTGCGGCGTGATCGTCGGCTCCGGCTTCGGCGGCGCCGAGACGCTGGACATCAACTACCGCAAGTTCTCGGAACAGCATCTGACCGGCGTCACCCAGCGCATGGACGCGATGTCGATCCCGAAGATCATGACCAACGCCGCCGCGTCGTGGATCTCGATGACCTATGGCGCGCGCGGGCCGCTGTACTGCAATTCCACCGCCTGTTCGTCGGCAAGCCAGTCCATCGGGCTGGCCTATCAGTTGATGAAGGGCGGCGCGATGGACCGCTGCATCACCGGCGGGACCGAAGCCTGCGTGGTGCCCGGCGTGTTCCGCGCGTGGGAGATCCTGCGCGTGCTGTCGCCCGACGCCTGCCGCCCGTTCTCGCGCGACCGCAATGGCATGATGCTGGGCGAAGGCGCCGGGGTCCTGGTCCTTGAAACGCTGGAAGCCGCCGAAGCGCGTGGGGCGACGCCGCTGGCCGAGATCGTCGGCTACGGCACCACCTCGGATGCGGGCGACCTTTTGCGCCCCGATCCGGACGGCGCAGCGCGATCCATGAGCCGCGCGATCCGGGATGCGGGCGTCGATCCGTCCGAGATCGGCTATGTCAACGCGCATGGCACCGCGACAGTGGCGAACGACCTGTCCGAGACGCAGGCGATGCGGAACGTGTTCGGCAACGCGTTCGAGGGGCTGGCCGTGTCGTCTACAAAGCCGGTTCACGGCCATGCGCTTGGCGCGGCCGGGGCGCTGGAGACAATCATCACGCTGGAATCGCTACGGGCCGGGCTGGCGCCGCCTTCCGGCAACTTCAATGAAACCGACCCAGCCATCGGCTTCGAGCCGGTGCATGGCGAGGCGCGGGAGTATGCGCAGGATTTCGCGCTGACCAACTCGTTCGCCTTCGGCGGCATCAACGCCTCGCTCATCCTGGGCAGCGCTGCGCGGCTCTGAACGGGCGTGACCGAGGTTCCCGACATCACGGCGACCCTGCCCCGTGGCCTGACGTCCAGCACGGTGGACGCGATGGCGGCGCTTGTCGGCGAGATCGCCGCACGCCCCTTGGCCGCCCCGCCGTGGCTTGCCCCCGCCCTGCTGTTCGCCGATCCCGACCTTCAGGTGCGGCTTGACCTGCCCCGGCCTGGGCCGGACGAGGTTCTGATCCACGAACACCAAAGCCTCGAGATTGCGGCGCCCCTGCCGCTCGACACGCCGTTGACGGCGGCGGTGACGACGAAGCGGGACGCAGGGATGGCCGACTATCGCTTTACGCTAAGCGACGCCGTCACGCTGGGCACGGTGTTGCGCCTGTTCCCGCTTGCGGCCCTGGCGGATGCAGAGCCCGCCCCGTTCCGGCCGCAGATGCTGAAAGACACCGCCGTTTCGGGGGCCTTCGCAATCACGCAGGCGCAGACGGACCGCTACCTTGCGCTGTCGGGCGACGGCAACCCGATCCACAGCGATCCAGAGGCCGCCCGCGCGCTTGGGCTGTCCGCGCCGGTCGTGCCGGGCGTGCTGCTGTTGTCGCTGGTGCAGCCAGCGGTCGAGGCCGCTTTTCCCGGCGCCCGGCTCGCCATGCTGAAATGCCGGTTCATGGCGCCGCTGGAGATGGGCGATCCATTCCGCATTGCGCTACAAAAGCGCAACGAGGGCCGCGTTCGCGCCTTCCTTCTTGGCGCTGCCGACCGTGCGTTGGCGCTGGCCGACGTGCGGCTGGGCTGACGCTCAGACGCCCCACGCTTCCGGCAGGGTCGGCACCGCCGCGACCAGCTTGCGGGTATAGTCCTGAGCCGGCGCATGCAGGACGTGTTCGGTCTCGCCCGCCTCGACGATCTGCCCCGCCTTCATCACCAGCACCCGGTCGGTGATCGCGCGGACCACGGACAGGTCATGGCTGATGAACAGGTAGCTGAGGCCGAAGCGCCGTTGCAGGTCCGCCAACAGGTCGAGGATCTGCGCCCGGATCGAGACGTCAAGCGCCGACACGGCCTCGTCGAGGATCACAAGGCTGGGGCGGATAACGATGGCGCGGGCGATTGCGATGCGCTGGCGCTGCCCGCCGGAAAACTCGTGGATATAGCGATTGCCGTCCTCGGGCTTCAGGCCCACCGCGTCCAAGGCTTCCGCCACGCGGGTGCGGCGTTCTTCCGAGGACACGGGTTCAAGGTGGAACGGCTCGGCCACCAGCCGAGACACCTTCTGGCGCGGGTCGAACGATCCGTAGGGGTCCTGAAACACCAACTGCATCCGGCGGCGCAGGTCCGACGGCACCCTGCCCGCCACGACCGGCTGGCCATCCAGATGCACGGCGCCGCCCTGCAGCGGTTCCAGGCCGAGGATCGCGCGGGTCAGGGTGGACTTGCCGCAACCCGACTCGCCCACCAGCCCGACGCTTTCGCCCGCGGCGACGGTCAGCGAGACGCCATCGACGGCGCGCACCGGCTCGGATCGACCGAACAGGCCACCTCGGCGACCGGGATAGATGCGAACGGCGTCGCGGACGTCCAGCACCGGCGCGCCGCCGGACGCGGCATCACGGTCGGGAACGTGGCGGCTGTCGGCAAACAGCTTGGCGGTATAGGGATGCGCCCGCGCGCGGAACAGGGCTTCGGTCGGCCCCTGTTCCATCACCGCGCCGCCGCGCATGACCGCGACCCGGTCCGCCGTACCGGCCACAACCGCAAGGTCGTGCGTGATCAGCATCAGCGCCATGCCTTCGTCTTCGACAAGGTCCTTCAGCAGGTCGAGGATCTGCGCCTGCGTGGTGACGTCAAGCGCCGTGGTCGGTTCGTCCGCGATCAGCAACTTGGGCCGCAGCGCCACCGCCGCCGCGATGCAGACGCGCTGGCGCTGCCCGCCGGACAACTCGTGCGGATAGCGCGACAGCGGCACGCGGGCGGGGTCGAGACCGACGCGCGCCAACCGTTCCTCTGCCGCCGCGCGCGCGCCTGCCCGGTCGGCGGCGCCGTGCACCAAAAGCGTTTCGGCCACCTGATCGCCGATTGTTTTCAGCGGGTTCAAAGCCGTCATCGGCTCTTGGAAGATCATGCCGACGTCGCGCCCGCGCATCGCGTTCAGGCGGCGTTCCGGCTCGGTCAGCAGGTCGCGGCCCTCGAACTCCACCCGGCCCGACAGACGGGCCGCACGCGGCTCCAGCCGCATCACCGATAGGGCGGTCATCGACTTGCCCGAGCCGCTTTCGCCGACCACGCCGAAGACCTCGCCGGGCGCGATCTGGAACGACACATCGTTCAGGATCCGGGCGTCGCCGATCTGCATCGACAGGCCCTCGACCTTCAGCATCCCGCGCCCCTCATGCCGTGCGCCGCATGCGCGGGTCGAGCATGTCGCGCAGACCGTCGCCCATCAGGTTCAGGCCAAGCACCATCAGCACGATGGCAAGGCCGGGGATCAGCGCCATGTGCGGCGCAAGGCCGATCATCGTCTGGCTGTCGGCCAGCATCCGCCCCCACGACGGTACAGGAGGCTGCGCGCCCAGTCCGAAATAGCTAAGCGCCGCTTCCGACACGATGCCCACCGAGAACTGGATCGTTGCCTGCACGATCAGCAGGTTGCCGATGTTCGGGAAGATGTGCTCGGCGCTGATCCGCGCCGCGCCCTTCCCCGCGACGCGGGCGGCCATGATGAAATCGAGCGTCCAAAGGCTGATCGCGCCCGCCCGGGCGACGCGGGCGAAGACGGGGATGTTGAACACCCCGATGGCCAGCATCGCGTTCAGGGCCGAGGGGCCGAACACCGCCGCGATCAGGATCGCCATGACCAGCGGCGGGAAGGCAAAGACAAGGTCGTTGCCGCGCATGATGATCTCGTCCACCCAACCGCCCCGCCGGGCGGCGGCGAACAGGCCCAGCGGCACGCCCACCGCAAGACCGATCCCGGCGGCGACAAGCGCCACGCCGATAGAGGTGCGCGCGCCCACCATCAGCATCGACAGGATGTCCCGCCCAAGGTGGTCGGTCCCCAAGAGATAGCCGTCGCCCGGCACCTTCATCCGCTCGGCCACCGCCAGCACGGTCACGTCGTGCGGGGTCCAGATGAAGGACACCATCGCCATCAGAAGGAACAGCGCGCTGAGCGCCGCGCCGATCAGGAATCCTGCGGGAACCCTCATGCGCGCCGCCTCAGGCGCGGATCGACCACCGCGTAGGCGAGATCGACAAGGAAGTTCACCACGACCACCGCGAAGACCAGCAGCATCACAACCGCCTCGACCACGATCAGGTCGCGCTGGGTCACGGCCTGAAAGATCAGGCGACCGAGGCCCGGCAGGAAGAACACGTTCTCGACCACGATGGCCCCCGCGATCAGCACCGAAACCTGCATCCCGAGGATGGTCATTACCGGGATCAGCGCGTTGCGGAAGGCGTGGTGCAGGATGGCGCGGCTGCGGCTAAGGCCCTTGGCGCGGGCGGTGCGGATGTAGTCTCGGTGCAGCGTCTCCAGAAGCGACGAGCGCATGACGCGGGCAAGGATCGACGCTTGCAACAGCGCCAAGGCAAGCGCGGGAAGGGTCAGCGCCTTGAGCCCCGCGAACAGGCCCGCGTCCCATCCCGGAAAGCCACCCGAGGCGAACCAGCCCAGCCGGATCGCGAAGATCAGGACAAGGATCATCGCGAACCAGAAGTTCGGCACGGCGATGCCCAGCTGCGTCACGCCCATGATAGCAAGGTCGGCAGGCCTTCCGTGCCGCGATGCGGCCCAGACGCCCAGCGGGATCGCCAGCGCGGTGGACAGGAAGATCGCGTAAAGCGTCAGCGGCAGCGACACGCCCAGCCGCGCCGAGATCAAGTCCGCCACCGGAACGCGGTAAGTGTAGGACGTGCCGAAATCGCCCTGCAGCATCCCCCCGACCCACGCCGCGTAACGCTGTGCCAGCGGCAGGTCGAGCCCAAGCTCGGTGCGCAGCGCGGCCACGGCCTCGGGCTCGGCGTTCAGGCCCAGCATCACCGCCGCCGGATCGCCGGGAATGATCTCGAGCATCGCGAAGATCACCAGACTGGCAACGGCCAGACTGAGGACCAGCGAGATCAGGCGCGAGAGGAGATAGCAAAGCATGTGGAGGACGTTAGGCGGGATGCGGGTGCGGCGAAAGGGGCTTGCACGGCGGCCGCCGAAGGTGGCCGGCCGGGGCGATCCCGGCCGGCCATCGCGTTACTGCGACCAGCTTACGCCGGTAAGGTCGTTGGCCTGCGTCGGAGAGTTCTCCCACAGGCCTTCGATGTTCGCGTTGGCAACACCGGTGCGGGCCAGCTGGAACAGGTAGCCGTTCACGTAGTCCTCGGCGATCATCGTCTGCGCGTTCTTCAGGATCTCGGACCGCTCCGCCGCATCGGTGGCAAGGTTCAGCGCGTCCATCAGTTCGATGAACTCGGGCTTCCCGTACTGGAAGTAATAGTCGGGCCGCGCGTAGATGTTGATGTCCATCGGCTCGGTGTGGCTGACGATGGTCAGGTCAAAGTCCTTGCCCTTGAACACCTGCTCCAGCCATTGCGCCCATTCGAGGTTCTCGATCTGCGTCTCGATCCCCACGGCGCGCAGTTGCGCCGCGATGATCTCGCCGCCACGGCGGGCGTAGGACGGAGGCGGCAGCTTGAGCGAGAGGGTCAGACCCTCCTGCCCGGCCTCGGCCAGAAGCGCCTTCGACTTCTCGGGGTCATAGTCCGACAGGCCCGTCAGGTCGACATAATCGGGATTGTGCGGCGCGAAGTGCGTGCCGATGGGCGTCCCGTAGCCAAACATCGCACCGTCGATTATTTCCTGACGGTTGATGGCGTGAGCGATCGCCGCGCGGACCTTCGGGTCGGACAGCGCTTCGGACTTGTTGTTCATCCCGAGGATCGTTTCGCCCTCGGTCGAGCCGATCAGTAGCTTGAAGCGCGGGTCGGCCTCGAACTGCACCAGCGTCTCGGGAGCCGGGTAGCCGGGGAAGGCGTCGATGTCGCCCGCCATCATCGCGGCGAAGGCCGCCGTCGGATCCGAGATGAACTTGAAGGTCGCGGTGGTCAGGGCCGGTTTCTCGCCCCAGTATCCGTCATAGGCGGTCAGTTCGACCCGGTCGCCCTGCACCCAGTTCGAGAACATGAACGGGCCGGTGCCGACCGGCGCGGTGGCCGCGCTGTCGATGCTTTCGGGCGCAACGATCACCGCGTCACCCCACGCCATGTTGGTCGGGAAGGCAGAGTTCGGACCGGAAAGCGTGACCTTGACCGTCAGCGGATCTACGACCTCGACGTTCTCGATCCCGGCGAACAGCGCCTTCTGGGCATTGGTCGAGTCCTCGGCGCGCGCCCGGTCGAGCGAGAACTTCACGTCCTCAGCGTCCATCGTGCTGCCGTCGTGGAAGGTCACACCGTCGCGCAGGTGGAACGTGTACTCGGTGCCGTCCTCGGAGATATCCCAGCTTTCGGCCAGCGCGGGTGCGATGGAACCGTCAGAGGTGTAGCGGGTCAGCCCCTCGAACAGGTTGGCATAAACCACCTCGTCGATCGCGGCGGCGGCGCCGCCGGTCGGGTCGAGGTTGGGCGGTTCAAGCTGCATGCCGATGGTGATGTCGGTCTGCTGCGCCGCCGCCGCACCGGCTGTAAGCGCCAGCGCGGCCACGGTAAACTTCAGTCTTGCGAACATGTCGGGGACCCCCTGTTGATCCGGTCGGCCCACGCTAGCAGCGTGGACCGCGGGCGCAAAGCCCCAACGGGTCCCGTCGGGTCAACTGGCGCAGGGATCGCCCCGTTTGTGCGGTCTCAGGCGGCCTCGACCACGATACGGTCTTCAGGCACGCCCTTGTCCTTCAGGATCTGTTCGATCTCTTCGACCATCTTGTCCGGGCCGCAGACGTAGAACACGCCCGACCAGTCCGCGACATGACTGTCCAGGAAGTCCCCGTCGATCTTGTGGTGCGGTAGACCCTCAGCGTCTTCACCGGTGACGGTATAGGTCGTCTTGAGGCCCGGCATCGCGTCCCACTCTTCGCGCAGGATGATGTCGCGCTTCTCGTCGTTCGAGAAGATCAGCTGACAGCCGTCCAGCGTGCCTTCGCGGGCATGGCGGGCACGCAGGATGGCGATGAAGGGTGTGATGCCGGCGCCGCCTGCGATGAAAGTACCCGGCCCCTTGTCCTCGATCGCGCCCCACGCGTCCTCGATCAGCACGGTGTCGCCCGGCTTCAGCGCGGCGATCTGCTCGGTCACGCCGTCATGCGAGGGGTAGGACTTGATCACGAATTCCAGCCGGTTCGCGTCCGGCAGGTTCGTGAAGGTGAAGGGCCGCTGTTCGTCGCGCCAGCCCTCTTTGTCCAGCGCGAAGTCGGTCGCCTGTCCAGGTTTGAACTCGTAGCCCTCGGGGCGGTTGAAGACGAGGTGGTTCACATCGTGGGTCACAGGCTCGATGGCTTTCAGCGTCAAGGTATGGGTCATGGCAGCCTCCTTTCGGGCATCCGTCATTGCGGTCTGACCACCCAACGACCGAACCCGCCGATCCGTTCCGGCATGCCGGCCTTGCCTGACACGGCGGACCCCGGCTATCCCGGAATTGAAGCTATTTAAGTCAGGAATTTGAGACATGCGCATTCTCGCCTCTGCCCTCGCGTTTGCGGCTCTCGCCGCGCCCGCCGCCGCGAAAGACTTGCCCGAGGGCACCTTCGCTGTGGTCGGCGACGTGTTCCCCGCCGTGAACGAGGGCCTGATGGTGCCGGTCTTCGCCCACGTCACCACGACCGCCGACACGCTGGAATGGCGGTTCTTCACCGGCTTCCCGGCAACCGACGACATGTGCAAGGACTTCGGCAAGTGCCAGACGGTCGTGCAGGGGCTGACGCAGCAGGTCAGCTGGGACGGGCGCCTGTCACTGAACGCGTCGACCCATGCAAGCGGCGAAGGCATGACCATCGACCGTCCGGACATCGACCCGATCACGATCTACGGCGCGCTGGACGAATTCATCGACGGCGCGACGCTGGACATGGACGCAGGTGGCGGGACGCTTGCGCAGGGCGGCCGGCGCGGCAATCCGCGAGAGGTCACACTGATCCCCGCAACGCTGGAAGAATTGCGCGACGCCGTAGCGTTGGTGAAGACCTTCGAGCAGTCCTTGGCCAAACTCGAAGGCTGCGCGGTGCGGCAGGTGCTGGACTTCGGCACCCTGTCCGACCCGACGCCCGCCCAACGCGAGGTGCTGCTGGCGTCAAGATACGCGGGATGGCTGTACTATTTGGAGGCGGAGCAGGGATACTACTTCCTCGACGAACCCCCGGAGTCAGAGCGCGAACGTATCGACCGTCTGACCATACAACGCAACGCGGTGAACATCGCACGCGCCATGCCGCTGAAAGAGGTGGCCGAGGGGATGCTGTCCGACGCCCCCCTGCCCGACGACACGATCATCGGATTGTCCGCCGCCGCTCTGGAACTGTTGGAAACCCGAATGGCCGAGGACTACGACGCGATGCGGACCGAGATCCTTGAGACCCGACGCGACGAACTCCTTGCGCTGATCCGGCTGTCGGCCCGGTATGCCGTCAGGATGAGCGAAGGCTGGGACCCGATCACGGCGCTTTGCAACGACATAACGCTGGGTGGGTGACACGGCAGCCGCCCCGGCAGACGGGACGGCCGCCCCGCCTGCCGGCACAAACTGTCACTCGGCTGCGCGAGCGCCTTCGCCGCCGCGTTCAGCGCTCTCGGCCCAGTCCCACGGGCGCGAGAACTCGCCAAGACAGTGGCCCACCGCCTCGGCGTCCACCTCGCCGGTGCGCTCCAGCTTGGCGACCAGCCCGCGCTTCTTGTCCTCGACGACCGACACAACGCGGGCGGCAAGCCCGCGTTCCTTCAGCGCCGCATCATAGACGCGGGCGATGGCGCGCTTTCTCAGATCGGGCTTGAACACCTTGCCGACGGCGGTCTTGGGCAGTTCGGGCAGGATCTCCAGATACTTGGGCCGCGCCGCCCGTTCGTGGATCTTGTGCTGCGCATGTTCCAGAAGCGCGGCTTCGGTGACATCCGCACCGTCGACCAGTTCGACATAGACGCAGGGCAGTTCGCCCGAGAACGCGTCCGGCTGGCCGATTGCGCCGGCGACGGCCACCGCCTCGTGGCTGGTCAGCGCTTCTTCGATCTCGGCCGGGTCGATGTTGTGACCGCCCCGGATGATCAGGTCCTTCGCCCGGCCGGTGATCCACAGATAGCCATCCGCGTCGATCCGGCCAAGGTCGCCGGTGCGCAGCCATTTCTCTTCGGCGAAGAGGCCCCGGTTCTTGTCGGCCTCAAGATAAGTCTGCCCCTCGAACACGCCCGGGTTCGACACACAGATCTCGCCCACCTCGTCGACGCCCATCTCTTGCTGGATGGCCCCGGAGTCGTCGCACCGCAAAATGCGCACATCGGTATAGGGGAACGGCAATCCGACCGAGCCCACCTTCTTCTCGCCCTCGGGCGGGTTCACGGCGACAAGGCAGGTCGCCTCGGTCAGACCGTAGCCTTCGACGATGGTCACGTCGGTCGCGGCGCGGAAGCGGTTGTACAACTCGACCGGCAGCGGAGCCGAACCGGAAAACGCGATCTTCAGCGCGGAAAGGTCGGCGTTCACGGGCCGCTGCATCAGCGCGGCGATGGCGGTGGGCACCGTGATGACGAAGGTCACTTTCCACCGCTCCAGCAGCTTCCAGAAGTTGTCGAACACGCCGTCGCCACGATACCCGGCGGGCGTCGGCAACACGACATGCGCGCCCGAACTCATGACCGCTCCGCCGACCACGACCGCAGCGAAGACGTGGAAGAAAGGCAGCGGACAGATCAGCGTGTCTTCTTCTGTGAACAGCAGCCTCTCTGCCAGCCAGCCGTTGTAGACGAAGCCCGAATACTTGTGCTGCGCGACCTTCGGCATCCCGGTGGTGCCGCCGGTGTGGAAATAGGCCGAGATGCGGTCCCCGGTGCTGTCGGCGAAATCGAGCGTGTCCGACTGCCGTGCGACTTCGTCCGCATAGCGCAGGACCCGCGCGCGATGACGGGCATGCGCCTTGGGGCGGATCAGCGGCACGATCCAGCTTTTGGGAAAGTCGAGATAGCGCAGCAGGTCGACCTCGATCACCGTTTCGATGCCGGGCGCAAGCCGCACCGCCTCTGCCGCCTTCTGGGCGATATCCGTCTTCGGGAACGCCCGAAGCGTCACCAGAACCTTCGCGCCGGTCTCACGCAGGATGCCGGCAATCTGTTCCGGTTCCAGCAACGGATTGATCGGGTTGGCGATGCCGGCGACCTGTGCGCCGTACAGCGCCACGAAGCACTCGGTGCAGTTCGGCATCAGGATCGCGACGGTGTCCGTTTCGCCGACGCCGAGTTCGCGGAACAGGTTCGCGGCCTGCGTCACCTGCGACCGCATCTGGCGCCACGTCAGCGTCTCGGCCCGCGCGCCGGGGTCCGAGAACATCTGGAACGTCATGGCATTGCGGTCGGGAAACCGTTCAGCCGTGCGTGTCAGAAGCCCGTACAGCGTCGGCGGCACGTCTCGCTCGGTCCACGGCATTTCATTGGTGATCGCGTCACGATCGACGCAGCTCGCATAGTCCGCCATTGCCAATTCCTCCCCTTGGCCGCCGGCCGTTCCCGGCGACGTGACTGCTTGGAAAAATGGTGACAATTCGTCGCGTGCGCAAGGTAAACGCCACGGTGACAGCCGTGCGACGCAGGGTCAGGCGTGGGTTCGCGGTGCTATTCCGCCGCGAGACCCTCGGTGAACTGAAGCCGCGCAAGCCGCGCATACAGCCCGTCCTGCGACACCAGTTCGGCGTGCGTGCCGGTGGCCACGATGCGCCCCTCGTCGAACACGACGATGCGGTCCGCCTTCTTCACCGTCGCAAGCCGGTGCGCGACGATCAGCGTGGTGCGGTCGTGCGACAGCCGGTCGACCGCCGCCTGCACCAGACGTTCGCTTTCCGCATCAAGCGCACTGGTGGCCTCGTCCAGCAGCAGGATCGGTGCGTCGCGCAGGATCGCGCGCGCGATGGCGATGCGCTGCTTCTGACCGCCCGACAGCATCACGCCGCGCTCGCCGACGTAGCTTCCGTATCCATCCGGCAGCTTCGACAGGAAATCGTCGGCAGCAGCGGCCTTCGCGGCCTCGACGACTTCTTCGTCGGTCGCGCCCGGGCGACCGAAGCGGATGTTCTCGCGGGCGGTATCGGCGAAGATCACCGGGTCCTGCGGCACAAGCGCGATGGCGCGGCGGAAGTCGGCGCGGGCCATCCCGGTCAGCGGCTGGCCGTCGATCCGCACGGCGCCGCTTTGCGGATCGTAGTGGCGCAGCAATAGCTGGATGATGGTCGACTTGCCCGCTCCGGACGGACCTACAAGCGCCACCGTCTCGCCTGGTTGGATCTCGAGCGAGACGTTGTCCAACGCCGACACATCCGGCCGGGTCGGATAGTGGAAGGTCAAGTTGTCGAAGGTGATCGCGCCACGGCACGGGTCGGGCAGCGGCATCGCGTGCTCCGGGTCCTTCACGGTGTCTTCGGCGCCCAGCAACTCTACCAGCCGCTCGGTCGCACCGGCGGCCCGCTGCAACTCGCCCCAGATCTCGGACAGGGCGCCGGTCGCCCCCGCGACCATCACCGCGTAGATGACGAACTGCACCAGTTCGCCCACCGACATCGCGTCGGCCCGCACATCCCGCGCACCGACCCACAAGACACCCACGACACCGGAGAAAATCAGCGCGATCACGATGACGGTCATCGCCGCGCGCGTCGCAATGCGTTTGCGGGCGGCGGTAAAGCTGCGCTCTGTCACGTCAGAAAAGCTGCGGCGCGTGGCGGGTTCGTTGGTGAAGGCCTGCACCGCCTGCACCGACAGAAGCGCCTCGGACGCGCTGCCCGAAGATGCCGCGATCCAGTCCTGGTTCTCGCGGCTAAGCGAGCGCAGACGACGGCCCAGAAGCACGATCGGCACGATGACCACCGGAACGATCAGCAGCACCAGCCCCGTCAGCTTGGCCGAAGTCAGCAGAAGCAGGACGATACCGCCCATCAGGATCAGCAGGTTGCGCAGCGCAATCGACACCGAAGAGCCTATGACCGACAGGATCAGCGTGGTGTCCGTCGTGATCCGGCTCAGGACCTCTCCGGTCATGATCTTCTCGTAGAAGGCGGGCGACATCCCGACCATCCGGTCGAACACGGCCTTGCGGATGTCGGCCACCACACGCTCGCCCAGCCGGGTCACAAGGTAGTACCGAACACCCGTGCCCACTGCGAGCAGCAGCGCAATGATCAGGGCGGCGACGAAATAGCTGTCAAGCAGGCGTTCCGCCGAGGTCTCGAACCCGTCAACGACCCGGCGCACCGCCAGCGGCAACGCCAGCGAGACCATCGCGGTCAGCACCAGCGCACAGATCGCGGCGACCATCATCCCGCGATAGGGTTTCAGAAACGGCGCCAGCTCACGCAGCGCACCGATGCGCTTGGACTTTTCCCGGTCGTCTTTCGACGGCTGATTGCGTGCCATATGCCCCCCTCGTCCCTAGGCCGCATAGCCAACCCGGCGCTGATCGGCAAGCGCGTCACACCGTCTCGGGCGCAACGGAAGCCAGCCTGTGCCCCGTCGCAGGCTACAGCCGTCCCTGTGCCATAGACAAGGAACACGTCCAGCGCGCGGCGGTCTTCGGCTGTCGGTCATGCGGGAGAAAGCTTGGAGCGGGCGGCGGGAATCGAACCCGCTTCATCAGCTTGGAAGGCTGAGGTAATAGCCAGTATACGACGCCCGCTCAGCAGGATCGGTGTCTAGATCATGCGTTTGGCATCGTCAAGCGGAGCCCGGCGTTGGCACGTACGAGATGCGCGGCGACGCGGTAGACCGCCAGATCGCGCAATACCCGTGGTTTGCGATGTTGGGTTTCGGCGGAAGTCTTGGCGAAGGCGACGGCATTGGCGACCGGGTTTTCGGTGCGGTAGCTTTCAGTTTCCCGCCAACAGCTTACCGATCCATCATCTTCCCTTTCGGAAGGAACCCTCGCACTGGGGACGGGTCCGATGTACCGGCGTCCGGAAACGCCCGACGCGGCCCGCTGGCGCTATGCTTGCCGGTCGAGGTTTCGCAGCATGTGGCGCAGGGTTTTCAGGAAGATCTCCAGTTCCTCGGGCGGCACATCCTCGAGCATCTGCGCCTCGGCCGCCAAGGCGATGGTCATGATTTCGGCGTGGATGCGCTGGCCCTCGTCGGTCAGCCACCAGCTGCGTTTGCGGGGGTCATTCATCGCCGCCTCGTAGGCGACAAGTCCCCGGCTGTGCAGCAGCTTCAGAGACCGGCTGACGGCGGCCTTGTCCTGCCGGATCACCTCGCACACGCGGCTGGCGGTGATGTCCGGTTCGATGTTCAGCATCGCGATCACGCGCCAGTCGACGATGCCAAGGTCGAACTGGCTGCGGTATATGGCCGAGGTCTTGCGATGCCACGCGCCGCTGACCGCGTTGAACAGGAACGGCGCGTAGTGATCGATATCGAGAATCTCGATCCCGTCGCGGTCGCGCGTCGGGCTCGAGATGCGGTCCTGTCTCGTGTCGGTCACCATGCGTTGTCCATCTGACTCAGAAACTCGTCAGGTCATAAGTCTCCCGTGCCAGCATGTCACGGGTCGGCACGTCGGGTTGCGCCAGCAAGCGGCGGGCTTTCATATGGATTTTGGCGTTGTTGATGCATTCGACGGCAGTCAGGCGATTTCCGGCGAAGCGTAGGACCGTATCCTCGCCCACCGGAACGCTGTCATCGCTTGCCGTGGCGAGCCCGGCGATCTGAAGCTTCCAGTCCGCCTGATCGGACCAGAACCAAGGGACCGCAGCATAGGGATCGGCCGCGTCGTGGACGATGGTTTTCGCTATGGCGCGGGCGTGGTCCGTTGCGGCCTGCACGCTTTCCAGCCGGACCGGGCGGCCGGTGGCCGGATCGGGAAAGACAGCGCAGTCGCCCAGCGCGTAAATGTGCGGATCTTCCGTGCGCAGCCGGGTGTCGACCACGATGCCGTTGTCCACCATCAGGCCGGCGGCCTCGGCCAGTTCGGTATTGGGGCGGACACCGGCAGCCAGCAGGATCAGATCGGCGGCGAGTTCGGTGCCGTCGGACAGGACCAGCCCGCCGCCGGATACGTCGCTGACGCCGTTGCCAAGATGAAGGACCGTGCCGAGGCTGTCGTGAAGGCACCGGAACCGCGCCGACATCTCGGGAGAGATCACGCGGCTTATAAGGCGGGGCGCGGCTTCGGCGACGTGAACGGTGTGGCCAAGCGCGCGGGCAACCGCCGCGAATTCCAGCCCTATGAAGCCGCCGCCGATCACCGCGACGCGTTGCGGCGTGTCGAGCGCGTCCCGCAGGGCGCGGGCATCCGGCAAGGTCCGCAGACCCAGTGCACGCTCCACGCCGGGGATCGGCGGGCGCAGGTTGCGTGTGCCGGTGGCAAGGATCAGCTGGTCGTAATCCAGCACCTCGAACCCGGCCACGACCTGCCGGTTTTCCCGGTCGATCCGGTCAACGCGCAGGCCGGGCCGCAGGGTGATGTCCTTCTTTTCAAAGAAGCTTTCCGGCCGCAGGGTCAACTGGTCGGCCACCCCGGTCTTGAGATAGGCCTTGGACAGCGGCGGCCGCTGATAGGGCAGCCCCGGCTCGTCACCGATCAGCGTGATCGGCCCCGTATGCCCCTCTTGCCGCAAGCTGATGGCAGCCTGCAAGCCGCCCTGCCCCGCGCCGACGATGACGACGCGGCCCGGATCGGGGGTGTTGGTCACACCTGCTCCTCCGGCAGGTGCACGACCAGCCCGTCAAGGTCTGCCGTCAGCTTGATCTGACAGGACAGGCGCGAGGTCTCCTTCACCTCCGAGGCCGCGCTTTCCAGCATGTCGTCTTCGCCCTCTTTGCGCGGGCCGGTCCGGTCGGCCCAGGCGTCATCGACGTAGCAATGGCAGGTGGCGCACATCATCGAGCCGCCGCATTCCGCGACGATGCCATCGATGCCGTTGGCGATGGCCGCGCTCATCACGCTGTCGCCCTCGGCCGCCTCGACCGTGGTCTCGGTGCCGTCATGCTCGATAAAGGTTACCTTCACCATCTTGGGCCTCACTTCGGGATCAGTTTCAGGGGCAGCTTGTCCAGCGCATGAATTGCGTTGTTCGGGCGCCAGACAGCCTCTCCCGCCGGTTCGATCCGCGCGACCTTCTCGGCCATGACCGACAGCAGCGCCTCCATCTCGCCCCGCGCGATGTTCTGGCCGACGCAGCCGTGGATGCCCGCGCCGAAGGCCATGTGGCCCAGCGGGCGGCGGTCGATGCGGAAGGCTTCCGGGTCGCCCCACTTGTCGGGGTCGCTGTTGGCCGCGCCGAGGACACAGATGACCTTGGTGCCTTCCTCGACCGGATAACCGGCGATCTCGGTGTCCCGCCCGGCGGTGCGCCCGAAGGTGTGGACCGGAGAAGTGAAGCGCAGCACTTCCTCGATCGCCGGACGCGCCAGTTTCGGATCGGCGCGAAGGCGGTCCCACTCGCCGGGGTTGGTGGCAAAGCACCAGAGCGCGTTGCCGATCCCGGTCACGGTGGTATCCACCCCCGCCGACAGGAAGGACCGGACCAGCATGGCGGCCTCGGCCTCGGTAATCGCGGCGTCTTCCGCGGCGGCCTCGGCATAGATCATCGCGCCCAGCCCGTCATCGGTCAGCCGGTCGCGGGCGCAGGCGGCCATGATCCACGGCGCGATCTGCTTGTTGCGCTCCAACGCCCAGCGGCGCAGGCGGTTGTCGGGGCCCATCGCGTTGAACACGCAGGCGCCGTAGTCGACAAGGTTGCGCTGATCGACATCGCGCATCCCCACAGCGCGCGGGAAGACCGAGACCGGGAAGCGTTCGGCAAGGTCGGTCACCGCGTCGAAACTGCCCTTGGTCAGCAGGTCGTCCACGATTTCCTCGGCAGTCTCGCGGAACATGTCGGCCAGCCCGCGCACCACTTTCGGTGACAGCGCCTTGGCCATGATCCGCCGCGTCCGGGTGTGGTCGGGCGGATCGACTTCCAGGATGATCGACGGCGGTCGCCAGGGTTCTTCCAGCTTGAAATCGTTCAGCCCGACGCCCCGCGAAGACACGAAATTCTCGTGGTCGCTGAATACCTTCTGCGTGGTCTCGTACTGACCCAGCGCAAGGATCGAATAGGCGGGGATAAAGACCACCGGACCCTTCGCGCGCAGTTCGGCATAAAACGTCTCTGGCGCGCGCAGCATGTCCTCGTCATACGGGTCGACGTCCCAGACCGGAATGCCATCGGCGGGCGTGATCGGCTTGTGGCCCTCGATCAGTGTCATGTTGTCTCCTCCTTACGCCTCGACCCCGACACCGACGTGGCGGTGCAGCAGATCGGGGTTGCGTCTCAGGTCTTCGGCGGCGCCTTCCCAGACGACGGCGCCATTCGCCATCAGGATCGCCCGTGTCGCGAAGGCGAGCGCCGCCTCGGCATGTTGTTCGACCAGCACGACGGATCGGCTGCCATCGGCTGCCAGGTCCTCGAAAACGGACATCAGCTGTTCGCAGATCACCGGCGCCAGCCCTTCAAGCGGCTCGTCCAGCAGGATGATCTCGGGCCGGGTCATCAGGGTGCGGGCGATGGCCAGCATCTGTTGCTCGCCGCCCGACAGTTGCCGGCCGCCATTGCGGCGGCGCTCTTTCAGGCGCGGGAAAAGGGCATAGGCTTCGTCCAACGAGGCATCGCCCCGCATCGCGGCCAGCAGGTTCTCTTCCACGCTGAGCGAGGCGAAAATATCCCGCGTCTGCGGCACAAGACCGAGCCCCAGCGCATTACGGCGGAAGGGGGCCAACCGGTCGATGGGCTGGCCGCGCAGGCGGACGGACCCTTCGTGCAGCTTGGTCAGTCCCATGATCGTGCCCAGAAGCGTGGTCTTCCCCGCCCCATTGCGCCCGATCACTGCCAGCCGTTCGCCGGCGCGGACATGCAGGTCGATGCCGCGCAGCACGTGGGTGGGGCCGTAACCGGCGGTGACGTTAACGAGATCCAGAACCGTGTCAGTCATGGCCGCCCCCAAGGTAAAGCTCGCGCACCTGCGCGTTTCCGGCGATCTCGGAGGGCGTGCCCTCGGTCAGGATGCGGCCCTGCACCAGCACCACGATCGAGCGGGCGACCTTGAAAACTAGATCCATGTCATGCTCGATCACCAGCACGGCCAGGTCTTCCGGCAGCCGCGCGATGGCGTCGGTGATCAGGTGCGTTTCGCTGGACGGCACGCCTGCGGCGGGCTCGTCGAGGATCAGCACACGAGGCTTCAGCGCCAGCGTCAGCGCCATCTCGACCAGCCGCTGCTGACCATAGGCCAGGTCGCGAACGGGACGGTCGGCCAGCGGTCCAAGATCGAACTGCGCCATAAGCGTGCCAATCTCGTCCTCCACCGCCGCATCGCCCGAGGCACGGCGGAACATCCGGAACCCGCGCCCTTCGCGTTCCAGGATCGGCAGGCGCAGGTTCTCGCGCACTGTCATCTCGGGGAACAGCGTGGTGATCTGGAAAGTCTTGGCGATGCCAAGCTTGACGCGATGCGCCTCTCCCATCCCGCCGATGTCCTGCCCATCGAAGCGGATCGTCCCGCCCGATGGCGCAAGGATGCCGGTGACGAGATTGGCGAAGGTGCTTTTCCCCGCCCCGTTCGGCCCGATCAGCGCCTTCCGATCACCGGGCTTCAGGTCGAAGTCGATATTCTCCGACACCACCAGCCCGCCGAAGCGCTTGGACAGGCCGCGAACCTCAAGACCCTGCATGGCGACCTCCCTTGGCAAGCCGCTTCAGCGCGGGCGGCAGCGAGATCAGTCCGGTGGGCAGGAAGAACACCACAGCCAGCACCATCGCGCCGATCACGAATAGCCAGTTGAACGGATCGTTGGCGGCGGCGGTGTGGTGGACCCACATGAAGATCACCGTGCCGATCACCGCGCCGTACAGGCGCCCGGTGCCGCCGAGGATCAGCATGATCATCGCCTCGGCCGACAGCGCGAAGGAAAAGGTCTCCAGGCTGACCAGCTGGGTGATCTGCGCCGTCAGCGCCCCGGCGATCCCGGCGATGCCGCCGCCCAGCGTATAGGCCGCGTGACGCCGCCAGTAGACCGGTGCGCCGATGGCCAGCATCCGTTCGGGGCTTTGGTGGATGCCGCGTAGCGACAGCCCGAAGGGCGAGCGCACCAGCACCGCCAGCAGGACCATCACCACGGCGGCCACGGCAAAGGCGTACCAGTACCCGGTGCGGCCGATGAAATCGAATTCCCAGATGCCCAGCACCGGCTGCATCCGGATGCCGCGCAGCCCGTCGGCGCCTCCGGTGATATCACGGGCGCGGTTGGCGATCTCGGAACAGATCTGCGCCACCGCGATGGTCAGCATGATCAGCGTCAGCCCGTGCGTCCGCATCAACGCCAGCCCCGCAAGCGCCGCCAGCGCGGCCCCCGCCAGCGCGCCGATCAGCAGCCCCGCGACCGGGTCCGCCCAGACATGGATGGCGAACAGCCCCGCCGCATAGGCCCCGGCGCCGTACATGGCGGCCTGCCCCAACGTGGCGATCCCGGCGTAGCCAAGCACAAGGTCCAGCGACAGGACCAGCACGATCATGATCAGGATCCGCGTCAGGAACGCGAGGTTGAAGGGAAAGGCGAAGAAGGCCGCGACAGCGACGGCGATCATCAGGACAGCGGGCGCGTATTGCGATCCATATCGGCGCAGCATGTCAGGCGCTCCCCATAAGGCCGCGCGGACGCACCGCGAGGAACAGGATGACGAAGCCGAAGAAGACGATGGTGGCGAGGTCCGGCACCAGATAGCGGCTGGCGGTCTCGATCACGCCGATGGCCAGCGCGGCGACGAACGAGCCGAGGATCGAGCCCATGCCGCCGATGGCGACCACGATCAGGAACAGCACCATGTAGCGCAGCGGGTAATAGGCGTCGATCGGCAGAAGCTCGGCCCCGAGAATGCCGCCCAGCGCCGCCAGCCCCGCGCCCAGCGCAAAGGTCAGCATGTAGATGCTGGACGTGTTGATCCCGATGGCAGAGGCGGTGTCTCGGTTGTCCACGGCAGCGCGCAGACGGATGCCAAAGCGGGTGCGGTCCAACAGGCCCCACAGCCCGGCGATCACCACCAGCCCGACGACGATCACGGCGGCGCGGTGGGCGGTCAGCTGGCGGAAGCCAAGATCGACCGTCTGGCGCAGGGCGGGCGGCAGTTCTATCGGCAGCAGGGTCGAGCCCAGCAGGTAGTTCACCGAAGCGATCATCAAGAAGGTCAGCCCGATGGTGGCCAGCACCTGCTGCAGTTCGCCAAAGCCGTAGATCCGGCGGTAGAGCACACGTTCCAGCGGCAGGGCGATCAGCACGGTTCCGGCGATGGCCAAAGGCGCGGCCAGCCAGAAGCCCAACCCCAGTTCCGCTCCCAGCCAATGCGCCAGCGCGCCACCGATCAGGGCGAAACCGCCGTGGGCAAGGTTCACCACCCGCATCAGCCCCATGGTCACCGACAGGCCGACGGCGATCATGAACAGGATCATGCCGTAGGCGATGCCATCGACCGCGATGTTCAGAAGAAGATCCATTGGTTCTCACCCAACCGTGCCGCCGGGCCGGAAACGACCGGCCCGACGCTTCGGTTACTGGTCCCAGCCAAGATCGCCGACGGTGGCGATCACGCCCTTCTCGGCGTTCTCAAGCAGTCCGGTCTCGGCATTGCGCTCGACCTCACGGATATAGACGTTCTGGATGACCGTCCGGGTTTCCGGGTCCATCGTCAGCGCACCGCGCGGGCTTTCCCATTCCATGCCCAGCACGGCCTCGACGGCGGCGGGGCCATCACTTCCGGCGGCCTTCACCATCTCGTAGATCAGGTGCACGCCATCATAGGCGCCGACCGACGCCCAGTTGATGATCCCGTCCGGGTGCAACTCGTGCAGCTTGGCCTGAAACTCGCGGTTCAGGTCGGAATCGTGAGCGGCGGAATAGTGATAGGCGGTGGTCAGGCCGATCGCCATGTCGCCCAGCCCCTGAAGGTTCGACTCTTCCGTCTCGGCGGTGCCAAGGAACATGATCCCCGCATCGCGCAAGCCGTTCTCGTTGTAGGTCTTGGTATAGGTGAAGGTGGGCGGGCCACCCGGCAGGAAGGCAAACACCGCGTCGGGCGCCTGATCCTTCACGCTTTGGATGACAGGCGTGAAATCGGTGGTCGACAGCGGCATGCGGATGGTGTCGACAACCTCGCCGCCCTTCGCCTCGAACGCCGCCTTGAACGAGACCTCGGCGTCAATGCCCGGACCATAGTCGCTGACCGTCGTCACGACCGTCCGCAGCCCCTGATCATAGGCCCATTCCGCCATCGGTGCGGAAACCTGCCACAGCGTATAGCTGGTGCGCAGGAAGAAGGGGCTTTCCTTGTTGATGACCGACGTCGCGGCGTTGAAAATAACCGTCGGGGTCTCGGACTGGGTGATGATCGGCCCGACCGCCAGCGCGTTGGGCGTGAAGGTGAACCCGGCAAGGTAATCCACCTGTTCACGGATCAGCAGCTCCTGCGCCAGACTGCGGGACTGGTCCGGGTTCACGCCGCCCACGTCCTTGTAAATGAACTCGATCTCGTGCTCGCCCGCGCTGGCCCCGTTCTGGGCCACGTAGGTCTCGATGGCCTGCTGGTACTGGATGCCATACTGGGCGAAGGGGCCCGAGAACGGCGCGATCACACCGACCTTGATCGTATCCGCCGCCGCACCGGACGCCGCGAATAGACCAAGGGCCAGACCGATTGCGCCGGCCGTCTTGCGTGTTGTGTTCATGTCTTCCTCCCTGTGGCGGCCTGTTCGCCGGCCGCCCTGTGTGCCCCTCCTCCAGGGGCTGGACAAAGCTCTACCGTCCGGCGCCCGCACCGATGCGACCGCCGACACGTGCTTCGTGTCTTTGTGGCAGGAACTGCCGCTTGGATGCCGGTGCCCGGGTCGCCCGGACACGCGGCTTGATCTACTGGCGTGAGGTTCCGCTTTGGTCCGGCCATGCGACCAGAGCACGGTCGCGCGCAAATGCGCGCAATCGTTTGGTCCCGACCTGAAAGCTGTCCTCCCTCGCGCCGCCCTCCAGCAGCGCTTGTTGATTCCTCAACATGAACACCGTAGCGATGGACGAGATGATTTGTCAACACGCAGGCAGGGCGGGCGCAGCGACCGCCAGCCCGTCTGCCCAAGCGTCCGATGAAGGATCGCCACGAAGGCCCGAACCGGGCGGCGCCCCGTTACCCACAGGCGACCTGCAAACTGTCAAGGAAGTGCAACACTCCGCTGCTAGCCAGCCTCGGAGCAACCTCTCACGCTCCGAACCGCAGACACACACGGGACACCCATGAAACGCACACTCCTGACCGCCGCGCTTGTCGCCGGCCTGTCCACGACCGCCCTGCCCACCGTTCTCCTGGCGCAGGACGTGTCGGGCACGCTGGTTCTCTACACCTCGCAACCCAACGAAGACGCCCAGAAGACCGTCGACGCCTTCATGGCGAAGTACCCCGAGGTCGAGGTCGAGTGGTTCCGCGAAGGCACGACGAAGGTGATGGCCAAGCTGCTTGCCGAGTTCGAAGCCGGCCAGCCGCAGCCCGACGTTCTGCTGATCGCCGACATGGTCACGATGGAATCGCTGGAAGCCGACGGTCGCCTGATGGCCTACACCGACGCCGACACCTCGGCTTACGACCCCGCACTGATGGATGACGAGGGCCACTATTTCTCGACCAAGCTGATCACCACCGGCATCATCTACAACACCGAAGCGCCGATGGTTCCGACCTCTTACGCGGATCTGCTGAAGCCGGAAGCCAAGGGCATGATCGCGATGCCGTCGCCGCTGACTTCTGGCGCCGCGACGATCCACATGGCCGCGCTGACTGCCGACCCGTCGCTGGGCTGGGCGTTCTACGAGGGCCTCGCCGAGCAGGGCGCCAACCCGCAGGGCGGCAACGGCGGCACCTACAACGCGATTGCGGGCGGCGAGAAGCTGTACGGCTTCGTCGTCGACTTCCTGCCGATCCGCGAGAAGATGAACGGCGCGCCGGTCGAGTTCGTCTTCCCCGAGGAAGGCGTCTCGGCGGTGACCGAGCCGGTTGCGATCCTGTCGACTGCCCAGAACCCCGACGCGGCGAAGGCTTTCGTCGACTTCCTGATATCGGAAGAAGGTCAGCAGCTGGCGTCCGAGATGGGCTATCTGCCCGCGCACCCGGCCGTCTCGCCGCCAGAGGGCTTCCCGTCGCTGGACGAGATCAAGCTGATGGGCTTCGACCCGGCCGCCGCACTGGCGAACGATCAGGACAATAAGGAACGGTTCGTCGAAATCTTCGGTGGCTAAGATCCTGACGTCACTGTCGCGGCGCGGCGAGGGGCTGTCCCTCGCCGCGCTTTGCCTTTTCGCGCTGGTGCTGTTCGTCGTGCCGCTGGGCCTTCTGGCGCGCGTCGGCCTGACCGATGGCGCCCTGCCCTCTCTTGCCCCGTTGATCGAGGCGCTGGCCAGCGGCTCGGTTCAGCGCGCCGCATGGCACAGCTTTGAAAGCTCGGCCATTTCCGGTCTTGCGGCGCTGGTCCTCGGTACCGCTCTGGCGCTGGTCATCGGGTTGACCGACGTGCGCGCCAAAGGCTTGCTGGTGTTCCTGCTGCTCTTGCCGATGATGATCCCGCCACAGGTGACCGCCATCGCGTGGGTGCAGGCGCTTGGTCCCGGCAGCCCGGTGCTGAACTGGCTGTCGCTTGCGCCCCCCGTGGGCAGCCCGCATCCTCTGTACACCCCTTTCGGCGTGATGCTGCTTTTGACCGTCCAGCACACGCCTTTGGTCTTCCTCGTGGCGCTGGCCGCCCTGCGCACCCTCCCGCGCGAGATGGTCGAGGCCGCCCGCATCGCCGGCGCCCGCCCCACGCGCCTGCTGGGGCGCATCCTGCTGCCACTGCTGGCCCCGACATTGGTCGCGGCCTTCATGCTGGCCTTCGTATCGGCGCTAGGCAATTTCGGCATTCAGGCGATCCTCGGCATCCCCGCGCGCTACACCACGCTGCCGGTGCTGATCTGGCAAAGGCTGTCGAGTTTCGGACCGCGTGTGCTGACCGATGTGGCCGTCATCTCGCTCCTTCTGGCCATCGTGGCCGTCGCCGCAATCGCCCTGCAGGCATGGCTGCAACGCCGGTTCCGCGCCCAGGTCTCCGGTCCGCCGCAGCCCCCCTTGCGCATTGCCCTGCGCCGGACTCGTCCGCTGGCGGAAGGCGCACTGGCGGCCTACATCGCCGCGACGCTGGTCCTGCCGCTGATGGCGCTGACCGCCACCGCGCTGGTCAAGACCTATGGCGTGCCCTTGAACGCCGATACGCTGACCTTTGGCAACTTCGCCGAGATCCTGTTCCGGCAGTCGTCCACTGTCCGCGCCTTCACCAACTCCACCCTGACCGCCGCCGCGGCTGCGCTGGTGCTGGCGTCGGTATCCGTGCTTGTGGCCTATGCCCTGTCGCGGAGCGCCCGGCTTCCGCGCGTGGTTGGCGGAACGCTGGCAACGCTGGCGGACGTCAGCTATGCGATTCCGGGTCTCGTGATCTCTATCGCATTCATCCTGACCTTCATCCGGCCGCTGCCTCTGCTGAATGTGTCACTTTACAATACGATGGCGATCATATTCCTCGCCTATCTCACCGCATTCCTGTCGATCACCCTGAAGCCTGTGGTCGCCGCCTTCGGACAGCTCGACCCGGCGCTGGACGACGCCGCGCGCGTTTCAGGGGCCGGGTTCGGCCGGCGCATGGCGCGGATTTTCGCGCCGCTGATGGCGCCGGCGGCTGCCTCGGGCGCGATCCTGATGTTCCTGACGGCGTACAACGAGGTCACGGTGTCCGCGCTTTTGTGGTCCACGGGGAACGAGACGATCGGGACGGCGATCTTCAACTACGAAGACGGCGGCTATACCACGCTGGCATCGGCGATGTCCTGCGTGACCGTGCTGGCGACCGTCGTGCTGATGGCCGTGCTCGACCGGGCTGGTCGGAAGCTGCCTGCCGGCGTGGTGCCCTGGCGGATCTGATCGAGCTCGAATCCGGACGGGCCCAAAGCACCGCTAGCCGGGCAGAACCCAACCGCCGGAAAGTGTGACGCGCACGGTGTCGCCATCCCTCAGCGGCGCGGTCGCATGAACGGGGAGCGGCTCGGACAGCCCATCGACCCGCGCACGGGCTTCCCAGCCGCCGCCCCGGTAGAAAGCAGCCTCTAGCCGTGCCGGCGTTCCGTCGCCAAGCCGCACGTCGCCCGGTCGGACCACCAGCCGCGCGGGCCCGTCCGCCGCAGCGACCGGCGCGCTGAGCAGCCCGACCCGCGCAATACCGTTGGCGACGACGGCATCCAGCACCGCCGCCTGCCCGATGAAACGGGCCACGGCCTCGGTCGCGGGGCGGTCGTGAATCTCTTGCGGCGGAGCGACCTGAAGGAAATGCCCCTCGCCCATCACCGCGATACGATCGGCCAGCGCCATCGCCTCGCGCTGATCGTGGGTGATGTACAGCGTGGTGACCCCGGCATCGCGATGGAAGCGCGAGATCTCGACCTCCATCCGCCCTCGCAGGTGTGGGTCGAGGTTCGCCAGCGGTTCGTCCATCAGGATCGTGCGCGCACCGCCCGCAAGACAGCGCGCCAGCGCCACGCGCTGCCGCTGCCCACCCGACAGCGCGGCGGGTTGCCGCTCTGCCAGCGGCCCCAGCGCCACGGTCTCAAGATGCCGGTCCGCCTGCCGCCGTGCCTCGGCGCGCGATGCGCCGCCCGCTTCCGCCGGAAAGGCGACGTTGTCGCGCACCGACATATGCGGCCACAGAGCATAGGACTGGAACACGACGCCGACCGCGCGATCCTCTGGGGCGACATGAACATCCGGGCTCGAGACCAGCCTCCCGTCCAGCCGCACCTCGCCCGCGTCGACGCGCTCAAGCCCGGCAACAAGGCGCAGCAGGCTGGACTTGCCGCAGCCCGAGGGGCCCAGCACGACGAAGAACTCGCCATCGGCAAGATCGACGCTGACGCCGTTCACCGCCTTGTGCTTGCCGAAGGTCTTTTCCGCGCCGCTGATCTCGACCGACATGCTTCCCGCCCCGCCAGAACGCGGCACCGCTAGCGCCCCGCGCGGGACGCCGCAAGGCGCGGCGCGGGGTTGTCAGAAAAGCTTCACACTGGAACCGGGCGGCCCCGGCCTACTTGCCCCACTTCAACGCGATCAGGTCCAGTTCGCGCGACAGCGACAGCAGGCGATCCTTGGTGCGCTGCGACATCGGCTTCAGCGGGTGGCGGACATGGTCGGACCCGATCACGCCGCCTTCCATGAACACCGTCTTGCAGGCGCGCAGGCCGCACTGGCGGTTCTCGTGATTGATCAGCGGCAGGCATTTGCCCCATTGGGCCAGCGCCGCGTCCTTGTCGCCGGCAAGATAGTTGGTGACGATGGGCCGAATGTGTTCGCACTGAAGGCCCGAGGTCATCGTCGCCGTCGCGCCCGCGTCAAGGTCGGCCAGAAGCGTCACCGCCTCCTCACCGTCCCACGGCCCGAGGATGTTGTCGCCGCCCGCCTCGATCAGCGCCGCCAGCTTGTCGGCGGCGAAGGGGCACTCGATCTTGAAGTAGCTGACGTATTCCAAGTCTTTCGCCATTTTCGCCAGCAGCGGCACCGACAGGGTGACACCGGACAGCGGCGCGTCCTGCACCATGACATCGATGCCGACCTCGTTCACCGCCGCGAACTGCTCGTAAATGCCAGTGTCGTCGCCCTTCAGCGCCGCGCCATGGTACGGCGGCATCATCATGACCATCGCCGCGCCCATCTCTTTCGCGGCCTTCGCGCGCTCGACCACGATGCCGGTGTAGAAATGGCTGATCGTGACGATCACCGGCACCCGGCCCGCGACGTGTTCGAGGCTGATCTTCATCAGCGTCGCGCGTTCCTCGTCCGACAGCACGAATTGCTCGGAATAGTTGGCGAGGATGCAGATCGCATCGACACCCTGATCGATCAGACAGTCGAGCACGCGGCGCATGCCCTCTTCGTCAACGCGGCCATCGGCGTGGAAGGGCGTCGGAGCGACGGGAAGGATGCCGGTCAGCGGCTGGGTCATGGGTGGATCCTCTTACCAGTGGAACGGGGCCACGACCTTGCGGCGCCCAAGTGTGAAGGCGTCCGCGACGTGACGCATGGGGGACAGATCGACATCGCGTTGACCTGTCGCCAGAAGTTCGGCGAAGCGGGTGTACAGCGCGGGGTACTCGCCCTGAAGCTCGGGGCCGCGATGGGCGTCGACCTCGACACCGTCAATGGTCAGGCGCGCGCCGCCCTCGCTTAGCAGCGCATAGCCGCTGTCGGTCTCGATGTGCATGTCCCATTCCGGCGGGCCGTCCTTCAGCCAGTCGAACTGTGCCGACACCCGCGCCCCGCCGGGGTCGCAGAAGGTGAGGTCGGCCGCGACGGGCGTGTCCCGGTTCTCGGGAAAGTGCAGGTCCGCGCCGCGCAGGAACAGGCCGCGCGGGAATATCTCGGTCAGCACCGACAGCGCGTTGATGCCGGGGTCGAACACGCCAAGGCCGCCGGCCTCCCAGATCCAGTCCTGCCCCGGATGCCAAAACCGCACGTCTTCCTTCCAACGCACCTCGAGGCTGTGAATGCGCCGGTCGGCCAGCCACGCCTTTGCCGCCGAAACCGAGGCCGCGTGACGCGAATGCCACGTGGCGTAGAACACAAGACCCTGTTCGGCCGCCAAAGCCTCGAGATCGTGGACTTCGCTCAGCGTCGCGCCGGGCGGTTTCTCGATCATCAGATGCTTGCCCGCTTCCAGCGCCATCCGGGCGTCGTCGTAACGCACGTGCGGAGGGGTGCACAGCGAGACGCAGGTCACGTCCGGACGCGCCTTCAGAAGCGAACCGAGATCCTCGAACCGGTCCACGCCCTCGACGCCCGCGTTGCGGCTGGCGGTCGCGACAAGCTCGAAGTCGTCGCTGGCCGCCAAAGTGGGAATGTGCTGGTCGCGGGCGATCTTGCCCACGCCGACAATCGCGATCTTGTGCGCCATCAGTGCGAGTCCTTCGGTACGGCCGCCCCCCGGCAGCCCTTGAGAAAGTCGAAATCGGCCCCGGTATCAGCGCCCTCGACATGGTCGTGGAACATCTTTGCGTAGCCGGCGGCGGGCACCTCGGGCGGGCCCTGCCAGTCGGCCAGCCGCGCCGCGATCTCTTCGTCCGTCAGGTCGAGATGCAACCGGCGCTCGGCCACGTCCAGCTCGATCATGTCGCCGTCCCGCACGATGGCCAAAGGCCCGCCCCGCGCCGCCTCGGGCGAGGTGTGCAGCACCACGGTGCCGTAGGCGGTGCCCGACATGCGGGCGTCGCTGATGCGGACCATGTCGGTGATACCCTTCTTCAGCACCTTGGGCGGCAGGCCCATGTTCCCGACCTCGGCCATGCCGGGATAGCCCTTGGGGCCACAGTTCTTCAGGACCATCACGCAGGTCTCGTCGATGTCCAGCGCCTCGTCGTTGATCTTGCGCTTGTAGTCGTCGATGTCCTCGAACACCACGGCCCGGCCCCGGTGCTTCATCAGTGCCGGGCTGGCGGCGGACGGCTTCAGCACCGCCCCCGCGGGCGCAAGGTTGCCGCGCAGCACCGCGATGCCGCCCTGCTGGGTCAGCGCCTGTTCGACGGGCAGGATCACGTCCTCGTTCCAGTTGCGGACGTCCTTCACCTCGTCCCACACGGTTTCGCCCGACACGGTCAGCGCGTCCTTGTGCAACTGCCCCGCCTCGCCCAGCCGCTTCAGCACGACGGGCAGGCCGCCGGCATAGAAGAATTCCTCCATCAGGTATTTGCCCGAGGGCATCAGGTTCACGATGGTCGGAACGTCTCGGCCCAGACGGTCCCAGTCGTCCAGCGTCAGGTCGATGCCCACGCGGCCCGCCATCGCCATCAGGTGAATGACGGCGTTGGTGGACCCGCCGATGGCGCCATTGGTGCGGATCGCGTTCTCGAACGCCTGTTTGGTCATGATGTCCGATGGCTTCAGATCGTCCTTCACCATCTGCACGATGCGCCGTCCGGACATCTGCGCCATCACTCGGCGGCGGGCATCGACGCCCGGAATGGCCGCGTTGCCCGACAGCGCCATTCCCAGCGCCTCGGCCATACTGGCCATCGTGGACGCGGTGCCCATCGTGTTGCAGGTGCCCGACGACCGGCTCATCGCCTGTTCGGCTTCGAGGAAATCCTCGGTCGTCATCTTACCGGCCTTGATGTCCTCGGACATCTGCCACAGCGCCGTTCCCGACCCCACGCGCTCGCCCCGGAACCAGCCGTTCAGCATCGGCCCGCCGGTCACCACGATCGACGGCAAGTCGGTCGAGGCCGCGCCCATGATCAGCGAGGGCGTGGTCTTGTCACAGCCCACCAGCAGCACGGCGCCGTCGATCGGCTGGGCGCGCATCGTCTCTTCAACGGCCAGCGCGGCAAGGTTGCGGTACATCATGGCCGTGGGGCGATAGGTGTTCTCGGAGGCCGAGAACACCGGGACCTCGACAGGGAAGCCGCCGGCCTCCCACACGCCCGCCTTCACCTTCTCGGCCAGTTCGCGCAGGTGACCGTTGCAAGGGGTCAGGTCGGACCAGGTGTTCAGAATGCCGATCACCGGACGCCCGTCGAACAGGTCATGCGGGTAGCCTTGGTTCTTCAGCCAGCCGCGGTGATAGATGTTGTCCCGCGACGTGCCGCCGTACCACTCCTGCGAGCGCAGCTTGCGGGGCCATTCGGCAGGCTTGAAGGTCATGTTTCCAGCTCCTGTCCCGTCGGGGACCTGTACCTGACGGCGCCAGACGCACCGTCCTGACTCCCTCCCCCTTCAAGGGGGAGGGTTGGGGAGGGGGGAAGCGCCCGCCCTACCCCTGCTTTTGCTTGTTGTAGACGTCGAAGATCACGGCGGCCAAAAGCACCAGACCCTTGATCACCTGCTGATAGTCGATGCCGATCCCCATGATCGACATGCCGTTGTTCATCACGCCCATGATGAAGGCCCCGACCACCGCGCCGACGATCTTGCCGACGCCGCCCGACATCGAGGCGCCGCCGATGAACACCGCCGCGATCACGTCCAGTTCCAGCGCGAAGCCGGCCTTCGGCGTCGCCGTGTTCAGGCGGGCCGCGAAGATCAGTCCGGCCAGCGCGGCAAGGAAGCCCATGTTGACGAACGTCAGGAAGGTCAGCCGTTCGGTCGCGATGCCCGACAGCTTGGCGGCCTTCTTGTTGCCGCCCAGCGCATAGATCCGCCGGCCCAGCGTCGTCTGCTCGGTGATGAAGGCGTAGATGATGAACAGCACGCCCATGGTGATCAGCACGTTCGGCAGGCCCCGGAAGGTCGACAGCTTGTAGACGAGGAACATGAACGCCCCGGCCACGATGGCGTTGCGAACCACGAAGAAGGGCATCGGCTCCGCCTCGATCCCGTAGGCCACGTTGCGGTTGCGCTTGCGCAGGCCGGTCCAGACGATGATCGCCACCACCACCGCGCCGACGACCAGCGCGGTCACGTTGGGGCGGTCCACCCCGAACAGGTCAGGTATGAAGCCCGTCGAAAGCGCCTGGAACTCGCGCGGGAACGGACCGATAGACTGGCCCTGCAGCAGCCACAGCGACAGGCCGCGGAACACCAGCATCCCGGCCAGCGTCACGATGAACGAGGGGATGTTCCAGTACGCGACCCAATAGCCCTGAGCCGCGCCGATCAGGACGCCCACCAGCAGGCAGGCGGGGATGGCCATGTAGACGGACCAGTCCCAGTTCACGATCATCACCGCCGCCAGAGCCCCGATGAAGCCCATCACGGACCCTACCGACAGGTCGATGTTGCCGCCGACGATGACGATCAGCATCCCCAGCGCCATGATGATGATATAGCTGTTCTGCAGGAACAGGTTGGTGATGTTGATCGGCCGCATCAGGGTGCCGCCGGTCACGATCTCGAAGAAGACCATGATCGCGATCAGGGCGAACAGCAGCCCGAATTCGCGCATGTGACCCAGAAGATAGCCGGACAGGCCCTTGCCGCCTGCCTCTGCCTGCCCCTCGTTGGGGGAAACCGTGTCGGACATTCCTGCCTCCCTATTCGGTGACGATGAGCGACATGATGCGCTCTTGGCTGGCTTCGGCGGCGGTCAGTTCGCCGACGAATTCGCCTTCGTTCATGACGTAGATGCGGTCGCACATGCCCAGCAGTTCGGGCATCTCGGACGAGATCATCAGCACTCCTTTCCCCTCGCGGGAGAGATCGTTGATGATGTTGTAGATTTCATACTTCGCGCCAACATCGATGCCGCGCGTGGGCTCGTCGAGGATCAGCACCTCGGGTCCGGCGAACAGCCACTTCGACAGCACGACCTTCTGCTGGTTGCCGCCCGACAGGTTCATGACCCGCTGCACCACGCTGGGCGTGCGGATGTTCATGGCCTTGCGGTAGCGCTCGGCGACCTTGGTTTCCTCGGCGCCGTTCAGCACGCCGCTCGAGGACACGCCGGGCAGGTTCGCCAATGTGATGTTGGTCTGGATCGTCTCCTCGAGGATCAGCCCGAGTTCCTTGCGGTCCTCGGTGACATAGGCCAGCCCGCTGTCGATGGCGCTGCGCACGCTCGACGTGTTGATCGGCTGGCCCCGCAGGAAGACCTCGCCGCTGATGTTCTGACCGTAGCTGCCGCCGAAGATGCTCATCGCCAGCTCGGTACGGCCCGCACCCATGAGGCCCGCGATGCCCACGACCTCGCCCGCGCGGACGGTGAAGTTCACGTCCTGTACGATCTGGCGCTCGGAATGCTCGGGGTGGAAGACGTTCCAGTTCTTCACCTCGAACAGCACCTCTCCTGCCCGGCGCTCGCGATCGGGATAGCGGTGCGACATATCTCGCCCGACCATGTCGCGGACGATCCGGTCTTCGGTGACCTTCTCGGTCTTTGCGTCGATGGTCGACACGGTGGACCCGTCGCGGATCACCGTGATCGAGTCCGCGACCCGCCGCACCTCGTTCAGCTTGTGGCTGATGATGATCGAGGTGACGCCCTGGGCCTTCAGCTCCAGCAGCAAGTCCAACAGCGCCTGACTGTCGGATTCCGACAGCGCGGCGGTCGGTTCGTCGAGGATCAGCAGCCGCACGTCCTTGGCCAGCGCCTTGGCGATCTCGACAAGCTGCTGCTTGCCGACGCCGATCTTGTCGACCAGCGTGCCCGGCGCTTCCTTCAGGCCGACACGGCGCAGCAGTTCCTCGGACCGGCGGAAGGTTTCCTGCCAGTTCATGATGCCGCCCGTGGCGCGCTCGTTGCCGAGAAACAGGTTCTCGGCGATCGACAGAAGCGGCACCAGCGCCAGCTCCTGGTGAATGATGATGATCCCTTCGCGCTCGCTGTCCGAGATGCCCGCGAACCGGGCCGGATTGCCCGCATACAGGATCTCGCCGTCGTACGAGCCGTGGGGATAGACGCCGGAGAGAACCTTCATCAGCGTCGACTTGCCGGCGCCGTTCTCGCCGACGAGGGCGTGGATCTCGCCCTCCTGAACCCGGAGGTTGACCTCGTCCAGCGCCTTCACGCCGGGAAAGGTCTTGGTGATGCTCTGCATCTCCAGCAGCGTGCCCATCGGGCTCCCCCCTTAGAATGTCTTCTGAATTCCGTGTGCCCCTGCCCTGTTGCGGGCAGGGGCGAAGTCACGTCGCGATCAGAGATCGTCGGCCGAGTGGTAGCCGGAGTCGATCACGATTTCCTCGTAGTTCGAGGCATCGACCGGAACCGGCTTCAGCAGGTAGCTGGGCACGACCTTCACACCGTTGTCGTAGGTTTCGGTGTCGTTGATCTCGGGCTCGCCGCCTTCCAGCAGGGCCTCGACCATGCCCACGGTGACGCGGGCCAGTTCGCGGGTGTCCTTGAAGATGGTCGAGTACTGCTCGCCTGCGATGATCGACTTGATCGACTGCAGTTCGGCGTCCTGACCGGTGACGATCGGCATCGGCAGATCGCCCGAGCCATAGCCCACGCCCTTCAGCGAGGACAGGATGCCGATGGACAGGCCATCGTAGGGCGACAGCACGCCATGCACCTGAGCGTCGGTGTAGTGGGCCGACAGCAGGTTATCCATGCGGGCCTGCGCCACGGCGCCGTCCCAACGCAGCGTGCCGACGGTGTCCATGCCCATCTGGCCAGACACGATGTTGACCTTGCCTTCCTCGATCAGCGGGTCGAGCACCGACATCGCGCCGTTGTAGAAGAAGTAGGCGTTGTTGTCGTCGGGCGAACCGCCGAACAGTTCCACGTTCCAGCTTTCCGCATCGGGGAAGCGCTCTTCGAGGCCCTCGACCAGCGAAGTGGCCTGCTGCACGCCGACCTGGAAGTTGTCGAAGGTCGCGTAGTAGTCGACGAACTCGCTGTCGCGGATCAGACGGTCGTAGGCGATCGTCTTGATGTCGGCATAGTGCGCGTTCTCCAGCGCGTTCGACAGCGTGGTGCCGTCGATTGCCGCGATGACCAGAACGTCGACACCTTTGGTGATCATGTTCTCGATCTGGGCAAGCTGGTTCGGAATGTCGTCTTCGGCGTACTGAAGATCGGTCTCGTAACCGGCAGCTTCGAACTGTTCGACCATCGATTCGCCGTCAGAGATCCAGCGGGCCGAGGATTTGGTCGGCATCGCGATGCCGATCAGGCCCTTGTCCTGGGCGATTGCCGGCGCGGCAAACAGCGACGCGCCAAGAGCCAGGGCGGAAAGCCCCAGGGTCAGTTTTTTCATGATGTCCTCCCGGTGTCGGACAGCCCTTCCTCCGGACCGCCCCCTGCAGTGCAGGATGAAAATTGCAGGGCCGATATGCACCCCGCGCAACTCTATGTTGCCCATCCTCATAACGTTCAATTGATTTTTCTGGCATTCAGCATACCAACATCGGTATGTTAGCGCATGAGATCAGCCATCGCGCGCCTGCAACTCAGGCATTTTCAGCTTATCCGGACCATCGACGACCTCGGTCAGCTGTCGCTTGCGGCAGAGCGTCTGGCGATGACCCAGCCCGCCGCCTCGCGCTCTTTGTCCGAGGTCGAACGGCTTGTCGGCGCGCCGGTCTTCCTGCGCCATCCGAAGGGCATGACCGCAACGCCGGTGGGCGAAGTGCTGGTGCGCCACGCGGGGCTGCTTCTGTCCGGTCTCGATCAGGCCGCCGACGAGTTGGTGGCCTTTCGCTCGGGCGCGACCGGCGTCGTTCGTGTCGGCGCCGTCACCGGCGCGTCGGTCGCTTTCGTGGTCCCCGCGATCCGGCGGCTGAAACAGGAGGCCGGCAACCCCGAGGTCCGCGTCGACGTCGCGCCCAGCGTCGACCTGATGCAGGGGCTGATGCAGGGAGAGTACGATTTCGTTCTGTCGCGGGTAACGCCCGGCATCGACGCCACCCAGTTGCAGGTGCTGCGCGGCCGTCCCGAGCACATGGAATTCCTCGTCCGTGCCGGGCATCCGCTGGCAGGCGGTCCCCGCCCCTCGCTGAAGCAGCTTGCCGACTACACATGGGTCGTGCAGGCGCCCGGCATGCCGATCCGCGAGGCGGTGGACCGCGCCCACCTCGCCGCCGGGCTGCCTCCGCCGCAGGACGTGGTGAACTCGGCCTCGTTGCTGGTGGTGCTGGCCTTCATCTCAGAAACCGATGCGATTTCGCCCGCCGCGCGCGAGGTCTCGGACCTTGTGCGCGCGATGCGGGCGGATGGCGTCGCGACCTTTTTCAGCCACGAGCCGATCACCCTGCCCCCCTATCACCTGATCCGGCTGAAAAGCCGACCGCTGAGCCCGGTCGCACAGCGACTTCTCGAACTGGTCCTGGAGGGGCTCAGCGCCTGATCCGCGTCAGATCCGGATCAGCACCCGCCCACCTTCGACCTTCGCGGGATAGGTTGCAAGGTTCTCGCAAGCCGGGGCGCGCATGGCTGCGCCCGTGCGATAGTCGAAGACGCCGTTGTGCTTTGGGCATTCGATCTCGTGATCCATGACCAGCCCGTCGGCAAGATGCACCTGCTCGTGCGTACACAGGCCATCGGTGCAGTAAAAACTGTTCTCCGGGCTGCGGTAGATCGCGAATGTGCGCCCCTCGTAATCGAAGCGGGCGACGTCCTCCTCGTCGATATCGTCCGCCGCACCGGCGTCGATCCATTCCGACATGTGTCTTACTCCTCCACAAGACAGCGGCCCGTGTCACCGGGCCGTCGCATGACATTAACCGAATATCGCCCTGCGCCTAGGGCCACGCGTGCAAGGCGCCCGCCTCTTCCGCCTCGCGGCGCTGTCGCGGCAGTTCAGCGCGGAACCGGCCCGGCGGCATCCCGGCGGCGCGGCTGAAGAAGCGCGAGAACTGCGATGATGTCGCGAAGCCCAGCAGCCCGGCAATCTGTTCGACCGAATGTGTCGAGCGTTCCAGCAGCATCCGCGCCTCTAGCGCCAGACGCGCGGCGCACATCTCTTTCGGCGACCGTCCGTCGATCCGGCGGCAGATGTCGCCCAGCCTGTCGCGCGACACGCCAAGCACCCGCGCATAGCCCTGCACCGTCCAGTGATCGCGATAGTGTTCTTCCAGCAAACCGTTGAAGCGATTGAAGATCTGCTCTGCCGGAGACCTCGGGTTGCCAGCCGTTCCGGCCACGTCCTGCGCGCGCCACAGACGGACGAGCATGATCCGAAGATGCGACTCGATGATGGTTCTTGCCGCGGCGGCCGCCCCGGCGCGTTCGTCGAGGATGGCACCGATGCCGGCGTTCAGGCGGCGCTGCAGCTGTGGTTTTCCGGCCAGGGGCAACAGCATGTCCCGTTCGGCGAAACCGCGCAGTTCGGCGGCCTCGGGCGTGTGACCGATAGCGTTCAGAAGCGTGGTGACGCCAACCACCATGAAGGACCCGACCGAGCCGGGCGAGATCACGATCCGCGCCGCTTCGGGCCACGCGATCCACGCCAGGGCCGGCCCCACGATTTCGCGTCCGCCGTCCGGCGTCTCCAGCCGCGCCGTGCCTTCCTCGAGAAACAGCGCCGCGCGGGACCGCACCGGCAACGAGTCCGCGCGCCCCAGAACGACGGGCCACAGCCCGCCGGAAAAGGCCTTGCCTCGGATCAATTCGGTCTGGAAAGCTCTTTCCGCTGCGTTGGGCATGGCTCACCTCCCCCAAATGGCCAACCGTTTCCCACAAGATGACATTTACTATGACCCGCGCATAGCGCTTTCTTCATGAACACGCTGGCATGGCTGGCCGCGGGTCCTGGGGAGGAGAACGCTGTTTCAGTCGCATCTGATCATTAATGGGGAGTCGGAATCCGCAGTTCCCGGCCCGGTGTTCGAACGCCGCGGGCCACTGTCGGACGACGTCGTGACCAGAGCCAGCGCGGCGCGCGCGGCGGATGCCCGCCGCGCCGCCACCGCCGCTGCCGCCGCCTTTCACCATTGGTCGGGGACCGCGCCCGACGAACGCGGCGCGATCCTGCGCCGCGCCGCCGCGCTGATGCTGGAACGGCAGGAAGAGGCGGTGGCGATCGCAGCGAAAGAGGTCGGGTCCGCCGCCGACTGGATCCGTTTCAACGTCGAGATCGCGGTCGCGATCCTGCGGCAGGCGTCCGAGCTTCCCGCCCACATGACCGAGGCAGAGATGCCCGGCGCCCTGCCCGGAGCGCGGTTGCTGGTGCGGCGACGCCCTGCGGGCGTGGTGCTGGCCATCGCGCCGTGGAACGCCTCGGTCACGCTTGCCACCCGCGCGGTCGCCGCGCCCCTCGCTTGCGGCAACACGGTGGTCCTGAAGGCATCCGAACTTTGCCCGAAGACCCACGAGTGGGTGGCGCGGACCCTGATCGACGCCGGCCTGCCGCCGGGCGTGCTGAATTTCGTGACCAACGCCCCCGACCACGCGGAAGAGGTCGTCGCCGCCCTGATCGCCCACCCGGCCGTGCGGCGCGTGAACTTCACCGGCTCGACCCGCGTCGGCCGCGAAATCGCGGTGACCGCGGCGCGTCACCTGAAGCCATGCCTGATGGAACTGTCCGGCAAGGGCACGATGGTGGTTCTGGCGGATGCCGATCTTGACCTTGCGGCCGAGGAAGCCGCGCACGGAGCCTTCTTCAACCAAGGCCAGATCTGCATGTCGACCGAACGCATCGTGGTCGAAGCCTCGGTCGCGCCGGCCTTTACCGAGCGCCTCGTGGCCCATGCGAATGGCCTGCGGGCGCAGGCGCCCGGCAAGTCGCCGCTGGGCGCGCTGGTCAGCCCCGGTGCGGCTTTGCGCCTGCGCGGAATCGTCGACGACGCTCTTAGCCACGGCGCGCGCCTTGTCGCCGGGGGCGACAGCCTTGGCGCCACGTTCCAGCCCACCGTTCTGGACCACGTGACGCCGGGAATGCGGCTTTATGCCGAGGAAGCCTTCGGCCCCATCGTCGGCGTGATCCGCGCGGGAGACGCGGAAGAAGCGCTGTCGCTGGCCAATGATACGGAGTTCGGACTGGTCGTGTCGGTGTTCAGCCAAGACACGGAACGCGCCGAAGCGATGCTGCGCACCGTCGAGACCGGTATCGGCCATATCAACCGCTCGACCGTGTTCGACGACCCGCTGATGCCGTTCGGCGGGGTCAAGTCCTCGGGCTACGGCCGGTTCGGCGGCGACGAGGCGATCCGCGAATTCACCGAATGCCAGGTGGTCACCCAGCGGGCCGAGGACCCGCTGACCACCGGCGAAACAGAAGACCAAAGGGAGGAAGCAAGATGACGAAACACATTCTCGGGCTGGCGACCGTGCTGGCCATGGCCGCAGGCGCCGTATCGGCGCAGGAGACGCTGACCATCGGCGCCGTGGGCCCCAAGACCGGACCGCTCGCAGGCGGTGCGGCGGTGACCTACTGGCCCAACGTCCAGCTTTGGGCGCATGACATCAACGCGCGTGGCGGGCTGGATGTCGACGGCACCAAGTACATGGTCGAGATCGTCGAGTACGACGACCAGACCAACCCGGCGCAGACCATCGCTGCGGTCCAGCGCCTTGCGACGCAGGACGAGGCAGACTTCATCCTGCCGCCCTACTCCACCGGCCTGAACCTTGCCGCAGCGCCGATCTACGACCGCTTCGGCTATCCGCAGGTCACCTCGACCGCGAACACCGGCAACGTGGCGGACCTGTCGTCGAAATTCCCCAACCTCTACATCACCCTCGGCGCCGCCGATGGCATGGTCGGCGGCCTCGTCGATGTGATGAGCGCAATGCGCGAGGCGGGCGAGATCGGCAACACCGTCGCCATGGTCAACGTCGCCGACGCCTTCGGCATCGAACTGGCCGAAGCCGCGCGCCCCGCCTTCGAGGAAGCCGGGTTCGAGATCGTCTATGACACCAGCTATCCGCTGGGCACGCAGGACATCTCGCCCGTCGTGCGCGGCGCGAAAGAGGCCGCTCCGGACAGCTTCGTCGCCTTCTCGTATCCGCCCGACACCTTCGCGCTGACCGAGCAGGCGATCATCGAGGACCTCGACGTCAAGGTGTTCTACACCGCCGTCGCCACCGCCTTCCCGGCTTATGGCGGGCGTTTCGGCGCGGCGGCCGACGGCGTGATGGGCATCGGCGGCGTCAACGCCTTCGACCCGGCCTTCCAGGAATACGCCGCACGCCACGAGGAAGTCACCGGCGCGAAGCCCGACAGCTGGGCCTCGGCGATGGTCTACTCGACCTTCCAGATCTACGAGCAGGCCATCGAGGGTGCGGGGTCCGTGGACAAGGCAGACGTTGCGGCCTTCATCGCCGACAACGACTTCGAGACCCTGATCGGCACGATCTCGTGGGACGAGAACAACAACAATGCCGCCTACTGGACCGTCGGCCAATGGCAGGACGGTGTCTACACCGGCATCGCCTCGACCGGCCGCGACGGCGCGGTCGATCCCATCCTCAAGGACGGCTGGGAGTAATCCAAGCCTGACCGCGGGCCCCTGTGACGGGGCCCGCACCCACGACCCGGAAAGACCCTGATGGACATTCTCTTCACCGGCCTGCTGCTTGGCGGCACCTACGCGCTGATCGCGATGGGGCTGAACCTGCAATACGGCATGGCCCGGATCATGAACCTTGCCAATGGCGAGGTGCTTGTCGCCGGAGGCTTCGGCGCCTTCTGGTTCTGGACCACCAGCCAGGTCAGCCCGCTGCTGACCGTCTTCGTGGTGGCGCCGCTGGCCTTCGCCCTGAACTGGCTGATCTACGTCGTGATCCTGCGCCCGCTGGTGAAACGCGCGAAATCGCGCGGCCAGTTGGAAACCGATGCGATCCTGACCACCTTCGGCCTGTCCTTCGTGGCGGTCGGCGTGATGCTGGCGGTCTTCGGGGGCGACTATTTCTCGTATTCCTACCTCGCGCGTCCGGTCCACTTCGTCGGAGACACCTACGGCCTGAACCGCGTGGTGGCCTTCGTCTCGGCGGTGATCCTGTGCGGCGCGCTATGGCTGTGGCTGTACAACAGCCGCGCCGGCATGTCGGTCCGCGCCATCGCCGTTGCGCCCGACAGCGCCCGACTGGTGGGCATCAACGTGCCGCGCCTGTCGGCGCTGGCCTTCGCGCTTGGCGGCGCGATCACCGCGATGGGCGGCGCGCTGGTGTCGATGTTCCTGACGCTGGACGCCTCGACCGGCGTGATCTTCACCCTGAAGGCGCTGATCATCGTCATCATGGGCGGCGTCGGCGACATCCGCGGCACCGTTGTCGCCGCGCTTCTGCTGGGCGTGCTCGAGACCTTCGTCGCGCGCATCATCGACCCCGGCCTGACGCTGGCCGCCGCCTATCTTCTGTTCGTTCTGATCCTGCTGCTGCGGCCGCAGGGCCTGTTGGGGAAAAGCCGCTCATGACCCGCACAGAGATCCAGCAGGTCGCCCTTGCCGCCGCCCTTCTGGCCGCCGCAGCCTGCCTGCCCTTCGTCTCGGACGCCTACCTGCTGTCCATCGGCGTCACCATCGCGATGTACACCGTGCTGGCGACAAGCTGGGCGCTGTTCTCGGGCCCGACGCATTACATCTCGCTCGCCACCGCCGCCTTCTTCGGGATCGGCACCTATGTCACCGGCATGGGGATCGAGCACCTGCCCTATTGGCTGCTGCTGCCTATCGCCGGCCTGATCGGCGCGGTGCTGGCGGCGCTGGTGGGGATCGCGACGCTGCGCCTGTCGGGCGTGTACTTCGTGATCTTCACGCTGGGGCTGGCGGAACTGGTGCGCCAGATCATCACGTGGTTCCAGAACATCTCGGGCCAGAAGGGCCTGTACGTGCTGACCGCGATCACCGAGGAACACATCTACTGGCAGCTTGTCGGCCTTGCCGCGCTGGTGTTCCTGACCGGCTGGGCGATCTGGCGGTCGCGGCTGGGCTTCGCCGTCCGCATCCTTGGCGACGACGAGGAAGTCGCGCGCCACGCCGGGATCAACACCGCCCGCGTGAAAGTGCTGCTGTTCATGGTGCCGGGCGCCGTCGCCGCGATCACCGGCGCGATCCTGGCCCCGCGCTATGTCTATATCGAGCCGTCCATCGCCTTCACGCCGATGCTGTCCTTCCAGGTCGTCATCATGGCGCTGCTGGGCGGGACCGGGCGGCTGTGGGGGCCGATCGTGGGCGTCATTCCCTTCACCTTCCTGTGGGAAGCGATCTCGGGCACGTTCCCGAACCAGACCACCCTTCTTCTGGGCCTGTCGTTCCTTGTCATCGTCTACCTGCTGCCGAAAGGCTTCGTGGGTCTGATGCAAAGCGCGCGAAACCGCGTGAACCGGCGGGAGGGCTTCGCATGACGACCGTCCTTTCCCTGCGCGGCGCCACGAAACGGTTCGGCGGGCTGGTCGCGGTGAACGATCTCGACTTCGACGTGGCCGAGCACGAGGTGCTGGGGCTGATCGGGCCGAACGGATCGGGCAAATCGACCACGCTGAACCTGATCTCGGGCGCGCTGCGTCCGACTTCGGGCACGATCAGCCTGCGCGGCAGCGCGATCTCGGGCCTGCCCGCGCAGGACATCGCCCGGCGCGGCGTGGCGCGGACGTTCCAGCTTGTGCGGCTGCTGCCGTCGATGAACGTACTGGAAAACGTCATGGCCGGTGCCGTCTTCGGTCACCGCCGCCGCTGGGGTCACGACGCCGAGGCGCAGGCGATGCGGATGCTGGAAAAGGTGGGGTTGGAACGCCGCGCGCAGGCTCCGGTGGGGCAGCTGACCTATATCGACACCAAGCGCGTGGAACTGGCCCGCACGCTGGCAGGCGAGCCGAAGGTGCTTTTGCTCGACGAATGGCTTGCGGGCCTGAACCCCACAGAGCTGGAAGAAGGTATCAGCCTGATCCGCGCGCTGCGCGACGAAGGCCGGACGATCATCCTTGTGGAGCACGTGATGGATGCGATCCGGTCGCTTTGCGACCGCTGTGTTGTCATGTCGTCGGGCTGCAAGATCGCCGAGGGCGACACCGAGGCGGTGCTGTCCGACCCCGAAGTCATCGAAGCCTACCTGGGGACCGAAGATGCTTGAGATCAACGGACTCTCTGCCGGATACGGCCAGCACCGGGCGTTGGAGGATGTTTCCCTTCGCGTGAACCGGGGCGAAATCGTCGTCATCCTCGGCGCCAACGGGGCGGGCAAGTCAACGCTGCTGAAGGCGATCTCGGGCGTGTGCGAGGGCCGCGTGTCCGGCGAGATCGCGCTGGAAGGGCAGGAACTTGCGGGTCTGCCACCACATCGCATCGTCGAGGAGGGCATCGCGCTGGTGCCGGAGGGCCGCGGCATCTTCGGCGACATGACGGTGGGCGAGAACCTGACACTGGGCGCCTATTCCGAACGCGCACGGGACGAAGAGGCCGGCAGCCTTGATCGGGTCTACGCCTTGTTCCCGAAACTGCGCGAACGCCGCCGCCAGCAGGCGCGGACCATGTCGGGCGGCGAGCAGCAGATGGTCGCCATCGGCCGCGCCATGATGTCGAACCCGTCTATCCTGACGCTGGACGAGCCCTCGCTCGGCCTGTCGCCGCTGCTGTGCAAGGAACTGTTCCAAAGCCTTCGCGCGGTACGCGATGCGGGGCTGGGCATGCTATTGGTGGAACAGAACGCCCGGCAGAGCCTTGCCATCGCGGATCGAGGCTACCTGCTGGAGAACGGGCAGATCGTGCACGAGGACCGTGCTGACGCCCTGCTGAACGACCCCGCCGTGCAGCGCGCCTATCTGGGCGGCGCGGCGGCGTCGGAAGCCCCGAAACGCAAACCGGAGGCACACACCATGCGCCAGAAGTCCGCCGATCCGTCCGAGGTCGCCGCCGCCGCGCTGAAGACGGTGGGGCACAAGCCGCCGCGTCCGGCCCCTGCCCCGCGCCCGTCGCCCGCACCGGCGCCAAAGCCCGAACCGCGGCCCGCACCGCAACCCGTGCCGCCGTCGGAACCCCGGCCGCCGCGCCCCGACGCGCCCAGTGCAAGCGACCTGCTCGGCACCGATGTCGGCGACCTCGTTGCGCGCGCGTCCTCGGCCTCCAGCCGTCGCGAGCACGCGACCAATGGACGGGCCCCGTCCGCACCGGCCGCGCCGCGTCCGGCTGCCTCCACACCCGGCCCGGCCGCCTCTGGCGACCGGCTGTCCGCGTTGCTGTCCGAGATCGAAGGCGCCGCCCGGCGTGCCGAGACGTGGCGGCCCACCAACCCCAAGCGGAGATGACCGATGCTTGACCAGACCAGCAGCCCCGAAATCAAGGGCATGTACATCGGCGGCAGGTGGACCCCCGCCGCCCGAACCTTCGACGACCTGAACCCGTCCGACGATACGCTGTACGCACGCATCCCCGACGGTTCGCCCGACGACGCACGCGCGGCCATCGCTGCGGCGAAGGCGGCGTTCCCCGAATGGTCGCAGCGCCCGTTCCATGAACGCGCCCACGCGCTGCTGAAGATCGCCGACGTCTGGGACCGCCGGAAGGACTCGTTCGTCACCGCCGCCGTTGCCGAAGGCGGGGGCTGGTTCGGGAAGGGCATGTTCGAGGCAGGCTATGTCTCGGAAGTGTTCCGGTCCGCCTCGGCCCTTTGCTATCAGCACATCGGCGAGGTGCTGCCGTCCGAGCACGGCAAGTTCATGACCGCCACCCGGTTCCCGCTGGGGGTCGTGTCGGTGATTTCGCCGTGGAACATGCCCGGCATCCTGACCTCGCGCGGGTTCGCCGCCGCACTGGCGGTGGGCAACACCGTCGTGCTGAAACCTTCCGAGGACACGCCGCACGCAGGCGGGCTGTACTTCGCCGAGATCCTTGAAGAAGCGGGCATTCCGCCGGGAGTGTTCAACGTCGTCACCTGCTCGCGCGAGAGCGTCGGCGCGGTCGGGGACGTTCTGATCGAGCATCCGGACGTGAAAGCCATCAGCTTCACCGGCTCTACCGCCGTTGGCCGTCACATCGCGGCAAAGGCCGGGGCGCATCTGAAGAAGGCTTGCGTCGAACTGGGCGGCAAGGACTCGATGATCGTGCTGGAAGACGCCGATCTGGACGCCGCCGCCCGCGCCGCGAACTTCGGGTCGTTCATGCATCAGGGCCAGGTCTGCATGTCGACCGAGAAGCTTCTGGTGCAGGAAAGCGTCTACGACGACTTCATGTCCCGCTTCCTGTCGCGCGCCCGCAAGCTGCGGACCGGGCACACCAAGGACCGCGACAACGTGATCGGGCCGCTGGTGAACAACCGGCAAGCGTTGCGGGTGAAGGCGCTGATCGACGACGCCGTGGCGCGCGGCGCGACGGTCGAACTGGGCGGCAAGGCGTGGGACAACTTCGTCGAGCCCACCGTCCTGACCAACGTCGACAGCTCGATGGACATCTGGCACGACGAGACCTTCGGGCCGGTCGTCGTGGTCTGCCCCTTCGGCACCGATGACGAGGCGGTCGCGCTGAACAACGACACCGAATACGGGCTGACCGGCGCGGTCTGGAGCCGCGACGAAGCGCGGGCCCTGCGCCTTGCGACGCGGCTGGAGACCGGCATCGCCCACGTGAACTGCCAGAACATAAACGACGAGCCGCACGTGCCCTTCGGCGGTGTCAAAGCCTCGGGCGTCGGTCGCTACGGTGGGCGCTGGTCGCTGGACGCGTTTACCGAACTGCGCTGGATCACGCTGGATCGCGGCGGCCGCCACTTCCCGCCGGCGTTCTAAACCGGCTTATACAAACAAACCAATTCGGGCGAAGATTTGCGGTCTTTTGCCCTGATAATGGGAGGAAACGAACATGAGCGCCTTGGGTTGGATCATCCTGATCCTCATCGTCGCCGCCGCGCTGGTGGCGCTGGCGGCATGGTTTTACGAACGCGCCACCAACGAGGTCGCCCTTGTCCGCACCGGTGCCGGCGGGCGCCGGGTGGTGATCGACGGCGGGCTTCTGGCGGTACCTTTCTTCCACCAGGTCAGCCGCGTCAACATGCAGACGATCCGGATGCACGTGTCGCGGCTGGGCGAGAACTCTCTGATTACGCGCGACCGGATGCGGATCGACGTCGGTGCAGAGTTTTATGCCTCTGTCATTCCTGACGCCGACGCGATCACCCGCGCCAGTCAGACGTTGGGCAAGCGGACGTTCCAGCCCGATCAGCTGACCACGCTGATCGACGGGATGATGATCGACGCCCTGCGCGCGGTCGCCGCCCAGATGTCGATGGACGAGTTGCACGAAAACCGCGCCGAGTTCGTGCGCGAGGTGCGCGAGGCGCTGACCGACACGCTGTCGCGCTATGGGCTGCAACTGGACAGCGTCTCTCTGACCACTTTGGACCAGACGCCCTTCAACTCGCTGGACGAGAACAACGCGTTCAACGCCGTTGGGATGCGGAAGCTGGCCGAGGTCATCGCCCAGTCGAAGAAGGAACGCGCCGAGATTGAGGGCGACGCGCAGGTCGCTGTGCGCCGGGCCGAGGTGGACTCGAACCGCCGCAAGCTGGACATCGAACTGGAACAGCGCCGGGCCGAGATCGCCCAGACGCAGGAGATCGAGCTGTTGCTGGCGGCACAGCTGACCGAGGTCGCCCGCCGGAAGGCCGAGGCCGAACAGGAAGCGGCGCAGGCCCGCATCCGCATGGAGCAGCAAATCCAGGCCGCCAATATCGCGCGCGAACTGGCGGTGCGCGAGGCCGAGATCGCCCAGCTTCGGGCGCTTGAGATGGCCGAGCAGGATAAGACGATCCAGACCGCCGCCAAAAGCCAAGAGCAAAGCCGCGCACAGGCCGAGGCGACCGCCGCCCGCGCCGCGCTGGTCGAGGCCGAGGAACACCTTGCCACGCTGCGCCAGATGGCAGAGGCCGAACGCCGCAAGCGTCTGTCGCTGGTGGCTGTAGAGCAGGAAACCGAAGGTCAGGCCAAGCGCGCCGTGTCCGAACAGGAGGTTGCGAAGACCAAGTCGGTAATCCGGCGCGAGACGATCGAGACCGACAAGCTGGAGCGCCTTGCCGCTGCCGAGACCGAGCAGGCCCGCATCGCGGCCGAAAACACCCGGTCCGAGGCTCTGACCGCGATGGAGATGGAAAAGGCGCGTCTGGCCGCCCTGCCCGGCATCGTCGGCGAGATGGTGAAGCCCGCCGAGAAGATAAAGGGCATCTCGATCAACCACATCTCGGGGCTGGACCGTCCGGCGGGCGGCACCGGCGGTTCGCCGGTGGATCAGACCGTCGGCGCGATCCTCGACATGGCGGTGTCGCTGCCGGCGCTGAAGAAGATCGGCGATGCCGTGGGCGTCAATCTTGAAGGCGTCATGAAAGCCGACCCCCGGAAGGACTGACGCCCGCCCGCGTCAGTTCGTGGGCGTGCCCCACAGAAGTGATTGCGATCCGCCCAGCTTGGAGTTTCCAAGCGGGCGGAATTGCTCTGCGTAGTCGTCTATCTCGGGGTCCGGGAACAGCGTGAGATAGGCCTCGAGCCACGCCATCTCGTGGCTTTCCAACTCTTCGGTGCCGTCCCAGTAGCTCTGCTCCTTGCCCGAATACTCCATCGCCGCCGCACCCTCGTTCTGGATGTCGTTCAGGGCGTAGAGGACAATCCGTTGCAGCGCGTCGCCGCAGTTGTCCTTGATCGACAAGCCTTGCTCTTCCAGCAACGCCGCCGTGACCACGAGCGGCGAGATCGCGTGAAGCTGATAGTGCAGCGCGTATTTCCCGCGCTTCATCTCCTGCGGCAGGCTGCCGTCTTCCAACGCGGTGCACATGACGTGGGTGATCGAGGACGCAGACCAGAACAGCGCGTCGTCGTCGCCGGTCACATCCCCCACAAGGTTCGCGGCCAGCGAGGCCCAGGCGCGAAGATTGCCGGTCTTCGCCCCCGGCGTCGCCTCTTCCTCCCAGAACGTCATCTGCTCGTGAATGCGTTCGGACAGCCACGCCTCGATCACTTCGCCCTCGGCGATCAGGCTGCTGTAGGGGCGCACCTGCCGGTAGGCCATGGCGAAACCGGCATAGCGGGCGCCGACCGTCAGACCGGCGTTGAATGTACCCAGATCGGACAGGGCGTCGGCCTCGGCCCACTTGGCGATGGCCGCGACCACGCAATCGGCTTTCTGCTGCTGGTCGCCGCCGCCCCGCAAGACATCGTTGGCGTCCGAGGTCAGGTCGCGCAGGAAATCGTCGATCGGTTTCAGGGCGTCGTTCACCGCCTGCTCGGATTCCTCGTCCACCACCGACCGGCTGTCGTCGTCGTCGATGTAGCGGCTGCCGTAGGACAGGCTGATCACGGGGTCCGGAGCTACGGTGCAGGCGTCCTCTGTCGCGGCGCTTACCGGGGCTGCGGGGATGCCAAGGCTCGCCACGGCGGCAAGGCAGATGGTCATTGTGCGGGTCGTCATGGTCAGCTCTCCTCGCTCAGTCTGATCAGCGCGGTGATTTCGGTTGCCTTGCGGCTGCCGCCCGCGGCGGCCTTCTCCAGCCAGGTCACGGCCTCGGCCGGGTTCGCTTCAATGCCGATGCCGAAGGCCAGCGCCTCGCCGTATTCGGCCATCGCGGTCGTGTCGCCGCCTTCTGCCGCCTTGCGCAGCCAGTCGGTCGACTCGGCCAGCATGGCGCCATTCTCGGCGGTGTCTTGAAGATACTGGCCATAGGCCCGCATCGAGTAGATGTCGCCGTTCGCCGCCGCGGTGCGGTAAAGGTCCGGCATATCGAGCATCGCCTCGATCCGTTCCTTCACCGCCGCGTCGGCACCGCGGTAGCGGCTGAGGTAGCTTGAAAGCATCTCCCACTCGTCGGCGTCGCGGGCGTCCGCGATCATGGCGACGGCGCGGTCCGGGTCATAGGTCGGCGCGTCCTGCATCAACGCCAGTTCGAACAGCTCGCGCGCGGCGCTTTCGTCGCCCAAGGCGAAGGCCCGCTCCAGCAGCGCATGCGCCTCGGCCGCCGCGTCCGGTCCGCCCGCGTCCATTTTCATCTCGGCCAGCCCGCGCATCGCCCACGCATTCTGCCCGGTCAGATGCTCGGCAATGTCGAGCCAGTGGGAAACCTCGGCGTCATCGCCCAGGGTGTTGGACAGTTGCGCCATCGACATCGCGTGCTTGTAGTCACAGCGCATCACGCCAGCCGCGCGGGACAGGTAAAGATCGCGCGTGTCGCCTTCGACGTAGGGCGCGGCGAAGACCAGCGCATCGAAATCGCCGTTGTCCGCGATCACCTGCGCGTATTCGTCGTAAATCCGCTGCCGGTGCTCGGCGTCGGCGTCGAGGTTCGCGATCAGCTGGATCGCGGCTCCGATCCCGGCCTCGGCAGGTTCGCGCAGCAGGGCAAGGATCTCTTCGCGGGTGGTGTCGTCGCCCACGGCCTCGTAGTCCAGCAACGCCTGCGCCAGTTCCAGCGCGGCGGGCGCGCCCGATTGCTGGTACTCGCGCCGCAGCATGTCGAAGGCGGCAAGACGCTGTTCGCGGTTGCTGGCCAGTTGCAGTTCCAGCTTCGCCAGCGCGTTCAGCACGTCGCTATAGCGCTCGGAATAGTCCTGCCAGAACGCGCGCATTTCGTCGTCGGCGAAGTCCGCGTAGTCGAGGTACTTCAGCCAACTCGCCAACGAGCTTGGGCGGCCATACAGCGCCTGACTTTGGATGATGGCGATTTCCTGCGGGTTGTCCTCGGGCGTCAGCGCGATGAGCCGGGCCGCCGGGATCTCGATATTGGCCGATGCGGTGGCTTCCTCGGTATCGGACCAATAGGCGGCTTCTTCCAGACGCGGGCTGTCGGCGGCTTGGCACATGAAGGCCGCGGCCAGTCGCTTGGACGGCGTCACACCGCCGTAAACCGACACCGAGCGGCTCAGCATACCGACCGCGCGCTCGAATTCCTCGGGCGACTGGCGGCGGGCGATCAGCATGGTCGCAAGGCGCGTGATGCCGTCGAGGTCGCCCCGGGCCGAAGCTTCTTCCAGCAGCGCCATCGCCTCTGCCTCGCCAGCCCAGCGGCCCCTGGTTTCCAGCACGTTCTGCGCAAGACGGGTGAATACCCAGCCGGGCGCGTCGTTCATCTCGGAAATCGCGGTCAGGGCGTCGATACGTTTGGCCTGCTTGTCGGGGTACTGCGCCTTGTGCTCTTCAAGAAACAGCGCGACGCGGGTCAGGCCAGGGCGGCCCCCGCCAGAGGCTGCCGCCTCGTACAGGTCAAGCGCGTGGTCGAGGTCGCGTTCGACAAGCGATCCCGCTTCGTAAAGACGGCCCAGTTCGATCTGGGCATAGCTCAGCCCGCCGTCGGACGCCTGCGTCAGGTATTCAAGCAGGACGTCGTTGTCCTTCTCGAAGCCCTCGGCCTGCATGTGGTATTCGACAACCTTCCACGCGGCATAGTCGTCGCCGAGGTCGGCAGTGAACCGGTACCAGTCGTGCGCCAGACTGGCGTCGTGGGTGACGACCTCTCCGTTGTGGTACTCGCGCGCGATGCGCGAGGTCCGGTCGCAGATCGTCGAGTTCAGTTCGCCGACCAGCGAGCCGAACGCCATGGTCACGGCAAGATCGACCGGCACGTCCCAGCCCTCGGGCGCGCGGCCTTCGGCTGTCATTTTCGACAACGCCAGCAGCGCGTCGGCGTTGCCGCCGTAGCCCGCCGCGATCAGCAGTTCGTTTGCGCGGGCGCGGTCACGTTCCACCCCGATGCCATCGCGGTAGAACCGCGACAGGGCGTTCTGGATGCGCGGGGAATCCGAACCTTCCATGCGCGCCAGTTCCGTCACCAGCCGGCGCGAGCGGAGCTCTTCGTAGCGGCCCGCGTCTTCCATCGCCTGAATACGGGTCAGCAGGGCGTTGCGGCCCGCGAACTTGGGGTCGCGTTCGGCCAGCCGGTCGATCATCGCGTCGATGGTGCCATACCAGCGGCGGGGGTCGATCTGTTGCAGCCGCTTCAGGTCGCGGCGGACGAAGTCCGAGTCCATCTCGGGCAGCGCGCCGCCGTCCCACGCGGACCACAGGGCGACGGTCTCTTCGTCCGGCGGGCGGGCGATGCAGACGTCCTGCGGGGCCATCTCGGGCGGGCGAAAGACCAGATCGATGGTTTCCGCCGGGGCGCGGGGCGCTGCCGCAATGGGCAGCGCCGCCGCAAGCACGAGGGTTCGGGCAAAGCGCCGGACAGGACAGAGGTGGGATTGGGATGTCATGCGTTTCGCCCCCCTCGGGCTGGTCGTCTTACTGGGTGTAGCTGTTGGGAACCGCGACGGCGGTATAAGCGCCGTCCAGTTCGGTCAGAACGATGGACACGCCGGCCTTGCGCTTCAGCTCGACCGCCGCCACCGAGGCCAGCGTCTCGCCCCCGGCGCGCAGTTCAAAGTCCAGCGTCAGCGGTGCTTTCAGGGCGACGGACTTGCCCAGACCCGGCGCAACGTCCTCGATAGCCACCGCCTTGGCGGCAGGGACGTACAGTTCGACCGCGTCATTACCGGTGAGGTTGTAAAAGCTCACGTCAGACTTCGACGGGCTGTTCACCATCTCGTCGGTCAGCACCTCGGGTTCGCCTGTCTCGGACAGCACCACGGTGTAATAGCTGCTGGGCGCGACCTCGATGCTGGTGGTGGCCGAGGGCAGCGCCACTTCGATGGTCCCTGGCATCACGTTCACGTAGGACGATACGCCCTCGTCCAGATTGCGGACCTCGGTGCCGTCGACCGTGGCGAAGGCCTCGCCCGGCGCCAGCACACGGATGAAGCTGGAGTTCGGGTCGAACACATCCTGGTACAGGCCGTCATCCTGCGCGAAGGCCTGACCGGCCGCGGCAGAGAGGGCCAGCACCCCGGCCAGAACGAAACGACGAGACTTCATGACTTTTCCTCGCTTTGATTGGAACACACGGAAAGTGTCGGAGCTGCCCCGTAGACCTGGGACATCTCGATTTCGACTTCCGCCGGGCCGTCGGGCCAAAGGGCCGAGAGCGGCATGTAGAACCGCCCGGTCCGGCGAAGACGCTCGCCACGGGCCACCGACTTGGTGCGCCGGTAGCCATCGGCAGAGACAAAGGTGAACCGCGCTTCCAGCCCCGCCGACCCCGAGGTGTCGAGGAACAGGCTGTCGCTTGCATCAAGGTCCAGCCCGCTCAGGTCGGCGGTCAGGACGGTGCGGCTCTCGTTCAGGGTCGCGTCCAGCGGGACGTCGCAGGCTCCGCGCGCGGCTGCGATCAGCTCACGCATGGGCTGGTCGCCGTACTGGGCGAGGTTGTTGTAGATCGGGTTTTCCCACACCAGATACCGCGGCCGGTTCTCTTGGAACTCGGCAGAGGTCATGTACGAGATCATCGCGCCGAACTGGTTGCCGCCGGTGATCGCGTAGTTGATGACCTCCAACTCGCTGTGCTGGGCAAGGAAACCGGGGAAGTTGTTGATGGGCGAGTCCGAGAAGGACGTGCCAAGCAAAGCGACCGGCACAGCGGCCTCTTGCTCTCCGAACAGGTCGAAGCCGCCGCCACCTGCGCCTTCGTCATCGCCAAGTCCGATGTCGATGCCGGGATCCTCGGACGCGGGCGCCTCGGCGGTGTCTCCAAGGCCGATATCGACCGGCGCGTCGTCCTCGGCATCTCCCAGCCCGATGTCGATTGCCCCGCCTTCGCCAAGTCCCAGATCGACCGACCCGTTCGAGATGGTCGTGTCGTATGTCATCGTCTGCGGCTCGGGCAGCGTGTCGAGACAGTGCTTTTGCAGGATGCGGCGCATCCCCGAGAAGGCGATATCCATGCCCGTCTCGACGGTTTCAAAGGTGGTTTTCGGCAGGTCCTCGTATTCCGGCTGCGCGCGGATCACGTCGGCAATCGCCGCAGCGGTCAGGTCGGCGCCCTTGGCCGTCCAGTGAAAGTCCGCCCGGAAGAACGGCAGCGCATCACCCGGCGCGTCCTTCATCGCGGTGCGGGCGTCGACGGTCAGCACGCCTGCCTCTTCGAGGCGGGCGATGATCTCGTCATGGGTCCAGTTGGCGATGTCGAGGTCGAAGCCGTACAGCCGCGCCTCGTCCGGCAGGAGTTCCGGCAGAACGGCGCTTTTCGTCGGGATCGGCACGTAGATCAGCGTTGTCCCCCGCTCGGCCAGCGCGCGGCTCAGTTCCGCCATGTCCGCCACGACCTTGTCCGAGAACGAATGGTGCAGGCGAAGGTCGGCGTGAATGCGGTAGAACACCCCGTCGCGGCCCTCGATGGTCGGCAGTTCCTTGTCGGTTTCCAGCCCGGTGCAGCCGAAGGCCGAGGGCGTCTCGGCCAGTGCGGGGGCGGCCAGCGCGATCAGGGCGGTGGTCAGAAGATGTTTCATTCGGTGTCCTCCGTCGTGGGGGCGTCATCCGTCTCGGGGATTGGCACCGGCAACGCGGCCAGCGCCGTCTCGACGCCCGGCATCAGGTTCCCGGCGATCAGGGTCATGCGCATCGAGTCCGAAGCCTGCGCCAGTTCGAGATAGTCGCGGGCGCGCTCCAGTTCCGCGCGGGTCGGATCCGGCTTCTGCAAAAGCGCGGTGGCCAGTTGCAGCGACACGCCTGCCGCGCCGTCGCCGCTGCCGTTCAACACCAACCGCTCGACATCGCCGCCGAAGCTGCCGAAGGGCTTGCCAGCGAGGTGATATTGCAGCACCGCGTCGATGGCGCGGCTGTTTCCGGCGCGGGCGTAGGCCAGCAGGATGTCGCGGATCACGTCCATGCGGCGGGGCGGTACGGCGTCGAAGTCCTCGATGGCGTCGATGGCCTGCACCATCCCGAAGATCGCCCCGGCCCGACCGGTGGCCGCCGCCATGCCGTAGTAATGCGCGGCATCATCGGCGAGATCGGGGTTGCCGGTCTTCATCAGCCGTTCGGCGAACCGGTAGGCGGCGAAACCGTCGCCGTAGTCCGCGATCCGGCGCAGGTCCGTCAGCGAGACAGAGCCGCCGTCGATCAGCCGCCGGCGCGCCTGTTGAAGCCTCCACGGAAGCTGCCGGGTGGACTGGAGGCCCGGCGCAAGTTCGACAGAGATCCGCTTGGCCTCGGGGTCGGCCGCGCTGCCGGCGGTGTTCAGGTCGACGACCTGCGCCGCCGCCGGACCCGCCAGCAAGGCTACAGTCGCGGTGAGGATCAGCTTACGCATCCGTCTCCTCCTCGGCGCGCTCCATCAGCGCCGGGTCGGTCAGGTAACGAACCGGGAATTCCCAGATCACCACTGGCGGCACCTCTTCCGTGCCCGCCTCGATGCGCGACAGGAACGCGGCCATCGGCGCGACCGGGCCCTGCCCCTCTTCGGCGTAGTTCAGAACGTCCTGCGCCAGCGACAGCTTCAACGCCTCGGCGAAGCTCCAGTTGGGGTTGGCGGAATAGCTGGTGCCGACAAGGGCATAGGCGTCGCTGCCGCCGCCGCCGAAGATGTCCATACCGCCATCGCCGTCATCAGAGACCGCCTCGGCCACGTAGGGCGTCACATGCTCGGGACGCAGGCCGACGAAGGGGGCAAGCTCGTCCGACGTAACGAAGGTCACGAGATCGCCGGTGAAGCTGACCGGTGCGCCCTGCACCACGTCGAAAGACGCGTCGCCAATGGCGACCCGGCCCGAGGCCGCAACCGCTTCGGAGACGTCGAAGGCCGCGTCGGGGGTCCAGTGCGTATCGGTGCGGAAGAAGGCGTCCGCGCGCTTCGACAGCACCGGGCGGGTGTCCACGGCTTCGACGCCCGCACCGTCCAGCGCCGCGACGAAGGCCGCATAGTCCTTCTCGATCCGCGCAGGCTGGTCGTCATCGTCCGCCTGCGCGCGCTCCATATCCAGCTTCGCGGGCAAAGGAACCACGACCAGCTCGGCGCCCGCCTTTTCCAGCGTGGCACGGACACTTGCGATATAACCGATCGTCTCGTCCAGCCCATGCTCGGCCGTGGCCAGCGGGCGGTATTCCTCGTCCGAGAACAGCCAGCCATTGCGGCCGACCACCACGCCATCACGCCCCTCGCCCAGCGCGATGTAGCGGACGGCGCCGATGATGCCGACGGCGGGCTCGCGGTGCGGCAGGTTCGCGCGGTAGATCGAGTCGATCTCCTGCGTGACCTCGCCCGACCACAGACCGGCCCACTTCGGCCCCTCCACGTCCGAGGTGAACAGGCTGTAGTTGGCGAAAGCCGCGTAGCCGAAGAAGGCGGCGGGAAGGGTCAGTTTCAGAGCAAGGCGAAGCGACATCTGCGATCTCCGGTCAGAACTGGAAGTAGAGGAAGGGCGAGAAACTTTGCTCGGCCAGCTTCAGGACGGTCAGCACCCCGATGGCGAGCACCGCGACCACCGAGACGGTCTGCATCAGCGTGCCCTGCGCCGCGTAGCTTTCCACGATCACCGTGCCGTCATGGGACACCGGGGCGTCCTTCGCGGGTTTGGTGAAGTACTCGTGGATATGCGGCTCAAGGAACACGACAACGGCGGCGATCAGGGCCAGCGCGACGCTTTCGCGGGTGACCTCCATCCACAGGGCCGGGTCGCCGGTCAGGCCGTTCGCTCCGAACATGCCCGCGTAGACCTCGAACCCTTCCGAGACGGTCGTGGCGCGGAACATCACCCATCCGATCAGGACGAAGAACAGGGTCAGCGGCAGCGAGATCCAGCTGTCCGCCGCGCGCTTGTGCCAGCCCGTATAGCGTTCGGCCGCCAGAAGCCCGCCGTGCCAGAAGCCCCACAAGACGAAGGTCCAGTTCGCGCCGTGCCACAGGCCGCCCAGCACCATCACCGCCATCAGGTTGAAGTAGGTGCGGCCCGGCCCTTTACGGTTCCCGCCCAGCGAGATGTAGAGGTAGTCGCGCAGCCAGTTCGACAGCGAGATGTGCCAGCGGCGCCAGAACTCGGTGATCGAGCGGCTGATGTAGGGGAAGCGGAAGTTCTCGAGGAAGCGGAAGCCCATCATCCGGCCCAGCCCGATGGCCATGTCCGAATAGCCCGAGAAGTCGAAGTACAGTTGCAGCATGTAGGCCAGCGCCCCGGCCCATGCGAGCGCCATGCCCACTTCGCCGCCGCCGAAGACCACGTCGGCCAGCGGCGCCACGGCGTCGGCGAGGATAACCTTCTTGCCAAGCCCGATCAGGAAACGGGCGAGGCCGTCGCAGAACATCTCGACCGAGTGCTCACGCTCGCGGAACTGGTCCTCGAGATCCTTGTAGCGCAGGATCGGCCCGGCGATCAGCTGCGGGAACAGCGCGATGAAGGCGGCGAAGTCGATAAAGCTGGCGTCGGCGGTGGCGTCGCCGCGATGGACGTCGATCAGGTAGCTCAGCGCCTGGAACACGTAGAACGAGATGCCGATGGGCAGGATCAGATGCCAGTGTACGCCCAGCCCGGCCGCGTCGGTGCCCATCAGGGCCGCAAAGCTGTCGATGAAGAAGTTCAGGTACTTGAAGACACCCAGGACGCCGAGACATCCGACGACGCCGATGCCCAGCCAGACGCGGCCCGCCTTGGTGCCGCGGTGCCTCGAGACCTGCTGGCCGACGACATAGGCGAAGGCGGTGGTCAGGAACAGCAGGCCTAGGAAGTCGACCCGCCACCACGCGTAGAAGACATAAGAACCGGCGAGGATCGTGTAGGACTTCAGCTTTGCCGGAGTCAGGTAGTAGGCCGCCAGAAACACCGGCAGGAACAGGAACAGGAAGGATTCCGAAGAGAAGACCATCGCGTCAGCTTTCTTGTTCGGGGCTGCAGGACAGGGGTGCCAGACCGTCGCGCGGGGCGTGTCCCACGCTAAGAAGCATGTCGGTCTCGCCCCGGAGATTGCCGACGATCTCGGGGGTCAGCCCGTTGAGGTCGCCGTCGAAGAAGCGGGGGAACTGGTCGGTGAGGTCGTTGCCGCGCAGCGCGAGCTTGCCGCCCGAAGCGCTGTCTAGACCGGCGCGGTTGCCGACGAACAGGTTGGCGTCGACCAGGGTAGGAACCTCGCCCGGCTGGTCCGCGACGAACAGACCGGCGCTGCCGTTTGCGAGGATGCGGTTGTCGCGCACCACGCCCGCGCGGACGGCGCGCAGCGAGATGCCCTTCATTCGGTTCTCCAGCGCGACGTTGCCCGCAAGCACCGCGCAATCGCTGGCCTCGACGGTGATACCGACGCCGTCGCTGCCCCAGACGATATTGCCAAAGATACGGGTCTCGTGGCTGGCATCGTCGACGCGGATCGCGCCGCCACCGGCGCGGAAGATACGGTTGTCGGCGATCTCGGTGCCGGTCGAGGCGTCGGTCACCCGGATGGCGTTGCCTTGTGCGCCGTCGATGAACAGGTTGCCCGCGATGACGGCGTCCTGCGTGGCGCGAAGCTCTACCGCCTCGCCACGCATGCCGTGGAACAGGTTGCCGGTCACCACCGGCGCGGTGGCTCCCTTCAACGTCACCGACAGCACGTCGCGCAGGACCGAGCCGGTGACAAGCGTGCGATCCTCGGCGGGGTAAAGCCCGCCGGTGAACTGGGTCAGCCCCGCGAAAGCCGGCGAGACATCGAAGCCAAGGTGTTCCAGCCGCGCGTTGCGGATGACCATGTGGCCGGTACCTGCGGTGATCACGAAGGGCGCGAACTCCGGGACTTCGGCATGTTCGTCCCCTGCCCCCTCGATCGCGCCGCCGTTGACGACAAGCGCGCCGAAGTTCGCAAGAAATGCGCCGTCCGACCGGCTGAGCTTCAACGTCTCTCCCTTGCCGACGATCAGCCGCGCGCCGGGCCAGATCACCAGCGGAAGGGTCAGGCCGTCGGGGCCGCTGGCGTCCATGACCTCGGGGGTCCGCATCAGGTCCGCCAGCGAGATCGTGCCGTCCTGAACCGCGATGGCCTTGGGCGTGTCGCCATGCTGGGCGCGCAGAACCATCAACTGACCGTTCGCGCCCGCCGATTGCGACATTTGCAAAAGCGTCACCCGCACGTCGATCAGCGAAATGTGGGCGTCGGGCAGCAGGGTCAGCGTGTCATAGCGCACGTCGACGGGGGGCGGCAGGATCTGCATGCCGTCGGCGTGGCCGAGGTCGGGAAGGGCCGACAGGCCCTCCGCCGTGTGCGCCGCGCCGGACAGGGTGGCGTAGGCACCGACGATGCCGCGCCGCAACTCGGCGTAGCGATCCACCGCCTGCGCCTGGGCCGTCGCGCAGGCCATCGTGGCCAGCGCAGCGCCCAGAAGCGGGGCCGTCAGCCGGCCAAGCCTCCCTGTCCGCCGCAGATCAGCCATGGCGCACGATCTCCGGCGCGGCGATCAGGGCCGAGTTCATCGTGACCAGCAGCGCCTCGACGGGATCGTTGGCGGTGTTGGTCAGATGCGCGCTGCCATCGGGCTCCAGCACGACGCGCTCGCCCGCCTCCAGCTTGCGGCGGCTGAGGCCGTCGAACACTTCCAGCTTGCCATGCACCGAGATCAGCTGGCGGCCCGGAAGCGGGTCGACGCTGATCGAGGCGCCCGGATTTATGCGGATCACCGACATGTCGTAGTCGCTGTTGTTCAAAAGCTGGTGGCTTTGCCCCCAATCGTGATCGCGGGTCACATGGCGCACCGCCTCGATCCGCTGTTCCTCTTTCAGCGTCTCGACCACCTCTTTCACGTTCTGGCACATGCCGCGCTGGGTCACGAGAACCGCGTCGGGCGTGTCGACCACGATGACGTCGGACATGCCGACCACCGCGACCAGCCGCTTCTCGGCCTTCACCAGCGCGTTCTCCGTGTTGATGGTGATCACGTCGCCATGCAGTACGTTTCCGCTTTCGTCCTGCGCCCCGATGGAGTGCATCGAGGTCCAGCAGCCGACGTCGCTCCATTGTACGTCAAGCGGGGCGAGCGCCACGGCAGAGGACCGTTCGAAGATGTTCCGCTCGGTCGGCTCGTTGGTTGCGCGGCGGAAGCTGTCGGCGTGCAGTTCAAAGGCGTGGAAGCCCTGCTCGCCGCGTTCCAGCGCATTGCTGACCGCGTCATATGTGGTGCGGTCGAGCTTCTTGAACTCTTCGATGATGGTCTCTGCCATGAACAGCGAGATACCCGAGGCCCAGTAGGCGAACCCGCTTTGTATCAGGTGCGCGGCGCGGCTGAGCGGCGGCTTCTCGACGAATTCGGCGACCCGGTGAAGGTCCTTGTGCTCGGTGAAGTTGCCGCCGTCCGTGATGTAGCCATAACCGGTTTCCGGATAGGTCGGCTTGATCCCGAAAATCACGATCCGCCCGTCCTGCGCCGCCTGCCGCATCTGCATGATCGGCGTGTTCAGGTTGCCGATGATCACGTGATCCGAGGGCAGGACCAGCATCAGGCCTTTCGGATCCTTCCGCGCGATCTCAAGCGCTGCGGCAAGAACCGCGGGCCCGGTGTTGCGCGCGACCGGCTCGGCCAGAACCGTGGCCGGACATTGCAGCGCGTCCAGTTGGCGGCGGACGACCACCGCGTGCTGCGCCGAGGTGACGACGTACGGATCGGCGAACACGCCGCCCCGGTGCCGCTGCACCGTCGCCTGGAAGAAGGTCAGCGAGCCCGCGCCGTTCACCGACTGGAACTGCTTGGGGCTTTGCGCCCGGGACATCGGCCAAAGGCGCGATCCCGAACCACCACAAAGTACGACCGGGTGAATATCACTGTTCATCTTTGGCCTCCTGTGCCATCCCGTGCCGGCTTTCGGCCGGGGGGTCTTTACGTTTGGAAATCATTCCTCGGTCAGGTCGCTGACCAGCGCGGTCCAAGCGCCGCCGATCCGAGTGCCTGCATTCTTCCACGTGCCGCCCAGCCAGTCGGGCAACAGGTGACGGCGGAACCGCAGACGGGCGGTGGTGCCCGGCTGAAGCGTAGCGGCGACATTGTCAGGCAGGGTCAGGTCGGCGGGCACGGTGTCCCCCGGCTCGGCTGCCTCGCCCTGCATCAGCGCGACGGTCACCGGCACAACGTCGCCGCTGGCCAGCACCAATTCCGCGCTATCGCCCGCGAACATGCGCGCGACGCCCTCGAAGCTGATCTGAGTACGCGCTTCCAGCCCCGCATCGGCCTCGACCAGTTTGACCAGGGCCGTACCCGGTAGAATGGTCGCGCCCTCGTAGAAGTCGGGCAGCGGTTCCAGTTCGCAGTCGCAGGGCATCTCGACGCTGAGGAAGTCGCCGGAGTTGGCGCTGATCGAGTAGATCACGTCGCCGGCGCCGGCGTCCGGGTTCACATAAGTGATCTGGCCTGCCGCGGTGGACCGCAGCGTTTCGCCGGGGACCGATACCATGACCGGCTGGCCCTCGTAGCTGAACATCACGCGGTTGTGGATCACCTGCCCCGCGACCAGCAGTAGGCCGACGCTGAGGCCAAGGATCGCGAAACGCTTGAAACCGTTGCCCGCCCGACCCGCGAAACCGCGCTGCACCTTGGGCGGCTGCGCCTTGACCTTGGTCGGACCGGTATAGCCCAGCATCTGTCCGATCGAGACGAGGTCGCCCGCGATGGCGCTGTTCAGGATGTACCGCAGCGGCGCAAGATGCCCGGCGGTCGGGTCGGTGAACCGCAGCTCGTAGGTCGCGTCGGCCTCGTTGCCCAGCCGCAGAACCCGGACCTCGGGGTAAAGGTTGGTCGAGAAGCCTTCGAAGTCGAAGCGCAGCGTCACCGGCCGGACCCCGCCCTCGGCGTTGGGCGGAAGAAGCCCCGTCACGACGGCTCCGGTCACCGACAGGCTGCGGCCTTCCATCCGGCGGTCGCCGATGACCGCCGTGAAGGGCACCGGGATCTGCGGGTGTTCGGCATCGTGGACGAACCCGTCCGGGACGGCGGTCCGGCTGGCAGGGGTGTCCGAAAGGGTCATGTCGGTGTCACTCATGGTTCGGTCCTTGTGTCGGTGTCGGGCGGCGCGTCACAGAACGCCGGTGAGGAACAGGACGGCCACGGTCAGCCATCCGAGTGCGAGGAAGTGGAGATAGGCAGAGCCCATGGACGCCATCCGCTGGCCCAGCGGCACCGGGGCGCCGCCGCTGCCGGTGGCCGCCGCCTGCCGCGTCCACTTCTGCCGGTCGAGCCGGAAGAAGACGAAGCTTTTGACGCAGGCGCCGAACAGCTGGCTGAAGTACAGCAGGAAGGGATAGGTGATCGGGAAGGTCCGCCCCCGGAAGCCGCAGATGATCCAGCAGAACACGTAGCGGGTGAACATGACCCAGCCGAAGTAGATGGGCAGCACCAGCGGATCGAAGAAGATCCCGGCGACGATCACCGACAGCGGGCCCGCCAGCGTGCTCCAGATCGACAGGCGCTGGTCGAAGATCGACCACCAGGTGAACAGGCCGATCTCTTTCGGAGACAGTTCCAGCGCGCGGCCATTGGTCCGCAGCATGTTGCCGAACCAGCGGACCATCAGCGCGGCGGCGCTGCCGATGAACGTGGGCTTGGGCTGCGTTTCCATGCTGCTCGACCGGACGTCGGGCAGGTAGGCCATCTCGTATCCGTTCTTCATCAGCCAGAACCACGTCGACTTGTCGTCGCCGGTCAGGAACTTCACATGCCCCAGCCGCCAGTGGTCGATGTGGTCGTACTGCACGAGGTTGATGAAATCCGGGTCGGTCGCGAGGTCGGCGCGGAACACCGACATGCGGCCGGTCAGGGTCAGCACCCGGTTGCCGTATCCCATCGAGCACATCATCACCTGCCGCTGGTCGAAGCGCAGTTCGAACCAGTCGCGGAACAGACCTGGCTGCGGGATGCTGACGGCCTCGTCGGTCGTCAGCGCCCCGATCTTCGGGTTGGTGAAGAACGGCGCGGACTGCGCCACGACATCGGGCGGGACGCAGCTGTCGCCGTCGACGAACAGCACGATGTCGTGCCGCGTCGGGCATTGCCGCGCGATAAGGGTCAGCGACCGCGCCAGCGCGTCGCGCTTGCCGGTGCCGGGAATGCGGTCGACGATCAGACGGACGTTCGTCATGTCCTCGGGCGAGGTCGCGAAGATCTGCCGGATCAGCCTTTCGTCCGCGCCGTCCACGACCGAGGCGACGATGGTCGCGCCCGCTTCCGAGTTGGCGGCGGCGGTGAAGATGCTGCGATAGACCGGCAACGTCACCTCGGGCTCGATCTTGTACGAGGTCGTCAGGAAATAGGCGTGCGCGCGCAATGGCTTGGCGGCATAGGCCGCGTTCGCCTTGGCCTTCCGGCGCGGGTAGGCCCAGCGCCGGAAGATCACCGCACGGGTGAAGTTGATCGACGCCCAGCTATACCGCCATGCCCCGATGGCGCCGACGACCAGCAGCCCGGCCGCCGCCTCGCCCAGCAGGGCGGGCGGAACCAGCGATGCCAGAAGGACGATCACCGAGATATATGCGAGATGGCCAAGCATCGCGGGGATCACCAGCAGATGCCTTCGTAGCCGCCCTGGCTGACCAGATCGCGGCGCAGGCGGGCAAGGTCGACCATCGGCTTGGACCCGGACACCTTGTCCAGTTCGGCCACGGTCTCTTTATAAAGGTTGCCGACCACGATGGCGTCCGACCCCTCGATCAGCTTGCCCAGTTCAGGCACCAGCCGGTCGGCAAGATCGGGCACGACGTCGTTGCCACGGCCCGCCGTCGAATTCGCGTTGGCATAGGCTTCGTGCACGAAGGGGTCGTAGATCTCGACCGCGACGCCGGACTTGATCAGGCGCCCGGCCAGTTCCGCCAGCGGGCTTTCCCGCAGGTCGTCGGTGCCGGGTTTGAAGCTGATGCCGACGAAGCCGACCTTCTTGGCGTTCGCCTTTGCGACCATCTGCTCGGCCTTGGCGATCTGGGCCTCGTTGGCCTCGACCACCGCGTCCAGCATCGGCGACTTGACCTCGCGGGTCTGGGCCAGATGGCGCAGGGCACGGACGTCCTTGGGCAGGCAAGAGCCGCCGAAGGCAAAGCCCGGGCGCATGAAGTAGGGCGAGATGTTCACCTTGGTGTCGGAGCACAGGATCTCCATCACCGTCTGGCCATCGAGGCCGCAGGATTTGGCGATGTTGCCGATCTCGTTGGCGAAGGTGACCTTCACCGCACGCCACGTGTTCGAGGTGTACTTGACCATCTCGGCGGTGCGCAGGTCGACCACGTGGATCTTGGTGCCGAGATGCGCGTTGATCTCGGTCAGGATTGCGGCGGTCTTGTCTTCCAGCGCGCCGAACACGATGAGGCCCGGATCGTAGTAGTCCTCGATCGCGGTGCTTTCGCGCAGGAACTCCGGGTAGTAACCCATGCCGAAGTCGGTGCCGGCCGTCTTGCCGGACGCGGCTTCAAGCACCGGGATGCAGGTGCCCTCGGTGCTGCCCGGCACGATGGTCGAGCGGATGATGACCGAGTGGAAGGCATCCTTCTTCGCCAGCGCCTTGCCGATCGACTCGCAAACACTGGAGACATACGTCAGTCCGACCGATCCGTCCGGCGCCGAGGGCGTACCGACGCAGACGAAGCTGGCATCGGTGTTGTCGATTGCGTGCTGAACGTCGTCGGTGGCGATCAGGCGGCCGGCCTCGACCACCTCTTTCACCAGATCGCCCAGTCCCTTCTCGACGATGGGCGACTTCGCGTTGTTGATCGCGTCGATCTTGCCGGGGTCGACATCCACCGCGATGACATCGTGTCCGTCCTTCGCCAGGCAAGCCGCCGCGACAACGCCGACGTAGCCGATTCCGAATATGCTGATACGGGCCATTCCATCCTCGTCTAAGCTGAATCAAATCGCCCGTCCTGGGCATGACACAACCCTGCCGCAATGCAGCGACAACCCACCAGTCAGGAAAAAACCCTACAGCGTAGGGAAATTTTTTACGTGATATAGCAATATGTTGCTCTATGCCGCCCTGCAGCGACAATAGGGCAGCAATAAGTCGCCCGACTGCGCTGCAATCGGGCGGCTATTCAATTTTAGGTTGTATTTTGTGATGTGGGTCTAAGAGATCCAGCCGTTGTCGATCACGTACTCGACCAGCTGCGCGCGACTTCCAAGACCCAGTTTCTGCACGGCGCGCGCCTTGTAGGTGTCGACGGTCTTGGTGCTGATCTTCAGCTCGTAGGCGATCTGCTTCGCGCCGTGGCCGCGGGCGATCATCACCAGCACTTCCTTTTCGCGCTCGCTCAGGATTTCGTCCTTGCCCTCTTCACCGTTCAGCAGCGGACGCAACTGCGCACCGAACTCCTGATCGAAGAACATTCCCCCGTCCAGCACCGCCGCAATCGCCAGTTCCAGCCTGCTGAGATTGGAGGATTTTGACAAACACCCCAAAAAGCCAGCTTCCAGCGTCGCACGAGCGCTTTTGGGTGAGACCTCGAAACTGTAGGCGATGATCCGTGTCGTCGGGCAAGCCGCCTTCACCGCGCGGGTGAAGTCCGAAAGATCGTGGGTGTGGTTGAGATCAAGGTGAACGGGATCGACCACCAACAGGTCGGGCTCAAGCGACCTGACCGATTTCAGAAGATCCGCGTCGACCGAATGGCCGTGACAGCGGAATGTGCCGGGATGCGACAGCTGCTGTGCCAGCATCTCGCAGAAGGCCCGGTTTCTGTCGAAGAAGATGATGTTTCTGACGCCGCCCTGAGCGGGTCCATGTCCGTCGCTCGCAGCAGCGCTGGTCGGTGCGATCTGACGCTCGATTGCCATGTCTGGTCCTTCCGGAAACCACCTGTTAACCCTCCCTAAGGTTGTATACTCGCGTACCAACTACGACGGGTCCGGATCCGTTCGCGCCCGACCAAAGCGCTGTGTCCCCTTCCCCTGACGACACGCGCGCGCCGTCCGCTTCACGATAACCTTTCCTGACGTAGATGCAGGCAGCCCCAGCTCGGCATCTGATTGATATAGATAGATCGTCAGTCACACCTGGCCATGCGCCAAGGGCAAATTCCGATCTGTTCCCGAAAGCTGCACGAAGGCCGTCGCTTTGACCACCAAGCGATTGGAAATTAATCGCGCCTAGGCATTTCTTTGCCCACCGCCACACTTTTATGCCGATTGATTCACAATTTCTGCACTGCCGCGTAACACAACTTTAGGGTGATTCCCTCCCCTCACAACGGACAGTGTTATGACAGCAACCACCATCACGGTCGGACCCGGCACGTCCGCGTCCGAACTGCAGACCATCATCGACAACGCGCCCGCAAAAGCCACGATCAAACTTGGCGCGGGAACCTTCACCTTCACCGAGACGGTGACGGTCACGCGCAACGACATCTCGCTGATCGGAGCGGGCAGTGGAGAAACGATCATCATCGCCGACGAAAAGCTTGGCGACGATCCCGCGATCCAGGTCGGACACGATCTTCATTCGCCGGAGACGGTCGATACCTACAGCCTTGCTGCGTCGGCCTTGGCTGGCGACACGACGATCGAACTTGCAGAGGGGCACGACGTACAGGCCGGCGACTTCCTGTACCTGACGCAGGACAACACCGACGAACTGTTCGATGCCATCGGCGACGAGGAGTGGCGCAAGGACAAGGACCTGACGACGATCCTTGTCGAGGTCGCCTCGGTCGACGGCAACACGGTGACCCTGACCAGCGCACTGAACTTCGACTTCGACCCTGCGCTGACCGAGGTGCAGGAGCGCGTGATTGTCGAGGACGTCACAATCGGCGGCTTCACGGTTCAGGGCGGCTGGGGCGAACCCGACGCCTCGGACTTCTCGAACACCATCGGGAACGCCAAGGGCGCGTCGATGATCCTTGTCGCCGGCACCAGCGGTACCGTCGTGACCGACATCGCAATCGAGGACGCAGCCTCGCACGGGCTGACGCTGGCCGATTCCCGCGAAGTCACGGTGACCGGCCTGACGGTCGACGGCAGCCACAACAAGGGGACCGGCGGGAATGGCTATGGCGTCTGGATCCGCGACGTCTATGACAGCACGCTGAGCGGGCTCGAGATCACGGACACCCGCCACGCCGTGCTGTTCGCCAGCTATTCCAGCGCGACCGGCAACACCATCGAGGTCGACTACACCAACCGCGACATCAACTTCCATGGCGGGCTGGATCAGGACAACACCGTGACCGTCCACACCTCGCTCCGGACCGGAGACGAGGTCGGTTACATGGGCTCGACCCTGTTCTTCAACGAAGGCGAAAGCTATGGCGCGCCGACAGATCCGGACGCCAACACGGTCACCTTCGACTACGTCACCGGAACCGTGCGCGCGGACCTTGTCTATGCATCCGACGAAGGCGCGGTGATCGCCACCCGCAAGTCGGCGGACGTCGTCTATACCGGGGCGGGCGACGACAAGGTTTCGCTTGGGTCCGGTCATGACGTTCTGTACGCCTCCGGGGGGGATGACACGGTCTACGGCGGCAAGGGCGACGACACGGTCTATTTCGCGGGCAGCCTGGACGACTACACGACGTACCGGTCCGGGTCGGTTCTTGTGGTCAGCGGCGCCTATGGCGAGACACGCTTGGTCGACGTGGACTACGTGGTGTTTGACGGCACGGAACTGGATGCCGATGCCGTGGGCACAACGGCCATGGCCATCGCGCCGGTGTTTCAGACCGAAGGCGGCGACGATTTCGCCGACCTGACCGGCAATCCGGGATGGGAACGGGAACACAGCGACGTCTCTGCCCTGATGGGCGCCAACCTGAACGCCCTCACCCTGACCGGCACCGGCGAGATCGACGCGGTCGGCAACGACATGCGCAATCACATGATGGGCAATGCGGCCGACAACCGGCTGGAGGGCGCGGGCGGCAATGACCGGATGCTTGGCATGCACGGCGACGACATCGTGCTTGGCGAAGCGGGCGACGACTTCCTGCACGGCGGCTATGGGGACGACACGCTGGTCGGCGGCGAGGGCAGCGACCTGCTGACCGGCCATGCGGGGGCGGATACCTTCGTCGGGACCGAGGGCGAGAACGTCGTGCTGGACTTCGACCTGTCCGAGGGCGACCGGCTGGTGTTCAACTGTGACCCCGAGGATCGCTTCGCCGAAGCGTTCGAGACCTTCCGCGAAGGCGGTACGCCCGGCGACGGCTTCACCTTTACCGAGACCACCTATGACAGCGCCGACAGCCTGCTGATCACCTCGGCCCTTGGCGAACAGCTGCTGCTGGCCGGCGTCACGGCCGAAGAGCTGTACTACTGACCCCTTGCGCCGGCGGCCCTGCCGGCGCAGCCTCCGCCGGACACGACCGGCAAGAGGCCAGAATGACCGACTTCCTCCGGAACGGCCCCGAAGACGCGCCGCTGACCGTCCTGCTGGCGCATGGCGCGGGCGCCGCGATGGACGCGCCCGCGATGACCGCCGCTGCCGAGGCGCTGGCGGCGCAGGGCCTTGCCGTGGCCCGGTTCGAGTTCGCCTACATGGCCGCCCGGCGGACCGGCGGCAGCCGCAAACCCCCTCCCCGCGCCGACAAGCTGCTGGACGAATACCGTGCCGCCGTCGCCGCCCTGCCGCCCGGCCCCCTGATCATCGGCGGCAAGTCGATGGGTGGCCGTGTCGCGACGATGCTGGCCGACGAGCTGCATGCAGCCGGGCGCATTCTCGGCGTCCTGTGTCTTGGCTATCCGTTTCATCCCCCCGGCAAGCCCGAGACCCTGCGCACCGCGCATATGGAAACGCCGTCCTGTCCCGCCCTGATCGCGCAGGGCACCCGCGACCCCTTTGGCACCAGGGACGAAGTGCCCGGCTACCCGCTTTCGCCCACGATCGAGATCCTGTGGCTGGATGACGGGGACCACGACCTGAAGCCCCGCAAGCGCGTGACCGGGCTGACTGCCGCGGACCACATGGCCACCATGGCATCGCGTGCGGCGGGCTGGGCCAAGGGGCTGATGTAACGGCTCAACCTGAAAAAGATGGCCGGGGACGGCTTCCAGCGTCCCCGGCCGTCGACCCTCTTTCCTGCCAGGGCTAGCGGGCCAACATCCCTTTCACGTTCGACCCGGCGGCTCGGAGCACATCCCGAAACGCCCGCATCGTTACGTTATAACATACCCCACGTTCTGACATGCTCCCTGCCCTCCCGCAACCCCTCTTGCGCGCCACCACGTCCTTCGCCCCAAAGGTCTCCGCCCTTGCCGGGAAGGGCATCGAAAGGCTTCTTCGGTCTTCAAATATCCCCGCCGGAGGCACGCCCCGAAGGGGCGTTCGCTGCCCCCTTGCCAAACCGCGCGCACCTTCGCACGATGTGCCGACGCTCTGACGGAATTTGAAGGACAAGGGGCCGCCGCCCGATGGCATCGACCGAGCGACGACTGGACGACGCGGCCCGCGCCGCCTGGCTGGCCTATGTCGGCGGGCTGAAGCAGGACGAGATCGCGCAGATCATGGGGATCTCGCGGCAGTCCGCCCAACGCCTCGTGTCGCAGGCGCTGTCGGCGGGGCTGGTGAAGGTCCGCATCGACCATCCCATCGCGCGCTGTCTCGAACTGGCCCGTGTCCTGCGCGACGCTTACGGGCTGGAGACCTGCGAAGTCGTGCCGTCGCTTCATTCGGTCGAGGACTCGGGCGTCGCCGTCAGCCACGCCACCGGCGATCACCTCGAGCGCTGGTTGTCGCGCGATGAACCGACGATCATCGGTCTCGGTACCGGGCGGACGCTGCGCGCGGCCGTGGAGCATCTGCCGCATCTCGACTGCCCGCAACACCGGATCGTCTCGCTGACGGGCAACGTGACGCAGGACGGCTCGACGGCCTATTACAACGTGCTGTTCACCATCGCCGACAAGGTGTCCGCGCCGACATTCCCGATTCCGCTGCCGGTGATCGCGGCCTCGCGCGAAGAGCGCGACGCGCTTCTGAGCCAGAAGATGATCCGCGCGCCGCGCGACCTGTCGGCGCGCACCGACGTACGGTTCGTGGGCGTCGGGCCGATCACCGAGACCGCGCCGCTGGTCATCGACGGGTTCATCACCCGCGAAGAACAGAAGCGGTTGCGCGACAAGGGCGCTGCGGGCGAGATCGTGGGCTACGTCTATGACGCGAACGGGCGGCTTCTGGACGACGAAATCAACGACCGGGTCAGCAGCGCCGACCTTGGCCCCGACCCTGGTTTCCCGACCATCGCCGCCGCGAACGGCCCCGAGAAAGTGGGCGCGATTCGAGCCGCGCTGACGGGGAAACTGGTGAACGGCCTTATCACGGACGAGGACACGGCGGTTGCGCTAACAGCCTGACCTTCTGCCGGCCACGCTCAAAAAATAAAAGCATTAACAAAAACTTAATCGCGGATTTGTTGCCTCGCGCCGCGCTGCAGCGACGAATTGCTGTTGACAGGTTGCACCATAAAATGAATTTTTGCCCGTGAGCTTGGCAATTGCTCAGTTTGGGAGGACATCCATGACCAAGACCATTCGCGCCCTGATGGGCGCTACTGCCCTGACCGCCATCGGCTTTGCTGCCACCGCGCAGGAAACCACGATCACCATCGCCACCGTGAACAACGGCGACATGATCCGGATGCAGGGCCTCACCGAAGAATTCACCGCCGAACATCCCGATATCGCGGTCGAATGGGTGACGCTGGAAGAGAACGTGCTGCGTCAGCGCGTGACCACCGACATCTCGACCAACGGTGGCCAGTTCGACGTGATGACCATCGGCACCTACGAGGTTCCGATCTGGGGCGCACAGGACTGGCTCGTCAGCCTTGACGATCTGCCGGAAGACTGGGACGCCGACGACCTGCTGCCCGCGATCCGCGGCGGTCTGACCGTTGACGGCACCCTGTATGCCGCGCCGTTCTACGGCGAAAGCTCGATGGTGATGTACCGCAAGGACCTGATGGAAGCCGCCGGCCTCGAAATGCCGGAAGCCCCCACCTGGGACTTCATCAAGGAAGCCGCGGCGGCGATGACCGACGAGGACAACGAAGTCTACGGCATCTGCCTGCGCGGCAAGGCCGGCTGGGGCGAGAACATGGCCTTCCTGACCGCCATGTCCAACAGCTTCGGCGCACGCTGGTTCGACGAGGACTGGGCGCCGCAATTCGACAGCGAAGCCTGGGCCAACACTCTTAGCTTCTACCTCGACCTGATGACCAACTACGGTCCTCCGGGCGCCGCCAACAACGGCTTCAACGAGAACCTGGCGCTGTTCCAGCAGGGAAAGTGCGGCATGTGGATCGACGCCACCGTGGCGGCCTCCTTCGTGACCAACCCCAACGACTCGACCGTCGCCGATCAGGTCGGCTTCGCGCTGGCGCCCGACAACGGCCTCGGCAAGCGCGGCAACTGGCTGTGGGCATGGTCGCTGGCCATCCCGGCAGGCACCGACGCTCCGGAAGCCGCGAAAGAGTTCGTCGCATGGGCCACGTCGAAGGCCTACACCGAGTTGGTCGCCGAGAAAGAAGGCTGGGCGAACGTCCCGCCGGGCACCCGCACCTCGCTGTACGAGAACCCGGCTTACCAGGAGGCCGCCCCGTTCGCCGAGATGACGCTGCAGTCGATCAACGCCGCGGACCCGACCAACCCGACGGTCGACCCGGTTCCCTACACCGGTGTGCAGTTCGTCGCGATCCCCGAGTTCGCCGGTCTCGGCACCCTCGTGGGTCAGGAGTTCTCGGCGGCGCTGGCCGGCCAGCAGTCGGCTGAAGAGGCGCTCGAAGCGGCTCAGGCGCTTGCCACCGACGAGATGGAAGCCGCAGGCTACCGCTAAACTTCTCCCGAAGGACCCGAGGGGGCGGCACGTTCGCCCCCTCACCCGCCCCGGCCACGTTTTGCCGTCGCCCTGCCCGCGCGTTTCCGCAGCGGGGCGATCGCCAAGCGCCGACCGGCCACGACAACGCAGTCGTTAGACAGACCGGTACGCCGTACGCGCCAGAAACGGGGGGAGGACCGCCAGATGGCAACCCAGCATTCCAAATCCGCGGCCCGCATGATGATGGCCCCGGCGGTGATCGTCCTTCTTGGATGGATGCTTGTGCCGCTGGTCCTGACCCTGTGGTTCTCGTTCACCGACTACCGCCCGTTGCGCGGCATCTTCGAATGCTGCGTCGGCTTCCAGAACTACGAACGGTTCGTCACCTCTTCCGCCTTCATGGACAGCGTGATCACCACGCTTGTCATGGTGGGCGGCATCCTTCTGATCACGGTGATCGGCGGCATCCTTCTGGCCCTGCTGCTTGACCAGCCGATCTGGGGTCAGGGCATCGTGCGCATCCTGGTGATCGCGCCGTTCTTCGTCATGCCCACCGTGTCGGCGCTGGTCTGGAAGAACATGTTCATGAACCCGGTGAACGGCCTTTTCGCCTATGGGTTCGAGTTCCTTGGACTAGAGCCATTCGACTTCCTGACGGCGGCGCCGCTGTTTTCGATCATCCTGATCGTGTCGTGGCAATGGCTGCCCTTCGCGACGCTGATCCTGCTGACCGCGATCCAGTCGCTGGACAGCGAACAGCTTGAAGCGGCCGAGATGGACGGCGCGCCGGTGCTGTCGCGGTTCTTCTACATCATCCTGCCGCACCTCGCCCGTGCGATCACCGTCGTGATCCTGATCCAGACGATCTTCCTGCTGTCGATCTTCGCAGAGATCTTCGTGACCACCTCGGGCGGCTTCGGCACCCGGACGCTGACCTACCTGGTCTACCAGCGCGTGCTGGAAAGCCAGAACATCGGCCTGGGCTCGGCCGGCGGCATCATCGCCGTCATCCTCGCCAACATCATCGCGATCTTCCTGATGCGGATCGTCGGCAAGAACCTGGACAAGTAAGGGGGAGGAACCGGACATGGCCCGCGCTGTCACCAACCGCCGCAAGGCGATCACCACCGCCGCCGCCTGGATCGTCGGACTGCTGATCTTCTTCCCGATCCTCTGGACGATCCTGACCTCGTTCAAGACCGAGGCAGAGGCCATCGCCGACCCGCCCAGCTTCCTGTTCTTCAACTGGACGCTCGAGAACTACGCGGTCGTTCAGGAACGGTCGAACTACCTGCGGTTCCTGTGGAACTCGGTGGTCCTGTCGGTCGGCTCGACGATCGTCGGCATCATCATCGCCGTCCCCGCCGCGTGGTCCATGGCCTTCGTGCCGGGCCGCCGCACCAAGGACGTCCTGCTGTGGATGCTGTCGACCAAGATGCTGCCCGCCGTGGGCGTGCTGTTCCCGATCGTGCTGATCGCCCGGACGCTGGGCATCTTCGACAGCTACATCCTGTTGATCACCGTTCTGACGCTGATCAACCTGCCGATCATCGTGTGGATGCTCTACACCTACTTCCGCGAAATCCCGGGCGAGATCCTCGAAGCGGCCCGGATGGACGGCGCCAGCCTGCGTGAAGAGATCCTGTACGTGCTGACGCCGATGGCGGTGCCCGGCATCGCATCGACGGTGCTTCTGAACATCATCCTGGCGTGGAACGAGGCGTTCTGGACGCTGAACCTCACGACCGTGAAAGCGGCGCCTCTGACCGCGTTCATCGCCAGCTATTCCAGCCCCGAAGGGCTGTTCTACGCGAAACTCTCGGCGGCCTCGACCATGGCCATCGCGCCGATCCTGATCCTTGGCTGGTTCAGCCAGAAACAACTCGTCCGCGGCCTGACCTTCGGCGCGGTGAAATAAAGGGGGGACTGACCAATGGGCAGCATCACGCTGAAACAGGTGACGAAAAGCTTCGGCGAAGTGAACGTCATCCCGCCGTTGGACCTTGAAATCAACGACGGCGAGTTCGTGGTCTTCGTCGGCCCCTCGGGCTGCGGCAAGTCCACCCTGCTGCGCCTGATCGCGGGGCTGGAGGACGTGTCCTCGGGCCATATCGAGATCGACGGCAAGGACGCCACCTTTGTGCCCCCCGCCAAGCGCGGGCTGGCGATGGTGTTCCAGTCCTACGCGCTGTACCCGCATATGTCGGTGCGCAAGAACATCGCGTTCCCGATGAAGATGGCGGGCATGCCGCAGGCCGAGCAGGAAAAGCGCATCGCCAACGCGGCGAAGGTGCTGAACCTGTCGGATTATCTCGACCGCCGGCCCGGCCAGTTGTCGGGCGGCCAGCGCCAGCGCGTCGCCATCGGCCGCGCCATCGTCCGCGAGCCCGAGGCGTTCCTGTTCGACGAACCGCTGTCGAACCTCGACGCCGCGCTGCGGGTGAACATGCGGCTGGAAATCTCCGAGCTGCACAACACGCTTGAGACCACGATGATCTACGTCACCCACGACCAGGTCGAAGCGATGACCATGGCGGACAAGATCGTCGTGCTGCAGGCCGGCCTGATCGAGCAGGTGGGCAGCCCGCTGGAGCTGTACAACACGCCCCGGAACAAGTTCGTTGCGGGCTTCATCGGCTCGCCGAAGATGAACTTCGTCGAAGGGGCCGAGGCGGCGCAACATGACGCACACACCATCGGCGTGCGTCCCGAACACATCGCGCTTTCCACGACCGAGGGTCAGTGGAAGGGCACGGTCGGCGTCGCCGAGCATCTGGGCTCGGATACGTTCCTCCACGTCCACGCCCCCGGCGTCGCCGACCCCTTGACCGTGCGCGCGACCGGCGAGTTCAACGTGCGCCACGGCGACACCGTCTATTGCACGCCCGACCCCGCCAAGATCCACCGCTTCGACGCACAGGGACTGCGACTGGCATGAACCGTCTCGACGGCAGATGCGCGCTGATCACCGGCGCGGCGCGGGGCATCGGCCTTGCCTTCGCGAAGGCCTACGTCGCCGAAGGCGCGCGTGTGGCCATCGCGGATATCGACATTGACCGCGCGCGCGCCGCCGCAGCCGAACTGGGTGACGCCGCCATCGCCGTGAAGATGGACGTGACCGATCAGGCCAGCATCGACTCGGCGGTGGCCGAAACCGTGGCGATGCTCGGCCGGATCGACATCCTGATCAACAACGCCGCCCTGTTCACCGCCTCCCCCATCGTCGAGATCGAACGCGCCGACTTCGACCGCGTGTTCTCGATCAACGTGGGCGGCGTCCTGTTCACCATGCAGGCGGTGGCCCGCCACATGATCGAGCGCGGCGGCGGCGGCAAGATCATCAACATGGCCAGCCAGGCGGGTCGTCGCGGCGAGCCGCTGGTCGCGGTCTACTGCGCGACAAAGGCCGCCGTAATCTCGCTGACCCAGTCGGCGGGGCTGAACCTGATCGAGCACGGCATCAACGTGAACGCCATCGCGCCCGGCGTCGTCGACGGCGAGCACTGGGACGGCGTCGATGCATTCTTCGCCAAGTACGAAAACAAGGCCCCCGGCCAAAAGAAAAAGGAAGTCGGCGAGGCCGTTCCCTTCGGTCGCATGGGTACGGCCGACGACCTGACCGGCATGGCGATCTTCCTGGCCTCGCCCGAGGCCGACTACATCGTCGCCCAGACCTACAACGTCGACGGCGGCCAGTGGATGAGCTGAGAGACTGATATGTCCGTGAAACTTTCCCTCGCAAATCTCGACGCATTGCCCGAAGGCGTGGGCCGCCCGGCCTATGCCCGCGCGGACCTGTCCGCCGGCATCCTTCATTTCGGCGTGGGCAACTTCCACCGCGCGCATCAGGCGATGTACCTCGACAAGCTGATGTCGATGGGCAAGGCGCAGGACTGGGCGCTGGTCGGCGCCGGCGTCTTCGAGGGCGAGAAGAAGGGCCGCGCCGTGCTTGAGGCGCAGGACTGGCTGACCACTCTTGTCGAGCAAGAGGCCAACCACAGCGAGGCCCGCGTGCTTGGTTCGATGATCGACTTCGTCGAGCCCGCCGACGCCCCCGCGATCATCGCCCGCATGGCGCAGGATGACATCCGCATCGTGTCGATGACGATCACCGAGGGCGGCTATTTCCTCGACAGTTCCGACCGGTTCGACCCGACGCATCCCGCGATGGTGGCCGACGCGAAGAACCCTGGCGCGCCCGTGACGGTGTTCGGCATGATCCTTCAGGGGCTTCGCGCCCGCCGTGAGGCCGGGCTGCCGCCCTTTACCGTGATGTGCTGCGACAACATCCCCCACAACGGCACGGTGACGCGCAACACGCTGACCGGCCTTGCGCGGATGTCCGACCCGGAGTTCGCCGACTGGATCGTCGCGAACGTGTCCTTCCCGAATTCGATGGTCGACCGGATCACCCCGGCCACCACCGACCGCGAGCGCAAGATCCTTGCCGATGACTTCGGAGTCGAGGATGGCTGGCCGGTGTTCTGCGAGGGCTTCACCCAGTGGGTGCTGGAAGACGACTTCCCCCTTGGCCGCCCGCCGTTCGAAGAGGCCGGCGCGCAGTTCGTGCCCGACGTGGCGCCCTTCGAACTGATGAAGCTGCGCATCCTCAATGGCGGCCACGCGACCATCGCCTATCCCGCCGGGTTGATGGACATCCATTTCGTCCACGAGGCGATGGAGAACGACCTTGTCCGCGCCTTCCTGCGCAAGCTGGAAGAAACCGAGATCATGCCGAACGTGCCGCCGGTGCCCGACACAGATCTGGCCGACTATTTCGACCTGATCGAACGGCGCTTCTCGAATCCCAAGATTGGCGACACCGTTCGGCGGCTGTGTCTGGACGGGTCAAACCGGCAGCCGAAGTTCATCGTGCCGACGCTGCGCGATGCGCTGAAGGGCGGCGGCCCGGTCGACGGTCTGGCGCTGGAAAGCGCGCTGTGGTGCCGGTATTGCGCCGGAACCACCGACAGCGGCGCGGTGATCGAGCCGAACGATCCCAACTGGGACGCGCTGGTTCCGGTCGCGCTTGCCGCCCGGGAACGGCCGCAGGCATGGCTGGAGCAAAAGGCGATCTACGGCGACCTTGGAAACGACCCGCGTTTCGCCGGTCCGTTCGCCTGCTGGCTGGAAAGCCTGTGGACCAAGGGGACCGCAGAGACGCTCCGCAACTACCTTGGCGACGGCTGAGTCATGGTCTGGACGCGGCCACCCGGCCTCGTGATCTTCGATTGCGATGGCGTGCTGGTCGACTCTGAACCGATCTCGCTGGCCGTCACGTTGGAGATTCTGGCCGAGGAAGGCTGTCCGCTTGACCTGTCGACCGGATACGCCCGCTTCCTTGGCCGTTCGCTGGCCAGCGTGGCGCAATGGCTGCGCGAGGAACATGGCGTCGATCTTGATGACGCGATGAAAACCCGGCTGCGCGCACGCCTGTTCGAACGGTTCCGGTCCGATCTGCAACCCATCGCGTGTGTGGCACAGACCGTCGCCGCGCTCCCCTGCCCGGCTTGCGTCGCCTCGTCCAGCCAACCGGACCGCATTCGCCTGTCGCTGGACCTTACCGGCCTGCTTCCCCTGTTCGACCCGCATATCTTCAGCGCCACCATGGTCGAAAACGGCAAGCCTGCGCCCGATCTGTTCCTTCACGCCGCACGACAGATGGGTGTCGCGCCAGCCGATTGCGTGGTGGTCGAGGACAGCCCTGCCGGCATTCGGGCCGCCAAGGCCGCAGGCATGCGCGTCGTAGCCTTCGTGGGCGGCGCGCATGCAGAACCGGCCGATTTGCGTCAGGCGGTTGCAAATCTCGCGCCGAACGCCATCATCTCGGCGATGGCGGATCTGCCTGCAGTCCTGCAGGGGAACGCCTAGAAGGATTGGGAGGAGATGGCGCGTCACTTCTGTGCCGTCGATGTCGGTACGCGCAGCGTACGCGCGGGGGTCTTCGCTGAAGACGGCCTGCAGCTTTCGCGCGAAGTGTCGGAGATCGTCTTCCATTCCGAGCGCGCGAGCCATGGCGAATATGCCTCGGACCAGATCTGGCAGGCCGTCTGCGGCGCTGTCCGTCGCGCGATTGCCGCCGCCGGTGTCCCACCGTCCGGGATTTCGGGGCTTGCCTTCGATGCGACCTGCTCGCTGGTGCTGACGGGCGGCGTGCCGCTTGGCCCCGACGGGCGCGACACGATCGCATGGTTCGACCACCGTGGTCTGGCAGAGGCGCAGGACTGTACCGCAACCGGACACCCCCTGATCGACCGGCAGGGCGGCGCAATGTCGCCCGAGATGCAGACGCCCAAGCTGATGTGGGTCAAGCGGCACCGGCCGGACCTTTGGGCGTCGCTGACCCGCGCCGAGGATCTGACCGACCACCTGACTTCGCGCGCAATCGGCGCGCCTGTCCGGTCCGCCTGCACCTTGACCGCGAAGTGGGCGTATGTCCCGGACCTTGGCGGCTGGCAGCAGGACTTCCTCGACACGGTCGCCCTGTCCGATCTGACCGAACGGGCCGGGCTTTCCGATCCGGTCGCCCCGCCGGGCAGTCGGGTTGGAGAACTGGGGGAAGACGCAGCCGCCGAGCTGGGGCTTCGGCCCGGAACACCGGTTGGCGCCGGGCTGGTCGATGCCTTCTCGGGGGCGTTGGGCGGGCTGGCCTCGGCAGAAGATCCCGTGTCGACGCTGGCACTGATCACCGGCACGTCGAACTGCGTGATGGCGATGACGCCCACGCCCTGCGCGGCCCCCGGCCTGTGGGGGCCGCTGCGCAATGCGATCTTGCCCGGCCACTCGGTGACCGAGGGAGGGCAGTCCGCCGCCGGGGCGGTTCTGGATCATGTTCTTGCAAGCTGGCCGCGCAACAACGGTGCGGCAGCGCCCGGGCATGACGCGGTTCTGGCGCGGCTGGAGGCACTCGTCGGTCGCGACGGGCCCGCCTTCGGGCGCGGGCTGGACGTGCTGCCGGATTTCAACGGCAACCGATCACCGCTGGCGGATCCGCTTGCGCTTGGCGTGATCTCCGGGCTGTCGCTGGACCGCAGCTTCGACGGGCTGTGCGCATTGTACTGGCGGACTGCGGTGGCGCTGGCCTGCGGTGTGCGGCAGATCGTCGATCAGTTCCGCGCGGCGGGTCACCCGGCAGAGGCGCTGACCATCGCCGGGGGGCTGACGCGGTCGGACCTGCTGACACGTTTGTTCGCGGACTGCTGCGGGCTGCCTGCCCTGCGCCCGGACGCGCCGGATACGGTGATGCTGGGAACAGCCATGGCCGCCGCCACCGCATCGGGGCTCTTCCCCGACCTGCCCGCCGCCGCTCAGGCGATGCGGCGCGGCGCCACCCGGTTCGAGCCGGAACGCGCCAAGGCATACGACCGTGATTACGATGCCTTCCGCCTCATGCAGCGACAGCGCGAGGAACTTCGGGGGCTTGAGGGCTAGCCCTCAAGCGTCGGGCCCGCGACGTCACCGCCGCGGGCCGCGTGTCTTACAGCAACGCCGAGATGTGGATCGGGAAGGACGTTACCCGCTTTCCCGTCGCATGCCACACCGCGTTGGCGATAGCCCCGACCGTGCCCGAGATGCCCATCTCGCCCACGCCCTTGACTCCCAGCGCGTTGACGAAGTGATCTTCCTCGTCGATCAGAAGCGTCTCGACACAGGGAACGTCGGCATTCACCGGAACGTGGTAGCCGGCCAGATCGCCGTTCACCGGCCGCCCCGTGCGCGGGTCGTGGATGCCTTCCTCGTGCAGAGCAAAGCCGACGCCCCAGATCATCCCGCCGTTCAACTGGCTTGCGGCCAGCTTGGGGTTGATGATCCGGCCCGCGGCGAAAGCGCCGACAAGGCGGCTGACGCGGATCTGGTACAGGTCCGGGTCGATCAGCACCTCGGCGAAGACGGCACCATGCGAGAACATCGCCCGCGCCTCGGCATCCGCCGGGTTGCGGGCGCCGGTTCCGTTGCCCTCGATCTCGGACAGACCCGCCCGCGCGAGGATGTCGGCATAGCTGTCCGACCGGCTTTCATCGTCCAGCCGCACCAGCCGCCCCTCCCGCGCCTCGACGCCGGCGTTGTCGGCACCGAACACCGGCGAGTCCGGGTCTTTCATCGCGATTTCGGCCAGCTTCGCCACGGCGTCCGAACCCGCGGCGAACAGCGCGCTGCCCGCCGTGGCGGTGTGACCCGAGCCACCTGCGACACCGCCGTCCGGCTGGTCCGAGGTGCCGGACAGGAACTCGACCTTGTCCGCCGGAAGCCCGACGCCGTCCGCCGCGATCTGGGCCAGCGCAGTCCATGCGCCCTGCCCCATGTCCGCACCTGCGGTTTCCAAAACGGCGGTGCCGTCCGCCTTCAGCACAGCCCGCGCCTGAGCCTGAAACATCGGCGCCGGGAACATCGCGGTGCCCATGCCCCAGCCTTTCAGCCGTCCATGCTCGTCCTTCATCATCCCCGGCGCCAGCGGGCGGCCAGCCCAGCCGAACCGCTTTGCCCCTTCGGCGTAACACTCGCGCAGGTTCTTCGACGAGTATTCCTTGCCCGAGGCAGGATCGGTTTCGGCATAGTTCAGCAGGCGGAACTCAAGCGGGTCCATCCCCGCCTTTTCCGCCATCCGGTCCATCGCGACCTCCAGCGCTGCGGACCCCGTCGCCTCGCCCGGCGCGCGCATCGGGCCCGGCGTGCCGGTGTCCTGCCGCACAGCACCATGGCTGCTTTTCAGCACCGGCGTGGCATAGGTGTTCTGCGAGGCGTTGGCCGCGCCTTCGATGAACTCGTCGAAGCTGCTGGTCGTCGCGACCGAGTGGTGCTTGATCATAGTCAGCCGGTTGTCGCCATCCGTGCCCAGCGTCACCGTCTGCCGCGTCGCGCCCCGGTGCTGGACCGGGCCGTACATCTGATCCCGGCGCAGCGTCAGCTTCACCGGACGGCCGGTCAGCTTCGCGGCGAGTATGCAAAGAAGCTGCGGACCGACGAGGATCGCTTTCGACCCGAAGCCGCCACCAAGGAACGGGCTGCGCAGGGTGACGTTTTCCGGCGGGATGCCGAAGTAGGCCGCGAAGCCGCCGCGCGCCATGACAATGGCTTGGTTCGGAGTGTCGATGGTCAGCTTGTCACCGTCCCACTGTGCCACGATCGCATGCGGCTCCATCGCGTTGTGGTACTGCATCGGGGTGGCGATCTTGGTTTCAACCACCTTCGCGGACCTCGCTTCGGCGGCCTCGGCATCGCCCTTCTCGAAGGTCGGGTTGCCGCCGATGCCGACGGTCGGCGGGTCATAGGCCTCGCCGCCGTCGAAACCGATGCGAGCCGGTTCCTCGTCGTAGGTTGGTGCCAGAAGGCGCGCGCCTTCGGTCGCGGCTTCCAGCGTCTCGGCAATCACAACCGCGATGGGCTGCCCGGCATAGCGTACCGTATCGTTCTGCAACGCCTCGATCCGCCACGCGAAGAAGTGGTGTTTCTCGTCCGGGTCCAGCGCGAGTGGTGGCCGGTTCTCGGGCGTCATCACCTCGACCACGCCGGGGTGCGCCTTGGCGGCGCCGACGTTCAGCGAGGTGACACGGCCACGGGCAATCCCTGCCCCGGCATAGACCGCGTACAGCAGCCCGTCGGGACGGTTGTCGGCGGCGTAAGTGGCAGCGCCGGTCACCTTGGCGATACCGTCGCGGCGGCTCATCGGCTGGCCGGAGTTCGAGCCAAGCTTCACGTGGCCGGCTGTGGGGTTCAGCGTATCAGGCATGGGCGTCTGCTCCATTCGCGAAGACGGATGCGGGCAGCGCGGGCATCCGCGCGGGCGTGCCCACGGCCGCCAGTGTCAGCGCGCGCACCGCGATCCGGCGCGCAAGTTCGATTTTGTGGGCGTTGTCGCCCGACGCCGTGGCGCCCGCCACGAGCAGGTCGGCGGCTTCCGCGAAGGCGCCCGCATCGGCGGCCTTACCGGCAAGCGCCGCCTCTGCGGCGGCGACCCGCCACGGCCGCGCCGCGACGCCCCCCAGCGCGATCCGCGCCTCGGCGATGGTGTCACCCTCGATCCGCAGCATCGCGGCGGCAGAGACCAGCGCGAAGGCGTAAGAGGTCCGCTCGCGCAGTTTCACATAGCGGGCGTTGGCGGCGAAGGCGCTGCTGCCTTCGGGCAGAATCAGCGCGGTGATCAGTTCACCCGCCCCAAGCTGCGCCCCGCCGGGACCTTCGTCATCCGGCAGCGCCAGAAAGTCCTCCAGCGCGATTTCGCGGCTGCCGTCAGGCCCCGCGATCTCAACCCGCGCACCCAGCGCGACAAGCGGCACGCAGAAGTCCGAGGGATGCGTGGCGATGCACTGGTCGGTCCAGCCAAGCACTGCATGGCTTTCGGTCACGCCACCCAGCGCCGAACATCCCGAACCGGGTTCACGCCGGTTGCAGGCGCTTATCGGATCCTGGAAGTAACTGCACCGCGTCCGCTGCATCAGATTTCCGCCAACGGTTGCCGCGTTCCGCAGTTGCGCAGAGGCACCGGACAGCAAAGCCTCTGCAACCGCCGGACAAGCCGCGGCGAAGTCCGGATCGCGGGCGAGGTCGGAGTTCCGGACCAGAGCGCCGATCCGCCAGCCGCCATCGGGCAAGGTATCGATCCCGTCGAGCCCCGGCAGGCGGGTGATGTCGACCACCGTGCCCGGCTGCGCGACACCGATCTTCATCAGGTCCATCAGGTTGGTTCCACCGGCAAGGAACGCCGCACCCGGCTGCGCCCCGGCCGTCACGGCCTCGTCCACCGAGGCGGGCCGCACGTAGTCGAAGATGTTCATGCGGATTTCCTTTCCTCGGCGGCCATGCGTTTTTGCGCGTCCTGCACGGCGGCGGTGATCCCCGGATAGGCGGCGCAGCGGCAGATGTTGCCGCTCATGCCTTCGCGGATATGCTCGGGGTCGTCTGCCCCGCCTTCCGCGATCAGGCCCACCGCACTCATGATCTGGCCCGGCGTGCAATAACCGCACTGGAAGCCGTCGCATTCGACGAAGGCCGCCTGCACCGGGTGCAACTCGTCGCCCTGCGCCAGCCCTTCGATGGTCGTGACCTCGGCGCCGTCGTGGCTGACCGCCAGCGCAAGGCACGAGTTGATGCGGCGTCCGTCCACCAGAACGGTGCAGGCACCGCACTGGCCGCGGTCGCAGCCCTTCTTGGTTCCGGTCAGGCCGATCCGCTCGCGCAGCACGTCCAGAAGCGTGGCGCGGGGGTCCTCCAGTGGCACGTCACGGCGTTCGCCGTTGACGGTAAGGCTGATGGAAAGGGTCATGATCCCTCCGAATGTTGGATGTCGTTGCGGCAGATGCCCGGGGGCCTTGGCGGGGGCTCTTTCGCCCCGGCCTGTATCGGTGCAGACTTGACGCGGGGCTTCGTGCCCGCTGAGATCAATATACGGAGGCACCCTCCGTTTATCAACCCCGTCGCTGTCGCGGTGGGCTTTCGGATGTACGAGATGGACGGCGAACCCAAGAAAACAAGCAGAAAGCCGCGGGCGGATTCGATCCGCAACCGCGAAAAACTGCTTGAAGCGGCCGCCGAAATCTTTTCCGCCGGCGGTCCGGACGCCAGTCTTGAGGCGGTGGCGAAAACGGCAGGCGTCGGCATCGGCACGCTCTATCGCCACTTTCCGACGCGCGAGTCGCTGTTTCAGGCAGTCTATGCGCGCGAGGTCGACGAACTTGTGACACTGGCCGAGACCTTCTGCGCCGAAAGCAACGATCCCGTCGCCGCGCTTCGCCGCTGGATGCATGCGAGCGTGCGGATGGTGGCCACGAAACGCGGCATGCTGACGGCGCTGGCGCCCAGCACGGACGGATCGGCCGAGTTCTTCGCCGAGCGCTCGGCGCGGCTGCGCAAGGCGGTTGCCGACCTCATGCGGCGGGGCATCGACGCGGGTCGGCTGCGGAGCGACGTGCCTCCGGAAGAGGTGATGCGCGCGTTTCTCGCGATTTGCTACATGCAGCAGGGCGACGGCTGGCAGGCCACGGTGACACGTCTGCTTGACGTGTTCGTGGACGGTCTTGCGGTGACAACCGCCGCGCCGGACTGAGGCAAACCGACAAGCTGACGATCAGCGCACGGCCCGCGTCAGGTGTCCGCAGGGAATCGCAGGTTCAGCTTTCCCGCGCGATAACTTCCCTTGATCAGATATCCGGGCTCTCGCACCTCCGGATAATCTTCGGCCCAGTCGCGGAACCGGTCATTGGTCACGACCGCCGCGCCCAATTCACGCGCCGCATTCAGGATGAATGAGTCCGCCGGCGTACCTCTGGGCACCACCATGACCCGGTTCAGGTTCAGGTTCAGCTTCTGAGCCAGCGCGCGGTCGTCCATGTACTGACCGCCCAACTTGTAGCCCGCATTGGCATCGAACACGACGCCGGGCTCGTAGCCGGCCTGCGACAGATGCTCGACCAGTTTCACCACCGGAGCGATTTTCGGGGTTCCGTCGTCCCAGTGCATGACGTTCGAGCCATCCACAAGGATCCAGCGCAGGCCGGTCTTCTTGCGGGCGCGACGTTCGCGGATCAGCGAAACGCCCAGCAGAATGAGGCTTGCTATGGCGCAGGGCGCGGCCAGAAGCAGAAAGTCGCTGTAGGCGGGCACCGCCAGCGCGGCAGCAACCGCGCCCAGTGAAACCAGAACCAAGATCAGCGGAGCAATCATCCGGGCAGACTATCGCTGCGCATGCGCGGGGCAATGGTGGAATTCTTGACCCTGCCCCGGCGCTGCGCCTTGCGCTTCGCTCGCTTCAGTATTCGCAGGCGCGCCGCTTTCCCAAGCAGCACAACGCGCCGCGATGCGCTCAGATTGCCACCGTGGGGCCCGTCAGCGGACGAGCCCCATAGACGCCATATCGGCGCCAAGCGGACCGGAGAGATCCTCGATCGAGTCGTACAGCAACTCCAGCGCGTAGTGCGGGTTGTGCACGAAGATCCCCGGGTCGGCGGTCACGACCTTCCAATTGTAGACCGCCCGTAGCAGGCGCGGGGTCCAGCTTGCGTAGCGGGTCGCCCGCCCCTCGGCCTGATCCACCACACCGTCTGCGTTCGAATCCGCATAGAAATACGGATAATGCGCCCCGTCGTAGATGATCGGCGTGCCCGCCACCTCGGCGGCATATTCGCCAATCATCTCCATCAACACCTCTGCGTTGGCCTCGATGTCGGCGCTGATCCCCTTCGAGACGTCGCCGCTGCCATCGTAGCTTGTCCGCGAGATCCGGATGTCCATCGGGTCATCGGCCTGATGGCAGGTCAGGCAGGTCAGCTCGGTGATCTCAAGGCTGTGCGGATCGTGGCAGGACACGCAGGTCGCCACGGGTTTGGCGTGCAGGAACCGGCCCGAATAGGTCTTGCCGGGATACTGATAGCCCACCTGCCCGTAACCGCCCAGCATCGTGGCCGCGCCGATGTTGTAGTGCGGATTGATAAAGCCCAGATCGGCCGACACCGTGTCTTCTTCCAGCCCGGAGATAGCGCCGGCAACGGTTGTGCCCGCCGCGCGGCCCTGGTGGCAGGTCGTGCAGGCCGCCTCGCCTCCATTGACCGGATGCACCACGCCCGACGGCAAGGTGATTTCCGTCACTTCCGCGATGCCGGGGCTGTGACAGGTCTCGCAATCCACAACGCCGCCCACGGCGACGGCTTGGTCATTGCCCGGCGCGCTGCCGTCCAGCCCGTGAAACGCCCGGAAGCCCGAGCCCGAGTGGCACGTCGCGCAGGTGGCGGGAATTTCGCCATCCTCATCCCAGTGACGAAACGCCTCGGTGGACGAATCGCTGTGCCCGGACCGCGCCCAGTTGCCAATCGCGATGGCGTTGGGAATGCGGATCGACTCGGGAGAGAACGGGCCGCTGTTCGGCATCACGAATGCGGGCTCTTCGCCTGCGGCTTCCGTTGTGGACGCCGCATCTTGTGCAATTGCAGCATTTGGGAGCGTTCCCAAAACAAGTATTGAAAATGCAACTTTTAATCCGGCCCGCAATATTCTTGCGGTCGGACAGTATTCGCTTTGCTCACGCATGGCTGACCTTGCTGTATGCTGGAATGAATTGCTACGCTCAGCGTACCAAAACACATGCTTCGCGACAATCACGTGTCGCATTACATTCATATCTGACCTTTACCCAAAAGGAGACGCAGGGTGCCCAGGCTCTCTTCAGCCGGACTTTTGCTCCGACTTTCGGAGGAGGCGCCCGCGCGACTTCCGGCAGAGCTTACGATCACGGACGAATGCGCGCTGACTGCGCGTCCGGCTGACGATTTCCGGGTGGAACCGCTGGTGCGCGAGGGCGATCTGGTCCAGCAGGGCGCGCCGGTTCTGCGGTCGCGCCGCGAGCCCGACGTCATGGTGACCGCACCGGTGCCGGGACGGGTCGCCGAGATCGCTTTGGGCCCGGGGCACCGGCTGTCGTCGATCAAGTTCTTCCACGAACCGGGCGCGGGTCGAAGGCAGTTCGATCCGACTGGCGCGGAAGACGACAGCGACCGGTTGCGGGCGTTGCTTCTGGCGTCCGGCCTGTGGCGGCGGCTGCGGTCGCGGCCCTATGGCCGGGTGCCTCCGGTGGCCGAAGACCCCTCCGCGATCTTCGTGATGGCGATCGACACGCGGCCTCTGGCCCCCGACCCGCGCACCGTGCTGCACGAGGTTCAGGCCGACTTCGAGCGTGGCTTGCGGTCGTTGTTCCTGCTGACCGGCGGCCCCGTCTTCCTGTGTCAGGACGAGGGTGAGGAACTGGTCGGAAAACCAAGGTTCTCGGACAGGCTGCGTGTCGTGACGGATCGCCACGTTCATCCGCACGGGCTGCCGGGATACCAGATCCACGCCCGCCACCCCGCCCGCGTGGGGCGGCCGGTCTGGGACATTCACGCCGAGGACGTGGCAGCGTTCGGGACGCTGCTGCGTGAGGGGCTTGTGCCAGAGACCCGGATGGTTGCTGTCACCGGCACCGCTTTGACCAAGCCGCGGCTTGTCCGCTGCCAGCCGGGCGCCGATCTGCGCGCGCTGTCCTATACCCATACCGTTCCCGGTCCACACCGCATCCTGTCGGGCTCTCCGCTTGACGGGGAAGAGGCGCGCTGGCTTCGGCCGCGCGACCGTCAGGTTTCGGTGATGTCTCCGGTTCCCGGCAACGACAAGGGTCACTGGTTCCTGTCGGCGCTGCGGCTCGCCTCGCGACCGATGCCGCTGGTGCCGAACGCGGCGCTGGAACAGTCGATGGGCCAGGCACTGCCGGTGATGCCCTTCCTGCGTGCGTTGGCAGCGGGAGACACCGAGACCGCCGTCCGCCTTGGCGCGCTGTCGCTGTTGGAAGAGGATCTGGCGCTGGCCGACTACGTTTCGAACGCCGATCCGGGTCTTGCGCGGCTGCTGCGCAGCCTGCTCGACAGGGTACAGGCAGAAGAGGAGCCCGCATGATCCGGGGCCTGTGGGACCGCGAGACCATCGCGCTTATGCTGCTGGCCGCGATGTTGCCGATGGGCGCGTCGTGGCTGATCGCGGGCGGGCTGGAGGCCGCGGGGCGGCTGCTGTTCTTTCTCGTGGTCGCGGGGATCTGGCATGTCCTGTGGATGCTGGCCCGCGCACAGCCGCCGTCCTTTGCCGGGGCGCTGACCGCGCTGGCCATCGCGATGCTTGCGCCCGAAGACCTTGGTCTGTTTGCCCTGCTGCTTGGCACCAGCTTCGGGGTCGTGATGGCGGAACTGGCCTTCGGGGGCTGGGGCCGCAACGTGCTGAACCCGGCGACCATTGCCCTGGCCTTCCTCGGCTTCAGCTATCCGGCAGCGCCGTGGCCGGAACTGCCGGTGCAACTGGGGTGGGCCGCATGGCCGGCAGCCGCGATCGGCGTGGTGTTCGGCGTCACATCGCTGCGGTTGCTTGCGGGCGCGGCTTTGGGCTTTGCGGCGGCGATGCTTGCCGGTCTCGACCTGACGGCGGTGTGGACCGCCGCGCTGGTGGCGCTGATGCTGCTGGTATGCGACCCTGTCGCAAGCGCGGCGACGGGGCTTGGCCGATGGCTGAACGGCCTGCTTTATGCCCTGCTGGTCGCGCTGTTCGCCGTGTTCTGGGACACCGCCGCACCGGTTCAGGCGGCTGTCTCGGCTGCGCTGCTGACCTCGCTCGCCGCGCCCCTGCTTGATGAATTTGCAATCGCACTCTGGCTTGTCCGAAGGAAACGCCTTGGCTGACTTGAACCCGATCACGCTGTGGCGGCTGCTTCTGGCGCTGCCGAACGAAAGCCGACCCAAGACCGTCGCGATGGCCTTTATCGTCTCTGCCGCCTGCGCCTTCGCCGTCACCGGCGCAACGGTGGTGCTTCGCCCGATCCAGCAGGCCAACCGCGCGGCGGAACAGCAGCTTCGGCTGGAGGCGCTGATCGCGGCCATTCCCGGCATGAGCGCCATCCTTGCCGGAAGCGACGGCCACGCCTCGACCGTGATCGTCGATCTGGAAGAGGCGGACGCGGTCCCCGGCATGACACCCGCCGAACTGAGCACGGCGCTTGATGATCCGGCCTACTGGACGCAACTGACCCCGGAACGCGACATGGCGGGCATCGGCGGACGCCCCAACCTTGCGCAGATTTACCTGCTGAAAGACGCGGACGAGGACGTGTCGCTGGCGATCCTTCCGATCTTCGGCGCGGGGTACAACGGTCCGATACAGGCGATGCTGGCGATCCATGGCGACATGCAGACCATCGCGGGGATCACCATCACCGAACAGTCCGAAACACCGGGCCTTGGCGGGCGCATCGAAGAGCCGACGTGGCAGGCCAGCTTTGCCGGGAAGCGGTGGGAAGACGCCGCAGGCGTCATGCGGTTCTCGGTCGCCCGCGGCCCGTCGGCCAGCGAGTACGAGGTCGACGGCATCACCGGGGCCACGCGAACCTCGAACGCGATGAGCCGGATCATCCGGTTCTGGCTGGGCCCGGACGGCTATGGCCCGCTGTTGGACGCCATCGAGCGGGGCGAGTTCTGATGACCGCGCTGTTTGCCACCCTGACCGAACCGCTGGTCCGCAAGAACCCGATCACGCTGCAGATCCTTGGCATCTGCTCGGCGCTCGCCGTCACGACGTCGCTGGACACGGCGCTGACCATGTCGGTGTCGCTGACCGTGGTGGTGGTGCTGGCCGCCGGCATCGTCAGCCTGATCCGCAAGCACATCCCGAACAGCATCCGCCTGATCGTGCAGATCGTCATCGTCGCCTCTCTGGTCATCGTCATCGACCAGGTGCTTCAGGCGTTCTTCTTCGACATCTCGCAGCGGCTGTCGGTCTTCGTCAGCCTGATCACCACCAACTGCCTTGTGCTGGGGCGCACCGAAAGCTTCGCGCGGTCGAATCCTCCGCTTCCGGCGATGGCTGACGCGTTGGGCAACGGGCTGGGCTACTCGCTGGTGCTGTGCCTGATCGGCGCGATCCGCGAATTGATCGGCAAGGGTGCGCTGCTGGGCTACCAGGTGCTGCCCACGACCGACACCGGCGGCTGGTTCACGCCGCTGCCGCTGATGCTGCTGGCGCCCTCTGCCTTCTTCCTGCTGGGCGGTCTGGTCTGGGCCATCCGCTCGATCCGCCCGGAACAGGCCGACGCGCCAGAGTTTCCCGCCCCCGAAGTGGCGGAGACGCGCCAATGAGCGGCTTCGGAGAGCTGTTTCTGCGCGCGATGTTCGTCGAGAACATGCCGCTGACGCTGTTCCTGGGCCTTTGCACCTTCCTCGCCCTGTCGAAGCGGCCGGGCACCGCTATCGGGCTGGGCGTGGCGATGATCGGCGTGCTGGGGGTGGTGACGCCCTTGAACCAGTTGATCTACGCCGCCGTCCTCGCCCCCGGCGCGCTGGGGTGGCTGGGCTTCCCCGAGATCGACCTTAGCTACCTGTCGCTGCTGGCCTTCATCGGCGTGATCGCCGCGACGGTGCAGTTGCTTGAGATGCTGCTGGAGCGGTTCTTTCCCTCGATACATGCCGCCTTCGGGGTGTTCCTGCCGCTGCTGACCGTGCAATGCGCGATCCTCGCCGGGTCGCTGTTCATGGTGGAACGCAGCTTCGATACGGTGGAAAGCCTCGCCTTCGGGCTGGGCTCGGGCGCGGGCTTCGCACTGGCCGTGACGCTGCTGTCCGCGATCCGGGCGCGGCTGGCCTACGCGGACCTGCCCGCCGGGCTGCGGGGGCTGGGGATCACCTTCATCCTTGCCGGGATGATGTCGCTGGGCTTTTCGTCCTTCGCGCAGATGGTGGCCCCATGAACGAAATCCTCCTTGGCAGCCTTGTCATCATCGGCCTTGTCATGGCGCTGACCGTCGGACTGCTGGCTGCGCGCAGGCGGCTGGTCCCGCAAGGCGCGGTCGAGGTCGTGGTAAACGACACCCGCCACATCGCGGCGGCGCGCGGCGAGACGCTGCTGTCGGTCCTGCACGGCGCGGGCATCGGCATTCCTGCGGGCTGCGGCGGCAACGGCACTTGCGGGCTGTGCCGCGTCACCGCCACCGGCGAGGGCGCGGGCCTTCCGCAGGCGACCGAGATGGGCGTGCTGTCCGCAGGCGAGCGGCGGGCGAATGTGCGGCTGGCGTGTCAGACGGTGCTGCGCGGCTCGGCGCAGGTGACGGTGCCGGGCGACGTGCTGGCGGCGGAAACCTTCGACTGCAAGGTCCTCTCGAACCGGATGCTGGCCCCGCTGATCCGCGAGTTCGTTCTGGAACTGCCCGAGGGCCGCGCCTTCGACTTCCGCGCCGGGGGCTTCGGCCAGCTGACCGCCCCGCCCTACGCGTTGGACTTCTCGCGGTTCGACGTACCCGAACCGTTTCGCGAGACATGGACGATCAACCGCTGGGACCGCCTGACCGCGCAGTCCTCGAAACCGGTGACCCGCGCCTATTCCATCGCCAACCGGCCCGAGGACGCCGGGCGCATCGTGTTCAACATCCGCCTCGCGGTGCCGCCCGCAGGCCACGAGGGAGAAATCCCGCCGGGCGCGGTCTCGTCCTACATCTTCTCATTGAAGCCCGGCGACACCATCGGTTGCTCCGGCCCCTTCGGCGAATTCCACGTGCAGCCCACCGCAAAAGAGATGGTCTTCATCGGCGGCGGCGTGGGGATGGCGCCGCTGCGCGCGATGATCCACGAGCAGATCGGCAAGGGCACCGACCGGAAGATGTCGTACTTCTACGGCGCGCGCACCGCCGCCGACCTGTTCTATGTCGAGGAATTCGACGCCATCGCGGCGGCGCATCCGAACTTCACGTGGACCCCTGCCCTGTCCGACCCCGCTCCGGGCGACCGCTGGACGGGCGAGACGGGCTTTATCCACGAGATCGTCCGCGCCCGCCTGTCGCGCCACCCGGCGCCGGAGGATTGCGAATACTATCTTTGCGGCCCGCCAGTGATGATCTCGGCCGTTTTCGCGATGCTTGACCGGCTGGGCGTCGAGCGCAGCGCGATCTTCAACGACGACTTCGGGATCTGAGGGATGCATGCCGTGCACCTTGTCCGCGGACTGCGCCTCTCGACACTGCGCGGCAACGGCTTACCTAGCGTCATGGGAGGTGCTGAATGACATACGATGTATTCGTCGCGATCGCTTTTCCTCTGGATGACTGGGGCCCTGTTCGCCGTACGCCAGCAGAGGGGGACCGGGGATGACACCCGACACCCGTATCTCTTCGGTGATGTCCACCGACTTCCTTCGCCTGACGCCCGAGATGCCGATCCGCGACGCGGTGCGGAAACTTCTGAACGACGGCACGCCCGCCGCGCCGGTGGTCGATGACACCGGAACGCTTGTGGGAATTCTCACGCAGAAGGACTGCTTCCGCTCTGCGCTGAACGCCAGCTATTATCAGCAGTGGTCCGGCACGGTCGCGCAGTATCTGACCGAGGCGGTCCACAGCCTGCCTGCCGACACCGACATCGTCACCGCCGCCGAGGCCTTCATAGACCAGCCCTTCCGCGCCTACCCCGTCCTGCAGGACGGTCGGCTGGTGGGCATGCTGAACCGGGCCGACCTGCTGGAGACGTTTCTGGTCTACGGGTGAACTGGCGCGGGGCCGCAGCGCTGGCAGGACCGGAACAAACCTGCCTGCCCTCCCGGAATGTCGCAGCCATCTTGCTCACGACAGCGCGGCGCGCTACACCGCGCTCCGTGGCCGGTGTGCTGCATTACGCTTGAACTCTTCACTATAGCTGCTTGTCCCCATTTCAGCCTCCTAGCACCAAAATAGGTGGGCAGGGCTTCTACGACTCTGGGGGTCCTCAAAGTACAATCAAGATCCTAGCACAGCGATCAATTCATTTCTGCTCTGTTTGAATTCCGCAGTCGCAATCATGCCTTACCGCCTGATCTTGATGCAGTTTTACGCGCTTTTAGGGAGCCCAGCACTCCAAGCAGTACTCCCGTCGCAATCTACTATCGTGCAGTCGTGGTGCCGGCACCAGGGATCGAACCCGGGACCCCCTGATTACAAATCAGGTGCTCTGCCAGCTGAGCTATACCGGCCACGAAGCGCGGTGTAGCGTTTCCTGCCGATAGGGGCAATATGGCATCGGAGATGCAATGGGGGCGGCTGATGGACGCGCAGCAGAGTGAACTACTGGTCGATAGTATTTTACCGCAACAGGTGCTGCTTTTGCAGGGGAAATACGTTCAGACCGTCGCGCACCTCGAGAAATTGATGTGGTACATCCTCTTCGTTGCTGAGGGGTATGACGTTGAGGACCTTGACGATGTACATGCGGCACTCAAACAACAGCAAAGGACGACTGAACTGATCGGCAGCCTGCGTGCTGCACTCAAAGCCGATAAGGTGCACATGGCCGACGAGGTGACCGCCATACTCAACGAGGTAGAGCGCGACAAGGATGCGAGGAACATGGCTGTTCACGGTGCATGGTCCACACTACCAGATGGCACCTTTCGCTGCGACTACTTCAAGAACCTAGGATCGAGCAAACAACCTGATTGGCGCGGCTACAATGCGCCGGTGACTTTGGGTGAGATCGAGGCTGCGCTAACCGCCGCCAATCGCCTTCTAAGCGCGGCTCACGAGGTGTTCCAAGCCACCTTTGGGAAGAAAAGCAGGGGAAGCGATCTGACAGCGGCTGACCGCAATGAGAAGGCAATAAACGAAACCCCAGAAAAAGAATAACTGCGATAACAGACGGATACTACGTTACCGCACCTGATTTGTAATCAAGGGGTCGGGGGTTCGAGTCCCTCCGCCGGCACCACGACAGCACGACAAAGAGTTGCGGCAGGGCGATTGCCCACGGCCCGTGGCACGGGCCGCTAGCGGTTCGTCCGTGCCAGCAGCAGCACCGCCATCAGTCCGACAAGAACCACCAGCAAGGCCGCGGGCGAGGCTTGGCCGATCTGTTCCAGCGATGCCTTCTCATGTACCCGGGTTGCCAGCGTGTTGTAGTTGAACGGACGCAGCAGCAGCGTTGCGGGCAATTCCTTCACGCAATCGACGAAGACCAGCAGCAGCGCGGTGCCGACCGAGCCTTTGATCAGCGGCACGTAGACCTCGCGCAGCGCGCCACCCGCGGTTCGGCCTAGCGAGCGGGCAGCCATCGGCAGGTTCGGCGAGACCCGCCCCATCGCCGCGTCCGCCGCGCCCTGTGCGATGGCGAAGAACCGCACCGCGTAGGCATAGACGATGGCAAAGGCCGAGCCCGTCATGACCAGTCCGATGTCCCAGCCGGTCGCAGTTTCGACCGCGTCGGCAATCGCGTTGTCGGCGGTGGCCATCGGGATCAGCAGGCCGACCCCCAGCACCGCGCCGGGTGCGGCATAGCCGATGGTGGTGATCGGTAGCAGCGCGCGCGGCACGCCGCTGCGGGCCAGCCGGACGCCGTAGACGAGAAACAGCGCCGCCGCCACGGTGATGACCGAAGCGATGCCGCCGACGGTCAGCGTGTGCCACAGGGCCAGCAGCAACCCGCGATCGACCCAGTGTTCCGGGTTGTCGAGCGCGTGGCTCAGGATCACGCCGCCCGGCAGCAGAAAGCCCAGCGCAAAGGGGAAAGAGCAGATGGCCAGCGCCAGCATCGCCGCCCCGCCCCGCAGGCGCTGCGGCTCGACCGGGCGCTGTGAACGCGACATGCGGTAGAACCGGCTGCGGCGACGGCCGAGTTTCTCCAGCCCCACCAGCAGCAGGATCAGCACCAGAATGACGCTTGCGATCTGCGCCGCGCCGCCTGCGTTGCCGGACTGAAGCCAGACGCTGAAGATGCCGGTGGTCAGGGTCTGGACCGCGAAATAGTCGACCGTCCCGAAATCGCTGACCGCCTCCATCATGGCAACCGCCGTGCCGGCGGCGATGGCCGGACGGGCAAGCGGCAGGCCGACCCGCCAGAACCGGCGGAACGGGCCCGCGCCCAGCGCCTGCGCCACCTCGAAGGTGCTGCCCGACTGGTCACGAAACGCCTGCCGCGCCAGCAGGTAGACGTAGGGATAAAGCGCCCCCGACAGCACCACGATGGCGGCCCAGCGCGAGCGGATTTCCGGGAACCAGTAATCGCGCGCCGTCTGCCAACCGAATGCGCCGCGCAGGCCGGTCTGCACCGGCCCCGCGTATTCGAGAAAATCCACCAGCGCATAGGCGCCGACATAGGCCGGGATCGCCAGCGGCAGCAGGTTCAGCCATTGCAGCAGCTTCGAGCCGGGGAAACGGTACATCACGAGGATCCACGCCAGCCCGGCCCCGGTCGCGGCGCAGATCAGGCCCACGGACAGGGTCAGCAGCAGCGTGTTGCCGAGGTATCGCGGCAGCGTCGTCGAGACGAGGTGCGGCCAGATGTTCTCGGTCGGGTGGAAGGCGATCCAGATCACCGAGAGGATCGGCATGACCACTAGCGCCGCGATTACCGCCGCGCCGACCGACCACCGGTCCGCCCGCCACCGCACCCGCGGCCGGCTCCCCTGAAGGATCTCTCCGGACATGCCCGGCAGTTATCCCGTCGCCCCGCCCGTTGTCCAGCGGCGGCGGTCGGCCGTGGGGGGCGATGCAGGTTCGTTGTTCGTCAAGAAACCCACGCGGGCGCGCACCGGTCGAAGCGCGCCCCGCGCAGCAGGACCCCGCAAGGTCAGCCCATGCCAAGCGCCTGCTTGTACATGTCGAGAACCGCTTCTTCCTCGGCGATGTCGTCGGGCTCGCGCTTGCGCAGCGCGATGACCTTGCGCATCACCTTGGTGTCATAGCCGCGACCCTTGGCTTCGGCCATCACCTCTTTCTGCTGATCGGCGATGTCCTTTTTCTCGGCCTCCAGCCGCTCGTAGCGCTCTATGAACTGGCGCAGCTCGTCGGCGGTGACGCGGTAGCTTTCGGGCGGGGTGTTGTCGATGTCGTCCATTCCGCGGGTCTCCTGCTCTGGCCATTGATGTCCGGCCTCTTGGCTTTCCGGATTACCGCCCGCCCCCCCGTCCCGCAAGGGGCAGACTTGCCCGTGGGCCGGTTCCGGGGTACCCGCACCGGGCGTATTGACGGGAGAGCGCGATGGAGTGGCTGATCTGGCTTGGTGCGGCGGTGTCGCTGGTGGGGCTCGCGGGGCTTGTCTGGTGCATCGCGATCGTGGTGCGGGCGAAGCGTCAGAAACTGAGCGACGACGAACTGCGCGACCGCGTGCGCCGCGTCATCCCGCTGAACATGGGCGCGCTGCTGCTGTCCGTGTTCGGGCTGATCATCATCGTGTTCGGGATCGTGCTTGGCTGAAGACCAAGCCGCGCTGCGAAGCCAAGCCGGCCCGGCGCCCAGCAACGACACATGGCTTGACGACGGTCGGGGTTTAGCCCGACCGCCAACTTCAGTCCCGGCGGCTGAGAAGCCCGTCTAGACCGGCACGTTGTCGAAGAATTCGTCCGTGTCCTCGTCTTCCAGCCGGCGGCTGAGACGCACGTAATCTTCCGGGAGCGGCAGCCCCAGCGCCTCGTACTCCGCTAGCGTCCGCCGCAGTTGTTCCTGCAGCATCGCCCGGTTTTCGGGGTGCCTTTGAATTTCGTCCAGCAGTCCGCTGACCGTTGCCTTGAACCTTTCGAATGCCATTTCCGCGTCCTCCTTCTCGGTCTGGCAAGCTGCAACCGCGTGGCGGATCGTCCGGTCGGCTCCCCCTCAGGACCGGGCCGTCGCCCCCGCGCAGGTACGGCACAATGGGGTATAGGGTACCACATCAAGCCGCTCTGGTTGAATCACTTCGCCACAGCGTGCGCAGAATCCGTATTCGCCCGTGTCGATCCGTTCCAAAGCCGCGCGGATCATGGAAATCTCTACCTGACCACTGGTCCCGAGGCTTTCGAGCACCTCGTCGGTCTCGCGTTCGGTCGCCAGATCTTCCCAGTCTTTCGACTGGTGCGAATCGATTTCGGCCTCGATCCCATCGAGCCGGGCTTCGAGTTCCGCCAAGCGGCGTTCCAGCACCTTGCGGCGTTCTTCCGTAGTCGTCATGGGCATTCAGTTTTCTCCCTTTGCGCGACAATAGGCGGGCGGCTTCCGGCGGGCCTTGATTCAGGTCAAGATTGCGGGAGCCGGAGGCGCTGCCATTGCAACACATGCAGTAATTGCTATATGAAGTCGCGGACAGCCGCCGAGCGCGCCCGCCGGGGTGCGGAAGCATGGTGCGGCAAGGAGTTAAGACATGATCGAACAGGACTGGATCTGGGGCCTCGTCGGCGGCCTCATGATCGGCAGCGCCGCGGCGCTTTTTCTTCTCGTTAACGGCCGCATCATGGGCGCGTCGGGCATTCTCGGCGGGCTGGTGGACGGCTCGGGCAAATCGAACTGGACAGAACGCGCGGCCTTCATCGCGGGGCTGATCGTCGTGCCCCTGCTGATGCTGCCGATCTACACCGAGGTCGACACGCATATCTCGACCAATCCCGCCGTGCTGATCGCCGCGGGCCTTCTGGTCGGCATCGGCACGCGTCTGGCGAACGGCTGTACCTCGGGGCACGGAGTCTGCGGTATCTCGCGCTTCTCGCTGCGGGGCATGGTCGCGACCGTCTTCTACCTGATGGCGGGCGGTATCTCGGTCCTGCTGTTCAAGCACATCCTGGGAGTGATCTGATGCGGGCTTTCTTTGCGCTGATCTCCGGCGGCCTGTTCGGCGCCGGTCTGCTTGTGTCGGGCATGGTCGACACCACCAAGGTTCAAGGCTGGCTGGACGTGTTCGGGGACTGGGACCCGACGCTGGCCTTCGTTCTGGGCGGCGCCATCATCCCGATGGCGATTGCGTGGCGGTTCACGATCGGACGCGCGCCGAAGCTTGGCGGCACCTTCCCGGAAAAGCCCAACCCGCGCATCGGCCACAACCTTGTCGTGGGCTCGGTCCTGTTCGGCGCCGGCTGGGGACTTGCCGGCCTGTGCCCCGGCCCGGCAATGGCATCGCTGACCTTCGCGGGCTGGTCGGGGCCTCTTTTTGTGGCATCCATGATCGTCGGCATGCTCGTCGCGCCGCCGGTGCGCAGTTGGGTAGACGGGATCGCTGCGTCGTCGTAAGGATTCCGGCATGGATATCCGGCACATCACCCCCGACTACGCGGTCTCGCCGCAGATCGAACCGACCGACATGGCCCTGCTCGCCGAGCAGGGCTTTACCATGGTCATCAACAACCGTCCCGACGACGAAGTGCCTCCGACGCACCAGTCCGACGCGATGCGCGCCGCGGCCGAGGCCGCCGGGCTGACCTATGTCGAGAACCCGGTCGTGAACGGCGCGATGACGATGGACATGGTCACCACGCAGGGCCAGTCGATCACCGACGCCACAGGCCCCGTGTTCGCCTACTGCCGCTCGGGCACCCGGTCGACGATCGTCTGGGCACTCAGCAATGCGGGCGCGCAGCCCACCGACGCGCTGCTGACGGCGGCAGCGGATGCGGGCTATGACATCTCGGGCCTGCGCGGCCAGATCGAGAGCCTCGCGCAGGGCGGCTGACCGCCCTGCTCCGCCGGGAGGGCCGTCAGCCTTCCCGGTCGAAGGAATACAGCCAGTACAGCGGCGCCTTGCGCACCTCTGTCACGGCGATCCCCGCTTCTTCGATGGTCTCCAGAATGTCCTTCCGGACACTCAGCGACGTCGGGCACAGCGGCACCAGCAGATAATCCGCGCTTTCGATCCCCGGCAGCCCGCCATAGTACCACGGCGCACCGTGCTCCAGACGGCTCAGGCTTCCGAACATCCAGTGCCCCATGAACAGATCCGCGACGAACACGCGCTTGTTCTCTGCCAGCCCGTTTTCCTCGAGATCCGTCACGATGGCCTCGAACCAAGCGATGATGCCCATCTGCAACTCGCAATAGGGCAAGGGCGTGCCCTGAAAGCTTACCCGCTCTTCGTCGCGCTTGGCCTTGCCCGCCCGATCCTCGAGCCCCGAGCCCGGCACGTCCAGCGCCACCAGTCCGTCCACGCGGTTCGCCCGGATCTCGCGCACCTGAAGGTCATGGTGTTCGGGGTTCCGCACAAGGATCGGCTGGTAGTCGTCCACGTCGAGGCTCAGGTGCCGGAACGGGCTGTAGGCGAGGTTCAGCATCGAGGGCGCGGCGAAGGCGATCGCGATAGCCGCGGCGGTGATCAGCGCCTGCGCCAGCGGCCAGCCCAGGCTGTTGCGCAGTTCCGGGCGCACCTCTGGCACCAACAGCAGGACGGCCAGCAACATCAGCCACTGGGGGTCGTTCCCGAAGTTCTGCCACGTGACGTAGATGAAGCCCGGCGCCAACAGCAACAGCGCCAGCCCCAGCGTCATTTCACCGGCCTGCCGCAGCAGGATGATCGCACCCAGCGCCACGGCCGAGGCGCCCAGATAGGCGGGCGCCATAACGATGGTGCGCAGACCGAAGCCCGGCGCGGGGCGAACCGAGGACGCCGAGACCTCGCGCAGGTCGTTCATGTAGGCGAACCAGAAATCCAGCGTCGCGAAGACCGACACGATCAAAGCGACGCCCAGCCCGCTGGCCAGCGCGCCCCGCAGCGCCTTGACGTTGCCGTTGGCAAGAAGCCCCACCACCACGGGCACGAGGAAGGCGGCGAAATAGGTCACCTTGCACAACGCAAGAAACGCAAGCCCGACGCCGATGATCAGCCCGTCCAGCACGTCGTTGCGGATCTCACGCGGGGGCAGCACCGCCAACACGATCACCACATAGCTGACGGCCCAAGCCCAGCGATTGTAGTGCATCGAGATCGACACCGACCGCTCGGACTCGCCGTGGACCAGCGCCATCACCAGCACCAGCACCGAGAGCCCGAACAGGTAGGCCGCGCGGCGCGGCAGGCGGCTCATCCCCGCCCAGAACACGGCAGGCAGCAGGATGAAGGCCAAAAGAACTTGGCTTAGCAGGATCGAGATGCCGACACCCAGCCCGAGGTTGAGGAACAACACGATCGGCGCAAAGGCCAAAAGGCCGATGGGCGTCATGAAGTCGATGTGCGGCCACTCTCCGCTGGCCATGCGGAACAGGATCTGCAGCAGGTGCAGCGTGTCGCCTTCATGCTTGGCCAGATAGAACCCTCCCTTGGCCAGCGTCACCGATCCGAGGATGACGATGACGGCCACGAGAAAGGCTATGAAAACTGCGGGATTAGGTCTGCTCATGCCCTTGGGGTGTCCATTTTTTTGCCACAGTAACCTGTCAGAAAACCAACCAAGTCAACCTGTCAAGGGTCGCGGCCGGAACACCCGGCAGGATCAGGCCGCCGAAGAAGATCGTTGGAGAGCAGTCGATGAACATGCAAGCCGCCCCGGTGATGGCACCCCCGGCGCCGAAGAGCCTCGAGGACACCGGACTGCCGACCGTGGTGATGCGGGACATCCTGCTGAAGACCATGTTCCGCCGCAATCTCGAGCAGGTGACCGAGCTTGCGCGCGTCCTTGCGCTGCCGGTGCAGGTCACGCAGGAACTCGTAGACCTCTGCCGCACCCAGCGCCTTGTCGAGGCTACGGGCACCTTGCACGCCACCTCGGGCGGCGAGATGGGTTATCAGCTGGCCGATGCCGGCAAGGCCCGCGCGCTGGATGCGCTGTCGCAGTCGGAATATTACGGCGCCATGCCCGTCCCGCTAGAGGACTACGGCAAGCAGGTCAAACGCCAGTCGATCCGCAACATCCATATGTCGCGCGACCAGCTGACCGGCGCGATGGGCCACCTGATCCTGCCGCCGACACTGATCGACCAGCTTGGCCCGGCGGTCGGTTCGGGCCGCTCGATCCTGATGTACGGCCCGCCGGGCAACGGTAAATCCTCGATCTCCAACGGCATCCGCGATGCGTTGGGCGACACGATCTTCGTGCCGCGCGCCGTGTTCTACTCGGGTCAGGTGATCACCGTTTACGACCCGATCGTCCACACCGTCGCCGAAGAGCTGGTAGACGACCCGACCCAACTGCGCCGGGTGTCGAACCGCTATGACCGCCGCTATGTGCTGTGCGAACGCCCGACCGTGATCACCGGCGGTGAACTGTCGCTGGACATGCTCGACCTTGTCTACAACGCGACCTCGCGCACCTATCAGGCGCCGTTGCAGCTGAAGTCCACCGGCGGCGTGTTCATCGTCGACGACCTTGGCCGCCAGAAGGAACCGCCGCAGGCGCTGATCAACCGCTGGATCGTGCCGCTGGAAGAATCGAAGGACATCCTTGCCCTGCAATCGGGCGAGAAGTTCGAGGTTCCGTTCGACACGCTGGTGATCTTCTCGACCAACTTCCACCCGAACGAGATCTTCGACAAGGCGGCCCTTCGCCGGATCTTCTTCAAGATCAAGATCGACGGGCCGAGCCAGAAGGATTTCCTCAAAATCTTCGCGCTCGTCGCGAAAAAGAAGAAGATGCCGCTGGACGAGAAGACCCTCGTGCACCTGATCAAGAACAAGTACCCGACGATCGACAACGTCTATGCGAACTATCAGCCGATCTTCCTGATCGACCAGATGATCGCCATCTGCGAGTTCGAGGGCATCCCCTATCAGATGACCCCCGAATTGATCGATCGCGCTTGGGCGAACATGTTCGTGAAGGACGAGAAGATCGTGAAGTAAGGCCGGGGCGGCATTCGCCCCTGCCCGTCCTTCGCTTTTCCATCCATCCGCTCTGGACCTTGCCTCGGACCCGCGTCTAGATCGCCGCGGACAGAAACCCGAACTCCGAGGACCGACATGGCCGAGATCGAACGCAAACACACCAACGACCGCATGAGCCAGATCGTGACGCATGGCGACACCGTCTATCTGGCCGGCCAGGTCGGCACCGCCGGCGCCGACATCAAGACCCAGACGCAGGACTGCCTGGACAAGATCGACGCGCTGCTGGCCGAAGCCGGTTCGGACAAAAGCCACCTGCTTCAGGCGATCATCTGGCTCGCCGACATGCGCGACTTCAACGACATGAACACGGTGTGGGACGCTTGGCTGCCCTCGGGCGCCGCTCCGGCCCGCGCCTGCGGTCAGGCGAACCTCGCCGCGCCGAACATGATCGTCGAGATCACGGTCATCGCCGCCAAGGCCTGACCCGGCAGCCCGCAGTCGCGGGTCCAAAAATGAAACAAGGGGGCCCGAGCATGCCCCCTTGTTCCACGAACGCAGCGCCCGGACCTTCCTCGAACGGGCGGCGCTCGTCAGGGCTCCTCCGCCCTACTCCGCCGGCACCGCGGCCGGCTCGTCCGAATTGCGGTCGGGCACGCGGTCCGACAGCGGTAGTTCAACCATCAACAGCGCCACAAGGCAGGCCAGGCAGGCCATCACCGCGCCGATCAGGAACACCGGCTGCAGGGCGTGGGCGATGCCCAGACCGACCTGCGCCTGAAGCTCCGGATCCATCGCCGCAATCGCCTGAGCCGTCAGCCCGCGCGGGTTGGCCCCGCCCAGCGCCGAGCCAAGTTCGCGCGTCAGGCCGTGGGCGAAGATCGCCCCGAACAGCGCGGTTCCCAGCGAGCCGCCGATCAGGCGGAACATGTTGGCGCTTGCCGTTCCGACGCCGACCATGTGGCCCGGCACCGAGTTCTGGATCGCGGTCACGCCGACCCCCATCACCGGACCGATGCCGATCCCCGCCGCAAGCACGCAGACGACGATCATCCAGTTCGGCGTGGACGGCGACAGGGTCGACAAGGCGCCCATCGCCACCGCCAGCAGCAGGGTCGAGAAGACCGGCAGGATGCGGTAGCGCCCGGTGCGCGACATGAAGATGCCCGACAGCGTCGAGGCAGTGATCATGCCCAGCATCATCGGGAAGATGAACAGACCCGACGCCGCCGGCGAAAGGCCCTTCACGACCTGCATGAACATCGGCACGAAGGTGATCGTTCCGAACATGGCGACGCCGATGATCGTGCCGACCGTGTTCGACACCACGAAGTTGTTGATCCGGAACAGCTGCAGCGGCAGCACCGGTTCCTTCGCGCGGTATTCCGCGGTGATGAAGGCCCCGAACGCGACGGCCAGCGCCGCATACAGGGCCAACATCACCGGGCTCGTCCAGGGGACGGGATTGCCACCGATGCTGGCGATGACGACAGCAAGGGAGAGGGTTGCCGCCAATAGTCCCGCGCCGGCATAGTCGATGACCGGTTTCCGGCGCGGCGGGAGCGACTCCAGCACGATGGCGAGAATGGTGAAGGCCAGAAGGCCAAGGGGGATGTTCAGCAGGAACATCCAGCTCCAGTGGAAATGCTGGACGATGAAACCACCGGCCAGCGGGCCGATGACCGTCGAGAAACCGAAGACGCTGCCAAGGATACCTTGGTAGCGGCCACGCTGGCGCGGCGGGACGACGTCGGCGACCGTGGCCATCGAGACGACGATCAGGCCGCCGCCGCCGAGGCCCTGAACGAAGCGGCCCAGCACGAGCATCCAGATGGTGCCGGCTGCGGCGGACAGCAGCGAGCCCACCAGAAAGACGCCGATGCCGATCTGCAGCACGCGCTTGCGGCCATAAAGGTCGCCCAGCTTGCCGAAGACAGGCGCGCCGACGGTCGCCGCCATCAGGTAGGCGGTGATGACCCATGTAATCTGATCGAGCCCGCCCAGTTCGCCGACGATGATCGGCAGGGCGGTGGTGACGACGGTCTGACCGAGAGAGGCCAGAAGGAGGACCGAAACGACGGCCAGGAAGGTCAGCTTCAGTTTCGCTCGGTCCACGCCGTCAGGATGCGTATGCAAATCCTGTGACACGTGGTTTTCCTCAAGAAATATGGCCGAAGGCCGAGAATTGGTGCGAGTCGCACCCTTGATGCCTTCGTGTTGCGTCCATATTTGTGCCGAAGACAAATATATGTCAATAGCATGTATTTGTAAAAAGACATTTCCGCCGTATGATAAGGGCGGGATCAGATCTGGAGGGCAAGACCATACCGTCTCGGGATGAAGTCATCGCGGAGTTTCTCGCGTCCGCGGGAATCGAGCGCAGCGTCACGGAAGATGCGCTGGATATCGACGCCTCGCTGCAGGCTTGGCGTCGGCGCGTAAACAAACGCGAACTGGGCCGCGCCGCGTTGCAGGCCTTTGGGCTGGATTCGGAAATCGACCTGCCGCAACTGGACGTGCTGATCGCGATCTGGGCGCCGTCGAAGGAATTCGGCAAGGATCGCGAGCCGGAAACGATGGTGGCCACCGTCGCACAGCGGCTGAACATCGACCCGTCGCGCGCCTCGCGCATGGTGTCGGACCTGATCGGCAAGGGTCTCGCCCGCCGCGCTGTCAGCCAGACCGATGCGCGCCGCACCATTGTCGAACTCACGGACCGCGGCCACGCCATCGTCGATGCGGTACGGCGGTTCAAGTACCTCGTGATGGGTGAATTCCTGTCCAGCTGGACCGAGGAAGAACGCACGACGTTCAAGCCGCTGCTGGAACGCTTCGTGTCATGGGCGGACGAAGCATGGGCCGTGGGCCCTGACCGCTTTGCCAACGAAGTGAACCAGATCGCCGAGGGTCTCGCGCGCAAGTGCGCCTCCTGAGGCAGCGCGCGTGACGCACCGGATCTCGGCCGGGGCGATGGTAGTGCGGGGCGAGGCCTTGCTGCTCGCCCGGCACTTCAAACCCGGCCGATACGATTTCTGGGCGCCGCCGGGCGGTGGCGCCGAGGGCGCCGAAGAACTGGCGCATACCGCCGAGCGCGAATGCTTCGAAGAAACCGGCATCCGCGCCCGGGCGCGCCATCTCGCCTACATCGACGAATTGATCGACAGCCACGGGCGGATGGTGAAGTTCTGGTACGTCGCCGATTATGTCTCGGGCGAGATCGACGTGACCGCCAACCCCGCAGAGGACGAGGCCATTTCGGACGCCGCTTGGTTTACGCGCGGTGCGCTGCCCGGCGGGCACATCTTCCCCGAGGTGCTGCACGGCAGGTTCTGGGACGATCTTGCCGCCGGCTTTCCCGAGACGGTGAAGCTTCCGCTGAAACAGGCGCTCTTCTAGGCACATCCGGTCGCCCCTTCCCCGACCCCGGTGCCTGCCCTATCTCTGGCGTCATGGCCGCCCTGCCCCCCGCCTTTACCGACTGGTTCGCCTCTAGGGGATGGACCGTTCACCCGCACCAGCAGGCAATGCTGGAGCGCGCCGACGCGCCCGCCTTGATGCTGGTTGCGCCGACCGGGGGCGGCAAGACGCTGGCCGGGTTCCTGCCGACGCTGGCGGAACTGGCGGATGGCGGGCACCAGGGGCTGCACACGCTGTATGTCTCGCCGCTCAAGGCGCTGGCCGCCGACATCCGCCGCAACCTGTCGACTCCCGTGGCCGAGATGCGGCTGCCGATCCGGATCGAGGACCGCACCGGCGACACTTCGGCCACCGCGAAGAAACGCCAGCGCGCCGACCCGCCGCATATCCTGCTGACCACGCCGGAAAGCCTTGCCCTGCTGCTCAGCTACGAGGACGCGCCGCGCATGTTCGCCGGGTTGAAGCGGGTGATCGTCGACGAGATCCACGCGCTGGCGGAATCGAAGCGCGGCGATCAGCTGATGCTTGGGCTGGCGCGGCTGCAGTCGCTTTGCCCCGGACTGCGCCGCGTTGGCCTGTCGGCAACGGTCGAGGACCCGCCCGCGCTGGCGCGCTTCCTTGCCCGTCACCCCGACCCTTGCGAAATCCTCTATGCCGACCCCGCCCCCGATGCGGACATCCGCATGCTGGAGACCGAGGAAAAACCACCATGGGCGGGCGGCGGCGGCGCCTATGCGATCCCGGCGGTGCTGGAGCAGGTCAAGAAGCACAAGACCACGCTGATCTTCCACAACACCCGCGCGCAGGCCGAGATTTTCTTTCACAACCTCTGGCTGGCGAATGACGAGGATCTGCCCATCGGCATCCACCACGGCAGCCTTGCCCGCGAGCAACGCCAGAAGGTCGAAGCCGCAATGGTGGCCGGCGAACTGCGGGCCATCGTCTGCACCGGCACGCTCGATCTTGGCATCGACTGGGGCGACGTTGACCTGATCATTCAGGTCGGCGCGCCGAAGAACGTGAAACGGCTGATCCAGAGGATCGGGCGGGCCAACCACCGATACAACGCGCCCTCCAAGGCGCTGCTGGTGCCCGCCAACCGGTTCGAGGTCGTCGAATGCGTCGCGGCGCTGGAAGCGGCGAAGGCGCGAGACCTCGACGGCGACCCGCGCGGCCCCGGTCCGCGCGACGTGCTGTGCCAGCAGATCCTGATCGCCGCCTGCGCCGGCCCGATCGACGCGGATGCGCTGTACGCCGAAGTCACCACCGCCGGACCCTACGCCGCCCTGACCCGGCCAGAGTTCGACGCTTGCCTCGATTTCGTTGCCACGGGCGGTTACGCACTGCGGGCCTATGATCGCTGGCAGCGGCTGAAGCAGGCGCCCGACGGGACGTGGGCGCTGCGCGACCCGCGCGCGGCGCGGCAGATCCGAATGAACATCGGCACCATTCAGGACAGCGAACTGGTGAAGGTCCGCATGCGCGGTCAGGGCAAGCCCTTGGGCGAGATCGAAGAGGGCTTTGCCGCCACGCTCACCAAGGGCGACACCTTTCTGATGGCCGGGCGGATCGTCCGCTACGAGGGCCTGCGCGAAACGACGGTCGAGGTCACGCGGACCAATCACTCGAAGCCGCGCGTCGCGGCCTTCATGGGAACGAAGTTCGCGACCTCCACCCAACTGTCGCACCGCATCCTGCGCATGTTCCAGCAAGACAGCTGGCCCGAGCTTCCAGACCACACCGCCGAATGGCTGGCCCTGCAGCGCGAGGTCTCGAAGATGCCGGAGGCCGACCGCCTGCTGGTCGAGAGCTTCCCTTGGGACGGGCGCGAGCATACCTGCATCTACGGCTTCGCGGGACGCAACGCGATGCAGACGCTTGGTCTGCTGCTGACCCAGCGCATGGAGGTTCTGGGTCTGCATCCGCTGGGTTTCGTCTCGACCGATTATGCCGTGCTGATCTGGGGCCTCGACCGCCTGGACGACCCCGCCCCGCTGTTCGAGCCCGGCGACCTGCGCGAGGCGTTCGACACGTGGTTGGGCGGTAACGCCGTGATGAAACGGACCTTCAAGGCCAGCGCGGTGATCGCTGGGCTGATCGACCGGCAGACCGGCGGCCAGCGCAAGACTGGCAAGCAGGCGACGTTCTCGTCCGACATCCTGTACGACACGCTGCGCCGCTATGACCCTGATCACCTGCTTCTCGGCATCACGAAGGAAGAGGCGCTGAAGGGCCTTGTCGACTTCGGGCGCATCGAGGAAATGCTCGACCGGACGCGCGGGCGCATCGACCACGTAACGCTGGACCGAGTGACCCCGCTGGCCGCGCCGATGTTCCTTGAGGTCGGCAAGGTACCCATTCACGGCATGGCCACCGACCGCCTTGTCGCCGAGGAAGCAGAGCGCCTGATGCAGGACGCGGGGCTTGGCGAGAGCGAAACGGCAAATCCCCGCCGCGGCTGGCGTGTGCCCTATTGACGACTGCCATTCGGCAGAGTCTATCTTGGCGCATGCGAGCAGAACAATTACAGAACGAACAGACGTTCACACTGGCGGGAACCGAGCTGATCGCCCGTAGCACCGGCGCGCTTTGGTGGCCGGAGCAGCGGTTGCTCGTTGTCTCGGATTTGCACCTTGGCAAATCAGAGCGCATCGCCCGGCGCGGCGGCAGCCTGCTGCCCCCTTACGAGACGCAGGATACCCTTGCGCGGCTGGATGCCGAGATCGAGTGGCTGGATCCGCGCAGCGTGATCTGCCTTGGCGACAGTTTCGACGACGGCGCCGCGCGGGACGGGCTGGACGTCGAGGCGGTAGAGTGGCTGAACCGCCTGATGGCGGGCCGTCGCTGGGTCTGGATCGAAGGCAACCACGATCCGGGCCCCGTCAGCATCGGCGGCACCCATCTGGCCGAGCTTCAGCACGCGCCGCTCAGCTTCCGGCACATCGCGCGCCCCGGCGCCAGCGGAGAGATCTCGGGCCATTACCACCCCAAAGCGACGCTGAACGCCCGTGGCCGCGCGGTGACGCGGCCCTGCTTCCTGTATGACAGCGACCGGGTGATCCTGCCCGCCTTCGGCACGTACACCGGCGGCCTGCGCACCGACGCGCCCGCGCTGGCCGGGCTGATGCGCCCCGAGGCGCTGGCGATCCTGACCGGCCCGTTTACGGCTGAAATCCCGATGCCGGGTCGGTGCTCGTGAAACCGCGTTTCGACGGATACGCTGCGAAGGTGCGCGACAGCTTCGCGCGGCAAAGCCTGATGGCAACCTTCGGCGCCGAGATCGGCGACATCGGTCCGGGCCGCGTCACCATCACCACGCCGATCCTCGAAACCGCAACCCAGCAGCACGGCTTCGCTCATGCCGCCGTCAGCTTCGGCATCGGAGACAGTGCTGCGGGATACTCGGCGCTGACCCTTCTGAACGAGCACGACGAGGTTCTGACCGTTGAAATGAAGATCAACCTGCTGGCCCCGGCGAAAGGCGACCGCCTGCGCGCGGAGGGCCGGGTGATCAAACCGGGAAAGCGCCTGATCGTCGTGGCCGCCGATGTCTGGGCGGATGCCGGGCAGGACAGTACCCACGTGGCGATGTTGCAGGGGACGATGATCCCCGTGACCGTCTGACATGACGCGCAACGCGATCGTCATCGGCGCTGGCCCCTCGGGTCTTGCCACGGCGGTCTGCCTGCAGAAGGCGGGGTTCGAGGTCGCCGTGCTGGAACGCGACGATCGCGTCGGCTCGGCGTGGCACACCCATTACGACAGCCTCAAGCTTCACACCTCGCGGGGCCGCTCGGGTCTGCCGGGCCTGCCGATCCCGCGCAGCGCCGGGAAATACCCGTCGCGGGCCGATGTCGCGTCCTATCTCGAGACCTACGCGCAGACCTTCGATCTGGACGTTCGCCTTGGCTTTGCCGTGGACCGCGTCGATCCCGAGAATGGCGGCTGGGTCGTCCGCCACGAGCATGGCGACGACGTCGCAGAGGTGGTGGTCTTCGCAACCGGGCTGAATGGCCAACCGAACCGGCCCGGCTGGCCCGGCCTAGACAGCTTCCCCGGCCCGGTGATGCACGCGTCCGAGTACCGCAACCCGCACCGCTTCATAGACCGGCGCGTGCTGGTGGTGGGTTTCGGCAACTCCGGCGCCGACATAGCCACTGACCTGTCTGGCGCGGGCATCGTCACCGGCCTGTCCGTCAGAAGCCCCGTGAACATCGTCCCGCAAGAGATCCTTGGCATCCCCGTGACGTCGCTTAGCCTTCTGCGCCGCGCGCTGGGACCGGCTGCCGCCGACCGAATGACCGCGCCGGTGATCGAGACTTTGGTGGGCCGACCCGAGGACTACGGGCTGCGGAAAGCCGCGAAAGGGCCTGTGCGGCAGGTCGTCGAGGATGGGCGCGTTCCGATGATCGACGTGGGCGTTCTGGCGGCGATCAAGGCGGGGCGGGTCGCGGTACACCCGGGGATCGAACGGTTCGACGGGGCCAGCGTCCGTTTCGCCGATGGCACCGAGGGCGCCTACGACTCCCTGATCACCGCGACCGGCTATCGCGTCGACCTCAGCGCCTTCCTGCCAGACGTGCCGGACGTGTTGGACGCGGCGGGGCGTCCGAAAGTCTCGGGCGGCCCAAGCGGGCGTGCGGGCCTTTATTTCTGCTCCTACCACGCCTCGCCGAACGGTCAGTTGCGGCAGTCTGCGTTCGAGGCAGAGAAGATCGCCGAGCATGCAGCGCGCGTCCTTGCCTAATTAACGCCGCGCTGCAGCACGAATCCCTCTCGCCAAGCTGCGGGAATGCTCCTAAGAAACGTGCCATGCGCATCCTTCCCCTCGCGGACGCCCGCGACCTGCCCGTTTGGCAGCGCCCCGTTCCTCTGTTGTTCCTGATGGCCTTCGCCATGCCCATCGCGTTCGCGACGTGGTCGGCGCTTTTGAACAACTTCGTCATCGAGGTGGCGGACTTCACCGGGGTCGAGATCGGCTGGCTTCACACCGTGCGCGAGATCCCCGGCTTTTTCGCCGTCGGCGTCATCGCCCTGATTCTGTTCATGCGCGAGCAGGTGCTGGGCGTCGTCGCTCTTTTGATGCTGGGCGTATCGACCGCCGTGACGGCTTGGTTTCCCAGCCTCGGCGGCATCCTGACGATCACCATGCTCAGTTCGATCGGGTTCCACTATTTCGAGACGGTGAACCAGTCGTTGCAGCTTCAGTGGATCGAAAAGGGCAAGGCGCCGCAGTTGCTGGGCTGGATCGTCGGCATCGGGTCCGGCGCGTCGCTGCTGGCCTACGGGATGCTGGTTCTGACGTGGAAGACCTTTGATCTGTCGTACAATTTCGTCTACCTCGCCTCGGGCGGCGTGACGGCGCTGATCGCGGTGTTCTGCTTCTTCGCCTACCCGCAGTTCGAAGCGCCGAACCCGCAGATCAAGAAGATGGTGCTGCGCCGCCGGTATTGGCTGTACTACGCGCTGCAATTCATGTCCGGCGCGCGGCGGCAGATCTTCGTTGTCTTCGCGGCCTTCATGATGGTGGAACGCTTCGGCTTCGAGGTACACGAGGTCACGGCGCTGTTCCTGATCAACTTCCTTGCCAACATGCTGTTCGCGCCGCTGATGGGCCGCGCCGTCGCACGCTGGGGCGAGCGGCGCGCGCTGACGTTCGAGTACGTCGGGCTGACCATCGTGTTCCTTGCCTACGGCGGCATCTACTGGTTCGGCTGGGGCGTGGTTCTGGCGGCGACGCTGTACGTGATCGACCACATTTTCTTCGCCTTAGCCTTCGCGCTGAAGACGTACTTCCAGAAGATCGCCGACCCCGGCGACATCGCCCCCACCGCCGCCGTCGCCTTTACGATCAACCATATCGCAGCGGTCTTCCTGCCGGCGCTGCTTGGCTATCTCTGGATCGTGTCGCCGGGTGGCGTCTTTGTGCTGGCGGCCTGCATGGCGGTCACCTCGCTGTGCCTTGCCCTGATGATCCCGCGCTATCCCGCGCCCGGTCACGAGACGGTGTTCGCCACCCCCCTCGCCGCCCCGGCAGAGTAGCAGCCGCGCGTCTCGTGCCCTATATTGGGCGGGACACCCAGGAAGGGAGACACGCATGTTCACGCTGAAGCGCAAGAAGACCGAAATGGTGACCGAGGCCGACGCGCTGCCGGGCCGGCCCAACCCGATCCCGACGGCGAAGACGCACTTCATCAACGGCCGCGACCTGAAATCGCCCGTGCCCGAAGGCATGGAAGAAGCGATCTTCGGAATGGGCTGTTTCTGGGGCGTCGAGCGCAAGTTCTGGCAGACCGAAGGTGTGTGGCTGTCCATGGCGGGCTATGCCGCCGGGATCACGCCGAACCCGACCTATGAAGAGGTCTGCACCGGTATGACCGGCCACAACGAGGTGGTGCGGGTGATCTACGACCCGAAGGTGATCAGCTACGACGAACTGCTACAGGTGTTCTGGGAAGGCCACGACCCGACGCAGGGCATGCGTCAGGGCAACGACATGGGCACCCAATACCGGTCCGGCATCTATTACTTTACCGAGGCGCAGAAGACCGCGGCCGAACGCACGAAGGCCGACTTCGCCCCGCGCCTTTCCAAGGCGGGCTTTGGCGGCATCACGACCGAGATCCTGCCGGCGCCCGAATTCTATTATGCCGAGGACTATCACCAGCAGTACCTCGCCAAGAACCCCGGCGGCTATTGCGGGCTGGGCGGCACGGGCGTGACCTGCCCAATCGGGACCGGCGCCTGATGAACGCGTTGCCGGGCGTCGAGGATGGCGCCTGGTATTCCTGTCTGACGGACGAACTGGAAGCCCTGCGCGCCGCGGCCCGCAGGGCGGTCAGCGAGCATTCTGCGATGGACCCCGGCCAGCGCGGAGCCTGTGGCCCTCGTCTTCGCGGTGTGCTGGGTGGGTTCGGCGAGGGCGCGATGATCGAAGCGCCGTTTCACTGTGCGTATGGCGTGAACATCCACATCGGCGACGGGGCCTATCTCAACGCGTTCTGCACCATTCTGGACACCGCGCGCGTCGAAATCGGGGCGCGCACGTTGCTGGGCCCCGGCGTTCATATCTACTGCGCCGACCACCACCACGACGCCGACAAACGGGCCGAAGGCCTGGAACGTGCCCTGCCCGTCATCATCGGGGCCGACGCCTGGATCGGCGGCCGTGCCGTGATCCTTCCGGGCGTCACCATCGGAGACGGCGCATTGATCGCCGCCGGAGCCGTGGTCAGCCGCGACGTTCCGGCGAACGGCAAGGTTGCGGGCGTCCCGGCGCGGCCCATCTGATCGCCGCTTGCGGAGGGGACGGCGCTGCCGCTATAGGGCGCCATGACCACCTGGACCGCATTGACGACCCTCAAGGGCAAGGACCGCGCCGAGGCGCTTGGCGAAGCTATGGAACGGCTGGAGCCGGAACCGACAGGCGTCGGTGTCTTCGAGGTCGAAGACGGCTCGGGCCTGTGGGAGGTCGGCGGCTATTTCGTCGAACAGCCCGACGAGGCCAGCCTCGCCCTGTTGTCCGCCGCGTTCGGAGCGGGCGAATTCGCGATCTCGGAACTGCCGGAAACTGACTGGGTCGCCAAGGTCCGCCGCGAACTGGCGCCTGTCGTCGCCGGACGCTTCTTTGTCTACGGCAGCCACGACGCCGACAAGATCCCCGATGGCTCGATCGCTCTGCTGATCGAGGCCGCGATGGCCTTCGGCACCGGGCACCACGGAACGACGCTGGGCTGCCTTCGCGCGTTCGACCGGTTGATCGACGCAGGCCTCGCCCCGAAAACCGCTTTGGACCTCGGGTGCGGCACCGCCGTTCTTGCAATGGCCGCCAAGCGCGCCTTCCCCGATGCCGAGGTTCTGGCCAGCGATATCGACGCCGTCGCCGTCGAGGTGGCCGAGGCGAACCTTGCCGCCAATGACATGGCCGGCGCCGTTGCCTGCCACGAGGCCGCGGGGCTCGATCACCCGGCGCTGGCCGCTGCCGCGCCCTACGACCTGATCTTCGCGAACATCCTGAAGGGCCCGCTGATCGAGCTTTCGCCCTCTATCGCAAAGGCCACCGCCCCCGGCGGCGTCGCGATCCTTTCGGGCATTCTGAACGAGCAGGCCGACGAGGTTATCGAGGTTTATTCCCGGAATGGCTTCAATGCCGAGAACCGGGAAGAGATCGTTGACTGGACGACCCTGATTCTGCGTCGCGGCTGACAGGATTAGGGCGGAATTCCGCCCGCCTGGGGTTTGCGTCAAATTCTGGCCACATTTGAATTCAATGTAGCGCACAACACGGTCGCAACCGCAGCATTCCGCCGCGACGCCGGACACGGGCAGAGGAGGCCCGCAGACGAAGCCGGACGCCAGATCCGGCTCTGCAGCGATGCGACAGGAATTTACGAATACTCCCGAGGAGTAGACTCTTCGTTCGGACTGGACCGCGCCACGCAAGTGTCGCGGTCTTTTTTTCGCCCCATTTCCGAAGGGCGAGTCGTTGGGTCAATCGCTGATTATCCGCAATTGTAGCGAACAGTTTTCAGGGAATTTTTAGACTGTTTCCTTATAAATTCGTTAAATTCCCGCTATGCGTGTAAATGCGTCCGGATTCGGGCAACACGCTCTGGTTGCCACATTTTCGCCCCATTTCGACAAGATTTTGCCTTTGTCGAGCGACGCTGCCGCGTTCGACCCCTGTAAATGTTATCTGCTGCTAGTGAACCATGAAACACGCTGTCCTGAACCGCCACGACCACTCGGTTGAAAGTTTCAACCATGACGGTCTCGAACTTGCCCGTCGGAAAAAGTACCGCCGCACGTTCCCGGTGGGAAAGTTCCTGCAATTCATGCTCGCGATTTTCGCGTTCAAGATCTTCCTGTTCCTCCAGATGGGCCCGGTGGCCTATGCGGAGAAGCGGCACGATCTGGCGGAAAGCGGCACGTTCGGACGCATCGCCGCGGGGGCTATGGCGTTGGATCCCGTGTCCAAGAAGGTTGTGGATACAATCAGGTTCGCTCTCTGAGAAGGTGGGGGCCACAGAGAGCGAAAAAAGGGCCACGTTCCAATTTCCGGAACGTGGCCCTTCGTTTATTCCGACCCGGCGAATGACCTTTCGATCCCGCCGGGAATGCCGTGGGTGTCAGTACCGGCCGCGACGCGAAATCGTATCGATGTCGCCGCGGTGCAGACCAAGGTCGTCCAGCTCGTGATCCGACAGGCGCGACAGCGCATTGCGGGTCACGCGGGTGTCGTTCCAAGCGGCAAAAATGCCGACGAACTGGCCGAACAGGCCGTTCGGGCGCATGGCGGGGCGACCGTCGACGGTCGGGCGGGCGGTATCATAAAGAGCCATCAGCGATCTCCTCTAAGGCTGCACTTTTCAGCGGCGCATCATGCGTCGTCCGTCGGCAGTTAGAGATCGCGAAGACACCGAGCAAGACAGTTTTTTGCATGGATGCCATGCGCCATGCACATATCTTGGGCGATTTGTTAACAGCCTGTTATTTATACGATTACCGAGGGCCGACAAGTGTCGCAAACGACATTTCGGGCGACGATTTCAGGCAACGAAAGCGTCCACATTGTGACCCGACGTTCTGAACCGGGCTTGGCGAATGTTCGCGTTTCGTGCTAAGTTTTCACAAACAAATGAGCGAGCAGGTAAGGCAGATGCGTGTTTTGGGGATCGACCCGGGCCTTCGAATGATGGGCTGGGGAATCATCGACGTGGCCGGAACACGGATTTCGCATGTCGCGAACGGCGTCTGCCGATCCGATGGCGGCGACGAACTGGCGACCCGCCTGCTTAGCCTGCACGAGCAACTGACCGAGGTTCTGGGGCGGTTCGCGCCAGACACGGCGGCGGTCGAACATACCTTCGTCAACAAGGACAGCGCCGGCACGCTTAAGCTGGGTCAGGCCCGCGCCATTGCGCTTTTGGTGCCGGCGCAGGCGGGGCTGGCGGTCGGCGAGTACGCCCCGAACCAGGTGAAGAAGACGGTGGTCGGCGTCGGCCATGCCGCCAAGCAACAGATCGACCATATGGTTCGCCTGCAACTGCCCGGTGTCGAGATCAGCGGCCCCGATGCTGCCGACGCCCTTGCCATCGCACTTTGCCATGCGCACCACGCCCGGTCCTCGGGCCGGCTGGAGGCCGCGCTGCGCAAGTCGGACGCCAAAACCGCACGGGGCGCCGCATGATCGGGCGCATCGCCGGGCGGCTCGACTATCGCGGAACCGACCATGTGCTGATCGACGTCGGTGGAGTCGGCTATGTCGTCCACGTCTCTGAACGAACCCTCGCCGCCCTGCCCGGCCCCGGCGAGGCGGTGGCGCTTTATACCGACCTGCTGGTGCGTGAGGACTTGCTGCAGCTGTTCGGCTTCACCACGCCTCTGGAAAAGGAATGGCACCGCATGCTGATGTCGGTGCAGGGGATCGGCGCGAAGGCCTCGATGGCGATCCTTGGCACGCTGGGCCCCGATGGCGTCAGCCGCGCGATTTCTCTTGGCGACTGGAACGCGATCAAGGCGGCGCCCGGCGTCGGGCCGAAGATCGCGCAACGTGTGGTGAACGAACTGAAAGACAAGGCCCACACGGTGATGGCCATGGGCGGCGCCGTCCCGTCCGGCACCTCCGAACTGGCGGAAGTGATCGAGCCCGCGGGGACGAAGGCGCCTCGTCCCGCGCCCAAACGCGCCTCTGGCGCCGCCGCGGCGCAGGCCGAAGCGTTGAGTGCCCTCACCAACCTCGGCTACGCGCCCGGCGAAGCCGCCGGAGCCGTTGCCGAAGCTGCGCAGGACGAGACCGAGACCGCAGGCCTGATCCGCGCCGCGCTGAAACTGCTGGCACCGAAGGGCTGAGGCGATGAGCGAACCCGATCCCACCCTGCGCCCAGACCGCCGGCCCGAGGATGTCGACCGCGCGTTGCGGCCGCAGGGGCTGTCCGAGTTCATCGGGCAGGCCGAGGCGCGGGCGAACCTGCGCGTGTTCATCGAAAGCGCCCGCAGACGGGGCGAGGCCATGGACCACGCCCTGTTCCACGGCCCGCCCGGTCTGGGCAAGACGACGCTGGCCCAGATCATCGCGCGTGAATTGGGCGTGAACTTCCGCATGACGTCCGGCCCGGTGCTGGCGAAGGCGGGCGATCTGGCGGCGATCCTGACCAACCTCGAACGCAATGACGTGCTGTTCATCGACGAGATCCACCGGCTGAACCCGGTCGTCGAAGAAGTGCTGTACCCCGCGATGGAAGATTTCGAGCTGGACCTCGTGATCGGCGAAGGCCCGGCCGCGCGGACCGTGCGGATCGAATTGCAGCCGTTCACGCTTGTCGGCGCGACGACGCGGCTTGGCCTGCTGACGACGCCGCTTCGGGATCGCTTCGGGATCCCGGTCCGGCTGCAGTTCTACACGCCGGGCGAACTGGCCGAGATCGTCGCGCGCGGCGCACGCCTTCTGGGGATCGACGCCGACGCGAAAGGCGTGTCCGAGATCGCCAAGCGCGCGCGCGGCACGCCCCGGATCGCCGGACGCCTGCTGCGCCGCGTGGTCGACTTCGCCGTGGTCGAAGGGGACGGCCGCATCGGCCAGCAGATCGCCGACGGAGCCTTGACCCGGCTGGGCGTCGACCACCTTGGTCTGGATGGTGCGGATCGGCGATACCTGCGGATGATCGCCGAGAACTACGGCGGCGGCCCCGTGGGGGTCGAGACGATCAGCGCCGCGCTCAGCGAAAGCCGGGACGCGATCGAAGAGGTCATCGAACCCTACCTGCTGCAACAAGGGCTGATCCAGCGCACCCCGCGCGGGCGTATGCTGGCGGCGAAGGCATGGGCGCACCTTGGCCTCGACGCGCCGAAAGCTCCGGGACAAACCGACCTCTTCGAATAGCCGTTGCGCCGCCTCGCGGGCTTGCCGTCCCGCGCCCGTCGCGCTAGCCCCGCGCCATGGACATGACGCCCGAAGCCATCGCCGCCCTCTTCACCCGCTCTGACGGATCCTACCTGTTCGCGCGCTGGGGCCGCCCCATCGCGCCCATCGTCTTCGGCGTCGAGGACGCGACGCTGCAGGTGGTCAAGGGCGCGTGCGAGGCCGTGGTGGCGCTGGCCGGTCACAAGATGGCCGAGACCGATCCGGAACTTGGCGCGAACCTGATGTTCTTCTTCTTCCGCGAGTGGGAAGAGCTGCTGCAGGTCCCCGACCTTGGGCGGATGATCGAAGGGCTTGAACCGCTGGTCGCCCGCCTTGTCGCGGCGGACGCGAACCAGTACCGCGTGTTCCGCTTCGACGCGGACGGCGCGGTGAAGGCGTGCTTTGTGTTCCTGCGGATGGATGCCGCGATGTCGGCTGTGCCTGCGGACGAACTGGCGCTAAGCCAGGTTGCCCAGTCGGTGCTTCTGTGGTCCGACACCGCCTTCTCCGAACGGTCTCCGCTGGCGGTGGCGGGCGGCAAGGTGATCCTGCATCCGGAAATCGCTGGCGTGATCGCGGCGGGCTACGATCCGGTGATGCCCGCGGTGGCGAACGATCCGAGCCATGCGTTGCGGCTGTATGCAAGGATGGTCGCGGGAGCATAGACCAGCGATTGCCCGGTCCGCCGCCGCGATGCTACCACCCCCGCATGACCCGGTTTACCTGCAACGACACCCCGCCGGACTGGTGTGAGCTTCGAAGCTTCGCGCGCCATGCCCCGTCGCTTGGACACACAACGACGGTTATCCGTTCGGACGTGCGGGCGCGGCTGTTGATGACGCGCGGGCGGTGTCAGGTCGGGATCGGCCCGCAAAGCGCGGTGCTGCGGGCCGGGCAGTATCTGGACCTGCCCGAAACGCTTGACAGCCTGACGGCCACCGCGACCACCAATGACGCGGAATTCCTGTGGCTTTGTGGAACGTGGGGCGACCATGTCGCGGGCTGTGGTATCTGGACCGTGATGGACGACCCCGACGCCACCGACGCGGGCGACCCGGTCGATTATCCAAAGCGGACACGGATGGACCGGCATTATCACGACTATGACGAATACTGGTTCGTCCTCGAAGGCTCTGCGGTCGGCGTCGTGGGCGACACGCACCACGACGTCACGGCAGGCGATTGTCTTGCCCTGCCCGCGGGCCATCCGCATGATTTGCCGATCGTTCACGAAACCATGCGCGGCGCGTTCTTCGAGACCACCTTGCGCGGCGGCGGGCGGCTGGGGCATCTGTGGGAACACACCCACGGGCCCGCGCCGCGCGATCCCGACAGGGTTTGAGGACACCATGACCCACAGCTTTCCCGTCCGCGTCTATTATGAAGACACCGACCTTGCCGGCATCGTCTACTACGCGAATTACCTGAAGTTCATCGAACGGGCCCGGACCGAACTGGTCGAGGGACTTGGCATCGACCAGCGCGCGGTGAAGGCAGACTCGGGCACCGTGTTCGCGGTCCGCCGGGTCGAGGCGGAATACCTTGCGCCAGCGCATTTCGGCGACACCCTGACGGTCGAGACCGCGCCGGTCGAGGTCACCGCCGCCCGGCTCGTGTTGCAGCAGGACGTGAAACGTGAAGAAACACTGTTGTTTTCCGCCAAAGTAACGCTTGTTGCGCTGACCGCCGCCGGGCGGCCGGCCCGGCTTCCGGCGGTTCTTCGCCAACTTCTGCCTTGAACACGCGCTCGTGTTTTCACCTTCCACTGATTCTGGATTTTGACCTGATAATCCGGTAAGGACGAAGGCAAGAAAGAGCCTGACAACCCGGGCCGAACAAAGAGCAGGACCTATGGAAGCCGATTTTTCCTTCTTCGCGCTGTTTTGGCGCGCGTCTTTTGTCGTGCAGATGGTGATGATCCTTCTGCTCGCGGCCTCCTTCTGGGGTTGGGCGATCATCATCCGCAAGGCCATCGCCTATCGCGCCGCCCGCAACGAGCAAGCGGCGTTCGACGGGGCATTCTGGTCCGGCGAGCCGCTGGACGAACTGTACGACCAGATCGGGACCGCCCCGGACGGCGCGTCCGAGAAGATTTTCGCCGCCGGCATGCTGGAGTGGCGCCGCAGCCACCGGCAGGACGGCGGGCTTATCGCGGGTGCGCAGGCCCGGATCGACCGGTCCATGGATGTCGCCATCAACAAGGAAGCCGAAGACCTGACCGCCGGCCTGCCCTTCCTGGCAACGGTTGGCTCGACCGCTCCGTTCGTCGGCCTGTTCGGTACGGTCTGGGGCATCATGAACTCGTTCATCGAGATCGCGGGCCAGCAGAACACCTCGCTTGCCGTCGTGGCACCCGGTATCGCCGAGGCGCTGCTGGCGACCGGCCTTGGCCTGCTTGCGGCCATCCCGGCGGTCGTCGCCTACAACAAGCTGTCCGCCGACAGCGACAAGATCGTCGCGGGCTACGAAAGCTTCGCCGACGAATTCTCGACCATCCTCAGCCGCCAGCTGGGCGCCTGACATGGGTGCCGGGGTCATCAAGGGCGGCGGTGGCGGCAAGCGCCGGGGGCGGCGCGTGCGCCGTGGCCACTCGGCCGCGATGTCCGAGATCAACGTGACGCCCTTCGTTGACGTCATGCTGGTGCTGCTGATCATCTTCATGGTGTCCGCGCCGCTGCTGACCGTCGGCGTGCCGATCGAGCTGCCCGAGACGGCGGCCGAGGCGCTGCCGGTCGATCAGGAGGAGCCGCTGACCGTGACCATCGACGCCGAAGGCACGATCATGATCCAGACCACCGAAATCGCGCGGGACGAGCTGATCGGTCGCCTGCGCGCGATTGCGGCAGAGCGGACCAGCAACAAGATCTTCCTGCGGGCCGACGGTAACATTCCCTACGCGCGGGTCGCCGAACTGATGGGCGCGCTGAACGCGGGCGGGTTCAAGAACATCGGGCTGGTTACCGAAACCGGTGGCCCGACCATGGATTCCACGGGCGGCTGACGCGAATTGGACACTGGGACAACCATATCCGGCGCAGGCCACGGCCTGTTGTTGGCTTTCCTGATGTTCGGCGGGCTGTTGCAGCCCCGCGACGAGGAGCCTGAGTTCAACGCGGCCGACGTCTCGTTGATCTCGGCCGAAGAGTTCGCTGCCCTCCAGCGCCCCGAGGTCGAGGCCGATGCGCCGGAAGCGACCGTCGCGGTGCCGGAACCGGAAGAACCGGTGGTCGAGGACTCGCCGGCCCCGACCATGCGACCCGAAGCGCCCGTCGAACAGCCCGAACCGCCTGCGCCTGAAGTCCCCGAACCTCCGCAGGATACCCCTGTCGAGGCCGAGGAACCGCCGGCCCCCGAGGCAGAGGTGACCGATACTCCGCCCGAAGACATCGCGCCGCCGGTCGAAGACACCGCGATCCCCGACATTACGCCCCCGGCCGAGGAAGCCGCGCCGCGCGACATTCCGCGCGTTGCGCCGATCCCCGTGCCCGAAGCCCCCGACGTGCCCGAGATCGCCGACACCCCCGCCCCGCGCGTGGACGAGAACGCCGACAGCGACCAGCAGGCCAAAGAACAGCCCGAGGCCGCGCCGGAAGAGGCGACCACCGAGATCGCGACCGAAGCGAACCGCGCTCCGGCAAGTTCCCCGGCCCCGACCGCGCGCCCTGCCCCGCCGCCTGCCCCCGCGCCGGAGACCGAGGCCGTCGAGGTGCCAGACGCCCCGGAACCGCCTGCGGAAACGCCGCCTGAAACCCCGGAAGAGACCCCGGCCGAAACGCCTGCACCCGACGCCGACCCACTGGCCGACGCCATTGCCGGCGCCGTGGCCGACGCGGTTTCCGAAGCGCCGTCTGCACCGCCGGCCAGCAGTACGCCCGCCGGTCCGCCGTTGAACAACAGCGAACGCGAAGGGCTGCGCGTCGCCGTCCAGCAATGCTGGAACCTCGGCGCGTCCTCGACCGATGCGCTGCGGACGACCGTGATCGTCGGCGTTTCGATGAATCGCGACGGCACGCCGGACAGCAACTCGATCCGCCTGATTTCCTCCGAGGGCGGGTCGGATCAAAGCGTCACGCAGGCCTACGAAGCGGCCCGACGCGCCATCATCCGCTGCGGCGCGCGGGGCTTCCCGCTGCCCGAAGCGAAGTACGAGCACTGGCGCGATATCGAGATGACATTCAACCCGGAAGGGATGCGGCTGCGATGAACCTCGCTTCCGGCACTCCCCTGCCCAGCCAAAGGCGCGCCGCTGTGCAAAAGGCGCAACCGGGCTACACTGTACCCTGCGGCGCTGCCGCACCGCGGATGACGCGGACCCAACCGGAGACGACGAGGATCAAATGACCCGCCTGATCGTGCTGACCATCCTTCTGGCACTCACCGGCCTGGCCCCCGCCGCGGCGCAAAGCCCGGGGCCCCTTCGGATCGAAATCACCGAGGGTGTGATCGAACCGCTACCCTTCGCGGCGCCGATTTTCGTGGCCGAGACGCCCGGAGCCGAGGCGATGGCCGCCCAGATCACCCGTGTCGTTTCCGCCGACCTGACCAATACCGGCCTTTTCCGCGAGATCCCGCAGGGCGCCTACATCTCGGGTGTCACCAGCTTCCAAAGCCCGGTGCAATATTCCGACTGGAAAGCGATCAACGCGCAGGCGCTGATCACCGGAGCGGTCTCGATCCAGGGCAACCAAGTCATCGTGAAGTTCCGCCTGTTCGACGTGTTCGCCGAAAGCCAGATGGGCGACGGCCTGCAATTCGTGGCCAGCCAGGACAGCTGGCGGCGCATGTCGCACAAGGTGGCGGACGCGGTCTATTCCCGCATCACCGGCGAAGGCGCTTATTTCGACAGCCGCGTCGTCTTCGTCAGCCAGACGGGCCCGAAGGACGACCGCCGCACCCGCCTTGGGATCATGGATTACGACGGCGCGAACCTCGAATACCTGACCGACAGCAATTCCATCGTGCTTGCGCCGCGCTTCTCGCCCGACGGCAACCGGGTGCTGTACACCAGCTACGAGACCGGCAGCCCTCGTATCCACGTGCTCGACGTGAACACCGTGCAGCGTCGTGTGCTTGAAAACGAAGCCGGGGCCATGTCGGTCGGCGCAGCCTTCAGCCCCGACGGCAGCCGCGTGATCTACTCGCTGGCGCGTGGCGGCAACTCGGACCTGTACGAGCTGAACATGGCCAGCGGCCAGACCCGCCAGCTGACCTCTGCTCCGTCGATCGAGACCTCGCCCAGCATGTCGCCGGACGGTCGGTTCATCGTGTTCGAAAGCGACCGTTCGGGCACCCAGCAGCTGTACGTCATGCCGGCCTCGGGCGGCGAGGCGACGCGGATCAGCTCGGGCGCGGGCCGATACGGTGCGCCCGTCTGGTCGCCGCGCGGTGACATGATCGCCTTCGTGAAGCAGAACAACGGCCGCTTCCACATCGGCGTGATGCGCACCGACGGGTCCGAGGAACGGCTGCTGACCGCCTCGTTCCTCGACGAAAGCCCCAGCTGGTCGCCGAATGGCCGGGTGATCATGTTCACCCGCGAAAGCCAGGGCGCCAGCGGTGCGCCGTCGCTGTATTCGGTCGACATCTCGGGCCGCAACCTGCGCCGGGTCCCGCTTGACGGCGCCGCGTCGGACCCCGCGTGGTCGCCGTTGCTCCAGTAAACGCCAGAGATTCCCAATCCCCGTGCGAGATGCTAGGATAATGGCATCGAGCACCCAATGACCCAACGAGGCATGACCAAATGACCCCCTTCCGGATTGCCATCGGCGCGCTGGCGCTGGCCGCTGTTGCGGCCTGTTCGCAGAACGAGCCCTACGGTTATGGCGCGGGCGACGACCCGCTGACCAACCCCGACGCCTACGATCCGAACAACCCGAATGCGGGCGATCCGTCGAACCCGGCGTCTCCGGCCTACTTCACCGCAACGGTCGGCGACCGCGTGCTGTTCGAGGTCGACCAGAGCACCCTGAACCCGACCGCGACGGCGATCCTTGCGCGTCAGGCCGAGTGGCTGAACGCGAACCCCGAGTACACCGCCACCATCGAAGGCCACGCCGACGAGCAGGGCACGCGGGTCTACAACTTCAACCTCGGCGAACGGCGCGCGAACTCTGTTCGCGAGTACCTGATCTCGCAAGGGGTTGCGGCGAACCGCCTGCAGACCATCTCTTACGGCAAGGAACGCCCGCTGGAGATCTGTTCGGAAGAGGCCTGTTACCAGAAGAACCGCCGTGCTGTGACCGTTCTGGCGGTCGGCGCGGGCGTCTGACCGGACTGACGGAGGAAACGACGTGAAGCGCGTGACGAAAGCGGGATTGCTGGCCCTGTCGCTGTTGGCGGCTGTTCCGGCGGCGGCGCAGGACAGCACCCTGGCGGATATCCGGCAGGAGCTGTCGATCCTGTATGTCGAGATCCAGCGTCTGAAGCGCGAACTGTCGACCACCGGAAACCCCAACGTGGCGCTTGGCGGCGCCACGGCCATCGAACGGCTTGACCGGATCGAGGCAGAGCTTCAGCGCCTGACGGCCGAGGCCGAGCAGATGGAAATGAAGGTCAACCGCGTGGTCACCGACGGCACCAACCGCATCGGCGACCTGGAATTCCGCCTGTGCGAACTGGAAGCCGACTGCGACATCGGCACCTTGGGCGAGACCTCGACGCTTGGCGGGGTTGAAACCGGACCGGCGGCGGCTCCTCAGGTCGACGCCACCCTGCCCGCCGCTCCGACCGGCGAGCCGAGCACCGGCGGCGGCGAGCTTGCGATGAGCGAGCAGACCGACTTCGACAACGCCAAGGCGGCCTATGACGCAGGCGAATTCGCGCAGGCGGCGCAGTTGTTCCGTGGCTTTACCGACACCTACCCCGGCGGCCCGCTGAACGCCGAAGCGCATTACCTGCGGGGCGAGGCTTTGCGGTCCACCGGCGACACCGCAGGTGCGGCGCGCGCTTTCCTCGACAGCTTCAAAAGCAGCCCGGACGGCACCCGTGCCCCGGCCTCGTTGCTGAACCTCGGCGTCTCGCTGGGGGAACTGGGTCAGGTCGAGGAAGCCTGCGTGATGCTTGCTCAGGTCGGCCAGCGTTTCCCCGGCACGGCGCAGGCCGAGAACGCCGTCGCCCGGTCGCAGTCGCTGGCCTGCCAGTGACCCAGCCCGCCGGGGCGGCGCTCGAGGCGCATCTCGCGGCGTTCTCCCAATCCACCCCAATGGCCGTCGCGGTCTCGGGCGGCGGTGACTCTCTTGCATTGCTGCATCTGCTGCACGACCGGGGTCTCGTGGCTGCGGCGCTGACCGTCGACCACGGCCTGCGCCCCGAGGCGGCCGACGAGGCGCGCATGGTCGCAGGCATCTGCGACGGGCTCAGGGTGCGCCATGCCACGCTCAACTGGCGCTGGGACGGCGACGGCAACCTGTCGGAAGCCGCGCGCGTAGGTCGCTATGCCGCGCTGGCCGAATGGTGCCGCGCCGAAGGACTGGACACCTGCGCGCTCGGCCACACCCGCGACGACAATGTCGAGAGCTTCTTTATGGGCCTGTCGCGCGGCGCTGGCCTTGACGGTTTGTGCGGCATGCGCCCGGTGTTCGACCGGGACGGCGTCGCGTTCCACCGCCCCTTGCTTGGCGCGTCGCGCGAAGCGCTGCGCGACGACCTGCGCGCGCGCGGCGTGGACTGGGCAGAGGATCCGACGAACAGCGACACCTCGTATGACCGCGCGCGAATCCGCGCGGCCTTGGCGGCGCTCGACCTGCCGGACGCCTCGATTGCCCAATCCATAGGCAACCTTGCCGCGACCCGCCGCGACATCGGCGAGGAATTGCTGCATCGCCTTTCAGGGCATTGGCACCTTGATGGTCCCGATATTGTGATCGACCTCGGCGCGTGGTCGCAGCTGACCGCCGAGTTCCGCCGCCGCACCCTTACGGCGGCGCTGCGGTTCCACACGGCTGCACAGCATGCCCCCCGCGGCGCGGCTTTGATGCGTATGGTCAACCGCGACTGGACCGGCGATCCGGGACCGGCGACGCTGGCCGGGTGCGCCATCGGCGCCGAGGCCGCACAGCTTCGCATCGGGCGCGAGGCCGCAGCCACCCCGCCCGCCGTAAGCACCCGCGACACATGGGACAATCGCTGGACCGTGGAGGGCGCGCACAGCCCCGACACGGTGATCCGCGCGCTTGGCGAGGCTGGTGTCGCGCGACTTGATCCAGACTGGAAGGCCGGCACCCTGCCGCGCCGGTCCATGCTGGCCGCGCCATCGGTCTGGCGCGGCGACGTGCTGGTCTATTGCCCCTTCGCCCCGGTCGGAGACCCGAAGGCGCAGGAGGACTGGAACTGCGCCTCTGCCGGCGACGTCCAGAGGTTCACCGCGGCGCTGGTGTCGGCCTGACGGCGACAACCCTGCCGTGACCCTTCCGCACACCGGCGTTTCAGGTGGCCTTTCTCGTTGAAGATCCCGCTCCGATGCCTATTTTAGTCCAGCAGGTCCGCGCAGGCTCCGGCGTCGGGCAATTCTTGGAGGTCCACTTTTGGGTAACGCCAGAAATATCGCGTTTTGGGTCGTGCTGTTCCTGCTGATCCTTGCGCTGTTCAACCTGTTCAGCGGCGGTCAGTCCACGATGACGACCCGCTCGATCAGCTATTCCGAATTCGTCGAGCGCGTGCAGGATGACGAGGTCAGCTCGGTCACCATCGACGGCGAGCGTGTCCTGTTCCGCGGGAACGACGGACAGGACTACATGACCGTCCGCCCCGACGACGCGAACATCACCGACATGCTGATCACCAACAACGTGACGGTGAACGCGAAACCGCAGGAACAGTCCGGGTTCCAGACGATCCTGATGACCTTCCTGCCCTTCCTGCTGCTGATCGGCGTCTGGATCTACTTCATGAACCGGATGCAGGGCGGTGGCCGTGGCGGCGCGATGGGCTTCGGCAAGTCGCGCGCCAAGCTGCTGACCGAGAAGCATGGCCGCGTCACCTTCGATGATGTCGCCGGCATCGACGAGGCGAAGGACGAGCTGGAAGAGATCGTCGAATTCCTGCGTAACCCGCAGAAGTTCAGCCGTCTTGGCGGCAAGATCCCCAAAGGCGCGCTTCTGGTCGGCCCTCCGGGCACCGGTAAGACGCTGCTTGCCCGCGCCATCGCGGGTGAGGCGGGCGTGCCGTTCTTCACCATCTCCGGTTCTGACTTCGTCGAGATGTTCGTTGGCGTCGGCGCCAGCCGTGTGCGCGACATGTTCGAGCAGGCCAAGAAGAACGCGCCCTGCATCGTCTTCATCGACGAAATCGACGCCGTGGGCCGGTCGCGTGGCGTTGGCTACGGTGGCGGCAACGACGAGCGCGAGCAGACGCTGAACCAGCTGCTTGTCGAGATGGACGGCTTCGAGGCCAACGAAGGCATCATCATCGTCGCCGCGACCAACCGTCCCGACGTTCTGGACCCCGCCCTGCTGCGTCCCGGCCGTTTCGACCGTCAGGTGCAGGTGCCGAACCCGGACATCAAGGGCCGCGAGAAGATCCTGTCGGTCCACGCCCGCAAGGTGCCGCTGGGTCCCGACGTGGACCTGCGCATCATCGCGCGCGGTACGCCGGGCTTCTCGGGCGCCGACCTTGCGAACCTCGTGAACGAGGCGGCGCTGATGGCCGCCCGCGTGGGTCGCCGGTTCGTCACGATGGAAGACTTCGAGAACGCGAAGGACAAGGTCATGATGGGCAGCGAACGCCGCTCTATGGTCATGACCGACGACGAGAAGAAGCTGACCGCCTACCACGAGGCGGGCCATGCGATCGTCGGCCTCAACGTCCCGCAGCATGACCCGATCCACAAGGCGACCATCATCCCGCGCGGCCGCGCGCTGGGTCTGGTGCTGTCGCTGCCGGAACGCGACCAGCTGTCGGTCACGCTGACCAAGTACAAGTCCAAGATCGCCATGGCGATGGGCGGACGCGTCGCGGAAGAGCTGATCTTCGGCAAGGAGAACGTGACCTCGGGCGCCGCTTCGGACATCCAGCAGGTGTCCAAGATCGCGCGGGCCATGGTGACGCAGTTCGGCTTTGCCGAGGAACTGGGCTATGTCGACTATGCCAACGAACAGCAGTCCTATCTTGGCGCTTACGGTGGCGGCACCAACCACTCTGACGACATGCAAAAGCGCATCGACGCGAAGGTGAAAGACCTGATCGACGAGGGCTACGAAGTGGCCAAGCGCATCCTCACCGAACGGAACGAGGATCTGCACCGTCTGGCACAGGGGCTGTTGGAGTATGAGACGCTGACCGGCGACGAGATCACCAAGGTGATCGCCGGCGAGCCGCTGAACCGGGGCGACGACGAGGACGATCACCGCGACGACAAGGGCGGCACCGCCAGCGTCACGGCGATCCCCAAGACCAAGCCCAAGGCGAAGCCCTCCGGCGACGGCGGGATGAACCCCGAACCGACCTGATCCCGGTTCCGACCAGATCTGGAAAACCCCGCGCCCCGGCGCGGGGTTTTTCTTTGGGCGGCTGCGGATTGCCGCTGGCGGGCGGCGGTGGCAGACTGCAGCCGGAAATCAGCCCAAGGAACCCGCCCGATGCCCGCGCTTGTCCGCTCCGATCTTACCGCCAAAATCGCGTGGCTTGGCCGCGTGCCCAACCGCGACGCCAGCCTGCGCGCCGAACCGCTGGATCGCGTCGACGCCGCGATGACCGGTTTCGAGGGCGAGGCGCACGGCGGGCTGACGCGGCCCTCCTGTTCGCGGTTCACCATGCTATACGAACGCGGCACCGAGATCCGAAACACCCGGCAGATCTCTATCCTGTCCGTCGAGGAACTGGCCCTGATCGCGTCGAAGATGGGGCTGGAGGCACTGGACCCCGCCCTTCTGGGCGCGTCCATGGTGGTGGAGGGCATCCCGGACTTCAGCCACGTTCCGCCCGGTTCGCGACTTCAGACGCCCGCAGGCACCGTTCTGACCATCGACCTTGAAAACGGGCCGTGCCAGTTTCCGGCGAAAGAGATCGAAAAGGAACGGCCCGGCCACGGCAAGGCGTTCAAGCCCTCGGCCGAAGGCCTGCGCGGCGTGACGGCTTGGGTCGAACGCGAGGGTCCGCTGGCCGTCGGCGACGAGATCGCTCTGTTCGTCCCGACCCAGCGCGCTTGGGCGCCGATGGCGATGGCGGCGCAGTAAGGCGCGATCAGTAGAAACTTTGCGGGTCGATATCGATCGACAGGCGCAGGTTGTTGGGCAGCCTGATCTGCGCCACCCACTGGGCCAGCGCCGCCTGTAACGGCGCCGTCTTCTCGGCCTTCACCAGCAACCGCACCCGGTGTCGTCCCCGGATCCGGGCAATCGGCGCCGGGGCCGGGCCATAGACCTGCGCCCCGATCCGCCGCAGCGGCCCGTCGGCCCGCGACAAGGCTCCGCCGACGTCGAAAGCCTCTTGCGCGTCGGGGGAGGACAGCACGATACCGGCCATCCGGCCATAGGGCGGCACGCCGGCTGCCTTTCGTTCGGCCGCCTCTGCGCGCCAGAAGCCTTCCTCGTCGCCCGACAGGATCGCCCGGATCACCGGATGCTCGGGCTGGAAGGTCTGCAACAGCGCGATGCCCGCGCGTTCCGCCCGCCCTGCCCGGCCCGCCACCTGCCGCATCAACTGGAACGTCCGCTCTGCCGCGCGCAGGTCCGAGCCCTGAAGCCCGAGGTCGGCGTCGATCACGCCGACCAAGGTCAGCAGCGGAAAGTTGTGGCCCTTCGCGACCAATTGCGTGCCGATCACGATATCCGCCGCGCCGGACGCGATTTCCTCGACCTTGGCTTTCAAAGCCCGCGCCGAGCCGAACAGGTCCGACGACAGGACCGCGATCCGCGCGTCGGGGAACAGTTCCGCCGCTTCCTCGTGCAACCGCTCGACGCCGGGGCCGACCGGGGCCAGCTTGTCTTCCGCATCGCAAGACGGGCAGACCGTGGGCATCGGTTTCGTCTCGCCGCACTGGTGGCACACCAGCCGCTTCAGAAACCGGTGCTCGACCATCCGGGCGTCGCAGTGGTCGCAGGCAATCTGGTGGCCACAGGCCCGGCAGATGGTGACCGGGGCATAGCCGCGCCGGTTCAGAAACAGCAGCGATTGCTCGCCGGCCTCAAGCCGTTCTCGCACCGCTGCCTGCAACGACGGCGACACCCAGCGGCTGGAAGGAAGCTCTTCGTCCCGCATGTCGATCGCGGACATATCCGGCAATTCGGACGCCCCAAAGCGTGATTTCAGCTCTAGCCTTGTATATTTCCCGCTTTCGGCATTGACCCAGCTTTCCAGCGACGGGGTGGCCGACGCAAGGATCACCTGCGCGGACGCGATGGACGCGCGCAGCACCGCCATGTCGCGGGCATTGTACAGGACGCCATCTTCCTGCTTGTACGAGGTATCGTGTTCCTCGTCGATGACGATCAGCCCAAGATCGCGGAAGGGCAGAAACAGCGCCGAGCGCGCGCCGACGACGAGCTGCGCGCCGCCCTCGCCCACCATCTTCCACGCCCGCCGCCGCTCGGTCATCGTGACGCCCGAGTGCCATTCGGTCGGCATCGCACCGAACCGCGCCTCGACCCGCTTCAGGAACTCTGCCGTCAGCGCGATCTCGGGCAGCAGCACCAACGCCTGCCGCCCCCGGCGCAGGCATTCGGCCACGGCTTCAAGGTAGACTTCCGTTTTGCCAGAGCCGGTTACGCCCTTCAGCAGCGTCGTGCCGTAGGCCCCCGACCGGATCGCGGCTGCCAGCGCCTCGGCCCCCGCGGCCTGATCGCCGGTCAGTTCCTTGCCCGGCAGTTCGGGGTTCAATCGCGGGTACGGCAGGTCGCGCGGGCTTTCCTCTTCCGACACGGCGCCCTGTTTCACCAACCCCTTCACGACCGACGATGTCACGCCCGCCGTCTCTGCCAGTTCGCCAAGCGTGAAGGACAGCCCGCCGTATTCCTTCAGCACCTCCAGCACGCGGCGACGGGCGTCGGTCATGCGGTCGGGCTCGGACTGCCCCAACCGGTAGACCTTGCGCATCGAGGGTGGATCGCCCAGCCCGGGCGAGCGCGTCGCCAGCCGCAGCATCGCGGGCATCGGGGTCAGAGTGTAGTCCGCCGCCCGCCCAAGGAATTGTCGCATTTCGTCAAGCATCGGGGCAGCGTCCAGCACCCTGATCACGCTGCGAATCTTCGATATGTCAAAGTCGCCGCGGCCCGGCCCCCAGACGACGCCCAGCACTTTGCGGGGTCCAAGCGGCACCTCTACGAAGGTGCCGACAAAGCATCCGCCCTCGGGCGCCTTGTAGTCCAGAAGGCGGTCGAGCGGCTGCGTGGTCAGCACGCCAACCAGTGCGCCCTCCTCGAAATGCGACGGCAGTTCGCTCACGCGTCTCCCTCGCGCGTCATGTCTTCATATAGCCAGACCATGCGGTCGACGAACCATGCCTTCCCGCCCATGGCAAGGGCCAGTCCGGCCAGACGGTAGATGTCCATGATGCGCCCTCTCGCCGGTGGACAGCCCGGTTCTACTTTAACACTCCGTTGGCATGCGCTAACAGTGCCCCAACCGCAAGCGTCCCCCTAGGAGGCCCAGATGAAATTCTTCGTAGACACCGCAGACGTCGACGCGATCCGCGAGCTTCACGAGCTCGGCATGGTCGACGGTGTGACCACAAACCCCTCGCTGATCATGAAATCCGGCCGTGACATCAAGGAAGTCACCAAGGAAATCTGCGACATGGTCGACGGCCCCGTGTCCGCCGAGACCGTGGCGCTGGACGCCGAAGGCATGATCGCCGAAGGCCGCGAGCTTAAGAAGATCGCCGACAACATCACGATCAAGGTGCCGCTGACCTGGGACGGTCTGAAGGCCTGCAAGGTGCTGTCGGGCGAAGGCAACATGGTCAACGTGACCCTGTGCTTCTCGGCCAACCAGGCGCTGCTGGCGGCCAAGGCCGGCGCGACGTTCATCTCGCCCTTCATCGGCCGCCTCGACGACCTGAACCTCGACGGGATGGAACTGATCGCCGACATCCGCGAGATCTATGACAACTACGGCTTCGAGACCCAGATCCTCGCCGCCTCGATCCGCTCGGCCAACCATATGTCCGAAGCCGCCAAGATCGGCGCCGACGTGGCCACCGCGCCGCCCGCCGTGATCAAGGCGATGGCGAACCACGTCCTGACGGACAAGGGGCTCGATGCCTTCATGAAGGACTGGGAAAAGACGGGTCAGAAGATCCTCTGATCCAGTCGATCCAGATGCAAAAGGCCGCCGGACATCCCGGCGGCCTTTTTCGTGGCGCATCTCGCGACCAAGGTCAGAACTTCGGCCGCCCGAACTTCCAGTCGGGCCAGTGCTTGCGCATCTCGGTCGCGTCGTCGCGGGTGCGATACTCCAGCGCCTCGAAATTCGCGTTCAGCCGTTTCAGTTCAGCCCGGTCCAGCGTGACGCCCAGCCCCGGCCCCTCCGGCACCTTTACAGCCCCGTCCACGATGGGCAGCTTGCCGCCCTCGATCACCTCGTCGGTCTGCCACGGCTGGTGCGTGTCGCAGTCGTAGGTCAGGTTCGGCGTCGCCGCCGCAAGATGCGTCATCGCCGCCAGAGAGATGCCAAGGTGCGAGTTCGAGTGCATCGACAGGCCCAGCCCCCAGATCCGGCAGATCTCGGCCAAGTCGCGGCTGGCCTTCAGCCCGCCCCAATAGTGGTGATCCGACAGAATCACGCGGAAGGCATCGTGTTTCATGTTGGGCGGCAGGTGGGACGGCTCGACGACATACATGTTTGTGGCCAACGGCACGTCGGTCGCCGCCTGAATCACCGCGTTGCCGTCGATGCCCTTCGTCGGGTCTTCCAGATATTCCACCAGCCCTTCCAGCCGGGGCAGCAGGTCCAGCACCGTGTGGACATGCCAGCCGCCGTTCGGGTCGATCCGCAGCGGCGCGTCGGGGAAGGCGTCGCGCAACGCCTCGAGCCCCGCGATCTCGGCCAGCGGTTCCAGCACGCCGGCCTTCAGCTTGATCGCCTTGAACCCGTAGGCGGCGACCAGGCTTCGGGCCTCGTCGACCAGTTGTTCGGGTGACAGAACCTCGCCCCAGTCGTCAGGCTGTTCGTTCGCGTGGCCTGCGAACTTGTAGAACAGATAGGCCGAGAACGGCACCGACGGACGCACCTGCCCGCCCAGCAGATCCACCACGCGCTGCCCCGTCGCCTTGCCCAGCGCGTCCCACATCGCAACCTCGACCGCACCGCCAACCCGTAGACGCAGACGCGTCGGGGCATCGGGCAGCGCATGGGCGGTCCGCGCCCACAGTCCGTTCAGGTCGGTAACGGCCAGTCCCCGGCAACCAGGAGCAAGCGCGGCCAGCCCGGCCAGCACATCCTCGGTGCCGTAGCTTTCGCCAAGACCGATGACGCCGTCTTCTGTCTCGACCTCGATCACCGAGCGCAGGGCAAAGGGCTGGTGGCAGCCCGAGTTGTTCAGCAACGGCGGGTCGTAAAAGGCGATCGGCGTCACGCGGATGTCGGCGATTCGAAGGTCGGTCATCTCAAGTCCTCTGTTGCAGCGCGGAACCGCGCCAGCGCCACGTCCTACGTGTTCACCTTGTTCGCCTCGATGTAATCCATGTTCAGATCCTGCCCGAGCCCCGGCTCGTCGCGGCCATGAACGTAGCCGTCGGCATCCATCTCGTCGTCGATCCGGTTCTGGTATTCCTTGGGCTCGTCGTAGTCGATGAACGGATGCAGCAGCCCGCGCTCGTAGAAGGACGTGTTCGGGATCGCCAGCGCCACGGCAAGGTTGCCCGCCCCGGTGCCGTGCATCTCGCAGGACATGTGGAAGCACTCCGCCATGTTGGCGCATTTCATCGCCGGAGAGATGCCACCCACGTCCCAGACGCCGGACCGGACAAGGTCGCAGGCGTCGTGCTTGACCCACTCGCCGCGGGTCCAGTGCTTGCCGGTCATCGTCTCGGGGCCAAGGATGTTCAGCCGCGAGTTCGACGTCAGCCACTTGTAAGAGGACATCGACGCCTCTTCCATCGGCTCTTCCATCCAGCGGTAGTCGAGGTCCGCCAGCTTCTCGGCCAGCCACAGCACGTCGGTGCGTGAATAGAAGTGATGCGGATCCAGCATCAGCGGAAAGTCCGGCCCCACCACCTCGCGCACGGCGGCGCAGGCCTTGTAGTCCATCCGCACGTCGGGTGCGCCGGGAACCGGCGGCATCCAGCCATGCAGCTTGATCGCCTTGTAGCCGCGCTTGACCATCCACTCGGCGAAGTTCGCGTAATCCTCGGGCGTCGCCAGCCCGTTTTCCAGATCGTCACCGCACATCGTCGAGCCATAGGCGAGGATCTTCGGGCGATACCCGCCCAGCATCTTCCAGACCGGCATGCCCGCCGCCTTGCCCTTGAGGTCCCAAAGCGCAAGATCCACCGCCGCCAGCGCGCGGTCGGTCAACTCGCCCCCGGACAGGCGCTGCCACTTGTAGACCCCGTACCACAGCTTCTCGGTCGCCAGAGGGTCCTTGCCGATCAGGTTGGGGCGGACGAACCGCTCTAGCAGGTACTCGCGCACATCGCCGCCCCGGCAGGCGACCATGCCCTGTGTGCCGTCATCGCAGGTGATGACCAGAAGCGAACTGGTGGTCTGGCTGACCGGGCCGGGGTGGCCGTGACCGTCGCTGTCGCGGACGGTATTGGTGGAATGGCGAAAGGTGATCGCCTCGACGGTTTCGATCTTCATCAGGTGTGGTCCCCGGACAGGCGTTGCAGGAAATCGGCCCCGCGCGACAGGCAGGCGCGGGCGGCGGGCAAATGGCGCCCGCGGTTGATGAAGCCGTGGGTTACCCCCGGCTCCTGGTGGTAATCGGTGTCGACGCCCGCCTTGCGCAGCGCCTCGGCCATGTCGGCGCTTTCGTCGGCCAGAACGTCAAGTTCGGCGGCAATCAGGCAGGCGGGCGGAAGCGTGGACAGGTCGGTGGAATGCAGCGGCACGACCAGCGGCTCGTTGCCCGCGTCTGGCGCGTACATCGAGAACAGCTCTTGCATCCGCGCGGCGCTCAGCCCCGGACCCTCGCCGAACCGGCGATAGCTGTCGCGGCCGAAATCGCGGTCGTACACGCCGTAGATCAGCAGCAGCCCGACCGTGGCGCCGGGACGCGACAGCGCACAGGCCAGCGCAAGGTTGGCTCCTGCCGACGCGCCGCCAATCGCGATCCGCGCCGGATCCAGCCCAAGCGAGGCGGCATTGTCGGCCAGCCACGCCAAGGCCGCCTGCGCGTCGTTCAGACCCGCCGGATAGGGGTCGGCGGGCGCCAGCCGGTAGCTTACGGACATCACGGCCCAACCGCTTTCAGCGGCAAGCGCGCGGCAGGCTGCCTCGTTCAACGCGATGCTGCCCCCGGTCCAGCCGCCCCCGTGCAGGTACAGCAGCACCGGCGCCGTCGCCACGTCCGAGCCCCGGTACAGCCGCGCCGCCTGTGTCTGCCCGGCGGCGCCGGGATAGGTCAGGTCCTCGACCGCAGCGACGCCGGGCGCACCCTCGGCCCAGTACGCCGCCGTCGCATCGGGGTCGTTCAGCGCCTTCAGCCGCGTTTCCTCTGCCAGCGTCGCGGCCATGCCGGGCGCCAGCGCCATCTGTTCCGTCATGCGCGAAGGCTCCTTGCCCGGCCCCGCCGGGTCTGTACATGCACCGCCTCGGCGGCCGTGCCGGGCACATAGGCGCGACCGTTGTCCGCCGGCGCCTTCGCCACGTTGCGGATCACGGGGTATTTCGCGATCTCGTCCTTGACCAGTTCGACCCCCAGCCCCGGCGCGGTCGGGATCGGCAGGCAGCCATCCTCGACCTTCAGGACAGGCGTCACCACGTCGTAGCGACCCTCCCAGTCGAACTCGATGCGTTCCAGCAGCAGCGCATTCGGCACCGTGGCCATGATGTGCAACGCCGCGAACTCCGCCACCGGCCCCAACGAGCCGGAGTGCGGCGCAAGCATGATGCCGTGCGGCTCTGCCATGGCGGCGATCTTGCGCATCTGGGTGATGCCGCCGCCCCGCCCGGTGTCGGGCTGAACCACGTCGACAAGGTCGCGCTCGATATAGGGCCGCAAGCCGTGGACCGTGCCGACCCGCTCTCCCGCCGCGAGAGGCACCGCCACGTGGTCCCGCAGACGTGCCAGCATGTCCAGGTTATCGGGCGGCACCGGATCCTCGTAGAACAGAAGATCGAACGCCTCCAGTTCACGCCCCACAAGGATCGCGTCCGAGACATTCATCCACGACGGCCCGTGCGCGTCGACAGCGATGTCCATCTCCGGCCCCACCGTGTCGCGCAGCATCGCGATGCGATCGAAATCGACGATGCCGGTGAACGGCGTCTTCAGCGCGGTATAGCCCATGCCCTTCAGCGCCAGCGCCTCGTCGGCGGTATGGGCGTGGCCATAGACCGGGATACGCTCGCGGATCGCGCCGCCCAGCAGCTGCCAGACCGGCGCGCCCAGCGCCTTGCCCTTGATGTCCCACAGCGCCATCTCGATCCCGGACAAAGCGCCCGAGCCGACCGTACCGGTCAGCCCGTGCCCCATCATCGCGCGGTACAGCACGCCCCACAGCCGGTCGATCGACGAAGGGTCCTCGCCCACCATCACCGTGGCGAGGTCACGCACCGCGGTTTCGACCACCCGCGGCCAGCCGGAGCATTCGCCGACGCCGGTGATCCCCTCGTCGGTCTCAATCTCGACGAACAGCCAGCAGCGCGAGCCGCGAAAGTCCGCGTCCGCCCCCATGGCGCGCGTCAGGTCGGGCCGTGCGCCCGCCTGCATCAGGTAGGTGTTGACCCCGGTGATTTTCATGCCGTCTCCACGTAGCGATGCCGCTGCCGTGTGCCGCGCTGCGACGGGTCCGAGATCGGAACCGAGGACAGCAGCGCCTTGGTGTAGGGATGCTGCGGGTCGGTGATGATCTGCTCGGTCTCTCCGATCTCGACGATCTTGCCGCGGTACATCACCGCGACGCGGTCGCAGAAGTACCGGATCACCGCCATGTCGTGACTGATGAAGATGAAAGACAGCCCCATCTCGGCCTGCAGCTTCAACAACAGGTCCAGCACCTGCGTCCGGATCGACACGTCCAGCGCGCTGGTCGGCTCGTCCGCGATCACCAGCTTCGGTTCCAGCGCGATGGCCCGCGCCACCACGATGCGCTGGCGCTGGCCGCCGCTGAACGCGTGCGGATAGCGCTCCATCATCCCGGGGTCGAGCCCCACCTCGGTCAACAGCTTCGCGACCCGCTCGTCCAGTTCCTTGCCCTGCGCGATGCCGTTGACGATCAGCGGCTCCGCGATCAGCTGCTTCACGGTCATCCGCGGGTTCAGGCTGGCGAACGGGTCCTGAAAGATCATCCGGATCTGCTGCCGCGTATCGCGCAGTTCCTCCTTCCCGGCGGTGACAAGGTCGCGCCCTGCGTAATCCACCGACCCGGCCTGCGGATCGTAGACCCGCGCGATGCAGCGCCCGACCGTCGTCTTGCCCGAGCCGCTTTCGCCGACGATCCCCAGCGCCTCGCCCTTCCTGAGGTCAAAGCTAATCCCGTCGACCGCGCGGGTCACATCCGTCACCCGCTGCAAGAAACCCTCGCGCTTCTCGAAATGCAGCTGCAGGTCGCGCACCTTCAGGATATCCGGCGCATCCTCCGCGGGCCGGACCTTGGCGGTCGCGGGCTCCTCCAGCCGCCGCACCGCGCCCAGCAGCTTCTGCGTATACGGGTGCTCCGCGTGATAGAAGATCCGGTCCACGTCGCCCTTCTCGACCACGTGCCCCTTCTCCATCACCACCACCTCGTCGGCGATCTCGGCCACCACCCCCATGTCGTGGGTAATGAACATGATCGCCATGCCGAGTTCTTCCTGCAGCCGCCGCATCAGGTCGAGGATCTCGGCCTGCGTGGTGACGTCCAGCGCGGTGGTTGGCTCGTCCGCGATCAGCACCTCGGGCCGGCAGGCCAGCGCCATCGCGATCATCGCCCGCTGCCGCATCCCGCCGGAGAACTCGAACGCATAGCGGTCCACCGCCTTTTCCGGGTTCGGGATCTCCACCTGCCGCAGGCTTTCGACCGCCATCGCCTTGGCGTCCTTCTTCGACACGTCGCGGTGCAGTCGGATCGCCTCGACGATCTGGCTGCCAATGGTATGCACCGGCGACAGCGAGGACATCGGCTCCTGAAAGATCATGCCGACGCGCCCTCCCCGGATCGCCCGGATCTCGCGGCCTCTCGGGTCTAGCGCGGTCAACTCGATGGTCTCGCCGCTCTCGGGGTTGAATAGAATCCGCCCGCCGTTGATGACGCCCGGGCGCGGTACCATGTTCAGGATCGTCCGCGCGGTGACCGACTTTCCCGACCCGCTTTCGCCAACGACGCAGGTGGTCTTGCCCCGGTGCAGGTCGAAGCTGATCCCGTGCAGCACGTCCAGCATCCCCTGCCGCACGTTGAACCCGACGTTCAGGTTCTCGATCTGGATGACAGGCCGGCTCATCGCGCGCCCCCTTCCTGCTTCTTCTCTTTCCAAATACCTCCGGGGAGCGCGAGGGGCGGCGCCCCTCGCTCCGACGCCCACGCCATTCGGATCGCCGGGCGGGCCGGCCGGTCAGTGACTGTAGGGATCTGCCGCATCGCGCATTCCGTCTCCGAGGAAGTTGAAGGCCAGCACCGCCACCACGACGAAGCCACCGGGGATGAACAGCCAGGGCGCCTGGCTGATCGAGCGGATGTTCTGCGCCTCTTTCAGCAGGACCCCCCACGAGATCGCGGGCGGCTGCAGGCCGAGGCCGAGGAACGACAACGAGGTTTCGGCAAGGATCATCAGCGGGATCGCCAGCGTCAGCGAGGCGATGATGTGCGAGGTCAGCGACGGCAGCATGTGCCGCACGATGATCCGCCGCTCGCTCGCGCCGTCGAGACGGGCGGCGATCACGAAATCCTCGTTCTTCATCGCAAGGAACCGGCCCCGCACCACGCGGCCCAGTTCGGTCCAGCCCACCAGTGAAACGATCAGAGTGATCACGAAATACTGCTGATAGACCGGCCATGACGGCGGCAGCGCCGCGGCCAGCGCCAGCCAGATCGGGATGGTCGGCAGCGACAGAACGAACTCGATCAGCCGCTGGATCACCGCGTCCACGCGACCGCCGTAATACCCCGACGCCCCGCCCAGCGCGATGCCCAGCACCATCGCGATGGCCACGCCCACAAGGCCAATCGACATCGACACGCGGGTGCCATAGACGACCCGGCTGAACATGTCCCGGCCCAGCCGGTCGGCGCCGAAGATGTAGAAGTTGTCGCGCGGCTTCTCGGTCGCCAGCAGGTGAACGTCCCAGTCGAACAGCCCCCACATCCGGTATTCCTCGCCGCGCCCGAACAGCGTGAGATACGTCTTCTCGCCCGACGGCACGTATGTGATCGCCAGCGTCTCGGGGTCGCGCTCGCGGTCCATCTCCCAGACGTAGGGCTTGATCCGCCAGCCGTCGTCGCTGCGGTCGATGAAGTGGACCATCTGCGGCGGGTGGTAGACGCCGCGCCGGTTCTGCTGCGTGGGATCGTTCGGCGCCACGATCTCGCAGAACAGCGCGATCAGGTACATCAGGCCGATCACCCACAGCCCGATCATCGCCAGCTTGTGCCGCCGGAACGACCACCAGATCAGCTGCCACTGGCTTGCGATGGCGACATCGCGGCCGCGGTGGCCGGTCTCTGCTGCGATTTCCGCGGTGTCGGCGGCGGTCTCGCCCATGGCTTCGGTCGTGTCAGTCATATTTCACCCGCGGGTCCAGAAGGACGAGGAGGATGTCAGAGATCAGCATGCCCACCACCGTCAGCGACGACAGCAGCAGCACGAAGGCGCCGGCAAGGTACATGTCCTGCGCCAGCAGCGCCTGCAGCATCAGCGGTCCCGCCGTGGGCAGCGACAGCACGATGGCGGTGACGACCGCGCCCGAGACGAGGTTGGGCAGCACCCAGCCGATGGTCGAGATGAACGGGTTCAGCGCGACGCGGACCGGGTATTTCATGATCAGCCAGAATTCGGACAGACCCTTGGCGCGCGCGGTGTCCACATAGGGACGGTGCAGTTCGTCCAACAGGTTGGCGCGCATGATGCGGATCAGCGAGGCGGTGGCCGAGGTGCCCAGAACGATCACCGGCAGCCAAAGATGCTGGATCAGGTCCCAGACCTTGGCCCAGCTCCACGGGGCGTTCTTGTATTCGTTCGAGAACAGGCCGCCGACGTCCGCGCCGAAGTGGACGACGCCGATGTACATCAGGATCAGCGCCAGCAGGAAATTCGGGGTCGCGAGGCCGATGAAGCCCAGCGTGGTGGCGACGTAGTCGCCGATGGAATACTTGCGAACGGCCGAGTAGACGCCGATCGGAAAGGCGACGGCCCAGGTGAACAACAGCGTCGCGAAAGACAGCGTGACCGTCAGCGCCATGCGGCCCCAGATCAGATCGCTGACCGGCTGCCGCCATTCGAACGACATGCCGAAATCGCCCTGCAGCAGGTTGCCGACCCAGCGGAAGTATTGGACGTACAGCGGTTTATCGAGCCCGAAGCGTTCGCGTAGGTTCTCGATCGACGCTTGATCCAGCACCTCGTTCGATTCACCCAGCTTGGCGATATAGGTCGTGAGATAGTCGCCCGGAGGCGCCTGGATCAGCAGGAACGCCACGATGGAGACGGCGAAGAGAAACGGGATCATCCAGAAGATCCGCTTCAGGATATAGCGCAACAGCATGGCGTGGCTTTCTGCGGATGGTGCGCGCAGGCGCGCACCCTACGGACAGGAAGGGGTGGTGACACGCCCGGCTCGTATCGGTGCGCGCGGGGGCGCACCCTACGGGCAGGATGGGTGGACACGCGTGGCCGTACCCAGCGAACCCCAACTCGTAGGGTGCGCGCTATGCGCGCACCCTTTGGAAGTTGTAAGACTTACTTCTTCCAGTAGTAGGTTGCCGGAAGCGTCGGCGCCGGGTCGGGATACATCCACGACGCGGGGATCGAGGGCGGCACGTTGCCTAGGTCCTTCTTCACGACGCCGACAAGGTTCGGAGCCAGCGAGATGCCGATGATCTCCATCTCGTCCGCCGCCATCTGGTGGATCTCGCGGAAGATATCCAGCGCCTTGTCCTGATCGGCTTCCTTCTTGAAGGCGTCGTACAGTTCGAGACGCTTCTTCATCGACTCCGAGGGCTCTTCGCCATCAGCGCCGCCCGACAGGTACCAGCGGGTCCACGGGATAGCGAACCACGAGGCCTGCGGGTGAACCGCCAGCACATCACGCGGGCTGAGGGTCGGGTCCAGACCACCCGGCGCGCCCCAGACCATGAAGTCATGTTCGTTGGCCTCGCCGCGCGAGTAGTAGATCGACCGTTCGACGGAAGAGATGTTCAGCTCGACGCCGATCTCTTCCCACTGCTCGCTGATGATCTCCAGCGAGTCGCCCCAGTCCGGCTGTTCGATGCCCGTGTACTGGACATTGAAGGTGAACCGACGGCCGTCCGGCAGCAGGCGATAGCCGTCGCCGTCACGCTCGGCATAACCGGCCTCGTCCAGCAGTTCGTTGGCGCGGTCGGGATCGTAGTCCGTGAACTGGGTGCCAAGCTGCTCGTTGTAAAGTCCGTGGTCGGGGCGTGGCCCGATCTGCCACGGAATGCCCTGACCCTGGTACACGATGTCGATGATCTCTTCCCGATCGATCGCCAGCGACAGCGCCTCGCGGACCAGCTTGTTGCGGATCATCTCGCGCATCACCGGGTCTTTGTGGGTGTGGTTGAAATGGATCGCCATGGTGTTCGAGTTCGAGTTCACCATGTCCAGGATGTTGATCCCCGCCTTCTCGGCGTTCTCGGCAAAGACGGGCTTGTTGGCCAGTCCCGAGATCCGGCGACGCTGCATGTCGATGTTGCCGGCAATCGCCTCGAGAACAAGGGTTTCATTGTCCTGCGCCACGTTCTGCTCGACCGCGTCGATGTAGGGAAGCTGGTTTCCGTCGGTATCGACCTGCCAGAAGTACGGGTTGCGCTCCATCACCACCTGGGTGGCGCCGGCGTTGTACTCGCCGCCTTCGACGACGACCCACGGGTCCAGCGTCGGACGCTCGGCGTTGGCCCAGCGGTTCGGAGCCTCGACCTCGCCGCACTTCAGGCGGAACAGGGCCGGCCAGTCCTCGACGGCCTCGGTCTCGTCGACCATCGACTGAACGTCCGCGTTGTAGGTCGGGTGGAACTGCTCGCAATAGTGCTTGGCCCACAGGACCGGCTCCTGCGCCAGCGGGGTCGCCAGCTCTGTCAGGAAGGTGCCGTAGGGCGCCGCGAACTTCAGGATGACGGTGTAATCATCGACCTTCTCGGCGGTCATCGCCTCGCCGTTGACCACGAAGCGCGCCGGCGGGTTCGGGTAGAACTCTTCGTTGTGCAGCAGGTCGTTGACGAAGAACAGGATGTCGTCCGCGGTGAACGGCTCGCCGTCCGACCACTTCATGCCCGCACGCAGGTGGAAGGTGAACTCGGAGCCCTCCTCGTTGACCTCCCAGCTTTCCGCAACGTTCGGGATCACTTCCGAGAAGTCGGGCTTCCAGCGGGTCAGGCCCTGGTTGCCGATGAACCGCAGGATCGAGTTGTGGTCATTCGAACCGCCAAGGACGCGGCGGATCTTGCCGCCATAGGTGCCCACCGACTCGAACGGAGTCACGACCTCGGGGCTCTCTGGCAGCCGTTCCTCCACCGGCGGCAGATCCCCGGCCGCAACACGCTCTGCCAGAGCGGGGGCCTCCTGATAGGCAAGGGCCGATAGCGGGCTCAGCATCACGCCAAGAGCCGCACCGGCAAACGTCAATGGGCGCAGTCCGCGCCAGAATACTGTCATCAGATTTTCCTCCCATTGCCGGGACTCGTTGAGGTCCCGCCGGGTCAAACCGTGCCACCAGTTGTCATCAGTTGTCAAACAATTAAAACGATGCTGTAATGTGGTTGTCAGACCGGATCTGCGCTATGCCGAACGCGGGGAGGTCACGCAAAAGCGGGACAGACAATTGAACGACACCGGCGACAGGACAACGGAAGAAGCCAGGAACCTCTTGCGAGAGACCGCGCGCGACAGCGGCGCGGGGGCCGGGCCGCGTCTGGAAGAACAGATTTATCAATCACTTCTCGAACGTATCCAGTCCGGCACCTATGGGCTTGGGCAACGGCTGCCGTCCGAGATGGAACTGTCGTCGGAATTCGGCGTGTCGCGCCCCGTCGTGCGCGCGGCGCTGGCCCGGCTTCGGGACGCCGGACTGGTCACCTCGCGCCGGGGCGCGGGCAGCTTCGTCAGTTCCGGGGATTCGGACTCCGAGGGCGGGTTCACCCCGATCGGGTCGATCGACGACATGACCGCCTTCTTCGACTACCGGCGGATGATAGAGACGCGCACCGCCGCGCTGGCCGCTGGCCGCGCCTCGCCCGAGCAGGTGGCCGATCTGCGGCGGCGGCTGACGCAGATGGACAAGGACATCGAGGCAGGCGTCGCCACGGTCGAGCAGGACGTGAATTTCCACATCCGCATCGCCGAGATTGCGGGCAACCGGTTCCTGCTGGAAACGCTGCACATGCTGCGGCCGCACACCATGTTCATGGGCCATTTCCTGCGCCGCCTGACCGCGTCCGGATATGCCCGAGGCAAGGCCGGGATGCGGAACGAACACTACGGAATCGTCGACGCGATCGAGGCCGGCGACAGCAAGGCCGCGGAACGGGCGATGGACCAGCACCTCGCCGCCTCGCGCGAGAGGATATTCAAGGGAGTCTAGGGAGGAGACATGCAGGTAGAATGCGTGCTGCCAAGCCGTTCGCAGCTTGGCGAGGGTGCCGTGTGGGATGATCGCGGGCAGGCCCTGTGGTGGGTCGACATAAAGGCCGGCCTGATTCACCGCACCGAGGAAAGCGGCGCCAACATCACCTTCGACTTCGGCGAACCTGTCGGCTGTTTCGCGATCCGCGAACAGGGCGGGATGGTGGTCGCGGCCAAAAGCGGCTTCTGGCTGTATGACCCGGATATCGGCGAACGGTCCGCGCTGACGGACCCCGAGGCGGATCTTCCCGGCAATCGGTTCAACGACGGCACCACCGACATGCAGGGCCGGTTCTGGGCCGGGACGATGAAAGACGATGGCGGCCCTCCTGCGCCTCAAGGCGCGTTCTACCGCATGGACCCGGATTTCTCGGTCACCAAGTGGAAGGACGGCATCTTCACCACCAACGGCCTCGCCTTCTCGCCCGATGGCCGGACGATGTACTTCTCCGATTCCAACCCGGACGTCCGCACGATCTGGGCCGCCGACTACGACACCGATACCGGCACGCCGCGCGAGCCGCGCGTGTTCTTCGACACCCGCGTCGTGCCGGGGCGGCCCGACGGCGGCACGGTCGATGCCGATGGCTGTTATTGGCAGGCGGGCGTCGGCGGCTGGCAGTTGTACCGCATCACACCGGACGGGACGGTCGACATGACCATCGACATGCCGGTGGAACGGCCCACCAAGCCGATGTGGGGCGGCGCGAACCTCGATATCCTCTATGTCACGTCCATCGGTGCGGCGGACGACCCGAAACAGCCCGAGGCCGGCAGCCTGTTCGCCGTCACCGGCACCGGCTGTCAGGGCGTTCCGCAGGCCCGCTTCCCCGGCTGAAACTTTGTCCCCGGCCCTCTGCCATCGCACGGGGCCGGTTCACCACACGACGCCCGCAGCCCCCGGCTGCCTTGACCTGACCAGACATTCCGGGACGCCGCGCCAGCACCGCGGGCCACCCCCCGCCCCGTTCAGAACCCGAAAAGGCATTTCCAATGAAGATCACCGGCCTTCGCAGCTACATGTCCGCCGATCGCGACCGCCCGCGCGTTCTGGTCGCCATCGACACCGACGAGGGCATCACAGGTTGGGGCGAGTGCTATAACCACGGGCCTGACCGCGCGCTGCCGCCCTTGCTGGACTACCTCTACCTCCAGATCGAAGGCGAGGACGCCACCTGCATCGAACGGCTGATCCTCAAGCTGCTGCAACAGTCGCGCTTTCCGCCCGGCGCCATGGGGCTGGCCGCGATCTCGGGCATCGACCATGCGCTGTGGGACCTGAACGCGAAGGCGCTTGGCGTGCCGGTCTACCGGCTGCTGGGCGGCCACGTCCGCGACCGGGTGCGGGTCTACCTGGGCGTCTACTCGGCGCCCGAGCCCGAGGACATCCGCGACTTCTGCACCGCGAAGAACGAGCAATACGGGCTGACGGCGTTCAAACTGTCCCCCTACCGCAATGACATCCACGCGGAACCTTGGGGCAAGGTGCTGAAGGCCACCGGCGACTGGGTCGAGAAAACCGCCGCGCTGTGTCCGGACTTCGAGTTCGCCTATGACGCCCACGCCAAGCTGTGGGAACCGTGGCAGGCTGCGCAACTGGGCGACGTGCTGGCCCCGCACCACCCGCTGTTTTACGAAGAACCCATGCGACCCGAGAACATCGACGCGTGGGGGGCTCTCAAGAAGCAGTTGAAAGTGCCGCTTGCCACGGGCGAGTCGCTTTACAACCGCTGGGAATTCCTGCGGCTGCTACAGGCCGGGGGCGCCGATATCGTGCAGCCCGACATCTGCGTGGTGGGCGGGCTTTACGAAATGCGCAAGATCGCCGCGCTGGCCGAGGCGTTCTACGTGAACGTCGCGCCGCACAATCCGATGGGACCGCTGGCGACGGCGGTGAACCTGCACTTCTCTGCCGCCTGCCCCAACTTCAAGATCCTCGAATACCGCCTGCCGCACGGTGCCGCCTATACCGGGCACGGACTGTCGGACAGCGACGAAAGCGCGGCTTACGTCAAGGATCCCTACCTGCCGGTCGACGGGCACCTGGACCTTCGCCCCGACCGTCCCGGCTGGGGCGTGGAGATCGACGAGGACTACCTGAAGACCGACCGCTACGTGCACTGGGAGCGCAAACTGCCCAAACGCCCCGACGGGTCCATCGCCTTCCCATGACGGCTGATGCGCTTCGCTCCCGGCTTCAGGACCTGACCGGCTGGTCGCCGCGCCCGGCCACGCTGCTGTCGCAAAAGGCGTCACGCTCCGACGGCGGCTTGCCGCTGGAAGAACTCGTGCTGCGGGGCCCGCGCGGCCCGATGCCCGCGACGCTGATCCTGCCGGACCGACGCCGCCCCTGCCCCGCGGTGCTGTACTGCCATGCGCATGGCGGCGACTACCGCCTTGGACGCCGCGAGATGATGCAGGGCAGCCGGTTCCTGCAGGCCCCGGGCTACGGCGCGGCGCTGGCGAACGCCGGCTTCGCCGCCCTTTGCGTCGACATGGCCGGCTTCGGCGACCGCCGCGACGAGGGCGACGAGAACGACATGGCCAAGGCGCTTTTCTGGCGCGGCGAAAGCCTGTTCGGCCACATGCTGAACGACCTTGGCGCGGCCTTCGGCTATCTCGCCCAGCGCGCCGATATAGACGCGTCCCGCATCTTCACGCTGGGCCTGTCGATGGGCGCGGCGCATGCCTACTGGCTTGCCGCGCTGGAACCGCGTGTGGCGGGCTGCGCGCACCTGTGCATGCTGGCCGACATCGCCCCGCTGATCGAGGACGGCACCCACGCGCGCCACGGCTTCTACCTGTCCGTGCCCGGTTTCCTCAACCTCGCCGAGGCGGGCGACGTCGCCGGCCTGATCGCGCCCCGCCCGCAGTTTGCCTGCCACGGCGGCAAGGACCACCTGACGCCGCCCGCCGCCCGCGACGCGGCGCTGACCCGGCTGCGCGCGGCTTATGCCAACCACGACCCGGCGCTGACCTGCGCCATCGACCCGGACGCCGGGCACGGAGAAACCGCGCCGATGCGCGTCGCCGTGCTGGATTTCCTTGCCCGCGCCGCCGCGCGCGGGCACCACGACTTCAACTGAACAGGGAGTGAGACCATGAAACGACTGCTGATCACCGGAGCCGGGGGCAACCTTGGCCGCCAGATGCGCGCCCGGCTGGGCGACCTTGCCGAGATTGTGCGCCTGGCCGACCGCGGCGGCACGGACCCGGCGGGCGACAACGAAGAGGTCGTGACCTGCGACCTTGGCGACGCCGAGGCGGTGTCGAAGATGGTGGAAGGCTGCGACGCCATCGTCCACTTCGGCGGCCAGCCGGTCGAGGCGCCGTGGAGCGTCGTGAAAAACGCCAACATCGACGGGATGTACAACCTGTACGAGGCCTGCCGCATCCATGGCTGCAAGCGCGTCGTCTTCGCCAGTTCAAACCACGCGGTTGGGTTCTTCAAGCAGAACGAGGTGATCGACAACACGGTCTACCCCAAGCCGGACGGCCTGTACGGCGTGTCCAAGGTGTTCGGCGAGATGCTCGCCTCGATGTATTTCGAGAAGTTCGGGATCGAAACCGCCTCGATCCGCATCGGCTCGTGCTTCCCGGAACCGGCGAACCACCGCGCGCTGACCACGTGGCTTAGCTTCGACGATCTCGAACGCCTGATCCGCCGCTGTCTGGATGTGCCAAGGCTCGGTTGCCCGGTGATCTATGGCAACTCCGCCAACACCGCGAACTTCTGGGACAATTCCAAGGTTGCATGGCTCGGCTGGAAACCGCAGGACAATGCCGAGGATTACCGCGACGCGGTCAACGCCAAATGCGAGAAGCCCGCGGCGGATGCGCCCGACGTGGTCTATCAGGGCGGCGGCTTCACGGCGGACGGCATACATCAGGAGTAAGGGACGGACATGAGCGACGACTGGATCGCGGTCGACTGGGGCACCAGCCACCTGAGGGCGTGGGCGATGACGGGGCCGGAGATCCGCGCCTCGGCCCACAGCGAGGACGGCATGGGCCGCCTGTCGCCCGAGGCGTTCGAACCGGCGCTGCTGAAGCTGGTCGAGCCGTGGCTGAAGCCGGAAGGCGCCACGCCGGTCGTCGCCTGCGGCATGGTCGGCGCCAGGCAGGGCTGGGTCGAGGCGCCCTATCGCCCGGTCCCCTGCGCGCCGGCCGGCGGCGGCCTGATCCGGGCGCTGGTGCATGACGAACGTCTCGACGTGCGGATCATCCCCGGCCTGTCGCAAGCGTCCCCCGCCGACGTGATGCGCGGCGAGGAAACCCAGATCGCGGGCTTCGTGGCGGCCAATCCCGAATACGACGGCATCCTCTGCCTGCCCGGCACCCACACCAAGTGGGCCCACATCAGCGCGCGGGAGGTCGTCAGCTTCCGCACCTTCATGTCGGGCGAGCTTTTCGCACTGATCGCGGGCCAGTCGGTCCTGCGCCACAGCGTGACGACCGAGGGCTTCGACGGCGACGCCTTTCTCGAGGCGGTGTCGGAATCGCTCTCGCGCCCGGAAAGTTTCGCCGCCCGCGCCTTCTCGCTGCGCGCGGAAGGGCTGCTGGCAAAGCTTCCGGCGGACACCGCCCGCGCCCGCCTGTCCGGCTGGCTGATCGGCATGGAACTCGCCGCCGCCCGCCCCTACTGGCTGGGCCAGCCGGTGGTGCTGATCGGCGCGCCGGCACTGTCGCAGTTCTACGCGCAGGCGCTGGAGGCGCAGGGCCTGACCCCGCTGACCGCAGACGGCGACGCGATGACACTTGCAGGCCTCGCCGCCGCGCATCTGGGCCACTGACGCAAGGGGGCTCTGCCCCCGCCGCGCCTGCGGCGCGTCTCCCCCGAGGTATTTGCTCAAGAGAAGAAGCGGCAAAGGCGCCCTGTCCTTCTTCTCTTGAGCAAATACCTCGGGGGAGAGCGAAGCGACGGGGGCGGAGCCCCCAGCTACAACGCGGTTCCGCCGGTCTTTTCGACCCAGTACGCCAGCCGCTCTTTCAACAACCGCTCGCGCGCCATTTGCGAGATGTCGTCCTCGAACTGCTCCAGAACCTCGAACGCCATTTCGCCGCTATAGGCCTGCTGCAGGGCCCGCGGGCGCGCGCCGCCGGTCTTCAGGCTGAAGCGCAGCCGCTGTTCTGCCGCGCCAAGCCGCATCGTCGCGCCGATCCAGAGCGTGCGGCCCATGCGCACCGCGTAGACGCCCGCGTCCGGCGCCCTGTCCTTCCATTCCGCCTTTGCGGCCCGCCGGTCCATCGCTGTCACTCCGTGCTGCGATTCTTTTTATCCGGGTTTTAATTGACATACTTTTACCCGGGTGTAAAAGGCGCCTATGCAACTGACCGTATTCGAAAGCGCGCGCCTTCTGGCGCAGGGGACGGTGGCCGAGGTCGCCGCCGAGATGCAGGCCGCCGCCGCGCGTGGCGGGGATGTGCTGGCGTTCGACGATGCAACCGGCAAGGTTGTCGATCTCGACCTGCGCGGCGCACCGGCCGAAGTGGCCGCGCGTCATCAGGGCGCGGACACGCCACCCCGGCGCGGACGTCCGAAGCTGGGGGTCAAGGCGCGCGAAGTGACGCTTCTTCCGCGGCATTGGGACTGGCTTTCGGGCCAGCGCGGGGGCGCGTCCGCCATGCTGCGGCGGCTGGTCGAGGACGCGATGCGCGCCGACGCAGCGACGCCGAGGCAGAGGCAGGACGCGGCCTATAGCGCCGCCACCGCGCTTGCCGGGGACAGTCCGGGCTATGAAGAGGCGATGCGCGCGCTGTTCGCGGGCGACGCCGCCGGGATGGCGGTGCATATGGCCGATTGGCCCGGCGACATCCGCGACTATGTCCTCCGCCTGCTGGGTACCGCGCCGGACTGACGCGCGACGCCCCGCGACCGCCGGGCCAAACATCAACGATTTCGCATAGTTGACTTCGTTTGCCATCCGGGCTGGCGCAGGCCCCAAAGATGGACAGCCCCCGCCTTACTCGCCTACAGATGGCAGCAGAGTTCATTTCAGGGAGGCAATGATGAACGACACCCCGACTTACGGTTTCGACACCCTGCAGGTTCACGCAGGAGCCCGGCCCGATCCGGCGACCGGCGCGCGGCAGACCCCGATTTACCAGACCACCGCCTATGTGTTCCGCGATGCGGACCATGCCGCCGCGCTGTTCAACCTTCAGGAAGTGGGGTTCATCTATTCTCGCCTCACCAACCCAACCGTCGCCGTGTTGCAGGAACGGATCGCCACCCTGGAAGGCGGCGCGGGTGCGGTGTGCTGTTCGTCGGGCCACGCGGCGCAGATCATGGCGCTGTTCCCGCTGATGGCTCCGGGCCGCAACGTGGTGGCCTCGACGCGGCTGTACGGCGGCACGGTCACCCAGTTCAGCCAGACCATCAAACGGTTCGGCTGGTCGGCGAAATTCGTCGACACCGACGATCTCGACGCCGTGAAGGCGGCAATCGACGACGACACCCGTGCGATCTTCTGCGAATCCGTCGCCAACCCCGGCGGCTATGTCACCGACCTTGAAGCGATGGCGGCCATCGCGGACGCGGCCGGGCTGCCGCTGATCGTGGACAACACCTCTGCCACGCCGTACCTCTGCCGCCCGATCGAGCACGGGGCGACGCTGGTCGTGCATTCGACCACGAAATACCTGACCGGCAACGGCACCGTGACCGGCGGCGCCATCGTGGATTCGGGCCGGTTCGACTGGGCCGCGTCGGGCAAGTTCCCCTCGATGTCCGAACCCGAGCCCGCCTATCACGGCCTGAAGTTCGCCGAGACCTTCGGCCCCCTCGCGTTCACCTTCCACTCTATCGCCGTCGGTTTGCGCGACCTTGGGATGACGATGAACCCGCAGGCGGCGCATTACACGCTGATGGGGATCGAAACGCTGTCGCTGCGGATGGAGCGGCATGTCGCGAATGCCAAGACGGTCGCCGCCTGGCTGGAGAAACATGACGCGGTCGAGGCGGTGACCTATGCCGGGCTCGACAGTTCGCCCTACGCCGACCGGGTGAAGCGGCTGTATCCGAAGGGCGCGGGCGCGCTGTTCACCGTTGCCCTGAAAGGCGGCTACGACGCCTGCGTAAAGCTGGTCGACAGTCTCGACCTGTTCAGCCACGTCGCCAACCTTGGCGATACGCGGAGCCTTGTGATCCACTCGGCCTCGACCACCCACCGGCAGTTGTCCGAGGAGCAGCAGGTCGCCGCAGGCGCCGCGCCGAACGTGGTGCGCCTGTCGATCGGGATCGAGGATGCCGACGACCTGATCCGCGATCTCGATCAGGCGCTGGCGAAAGCGTCCGCCTGACGCGTTGCGCGCGCCGGTCTCTCCGGCGCGCGATCACATTTGATTTGCCTGCGCGCGACGCGGGCTAGCTGGATTCACGCAACCGAACCCCGAAGGGAAACACCATGCCCGCCACAGCGCTCGTCACCGGAGCGTCTTCCGGCCTTGGAAAGGAATTCGCACGGATACATGCCGCGACCGGCGGCACGGTCATTCTGACCGCCCGGCGCGAGGCCGAACTGCACGAGTTGAAAAGCGAACTGGAGGGGCGGCACGGGATCGACGCGCATGTCTTTCCCGCCGATCTCGGGCAAGAGGGCGCGGCGCAGGCGCTGTATTCCGATGTGCGCGCCGCCGGGCTGACCCCGGACATCCTGATCAACAACGCGGGTTTCGGCGGGCAGGGAAAATTCATCGAGCGCGACCTGTCGCGGCACCTTGCGATGATCGACCTGAACATCAAGGCGCTGATGGTCCTGACGCACCTGTTCGGTCGCGACATGGCCGGGCGCGGCAGCGGGCGGATCCTGAACGTCGGCTCGACCGCCGGCTTCATGCCGGGGCCGCAGCAGGCCACCTATTTTGCGACCAAGGCCTTCGTGAACTCGTTCTCGCAGGCCATCGACCAGGAACTTCGGCCGCGCGGCGTGACCTGTACCGTTCTGGCGCCGGGTTATGTCGAGACAGGCTTTGCCGAAGCCGCCGACATGGAAGGCACCGCGATGGTCAAGGCGGGCGGGGCGGATGCGGCATCCGTCGCCAAGATGGGCTATGACGCGATGATGGAAGGGCGGCTGGTGAAGATCAATTCACCCTTCCTGAGCCTCGCACTGAACTGGATCATCCCGCTACTGCCCCGGCGGCTGGTATTGCAACTGGCCGAGCGAACGCAGTCGAAATAAGGCGCACCGCCTGACCGCTCGGGTAAAGGCTTCTTCAACGAAGATCGCCTAAGCCGTGCCCGAGGACAGGCACCATGACCCAATCGGCATATGCGGCGATCCGGTTGCCGGTCGCCTTTATCGAGGAACTTTCAAGCGCGGGCAGCATCGAACAGGTGCTGGCGGTGTCGGCTGCGTGGCTGCCCCGGCTGATCGAGGCGGATCGCGCCAAGCTCAGCTTCATTGACGAGGGGCGGCTGATCGCCCGCAGTTTCCGCCGCGACGGGGTGCATGATCTTGAGGCCGATCTTGTACCGCTCAGCCCCGGTTCACCGAGGGCACGGGTGCTGGATGGTGGTGAAGTCCTTCAGATCGGGCGGTCCGAACTTGGGCGCGAAACCGACCCCGCGATGCGGCTCTTGCACGAACAGGGGTTTGGCCGGGTGCTGATGGCGCCGATGCGCAGCGGGAACGAGACGGTGGGCGTCGTGGGGCTGGTACGACGCTCGCGCGACAAATTCACCGACCTTCAGGTGCGGCATGTCATGGCGGCGGCGCGCTGGATCGGCGCACAGGCGCGGCTGATGCAACAGCTTCGGCGCAACGTGCGCATGGCCGAGACCGATCCGCTGACCGGGCTGGCGAACCGCAACCGGCTGATGCGGGTGCTGGAGGCGCCCGATGTGCTGCACGACCCCGATGCATCCGGGCGGGTCATCGGGGTGCTGCACGTGGACCTAGATCATTTCAAGGACACCAACGACCGGTTGGGCCATGCCGCCGGCGATGCGGTGCTGTGCCATGCGGCCAAGGTCATGCGCGAAACCGCCGGCCCGACGGATGTGGTGGCACGGATCGGCGGGGACGAGTTCCTGATCGTCACCCGCTCGGATCCCGAAGGCGAAGACATCGCGGCGCTGGCGCACAGCCTGTCCGTGGCGCTGGCAACGCCGATCCCGTGGGGCGACAGCGCGCTTGCCTGTCCCGCCAGCATCGGAACGGCGCTGGCCGCTGCGGGGGACGGTACGGCGGAACGGCTGATCGCGAACGCGGACCTCGCCTTGTACGAGGTCAAGCGGCGGGGGCGGCGCGGGGTGCAGGCGTTCACCCCGCAGATGCGCGAAACCGCCGAAGCGCGGCGCACCTTGCATGCCGAGTTGCGGGCCGCGGTCGAGAACCGCAGTTTCGAACCCCATTTCCAGCCCATTGTCGAGCTTGCAACGAACACCGTCGTTGGGATCGAGGTTCTGGCGCGCTGGCCGCATCCGACGCGGGGGCTGCTGACGCCCGACGCCTTTCTGGACGCCGCCGCAGAGATCGGGCTGTCGGGGCACATGGACGCCATCGTCCGGTCGAAAGGACTTGCCGCGACGGCGCATCTGCGGGCGCTTGGCTGCGCGCGGCCCGCGATGTCGATGAACCTTTCGGCCGACACGCTGGCCGAGCCCGACCTTGCCGAGGCTCTGCTGTGGGAGGTTCTTGGCCACGGGCTGGACCCTGCCGACCTGACGCTCGAAATCAGCGAGACGGAAATCGCGACCGATGCGGACGGAAGGGTCGAGACCGCGGTGCGGCAACTGACGACGCGGGGCTTCGGCGTGGCCATCGACGATTTCGGGACGGGTCACGCTGCGCTGCCCAAGATGCGAAGGCTGGAGGTCAGCGGCCTGAACATGGCGCCGGCGATGACCGCCTACCTGTCCGACGCCAGCACCGAGGCTATCCTGAGGGCGGTCCAGATGATCGCGGCAGAGCTGCAGTTGACGGTCACCGCAAAGGCGGTCGAGACGGAGGCGGCGCTGTCACGGCTGCGGTCGCTGCGGTGCGACAGGGTACAGGGCTACGCGATCTCGGGGCCCCTGCCCTTCCGCGATCTGCTGCAGTTTCTTGGCGGCAGGCGGCCCGTCACCGGACCGCGCAGCATCGCCTGAGGCGGGCCGTCAGTCCTGACCGAACCAGAAACCTTCAAGGTCGTCGATGAACCGCTGCCGTGCCTCGGGGCCTTCCATCATGATCTCATGCTCGCCGCCTTCGACCATCTGAAGCCGCCCCTTGGGCCACATCGCCACCCGCGCATGCACCGCCGCGGTATCGACGATCCGCTCGTTCGTGCCGAGGAAGGTGAGACAGGGCAAATCCGGCGATGGCTGCCGCGCAAGGTGGCGGGTTTCGACCAGCGCCTCGTACAGCCAATGCAGGCTGGGACCGCCCAGCGCCAGTTCGGGATGCTCGCGCAGCTGTTCGATCATGTAATCGAACATCTCGCGATCCGTGGTCAGCAGGTTGTCCTCGAACAGCGCGGTCTTGACGTAGGTTTCGGGACTGGTGCCCGGCACATAGCGATAGCCGTGCCCGAACTGCCGTGCGAACCACGACATGATCCATGCGACCGGCCGCAGTGAGCGGCTGATCTTGATGCCCCACATCGGGCCGGTGAACACCGCAGCCTTGACCGGCAGATGTTCCAGCACGGCCCGCAGGCCGATACAGCCGCCCATCGAATGCGCGATCAGGAAATAGGGCTCTGGCAACCCTTCCGCCTGCGCCGTCGACAACAGGGCGGCAACGTCGTGCTGGTAGTCGGTGAAATCGACGACATGCCCGGTCGCGGTGTCTTCCAGCGCCCGCTCGGCCAGCCCCTGCCCGCGCCAGTCAATCGCGATGGTGGACAGGCCGATGCGTTCCAGCTCGCCCGCCATCACGCCGTACTTCTCGACATATTCGGTGCGGCCGGGAAACAGCAGGACCGTCCCCCGCGACCCGCCCGGCCAAAGCGCGATGCGAAGCCGCGCGCCGTCGCGGGCGGTCACCCAAAGCGCACGAACACTGTCGGGCCCTCGCGAGACCTCCTGAAAGAACGGCGCGGCTGTGCTCATGTCAGCTGAGGACCGCGCCCAGCTGCATCGCCATGCCCATGTCGCCGTCGACGCTGAGCTTGCCGGTCATGAAAGCCGAAGTCGGATCCATCGCACCCGACAGGATCGCTTGAAACGTCTCTGCGTCGGCGCTGAGCGTCACGTCCGCATCCTCGTCCGCGGCGCGCGCCCCGGCCGAATCGAGCACGATCGCGCCCTCATCCTCGATCAGGAATTTTGCCTTTCCGTCGAACTCGGAAGTGTCTTTCTCGTTCAGGGCCGCAACAGCGGCGTCGATAACTTCACTCATCGAAAGGCTCCTTCGTTTGTGACCCGCGCAGGGCTCGCTTTTCGCTGCGTCGGCAGTATGCTTCCGTTATGAAAAAATCGATACGGTTCTGCAAATCTGTCGTTGCGGCATATCTCCTCGCCACCGCTCCGGTGCTTGCACAGGATGCGGATGTCGACGGGATGCTTGCCGAACTGGCAAACCCCGACACGACCAACTGGATGCAGCTGGAACGCCGGATCCGCACCGAGTGGCAGCGGTCCGGGTCCGCGTCGATGGACCTGCTGTTGCAGCGCGGGATCGACGCGATGGAGGCGCAGGACTGGAAGCTGGCGGTCGAGCACTTCACCGCGCTGACTGACCACGCCCCCGACTTTGCCGAAGGCTGGACCAACCGCGCCACCGCCTTCTTCCAGCTGGGGATGTACGGCCCGGCGCTGGAAGACATCGGCCGCGCCCTTTCGCTGAACCCCGACCATTTCGACGCCTTGGCCGGCCTTGCCGTCATTCTGGAAGAGGTCGGCATGCGCGAGGATGCGCTGGAAGCGTGGCGCATGGTGGCCGCGATCAACCCGCACCGCCCAGAGACGAAGGCCGCGCTTGACCGGCTGGAACGCGAGTTCGGCGGCCAGACGCTCTGACGGAGCGGCCTCGCTGCCTATACAAGTACGGTGTGCTGCACTACATGAGGCACAGGTGAAACAAACAGGACCGGGTCAAAGCCGCCCCTGAGGGTGGCTCGGGATCTCAATCCCGCACGCCGGGCTTCCACGGAAGACCCCGCAACCCGAAGGCAGAGGCGAACGATGGCCGGACAGGCGCGAGTTACGGCGGTTCTGGGCCCGACCAACACCGGCAAGACCCACTACGCGATTGAACGGATGCTGGCGCACCGCACCGGCGTCATCGGGCTTCCGCTGCGCCTGCTGGCGCGCGAGGTCTACGACCGGATCGTCGCGATGCGCGGGCCTTCCGTGGTGGCTTTGGTCACCGGGGAAGAGCGAATCGTCCCCGACCGCACCCAGTACTGGGTCTGCACGACCGAGGCGATGCCCGAAGGCCTGATGGCCGATTTCGTGGCGCTGGACGAGATCCAGCTGTGCGCCGATCCGGAACGTGGCCACGTGTTCACCGACCGCCTGTTGCGCGCACGAGGCACCCACGAGACGCTGCTGCTGGGCGCCGACACCATGCGCGGCGCCATCGCGGCGCAGGTGCCCGGCGTGAACTTCGTGCGGCGCGAGCGATTCTCGGACCTCACCTATATCGGGCAGAAGAAGATCAGCCGGATGCCCCGGAGATCCGCCATCGTCGGCTTCTCGGTCGATCAGGTCTACGCAATCGCCGAGCTTCTGCGCCGCCAGAAGGGCGGCGCGGCGGTCGTGATGGGCGCGCTCAGCCCCCGCACCCGCAACGCACAGGTGGATCTGTACCAGAACGGCGACGTCGACTATCTCGTGGCGACCGACGCCATCGGGATGGGCCTGAACCTCGACATCGACCACGTGGCGTTCTCGTCGTTGTCCAAGTTCGATGGCCGCCGGATGCGATACCTGATGCCGAACGAGCTGGCGCAGATCGCGGGCCGTGCGGGCCGCTACACCAAGGACGGCACCTTTGGCGTCACGGGCGAAGCGCCGGCGCTGGACGAGGGCATGGCGGAGGCGATCCAAGCGCACCGGTTTGCCCCGATCCGCAAGCTTCAGTGGCGCAACTCGCGGCTGGACTTCGGCACCACCGACCGTTTGATCGCCTCGCTCGAGGAACGCACCGACGACGAGTGGCTGACCCGTGGCCGCGAGGCGGACGACCTGATGGCGCTGAAACTGCTGTCCGCCGTCGACGGCATCCGCCACCGCGCCACCGATCCGAAGTCGGTCAAGCTTCTGTGGGATGTCTGCCGCATCCCCGATTTCCGCGGCATCAGCCACGCCGAGCACGCGGGCCTGCTGGAGAAGATCTTCGGCTATCTGCACGAGTTCGGGCGGGTGCCGGACGACTGGCTGTCGGCACAGGTCCGCCGGATCGACCGCACCGATGGCGAAATCGACGCCCTTTCCAAAAGACTGGCCTATATCCGTACATGGACATATGTCGCACAGCGAGCCGGCTGGCTCGATGACGAAAGCCATTGGCGTGGGGCGACCCGCGCGGTAGAAGACCGACTGTCGGACGCCCTGCACGAGCGTCTGACGCAAAGATTTGTGGACCGGCGCACCAGCGTATTGCTGCGGCGGCTCAAGCAGAAGGAGAGCCTTGTGGCCGAGGTGAACGACAAGGGCGAAGTGACGGTTGAGGGCCAGTTTATTGGCCGGCTGGAGGGATTCCGCTTCAGTCAGGACAAGGCGGCAAGCCCCGACGAGGCGAAGACATTGCGCCAGGCCTCTTTGCAGGCCCTCAAGCCCGAGTTCCATCTGCGCGCCGACCGGTTCTACAACGCGCCCGACACCGAGATCGACTTTACCGATCAGGGCGGCCTGATGTGGGGCGAACATGCGATCGGCAAGCTGGTCGCCGGCTCCGAGCCTCTGAAACCCGAAGCGCAGGCCTTCGTCGACGAGGAAGCCGGCCACGATGTCGCGCAGAAGGTGCAGCGCCGCCTGCAGCACTTCATCGACCGCAAGATCGCGACCCTGTTCGAACCGCTTCTGGCCATGTCCCGCGACGAGGCCATGACCGGCCTTGCCCGTGGCTTCGCCTTCCGCATGGTCGAGTCGATGGGTGTCCTACCCCGTGATCAGGTCACGCAAGAGGTCAAGGATCTCGATCAGGACGCGCGCGGCGCGCTGCGCAAACACGGCATCCGCTTCGGCCAGTTCACCATCTTCATGCCGCTGCTGCTGAAGCCCGCACCGACCCGTCTGCGGCTGGTGCTGTGGTCGCTGGCGCAGAACCTGCAGGAATTCCCCGAAAGCCCGCCGCCGGGTCTTGTGACCATTCCGTCCGATCCGACCGCGCCAGAGACCTATCACACGATGGCCGGCTACCGGAAAGCGGGCGACCGTGCGATCCGCATCGACATGCTGGAACGTCTGGCCGACATGCTGCGCTCGGAAGACAGCCGTGGCGGGTTCGAAGCGACCGCCGACATGCTGTCGATCACCGGCATGACGCTGGACCAGTTCGCCGGCCTGATGGAAGGCCTTGGCTACAAGGCCGAGAAGGGCGAGCGCGAGAAGGTCAAGCCGGTGACCGAGGTGGTGCCGGAAGCCGAAGGTGACGCCCCCGCAGCGGACACGCCTGTGATGGACGCCGACACGCCGCCCGAAGGCGGCATCGTCGAGGCGCCCGAGACCCCTGCCCCCGCAGAGGAACCCGCACCGGCTGCCGAGGTCGAGGCGATTGCGGACGAAGGCATCGCGCCGGTCGACGAGACCGCCGACAATGTCGAGAAAATCGACGACGGCATCCCGCAGACCTCTGACGACGAGACACCGCAGGGCACCGCGCCCGACGCGGATGTCGCCGGCCCCGAGATCGAGACCTTCTACACGTTTACGTGGGCAGGCTTTGGCCGCCGCCGCGAGGGTGGCGGCGCGGGCAACCGTGGCCAGAAGGGTCAGGGCAAGCCGCGCGGCGGCAAGCCGAACGCAGGCAAGGGCGGCGGCAAGGGCAAGCGCCAGAATGCCGGCAACAAGGGCGGCGGCAACCAGAGCCGCACCTATGAATCGCGTCCGCCCAAGAAGGACAAGATCGACCCCGACAACCCCTTCGCCGCCGCGCTGATGGGGCTGAAGGACAAGCAGTGACTTGACCGAGCCCCGCGCCACCATCCGGCTGGACAAGTGGTTGTGGTACGCGCGTTTCTTCAAGACGCGCGGCCTTGCGGCAAAAACCGTCTCGGCCGGGCATGTCCGGGTCAACTTGGCCCGGGTGTCCAAACCCGCGCAGGCAGTCGGCCCGGGCGACACTTTGACTTTCCCGCAAGCGAAAAGGATCCGCGTCGTGCGCATCCTTGCGCCCGGCACCCGGCGCGGCCCCGCGCCCGAGGCGCAGGCGCTGTACGAAGACCTCTCACCTCCTGCCCCAGAGCCGGCGGACCGTCCGGCACCGGCGCCGAAATTCGAGGGCAGCGGCCGTCCGACCAAGAAAGACCGCCGCAAGTCCGACGCGATGCGCCAACACGGCCTTGAATGATCCGGCAGGTCAAGCTAGCTACGGGCCCGAGCCAAGATCCGGATCACTACACATGACCTACGTCGTCACCGACAACTGCATCGCCTGCAAATACACCGACTGCGTGGAAGTCTGCCCCGTCGACTGTTTCTACGAGGGCGAGAACTTCCTGGTGATTCACCCGGACGAATGCATCGACTGCGGCGTTTGCGAACCCGAGTGCCCGGCCGAGGCGATCTTGCCGGACACCGAGCCCGACACCGAGAAATGGGTCGAGTTCAACCGCAAGTACTCGGAAATCTGGCCGGTGATCATCACCAAGAAAGACCCTCTGCCCGACGCGGCCGAGCGGGATGGTGAGCCCGGAAAGTTGGAAAAGTACTTCTCGGAGAAACCGGGCGAAGGCGGCTAAGCCGCGATTCGTAGGTTTCGTACGAATGACGTTACGTCGGGTTAACCGGATTAGGTAAAATCGACGGCGTCAAGTCGCTGTTTTAGCGGCTTTTTCAGCGCTGCCAATCGCATCAAGCTTCCAAATGGGGGCTTTTGATGCTATATTGGTGCGATATCGACGCCGGAAACCCGAAGCCGTCCGCAGGGACCCGTTCCTGAGGTTGGCTTTTTTGGCGCCAAATTCCGGGACCTGGGGGTGCCGGTGGCCCCGGGGAGCCCGTCTCAGGTCCGTTCGGACCTTCGAGGAAGGACGCTGCATGACTAAGACCAAGAAAATGGAATTCCGCCCGAACGACTACGTGGTGTACCCGGCGCATGGCGTCGGCCAGATCGTGTCGATCGAGGAGCAGGAGATCGCAGGCATCAAGCTGGAGCTCTTCGTGATCTCCTTCGAGAAGGACAAGATGACGCTGCGGGTCCCGACCCACAAGGCCTCTGAGGCCGGGCTTCGTTCGCTGTCGACGCCCGATATCGTGTCTCAGGCGATGAAGACGCTGAAGGGCAAGGCCAAGGTAAAGCGCGCCATGTGGTCGCGCCGGGCCCAGGAATACGAACAGAAGATCAACTCGGGCGACCTGATCGCGATTGCCGAGGTGGTGCGCGACCTGCACCGCACCGACGATCAGCGCGAACAGTCCTATTCCGAGCGTCAGCTTTACGAAGCTGCGCTGGAACGCCTGACCCGCGAAGTCGCCGCCGTTTCCGGTGCCGACGAGACCGCGGCCCAGAAGCAGGTCGACGACGTGCTGATCAGCCGCGCCGCCTGATCTTTCGGGACATTTCGGACAGTCACCGCCGCCTTCGGGCGGCGGTTTCTTTTCGTGTGCCCTGGTAGCGCCCTGCCCGGCTTAGACCATGGCCGCGAAGGCGTACAGCGCGACGATCTCGCACACCTGCTGCGTCGCGCCCAGAACGTCGCCGGTCTGCCCGCCGATCTTGGCGCGCGCCAGGCCCGCCGCGCAAAGTGCGGCCCCTGCCACAAGCAGCGCCACCCAGATCGCGCCCGGCCCCGCCACCAGCACCGACAGACCAAGCGCCACCAGCAGACCCGTCGCCGCGACGGCCCGTCCCGGCCGCCCGACCGATTGCGACAGGCCCGACCCGCGTGCGTTCTCCATCTCTTGCGACAGCACGGCCATCGGCGCCCGCGACAGCAGCGCCGCCGCCAGCACCGGGCCGACCCATGCGCCGCTCATCAGCACCGCCACCGCCTGCCAGCGCAGGCCCAGCGACAGCACCAGCGCAATCACGCCATAGCTGCCGATCCGGCTGTCCTTCATGATCTCCAGACGCCGCGCGACGGTGTAGCCGCCCCAGAACCCGTCCGCGACATCGGCCAGCCCATCCTCGTGCAGCGCGCCGGTCATCACTACGACAGAGGCCACGAGAAGGCCCGCGCTCAGCACCACCGGCAGACCGACCCAGTGCGCCACGCCTGCGATCACGACCGCCAGCAACGCCACCACCAGCCCCGCCAGCGGCCAGGCCCAGGCCGCCGCTGCGCCGCGATCCACCCCGCGGACCGGCAACGGCAGCCGCGTCAGCAGGCCCAGCGCCGCGACGATGTCGCCCGCAATTCCGTCTGTTCTCTCCATGCCCTCCCGGATAGAGACAACGGGCAGATCCCGCAACGAGAGAGAAGAATGGCCGCCCACTGCCCTGCCGACCTGCCCGCCTTCCGCACCGCGATGACCGACCTGCCGGGGCCTGACGCCGCCGCCCGCGACGGAGCCGCCGCGCGCAATGCGCAACTGACGAAGCCCCCCGCGGCGCTGGGTCGGCTGGAGGATCTGGCGCAATGGTACGCAGGCTGGCGCGGCGATGCGCGGCCCTCGGTCGACCGCCCGCAGGTGATCGTCTTCGCAGGCAACCACGGCGTCGCGGCGCGCGGTGTATCGGCCTTCCCGCCCGAGGTGACGGTGCAGATGGTCGCCAACTTCCGCGCGGGCGGCGCCGCGATCAACCAGCTTGCCGACTGCTTCGGCGCATCCATCGACGTGCACGCGCTGTCGCTGGACACGCCGACCGCCGACTTCACCGCCGGTGCCGCGATGACCGAAGACGAACTGTACGATGCGCTTCACACCGGCTGGACCGCGCTGGACCCGCAGGCGGATCTGCTGGTCGTGGGCGAAATGGGCATCGCAAACACCACGGCCGCCGCCGCGTTGTCCGCCGGGCTGTACGGCGGCGCCGGCGCGGACTGGGTCGGGCGCGGAACCGGGGTCGACGACGCCGGGCTGACGCTGAAGGCGCAGGTGGTGGACGAGGCGCTGGCCCTTCATGCCAAGGCGCTGTCGGATCCGCTCGAATGCCTGCGCCGCCTTGGCGGGCGCGAACTGGCCGCGATGACCGGCGCGATCCTAGCGGCGCGTCACTACGGCGTGCCGGTCCTGCTGGACGGTTTCCCCTGCTGCGCCGCCGCAGGGGTGCTGCACCGGATGGCGGACGGCGGGCTTGACCACTGTGTCGCGGGCCACCGCTCGGCCGAGGCGGCGCACGGGCGGCTGCTGGGCCAGTTCGGGCTAGAGCCGCTGTTGTCGCTGGGCCTCAGGCTGGGCGAAGGCACCGGCGCCGCATTGGCGATCGGCGTGCTGAAGGGGGCCATCGCGTGCCACTCGGGCATGGCGACCTTCGCCGAGGCGGGCGTGTCCGAAGGCTAGTCGGTCTTCCGCTTCTCGTTCTCGGCGAATTGCTTCAGCAGCGCCGATTCCAGTTCGGCGTTCAGTTCGTGGGTGCGCGCGACATAGTCCGGGTTCTGGTCGACCGGCACACCGGGCTTCCAGACCTCGGCCAACGCCCGGACCGCGGCACGGTCGTACTGGAAATAGGTCCGCTCCATCTCGGCCGCTTCGAAGTCGGTCAGCCCCATGTTCTCAAGAACATAGCGCCCGGCCCGCAGGCTGGAATCGAACATCTCGCGGACGATGTCATTCGCCCCTGCGCGATACAGCTGGTAGACGTGCACCCGGTCCCGCGCCCGGGCGACGATGTGCAGATCGGGCCGTTCGCGCCGCGCGAAGGCGACCAGACGGGTGACGTCGTCGCGCCCATCCATCGCCACCACCAATACGCGCGCTTCCTTCAGCCCGGCGGCGCGCAGCACCTCGGGGCGGGTCGGATCGCCGAAGAAGCCCTTGTACCCGAACTTGCGCATCAGCTGGATCGTGGCAAGGTTGTTGTCCAGCACGGTGGTCCGGAACCCGGCCATCTGCACCATCCGGTTCACCGCCTGCCCGAACCGCCCCATCCCGGCGATGATGATCGGCCCCTCTGCGCCGATCTCGTCCGGCGTATGCTGAACCTCTGCCTCGCGGCCGCGCTTCGACAGGTAATCCTGCGCCAAGAAGAACAAGGGCGTCAGCAGCATCGACAGCGCGATGACCATCAGCAGGTTCTGCGAGGTCTGCGGCGCAAGCACGCCCTGCTGCGCCGAGAAGGACAGCAGCACGAAGCCGAATTCGCCCGCCTGCGCGAGACCCAGCGTGAACAGCCATTGGTCGCGGGTCTTCAGGCGGAACAGGCGGCCCAGTCCGAACAGCACAAGGCCCTTGATCGCCATGACCGCCAGCGTCAGGCCAAGCAGCAGGAACGGCTGGCCCAGCACCAGCCCGATGTCGATGCCCGCGCCCACCGTGATGAAGAACAGGCCCAGCAGCATGCCCTTGAACGGCTCGATGCTGGATTCCAGTTCGTGCCGCAGCTCCGAGTTCGCCAGGACCACGCCGGCAAGGAACGACCCAAGCGCCGGTGACAGGCCGACCAGGGTCATCAGGAAGGCGACGCCGACCACGATCAGCAGCGCGAAGGCGGTATAAAGCTCGCTGAGACGCGTGGCGTGGATGAAGTGGAACAACGGGCGGATCAGGTAGACGCCGATCAGGATGACCGCCGCGATCACCGCGAGTGTCACCAGCATCGCGCCCCAGCCCGGCAGACCCTCGATCAGCGACAGGGCGACGTCGTGGCCATGATCCTCGGCGGCGTGGACGGCCTGATCGATCGGGCGACTGACCGAACCATCGGGGTTGAACACGGTCCGCATCTCGCCTTGCAGCAGCGGCAGGACGATCAGCATCGGGATCACCGCGATGTCCTGGCTCAGCAGAACCGAAAAGGCCGACCGTCCACCCGCGGTTTGCATCAATCCCTTCTCGGACAGGGTCTGGAGCACGATGGCGGTCGAGGACAGCGCGAAGATCATGCCGATGGCCAGCGCGGCGGCGGGGGGCTGGCCCAGCAGCATCGCGCCGCCGGCGATCAGCGCCATGGTCAGCACGATCTGCGATACCCCCAGCCCGATCAGCTTTGTCCGCATGTCCCAAAGCGCGCGCGGTTCCAGTTCCAGCCCGATCAGGAACAGCATCATTACCACGCCGAATTCGGCGAAATGCTGCAGGTCCGCGTTCGCGCCCACCAGCCCTAGGATTGGTCCGATCAGCAGACCCGCCAACAGGTATCCCAGAACCGATCCCAGCCCCAGCCGCGCCGCGATCGGCACCGCGATCACGGTCGTGGCCAGATAGATCGTGGCCTGGAACAGGAAGGTATCCATCGACGGGAATCACTCTTGCGGCGTGTCGGAACGAAGGGGTTCGCGCAGGGTTATACCAGCCGTGCCGCAGGGGGACAGTGCATGCCGCCGAATGTCCGGGCGGCGGCTGCAAATTCGGGCAGTTTGCCGCCGGGACGGGCCGGGCTTTGACCCGGCTGGCGATCAGGTCAGCAGCGACCGGATCGTTCCGCTTAGATCTTCGATCCGGGCAAGGTTGGCTCGGATGCGCTGCTGGATGCCGTTCAACTCGCCGATGATGTCGGTCAGGCTTTCGCGCCCTTCGGTCAGCCGCGCGCCTTCGATCTTGCACATGACCCGCGTGGTCGACAGGCCAAGGATGTGGCGGTTCATCTTCTTGCAGGCGTCGAGGATACGGTATGTTTCCTCTGACACCTGGTCCTGTCCCTGCCGGGACATGCGCTGATACTCGGACACAAGCTGGGTCAGGTAGCCCCGCTCTTGTTCCAGATCGACGCTGCCAAGCTGACGCCGTTCGGAATCCAGCTGCTGCGCGCATTCCCGCAGGATGCGCGTCATGCACTCGATGAACATGCTTTGCCCCACCGTGATGCCGATCTTCGAGAAGTTGCTGTTCTCGCCCACGACGTGAGTTTCGAACCAGCTCGACATCTCGCGCGACATGCCGCCGTAGTTGGTCGAGAGCGTCGAGATCGGGCCGCCGTTGGGTTCCAGCCGAGAGGCGATGACCCGCATGTTGTGCGGAATGATCTCTGTCATTTCGAATTCGCGGACCAGCTTCTCGGTCTCTTCCTTCAGGGCGTCGGCCGCCTTGCGCATCTTCCGGAAGCCCGCGATGTGCTCGTCGACCGGCAGGTCCAGGCCGTCGTCCCGCGCAAGAAGTTCCTCGCTTAGCGCATGTGTCGCGAAAGAGGCGTAGTCCTCGAACCCGAGGCCGCGCACCTTCTTAAGAAGCCATTGCGCGCTGTCTTCCGGGCTCAGCCCCTCTTTCTGCTCAAGCAGACGCAGTTCGGTGTACAGCTTGTCGATGGTTTCCAGCATCGGGCTGGTCGGCTTGATCCGGGCCGACAGATAGCCGCCGGCGCAGGGCATCGCCACGGCGAACACCCAATAGTGCAAGCCGTCACGCGCGCGGTTCTTGACGTATGCACCAATCGTCTCTCCCTTCTTCAGGGTGTCCCAGAACAGCCAGAACAGACCCTTGGGCGAGTCGGGGTGGCGGATCATCTTGTGCGGCGCGCCCAGCATGTCCGACCATTCGTAGTCGGCGACGCGTCGGAACACGTAGTTCCCGGCCTGAATGACACCGCGCGCGTCGGTGCGCGAAAAGAACACCTCGTTCAGGTGAAAGGGCGCCTCGCCGCTGGATGGTCGCGCCTCGCGCCGGCGTTCGACGAAACCCGGCCCGTCCGGATGGCCCGCCTCGTCCGTTTCGGCATCCAGCAGGTCTTGGTCTTGCGTTTGGTCAAGGCTCATTAGGTACGCTCCGGACATGGGCGGGCATCGGCCGCGGGGGTCTCAGCCTCCATACCCTCGCAGTCCTTACGTTTGCCTTAAGCCCTCAGGTCGGCAGCGGCGCGTCGGCCTTGAACTGATCCATGACGATCTGGCTTTGCACCCTCGCCACCGCCGGGTGGGGCAGAAGTACTTGATGGATCAAAACGTTAAGCCCGGCCAGATCGGCGCAGTAGACGCGCAGCAAATAGTCCGCCTCGCCGGTCAGCGTCCATGCGCTGACGATCTCCGGGCGATTGCGCACGATTCGTGTGAAGCCCTTCACCTTCTCGGGCTCGTGGGTCGCCATCTGCACCTGCACGAAGGCCTGCACTGCCAGCCCCAGCCGCGCGGCATCCAGCCGGGCCGAGTAACGCTCGATAAAGCCCGCCTGCTCCAACCGCTGCCGCCGGCGCCCCGCCTGACTGGCCGACAGGTTCAGCGCGGCGCCCAGCGCCTCGGCCGTCAGCGTCGCGTCCTTTTGCAGGGCCGCCAGCAGGCGCTTGTCCGTCTCGTCGATATCCATGCGGGAACCATGCACCATTTCACCTCACGGCATCAATTCCCCGCATGCAGACAGCGATCCGCCCCCCACTTCGCGCAAACACGGCACGCGAACCGAGTCACACTGTGCGAAACGCCCGAACAAAGGAGACCCGCCATGGGACCCTTCCCGCATGACGCCCCGAAATCCGAGATCACCAAGGAAAACCCCGCCGGCACCGACGGGTTCGAGTTCGTGGAATTCGCCCATCCCGAGCCGGAACAGCTTCGCGAATTGTTCACCCGGATGGGGTACGAGCATGTCGCGAACCACAAGACCAAGGCGATCGAGCTTTGGCAGCAGGGTGACATCACCTATGTGCTGAACGACGAACCGGGCAGCCACGCCCGCACCTTCGTCGAAGAGCATGGCCCCTGCGCGCCGTCGATGGCTTGGCGCGTGGTGGATGCCCGGCACGCCTTCGACCATGCGGTCGCGAAAGGCGCCACGCCCTATGAAGGCGGCGGCAAAACGATGGACGTCCCCGCCATCGTCGGCATCGGCGGTTCGCTGATCTATTTCATCGAGGACTATTACGAAAGCTCGCCCTACAACGGCGAATTCGACTGGATCGCCCAGTCGAAGCCGAAGGGCGTCGGGTTCTTCTACCTCGACCACCTGACTCACAACGTGTTCAAGGGGAACATGGACACGTGGTTCCGATTTTACGGCGACCTGTTCAACTTCCGTGAGATCCGGTTCTTCGACATTCAGGGCAAGTACACCGGCCTGTTCAGCCGCGCGCTGACCTCGCCCTGCGGCCGCATCCGCATCCCGATCAACGAGGACCGGGGCGAGACCGGGCAGATCGTGTCCTACCTCAAGAAATACAACGGCGAGGGCATCCAACACATCGCTGTCGGCAGCGACGACATCTATGCCTCGACCGATGCCATCGCGGACATGGGCGTCAAGTTCATGCCGGGCCCGCCGGACGCCTATTACGCGATGTCGAAGGAGCGCGTGGCGGGCCATGACGAACCGATCGACCGGATGAAGAAACACGGCATCCTGATCGACGGCGAAGGCGTCGTGGACGGGGGCGAAACGAAGATCCTGCTACAGATTTTCTCGAAAACGGTCATCGGGCCGATCTTCTTCGAGTTCATCCAGCGCAAGGGCGACGACGGCTTTGGCGAGGGGAACTTCAAGGCCCTGTTCGAGTCGATCGAGCAAGAGCAAATCGACAGCGGCGAGTTGAACACCGCCGCTGAATAAGCCGACCATTCCGGCAGGGAGGCCTTCGGGGAGGCCATTCTGGGAGGAAGGTCCGGCAGGGAGGACGGGGGTGGTTCCGGAAGGGGCCGCCCCCGAACCGTTTCAGGGGTGCGCATCAAGGGCGGATATGCCTTGAAGCGCCGGATCAGCCGCTGGGCATCTCCAGCGTGATCGTGCGGCCGCCTTTGGTATAGACAAGCTGGCCGTCACCGATCGCGGCGACCTTGCCGCCATCGACGGTGTCGCCCACCTGAACCTTTATGTAGCGCCCGGACGACAGCCGCACCAAAGCGCGGCGGTTGCTGGCAGAGCCGTAGACGCCGATCAGGTTCACGCGGTTCAGGCGCAGCGCGTTCTCGTCGGTCGCCGTCGCGGCGACGCTTGCGCTGGTCGGGATTTCGGGCGCGCGAACCGGAGCATTCACGACGGGCGTCGGGTCGGGCTGCGCGGTTTCGGCAGGCGGAGCCGGCGGCGCGGCGGCGGCCTCTTCCAGCGCAGCCTGCACGATTGAGGCGAAGCCCGCAGGCCGCGTCGGCGGGGTCAGCGACGCGTCCACGGCCAGTTCGGTTGCGCCGTCGAAGGTCTCTTCCACTTCGGCGGTTTCAACCTCGGCTTCGGGTGCTTCCAGAAGCGCGGCAGCCAGCGACGGGCTTTGAACGTTGTCGGTCGCCTCGCCTTCCGTGGTCGCGTCTGCAGAGGCCAGCACGGTACCCGGGCGCAGCGGCGGAACAACGTCGGCAAAGTCGATCAGAGGGTCGGGTGCGGTCTCTTCTTCCGGGGTCTCGTCGGCGGCGGCAACCTCTTCGTCGGGCGCCGCGTCGTCGGTCGTGGCGGTTTCCGCCTCAAGCTCCAGAACCACCTCTTCGGCGGCGTCGGCGACCTCTTCGGCAACAGCTTCTTCGTCGGCCCCGGCCACATCCGTCTCGGGCGTGTCGGGTGTCTCGGGGGCGGCTGCGGCATCGACCTCGGCAGCCGGCGCATCGCCCGGGCGCAGGGACGGCCGGATCTCGGACAGTTCCTCGCGGGTCAGCCCGCCGAACTGCGCACGCTCGTCGACCTCGGCCAGATCCTCCTCGGACAGCAGACCCGCCAGTGCATCGTCCTCGTCCGGGGCAAGCGCCGCGATCTCGGCTTCAAGCTCGGCGTCCTGCACGTCGGCGGCAGGTTCTTCCAGAAGCGTTTCCTCTTCCGGCGGCTCGGTGCCCGGGCGGACCGGCGGAACGACCGGCGGAGTGCCACGGATCACCAAAGTGCCCTGCGGAGAGATCGCGCCCTCTTCCGTTGCGCGCACAAGGCCGCGCTCGTCCAGATCAAACTCGGTCACCAGCGGGAACGGCGGCAGGCCCACGATCGGGGGCGTGTCAGAGGCGGTCAGGTCTTCCTCGGTCGGCAGCGCGCGCGGCGAGGGATCGGCCAGCGCGACGTCTGTGGAGGACAAGACCGTTCCGTCCAGCCGGTCGATGCCGGGGCTTTCGATGGCGGGCGGCGCGAGGACGGAAATGCCGGTGCTTTCGTAAATCGCATCGGCCTCGGCAACCGAGGGCGCGGGCACACGGCTGGGCGCGGGAGCCGATACCTCGGCCTGCGGCGCGTCTTCGGCGACCGGCGGCTCTTCGAGGCGCACGATCTCCAGAGTGCCCGGAGCCTCGCCACCACCGGCGGGCGCGGCGCTTTCGTCGGCGGGCGTCTCGGTGCCGTCTGGCTGCGACGGCGCAATGGTCGCGATGTCGGGGGCGGGGCCGTCGTCCAGTTCCGGCCCACGCGGCATGTCGCTCAGCGCGGGCGGCGGGGCAACGGCAGCCATGTCGATGTCCGGCGTGTCGACCACCGGGCCGGGTTCCTCGACCAGTTCCGGCGTCTCGCCAGAGGTCTCGGCGGATGCCGGCGGCTCTTCGGCGGCGGGCTGGTTCTCGGCGGATAGTCCGGCGAATTCTTCTCCGTCCAGCGGCGTTTCCGGGGCAGCGGGCGCAGCTTGCTCGGGCTCGGGTTGAAGATCGGTGACCTCGATGCCCGGCAGCGGCACCGAGGGCTCGGCCTCTTCCGGGGCGGGTTCCGGCTCGGGCGCGGTCTCGACGACAGCTTCGGGCGCGGCCTCTGGAATGCTTTCCGGCGCAGTCTCGGCGGGCGGCGTATCAAGCGCTTCGGGCAGGATGACCGGCGCGGGTTCTTCGACCTCGGCGATCTCGGGGTCGCCGCCAAGACCGAACCAGCCAGAGGCCACGTCGTTCATGACATAGGTGGACCACAGCACGACTGCGACCAGCGCCAGCAGAAGGCCCAGCGCAATCGCCGCGCCAAGGAACTTCGGTCGCTCGCGCGGCGGCGTCTGGCCACGCGCGCCGAAGACGGTCATCGCGTCGGCTTCGCTCGACCGGCCGGCCCGGGGCGGCGTCGGCGGCACCGGAACCGGGCCACGCGCCGATGTCGGCATGCCCGCCGGCAGGGGTTTCGGCAGCGCCGAAGGCCCACGCTTCAGCGGCGCGCTGGTCGGCAGCGGCTGGCGCAGCGCGGCGGCCATATCCTCGACCTCGGCCTTCTTCTGCTCTTTCGGCCGGCCCATGCGCATCAGCGTCTCGGCCAGCTTGCTTCCCCGAGGCTTCTTCTCCTCGTCGGTCGCGGCAGCCCCCGGCGCAAGCGCCGCGGCCAGCACGGGATCGGTCTTCGGCGCAAGTTCGGGCGCGGCGGGGTCCACCATCGCCGAGCGGGCCGCCGCATTGTCGCCATCCGAAGCGTCCAACCCGGATGTGTCCGAAGCGGGGGAAACCGGCAGAACCGCGCGGCCGCTTGGCACAACCGTGTCCCATGCATCGGCAGAGCCCGCGTCGTCCTTCGAGGGCGCATCGTCCTGCAGCGCCGTCGGGCGGGTCGGCGCGTGGACCGGCGCGCTGCGCGGGTTCGACAGCGGCGGCAGATCGTCGATGACCGGGCCGCTCTTGGCCGGAGTAGACGTGGACTCTGTCTGCGGCTCGGGCGTGACAGGCGGCAGCGCCTCGCCGTTCACACGGGCCGTCGACCGGGGACGGCGCGATGTAAAGGAGAAAGGCGAAGAATTCGGCTCGTCGTCGTCGCCATCGGGAAGCGCCAGCAAGGCGGCAGCGAGCTCACCTGCGGACTGCTCTTGCGGCCACCTGCGGTCGGCAGAGGACGACCGGGCGGGCTCGGGTGCGTCGGGCGTGTCGCCCATGGTGTCCGACTTGCCAGTGGCCGGTGACGCAAAGCGGTCCGCCACATGATCCAGAAGCCGGTCATTCGCGGGCGGCAACGGGTCGGCAGGCGGCTCGTCTGCCGGAACCGAAGGTTCGCTGTCGGACGATGTGGCATCCGGGGCCACGTCCCCGGACGCGGTGTCGTTGGCCGCCGTCGCGGCATCAGCCTCGGATATCGCTTCGGCAGGCTCAGAGGCGACAACCGCTTCCGGCGCGCCCTCGGGCTCTACCTCGGTCTTCGCATCGGACTTCGCCTCAGCCTTGCGCTTTTTCTTGCGCTCGGGCTCCGGTTCCGCATCGGGCACCTCGCCCAGCTTGCCAAGAACCTGGATGCGCTTCTTGTCCGGCTCGACGGACTCGCCGCCGTTCAGTACACGCTCGGCATGGCGGGTCGGGCCGAAGAACGGCTCGCCATCGAATTCCGACGGGCTGGGCATCGCGACGAAGGACATCGGATTGAACCGGTACTGGGTCGCGAAGGTCTCTGCCTCCAGCAGGGTCTCGCGGGCGACAACGGCGACCTGCGCCTTGCCCTTCTTGATCCGCCAGTCGAAGTTCAGATCGCGCACGTCGTAGGGCGTCACGCCCACCAGCGCCTCGCGGATCTGCGACTGGCGCTCCGCCTTCGTTGGCCCCGGCGCATCGACCTCCAGATACAGGATCTGCGAGTTCGGGATCACAAGCTTCGTGCTCAGCCCGGCCGCCTCGAGGTCCGAGGCGGTGCGCCGAAGGACGACCAGTTCATCGACCAAATCGGGCGCGTCCAAAGACACGTCACCCACGTTCAGCCATCCCGCCTGCGCGCGGTGGAGAAGGCTAATTCCGTCATGGGTAAGGTTCAGGGCGAAACTGGGTTTCATGCTTCAGTCTATAATATGTCGGGGGAGCGCATGGGAGTCGCGCTCCCTTTCAGTGGGTTATGTATAGCAACAAACCGCCGAGTGGAAGTAAAACACCCGTCCGGGGGCTTGCCCGCGCCCTGCCCGGGGCTCAGTTTCCCGGTCAAATTACCGGGAGGAAATTATCCATGCGATCCGTCTTTGCCGCGCCCCGTCTTGCCGTGGCCGCACTGTGCCTCGCCCTTCCCATCGCGACCGCCGCCATGGCACAGGACGCGGCCCCGAACCGGCTGACCGTGACTGGCACCGGTGTCGTGTCCGGCATCCCCGACCTTGCGGTGCTGACGCTTGGCGTCACCAGCCGTGGCGACACCGCCGCCGAGGCGATGGACGCGACCAGCGCCGCGACCGCAGATGTCCTTGCCCTGCTGGCAGAAACGGGTGTCGCCGACACCGATATGCAGACGTCGGACCTGTCACTTTCGCCGGTCTGGTCGAACCGCAACAGCGTATCGGGCGGCGGCGACGAGATCACGGGGTTCCGCGCGTCGAACACGGTCACCGTCCGCATCCGCGACCTCGACGGCATGGGCGAAGTTCTGGACGCCGCCATCGGAGCGGGCGCCAACGAGTTCCGCGAACTGCGCTTCGCATTGCAGAACCCGGCCCCAGCGCTGGACGAGGCGCGCCGCCTTGCGGTCGCCGACGCGCGTGCGCGGGCCGAGACCTATGCCGAGGCCGCAGGCGTCACTTTGGGCAACGTTCTCGAGCTTAGCGAATCGGGTGGCGGCGGCGGGCCGATCATGATGCGCGAGGCCGCCATCGCCTCTGCCGTGCCGATCGCCGCCGGCGAGGTCGACACCACCGCGAGCGTCACCATCGTCTACGAGATAACCGGGCCCTGACGAAACGGGGTCCGCGGGGTCAGATTTCGATCCGCTGGAAACTGTCGCGCAGCGCCTGGCTCCAGGCGTTGGACATTTCCTGAAAGCCTTCGTCCTGCGCCTCGATCCGGCGATAGCTGCTGACGCGGCAGTCGTCCTTTTCGATCACCGCAAGGTCCAGCGGCATCCCGACCGACAGGTTCGAGCGCAGGGTCGAGTCCATGCTCAGCAGCACCGCCTTGCGGGCATCTGACAGCGTGGTCTCCGGACGCACGACCCGGTCGAGGATCGGCTTGCCGTATTTGTGCTCGCCGATCTGCAGGAACGGGGTGTCGGCCGTGGCCTCGATGAAGTTTCCTTCGGGATAGATCAGGAACAGCCGCATCTCGCCGCCCTTGCGCTGTCCCGCCACCAGCATGCTGGCCGTCGCGCCATCCGCGTTCTGCGTCATCCGGGACGAGATGTCCTTGCTGACAGCGGCCAGCGTGTCCCCCACGACAGAGGCCACCTGCAAAATCGTGTCGGCGGTCATGATCGACGGCGGCGCGTCGGGCGAGGTATCCTCGGCCGCTTCCTGAAGACGCGCCATCGTCGTCTGGGTGACGCTCAAAGACCCGGCGGTCAGGATCACGACGACCCGTTCGCCCGGTTCCTCGAAGGTGAACATCTTCCGATATGTCGAGATGTTGTCCAGCCCGGCATTTGTGCGCGTGTCAGACAGCAGCACCATGCCGGCATCCAGAAGCAGCCCTACGCAATAGGTCATGACAGACGCCCGAACTCCACATCCCCGCGGCGGACGCCCGTGGCGACCGCACCCTACTGCTGCACTTGGCCGACGCTCACTTCCACGTCAAGATGCTCTGTCGTCTCACCGTGCGCCACACCCCGAATGGGCGCAGCGTCAAGCGCGTCGAACCCGGACCCAAGGCGGATATAGCGGCCATCGGGGCAGCATTCGTTCGCCGCGTCGAAACCGACCCAGCCCAGCCCCTCAAGGTGCAGTTCCGCCCATGCGTGGCTGGCCTCGGCCATTTCGTCGCCGGCCTCGGAATACAGGTAGCCCGCGACATAGCGCGCCGGAATCCCGACCGAGATCGCGGCGGCGATCAGAACGTGTGCGTGGTCCTGGCAGACGCCATAGCCAAGCTCCAGCGCCTCGGTCGCCGAGGTGCTGGCGTCGGTTTCGCCTGGACGGTACTCGATCAACTCGGACACCTTGCGCGACAGACCGTGCGCGAGATCCAGCGGCGAGGTCTCGGACGCGGCCAGTTCCTCGGCCATGCGGCGGATCGCGATGCTGGGCATGGTGGCGCGCGTGTCGCGCAGATAGACCGACGGGTGCACCTTCTCGGAATGTCCGGTCAGCACGCCGTTCAGGTCCTGCGTCTCGACCAGTCCCTCCACAAGGATCGACACCCCGGCCACGGCACGGCGCAGCGTCACGGTCTGGACCCAGTCACCGGCGCCGTCGCGAAAGCCCGCGCCGGCCAACCCGCCCTCGACGGTCACCGACCAGTTCAGGATCCGCTGGTTCTCGCAATCCGCTGGCTGAAGGCGGTGGCTCTGGACGACCCCGGCGATCGGTTCGCCGAAGGAATAATGCGTCCGGTGCGAAACGCTCAGTCTCATTCCACCCTCCCCGTCAGATAGCTCGCGTGGATCGCAGCGCTAAGCCCGTTGATCTCTTCAATGATCCGGGTCAGGAACTCGTGCAGCCCTTCCTGGAAGATGTCCTCGACCCGTGCTTCCGCCAACTCGCCCATCATTCCGCGCGCGACCTGCTGCGCGCCGGTGGCGCGGTGATAGGCGCGCGCCAGGAAATCGAGGCTGTCGTTGATCTCCAGCGCGCAGGACAACAGGGACCGGGCACATTGCGTGTTCAGGATCAGGAAATCCGCGATCTTGTCGGCGGTCACCTCGCCGCCATAGGCAAAACCGAAGGCGCGATAGGAGCTCAGCGCACGCAGCAGCGTCGACCACTGGTAGTTGTCGATGCCCGAGCCGACATAGCTGACGCCCGGCAACAGCACGTAGTACTTCACGTCAAGAAAACGCGCCGTGTTATCGGCTCGCTCCAGCGCGTAGCCGGTCTTCATGAAGTGAAAGCCGTCGTTCCGCAGCATCGTGACCGAGGCGGCCCCGCGCACCAAAGCGGCGGTACGCATCGTCCATTCCGTAAGGTCCGCCAGCGGCAGCTGGCTGCGTTCGGTCCGCTGCATCTCGCGGATTTCCTGGAACGCGGTGTTCAGCGCGTCCCACACCTGACCGGTTATCGCGGTCCGCACGATGCGCCCGTTCTCGCGCGCGGCGGTGATGCAGGACAGGATCGAGGACGGGTTGTCCTTGTCGAAAAACATGTGGCTTTCGACGTTGCGCTGCACCGGGTCGCCGTACTTCTCCTTGAAGGCCGGCAGGGTGCCGCTGGCCTCTAGGATCGACTCCCACTCGTTGCGGTAACCGCCGCCAATGTTCGGCAGCAGCGCATTGCGCGCGCCCACGTCCAGAAGCCGCGCAGACGCCTCGGCCCGTTCCATGTAACGCCCGATCCAGAAAAGGTTTTCCGCGGTCCGGCTCAGCATGGGAAGGGCTCCGAGTTGGTCGTCAAAAGTTCAAGAGAAACACGCGCGCAACAGGGCGAAACGCACGCTCCTCCCCCGTCCAGGGAGAGGGTCAGGGAGGGGGTAGCGCGCCCCATCATTCCGCCAACACCCACGTGTCCTTCACCCCGCCACCCTGGCTGGAGTTCACGACAAGCGAACCTTCCGTCAAAGCCACCCGCGTCAGACCGCCGGGCACAAGCTCGATATCCTCGCCCACAAGGCAATAGGGCCGCAGGTCGACATGCCGCGGCGCGACGCCTTCCTCCACGAAGGTCGGGCAGGTCGACAGCGCCAGCGTCGGCTGCGCGATATAGTTGTCGGGGTCGGCCTCGATCTTGGCGCGGAACGCCTCGATCTGAGCTTCGGTCGACTTCGGTCCCACCAGCATGCCATAGCCGCCAGAACCGTGGACTTCCTTGACCACCAGTTCCTTGAGGTTCTCAAGCACGTATTTGCACTCGTCCGCCTTGCCGCATTGCCACGTGGGCACGTTCTGCAGGATCGGCTCTTCGCCAAGATAAAAGCGGACCATCTCGGGCACGAAGGTATAGATCGCCTTGTCGTCCGCCACGCCCGCGCCCGGTGCCGAGCAGATCGTCACACCGCCCGAGCGATACACGTTCATCAGGCCCGGAATACCCAGCATCGAGTCCGGTTTGAAGCACAGCGGATCAAGGAAGGCGTCGTCGATCCGGCGATAGATCACGTCCACCTTCTGCGGGCCTTCTGTCGTCTTCATCCAGACGAAATCGCCGTCGACGAACAGATCCTGCCCCTCGACAAGGTCCAGCCCCATCGTGTCGGCAAGGAACGAGTGCTCGTAATAGGCACTGTTGAAATGGCCCGGCGTCAGGATCACGCAGCGCGGATCGCCGTCGCATTTCTTGGGCGCGACGCTGGCCAGCGTGCGTTTCAGCGCACGACCATAGCCATCGACCGGCGCGATGCGGTTCTGTTGGAACAGCTGCGGGAACATCCGCATCATGATTTCGCGGTTTTCCAGCATGTAGGACACGCCCGATGGCGTCCGGCAGTTGTCCTCCAGCACGTAGAACTCGTCCGGCCCGACGCGCACAAGGTCGATGCCCACGATATGACTGTAGACGCCTTTCGGCGGCACGATGCCGACCACGGCCTTCTCGTAGGCCTCGTTGGTATAGACCAGCCGCTCGGGGATCTTGCCCGCGCGCACGATCTCACCGCGCCCGTAAACATCGCCGAGGAAGGCATTCAGCGCCCGCGCCCGCTGTTTGATACCGCGTTCCAGCTTGCGCCACTCGTCCGCCGCGAAGACCCGGGGGAACATATCGAAGGGGATCAGGCGGTCCGGATCGCCGCCCTCGCCATAGACCGCGAAGGTGATGCCGATGCGCCTGAACAGGTTTTCCGCTTCGTGCTGTTTGAGCGACCGAAGCTCGGCTGGCATCTCGTTGACCCAGTCCTGGATACCGGCATAGGGGCCACGCACGGCGCCTCCGGCTTCCATCTCGTTGAAATAGCGTGGTTCAGCGGCCTTACTCATGGCTTTACCTTCCCAATCCCTCGCACGATGCGCAAGGGGGCGCATCGTGGCTGTCGTTTTGGCTGCGTGGAATTGCCTTTCAGCCGGGCAATCCTCGATACCGCCGCCTGTCCCCTTTCCCTCTGACATACCGTGACCCGGCGAACTGTCCACAGGAAAGGGGCAACCTGCGGCAACTGCGTGTAATTTGGTTTACAGGTGTCCCGTTTTCCCGGCACTCGCCAGCCGGGCGGCCCGCGCTATCATCGCTTCATGGCCGTGCTGACCTTCACCCCTCAGGGCATTTACTGTCCTGCTGGCGACTTTCACGTCGATCCGTGGCGTCCCGTGGACCGTGCGCTTATCACCCATGGCCACTCTGACCACGCCCGCCCCGGCCACGCCCGCTATTTGGCGACCGAGGCTGCCGCCCCGGTGATCCGGCACCGGCTGGGCGAGATCACGCTGGACACCATCCGATACGGCGAGACGCGGACCATCGGCGGTGCCAAGGTGTCGTTCCACCCTGCGGGGCATGTCCCCGGCTCGGCGCAGATCCGGATCGAGGTCGACGGCGAGGTCTGGGTCGTGTCCGGCGACTACAAGACCGAACCCGACGGGCTGTCCGAGCCGTTCGAACCCGTGCGCTGCCACGCCTTCATCACCGAATGCACCTTCGGGCTTCCCGTGTTCACATGGGCGCCGCAGGCCACGACCGAGGACGAGATCAACCGCTGGTGGGCGTCGACCATCGCGGATGGCCGCACCCCGGTACTGGCGGCCTACGCGCTGGGAAAGGCGCAGCGCATCCTTGCGGGACTCGACACCTCTATCGGACCCATCCTGACGCATGGCGCGGTCGAGAACGTGAACGAGGTGCTGCGTGGGCAGGGCCTTGCGCTGCCAGACACGATCCGCGTGACGCCAGAGGTGAACCCGAAAGACCACCCCGGCGCGCTGGTGCTGTCGACACCCTCCGGGCTGGGCACGCCATGGCTGCGCAGGTTCGGCACGGTATCGACCGCTTTCGCCTCGGGCTGGATGCGGCTGCGCGGCGTGCGCCGTCGGCGGGCAGCGGACCGGGGGTTCGTGATGTCGGACCACGCCGACTGGGACGGGCTGAACGCCGCGATCCGCGAAACCGGGGCCGAGCGTGTGTTCGTCACCCACGGCTACACCTCGGTGTTCCGCCGCTGGCTGGAGGAACAGGGTTACGATGCCGCCGTGGTCGAGACCGAGTTCGAGGGCGAAAGCCTCGACCGGGCCGAGGAGGAAGAGGCATGATGCCGCCCGCAATTCCGACACTCCGCCCATGAAGCGTTTCGCCGCCCTCTTCACCCGTCTGGACCAGACGACCCGGACCACCGCGAAGGTCGAGGCGCTGGCCGATTACTTCGGCGAAGCCCCCGAGGACGACCGTCTGTGGACCGTTGCGCTGCTGTCGGGCCGCCGCCCGAAACGAGCGGTGAATGCCACAATACTGCGAGAATGGGCGGCAGAGTCCGCAAAAATACCGCTGTGGTTGTTCGAAGAGTCCTATCCGATCGTCGGCGACCTTGCCGAGACCATCGCCCTTGTCCTGCCGCCGAACCGGCAGGAGTCGGACCATTCACTGACCCACTGGATCACTGAAATCCGCCGTCTTCCTACACTGGAAGAGCCCGGGCGCAAAGCCCTTGTCCGCGACGCCTGGGATCGGCTCGACGCGACCGAGCGGTTCCTGTTCAACAAGCTTCTGACCGGTGGTTTCCGGGTCGGGGTGTCGGCCAAGCTGATGACCCGCGCGCTGTCGAAGGCCACCGGCATCGACGAGCCCGACCTTGCCCTGCGGCTGATGGGCGACTGGACCCCCGACAGCACCACTTACCGCCGTCTGGTGCTGGAACCCGACCCGGACGAGGACCTGTCGCGCCCCTATCCGTTCTTCCTCGCCTACCAGCTGGAAGACGCGCCCGAAGACCTTGGCCCCGTCACCGACTGGCTGGCCGAGCACAAGTGGGACGGCATCCGGGGCCAGCTTGTCCTGCGCGGCGGCCAGCACCACGTCTGGTCGCGGGGCGAGGAACTGATGACCGACCGCTTCCCCGAACTCGCCGCCGCCCGCGACTTCGTACCCGAGGGCTCCGTGATCGACGGCGAGATCCTTGCGTGGGAAGGCGACGCCCCCCTGCCCTTCGCGCGGCTGCAAAAGCGCATCGGGCGCAAGACGGTGCCGAAGAAGCTGTTGACCGAGGCGCCGGTGATCCTGAAAGCCTACGACCTGCTGGAATGGCAGGGCGAGGACATCCGCGAGCGTCCTCTGGCCGACCGCCGCGCCTTGCTTGAAACCCTTGTTGCCGGCCTTCCCGCCGACGCGCCCATCCGCCTGTCGCCTCGCATCGACGTTCCCGACTGGACGGCGATGGCCGCCACCCGCGAAGGCTCGCGCGAGATCGGGGCCGAGGGGTTGATGCTGAAACGCATGTCCTCTGCCTATCAGGTGGGGCGGAAGAAGGGCGACTGGTGGAAGTGGAAGGTTGATCCGCTGTCGATCGACGCGGTGATGATCTACGCGCAGCAAGGTCATGGCCGCCGCGCCAACCTGTTCACCGACTTTACCTTCGCGGTCTGGGACGGCGACCAGCTGGTGCCCTTCACCAAGGCCTATTCCGGGCTGACCGACGCCGAATTCCGCCGCATCACCGCCTGGGTCCGCAAGAATACGCTGGAACGCTATGGCCCGGTGCGCGCGGTGAAACCGCACCACGTGTTCGAGATCCATTTCGAGGGCATTCAGGAAAGCCCGCGCCACAAGTCCGGCGTCGCGCTGCGGTTTCCCCGCATGTCCCGCTGGCGCGAGGACAAGCCGGTGGGCGAGGCGAACACGCTGGAGGATCTGAAAGAGATGCTGGCGGCCTACGGCTGAGGTGCGGTCAGTCCGTCAACGCCGCCAGCAATGGCCCGATGTCCGCCTCGCGCAGACAGACCGGGTTGATCGAAAGAACCGAGGGCCGGAACGGATCGGTGCCAAGGTGAACCGGCAACGCGCGCGCCCTCAGTGCCGCGTCACGCACGCGGGCCGCAGCCGCATCCGGAAAAGCAAGCTCTACCACCGGGATGCGGTCCATATCGTCGGCATGGGCGATGCTCGCGCCGCCCAGAGCGCCGGCCACCCGTTCGCAGACAGCCAGCAACCGCGCGTGGCGACCCGCATCCGGTTCCGACAGGAAGCAATCGAGCGCGGCCAGCAGCCCCGCGATCTCGTGCTTGCCCAGCTTTGCCGACCGCCCAACCCCGTGGCGGGGCAGCCCGGCATAGCGGGTCATGTCGATGAAGTCCGGCGGCGGCGCGAAGTCGCGGGCGTGGACGTCCAGGTCAAGGCACTGCAACGCCGCCGAGGCGATCAGGTCGCGCCGCCCCGCCAGCATCCCCGTCCCCGCTGGCCCGCCCAGCACCTTGCCGCCCGAGAACGCCACAAGGTCGGCGCCGTCCGCGATGAAACGGCGCAGGTTGGCGGCGGGCGGCAATTCGGCCGCCGCATCGACGATGACGGGTACGGCCTGCGCATGCGCCACCTCGACCACGGCGGGCAGCAGGTCGTAGGTCGCGCGCGTCGCGGTGAAGTAGACGGCCGCCGTATCGGGGCCCAGCGCCGCCGCCACTTCCCAAGGCTCCACGTCGCGGCGCCCGGCCTCGGCCGTCGGATCGGGCAGCCCGACCTCGACAAGCGTGGCCCCGGCCACCCGCGCGGCATGGTCATAGCTGTTGCGATGCGACCGCGCGACGACGATCTCGCTCCGCCCACGCCCACCCGGCAAGGCGTTCATCCGAGCGATGTCATCCCGCGCCAGGCAGGCGGCGGCGGCCAGCAGCAACCCCGCCGACGCTCCCGCTGTGGCCAGTCCGCTCTCGGCCCCCGTCGCCGCCGCGATCTTTTCACCCGCGTAGGCGTGGAAGGCCACCATGTCGACCGAGACCGCATCGGCGGCCATCATCGCCTCGGCCACGCCCGGCGCAAGGGGCGCGCCCGAAAGGCGTGTCAGCGTGCCGGCGGCGTTGATGATCTGGCCGGGAAAGGTCACCCCACCGGCATCCGAAAGTCGTTGCCCTCGGGCAGGATCTGCCCGCCATCCACCACGATGGTCGTCCCGGTGATGAACTCCGCCTCTTCCGAGGCAAGAAACAGCGCCGCCGCCGCGATGTCGGCGGGGGTGCCCATGCGCCCAACGGGAATGGCGCTTTCCATGTCCTTGATGAACTCGGCCGAGCGGTGCGCCTTCATCCCCTCGGTCAGGATGTTGCCCGGCTCGATCCCGTTGACCGTCACGCCGTAGCCCGCGAACTCGATGGCGGCGGAGCGGATGAACCCGTTGATCCCCGCCTTCGACGCCGAGTAATGCCCGTGTCCGGGCGAAGTCACGCGCGGCCCGGTGATCGACGACGTCAGCACGATCCGCCCGTAGCCCTGTGTCTTCATGTGCTTCACCGCCGCCTTGGTCGCCAGAAAGCAGCCGCCAAGGTTCACGCCAAGAACCTTGTGCCATTCCTCTGCGCTGGTGTCCTCGATCAGCGTCCACGGATAGATCCCCGCGTTCTGCACAAGGATGTCGATCTTGCCGAACCGGTCCACCACCTCGGCCACGGCGGCATCCGCCTCGTCCGCGTCAGAGATGTCCGTGTGCCGGTAGAACCCGCCCAATTCGGCGGCCAGCGCCTGTCCCTCGGTATCCTCCAGATCCGCGATGGCCACCCGCGCGCCCTCTGCCGCGAACCGGGTGGCGATGCCGCCGCCGATCCCGCGTGCGCCGCCGATCACCAGCGCGGCGCGTCCCTCCAGCCTGCCCGTCATAGCAGCTTCTCCCTCAGTCGCAGTTTCAGCGTATCCAGAAGTACGGCGGCCAGCACCAGAAGGCCAAGGATCACCTGCGTCCAGTGCGCCGGCAGCCGCATCAGGTTGATCGCGGTGTGGATCGAGTAGATCAGCAACACCCCGGCGTAGACGCCCGGCAGCTTGCCGATGCCGCCCTTCAGCGACACGCCCCCGATGACCACCGCCGCGAAAGCGTTGAACAGCATCCCCGTGCCAAGGTTCGCCGTCGCGCCCGAAGTCCGGATCGCCAGCAGCCAGCCGGCCAGCCCCGCCAGCGCGCCCGCGATCACGAAGGACATCCACAGGATCTTGTTCGCCGGGATACCGGCGCGGTAGGTCGCGACCTCGTTGCCGCCGACCAGCGTGATGTACCGCCCGAACGGTGTTTTCGCCATGATCAGCGAGAAGATCACGAAACACAGCACCGCGAACCACGCCAGCAACGGCACGCCGAACAGACGCTCGACCCCCAGCACGCGGATCGCCGGGTCCAGCGATTGCGCCGAACGCCCGCCCGAGATCGCCACGACCAGGCCGCGCACCCAGATGAACGAGGCGAGCGTCACGATAAAGGCGGACATCCCGACCTTGATCACGAAGAAGCCGTTTATGAAGCCGATGACGACCCCCACCGCCATGGCGATCAGCATCGACAGCGGGATGGCGATGAAGGACGGGCCCAGCGTCAGCCCCATCCCGATCCCCGACGAGGCGAACAAAAGCCCGGTGATCATCGCCGCCAGCGCGGCCGTCGATTCGACCGACAGGTCGAGGTTGCCCGAGATGATCACGATGGCGAGGCCAATGGCCATCACACCGACGTAGGTCGACTGCTCGAGGATGTTGGCGAAGATGCCGAACTGGAAATAGCGGGGAACGGTAAGCGAGAAGATCACCAGAACGGCGATCAGCATCAGCCACACAAGGTTGTCGAGCAGGAACTCGAGCATGCGTCGTCGCGCGGGTGTCATCGCGGGCGGCCTTTCGGATCGGAAATCGTGTAAGGGAAGGCGCCGGGCCGCGGAAGGGAGACGCGGCCCGGCGCACGTGCCATCAGGCCGGCTTATTCGACCGGCGTGATGGGATCGTCAGGAGCCTGAAGGTTGCCCCAGAAGGTCGGGTCGTCCACGTTTTCCGGCGTGATCGCGGCGCCCGGGATCTTGATGTTGGGACCCCAGTCCTCGATCGTCACGGTGGATTCCAGACCCAGCACGTCATAGGTGCCCGGCTCGATCTCTTCGCCCGCAACGATCTTGTCGGCGAACATTGCCAGTGCGGCGGCCTGCGCGAACAGCGGCTGTTCGACCTCGACCTGCTGCCAGCCCTGACGGATCAGGTCCAGACCCACCGGCGCGCCGTTCGACGACACGACCATCACGTCGCCCGGCGCCTTGCCCGCGGCCTCAAGCGAGGCGACGGCAGCCACCGAAAGGTGCGCGGCGTGGACGAAGATCAGGTCGATATCCGGGGTCGCCAGCAGCTCGTCGGCCACGATGGTGCCCGCGTTCGAGGCTTCCCACTGCATCGCCGGATGGGTGATGATCTCGACATCCTCACCGGCCATCAGCTCTTCAAAGCCCTTCTGGATGTCCAGCGTGTAGGGATCGCCCGGATCGCCCAGCACCTGAAGCACCGTACCGGTGACAGAGCCGTTCTTCTCGGTCAGCAGACGCTTGATCTCGCCCGCGGCGACGTGGCCGATCTCGATGGTGCCCGCGACCGAGGTGAAGTCGATCATCGTCTCGGTGATCTGCCGGTCGAAGATCATCACCGGAATGCCCGCGGCGCGGGCTTCCTCGATGGCCGGGACCAGCGCGTTGAAATCGACCGGAGCGATCACGATGGCCTCGGGATCCAGCAGGATCGTGTCGGCCATCTGGCTTTGCTGCAGGTCGGTCTTGTTGTCGGCGTTCAGGGTGACGACCTCATAGCCGACCTCGCCCATGAACTTTTCGATCGCGTCGACCGAGGTGGTCTGGAACTCGTCCAGCAGCGTCGGGACCATGTAATAGATGGTGCCCTTGTCCTGTGCGTAGGCGCTGCTGGCCAAGGCCATGGCCGTGGTCGCGCCAAGGAACAAACGACGTGTCAGTTTCATCTTCTCAGCTTCCTTTTCCCTGTTGAACCGGATCGGTCGATGCGTGTCCCCTGCCCGCTCCGGCGATAGACAGGGTGCCCCCGGTAATCAGCTCGACAGCCTGTTCCGGGGTGGTTTTTTCGGTTTCGATATCGCCCGCCACCTTGCCCTGGCGGATGACGACAATGCGGTCGGCGACCTGGAAGGCCTGTGCCATGATGTGGGTGATGACGATCACGCCCACGCCGCGCTCGGCGACCTTGCGGATCATCTCCAGCCCCTTGGCGGTCTGTTCGACGCCCAGCGCCGCGAAGGGCTCGTCCAGCAGCACCAGCTTGCCGCCGAAGTGGACGAAACGGTTCAGCTCGATGGCCTGCCGCTGGCCCCCGGACAGATGTTCGACATTGGTACGCAGCGACGGGATCTTGGTGCCCGCCTCCTTGATTGCCTTCGCGGTGATCGCCTCCATCTCCTTCTCCTGAAGGACGGGGATGCCGAAGAATTTCTTCGTGATCTCGCGGCCCATGAAGAAATTCGCCACGACGTCGGCGTTCACGCACAGCGACAGGTCCTGATAAACCGTCTCGATCCCCGCCGCCTTCGCCTCGGACGGCGACCCGAAATGCCGTTCCTGCCCGTCGAAGAACACGGTCCCCGACGATGGCTTCAGCCCGCCCGAGATGATCTTGACCAGCGTCGACTTGCCCGCGCCGTTGTCGCCCAGCAAGGCCACGACCTCGCCCGGCCGGACCTCCATGTCGATGCCGCGCAGCGCCTGGATGGCGCCGAAATGGCGGGTGATGTCCGTGAGTTTCAGCAGCGGTTCGGTCATTGGGTCACTTTCTCGAGGCGGCGGGCGAAAAGGTCGGGCGCGGGCTGGCCGCCCGCCGGCGTCGGCGTGTCGCCCGAGGGCGCGAAGACGCGGCTCACGGCAAGCGACGCCGCGCCCCGGATCACCGCGTCCGCGCCCGCCCGCGACGGCACGATGCGCGGCACCACCCGGTCGGACCGCGCGCCCAGCGAGCCCGGCAGATCCTCGGCCAGCTTCAGGATGCGCGCCTGCAGCGCGGCGGGCGCCTGACCGCCCAGCACGATGGTTTCGGGATCGTAAAGGTTCTCGATGGTGACGATCGCCGCGCGGAAGATCGGCGCGACCTCTTCCAGCCACGCGTCCTCGCCGATCTCGGCAGAGCGGCGGTCGTAGGCTTCCATCGAGAAGTAGCGCTCCAGGCAGCCGCGGTTGCCGCAGAAACATGGCTCGCCGTTCAGCACGATCGGGATATGCCCGACCTCCGAGGCGTTGCCGTTCGCGCCGCGCATGACCTGGTTGTTGAAGATCATCGCGCCGCCAAGGCCGACGCCCATGTAAAGATAGAAGAAATCGCGAAACTCGGTGCCCCGCCCGTACAGCCGTTCGCCATGCGCCGCGGCGGACATGTCGCCGTCGACGAAAGCGGTAAAGGGCACGCACTCCCGCAGCCCGTCCCGGATGTCGGTCTCGGTCCAGCCCTCCATCGTGGTGGACCCGACAAAGCTCATCCCGTCGACGCCGAAGGGGCCGGGAAGCGACATGCCGACGCCAAGGATCTTGTCCTCGTCGCGCCCCTTGGCGATCCCCGCCACCAGGTCGGTGATCTTCCCGAAAGCCTCGGTCGCGGTCAGGCGCGGCGCGTCGACGGTTTTCCGGGTCACCAGATCGCCGGCAAGGTTCATCAGCCCCGCCTCCAGCCCGCGCGGCGAGATCGAGACACCGATCGCAAAGCCGCCGTCCGGCGCGATCTCGAACGAGGGCGCTGGGAACCCGCGTCCCTTGGGCTTGCCCGGCCGCTCGATCAGGAAACCGCGCTCGTGCAGCTCGGACGTGATCGTCGAGACGGTCTGGGTCGTCAGACCCACCGCCCGCGCGATCTCGGCCCGGCTGATCGGGCCATGCTGGCGGATCGCCTCCAGCACCGTGCGCCGGTTCAGCAGGCGGGCCTGCCCCTGATTGGTTCCCGAAAGCGCCATGCGCGCAAAGTTTCCCTGTTGGACCGGTTTATTAAGTCATGCGATCTGACCGGTCATTTGATTTGAATTAATTGAGACCGCAGCGTCACGATTCTGTCAAAGCCTTTCTTCCAAGCCATGCGAGAAGCCGTGACCCCTGCCCGCAACTGCTCAAAAATCGGTGCTTTGAATTATTCGGGCCCGCCGCCCCTTCCCCGCTTCTTCTCTTTCGAAATACCTCGGGGGAGCCGCGCAGCGGCGGGGGCAGAGCCCCCACACAGGCCCACGCCTGCGCAAACGAAAAAGGCGGGCCACTGGCCCGCCTCTCTAGTCTCGCGCAATCGGATGCCGGTCAGGCGTCGAGTTGCTCCATCACCTCGTCCGAGACCTCGAAGTTCGCGGTGACGCGCTGGACGTCATCGTCGTCTTCCAGCGCCTCGATCAGCCGCATCAGCTTTTGCATCTGCTCAAGGTCAAGTTCGGTGGTCGTGGTGGGCTTCCAGATCAGCTTGGTCTCTTCCGATTCCCCAAGTTCGGCCTCAAGCGCGGTGGCGACCTCGTTCAGGTCGGTGTCGGCGCAATAGATGATGTGGCCCTCGTCCGAGCTTTCCACGTCTTCCGCGCCCGCCTCGATCGCGGCCATCATCACAGTGTCCGCATCGCCCACGGACGCGGGATAGGTCACCTCGCCCTTGCGCTCGAACATGAAGCCGACCGACCCGGTCTCGCCAAGGTTGCCGCCGTTCTTGCCGAAGGTCGACCGGACTGTGGACGCGGTGCGGTTGCGGTTGTCGGTCATCGCCTCGACGATGACGGCGACGCCGCCGGGCCCGTAGCCCTCGTACCGGATCTCTTCAAAGCCCTCGCCCTCGCCGGCGACGGCCTTCTTGATCGCGCGGTCGATGTTGTCGTTCGGCATCGACTGCGATTTCGCCTGTTTCACGGCAAGGCGCAGGCGCGGGTTCTTGTCGGGATCGGGGTCGCCCATCTTGGCGGCGACGGTGATCTCTTTCGACAGCTTGGAAAACAGCTTCGACCGCAAGGCGTCCTGACGGCCCTTGCGGTGCTGGATGTTCGCCCATTTTGAATGGCCGGCCATGTATGCCTCTTGGTAATGTCCCGGGGTCTGGCGCTGGCTTCTATCCCTGCGGGCCCTTGCGTTCAAGCCCCCGCGCCATGCACGGGGGCCTGCCGGACATCCGGCCATAGGGGCGGCGGCACCGAAATGCCGCACCGGACCATCGGCGGGGCGGGATCAGAAGGTGATCGACTCCATCACTTCCGGCACCTTCACGTCGACGCCCGGCAACGCCTCGACCAGCGGGTCGGCGGACTGCGCCAACAGCGGGAAAGTCTTGTAGTGGCAGGGGATCACCGTCTTGAAGTCGAAGAACTCGCGCGCCGCATAGGCCGCCCGGCGCATGTCCATGGTGAAATGGCCACCGCAGGCGAGGATACCGATGTCGGGTTTGTGGAGATCGTTGAAGACCTTCATGTCCGTCATCACGTCGGTGTCGCCCGAGAAATAGATCACGTGGCCTTCGCCTTCGATCATAAACCCGGCCTCGGACCCAGTATAGATCGGGCCGTTGTCCGACGAGATGGACGAGGAATGCACCGCGTTCACCATCGTGACCTTCACGTCGCCAAGGTCCACCGTGCCGCCCTTGTTGAAACCGACGGTCTGGATGCCGTGGCGGGCTTCCCAAAAGCTCATCAGGTCGAACATGCCGACCACCGGAATGCCAAGATCGGACGCGATCCCGACCGCGTTGGCCGAGTGGTCTCCGTGACCGTGGCTCAGCAGCACGTGACTTGCGCCGACGATCGCCTCTTCCTTCTTGTCCTCCGGGAACGAGGGGTTGCCGTCGAACCACGGGTCGATCAGCAGGATCTGCTTGCCGATCTCGATGCGAAAGCCGGAGTGGCCGAGCCAGGTGATCTTCATCGTCGTCTCCCTTTTGTGTCTGACGCGTCGTGCGCGGACGATTCGTGTCGTCCGACAGGGTAGCGCGCCGGGCCGTCGAGGCGATGGTATCCATTGAATGTTTCGCGCGCGAAACACACAGTAGTTCCGGGGATCAATTTGCGACGCGCTGTCCGCGTCGCGTTTCGGGCGTCGCTGGCAGGGTATGAACTGGACCGACCGTATCATCGCCTATTGCGAGCGAACCGATTTCGGCCTGTGGTCGGAACCGCTGAACGCCGCCACGAACCTCGCCTTCCTGCTGGCGGCCGCGATCATGTGGGTGCGGCTGAGACGCGACCGCATGCCCGCGGCACGGCTGATGGTTTTGGTGCTTGCCGCAATCGGCCTGTCGTCCGGCGCGTGGCATGTGCTGGCGACCGCATGGAGCGGCATGGCGGACAGCCTGTCCATCGCCGTCTTCGTGCTGATCTATCTCTATGCCGCCAACCGCAGTTTCTGGGGCCTCGGCGTCGGCGCCTCGCTGTTCGGCGTGCTGCTGTTTCTGCCCTTCGCCGCCGCCGGCACGTGGGTCTTCGCGCAACTGCCGTTCTTGCGACTGTCGGCGATGTATTGGCCCGTCGCGCTGTTGATCGCGCTGTACGCGCTGGCGCTGGCGGGCCGCAGCCCCGTCACCGCCCGCAGGTTGGGTCTTGGCGCGGGCGTTCTGGCCGTTTCGATCACCCTGCGCAGCCTTGACGATGCGGTGTGCAGCGCGTGGCCCCACGGTACGCATTTCCTGTGGCATGTCCTGAATGCCGCGATGCTGGGCTGGATGATCGAGACCTACCGCCGTCACGTCACAAGGGCGGCGTAGAACGGGATCGCGAACAGGCACAGGATCGTCTGCCACGCCAGCATGTCCGCGTAAGTATCGGCGTCGCCGCCCATCAGCCGGGCCACGATGTAACCGTTCGCAGCCGCCGGGACCGAGAAGACGAGGATGCCGCCCAGCATCTCGTTCAAGGACAGGCCAAGGGCGACAGCGATGGCCAGGAAGATCGCCGTCACCACGAAGGGACGCAGCAGGCAGGCCACCACGACCCTTGCGGAAACGTGCATCATCCGGTTCAGGCTCATTCCCGCCCCCACGGCCAGCAGTCCGACGCCCAGCGCGGCGCGACCGACGATCTCGGTCAGATCGTCCAGCCAGACCGGCAACCCGCCGAACATCAGGTTGATCGCGACACCGCCGCAAGAGCCAAGAACCAGCGGATTGGTCAGCACCGACCGCAGCAGCCTGCGCGGGCCGGTCGAGCCACCGCAAAGGATCGCCATCGCGATGATCACCGCGACGTTGATGACGGGGATCAGCACCGCCATCGACACCGCGATCAGCGACAGGCCGGCGGGTCCGATGATCAGGTCCGCCGCCGCCAGCCCGATGAACCCGTTGTACCGGATCGTCCCCTGAAAATAGGTCGACCGCGTCGGCCCTGGCACGTTGAGCACCCGCCCCGCCACCAGCACCAGAACCCCGGCGATGCCGATGGTCAGCAGCAGCGCAATCGCGAAGGCGCCGATCCGCGAGGGCGACAGGTCGGTCTTGGCGATAGAGTTGATCAGGATCGCCGGGATCAGCAGCTTGAAGCTCAGCGCCTCGATCCCCGGCCAGAGATCCGCCTTGATCAGCCCCGACGCCCGCGCCGCCCAGCCCAGCGCGATGGCAAGCGCGATCGGAAGTATGGTCAGGGAAAGCGACATGCGGGACTCCGGGGAATGCAGGCGGCCGGGCGGCAGCCGGGCGGACCCTAGAACGGGATGCCGCGAGGGGCCAGTGCCGCACCGCGGAAGGCCGATGTTTCGCACCGGAACGCCCCGCCCGGCGCGCGAACGCACGCCCTTCCCTTGCAGCCCGCCCATGCGGACGCTAAACGCGTGTCTCGAACGCACATCCCGGAGAGATCCATGTCCATCGACAAGGCTACGGCGGCCCACGTGGCGAAGCTCGCCCGCATCAAGGTGGAAGACGACGCGCTTCCCGCGCTCGCGCAGGAATTCAACACCATCCTCGGCTTCATCGAACAGCTGAACGAGGTGGACGTCGAGGGCGTCGAGCCCATGGTCTCGGTCACGCCGATGCGGCTGAAGCGCCGCGAGGACGTCGTGACCGACGGCAACATCCAGGATGAAGTGCTCGCCAACGCCCCCGACGCGCGCGAGGGGTTCTTTGCGGTGCCGAAGGTGGTGGAGTAACCCATGTCCGATCTGACGAAACTCACCATCGCCGAAGCCCGCGACAAGCTGCGCGCGGGCGACGTGACCTCGGTCGAACTGACCGAAGCCTGCATCTCTGAGATCGAGGCGGCGGACGCGCTGAATGCGTTCGTCCACAAGACGCCCGAGATCGCGCTGGAACAGGCCAGCAAGGCCGACGCCCGCATCAGCGGCGGCGACGCGCCCGCCATGTGCGGCATTCCCCTGGGCATCAAGGACCTGTTCTGCACCCGTGGCGTTCCCAGCCAGGCGGCAAGCCGCATCCTTGAAGGCTTCCGCCCAGAATACGAATCCACCGTGTCGCACAAGCTGTTCGACGCGGGCGCGGTCATGCTGGGCAAGCTGAACATGGACGAGTTCGCGATGGGCTCGTCGAACGAAACCTCTGTCTATGGCAATGCGGTGAACCCGTGGCGGCGCGGCAATGACGACACGCCGCTGACCCCCGGCGGCTCGTCCGGCGGCTCTGCGGCTGCGGTGGCTGCCGACCTGTGCCTTGGCGCGACCGGCACCGATACCGGCGGCTCGATCCGCCAGCCCGCCGCTTTCACCGGCATCACCGGTATCAAGCCGACCTATGGCCGCTGCTCGCGCTGGGGCATCGTCGCCTTCGCCTCGTCGCTGGATCAGGCGGGCCCGATGACCAAGGACGTGCGCGACGCGGCGATCATGCTGCAGGCGATGTGCGGCCACGACCCCAAGGATTCGACCTCGGCCGATCTGGCCGTGCCCGACTTCGAGGCGGCGCTGACCGGCGACATCAAGGGCAAGAAGATCGGTATCCCGAAGGAATACCGCATGGAGGGTATGCCCGCCGAGATCGAAAAGCTCTGGGCCGACGGCACCGCCATGATGAAGGACGCGGGCGCCGAGATCGTCGACATCTCGCTGCCGCACACCAAGTACGCGCTGCCGGCCTATTACGTCATCGCGCCCGCCGAGGCGTCATCGAACCTTGCCCGCTATGACGGCGTCCGCTTTGGCCGCCGCGCCAAGCTGGCGCAGGGCGACGGCGTGACCGAGATGTACGAGAAGACCCGCGCCGAGGGCTTCGGCCACGAGGTGCAGCGCCGCGTGATGGTCGGGACCTACGTGCTGTCGGCGGGGTTCTACGACGCCTATTACAACCGGGCCCGCAAGGTCCGCGCGCTGATCAAGAAGGACTTCGACGACGTCTTCGCACAGGGCATCGACGCGATCCTGACCCCCGCGACCCCGTCCGCCGCCTTCGGGCTGGGCGAGATGTCCGAGGCCGATCCGGTGCAGATGTACCTGAACGACGTGTTCACCGTGACCGTCAACCTTGCCGGCCTGCCGGGCATCTCTGTGCCCGCCGGTCTGGACAAGCAGGGTCTGCCGCTGGGGCTTCAGCTTATCGGCCGTCCGTGGGAGGAAGCCGACCTGCTGAACACGGCCTACGCCTTGGAAAGCGCTGCGGGCTATGTTTCCAAGCCCGGCAAATGGTGGTAGAAGCCTGCCCAAACAGATCCGGGCAGGACTAACGGACATGAAGAAGACGCTTTTGGCGGTGGCAGCACTGGCCCTTCTCGGGGCCTGTGCAGAGACGCCCGACTCGAACCCGGACACACCCAAGCGTGGTGTCGGCTTCGGCGACTATAGCGACTACAACACCTACACGCGCGCGCCCGACAGCGCGCCGTCGGCGCCTGCCGCCACGACGCCTGCTTCGCCGCCGCGCAACACCGCCGTGGTCATCGACCCGTCCGAACTGCCTGCGTCTCCGGTCACGGCGCCCACGTCGGGCGGGATCTCGGACGAGCAGAACTTCGCAGCCGTTTCCGAACGCGTGAGCATCGAAGGCGACGCAGCCCGCATGGCCGCGCTGGCGTCCGAATACGAAGCCGCGCGCCCGACCGCTCTGCCGACCCGTACCGGGACCGAGGGGCCGAACGTCGTGACCTACGCGCTGTCGACCAAGCACCCGGTCGGTACACAGGTCTATCGCCGCACCACGCTGTTCTCGGGCAAGAAGGAAAACGCCTGCGCCGGTTACGTTTCGGCCGACATCGCGCAGCGTGACTTCCTTGCCAATGGCGGGCCGGAGAAGGACAAGCTGGGCCTCGATCCCGACGGCGACGGGTACGCTTGCGGCTGGGATCCCTCGGTGTTCCGTCGCACCGCAGGGTGATCGACCACCCCTCCCCGAATTTCGGCCCCCGGCGTGGGGGCGCAACACCTGACATGGTGGTGATCCATTTCACCGCCATGGACAGCTGCAAGGCCGCGCGCGACCGGCTGTGCGACCCGCAGTTCGAGGTCTCTGCCCACTACCTGATCGGCAACGATGGCGCGGTCCTGCAATTGGTCGCCGAGGCCATGCGCGCCTGGCATGCGGGCGCGGGGCGCTGGGGCGACGTGACGGACGTGAACTCGCGCTCGATCGGGATCGAGCTGGACAACACCGGCGCGCATCCGTTTTCCGAACCCCAGATGCAGGCGCTTGAGGCGCTGCTGGGCGGCATCCTCGACCGTTGGCGCATCCCGCCCGAGCGGGTGATCGGGCATTCCGACATGGCGCCCCTGCGCAAGGGAGATCCCGGCCCGCGATTCGACTGGCGGCGTCTGGCGCGGGCCGGACTGTCGGTCTGGCCCTGTGACGGCGCCGAGGGCGACTTCACGGACGCTGCGACCCGCTTCGGATATGCGCCTGACCTGAGCCCCGAGGCGCGGCTTGCCGCCTTCCGCCTACGGTTCCGGCCATGGGCCGAGGGGCCGCTGACGCCCGAGGACAGCCGCGCGATGGCCGACCTTGCGCACCGCTTCCCTGTTGACGGCGGCCCCGGCGCCGCTTAGGTGCCGATCCGCGCGGATGGCCGGATGGCCGCGGCCCTTCGGGGTCGAGGAAAGTCCGGACTCCACAAGGCGACGGTGCCGGGTAACGCCCGGCCGGGGCAACCCGAGGGAAAGCGCCACAGAAAACAGACCACCGCCGGCGTGCCGGCGGCCAGGGTGAAACGGTGGGGTAAGAGCCCACCGCGGGACGGGCAACCGGACCGGCACGGCAAGCCCCACCGGGAGCAATGCCGAATAGGGATCTCGCGCCCCGGCAACGGGGACAGGGCGCCTTGCCCCAGAGATCCGGGTAGGCAGCTGAAGGCGCGCGGCGACGCGCGTTCCAGATGAATGGTCATCTCCGGCAGGTCCGCCTGCCGACGACAGAATCCGGCTTACAGGCCGTCCGCGCATACAGAACCGCCCGACCGCCGTTTCGCCGCGTTTCCTTCTGGGGAAACCGGTTGACTCGGGGCGATTAAGCAGTAAAAGGCGGGCTTCAAGATTTTCTCCGGGCGATGCACCGCCCGTGCGACGGAGCAAGACGAAATGGCAAAGCCCACCACGATCAAGATCCGGCTGAACTCGACCGCCGGCACCGGCCACTTCTACGTGACCAAGAAAAACGCGCGCACCATGACCGAGAAAATGACCGTGCGGAAGTACGACCCGGTCGCGCGTGCGCATGTCGAGTACAAGGAAGGCAAGATCAAGTAATCTGCCCCCAATTGACGACAGATGAAGGCCGCGCCACAAGCGCGGCTTTTTCTTTTGGGAGAAAGCCCCCATGTTGAAGTCATGGACCTGACCCTGACCGTCCGGCCGGCTCATCCCGGCGACCTTGGCGCGTTGGACGCGCTGCTGGCGCGCGCCTATCCGCGCCTGCTGTCGCGGGACTATCCGCCGTCGACCATGGTCACCGCCCTGCCGCTGATCGCGCGCGCGAATCCAGAGCTTCTGTATTGCGGCACCTACTATGTCGCCGAGGATACCGAGGGCGCGCTTGTCGGCGCCGGGGGCTGGACCCGGAAACGGTATCGCCACAGCGGCGAGGTGCGGCACGTTGTGACCAGCGACCGCCACACGCGGCGCGGCATCGGGCGCGCGATCCTTGAGAAGACCATCACGACGGCGCGCGAGGCCGGGCTGGCGCATCTCGACTGCGCCGCGACGCGGACCGCCGTGCCGTTCTACCGCGCGCTGGGGTTCACCGGCGACCGCGAATACCTGCTGGAACTTCGCCCCGGCATCACCTTCCCCGCGATCGAGATGCGACGGACGCTTTAGCCGACCGCCCCAAAGCGCCGCCCCACCGCCTTGCGCGCGTCTGGTGTCGGACGTCGGATACGCACTGCCCGTTCCCCCGAAAACAAAAGGGCCGGCGCAATGGCCGGCCCTTCGATCTGGAATGTTCCGCGCGTTACTCGCGATTGCCGAGGAACTGCAGCAGAAACATGAACAGGTTGATGAAGTCGAGATAGAGGTTCAGAGCCCCCATGATCGCCGACTTGCCCAGCCATTCCTGATCCATCGCATGTGCGTGCTGGATGTAGTCGTTCTTGATCTTCTGCGTGTCATACGCCGTCAGCGCAGCGAAGATCAGCACGCCGATGATGGAGATCGCGAAGTGGATCGCCGGCGAAGCCAGGAAGATGTTCACGATGGACGCGACGATCAGGCCGATCAGACCCATGATCAGGAACGAACCCCAGCCCGAGATGTCCTTCTTCGTGGTGTAGCCCCATAGGGACAGGCCCGCGAAGGAGATCGAGGTCACAAGGAACGTCTGCGCGATCGAGATGCCGGTGAAGGCGGCGAAGATCCATGCGATCGACAGGCCCATGGCCGCGGCGAACACGTAGAAGAAAAGCTGTGCGCCAGCCGCCGAGAGACGGTTGATCATCGCGCCGAAGGCGAAAACCATGATCAGCGGCAGGAACATCGCCACCCAGCCCAGAATGTTGGGCTGCAGCGTCGCGGGATCCCGGAAGATCGACAGCAGAGCGTCGCTCGACCCGACGGCCCAGGCAACGCCGGCCGTAACCAGAAGGCCAACGGACATCGTGCCGTAGACCTTGTTCATGTGGGCGCGCAGTCCCTCGTCGATCTGGGCGGTGCGAACGCCTGCAACACCACGCGCCGTCCGGAAATCAGCCATCAATTCCTCCTAGATGGATAAAGCAAGCGGCCCTCGCGGCCGCCTTTCCAAGGGAATATCGGGAAGGTCGCGAGGGTTTTCAAGCTTTTCCGGTCTGGAGGCATGGCGTTCACAGCATTGTTGCCTCAGGTCGTCCAATAGCCGGGCGCATCCCAGACAGGACGGCTGGCTTCGGACGCCGCCTGTTCCCGGCTGACGCCGATATCTTCAAGCATGTGCGCGTCCATCCGGCCAAGCTCTAGCCGCTGGCGGCGCAACGCGGCCAGGTCGAGGACAGTGCGCAAAAGCGAACGATGGCGGGCGCGGGCGAACCGGGTGCGTCCGGGCAGGTGGGCGTGGGTGCGGACATGCTGGGTCATGGGTGCGTCCTTTCATATCTGTGACGTCAGCGGCGTCTTTCATTCATTAGCTTGATATATGCCGACGGGTAAGCAATAGTGAAACGAATGTTTCTGAACCGAACCATCAAGGACTGTGATGATGCGCAACCTCGACGTTTCCGTGCTTCGCTCGTTCGTCGCCGTCGCCCAGACCGGGGGCGTCACCCGCGCCGCCGGGTTTTTGAACCTCACGCAATCGGCGGTGTCGATGCAGCTGAAGCGGCTGGAAGAGCTGATGGGGCTGGAACTGCTGGACCGCTCGAACCGGAAGATCTCGCTGACGGCGGCGGGCGAGCAGCTGCTGGCCTATGCGCGCCGGATGGTGGACCTGAACGACGAGCTGTTCGCGCGGCTGACCGATCATGCCTTTGAGGGCGAGGTCACGCTGGGCGTGCCGCATGACATCGTCCATCCCGTCATCCCGCAGGTGCTGCAACGCTTCTCGGTCGAGTACCCGCGGGTGAAAGTGCGGCTGATCTCGCTTTTCACCACCGGGCTGAAGCGGATGCACGCGCGCGGGGAGTGCGACGTGATCCTGACGACCGAGCCGGACCTGGGCAGCGGCGGCGAGACGCTGGCGGAACTGCCGTTGCGCTGGATGGGCGCGCCGGGCGGGTCGGCGTGGAAGCATACGCCGCTGCCGCTGGCCAACTGCCGCAACTGCTCGTTCCGCATCGACACGCAGGATCGGCTGAACGCGGCAGAGATCGACTGGATTCAGGCGGTGGAGTCGGATTCGGACCGCACTGTCGAAGCGACGGTCGCCGCCGACCTTGCCGTGACGGTGATGCTGGAAGGAACACAGCCGCAGCAACTGGAACAGCTGCCGTCCTGCGGGCAGCTTCCCGAACTGGGCGTGCAGAAGATCAACATGTACGGCGGCACCGCCAGCAACGGCGGCTTCGTCGGGCACCTGATGGAGATGATCCGGCAGGGCTATCGCACGCTGTAAAGCGTCGACAGGCGTCAGGCGATTTCGACGACGATCTTCCCCACCGCCTTCCGGTCACGCAGCAGATCCAGCGCTTGCGGCGTTTGGTCGAACGGCAGGCGGTGGCCGATGTGGGGGCGAAGCTTGCCCTCTTCGTACCAGCGGATCAGCGTGCGCAGGCTGTCGGTAAGTGTCTTCGGGTCGAATTGCAGGAAGCCGCCCCAGTTCACGCCGATCACCGAGACGTTCTTGACCATAAGGTGGTTGGCCGGGATCTGGGGAACGTCGCCGCTGGCGAAACCGATGGCCAGCATTCTTGCGCCGGGCTTCACCGCGCGGAACGCTGCGCGGAACTGGTCGCCGCCGACCGGGTCATAGACCACGTCCGCCCGGCCAAGGCCTTTCACCGTGTCTCGGATGTCCTGCGTTTCGGTATCTATGAGGTGATGCGCCCCGGCCTCTCGCGCGGCAGCCAGCCTGTCCGCGCCCCGGGCGCAGGCGATCACCGTGGCGCCCATCGCGCGGCCGATCTCGACTGCCGTCAGGCCAACGCCTCCTGCCGCGCCAAGGACCAGCAGCGTCTCTCCCGCTTTCAGGGCCGCACGTTCCAGCGCCACGTGGCTGGTGCCATAGGCGACCTGAAAGCCAGCGGCGACGTCGAAGGGCATCATATCGGGGATCGGAAGGCAGCGCGCTTCGGGAAAGCAGCCCGCCTCGGCCAGACCGCCCTGCCCCGAATATACCGCGACCCGGGTTCCGGGCCGAAGCGTGCAGCCTTCTCCGGCGGCTTCGACAGTACCCGAGAATTCCTTGCCAAGCGTCACCGGAGGCTCTGGCCGGTCCTGATAAGTCCCCTCGATCGTCAGGAGGTCTGCGAAGTTCAGTCCGCATGCGGCGATTCGGATCGACACCTCGCCCGCCGCAGGTTGACCCGACTCACCCTCTGCGAAGCCTGGGACCCCGCCATACTCGCTTATCTGGTAATGTTTGACCATTTGCCTAAAATTATCGCACGTTTAACCACGTTAACGATACCAATCGACTTAACCCTGCGGCAGCCTGTCGCACCTTACGCTAGGTAACTAAACCTGCAGTTGATAAACGGGAAATACCCACAGGCAGATTCCTCAACTTCACATTGCGTAACAGTTTTGAAACCTGGCGCCGGCGCACCCCATGTTTGCAGCCATTTCACACGCTTTCCTAATCGTTTGTGACCAAACTACCCAAAAAGGTAGGTTGTGCGATTCCCGCTCGACGTGATTTTGATGTTTCTGTTGTGAGTTGTAAGGAAGACAACGATGAAGCATCCCGTGGATGTTCATGTCGGCAAGCGCGTGCGGCACCGCCGCTGGATGGTCGGCATGACCCAGCAACAGCTGGCTAGCAAGGTTGGAATCAAGTTCCAGCAAATTCAGAAGTACGAGACGGGCATGAACCGCATCAGCGCCTCGCGCCTGTGGGACATCGCCGAAGCTCTGGACGTGGATGTCCGCTTCTTCTTCGACGGTATCGATGAAAGCGTCGATGCGCCCGCCGAAGAGAAAAGCGGCGTGCCGGGCGACATCCTGGCCGACAAGGAAGCACTGGAACTGGTGCGCTCCTATTACGCCATGCCCGAGAACCAGCGCCGCCGGCTTTTCGAGCTGGCCCGCGTGATGAGCGACGTCGCCTGAGCTTCAGGTGCCACGTGCCCTGAGCCGGGCTTGACGGCCCGCCTCGATTCCGATTACCGCGCCGGGGGCATTCCCCCGGCGAGGTAATCCAGTCCATGACGGCCCCCGACACGATAACTGACAGCGCGCTACGAGCCGATCTTCTGGCGACGGCAGAGGCGCTGGCGGACTCCGCACGCGCGGCGATCCTTCCGCATTTTCGTGCAGAAGGACTGGGCGCCGACAACAAGGACGACGTGGGTTTCGACCCCGTGACCGTCGCGGACCGCGCCGCCGAAGAGGCGATGCGCGCCGTGCTGGCCGACCGTCGCCCCGATGACGGCATCCTTGGCGAAGAATACGGAACCGTCGAAGGCTCTACCGGGCTGACGTGGGTCCTGGACCCGATCGACGGCACGCGCGGTTTCCTGTCGGGCACCCCGACGTGGGGCGTTCTGATCGCTGTCGGCCCCGCGTCCGGACCCGTTCTTGGCGTGATCGACCAGCCCTACACCGGCGAGCGGTTCGTGGGCGGGCTGGGCGAAGCTTGGATGACCGGGCCCCTGGGGCGCCGCGCGCTGAAGACCCGCCCGGCGCGAAAGCTGTCCGAAGCCATCGTTTTCACCACCTTCCCCGAAGTCGGCACCCCGTCCGAAGGCGCGGCCTTCCACAAGCTCAGCGAGGCGGCGCGGCTGACGCGCTATGGCATGGACTGCTACGCTTATGCGCTGATCGCGGCCGGGCAGATCGACGTGGTGGCCGAGTCGGGGCTGTACGCCTACGACGTGCAGGCCCCCATCGCGGTGATCGAGGCGGCAGGCGGCATCGTCACCGACTGGGACGGCAACCCCTGCCCCATGGGGGGCCGTGTGCTGGCCGCAGCGAACCGCGAGATCCACGCCGAGGCGCTGGAGTACCTGCGCGGGGTTGAGGTGCAGCGCTGATCGGCTAGCTTTGAGGGGTGCCTTGTCCAAGGGAACCCCAGCATGCCGGAAATCCTGATCCAGAACGCCCGCGCCGTCCTGACCATGGACGACCGGCGCGGAGAGTTCGCCGACTGCGACATTCGTATCGTCGATGGCGTGATTGCCGAGATCGGCAGCGGGCTGCGGTCGGACGGCGAGCTTGTGCAGGCGGCGGGCTGCGTGGTGACCCCCGGCCTCGTGAACACGCATCACCACCTGTACCAAACGCTGACCCGCGCCGTTCCCGCCGGGCAGGATGCGCTGTTGTTCGGCTGGCTGCAAACGCTGTACCCGATCTGGGCGCGCTTCGGCCCGGAAGAGATGCGCGTCTCGGCGCTGGCCGGGCTTGCCGAACTGGCGCTGTCGGGCTGCACGCTGACCTCGGATCACCTGTACCTGTTCCCGAACGGTGCCCGGCTGGACGACACAATCGCCGCCGCGCAGGAGATCGGGATGCGGTTTCATCCCACGCGCGGCGCGATGTCGATCGGTGAAAGCCTTGGCGGCCTGCCGCCGGATTCGCTGGTGGAGGCAGAGCCGAACATCCTTGCCGACATGGTGCGCGTCGTGGACGCCTTCCACGACCCCTCGCCCGGGTCGATGGTGCGCGTGGGGCTTGCTCCTTGCTCGCCCTTCTCGGTCAGCCGCGAATTGATGCGGGACACCGCTATTCTCGCCCGCGACAAGAAGGTGATGCTGCACACCCACCTTGCCGAGAACCTCGAGGACATTGCCTATAGCGAAGAGAAATTCGGCTGCCGTCCGGGGCAGTATGCCGAAGACCTTGGCTGGACCGGGCCGGACGTGTGGCATGCCCATTGCGTGAAACTGGACGGCAAGGAGATCGACTTGTTCGCGCGCAGCCATACCGGCGTGGCGCATTGTCCCTGTTCCAATTGCCGTCTCGGGTCCGGGATCGCGCCGGTCCGGGCGATGCGGGATGCGGGCGTGAAGGTCGGTCTGGGGGTCGATGGCTCTGCCTCGAACGACAGCGGCAACCTTGTGGCCGAGGCGCGCACCGCGATGCTGTTGCAGCGGGTGGCGAACGGAGCGGACGCGATGAGCGCGCGGGAAGCGCTGGAGATCGCGACGCGCGGCGGGGCCGAGGTGCTGGGGCGCGGCGGCGAATGCGGGCAGATCCGCAAGGGCTATCGCGCCGACATCGCCGTCTGGGACGTTTCGGGCATCGAGAGCGCGGGCTCGTGGGACCCCGCTGCTTTGCTGCTGGCGGGGCCGACGCGGGTGAAGGACCTGTTCGTCGAGGGCCGCCAGATCGTCCGCGACGGCGGGCTGGTGACCATCGACCTGCCGACCCTTGTCGAGAAGCAGACCCGGCTGGCGCGGGCGCTCGCCGAAGGCTGACCCCAGACCGGACCGCCGGAATCGGACGGAAGGTTGCCACCTTCCGTTCACCGTCTCCATCACCGTTATGTGATAACATACGCAACTTCATTCCACTGTCGTACAGCTGTCACCGGGCCGTCACCGGCGCATGAAACGCAGGCCCGGCGCGCGCCATCCTGCCGCGCCAATCCAGCCTGTCAGCCAGAGGAAGAACGACATGGACATCCGGAAAACGGTCAATCTGTCCTGGGACGATTTCGACGAACTCCGTGACCCCCGCCCCGCCACCAATGATTTCGACGCCGTTGTCGAGCGCGCCATCTCCCGCCGTGGATTTCTGGGCGGCGCCCTGACCTTCGGCTCTGCTGCCGCCGTCTTCGGCTCGGGCGTCCTTGGCTCGGCCACTTCGGCCCGCGCACAGGCCGCCGGCTTCAACTTCGAGCCCATCGGCATCTTCACCGACCACGACATCCACGTCCCCGCCGGTTTCGAATGGAAGCCGCTGGTACGCTGGGGTGACGCGCTGTTCTCGGATGCCGAGGGCGCGTACTCGCCGGAAACCGGCGTGCCGGTCGAGATGTCGGACAAGGTGTTCGGCGAGAACACCGACGGCATGGAAACCTTCACCCATGACGGCCACGTGCTGCTGGCGATCAACTCGGAATACGTGAACCCGAAGATCAACCTGCCCGCCGATTCCGAAGGCATGCCGAAGAACGCCGACGAGGTTGTCCTGCTGAAGAACATGCAGGGCGTCACGGTTCTGGAGATCGCCGATCAGGGCAATGGCTGGGAAGTCGTGGTCGACAGCCCCTACAACCGCCGCATCACCCACGAAACGCTGATGACCATGGACGGCCCCGCCGCCGGTTCCGCGCTGGTGCAGACCAATGCCGACCCGGAAGGCATGTCGCCCAAGGGCACGATGAACAACTGCGGTTCGGGCAAGACCCTGTGGGGCACGTATCTGACCTGCGAAGAGAACTTCAACGGCTACTTCGGCGCCACCGGCGCCTATGATGAGCGCCCCGATTTCGTGCGCTATGGCATCGGCGGCGAAGGCCGCTATGCCTATGAGGTCCACGATCCGCGCTATGACCTGTCGCAAGAGCCGAACGAGCCGAACCGCCACGGCTGGGTGACCGAGATCGACCCGACCGACCCGGACAGCACACCGGTGAAGCACACCGCGCTTGGTCGGTTCAAGCACGAGAATGCCGAGATGGTGCAAGCCGCCGACGGCCGTGTTGTGGTCTACATGGGCGACGACGAGCGTGGCGAGTTCATGTACAAGTTCGTTTCGAACGGCACGTGGGCCGAAGGCGGCTCGACCGAGGGTCTGCTGTCGGACGGCACGCTGTACGCCGCGAAGTTCAACGACGACATGACCGGCGAGTGGCTGGCCCTGACGCCGGAAAGCACCGGCATGCCGCTGGAAGAAATCCTGGTTTACACGCGCATGGCGGCTTCGGCGGTCGGCGCGACCAGCATGGACCGTCCGGAATGGATCGCTGCCAACCCGCTGCGGGCCGAAGCCTATTGCGCCCTGACCAACAACTCGCGTCGCGGCAACGAGGGCATGGAAGTGAACGCCGCCAACCCGCGTGAAACCAACGAGTACGGCCAGATCGTGCGTTGGCGTCCCGAGAACGAGGATCACGGCACCATCGACTTCACGTGGGATCTGTACGTGATGGCCGGCAACCCCGAGGTCTATGACAACGCCTATGGCGGGTCCGAGAACGTCACGCCGGGCAACATGTTCAACTCGCCCGACGGCATGGCCTTCTCGACCGATGGGATGCTGTGGATCCAGACCGACGGCGACGACAGCAACGAAGGCGACTTCGCCGGGATGGGCAACAACCAGATGCTGGTCGGCAACCCCGAGACCGGCGAGATCGCCCGCTTCCTGACCGCGCCGAACGGCGCCGAGGTGACCGGTCTGACCTGGAGCCCGGACCTGAAGGTGGCGTTCGTCGGCATCCAGCACCCGGGCGGCGCGTGGCCGGACGGAGAAGGCAAGCCGCGTTCGGCTGTGATTTCGGTCTGGCGTCAGGACGGCGCGGCGTTCGGCTGACCTCTCGCGACCCCGGCCGGAGCCAAAGGCACCAGCCGGACAAGGAACCTGGCAGTTCCACGGAGGGCGACTCGCAAGGGTCGCCCTTTCCTGTCTCCGCAGCCTCTACGGTCGAACCAGCGCGTCCACCGCTTCGGCCAGCGGTGTGTGGCCGTCGGTCAGGTCCAGCACCTCTTGCCGGATTTCCGGCCGGTCGATCAACGCGGCCAGCGTCTGCGCCACGTTCCCGCGTTTCACCGTGCCATAGGTCACCGCCCGCGCCAGCGAGACCATGCCGTCGCCGTCCTCGTGCAGCAGCGTGCCGGGGCGCAGGATGACCCAATCGAGCCCGCTGGCCGCCAGCGCGGCGTCGGCCTCTTTCTTCGTCCGCATGTAGAACTCGAACCCGTCTTTCACATCGCCCCCGCGCCCGGCTTCGGGCATGGCCGAGACAAGATAGAGCCGGCGGATGCCGTTTGCGCGGGCGGCTTCGATCATCTTGACGGGACCCTGACCGTCGATCTCGGCGGTTCGGTCCAGCCCGCTGCCCGCCGCCCCGGCGGAGAAGACAATGACATCATGGCCCGCCACGGCACGGCCCAGCGCCTTGGCGTCGATCTCCATCAGGTCCCCTTCGACCGGCGCTATGCCTTCGGCCCGCAGCGCCTCCGCCTGCTCGGGACTGCGGTAAAGGCCGCTGACCTCGTGCCTTGCGTGGATGAGCATCGGCGCCAGCCGATGTCCGACACCCCCGGTTGCGCCAATCAGGAAAATGCGTGCCATGTCTGCCTCTGGTTCCGTTTCCGGTCCCGGACCTAGCGCCCGACCAGCCGGCGGCCACGCATGCCGGTCATGCGCCGCGCCCTTGGCTCAGGCCGTGCCGACCGGCGCCCCGCCGACGTAGACCGCCTGAACCGCACGGTCGTCGCCCATCATGATGGTCGGGAACAGCGCCTCCCACAGGTCGTTGGCCCGCGCCGCACGCTGCGCGATGGCGGGGGTCGAAGCGAGGTCCAGCACCACAAGGTCGGCGTCCATGCCCGGAGCCAGATTGCCGATCCGCTCGTCCAGCCGCAGCGCGCGGGCCGAGCCTTGCGTCGCTAACCAGTAAAGTTGTGCCGGATGCAGGGCGCTGCCGTTGAGTTGGCCGATCTCGTAGGCCGCCGCCATCGTCCGCAGCATCGAGAAGGACGATCCGCCACCGGTGTCCGTCGCCAGACCCACGCGCTGACCGGCCGCCATCAAACCGGCCATGTCGAAGATGCCCGAGCCGATGAAGGTGTTCGATGTTGGGCAGTGGATCAGCGCTGCATCGACTTCGCGCAAGCGATCTCGTTCGCGCGGTTCCAGATGAATGGCGTGCCCGTACAGCCCGCGCCCGCCCAAAAGGCCGAACGTCTCGTAGGTATCGAGGTAATCGCGGGCATCGGGGAACAGGTCCTTCACCCACGCGATCTCGTCGGTCTGTTCGCTGAGGTGGGTCTGCATCGGGCAGTCCGGGAACTCTGCCCACAACGCGCCCATCGCTTCGAGTTGTTCGGGGGTGGAAGTGGGCGAAAAGCGGGGCGTGATCACATAGCTCAGGCGGTCGACGCCGTGCCACGTCTTAAGCAGCGCTTTGCTTTCGTCATAAGCGCGCGCGGGCGTGTCACGCAGGCCTTCGGGCGCGTTGCGGTCCATGCAGGTCTTGCCCGCCAGCGCACGAAGGCCGCGCCGTTGGGCCTCGGCAAAGAAGGCATCGACGCTTTCGGGGTGGATGGTGCAGTAGCTGCAGACGGTGGTGGTTCCGTTGGACAGCGTCAGGTCGAAGTAGCGCGCGGCGATCTCGGCCGCATAATCCGCGTCGGCAAAGCGCATCTCTTCCGGAAAGGTGTAGCTGTTCAGCCAGTCGATCAGCCGCTTGCCCCAACTCGCGATCATCGCGGTCTGCGGATAGTGCGCATGGGCGTCAACGAAACCGGCGGTGATCAGCGCGTCGCCGTGGTCGGTGATTTCGGCCTGCGGATGCGCCACGCGCAGGTCGTCGGCCGGTCCGATGGCGGCGATCCGGCCATCCTCGACCAGAACCGCCCCGCGCCGTTCATGCCGCGCGACTTCGGACAAAGGTTCGTGAAAGGGATCGCCCGCGAAAGACAGGGTCTGCCCAAGGATCAGCCGTTTCGTCATATCTCGCCCCTTCGCCGCGCCGCAGAGGACGATAGGCGTGACGCCAGTCGCCGTAAATCCGGAACTGCCCCCTGTTTTCCGCGCCGGTCCCTCTATATGACGGGCGAAACGGCGAAAAGAGGCAGGCCATGGTGGAAGAAACCGCGACCGAAGAGCCCCGCGAAGAAGACCGCTATGGTCTGGGCAGAGAGCGGGTCCTAGCGATCCTCGAGGCCGCCGAGGCGGAGGATGCGGAAACCGTCAACGAGTTGATGGAGCCGCTGCACCCCGCCGACATCGCCGACCTTCTGGAACAGGTCGACAGCAGCGAGCGCGCGGCGATCCTGAGCGTACACGAGATCGACGGCGACACGCTGTCGGAACTCGACGAGTCGATTCGGGAAGAGGTGCTGGAACTTCTGTCCCCGGACGTCCTGTCCGAGGCGGTGCGTGAACTGGAATCGGACGACGTCGTCGATATCATCGAGGACCTCGAAGACGACCAGCAGAAGGTGATCCTCGACGCGCTGGAGGACAACGACCGTCTTGCTGTCGAGCAGGCGCTGTCCTACCCGGAATATTCCGCCGGGCGTCTGATGCAGCGCGAGGTCGTGGCCGGCCCCGAGCACTGGACCGTGGGCGAGGCGATCGACTGGCTGCGGTCGCGCGACGATCTGCCCGATGACTTCTATCACCTGACGCTGGTCGACCCGCGCTATCACCCGGTGGGCAACGTCACGCTGGGAAAGATCCTTGCCCACAAGCGGGACGTGAAGCTGAAGGATATCGCGGAAGAGACCTTCCGCACCATCGAGGCCACCGAGAAAGAGGCCGACGTCGCCTATGCGTTCAATCAGTACCACCTGATATCTGCGCCGGTGGTGGACGAGGACGGCAAGCTGGTCGGCGTGATCACCATCGACGATGCGATGATCGTTCTGGATGAAGAAGCTCAGGAAGACATCCTGCGTCTCGCCGGTGTCGGCGACGAGTCGAGCCTTTCGGACAAGGTGGTCGCCACGACCCGGCGGCGCGCGCCCTGGCTGGCGGTGAACCTCGCGACGGCGATTATCGCGTCACTGGTGATCTCGCTGTTCGAGGACACCATCGCGCAATACGTGGCGCTGGCGGTGCTGATGCCGATCGTGGCGTCGATGGGCGGCAACGCGGGCACCCAGTCGTTGACGGTCGCGGTGCGGGCCATCGCGACGAAGGACCTTACCGGGTCGAACGTCCTGCGGGTCATCCGGCGCGAGGTGCTGGTGGGCGCGGTGAACGGGCTGATCTTCGCGGTCGTCATGGGCGTGGTCGGCTGGGCGTGGTTCAACGCGCCGCTGCTGGGCGCGGTCATCGCGGCAGCGATGGTGATCAACCTTGTGGTCGCAGGGCTGGCCGGGACGGTGATCCCTGTGGTGCTGGACCGCCTCAACATCGACCCGGCGCTGGCCTCGGGGACCTTCGTGACGACGGTGACGGATGTGGTGGGCTTCTTCGCCTTCCTAGGCCTCGCCGCGGTGGTCCTGCTGTGAGCGATCTTGCGGCGGCGAAAACCGCGGCGCGCGAAGCCGCATTCGCCCGCCGCAAGCAGGCTTTCGAGACCGGGGACCGAAGCGCGGGCGCCGCGCGGCTGTCGGCCTATCTCGCTCTGCACACGGGCCGGCCCTTGGCCGGTTACATGCCGATGCGGACCGAGATCGACCCGCTTCCGGCGATGGCCCTGCACGCAGGCACGGCGCAGGTCGGCGTTCCGGTGATCGAGGCCGCGGGCCTGCCGCTACACTTTCACCTTTGGACACCCGAGACCGAGATGAAGGACGGGCCCTTCGGCGCGCGCGTTCCCGTGGACGCCCGCCCGATGACCCCCCGGATCGTCATCGTGCCGCTGGTCGCCTTTACCCGTGACGGCGCGCGGATCGGGTATGGCGGCGGCTTTTATGACCGGACGCTGGAACGTCTGCGCGCCAACGGTCCGGTTGTGGCCGTGGGCTTTGCGTGGGCCGCGCAGGAGACCGACAGCCTGCCGCTGGAACCAACGGATCAGCCGCTGGACGCCATCGTGACCGAGGCAGAGACGCTGACCTTCGCCTGACGGGCGGACCCTTGTCCGGCGCTTTCCCCTTGCCCTTGCCCCCCGCCCCGGCCTACCCCTTCACCCCATGCGAATTCTCTTCCTTGGCGATGTCGTGGGCCGTTCCGGGCGCGACGCGATCACAACCCACCTGCCGCGGCTTCGATCCGAATGGTCGCTTGATTTCGTCGTGGTCAACGGCGAGAACGCGACCAATGGCGTCGGCCTGTCCGGCGCGCATGCCAAGCTGCTTCTCGAGGCGGGTGCCGACTGTCTGACGCTGGGCGACCATGCCTTCGACCAGCGCGACATGCTGCAATTCATCGAGACCGAGCCGCGCATCGTCCGCCCGTTGAACTATGCCAAGTCCGCTCCGGGTCAGGGCGCGCGCGTGTTCGAGGCGACACGCGGCCGCAAGGTGCTGGTGACGCAGGCGCTGGGACAGGTGTTCATGAAGCGTCCGTTCGACGATCCGTTCTCGGCGCTGGAAAGAACGCTGAAGGCGCATCCGCTGGGCGGTCAGGCGCAGGCGATCCTTGTCGACATCCATTGCGAAGCGACGTCCGAGAAGATGGCGATGGGCCACTGGTGCGACGGACGCGCCTCGGTCGTGGTGGGGACGCATACCCATGTCCCGACCGGCGACGCGATGATCCTGCCGGGCGGCACCGCTTTCCAGTCCGACGCGGGGATGTGCGGCGACTACAACTCTGTCATCGGGATGGAGAAGTCCGAACCGCTGCGCCGGTTCATCACGGGCATGCCCGGTGGCCGTTTCAAGCCTGCCGAGGGCGAAGGCACGGTCTCGGGCCTTTACGTCGAGACCGACGACCTGACCGGCAAGGCCACACGGGTCGAGATGGTGCGCCAGGGCGGCCGCCTTGCCCCGTCCGGGCCGGGGACGCCCAGCGCGTGAGCGACCGGGTGACCGGCTGCACGCCACGGCGGCAGAGCCACAGTGACACCCGCAATCGTGGCGCCGCCGCTTGTGCGCGGCGCGGCAGCACGTAAGGATGCGTTCCGGTTTGCAACCGACTGGCCCGACACGGACACTCGCCGAATGATCCAACCGTTCCTCACGCCCGAGACACAGGCTTTCGTGACGCTTGGCGTCGTGGCCCTGATGTTCGCGCTGTTCGTCCGCGAGGCCTTTCCGACCGAAGTCGTCGCCATCGGGGGCGTGGCGCTGATGCTGGTGCTGGGCCTTCTGCCCTATGATCGCGGGCTGGAAGTGCTGTCCAACCCTGCCCCGTGGACCATCGCCGCGATGTTCATCGTGATGGGCGCGCTGGTCCGGACAGGCGCGCTGGAGGCGTTTACCCAAAGCGCCCAAAGACGCGTGACCACCAATCCCAAGGCCACCATCGCGATGCTGATGGCCTTCGTCGTCGCCGCGTCGGCAGTGGTGAACAACACGCCGGTCGTCGTGGTCATGATCCCGGTCTTCGTGCAACTGGCGCACAAGCTGGACATGCCGGCATCGAAACTGCTGATCCCGCTGAGTTACGGCGCGATCCTTGGCGGGACGCTGACGCTGATCGGGACCTCGACGAACCTGCTGGTGGACGGTGTCGCGCGCAGCTACGGCCTTGCCCCCTTCACCATCTTCGAGGTGACGCCGCTGGGTCTGGCCCTCGTCGCATGGGGCGCGCTGTATCTGCGGGTCATCGCTCCGCGCCTGCTGCCCGCGCGGGACAGCATGGCCGACATGCTGTCGACCGGCCGGTCCCGGATGAAGTTCTTTACCGAGGCGGTGATCCCGCCCGACAGCAACCTGATCGGCCGCGAGGTGCTGGGCGTTCAACTGTTCAAGCGCGACGGCGTGCGTCTGATCGACGTGATCCGCGGCGACGAGTCCCTGCGCCGCAACCTTGACGGGGTCGAGTTGCAGGTGGGCGACCGGGTTGTCCTGCGGACGCAGATGACCGAGCTACTCAGCCTGCAGCGGAACAAGTCCTTGAAGCGCGTCGACCAGATTTCGGCGGTCGAGACGCAGACGGTCGAGGTGCTGATCACGCCGGGCTGCCGCATGGTTGGCCGGCGTCTGGGCGACCTGCGCCTGCGGCGTCGCTACGGGGTGTACCCGCTGGCCGTCCACCGCCGGAACCAGAACATCGGGCGGCAGCTGGACGACCTTGTCGTCCACGTGGGGGACACGCTGCTGCTGGAAGGCGCGGCCGAGGATATTCAGCGGCTGGCGCAGGACATGGACCTTGTCGATGTCACCCGCCCCGCCGCCCGTGGCTTCCGCCGCAGCCATGCCCCCATTGCGGTCGGTGCGCTGCTGCTGATCGTCGTGCTGGCCGCCCTTGGCGTGGCGCCGATCCTGATGCTGGCGGTGATCGCCGTGGCGACCGTGCTGATCACCCGATGCATCGACGCGGACGAGGCCTTCGGCTTTGTCGACGGGCGGTTGCTGGCGCTGATCTTCTCGATGCTGGCCATCGGCGCGGCGCTAGAGGCGACGGGGGCTGTCGAACTGATCGTGCGCGCCATCGCACCGGCTTTGACACAGTTGCCGCCGTTCTTCGTGATCTGGGCGGTGTACCTTCTGACCTCGGTGCTGACTGAATTGGTATCGAACAACGCGGTCGCCGTGGTCGTCACGCCCATCGCCATCGCTCTGGCCGACGCCATGGGCTTCGACGCGCGGCCGTTGGTGGTGGCGGTGATGGTCGCCGCCTCGGCAAGCTTCGCCACGCCCATCGGCTATCAGACCAACATGATGGTCTACGGCCCCGGCGGCTATCGGTTCACGGACTTCCTGAAAGTGGGCATACCGCTGAACCTGAGCGTCGGCCTGCTGGCCTCTGCCCTGATTCCGCTGATCTGGCCGCTGATGCCGTAAGGCCGACGGTGCGGGGGGACTGCCCGTGTTACCAGAGACAAAACCGCGCCGTCCGGGATGGGGCGGCGCGGGCCTTTTTCACGCTGTTTCGGGGTTACTTCGGCTTCGTCCCGCCGGCCTTCTTCGGCGCGGGTTTCTTGTCGCCCATGGGCGTTCATCCTTGGTGAATGGCGCGGCGTAATTGCCCGCCACGCGAGAATCTCAGCGCCTTTTTCCGCGAGTCTGCAATTCACATCCGCGCTGAAACACAACTCGTGATCCGACCGCCCGATTGGCCATGCGCCCGTTCACGGGCACGTTATCGCCAACAGTGACCGGATAGCGCAGTCACGCGGCTTGCCCGAACGCCTTTCCCCCGAGTAATTTCCCGGTCAGGAGCGAGGAGGATGCATACAATGGCATACGCGGACGTCTACAAGTCGTGGCAGGATGACCCAGAGGGCTACTGGCTGAAACAGGCCGAGGCCATCGACTGGGTCGAGCCGCCGAAGCAGGCGTTGTTCGACCGGGGCGACCATTTCTACGAGTGGTTCGCGGATGCCAAGGTCAATGCCTGCTGGAACGCGGTCGACCGTCATGTCGAAGCCGGACGCGGCGATCAGGTCGCGATCATCCACGACAGCCCCGTTTCGGGCGTCACCCGCCGCATCACCTACGTGAACCTGCGCAACCGCGTGGCACAACTGGCGGGTGCGCTTCGGGCCAAGGGCGTCGAAAAGGGCGACCGCGTCATCATCTACATGCCGATGATCCCCGAGGCGCTGGAGGCGATGCTGGCCTGCGCCCGGATCGGCGCGGTCCACTCGGTCGTGTTTGGCGGCTTCGCGGCGAACGAGCTTGCGGTGCGGGTCGACGACTGCAAGCCCAAGTGCATCATCGCCGCCTCCTGCGGGATCGAGCCGGGGCGGATCGTTCACTACAAGCCCCTGCTGGACGGCGCGCTTGCCCTGTCCGAGCACCAGCCGGAATTCTGCGTGATCTTCCAGCGCGAGCAGGAAGTGGCGCATCTGGAGGAAGGCCGTGACGTGAACTGGCACGGGTTCCAGTTCGGTGTCGAACCCGCCGAATGCGTGCCGGTCGAGGGCAACCACCCGGCCTACATCCTCTATACCTCGGGAACCACCGGCCAGCCGAAAGGGGTTGTCCGACCGACCGCCGGGCACCTTGTGGCTTTGAACTGGACGATGAAGAACATCTACAACGTCGATCCCGGTGACGTGTTCTGGGCCGCGTCCGACGTCGGCTGGGTCGTGGGGCACAGCTATATCTGCTATGGCCCGCTGGTCCACGGCAACACCACCATCGTCTTCGAGGGCAAGCCGATCGGCACCCCCGATGCCGGTACGTTCTGGCGGGTGATCTCGGAGCACAAGGTACGCAGCTTCTTCACCGCTCCCACCGCCTTTCGCGCCGTGAAGCGCGAGGACCCGAAGGGCGAGTTCATCAAGAAGTACGACCTGTCGCACCTGCGCGCGATCTACCTTGCGGGCGAGCGCGCCGATCCCGACACGATCGAATGGACGCAGCAGATGACCGGTGAGCCGGTTTACGACCACTGGTGGCAGACCGAGACCGGCTGGACCATCGCCGGCAACCCGGCAGGGATCGAGGCGCTGCCGGTCAAGATCGGCTCTCCGACCGTTGCGATGCCGGGATATGACATCCGCATCCTGGATGACGAGGGCCACGAGGTCGCGCCGGGCACTCTGGGCGCCATCGCGGTCAAGCTGCCGTTGCCGCCGGGCACGCTTCCGACCCTGTGGAACGCGCCCGAGCGGTTCAAGAAATCCTACCTGTCCCACTTCCCCGGCTATTACGAGACCGGCGACGCGGGGATGAAGGACGAGGACGGCTATCTGTGGATCATGGCCCGCACCGATGACGTGATCAACGTGGCCGGACACCGCCTGTCGACGGGCGGAATGGAAGAGGTTCTGGCCTCGCACCCCGACGTCGCGGAATGCGCGGTGATCGGTGTCACGGACGCGCTGAAGGGTCAGTTGCCGATGGGCTTTGTCTGCCTGACCACCGGTGTGAACCGGCCCCATGACGAGATCGCAAAGGAATGCGTTAAGCTGGTGCGCGACAAGATCGGACCGGTGGCGGCGTTCAAGCTGGTGACGGTGGTCGACCGGCTGCCGAAGACGCGATCGGGCAAGATCCTGCGGGCGACTATGGTGAAGATCGCGGACGGTCAGGATTTCAAGATGCCCGCCACCATCGACGATCCCGCGATCCTGGACGAGATCCGTGTCGCGGTCGGCGATCTTGGATACCCGCTGGCAGTCGCCAGCTGAAGAAGGAACAACGGCGGCCTCCGGAGCGATCCGGGGGCGCCGGCGTGGTTCAGTGTTCTTTCGGAAGCACTGTCGGATGGGGATCGGCGCTGTCGCCGGTCAGACCTGCAAGACGGGCCTCCGCCCCGGCAAGCCGGGCCTCCATCGCATCGAAGCGAACCTTCATCTCGCGGCGCATTTCGCGCACTTCCCGCTGAAGTTCGTACAGCATCATCACTGTACGGCTTTCCGGTGTTTCCAACATGAGCCACTCCTTACTGGGACTACCCTAGTTCCGGCGCATTGGCAGCAGCAAGTTACTGCGGGCCGATGGCAGAAAATTGACGCTAGTATGCGCTATCGAGACAACAACGCGGCAAGTACTACTTGACCATCACACACCCAAAAGTTGTGACTTTCCAGAAAAATTGGTGAAAAACAACCGAACGTAGATAAATAAAAAATCAGAAAGACTGACGATAAATTGATATCTTGTGAAGTAACTTTGGGAATCATTTCGCCATTTACAGCGACACCTAAAATTAATGCTGTGAAAAACCGCCCATTCCCTCTTATCGCGCCAATAATCAGGATTTATACTACATCAAGGACTTCCCCTGATTTGCATGCAGGTCGGAAAGCTTTGATCTGGCGGGCAAGTCTGGAAAACCAGACCATCCCTTGCCCCGCAGAAACAAAACCCGCTTAGAAAAGCCGCAGAAACATTACATGTTTGAAGTAACCGGCGAAACAAACTTACTCTGCGGTAGCCGCGCGGCCAACGGTCAGACGAATTGTTCGCTGATCAGTCGTTCCTCAAGTCCGTGGCCGGGATCGAACATCAGCCGATGGCGGACCGAGCGATCCGCCCGAATCTCGACCGAGGTCACGCGCTCGACCGCACGGCTGTCGGCATCGGCCATGACCGGGCGCTTCTCGGGCTCCAGAACGTCGAAACGGACCGCCGCTGTCATCGGCAGCAGCGCACCGCGCCAGCGGCGGGGCCGGAACGGCGCGATGGCCGTCAGCGCCAGCACGTCGGACCCGATCGGCAGGATGGGTCCGTGGGCTGAGTAGTTGTAGGCCGTCGAACCGGCCGGGGTCGACACCAGCGCGCCGTCGCAGACCAGTTCTTCCATCCGGACCCGCGTGTCGACGGTGATGCGCAGCTTCGCCGCCTGCGGACCGGCGCGCAGCAGCGAGACCTCGTTTATCGCAAGCGCTTCGTGAATCCGCCCCTCTGGCGTTTCCGCCTTCATGTGAAGCGGGTGGATCACGGTTTCCTCGGCCTGTTCCAAGCGCTCGATCAGGTTGTCGTCGCTGTAGCCGTTCATCAGAAAGCCCACGGTGCCCCGGTTCATTCCGTAGACCGGGACATCCAGATGCATGGTGCCGTGCAAGGTCTGAAGCATGAAACCGTCGCCGCCCAGCGCGACGATCACGTCGGCCTCTTCCAGCTTTGCGGACCCGTAGCGCCCCGCCAGTTCGGTCAGGGCCGTCCGGGCGACCTCGGTATCGTTTGCCACGAAGGCGATCTTCTGCATCGGCGCGCTCCTTGGGTCAGATTGCAAGCGAGGAAAGAAAACACAAGGAAAACCGCCCGATGCCGCGCAAGCGACACGGCGCGTCGTTTAGGGGGCTTCATACCGGGGCCGCGGTGCGGTAAGAGGCCGGGCAAATCCAAGGCTGCCCGAAGGGAAAGTACCCATGAACGCGCCACACCGCGATTCCGGCTTCTTCACCGAAAACCTCTCTGACCGCGACCCCGAACTGTTCGGCGCAATCCAGGACGAACTGGGGCGTCAGCAGGACGAGATCGAACTGATCGCCTCCGAGAACATCGTCTCGCTGGCCGTCCTGCAGGCGCAGGGCTCGATCATGACCAACAAGTACGCCGAAGGCTATCCGGGCAAGCGCTATTACGGCGGCTGCCAGTATGTCGACGTGGCCGAGACGCTGGCCATCGAGCGCGCCAAGGAACTGTTCGGCGCGGGCTTTGCCAACGTGCAGCCGAACTCGGGTTCGCAGATGAACCAGGCCGTGTTCCTGGCGCTGCTTCAACCGGGCGACACCTTCATGGGGCTCGACCTGAACTCGGGCGGCCACTTGACCCACGGCTCGCCGGTCAACATGTCCGGCAAGTGGTTCAACGTCGTGTCTTACGGCGTCCGCCAGCAGGACAACCTGCTGGACATGGACGAGATCCGCGCCAAGGCGCTGGAACACAAGCCGAAGCTGATCCTCGCCGGCGGCACCGCCTATTCGCGCGAGTGGGACTGGGCCGCGTTCCGCGCCATCGCGGACGAGGTCGGCGCCTACCTGCACGTGGACATGGCGCATATCGCGGGCCTCGTGGCCGGTGGCGTACATGCCTCGCCGGTTCCGCACGCCCACGTCGTCACCTCGACCACGCACAAATCGCTGCGTGGTCCGCGCGGCGGCCTGATCCTGACCAATGACGAGGCGATCGCGAAGAAGATCAACTCGGCCGTGTTCCCCGGTCTGCAGGGCGGGCCGCTGATGCACGCCATCGCGGGCAAGGCCGTCGCCTTTGCCGAGGCGCTGCGCCCCGAGTTCAAGGACTATGCCGCGCAGGTGAAGGCCAACGCGCGCGCAATGGCCGACCAGCTGATGAAGGGCGGCATCGACATCGTGTCGGGCGGCACCGACAATCACCTGATGCTGGCCGACCTGCGTCCCAAGGGCGTCACCGGCAAGGCCGCCGAGGCCGCGCTGGGCCGCGCGCACATCACCTGCAACAAGAACGGCGTGCCCTTCGATCCGGAGAAGCCCTTCGTGACCTCGGGCATCCGTCTGGGCACCCCCGCCGGGACCACCCGCGGTTTCGGCGAGCCGGAGTTCCGCCAGATCGCCGATTGGATCGTCGAGGTGATCGACGGGCTGGCCGCGAATGGCGAGGACGGCAACGCCGAGGTCGAGGACAAGGTGAAGGCGGAAGTCACCGCGCTGTGCCGCAAGTTCCCGATCTACCCGACTCTCTGACACTTCGAACCCCCGCGCCTAACGCGTGGGGGTTTTCCGTTTCCGGGGAGGACCCGCCATGGACCGCCCCGCGGCCGTCATCTATGACTGCGAGTTCCTGACGGCAGAAGGCGCCATGCGGCGCAACTGGTGTGGTCCGCACGATCCCGACCCGCTGCTGGCGCAGATCGGCGCGGTGCGGCTGGGGCTGGATGACGACTTTCCGGTGCTCGACACACTGAGGGTCTTCGTGGCGCCGCTGGACCGCTTTGGCGCGCCTTGCAGCCTCGACCCCTATTTCACCGATCTGACCGGCATCACGTCCGAGACCCTCGCCGCCGAAGGTCTTCCCCTGACGGAAGCGCTGCATCGCTTCGCAAGCTTCGTCCACGAGGCCCCGATGTGGGCGTGGGGCAAGGACGAACTGACGGCCATTGGCATCAGCTGCTTCGTCGCTGGGATCGCCCCGCCGTTCCCCGCGAACCGCTTCGGCAATGCGGCGCGGCTTCTGCTGAAGACGGGAATGCCGCCCGATGCGGTGACGACCACCCAAAGCAACAAGCTGGCGGATTGGCACGGCATCGAGGTGCCCGGCCGCCGTGCCCACGATGCATTGGACGATGCGCTTTCGGTGGCGCACACGCTGCGCCACCATCTGCGGACCGGCGCACTGACGCCCGAAGACCTTCTCGACACCGCGACGCAACCCGACTGAGCGTCGCGCGGGCTTGGCAAGCCCGCCATGCGCGTGTTCTCCTGCCCGCAACAAAGGAGACACCCATGGAACTCACCCCCACCGGCGCCCGCGCCTCGATCACGCCTCCCGCCGAATACTTCACTGGCCGCGTGCGGCAGGATCCCATCGTAGACGCGCCGGAACCGGCCCGCGTCCGGGCGGCCTATGTCACCTTCGAACCGCGCGCCCGCACCGCTTGGCACACGCATCCGCTGGGCCAGACGCTGCACGTCGTGTCGGGGTCGGGCCTGTTTCAGACCGAAGGCGAGAAGATCCAGGTGATCCGCCCCGGCGACACGATCTGGATTCCGCCCGGGGAACGCCACTGGCACGGCGCGGGGCCGGACACCGCGATGTGCCACCTAGCGATTCACGAGGCGCTGGACGGCAAGCACATCGACTGGGAACAGCACGTCACGGACGAAGAATACGACGGGGCGCGGGCCTAAAGGTTGCCGGACCAGACCAGCCACGCGATGAACGCGCCGGCGACGATCAGCAGGTTCATCGCGATGCCCGCGACCATCCGCAGCGCCGCGTCCCGCCGTTGTTGCGACAGGTCGACGCCGCGCGCCCAGCGCTCGCACCGCGTCGCGGCGACGTCCAGCCCGTCGGCATCGACCTGAGCCGCCAGCTTGGGATGCGCGGCGAGCTGCTGCGCCGCCACAAGCTTGCCCGCCTCGACCCGCACCCAGTGCGGCAGGCGGCGCTTGCCGTGGCGCAGCTTTTCTTCCAGCCCGTCGCCACGGATCTTCAGTTTCTTCTCGAACAAGGTCGCCAGCGCGGCGGACCGCGCGTTCAGACCATCGGTCATGTTCATTGCCCAACCCCCCGGTGTGCAGCAGACCCAAGACTACCCGGCCACCGCGGGCCCTTTCCACCCCTGCCCCCCGGCGCTATGGATCGGCCATGCTAAACACCGTTCTCACTGGCGCACCGACGCAACACCCGCCGCTTCTGATCGTGCATGGCCTGTTCGGCTCGGCGCGGAACTGGGGCGCGATCGCCAAGCGCATGGCCGAATCGCGACAGGTGATCACGGTCGACATGCGCAACCACGGGCAAAGCCCGCGCGCGGACAACCAAAGCTATCACGACATGGCGGGCGATCTGGCCGAGGTGATCATGGCGCACGGTGGGCACGCGGACGTCGTTGGGCATTCGATGGGAGGCAAGGCGGCGATGGTGCTGACGCTGACGCGCCCGGAGCTGGTGCGCCGGCTGCTGGTGGGGGACATCGCGCCGGTGGCCTATTCGCATTCTCAAAGCCACCTGATCGCCGCGATGCGGGGCGTGGACCTGTCAGCCGTCTCTACGCGCAGCGACGCCGACCGGGCGCTGCAATCCGAGGTTACCGACCGGGGCACCCGCGCGTTCCTGCTGCAGTCGCTGGACGTGAAAGAGAAGATGTGGCGGCTGAATCTGGACGTGCTCGACGCCGAGATGTCGGGCATCACCGGCTGGCCGAAGATCGACGGACAGGTGGAAACCCCCGCATTGTTCCTGTCCGGCGCCGAAAGCGACTATGTGCTTCCCGAGCATCGTGAGCGGATCAAGGGCTACTTCCCCAATGCCCGCTTCGCCAAGCTTCCCGGCGCGGGCCACTGGCTGCACGCAGACAAGCCGCGCGAGTTCGTGGCAACCCTGCACACTTGGTTCGACGCCTAGGACGACAGCGCCCGCGCGATCAGCCACGACGCGGGCACCGACACCACCAGACCCAGTGCCGCCGCCGTGACCAGCGGAACAAGCGTGTCGTATCCGGTGACAAGCGCCACCACCACGAAGGTCCCCATCAGTGTTGTCGCGATCATCGAGAACAAGGTCATCGCCAGCCTGAGCATCCCGGCCTCCATCCTGCGTTTCAGTCTCGGGCGCGAACATGCATTCACGGAAAAGAATGTTTCGTTGACGCAGATCAAGCCCGCGCCGACGCTCTTGGCACTCGCATAAAGAGAGCCGGCAGATACCGAATCCCGTTCAAATTCCGGACAACCTGACTTGCCTGAACACAAAGGGTCATGCGAAAATCGCTGCAAGTGCATTTTCGGAGGCTTCATCCATGTTCGTCAAAGACTTGACCCTTGCCCTCGGCCTGGCTTTGGCCGCTGTCGCCGGCCCCACCCACGCGCAGGACGGAACCCTGTGGAAGTCGGTGGGCGACTGGGACATCTCGGTCGATGCGACCATCGGCAATGGCTGCTACGCATTGGCATCCTGGAACGGTGGCACCGTGCTTCGCATCGGCCGCAATCCCGAGAAGGACAATTTCTATTTTCTGATTGGTAACGACAAATGGACCTCGCTGCGGGACGAGCAGGCGTATGACCTGCAAATCCGGTTCGGCAGCCGGCCTGTCTGGGACGTTTCGGCCACCGGGCTTCAGTTCAACCCGGGCGAGACCGTCTATCTGCACGCTCAGTCGACCAAGATGGAATTCATCAACGAATTCCAGGCCGCGCTGAACATGTCTATCTCTTACAACGGCGCCGAAATCGACAATCTGAAGCTGACCGGATCGCGCCGGGCGTGGGACGAGGTCGAGAACTGCCAGCGCGAGCAATCGCGCGTCGCGCCGCGGCTTGAAGATGAAACGGCCGGCGATCCGTTCTCGGACGATCCGTTCTCGACGGGCGGACAGTCGAAGAACAGCGGCTCGAAAAAGCGGAACTAACGGCGGATCTCGAAACCGCCGGCGGACTCTCCGTCGGCGGCGATCGTGGCGCTGCGGGTTTCCACCGCGTCCACCCGGGCGCGGTCCGGGCCTTGGTGCAACAGGTCGACCATTCTTTTGACGGTTGCCTCGGGTCCGACCAGCAGCGCGCGCACCGCTCCGTCGGGCTCGTTCCGGACCCAGCCCCGCAGGCCCAGCGCGACGGCCTGTTCCCGTGTCCAGGCGCGGAACCAGACACCCTGCACCTTGCCGGTCACCCGCGCCTCGATCAGCGTGTCGGCCACCGGTCTCAGTCCAGCTCGGTCCAGGGCCAGGGCTTCACGTCGCTTGCCGCGGTCTGATAGCGCGCGGCCTTGGCGATCCAGATGCCTAGCGACTCGCCGAACTCGGCCAGACGCGGGTTCGGCTCGCCCTTGTTGATCACCATCACGACGAACTGGATCACCGTCGCAACGCCAAGCACCGTGCTGGCCAGCGACAGCATCACCCAGATCAGGATCATGAAGACCAGCCGGATGAACAGGCCATCCTTCTCACGCGGTTCGAACTGAGGGCCGCTCACACGCCCTTGGAACTTGTCATGTTCATCGCTCATCGCACCGCCTCCACGACCCATCGGATTCGGCGCTCATGTTAGGCGGGTGGCGGACGGACGCAAGATCGGCAGGTACGGGCCCTTTCCGTCGCAGAAGCTTCACATGGCGCGGCTAAGCCAATGGCAGCACAGGGAGACCGTCGCCATGCCAACCAACTACGACCTAGACAAAGCCTATGAAATTGACGGCCCAGAGGATGCAAAGCGTCTGTACGGGAACTGGGCGGCCAGCTACGACGACAGCTTTGGCGAGGGCTGGGGCTATGTCGCGCCGCGCGAGATCGCCCACATTTTCCTGTCGGACATGCGCGAGAACCAGCCCGTTCTGGACATCGGCGCCGGGACCGGACTTGTCGCCGAGCACCTGCGCGACCTGACGGTCGACGGCATCGACATCGCGCCCGAGATGTTGGCCCGCGCCGAGGCGAAGGGCCTTTACCGCCGCCGCATCCTTGGCGACCTGACGCAAACGCTTCAGATGCCGGACGGGGTCTATGGCGGTGTGGTGTCCTGCGGGACCTTCACCCATGGCCACGTCGGGCCGGTCTGCCTGCCCGAATTGCTGCGCGTCACCCGCGCGGGGGCGCTGTTCGCCTGCGGTACCATCCCGGCGGTGCTGGATGGCATGGGCTTCGGTTCTGCGCTGGCGACGCTTGTGGCGCAGGGCGCGATCACGCCCGTCACCTTCCGCGAGATCGCGATCTACGAGGGCGCGGACCACCCGCACAAGGACGACCGGGGACTGGTCATGGTGTTCCGCAAGCTCTGACTTCCCACGCCCGTCAGCGCGCCATGCAATCCGTGCATGGCGGCCATCCAATTTCCATGCTGATCGCATGCTTGCCCCAAAGCTGTGCCCCAGATAGCTCTTTCGTCAGGGAGATGCGAAACACGGGATCTTCCGGTCCCCCAAGCTCGGAAAGCAGGTCACTATGACCGATCAGACAGTCGCCGTCGCCGGCACGCAACCGGTTGGCGTCGAACGGGTCATTTCGCCCCGCGCCGTCCTTTTCGCCCTGTCGATGGGCGGCTTCGCCATCGGCACCACCGAATTCGCCGCGATGGCGCTTTTGCCGAACTTCGCCGCCGACCTCGGCGTGTCCGAAGCGCGCGCCGCCGACGCGATCAGCGCCTATGCGCTGGGGGTCGTCGTGGGGGCGCCGGTGCTGGCCGTCGCTGGCGCCCGGATGCGCAAACGCATGCTGCTGATCTGGCTGATGCTGGCCTTCGCGGTGTTCAACACCCTGTCGGCCATGGCGCCCAGCTTTGGCCTGTTCACCGCCTCGCGCTTCCTGTCGGGCCTGCCGCATGGCGCCTACTTCGGCGTGGCCGCCTTGGTCGCCGCGTCCGTCGTTCCGCGCAACAAGCGGGCGTCGGCGGTGTCGAAGGTCTTCGTCGGCCTGACGATCGCCACGACCGTCGGCGTGCCGGCGGCAAGCTGGCTGAGCCAGTACATCGGCTGGCGCGCGGGCTTCGTGCTGGTGGGCGCGCTGTCACTTGCCACCGCAGTCGCCGTTCATCTGAAAGCGCCGCGCACCCCGGCGGACCCGAACGCCGACCCGTTGAAGGAACTCGGCGCGCTGAAGAACCGCCAGGTGCTTTTGACGCTGCTGACCGGCGCCATCGGCTTTGGCGGGTTCTTCGCCGTTTACACCTATATCGCGTCGACGGTGAAAACGACGCTGGGCGGGTCCGAGACCGAGGTCGCGCTGATGCTGATGATCGCGGGCCTCGGCATGATGGTCTTCAACCTCGTGATGGGTCACCTTGCCGACAAGGCGATGAATGCTACGGCCTATATCGCGTTCGGCGGTGGCATCATCGTCTTGACCCTGTTCCCGCTGGCGGTGAACTACGGCTTCTGGGCGATGGGCCTTGTGATCCTGTTCATGGGGGTCCTCGGCGGCGTGTCCACCGTAATGCAGACCCGGCTGATGAATGTCGCAGGCGACGCGCAGCAACTGGCCGCCTCGCTTCATCACGCGGCGTTCAATACGGCGAACGCGCTTGGCCCCTTCCTTGCCGCCCGCGCCGTGGACGCCGGCCATGGCTTCCCCGCCTCCGGTTACGTTGGCGCCGGGCTGAGCGCGGCGGGCCTTGTGCTGTTCGCCATCACCCTTTGGGACGCACGCCGCACCGGCATCGAGTGACGCCGGCGCGTTTGTCCGGCGGCGGACTTATTCTGCCGCCAGCACCATGTCGATCATCCGCTGCGTGCCGCGGCTGAACTCCAGCGGGCACGGATAGGCCGCCTCGCCGCGCACGGCGCGGCCAAAGTTCTCGACCTGCAGGACGTAGTGGTTCACGCCGGGCCAGCGTTCGGTCGTGACCTGCATGCCTTCGCGTTCCACCGTCACCTGCGCAAGTCCGAAGACATTCGCGTTGAACGGGCATGTCACCTTCATCACGCCCGCCTCGCCGTGGAACGTCATCTCTTGGCGCGGGAACATCCGCATCGAGGTGATCGAGGAATAGCGGAAGGACGGGAAGTCGGCGGTGACATGGGCAAAGACGTCCACACCGTTCTCGCGCCGGATGGTCGACTGCACCGTCTCGGGTTCTTCGCCGGTGACGAACCGGGCCGAGCCGAAAGTATAGACGCCGATGTCGGGCAATGATCCGCCACCGGTTTCGGGCTTGTTGCGGATGTTGCCGGGGTCGGCGCGGTTGTCGTACGAGAACACGCCGTCGACCAGCACCAGCTTGCCGATGGCGCCGCTTTCATACAGCTCTTTCGCGCGCTGCCACTGGGGGTGGTGCACGATCATGTAGGCTTCTGCCGCCAGCAGCCCCGCCTTGTCCCGCGCGGCGATCAGGGTGTCGAACTCTGCCTCGGCCATGGTGATCGGCTTTTCCGTCAGGACGTGCTTGCCCGCTTCCAGCGCCTTCACCGTCCATTCCACGTGCAGGTGGTTCGGCAGCGGGACATAGACCGCGTCGATCTCGGGGTCGGCGAGCAGGTCGTCATAGCTGCCGTGGACCTTCAGGTCGGGGCAGAACGCCTTGAAGCCTTCGGCCTTGTCCGGAGACGAGGTTGCCAGCGCCGACAGCTTTGCCCCGCTTGCGGCGTGGATCGCCGGCGCCATGTGATTCTTCGCGAAATTCGCGGCGCCCAGAACGCCCCAACGGATCGGATCGGCCATATCATCACTCCCATGAAAGATTTGGCCGGACGGTAGCGCAACCATCGCCGGGCCGAAAGGTCAGACCCAGACGCGCGCCATTGCCCTCACTCTTGCCTCCAGCCCGTCGAGCCGGGCGCGCAGTTCGGCGCCGACAGGGCCTTCGCGCGGGGCATCCCGCAGGGTTTCGAACAGCAAGGGAGAAGGGTTGCGGGCCCGGCTGTTGCCCGTCCAATGGATCGCCCGCATGACTTCTTCCGCCTCGACCGGCAGGCGGTCCGGGATCTCTTGTCGGGTCAGTGTGCCCCATACCCCGGTCCAGCACCGGCCCACCGACCATGGGTTGTAGCCGCCCCCGCCCAACACAAGATAGCGAAAGGTAAGCGGCCTTAGCGCCGCCACCACCTCCCAATGTGCGTTGTTCGACAGCGCGAGGCGGGACAGCGGGTCTTCCTCCAGCGCGTCCGATCCGCATTGCAGGACCACCGCATCGGGACGGAAAGCGGCGACGGCGGGCAGGATCAGCGCTTGCAGCACGGCCCGCATCTCGGAGTCGTTGAACCCGCGCGGGACCGGCAGATTAAAGACCTGCCCGCCACCCTGATCCTCTAGCCCTCCGGTGAAGGGCCAGCGGCGTTCCTCGTGGACCGAGATCATCAGGGTGTCGGGATCGTTGGCAAAGGCGGCTTCCACCCCGTCGGGGTGATGCGCGTCGATGTCCACATAGGCCACCCGGCGCACGCCGCGCGCCCGCATCGACAGGATCGCCAGCACCGGGTCGTTCAGATAGCAGAAGCCGTTCGCCCGGTCGGGCATGCCGTGGTGGGTGCCGCCCGCGGGATTGTAGATCACGCCGCCGCCCGCCAGCAGTTCGCCGGCAAGGATCGACCCGCCCGCCGCCGTCGCGGGGCGGCGGTACATCTCGGGGAACACGGGGTTCGAGGTTGTACCCAGCCCATGCCGGTCGCGGGTCTCTTCGGTGACCCGCTGTTCGACCTCTGCCCGCACCAGCGCGTCAAGATAGCCGGGACTGTGCCACGCGGCCAAAGCGGCGGGTTTGGCGCGCGGACTGGTGACGAAGCGGTCGCGCGGCAGCCAGCCCATCGCGCGGGACATGTCCATCACCGTCGACACGCGCGGCACCCTCAGCGGATGCCAGCCGCCATAGCTGGACGTACGATAGATCTCGGCGCCGATGAACCGGGGGGCGGCGTCGGCGATTGGTTCACTCGTCAGCATATCTGCCCGTTGTATCATAGGGCCGGATCATTGGACGGCGCTTCCTCGTTTCGCTGTCCGCGTGGCGGACCTTCTGCGCTTAAGATTGGTCGCGCGGCGCCGTTGTCTATCCTGAAACGGCACGGGTCCATGCGTGGCCGACGGCAACCGAAAGGTGACCCGCGCGGAAACCCTGACGCACCGCCGCAGCTTGCATTCCGCCCGGCGTCGAATATCTACATAATATCGACATCACTCCGGGACCGGAAATGATCCGCTACGCGCTGAAATGCAACGAAGACCACGGGTTCGAAAGCTGGTTCGCCAGCGCCGAGGCGTTCGACAAGCTGTGCGCGGGCGGGATGGTGGCCTGCCCGGAATGCGGCTCGACCGAGGTGCGCAAGGTGCTGATGGCGCCGGGCGTCCAGACCGCGCGGAAGAAGACCGCCAAGCCCAAGGAAGAAAGCCTGAGCGCACCCGCGTCCGAGATGGAAACGAAGCTTGCCGAACTTCGCAAGCACGTCGAGACGACGTCGGACTATGTGGGCATGGGGTTCGCGTCGGAAGCGCGCAAGATGCACGAGGGCGAGATCCCGCACCGGTCGATCTATGGCGAGGCGAAGCCCGAAGAAGCCAAGCGCCTGATCGAGGACGGCGTGCCGGTCGCGCCCCTGCCCTTCCGCCCCACCCGCAAGTCCAACTGATCCCTTGCGCCTGATGGCCGCGCCGCTAGGGTCACGGCCATGACAACACTCATTACAGGCGCGAACCGCGGCATTGGCCGCGCTCTTTTCGACAGCTACCTTGCCGACGGCACCGACGTGATCGGGACCAGCCGCGGCGCGACCCCGCCCGAAGGCAACTGGCTGACGCTCGACGTCACCGACCCCGCGGCGCACCGGGTTGTGGCCGAGCGGATGCAGGGCAAGCCGCTGGACCTGCTGGTGTGCAATGCGGGCGTCTATCTGGACAAGGGACAGTCTTTGAACGCGGGCTACCCGGCGGCGATGTGGGCCGACAGCTTCGCGGCGAACGTGACCGGCGTGTTTCTGACGGTGCAGGCTTTGCTTCCCTCGCTGCGCCTCTCCGAAGCGGGGCGGATCGCGATCATCTCCAGCCAGATGGCCAGCCATGTCCGCGCGCCGGGCGGGTCGCTGATCTACCGCGCATCGAAAGCCGCGGCGCTGAACCTCGGGCGTAACCTGTCGACCGAGTTGAAGCCCGAAGGCATCGCTGTCGGCATCTATCACCCGGGCTGGGTCCGCACCGACATGGGCGGCACCGGCGCCGACATCTCGGAAGCCGAAAGCGCCGCCGGGCTTCGCGCGCGGTTCGAGGAACTCAGCGTCGAGATGACAGGCCGCTTCCTGACATGGGACGGTCGAGAGCATCCCTATTGATGCGAGGTTTGCGGGCCTAGACGGCAGGACAGCGCAGGGCCGCCATCGCGGGCGGCGGCCTAGCCCGCCAGTACCCCCGCGAACACGCCGGCGTCGATGTTCCCGCCGGACAGGATAACCCCTGCCTTCTTACCCGCCATCGCGTCCTTCTCCTGCATCAGCGCCGCCAGCGCAGCCGCGCCGGAGCCTTCGGCAAGGTTGTGCGTGTCCTCGTACAGCACCCGCATTGCGTCCATGATCTCGGAGTCCGTCACGGTTACGAACCGCGCGGCACCCTTGGAATAGACGTCGAACGCCGCCTGCACCGGCACCCGCACCGCCATGCCGTCAGCCATGGTGTCGGCGGAATTCGTCTCGACCAGTCGCCCGGCCTCGACAGACAGGCGGGCGCAGGGCGCGCCCTCGGCCACCACGGCGACGATCTCGGTCTTCAGGCCCAGCGCGTCGCGGGCGAGGATGGTGCCGCAGATCCCCGACCCACAGCCGATGGGCACGTAAACCGTGTCGAGATCGGGCGCGGCGGTGAACAGCTCGTAGGCATAGGTGGCGACGCCGCGCACGAGTTCGTCATGGTAAGGCGGCACGATGGCCAGCCCCTGCTCTTCCGCGACGCGGAACGCTTCGACCCGGGCGGTGTCGAAGTCGTGGCCGTGCTCGACGAGTTCCGCCCCGAAGGCGCGCATCGACGCGTTCTTCTCGACCGAGTTTCCATGCGGCACGTAGACCAGCGCCCGCAGCCCGGCAGCCGTTGCGGCGCGCGCCTGACTTTGGCCATGGTTGCCGCGTGTGGCGGTGCAGATGCCGGGCACGTCGGGATGTGTGCGTCGCAGCCAATCGATGAAGGTGATGCCGCCACGGACCTTGAACGCGCCGGTGGGCGTGTGGTTCTCATGCTTGACCCAGACGTCGCATCCAAGCCGGGCCTTCAATTGCGGCCAGGCATATTGCGGGGTCGGCGGCATCTGGGTGTAGACCAGATCGGCCGCTCGCTTCAGATCGTCCTCGGTCAGGTGCATCGGGATCTCCTTCTTGGACCCGAAACAACCGCATCCGGCGCGGGATTGCCAGACGCGGCGTCGATCCGGCCCGAATGCCCGCCAGGGCCGGCCAGTGCGCCCTTGCCTGTCCCTGCCGCCGCGCATATGACACCGGCGACCTGAAGATGGGAAATGGCCCCTTATGCCGATCCTTGTTATGAAATTCGGCGGCACCTCTGTCGCCACGCTGGACCGCATCCGCCGCGCCGCCAAGCGCGTCGGCGTTGAGGTCGCAAACGGCTATGACGTGATCGTCATCGTCTCGGCGATGTCCGGGGAAACCAACAAGCTGGTGGGCTTCGTCGAAGAGACCTCGCCGCTGTTCGACGCCCGCGAGTACGATGCTGTCGTGTCCTCGGGCGAGAACGTGACCGCCGGTCTGATGGCTCTGACGCTGCAAGAGATGGATATCCCCGCGCGCAGTTGGCAGGGCTGGCAGGTGCCGCTGAAGACGACCAGCGCCCACTCCGCCGCCCGGATCGAAGAGATCCCGCCCGAGAACATCATGGCGAAGTTCGGCGAAGGCATGAAGGTCGCGGTGGTCGCGGGGTTTCAGGGCATCAGCCCCGAGGGCCGGATCACCACGCTTGGCCGCGGCGGCAGCGACACGACGGCGGTGGCCTTTGCCGCCGCGTTCGGCGCCGAGCGCTGCGACATCTACACCGACGTGGACGGCGTCTATACCACCGACCCGCGGATTTCGGACAAGGCGCGCAAGCTGGACCGCATCGCCTTCGAGGAGATGCTGGAACTCGCCAGCCTCGGCGCGAAGGTGCTGCAGACCCGCTCGGTCGAGTTGGCGATGCGCTACAAGGTGAAACTCAGGGTGCTGTCCAGCTTCGGCGAGATGGACGAAAGCGCCGGGACTCTCGTGTGCGACGAGGAGGATATCGTGGAAAGCAATGTGGTTGCCGGTGTCGCCTATAGCCGCGACGAAGCGAAAATGACCCTGATCTCGGTGGCGGACCGTCCCGGGATCGCCGCCGCGATCTTCGGACCGCTGGCGGATGCGGGCGTGAACGTGGACATGATCGTCCAGAACATCGCCGAGGAAGGCCGCACCGACATGACCTTCTCGTGCCCCACCAATCAGGTGGCGCGGGCCGAGGCGGCAATGAACAAGGCCAAGGAAGCGGGCGACATCAACTTCCACGACCTTGTGGCCGACATCAATGTCGCCAAGGTGTCGGTCGTCGGGATCGGCATGCGCTCGCACGCGGGCGTTGCGGCGAAGATGTTCAACGCCCTGAAGGACGAGGGGATCAACATCAAGGTCATCACGACCTCGGAGATCAAGATCTCGGTCCTCATCGACCGCAAGTACATGGAACTGGCGGTGCAGGCGCTGCACGACACGTTCGAGCTTGAGAAATCCGCCTGAGGCGATGCCTTTCCGGCCGAACCCGAAGACGCCCCGCGAGGGGCGTTTTTCTTTTGGCGGAAGGCGTTTCAGTCGCGGCGCATCAGGACCTTGCCGTACAGCAGGCCCAGCAATGCCGTCGCGACCAGCGCCGCCAGCGCCACCCAAAGCGCGGTCGAGCGGACTTGGTGAAGCGGTTCGAGAATGTCTGACTCGGGCAGCCACGTGACCACCGTCCAAGGCGTCCGCTCAAGCCGCAGACGCTGAACGGCGGCCAGCCATGCCTCGCCATTCGCGCGGAAACGGGACACCCGGATTTCGCCCGCGAACAACCCGTCCAACCCGCCAGGGATCGACGCCGCGGCGCGGGTCAGCAGCGGGTCGGCCGCCCCCTCGACCGTGTTGAACCGGACGGTTCCGTCGGCGCCGGCCTCGGCCACGAAATCCTCTTCCGAGTGGGCGACGATATCGCCGCTGTCCGACACGATCGCGGCGGACCCGTTCGGGCTGATCTCGAGCCCTTCGAGGAAGGTCGACAACGACTCGATCCCGATGTCGACGCCCACCGCCCCCAGCACGCCCCCCGTCAAGGGGTCGTCGACCGGCATCGACACGGTGACACCGGGACGCTGCGACGAGAAGAAGATATAGGGCGGCGTCCACGACACGTCGTCGGCATCCAGCGCGGCCCGATACCATGGGCGGTCGCGCGGGTCATAGTCGTCCTCGGGCTCTTCCCGGCCCGACACCTGCCGAAATCGCTCGGTATGCCAGGACAGGGCAACTTCGCGATCGGGCGCGGCCGTTATGGTCTTGAGCCTGAAGGCGGCGCGCGGCTCGCTTGCATCCCGGCTTACATACACGAAATCGCCGTTGGCGAAGCCGAAGTAAGCACCGTCGAAGTTGTCCCGCGTCTTCAACAGGTCGAACAGGTAGCGGCTGAGCGTCTCGCGGTCATCCGGCGCGACGACGCCCGCTTCCAGCAGGCGCTGCGACAGTTGCGCGGCATCGTCTGCCGGGTCCAGAAAATCCTCGGTATAGGCTGTCGCGTCGCGTGCGATGCGGGCGGTCAGGTTCTCGGCAAATCGCAAGAGCACGTCCTGCGAGGCCCAGTAGGTGATGCCCAGAACCACAATAAGCGCGAGCGCCTGAAGGCCGACGAGGCCCACGATCAAAATCAGTCTGCGCGGCATGACTGCCGTCTCCTGTCCCTGTTTTCCGTCGCGATTATGCGTTAACTTTTTCCAACAGGTTTAAGGACATGACAGCCGCGAAACAACTGTGCCGCCGTTTCGGGCAGGCGCGGTTGCGGGGCTCTGCCCGGAGAATGATCGTTTCGCTGGCGCAATTCTGCGTTTAGGGTGGCAGCGCGGAACACGCACGGGATTGGCGGGACAGAATCAACGGCATGGCCGACGGAACCGAATCTGAAAGCCGGAAACTGCTTGGCCGGCTGCGCGACACGCTTGCCGAAGAGGGCGCGGGTCAGGCGCGGCTGGACAAGATTACCCATCTGATCGCAGACAGCATGCGGACCGATGTGTGCTCGGTCTATCTGTTCCGCGATTCCGAGACGCTGGAACTGTGCGCCACGCAGGGTCTGAAGCCCGAAGCCGTGCACAAGACGCGGATGCGGATCGGCGAAGGTCTTGTGGGCCGCGTCGCGGGCACCGGGCGTCCGCTGAACACCGAGAACGCGCCTGCGACGCGCGGCTTCCGCTATATGCCGGAAACCGGGGAAGAGGTCTTTTCCAGCTTCCTCGGCCTGCCCGTTCAGCGTCTGGGCGAGACGTTGGGCGTTCTGGTCGTCCAGTCGAAAGAGGCGCGCCGATACTCCGACGACGAGGTCTACGCGCTGGAAGTGGTCGCGATGGTGCTGGCCGAGATGGCCGAACTGGGCGCTTTCGTCGGTGAGGGCGCGGCATTGCGCGCCCTGCACCAGCAGGCGGTCATGTATCAGGGCACCACCGGGCAAGAGGGCACCGCCGAGGGTCATGTCTGGCTGCATGAACCGCGTGTCGTGGTCGCCAACCCCGTGGCCGACGATCCCGAGGTCGAGAAGGCGCGCCTGCAGGTCGCCATCGACACGCTGCGCCTGTCGGTGGACGAAATGCTGGACCGGCTGGAACCCGGCGACAAGGACCAGCGCGAGGTTCTGGAAGCCTACAAGATGTTCGCCAACTCCCGGTCGTGGATGCGCCGGATCGAGGCCGACATCGACCGCGGCCTGTCCGCCGAAGCGGCGGTGGAGAAGGAACAGTCGCAGGCCCGTACCCGGATGGAGCAGGTGCCCGACGCCTACCTGCGCGAGCGGCTGCACGACCTGGACGACCTGTCGAACCGACTGCTGCGCATCCTGTCCGGTCAGGGCAAGGAAACCGGGGCCGAGATGCCTGCCGACCCGGTGCTTGTCGCCCGCAACATCGGACCTGCGGAACTGCTGGAATACGGGCGCACGCTGAAGGCCATCGTGCTGGAAGAGGGCTCGGTCGGCAGTCACGCGGCGATCGTGGCGCGGGCGTGGGCGATCCCGCTGGTGATCCATGCAAAGAACATCATCGCAGAGGCGTTGAACGGCGATCCGATCATGGTCGATGGCGATCAGGGCGTGGTTCACCTGCGCCCCGAGGAAAGCGTGGTCAGCGCCTTCCGCGACAAGATGGCGATGATGGCCGAGGCGCAGAAACGCTATGTCTCGTTGCGGGACGTGCCGGCGGTGACGAAGGACGGCCAGCACGTCGAGTTGTACATGAACGCCGGCCTGATGGCTGACCTGCCGTCCATGGAAAGTTCTGGCGCCGAAGGCGTGGGGCTATTCCGCACCGAGCTTCAGTTCCTGATCCGCAACCGGATGCCAAAGCGCGGCGAGTTGGTGAACATCTATGCCCGCGTGCTGGATGCCGCGAACGGGCGGCGGGTGCAGTTCCGCACGCTCGACATCGGGTCCGACAAGGTGCTGCCCTACATGAAAGCCTCGGACGAACCGAACCCCGCGCTGGGGTGGCGCGCGATCCGGGTCGGCCTGGACAAGCCGGGCGTGATGCGGATGCAGCTTCAGGCGCTGATCCGTGCCGCGAAAGGGCGGCCTTTGACGATCATGTTCCCGATGGTCGCCCAGTTCGACGAATTCCGCGCCGGGCGCGATCACGTGTTCCGCGAACTGGAACGCGAATACGCGCTTGGCCACGTGCTGCCCGAACGGGTGGAGATCGGCACGATGCTCGAGACGCCCAGCCTCGCCTACGCGCCGCGGCAGTTTTACGAGATGGCGGATTTCATCTCGATCGGCGGCAACGACCTGAAACAGTTCTTCTTCGCCGCCGACCGAGAGAACGAAAGAGTGCGACGGCGCTATGACACGCTGAACAGCAGCTTCCTGTCGCTGATAGAACGCATCGTGGAACGCTGCGACGAGGCCGGGACCGATGTCAGCTTCTGCGGTGAGGATGCGGGCCGCCCGGTCGAGGCGCTGTGTTTCGCGGCGATGGGGCTGAAGAAACTGTCGATGCGCCCCGCGTCCATCGGCCCCGTCAAAAGCCTGCTGCGACGCGTCGACCTGACCGAGGTGCGCGACGTGATCTCGACCGCGCGGGAAAGCGGCGTGCAGTCGGTGCGTCAGTCGGTGATGGATTGGCTGGCGACGCAGGGCCGGAACGGGTCCTAGCGCACCGGCCACGAAAAAGGGGCCGCCAAAATGGCGACCCCCTTCTTAACTACAGGCAGTGCCTATCAGTTATCGAAGTACGAGCTCAGCTGGGTGCTCAGCTGGCTTTCGCTGTCCGAGCTGTTGATGGTGCCGTAAACGGCCGCCAGCTCTTCGTCGGTCAGGGTGTAAGCCATGCCTTCGTATTCGGTGCCGACCAGCGCCATCTCGACCGAGGTGTACAGCTGGTTGCGCGGCGTCTCGACGTCGCCGACCATGATGTTGGCCGGGCGCTCTTCCATCATGACGTTGTTGTCATTCAGGACGGCGCGGATGGCCGCGTCCTGCTCGCTCTGGTCGTCCGAGCTGGTGATCGCACCATACATGGCGGCGATCTGCTCGTCGGTCAGGCTGTCGACGTCGACGTTATAGGTCGAGCCGCCGATCCACTGGCCAACAGAGGTGCGCAGCTGCATCGTGTCCGGGTCGTTCGCCTGGGCGAATGCCGCGCCGGTGGCGGTGGTCAGGACGAGGGCCGAAGTCATAAGAAAGCGTTTCATTGTAAGCGCTCCTTTCATACTTTTTACACTGGCGACAGGGTTGCGCCGCCTTCTGGACCACCAACGCCGCGACCCCCGGAAAAGGTCACCGGAATCTCATAAAACCATTGTGATCACTTGCGGTTGGACGATGCGGTGTTGCGCGCTAGGCGTGCGACAAAGTCAACAAACGCTGGGCTTTCACGATACAGAAATTGTACCGAAGCACAGAAACGAAGCCCGGAACCGCCTGAAATCAGTCGTCGACCCACCGGGTCACGTGCCCGGCCACCCCGGTCCACGCGTCGTCTTCGGACAAAGACAGCCCCAAAATCCGCGCCGGGTTGGTCGGCGGAGGCATCTCGACGCCATCGCGGCGCGAGAAACCGAAGCGTCCGTAATAGGGCTCGTCACCCACCAGCAGCACGCGGCTCCACCCGGCGTCGCGGGCGAGGGCAAGGCTTTCCTGGATGATCAGCGCCGCCAGACCTTCGCCCTGATGGATCGGGTGGGTCGCCACCGGCCCCAGAAGCAGGGTTTCCGCCCCACCCACGCGCACCGGCCAGTACCGAATGGCGGCGGCGAGCGCGTCGTACTCGTCGCGCGCCACGCGACACAGCTCGGGCACCGGCGCAACGTCATCTCGCAGGCGATACGAGGACAGCATCTCGCGACCCGGCGCGAAGCACAGGTTGAAGAGTTCCTCGACTTCCCACCAGTCGTTGGGCTGTTCCTGGGCTGTGCGGTACAAGCGCCCCTGTCCTCGGCGGTTCCGGCGGTCCGCCGTAGCGGCCATCCTGTTTTCGGCTGGAATGCGGCCTAGCACGCGGGCTAAGGGGGGGCAACGCAGCAACGAATACCCCAGCGGAGCCCCATATGTTCTACCGCCCCGAAGATGGCCACGGCCTGCCGCACAACCCTTTCAACGCCATCGTCACCCCCCGCCCCATCGGCTGGATCTCGACCCGTGGCGGGACGGGCGACAACCTTGCCCCCTACTCTTTCTTCAACGCGGTGGCCTACGTGCCGCCGCAGGTGATGTTCGCCTCGACCTCGGCCAAGTCCGACCGGGGCGACACGAAGGACAGCGTGGCGCAGATCCGTGAAACCGGCGTGTTCTGCGTGAACATCGTGGAATACGCGATGCGGGACGCGATGAACGCCACCTCGGCGGCGCTGCCTGCGGGCGAGGACGAGTTCGCGGCGGCGGGTCTGGAAAAAGCCGAGTGCGAGACGATCGACTGCCCGCGCGTCGCCGCCGCGCCGGCGAACCTCGAATGCCGGATGACCCAGATCGTGAAGCTGGAGGGCGAGGCGAACTGGCTGGTTCTGGGCGAAGTCACAGGCGTCCACATGCGCGATGACTGTCTTGTCGACGGCACCTTCGACATCACCCGCTACCAGCCGCTGACCCGTCTGGGATATCGCGACTATGCGAAGATCACCGAGTTGTTCAGCCTGAAACGTCCGGACGATTAAGCCGGGAATCGGCCCTTTTGGGCCGCCGCCATACCGGGATTCCCGCATAAGTCCGGCGCCCGCCACGTGATACCCTGCGGCCACCGGCCACATGCAGGGAGCACTTCCGATGGCGCGCAACATGCGGGATCTAAGCTTCGCGACGTTCAACCTTCTGAACCTTCAGGTGCCCGGCGGGCTGACCTATTCGACCAACAGCCCACCCTTTCCCGACGACGCCGAGGGCCGCGCGGCCTATGCCCGCAAGATCGCGTGGACGGGCGCGCAGATTGCCAAGCTGGAAGCCGAGGTGATCGCTTTTCAGGAACTCTGGTCCGCCGCCGCCCTGACCGAGGCCTTTGCGGCAGCAGGGCTTGAGACCGACTATGACATCGTGGCCCGCGATGCGCCGGGCATCGGGCAGCCGCAAGTGGCGCTGGCGGTGCGGAAGGATCGACACGGCAACACCCAGCTTCTTCCCGGCGCCGACTGGGTTGCCGAATTTCCGGCGGGCTACGTCTATGACGGGGTGAAGGAAACCGATGGCGCATTGGAAGAGATCACGATCACCATCAACCGGTTCTCGCGCCCCGTCCTGAAAGCGGAGATCCAGTCCGAGGGCACCTCGCCCAAGCCGCCGCCGGTGACCGTCTTCGTGGCGCATCTGAAGTCGAAGGGCCCGGCGCGGGTGTCTTTCGCGGCCCCCAAGCCGCAGATCCTGCAAACCTATCCGAATATCGCCAAATCCGCCTTGGCGCATGTGCGGCGGATCATCGAGGCCGGGGCGCTTCGGGCGATGCTGGATGGCGTGATGATGGCCGAGGACGAAGACCAGATCTCGCCCACCGTCGTGCTGGGCGACCTCAACGACGACTCGCTATCGGTTTCGACCGAGTTGATCTCGGCCCAGCCCACCTATCGACTGGTCGAGAAGTCGACCGCCGGGCACAGCGCGGACAAGGGCCTGTATTCAGTGGAACGCCTGCAGCAGTACCGATCGCTTCGGCACGTCTATTACACCCACGTCTACAAGGACAAACGCGAGAGCCTGGACCACATCCTAGTCAGCGAAGAGTTCTACGACCATTCCCGCAAACGTCGCTGGTCGTTCCGGGATATGGAGAATTACAACGACCACCTGAACCGCGAGTCCTTCGAGGACAGCGAGGGCGCCAGCGATCACGGGCTGGTGCGTGCGCGGTTCGACTGGAACCCGATGCCGGAAGAGATCGACGTGGCCTGAGCGCCGCTAGTCCTGCAAGGACGCTTCGGCCTCGGGTGGCGGGTCATCCTCGCTTTCCATCCACTTGGTGACCAGCTGATAGCAAACGGCAAGGATCACGGGGCCAAGGAAAATGCCCACCACGCCCCATGTCAGCATCCCGCCGATCGCTCCGAACAGGGCAAGGATCGCTGGAAGGTGCGCGCCGCGCGAGACGACGAAGGACTTCACCACGTTGTCGGTCAGACCGACCACCAGAAGCCCCCAGACACACATGAAGATCGCCATGCCGATGGCCTCGTTCGACCAAAGCCAGAACGCGATGGGCAGCCAGACCAGGATCGGACCGACCTGAATGAGGCCAAGCATCAGCGTCAGCAGCGCGAGGATCGGCCAGTGCGGCACGCCAACGATGAAATACGCAACCGACGCGACTGCTGCCTGCGCCGCCGCCGAGCCCAGCACCCCAAGGACGGTAGAGCGGATGGTGACCACCGCCTGATCCGCCAGTTCCAGCCCGAACGCTCCGCCGACGCGGTAAAGTAGCGCGGCCGCCGCGCGTGACAGGGGCGCGGCACGGTGCAGAAGGATGATCGCCAGCAGGACGCCTAGCGCGAACTCCATCACGAAAACGCCGATGAACCGGCCCTCCCGGATCAGCCAGAACGCGGCTGGCTTCAGCTCTTCGCCGAAATGGCTGCGGATGAACTGAAGGTCACGGATGATCGTGTCCCAGATCGAAGTGATCTCACCGGTGATCGGGTTTAGCTCGACACCGATTTCACCTTCTTCCGCGCCGATCAGGTCGGTGCCCTGTTCCGAAAACCAGATCAGCGCATCGGGGATGAAGGAGATCACCGACCGCGACAGCCCGAGGATCGGCAACACCAGAAGTACGGTCAGGATCAGGCCCAGCACGATGCTCGCCCTGCCGCGCCTGCCACCAAGCGTCCGTGTGAGACGTTCGTAGACTGGCCGCAGCGACACGCTCAGGAAGATGCCCCATAGGATGGCGGGCAGGAACGGTTGAACGGTGGTGAAACCGAGCAGCAGCAACAGCAACAGCGCGAGGATTGGCAGGGTCGTTTCGACCAGTTCGCGGCTGCGCTGGCGCGACGGCGGTGGCACCGGGGTCGGCGTGATCTTGTCGGTCATGACTAACGAATGCGGCAATCGGCATCCGTGTCAATCTTCCTTCCCCTGCGTCAGACGCTTTCCGCGCGATCCGCGAGCAAACCGGCGTGGGGTGTTGGGGCGCGCACCCTCTTGCGCACGCCCCGTCGTTTCAGTGGCCCGCGCCCAGCTGGCCGGTGCGCACGCCGTAATCCACGGCGACGCCGTAGTCGGGGTCGTCGTCGCTGTCGACCATCAGCTGACCTGCGCGCGTCAGCAGGCGGTGGCAGTCGCGGCTCAGGTGGCGCAGTTCCAGCCGTTTGCCGGCAGCCTCGTATTTCAGGGCCAGCGACTCGATCGCGGTCAGTGCGGACTGGTCCGCGACGCGACTGTTCTGGAAGTCGATGACCACCCGGCCCGGATCTTCCTCGATGTTGAACATCTCGGCGAAACCGGCGGCAGAGCCGAAGAACAGCGGCCCCTGCACCTGATAGACCTTGGCGCCTTCCGGCGTGGTGTAGGCCACCGCGTGAATGCGGGTGGCGTTCTTCCACGAATAGGCCAGAGCCGAGACGATCACGCCCACCACGACGGCGGTGGCAAGGTCATAGGCGACGGTGACGCCGGTCACCAGCACGATGACGAAGGCGTCCACGAAGGGCACCTTCCACAGGATCTTCAGCGAGTTCCACGCGAAGGTGCCGATCACGACCATGAACATCACGCCCACCAGTGCGGCCAGCGGGATCTGCTCGATCAGCGGCGCGGCGAACAGGATGAAGCACAGCAGGAACAACGCAGCGGTGATGCCCGACACGCGGGTGCGGCCGCCCGACTTCACGTTGATCATCGACTGGCCGATCATGGCGCAACCGCCCATGCCGCCGAAGAACCCCGTGACGATGTTCGACGCGCCCTGCGCCACGCATTCCTGGCTGGCGCCACCGCGCTCGCCCGTGATCTCGGACACGAGGTTCAGCGTCAGCAGGCTTTCGATCAGGCCGATGGCGGCAAGGATCACCGCGTAGGGTACGATGATCTCGAAGGTTTCCCAGTTCAGCGGCACCATCGGGATGTGGAACGGCGGCAAGCTTCCCTCGATCGAGGCCATGTCGCCCACGCGCGGGCTGTCGAGACCGAAGATGATCACGATGCCCGCCGTGATGGCGATGCCCGCCAGCGGTGCGGGGATGATGTTGGTCACCTTGGGCAGCAGCCAGATCACCGCCATGGTCAGCGCCACCAGCGCCAGCATCAGGTACAGCTGGAAGCCCGACAGCCACTGGCCGCCCGACATGCCGTGGCCCGACGCCTCGGCGGTGCCGGGGATCTGGAACTGCGTCAACTGGGCAAGGAAGATCACGATGGCGAGGCCGTTCACGAAGCCCAGCATCACCGGGGTCGGCACCAGCCGGATGAACTTGCCCCATCGCATGATGCCCGCGATCACCTGCAGGATGCCCATCAGCACCACGGTGGCGAACAGGTATTCGACCCCGTGCTGCGCCACCAGCGACACCATCACCACCGCCAGCGCGCCGGTCGCGCCCGAGATCATCCCCGGCCGGCCGCCGAAACAGGCGGTGATCAGGCCCACGATGAAGGCCGCGTACAGGCCGACCAGCGGGTGCACCCCGGCGACGAAGGCGAAAGCCACCGCCTCGGGCACCAGCGCAAGGGCAACTGTCAGACCCGACAGGACCTCGGTCTTCATCTGGGCGGCGTCAAGCTTGGTGCCCGACCCCGACGACACGCGTCCGGTCAGGCCAAGGATGCTTTGCAGGGCTCTGCTCATCCCGTCTCCTTCAAAACGAAATGGCCGGGAGGGCGCCCGGCCAGGAATTTTCTGCATCGCAGCAATACCGCTTTGACCGCCGGGTTTCACGCGATTTCTTCGCGGGAACCGGCATGCGGAACGACGTCACGACACGCGGGACGCCCAAACTGACACGGCTGGGTGCCGTTCGGGCAGGTCGCGGATGTCCTAGATCATGGGCATCGCGGTGCCAAGGGCGGTCGGGCGCATTGGCCCTGTCGGCGGGCGCAAAGCGGCACCTTGCGGCAACAGGGCAGTCCACCTTTGCAACCGCGGCACTGGGTGCGTATCAATCGGACGTCAGCAACAGGAGCAGCGGAATGGCGGACACGGTCATCGGGATCATCGGCGGATCGGGGGTCTACGAGATCGCCGGGCTGGAAGGCGCGGAATGGCAGACGGTGGACAGCCCGTGGGGCGATCCCTCGGACGAGATCCTGACCGGTTCGCTGGACGGGGTTAAGATGGCCTTCCTGCCGCGCCACGGGCGTGGCCACGTTCATTCGCCCTCGACCGTCCCCTATCGCGCCAATATCGACGCGTTGAAGCGGATCGGCGTGACCGATGTGATCAGCGTGTCGGCCTGCGGCTCGTTCCGCGAGGAAATGGCGCCGGGTGATTTCGTCGTCGTGGACCAGTTCGTCGACCGCACCTTCGCCCGCGAGAAGTCGTTCTTCGGCACCGGCTGCGTCGCCCATGTCAGCGTCGCCCATCCGACCTGCCCGCGCCTGTCGGCGGCCTGCGTCGCGGCGGCCAAGGATCTTGGCATCACCGTGCACGACGGCGGCACCTATCTTGCGATGGAGGGCCCGCAGTTCTCGTCCATGGCGGAATCGAAGATGTACCGCGAGGCGTGGGGCTGCGACGTGATCGGAATGACCAACATGCCCGAGGCGAAACTCGCCCGCGAGGCCGAGCTTTGCTACGCCTCGGTCGCGATGATCACCGACTATGACAGCTGGCATCCCGATCACGGCGCCGTCGACATCACCGACATCATCGCCACCCTGACCGGCAATGCCGAGAAGGCCCGCAATCTTGTCGCGAAGCTGCCCGGCCTGCTGGGCGCGGAGCGCGAGGCCTGCCCGCATGGCTGCGACCGCGCGCTGGAATTCGCGCTGATGACCGCGCCGGATAAACGCGACCCGGCGCTTCTGTCGAAGCTCGACGCGGTGGCCGGCCGGGTGCTCTGACCCCGCGATGGGCGGCCGCGTTCTGCTTCTGGGCGCCGACGGGTTCATCGGCCGCCATATCGCCGCCGCCCTGCGGGATGCGGGCTATGCGCCGCTTTGTGTGGCCCGCCGCACCTCGGCGCTGGCGGCACAGGGGTACGAAGTCCTGCGCGCCGACCTGACCGACACCTCCACGCACGATACGGCCTTCTGGCAACCGCATCTTGCCGAGGCCGTAGGCGTGGTGAACGCCGCCGGTTTGCTGGACGCCTCCGAAGCGGCATTCGAGGCGGTGCATGTCCTTGCGCCACGCGCGATCCACACGGCATTGCACAAGGACGCGCAGATCGTGCTGATCTCGGCCATCGGGATCGAGGCCGACACGCCCTTCGGACGCTGGCGCCGCGCGGGCGAGGCCCTGCTGGACCAGGCGCCCTGCCCGTCCACGATCCTGCGGCCCGGGCTGGTGATGGGAGAGACCTCGTACGGGGGCACCTCGCTGCTGCGCGCGATGGCGGCGATGCCCTTTGTCACACCGGTGGTCGGCGACGGCACCCAGCGCGTGAACCCCATGCATGCCGCCGATCTGGCCGGGCTTGTGGTGCAAACGCTGAGCGGCCCGCCGGATGGCACCGTCGAGGTCGGCGGGGCCGAAAGCCTGTCGCTGGCAGAGCTCACCACGCGACTTCGCGGCTGGATGGGGCAGCCGCCGGTGCCGGTACTGCGCATGCCCCTGCCGCTGGCGCGCGGGTTCGGACGGATCGGGTCGCTCTTGAAGCTCGGCCCCATCTCTGCGGTGGCGGTGGATCAACTCGCGCACGGGATCGAAAGCACTCCGCCCCCGGAAGGACGCACGCGCGGCGTTTCGGAATTCCTTGCCGCGCGGCCTGCGGGCACGCAGGACCTGTGGCACGCCCGGCTGTTCCTTCTGAAGCCCACAGTGCGGCTGGTACTGGCGCTGATGTGGCTGGTGTCGGGGCTGTTGGGCTTGTTCCTGCCGTCAGCCACGGTTCTCGGCTCGGTCGATACCGACCTGCCCGACATGGCCGCGCTGGCGCTGGGGCGTTTGGGCGGGCTGGTGGATCTTGGCATTGCCGCAGCGCTGTTGGCCGCGTGGCGGTTGCGGCTGCTGGCTTGGGTGCAGGTCGCCATGGTCGCGGGCTATACGGTGGCTTTGTCGGTTCTCGATCCGCCGCTGTGGCTCGATCCGTTCGGGGCGCTGCTGAAGAACCTGCCGATCCTTTTGCTGATCCTCATCCACCGGGTGCTGGAGGAAGAGCGCTGATGGACTGGTACCTTGTCCTGAAGTGGCTGCACATCCTGTCATCAACCGTACTGTTCGGCACCGGGATCGGCACCGCGTTCCAGATGGTCTGGGCGATGCGCACCGGGCGGGTCGAGACCGTGCACTCGGTGGCCTCGGGCGTGGTGGTCGCGGACTGGGTCTTCACCACGCCGGCGGGGATCGTTCAGCCGGGCACGGGTCTGGCGCTGGTCTTCTTGGGCGGCTGGGGCTGGGACGCGTCTTGGCTAATCGTGACCTATGCGGCCTATGGTCTGGCCTTCGTCTGCTGGGCGCCCGTGGTGCGCCTGCAGATCCGCATCCGCGACCTAGCGCGCGAGGCGATGGACAACGGCGACCCGCTGCCGGACGAGGCGCGGCGGCTGTACCGACTGTGGTTCGCGCTGGGGTGGCCCGCCTTCGGGGCGCTGGTGGGGGTGTTCTGGCTGATGGTGGCGAAGCCGACGCTGTGGTGAGGCGCGGCACGGCCCCTCCCTGCTGATGTAGGGAGGCGTATAGGGTCAGCCTTCCGCGTGTTCGCCGAGGTACTCGCGGATGAAGCGCCGGATCTCGCGCGCGGCGCTGGTGTCTTGCTGTTTGCAAAGCTTCACGAACGCGTCGCGCTCTTCCTTGTCGAGCCGCAGGATCAGCTGGCTGTCCTTCTTGCCGGTTTTCTTGTCGGCCTTCTTGCTCACGCGTCGTCGCTCCAGTTCTTCGACTTGTCGAGTTGTATATACAACAGACATACAACCGCTTTACGCACCCTAGCCCCACGGATCGGGAAAAGGAACGGGAAAAACGCTACTTAGTTCGGACGGGCCGCAGAGCGCGCGCCGGACGGCGCTTGCAACGCGCGGGGTGATCGGCGACATAATCGGCCCCGACGCCAGCCGGAAGGGCCACCTCATGATCGCTACGAAATCCGTCAAAGACTACATCCGCACCATCGTCGACTTCCCGCACGAGGGCATCATGTTCCGGGACGTGACGACGTTGTTCGCCGACCCGCGCGGGTTCCGCATGGCGATCGACCAGATGCTGCACCCCTACGCCGGTCAGCGGATCGACAAGGTTGTGGGGCTGGAAGCGCGCGGCTTCATCATCGGCGGCGCCATCGCGCACCAGCTTGGCACCGGCTTCGTGCCGATCCGCAAGAAGGGCAAGCTGCCGGGCACCACGATCAGTCAGGACTACAAGCTGGAATACGGCGAGGCGATCGTCGAGATCCACGACGACGCCGTCACTGCGGGAGAGACCGTGCTGGTGGTCGATGACCTGCTGGCCACCGGCGGCACCGCCGAGGCCGGGATCAAGCTGCTGGAACGGCTGGGCGCCAAGATCGTTGGCTGCGCCTTTATCATCGACCTGCCGGAACTGGGCGGGCGCGACAAGCTGGCGAAGATGGGGATGGAGGTCCACAGCCTCTGCGCGTTCGAGGGGCTCTGACCCGGACGGGCGGCCTAGCCCGCCCGCAGCAACGGCGCCACCTTGGTGCCCAGAACTTCGATCGCCTTCAGCATCTCTTTGTGGTCGATCACGCCGATCGCCATCTGGATCGAGACGCGGTCAAAGCCCAAATCCTCTTTGAGGCCAAGGATCTTGTCCGACACCTCGGACGGGTCGCCGACGAACATCGCGCCTTCCGGACCCATCCCGGCGTCGAACTGCGCCCGGCTTTGCGGACCCCAGCCGCGTTCGCGTCCGATCTGGTCCATCACCTGCTTCTGCGCCGGGAAGAACAGGTCGGCGGCAGCCTTGCCGTTCTCGCCCACATAGCCATGCACGTTTAGCGACACCCGCGCCTTGTCCGCGTGGCCCGCTTCCGCCGCCGCGCGGCGGTAAAGGTCGGCCAGCGGTTTGAAGCGGCGCGGCTCGCCTCCGATGATGGCCAGCGCAAGCGGCAGGCCCAGCGCACCGGCGCGGACCATCGACTGCGGCGTCCCGCCGGCGGCGATCCAGATCGGCAGATTTCCGTTCTGCGGACGCGGATAGACCCCCGCGCCGCCCACGGCCTGCGTGAACTCGGTCCCCGGCCATTTCAGCGACGGCTCGCGGTCGATCTGAAGCAGCATCGCCAGCTTCTCGTCGAACAGCGCGTTGTAGTCGTCGAGGTCGTAGCCGAACAGCGGGAAGCTCTCGATGAACGACCCGCGGCCAACCATCAGTTCGGCGCGACCGCCCGACAGGCCGTCGAGCGTGGCGAACTGCTGGTACACCCGCACCGGATCGTCAGAGCTAAGCACCGACACGGCCGAGCTGAGCCGGATCGACTTCGTCGTCCTCGCCGCACCGGCCAGCGCGACGGCCGGAGACGACACGGCGTAGTTCGGGCGGTGATGCTCGCCCAGACCGAAGACATCCAGCCCGACCTGATCGGCGAGTTCGATCTCTTCGACAAGGTTGCGCAGCCGCTCGGGCGCGTCGATGCGCGTCCCGGTGACAGGGTCCGTGCCGACATCGCCGAATGTATAAAGCCCGACTTCCATGATCGTCTCCTTTGCTTGTCCCTTACCTAGGCCAGCGTCGCGCCTACCGACAGGGCCCCCTGTGCCACCCGCCCGCACAAGCCCTGTGCGCGCGCTGCACGGAAAGGCGGCACCTGACGCGGCTGTGATCGGCCCCGACACATGCGGCGCTAGGGGGAAGCCGGGGTGCGGGGTATCGTTGGGGAAAGAACAGGGAGCCCGCCATGATCCGTTACGCCCTCGCCGGTCTCGCGCTGGCTGTCGCGACCGCTGCCGGAGCGCAAGAGCGCCGCATGTCCCACTGCATCGCCATCGCGGATGCCGCGCCGGGGCTGGAGTACATCCACAAGGCGGCCTACAGCGATCCGATCCCGGAGTTCTCGGTTCGGATCAGTTATATCGATCACTCGATGTTCCTGATCCAGACACCCGGCGGGTTCACCGGCATCACCGATTACAACGGCTACATCGGCAGTCATGATTTCGTGCCGGACGTGGTGACAATGAACCATGCGCATTCCTCGCACTGGACCGCGAACCCGGACGACCGCATCCCGAACGTGCTGAAGGGCTGGAACGCCGAGGGACCGGGCCCGGCGGATCACCACCTCGTTCTGGACGACGTGCTGATCCGCAATGTGTCGACCGACATCCGTTCCGGTTTCTCGGGGCGCGAGAACGACGGCAACTCGATCTTCATTTTCGAAGTCGAGGGGCTGTGCATCGGTCACATGGGCCACCTGCACCACGAGCCCTCTGACGAGCAATACGCCGCCATCGGCCGGTTGGACGTGGTCATGATCGCCGTGGATGGCGGCATGACGATTCCCGTCGACGTGGCGGTGCGCATCATGGAGCGGCTGAAAAGCTCGGTTGTTATCCCGATGCACTGGTTCGGCCGCGGCGCGCTGGACGCCTTCCTCGCCCGCATGTCCGAGGCGTTCGACATCCAGTACGCGGGCGGCTCGGAATACGTGGTGTCGCTGCGCGACCTGCCGTCCCGGCCAACGGTCATGGTGCTGGAACCACAGTTCCTGCCGGTGTTCGAGGAATAGCACGGTGCGGCTGCCTGTCCTGCACGTGGATATGCAGGCAATCGAGGGACAGCCGTCACCACCTTCGCCAGACCTGCCGTCGCGATAGCGCGCGGACTTGCGCCCGACCCGGCGTCATGGTTCACCGAACCCATGCTGAATTCCGTGACCGACGCCTTCGCCGAGACCCTTCGCAGCCGCCTGCCGCAGGCGGCGTTCAAGGACGACACAGCACGCTATGCCGAGACCCCGCGGGGCGGCAAGCCCGGCGAGATCGGCCTTGTCGTCGCCCCCGGCTCGACCGAGGAGGTGGCAGAGACGATCCGCGCCGCCGCCGAGGCGCGTGTGCCGGTGATCCCGTATGGCGGGGGCACCGGGCTGGTCACCGGGCAGGTGATGCCGGACGGCCCGGCGCCCCTGGTCCTGTCGCTGGAGCGCATGACGAAGATCCGCGCCACGTATCCGGCGGAGAACGTGCTGGTCACAGAGGCGGGCGCGATCCTTGTCGACGTGCAGGCCGCCGCCGAGGCGGCCGACCGGCTGTTCCCGCTGTCGCTGGGCGCCGAGGGCTCTGCCCGGATGGGCGGGCTTCTGGGCACCAACGCGGGTGGTGTGAACGTCCTGCGCTATGGCAATGCACGCGAGCTGTGCCTTGGGCTGGAGGCGGTGCTGCCCGACGGGTCGATCTGGCACGGGCTGAAACGGCTGCGGAAAGACAACACCGGCTATGACCTGCGCAACCTGCTGATCGGGGCAGAGGGCACGCTGGGCGTGATCACCGCCGCCGCGCTGCGCCTGTTCCCGCGTCCCGCCGAGACCGGCACCGCGGTGATGGTGGTGCGCGACCCCGACGCGGCACTGGATCTGCTGGCACTGGCTGGCGACGTCGCAGGGTCCGGCATCAACGCGTTCGAACTGATCTCGGGGATGGGGCCGACGTTTCTGTCGGAAACCATCCCCGAAGTGCGCCTGCCCTTCCCCGAGCCGCCGGAATGGATGGTGCTGATCGACCTTGGGCTGGACGCCGGGCGCGACCCGGCCGAGACGCTTGAGACTATGTTCGTCGAGGCGCACGAGCGCGAACTGGTGTCGGACGGGCTGATCGCCCAGTCAGAGCAGCAGCGCGCCGAGTTCTGGCGCATGCGCGAGGCGATCCCGGAAGCGAACAAGCTGATCGGCGCGATCTCGTCGCACGACATCTCGCTGCCGATCTCGCGCATCCCCGAGTTCATCCGCACGGCGCCGGGGGTTCTGGCGAAGCTTGGCGACTATCGCATCAACTGCTTCGGGCATCTGGGCGACGGCAACCTGCACTACAACGTCTATCCGCCCAAGGGCCAAAGCCGTGACGAACGCATCGCCGAGAAAGGCCGTGTTCAGCGCGCGGTCCATGATCTTGTCGACAGCTTCGATGGCTCGATCAGTGCGGAGCACGGGATCGGGCGGCTGAAGGCTGAGGACCTGCAGCGCTATGGCGATCCGGCGAAGCTGGCCGCGATGCGGGCGATCAAGGATGCGCTGGACCCGCTGGGAATCATGAATCCCGGCGCGGTGCTGCCGCTGCCCGGCTGAAACGCGATACGAGGCTACGGGAACGAGGGGCGCTGCCCCTCGCGCTCCCCGGGATATTTGCCGACCGAAGAAGCAGGGCGCGGGTTGCCCGCTAGCCGACGTCGGTCTTGCCCCGCCGGTCGCGGCGCAGGTTCGAGTACAGCACGTGATTGCGCCAGCGGCCGTTGATCTGAAGGTAGCTTTGCGCGACGCCTTCATACTTGAAGCCGGACTTTTCGAGCACCCCGCGCGAGGCGGCGTTCTCGGGCAGGCAGGCGGCCTCGATGCGGCTGAGGTCAAGTTCGTTGAACCCGTGGTGGACCATCGCCTCGATCGCCTCGCCCATGTAGCCCTGCCGTGCGAATGGCTCGCCGATCCAGTAGCCCAGCGTACCGGACTGCGCCGGGCCGCGGCGGATGTTGTCCAGCGTGATCGCGCCCAAGAGCACCTCGCCTTCGCGGCGGAACAGGAACAGCGGCACGGCGGTGCCGCCGACGATGGACCGCTGCGCCCAGTAGACACGGTTGGTGAAGGCCTTGCGGGTCAGATGGTCCGCGGACCAGGTCGGCTCCCACGGTTTGAGGAAATCTGCGGAGGCCTGCCGCAGCGCCGTCCAGCCCCGGAAGTCAGCGTGCTGCGGCGCACGCAGGAACATCCGGTCAGTGACAAGGCGCAGCTTGCGACGTCGGTTCAGCATCAGGCAGCGAGACGCTCCCGCAGCTCGGCGATGCGCGGGGCGTGGTCGACGGGGCCATACATGGTCAGCGCCGCGCGGGCGTCGCCGGCCACCTTCTCGGCGAAGGCCGTCACCCGGTCGGTGCCGACCGCGTCGATCTTCGCCACCACCTCGTCGAGGCTGGGAACGCGGCCCCAGATCGACACCAGCCGCGCCAGCCGTTCGGCGCGGGCCGAGGGGCTTTCCAGCCCCATCAGCAGACCCGCTTTCATCTGGGCGCGGGCGCGCGCGATCTCGGCGTCGGTCATGTCGTCGGCGGCGCGCTTCAGTTCGTCGATGGTCAGACCGGCAAGATCGCCGATCTGCTCGGCGGCGGTGCCGGCGTAGATCGTCGTCAGGCCGGTGTCCGCATAGGCGCCGGTCTGCGCGAAGATGGTGTAGCACAGCCCGCGCCGCTCGCGCGCTTCCTGGAACAGGCGCGAGGACATCCCGCCGCCCAGAGCGGTGGAATAGATCTGCGCGGTGTAGATCTCGTCATCGCGGTAGCCGGGCGTCTCGAAGGCCAGCGCGAAATGCACCTGCTCCAGCGGGCGCACCTCCAGCCGTTCGCCGCCAAGGAAGCGGCCTGGCTCCATCCGGTCAGGCGCGGTGCGCGGCAGATGTCCGAACAGTTTCTCGGCCTCTGCCGCGATCTCGTCATGGTCGACGGCGCCGGCGGCGGCGAGGATCATCTTCTCGGGACCGTAGTGTTCGGCCACGAAGGATTTCAGGTCGTCGCGGGAAAAGCCGCGCACGCGCTCGGACGGGCCAAGAATGGTGCGGCCCAGCGCCTGATCGGGATAGGCCACTTCCTGAAGCCAGTCGAAGATCACGTCGTCGGGGGTGTCCAGCACCTGCCCGATCTCCTGAAGGATCACGCCGCGCTCGACCTCGATCTCGTTGTCTTCGAACACCGGGTTCAGCACGATGTCCGAGATCACATCCAGCGCCAGCCGGACGTCGTCTTCCAGCACGCGGGCGTAATAGGCCGTCATCTCGCGGCTGGTGTAGGCGTTGATATAGCCGCCGACGTCTTCGATCTCTTCCGCGATCTGAAGCGCGCTGCGGGACTTCGTGCCCTTGAACGCCATGTGCTCGAGGAAATGCGCGATCCCGTTCTGCTCGGGGCGCTCGTGGCGTCCGCCGGCCATCACCCATATCCCCAGCGACACGGATTTCATCGAGGGCATCCGTTCGGTCACGACCCGAAAGCCGTTCGACAGGGTATGGATCTTTACGGTCACGTGGCGATGCGCTCCCTAATCAGGTTCTCGATGGCGCCAAGGTCGTTGTCGACGACGCTGAACCGTTCCGAACGGTCATATAGGTCCGACATGCGCTTGGGAAGGGGCGGCCGTGTTCCGGCGGCGGCCTCGACCGCGTCGGGGAACTTCGCGGGGTGCGCGGTGGCCAGCGTAATCATCGGCGTCACGCCGAGGTTCTCTTCGGCAACCTTCACACCGACTGCGCTGTGCGGGCACAGTGTCTCTCCCGTCGCCGCGAATGCCGCGCGGATGGTGGCCGAGGTTTCCTGTTCCGACGCGCGGCCCGACAGGAACGTTTCGCGCAGGAATTCCAGCGCGCCCTGACTGACGGTAAAGCCGCCCTCGGATTTCAGCGCCTCCATCTCGTGCGCGACGGCGGCGCCGTCCTGCCCGTAGGCGTAGTACAGCGCGCGTTCGAAGTTCGACGAAACCTGAATGTCCATCGACGGGCTGATCGAGGGCGTGACGCCCTCTTTCACATGCGCGCCGGACTCCATGGTGCGGTGCAGAATGTCGTTCTGGTTGGTCGCGATCACCAGATGCTCGATGGGCAGCCCCATGCGCTTGGCCACGTAGCCCGCGAAGATGTCGCCGAAGTTGCCGGTGGGCACGGTGAAGCTGACCTTGCGGTGCGGCGCGCCCAGCGACACGGCGGACGAGAAATAGTACACGACCTGCGCCAGCACGCGGGCCCAGTTGATCGAGTTGACGCCCGCCAGTTTCACCTCGTCGCGGAAGTCGAAGTCGTTGAACATGTCCTTCAGCGCGGCCTGACAGTCGTCGAAGTCGCCCTTCACGGCCAGTGCGTGAACGTTCGCCTCGGACGGCGTGGTCATCTGGCGGCGTTGCACCTCGGACACGCGGCCCTCGGGGAACAGGATGAAGACGTCGACGTTGTCGAGCCCCCGGAACGCCTCGATCGCGGCAGAGCCGGTATCGCCCGAGGTTGCGCCAACGATGGTCACGCGGTCGCCACGGCGGCCCAGAGCGGCCTGAAACAGCTGGCCGATCAGCTGCATCGCGAAGTCCTTGAAGGCCAGCGTCGGCCCGTGGAACAGTTCCAACAGGAAGTGGTTCGGGCCAAGCTGCACCAGCGGCGCGCGGGCGGCATGACCGAAGCCCGCGTAGGCGCGTTCGATGATGCCCTTGAATTCGTCGTCGGTGAAGCTGTCGCCGATGAAAGGCTTCATCACGCGAAACGCGATCTCTTCGTAGGACAGCCCGGCCAGCGCGGCGATGTCGTCCGCGGACATCTGCGGGATGTCCTCGGGCAGGTAAAGCCCGCCGTCACGGGCCAGCCCGGTCAGCATCGCCTCTTCGAAACTCAGGACGGGTGCCTGGCCGCGGGTGGAGATGTAACGCATTGGTTGCCCTCTGAATCAGTCGGTCCGACGGTTGATACGCCACAGCCACAGGCCTGTCATCCCCGCCCAGGCCGCCGCCATCATAAACCACGTGATCGCGTAGTTCAGATGGTCGTTTGGAATGCCTTCGGTGCCGACGGGCCACGGTGTGACAGGGGGATCTTGTTCGTCGCTTTCGCGCAGGACGACAAGGATCGGTTCGGCGTCCAGCGCCTCGGCCAGTTTGGGCACGTCGCGGGCGAACCAGAAGTTCGTGTCGCGGTCCGGTTCGGGCGTGAAGCGGTCACTTTCCTGGACCGTGCGGAAGTTGCCGATGATGCGCACATCTTCGACGGGCGGGCGGTCTGCCGTCTTCTCGGTCTCGGGGACGTAGCCGCGATCCAGAAGGATGCGCCTGCCTTCGGTCTCGAAGACCGAGACGATGCGGAAGACCGCGCCGATGTTCTTCACCGCGGTCAGCACATGGGCCTCTTCGCCGGTGATGGTCCCGGTGGCCTCGACCGCCTGATATTCTTCCAGCGGGCCCGCGAACAGGGGGACCGGGTCGCCGACGATCTGCTGCTCGATCCGTGAGAGCATCGTCTCTTTCCACGCAAGCCGCTTCACCTGCCAGACCCCCAGCGACAGGAGGATGGCGCATCCGATGACGCCGATCAGGAGCGGGGCGAGGAACTTCTTCATGACCCGTGTCCTAGTCCCTCGCGCGGGAGGATGCCAGACGGTGCGGCAACATAGTGCGGCTGCGTTTGGGACACGGCATCGGAAACGCGCCGCCGGAAAAGACAAAGGGCGCAGGTTGGACCCGCGCCCTTGTCATTCCTTCCTCCGGGCCGGTGCCGCAGGCACGACCCGTGCAGCAGATCAGCTGCCCCAGATGTAGATCGACATGAACAGGAACAGCCAGACCACGTCGACAAAGTGCCAGTACCAAGCGGCGGCCTCGAAACCGACGTGCTTTTCGGGCGTGAAGTGGCCGGCCAGCGCGCGCATCAGGCAGACGAACAGGAAGATCGTGCCGATCACGACGTGGAAGCCGTGGAAGCCCGTCGCCATGAAGAAGTTGGCGCCGTAGATGTTGCCGGAGAAGCCGAAGGCCGCGTGGCTGTATTCGTAGACCTGGAAGATCGTGAACAGGATGCCCAGCAGGACCGACAGGATCAGGCCGTTCACAAGGTCCTTGCGGTTGTTCTCGTGCGCCAGAGCGTGGTGCGCCCAGGTACAGGCGGCGCCCGAACACAGCAGGATCAGCGTGTTGATCAGCGGCAGGTGCCACGGGTCGAACGTCTCGATGTTGGCGGGCGGCCAGACCTGGTACTCGACCGGGGTCTCGGGGCCGCCGGGGTACATCGCGTGTTTGAAGAACGACCAGAACCATGCCGCGAAGAACATGACCTCGGACATGATGAACATGATGAAGCCATAGCGCAGGCCGATGGCGACGACCGGGGTGTGATCCCCCGCCTTACTTTCCGCCACAACCTCGGACCACCAGCCGAACATGGTGTAAAGCACGCCGACGAGGCCGATGAGCATCACCCAGGGGCCGGCTTCGTGGAAGTAGCGGACCGCGCCGTACAGCATGACGAAGGCCGAGACCGACCCGGCGAAGGGCCAGATCGACGGGGGCAGGATGTGGTAGTCGTGGTTCTTTTCGTGCGCCATTGCAGCGTTCCCTCGTCTTGCGCGACTTTATTCGTTGTAGACCGTGTCGCCCTCGGTCGCCAGCGCGGCGTGGGTCTCGGGCAGGTCGATTTCGTAGAAGGTGTAGGACAACGTGATCGTGTGGACATACTTGGCGTCGCGGTCTTCCACGATCTCGGGGTCCACGTAGAACGTCACCGGCATCTGCACCCGCTCGCCCGGCTGCAGCACCTGTTCGGTGAAGCAGAAGCAGTCGATCTTGGTGAAGAAACCGCCCGCCTCGTAAGGCGTCACGTTGTAGCTTGCCTGACCGGCCACGGGGCGGTCGGTCGGGTTGTAGGCTTCGTAGAAGGCAAGCCCGGTCTCGCCGATCTTCAGTTCGATCTCGCGTTCGACCGGCTTGAAGGTCCACGGCATGTTCTTGTCGAGCGACCCGTCGAAGCGGATCTTGATGGTCTCGTCTAGCACGTGATCCGCGCCGGCGGTCGAGACGCCGGTGGTGCCGCCGAACCCGGTGACACGGCAGAACCAGTTGTAGAACGGCACCGACGCCCAGGCCAGCGCGCCCATCACAAGGACGGTGCCAACGGTGATGGCCGCGGTCTTCTGGGTTCCTTGAAGTCTCATTCGCTGCTCTCCTCTGTCGGGGGTAGCATCGAGGTGCGCGGCTGGTGGTCATAGCCTTCCAGCAGGCCGCCGGTCTGAACCTTGACCACGCTCAGCGCGAAGATCAGGCCGACGAAGGCCGCCAAAGCCAGCCCCACACCAAGGTTGCGCGAGAAGCGGCGTTTGTGAATCTCGTGTTCCGCGCGGATCGCCATGTTACCAGCCTCCCAGCCCGAAGGACCGCAGCGTCGCCTCGACGAGGATCGCCGCGAAATGCAGGAAGAGATAGGACAGCGACAGGCGGAACAGGGCCTTTTCGACCTTGTAACCGTCGGCTTCCGCCGCGGCCTCGTCACGGCGCCAGACGTCGAAGGCTCCCTTGAGGAACAGCATGTTCAGCACGGTTGCCACCGCGAGATAGACGTAACCGCCGATCGAGGTGAAGCCGATGCCCATCGCGACCGGCACCAACGCCAGCGTGTAGCCCAGCACATGATTGCGGGTGACGCGGCGGCCGTGGGTGACGGTCAGCATCGGCACGTTGGCCTTGTCGTAGTCGCCCTTCATGAACAGCGCCAGCGCCCAGAAGTGGGGCGGCGTCCACATGAAGGTCAGCGCGAACATCAGCACCGACTCGACCGAGATGCCGCCGGTCGCGACGGCCCAGCCGATCATCGGAGGGAAGGCGCCGGCAGCGCCGCCGATCACGATGTTCTGCGGCGTCCAGCGCTTCAGGATCATCGTGTAGATCACGGCGTAGAAGAAGATGGTGAAGGCCAGCAGCGCGCCGGCCAGAATGTTGGCGGCCAGCGCAAGCATCACCACCGACAGGCCCGACAGCGCGACGCCGATCGCCAGCGCCTCGTCCGCGTGGACGCGGCCCGACGGCACGGGGCGTTTCACGGTGCGCTTCATCACGGCGTCGATATCGGCGTCCCACCACATGTTCAGCGCGCCCGAGGCCCCTGCCCCGATGGCGATGAACAGGATCGACGACAGCGCGACGACCGGGTGTACGGAAACCGGCGCGGCCACAAGGCCCACCAGCGCGGTGAAGATTACCAGCGACATCACGCGGGGCTTCAGAAGGGCGAAGTAGTCGCCGAAGCCCGCTTCGCGGTCGAAATCGCTGACATGGGTATCGCTCATGCGCTTCCCTTTGACGAAAGGTGCGTCTCGAACGCACCCTGCATAACCATCCGCGAGGCGCGCAGCCTGCGCACCTCGCGTCGTTCAGGCGGCGATCACTCGGCCGCGGCCACCTCGACGGCGCGGGGCGCCGGGTTCTCGGCGTAGTCCTGCGCCGGGCCTTCCAGCCAGGTGGCGTATTCTTCCGGCGTGACCGCCTTCACGGTGATCGGCATGTAGGCGTGGTCCTTGCCGCACAGTTCCGAACACTGGCCGAAGTAGACGCCTTCCATGCCCGGCTCGACCTCGAACCACAGTTCGGCAAGGCGGCCCGGAACGGCGTCCTGCTTCACGCCGAAGGCGGGGATGGTCCACGAATGGATCACGTCGTCCGCGGTCACCTGCATCACCACGGTCGTCCCGGTCGGGATCACCACGGCGGTGTCGGTGGCCAGCTTCCACTCGTCCGGCGCATAGCCGTAGTCGGCCAGTTCGTCCTCGCCCAGCATGAAGCTGTCGAACGCGATGCCTTCTTCGATGTATTCGTAGGTCCAGTACCACTGGTGCCCGGTGACCTTGATGACGAGATCCGCCTCGGGGATTTCCTGCTGCTTGAAGAGCGTCGGCAGCGAGAAGGCACCGATGAACACAAGGATCAGGATCGGGACGAGGGTCCACGTCACTTCGAGCGGCGAGTTGTGGGTGAAGGTCGCCGGCTCTTTGTTGGCCTTCTGGTTGAAGCGCAGCGCGATGATCAGCATCAGCAGCATCACGAAGATGACGATCGCGGTGATGATCGCAAGGATCATGCCATCCAGCCACTGAAGGTCGCTGGCCAGTTCGGTCGCCGCGGGCTGGAACCCGGTTCCGTTCGGGACCGGCTTGCCGATGGACTCGAGTCCTTCAAGACCGTCCTGCGCCCAGGCGGCCCCGGTCGCGAGGATGGCAGCGAATGCGGACCCGGCGCCCGCGATGATCTTGTTCAAACGCATGTGCTCTCCCATACGGCTGGGCGGCTCGTGCCGCCGCGGCTGACGGGTCCCGCGCAGGCGCAGGGAATCCCCGTTGTGTCTCGGCGGTTTGAAACCATATTAGGGGGACGCTCTCAAGCATCCGTGTTGCGGCATTAGGCCGCTTTTTGACATGGATCAATTCCTAACCCGAGGATTCTGACTAATGACCGACGTTCCGTTCCGCCCGTTCGAGACCGCCTTGGACGAGGAAAACGCCCTGTCGCACCTGCGCGCAGCGGTGTCCGGCGCGGACGACGGCGAGCTGTTTCTGGAACGACGGCGGTCTGAATCCATTGTTTTCGACGACGGGCGGGTGCGCTCTGCCAGCTATGACGCAACCGAAGGCTTCGGTTTGCGCGCGGTGCGCGGCGAGACGGCGGGCTATGCGCATTCCAGCGAAATCTCGGAAAATGCGCTGAAGCGCGCGGTCGAGACGGCGCGGCTTGCCGTGGGCGACGGCGGCGGCACGCTGGCAGAGGCGCCGCAACACACGAATGTGAAGCTGTACGGCGACCGCAACCCGATGGACGACTTCGCCTTCCCGGTGAAGATCGACACCCTTCGCGAAATAGACGCCTTCGCCCGCGGGCTGGACAAGCGCGTGGTGCAGGTGACCGCCGCGCTGGCCGCCTCGTTGCAGGAAGTCGAAATTCTGCGGCCCGAAGGCACGCTGGTTCGCGACGTGCGCCCGATGGCGCGGCTGAACGTGTCGGTCATCGTCGAAGAGAACGGCCGCCGCGAATCCGGCAGTCATGGCGGCGGCGGTCGCGTGGGTCTGACCGGGCTGGTCGACCGCGCCAACTGGGAAGCCGCCGCGCGCGAGGCGCTGCGGGTGGCGCTGGTGAACCTGTCCGCCGAACCCGCGCCCGCCGGCGTGATGGATGTGGCGCTTGGCGCCGGCTGGCCGGGTGTGCTGCTGCACGAGGCCGTCGGGCACGGGCTGGAAGGCGACTTCAATCGAAAGAAGACCTCGGCCTTCGCGGGGCTGATGGGCCAGCGCGTCGCGGCTCCGGGCGTCACCGTGCTGGACGATGGCACCATCCCCGACCGCCGCGGTTCGCTTACGGTGGATGACGAAGGCACGCCGTCGGGCAAGAACGTCCTGATCGAGGACGGCATCCTTGTCGGCTACATGCAGGACCGCCAGAACGCGCGGCTGATGGGCGTGAAGCCCACCGGCAACGGACGGCGGGAAAGCTATGCGCACATCCCGATGCCCCGGATGACGAATACCTACATGCTGGGCGGCGACGCGAAGCCCGAAGAGATCGTGGCCGAATTGAAGGACGGTATCTATGCCGTGGGATTCGGCGGCGGGCAGGTCGACATCACGAACGGCAAGTTCGTGTTCTCCTGCACCGAGGCTTACCGCGTGAAGAACGGCAAGATCGGCGCGCCGGTGAAGGGCGCGACGCTGATCGGCGACGGGCCGACCTCGTTGCAGCAAATCCGCGCCATCGGCAACGACATGGCGCTGGACCCCGGCATCGGCAACTGCGGCAAGGCGGGCCAGTGGGTGCCCGTGGGCGTGGGCCAGCCGACGCTTCTGATCGGCGGGCTGACGGTGGGCGGTTCGGCCGCCTGATGTTCCTGCGCGCCATGACCCCGGCCGACCATGCGGCTGTCGCCCGGGTCTGGCACGAGGGCTGGCACGACGCCCACACGGGGCGGGTTCCCGATGAGATGACAGCGAAGATGCAGCCGGACGCGTTCCTGCGCCGGTTGCATACGCTTCCTCCTCATCTGATGGTCGGCGGGATCGGCAAGATCGGCGGGGACATCGGCGGTTTCATCCACTGGAAGGATGATCTGATCCATTACCTGTTTCTGTCCCGCACCGCGCGCGGGACGGGCCTTGCCGCGCGCCTGATGACAGAAGCAGAGGCGGCGATGGCGAAGGCAGGCGTCGAACGCGCCGAACTCGACTATGTGAAGGGCAACGAACGGGCCGCGCGATTCTATGCGAGGCAGGGTTATTCGGTAACGCGCGAAGAGACCGACAGCGTGCCCGAATACCAAGGCAGCTGGTTTTCGGTGATCTGCCACAAGCAACTTGGCACCGGACCGACGCCAAAGCACACATTTTAGTTCAATCGAACCAAGATCTTGGCGAAATTTCGCCTCAACAATGGTTCGATTTACGACTCTTTAACCACTCTGGCGACATAACTGGTCCTGCAAGTTGGCGGAACCGGAATGGCCGAGGAATTACTCCCTTCACCCCACCCCCTCACCCCACCCCGAAGCGAGGATGATTGGGTCACCTGGTTCCGCCTCTTGCGCTCCCGACGTGTCGGGCCAACCACCTTCCACAGACTTATCTCGGAACACGGCACCGCGGCTGACGCGCTGGACGCCCTGCCCGAGGTCGCCCGCGCCGCCGGCGTTGACCGTTACGCCCCCTGCCCTGTCGAGGTTGCGCAAGAAGAGCTGCGGCTCGGCCGGCTGGCCGGGGCGGTTCCGGTTGCTTTCGGTGATGCCGCCTATCCCGCGCTGCTGGCCGAACTTCCCGATGCGCCGCCGGTGCTGTGGTGCCTGGGCGACATCTCCCTTCTTGACCGCCGGCTGATCGCGCTGGTCGGCGCGCGGAATTCCTCCAGCCTTGGCACCCGCATGGCCAAGAACCTGGCCGAAGGGCTGACCGCCGCGGGATTCGCGGTCGTGTCGGGCTTGGCGCGCGGCGTCGACACCGCGGCGCACCTCGCTTCGCTGGGCGGCGGCACCGTCGCGGTGCAGGCGGGCGGCGTCGATGTCATCTACCCGGCGGAAAACGCGGTGCTGGCGCAGGAGATCGGCGAACGCGGGCTTCGTGTGTCCGAACAGCCGATGGGCATGCAGCCGCAGGCGCGGCATTTCCCGGCGCGCAACCGCATCATCTCGGGCCTTGCGCAGGCCGTGGTGGTGGTAGAGGCGGCGGCGAAGTCCGGCAGCCTGATCACCGCCCGCAGCGCGCTGGACCAGGGGCGCGAAGTGATGGCGGTGCCGGGCCACCCGTTCGACGGGCGCGCCGCCGGCTGCAACATGCTGATCCGCGACGGGGCGACGCTGGTGCGCGGGTCCGCCGACGTGGTCGAGGCGCTGACGCCCCTGGCGGACACGGAACCGCGACCGGCGAAAAACCCCGACGCCGCCCCCGCGCCCCGCCGCGATCCGCCACGCCGGCCGCTGGCGGAAATTGCGGCCTTGCACGGCCAGATCCTTGACCGGCTGGGGCCCAGCCCCGTGGCCGAGGACCAGCTGATCCGCGATCTGAAGGCCCCCGCCGGCGAAATCGGCGCGGAACTGGTGACCCTGGAACTGGAGGGCCGGATCGAGCGCCGGCCCGGCGGTCTGCTGGCGCGCACGTGACGCCCCAGGGGGCGCTGCCCCCGTCGCGCCGTGCGCGACTCCCCCGAGGTATTTGGAAAGAGAAGAAGCAGGGCGCCCTTTGCCGGTGCTGCATGGGGGCCACTGGGTATCGGCCGTGTCGCACAACCGCCCGCAGAGTCGGCCCGACGTCGCGACGGGGGTTGAATAGCCGCCGCAAAGTCGCCAATTGCGGGCCGGTCGGCGTCGGGAACGCCACATTGACATTCCCCGCGCAGAAGCCACATGGTCCGCCGCCATGGGCAGTCATTGCTGAATCGAAGGGGTTTCCATGCCAGTCGTCGTTGTCGAATCTCCGGCCAAGGCCAAGACGATCAACAAGTATCTGGGCAACGACTTCACGGTTCTCGCCTCTTACGGGCACGTGCGCGACCTGCCTCCGAAGGACGGCTCGGTCGATCCCGACCATGGATTCGAGATGCTTTGGGAGGTCGCGAGCGACTCGAAAAAGCATGTGAAGGCAATCGCCGACGCGCTGAAGGACGACCCGACGCTGATCCTTGCGACCGACCCCGACCGCGAGGGGGAAGCGATCAGCTGGCACCTTGAAGAGACCCTGCGCAAGCGCAAGGCGATCAAGGCGGACACCGAGGTGAGCCGCGTGGTGTTCAACGCGATCACCAAGAACGCCGTCACCGAGGCGATGAAGAACCCGCGCAAGGTCGACGAGGATCTGGTCGAGGCCTATCTTGCCCGCCGCGCGCTGGACTATCTGGTGGGCTTCAACCTGAGCCCCGTCCTGTGGCGCAAGCTGCCCGGCGCGAAATCCGCGGGCCGGGTGCAATCGGTCTGCCTGCGCCTGATCGTCGAGCGCGAGATGGAGATCGAGGCGTTCCGCGCCCGCGAATACTGGTCGGTGAAGGCGTTGCTGTCGACGCCGCGCGGCCAGGAATACGAGGCGCGTCTGACGGTTCTCGCCGGCAAGAAGCTGGACCGCTACGACATCGAGAATTCGACGCAGGCCGAACTGGCGGTGCAGGCGATCACCAGCCGCGACCTGACGGTGAAGTCGGTCGAGGCGAAACCCGCCAGCCGCAACCCGTCCGCGCCCTTCATGACCTCGACCCTGCAGCAGGAAGCCAGCCGCAAGTTCGGCTTCGGCGCGCGCCAGACGATGAGCACGGCGCAGCGGCTGTATGAGGCCGGGTACATCACCTACATGCGGACCGACGGCATCGACATGGCACCCGAGGCGGTGCATGCCGCGCGCGACGCGATCAAGGATCGCTATGGCGCCGAGTACGTGCCGTCGAGCCCGCGCATGTACAAGAACAAGGCGAAGAACGCGCAGGAAGCGCACGAGTGCATCCGCCCCACCGAGATGACGCTGGCGCCCGACGCGTTGAAGGTATCCGACGCGGATCAGCGCAAGCTGTACGACCTGATCTGGAAGCGGACGATCGCCAGCCAGATGGAAGCCGCGCGGATGGAGCGGACCACCGTCGACGTCGCCAGCGCCGACGGACAGGTCGAGCTGCGCGCCACCGGGCAGGTCGTTCTGTTCGACGGGTTCCTGAAGGTCTACGAAGAAGGACGCGACGACGCCGTCGTGGACGATGACGACAAGCGCCTGCCGCAGATCACCCAGGGCGAGAAGGCCGACAAGAAGACCATCACCCCCGAGCAGCACTTCACCCAGCCGCCGCCCCGCTATACCGAGGCCACGCTGGTCAAGAAGATGGAAGAGCTGGGGATCGGGCGGCCGTCGACCTATGCCTCGATCGTCACGACCATCCAGGACCGCGGCTATGTGCGCAAGGACAAGAACCGGCTGATCCCCGAGGACAAGGGGCGGCTGGTGACGATCTTCCTGATCAACTACTTCCGTAAATACGTCGGCTACGACTTCACCGCCGAGCTGGAAGGCGAGCTGGACGACATCACCAGCGGCGAGCGCGAGTGGAAGGACGTGCTGGACAAGTTCTGGCGCGACTTCAAAGCCCATATCGACGAAACCTCCGAGCTTCGGATCTCGGAGGTGCTGGACAAGATCGACGAGGTCTTGGCGCCGCATCTCTATCCGCCGACCGAGGACGGCTCGGATCCGCGTGTCTGCCCGAACTGCGGCAATGGCCGGCTGTCGATGCGCACCGCGCGCTCGGGCGGCGCGTTCATCGGCTGTTCGAACTATCCCGACTGCCGCTATACCCGTCCGTTCGGCCCGCCGGATGCCGAGGCCGAAGCCAGCGCGATCCCGCCCGAGGGCAAGCTTCTGGGCGAGGACGAGGGCGACGAGATCCGCGTGTTCAAGGGCCGTTTCGGCCCCTTCGTGCAGCGCGGCGCGGCGACCAAGGAACAGCCGAAGCCGCCGCGCCAGTCGGTGCCGAAAGAGTGGCCGCCGGAAGATGTGACGCTGGAACAGGCGGTGCGGCTGCTGGTGCTGCCGCGTCTTATCGGGCAACACCCCGAGGATGGCGTGAACGTCTGGGCCAACATCGGCCGCTACGGTCCCTACATCAAACACGCCGAGTCGACGTCGGACCGGGGCGGCACCAACGCCAACCTCGAAGAGATCGAAGAGGTCTGGACCGTCGGCATGAACCGCGCGGTGCAGCTTCTGGCTGAAAAGGTCGCCTCGCGCGGCGGGCGCGGCCGGGCGGCGGCGCCGGTGCGCGAATTGGGCGACCACCCGGATGCGGGTGGCCCGGTGGCGATCTACAAGGGTAAATACGGGCCCTACGTGAAGTGGGAGAAGATCAACGCGACGATCCCCGACACGATCGAGCCCGAACAGCTGACCATGGAGCAGGCGGTCGAACTGATCGCGGAACGCGCCGCGAAAGCTGGCAAGAAAGCCCCGGCCAAGAAGAAGGCCGCCGCGAAGAAGAGCACGGCCAAGAAAACGACCGCGAAGAAAACCGCTGCGAAGAAACCGGCGGCCAAGACTTCGGCGTCAGAGACCGACAAAGACTGACATTCGACGCGCCGGCGAGAAAACAGACGCCCGCCGGCGCGCCGAAGTGTGACTTTGCGGCCCTGATATTCAATATCAAGCATTCGTGAGTGGAAAGACCGGCGCATGGGGCGCAGGTAAGTCCAAAGACGCCCGGAACTCGACTCTCAACCGCAGGATTGATTCATGCAGGACAGACACTTCAGCCGCCGGCAGGTGATCGCCGGTGCAGCCGCCGCCCTGATGCTGCCGGCCATCGCCCGCGCACAGGATGTGCTGACCGCGACGCGCAACGCCTCCAGCTGGCAGGCGCAGGACTGGCGCGACCATTTCGATGAACTCGGCAAGGGCTGCATCGTGTGCGACACGGTGAACCGTACGCTGCACTTCTGGTCCGGTGACGGCGAGACCTATAACGTCTACCCGACATCCGTGCCGAAGACTGACGAACTGACCAAGCGCGGCTATACCGAGATCGTGCGCAAGAAGGTGGGCCCCAGCTGGACCCCGACCGCCAGCCAGATGGAACGCTTCCCCGACTGGAAACCGGTCGCCGGCGGCGCGCCGGACAACCCGCTGGGCTCGCATGCTCTGTACCTTAGCTGGCCTGCTTACCTGATCCACGGCACACACGACACGCGCAAGATCGGACGTCCGTCGTCCGACGGCTGCATCGGCCTGTACAACGAGATGATCGTCGACCTGTTCGGCAAGGCCGAGGTCGGCACGCAAGTGCGGCTTATCTGATCGCAACCGACTGTCCCGAAGGCAGATTTCCGAAGGCGGCGCCCGCAAGGGGCCGCCTTCGTTGACTCTCGGCACGGGCCACGCCAAAACCAAGGCGACCACCGTGCGGAGGGGAAGTGTTCATGAAGAAGGTGTATGGATCGGCTGCAGAGGCGCTCGACGGGCTGCTGACGGATGGCATGCTGATCGCTGCGGGGGGCTTCGGCCTGTGCGGCATCCCGGAAAACCTGATCGCGGCGATCCGCGACAGCGGGGTCAAGGACCTGACGGTCGCGTCGAACAACTGCGGTGTCGACGATTTCGGCCTGGGGCTGATGCTTCAGACCAAGCAGATCAAGAAAATGATGTCCTCTTACGTGGGCGAGAATGCCGAGTTCATGCGCCAGTACCTGTCGGGCGAGCTTGAACTGGAATTCAACCCGCAAGGCACGCTGGCCGAGCGTATGCGCGCTGGCGGCGTCGGCATTCCCGGCTTCTACACCAAGACCGGTGTCGGCACCCAGATCGCCGAGGGCAAGGAACACAAGGACTTCGACGGCGAGACCTACATTCTCGAGAAGGCTATCGTCGCGGACCTGTCGATCGTGAAGGCGTGGAAAGCGGACGACACCGGCAACCTCGTGTTCCGCAAGACCGCCCGCAACTTCAACCCGCCGGCGGCGATGTGCGGCAAGGTCTGCGTCGTGGAGGTCGAGGAAATCGTGCCCCGCGGCTCGCTTGACCCGGACTCGATCCACCTGCCGGGTGTCTACGTACACCGGATCGTGCAGGGCGAGTTCGAGAAACGCATCGAACAGCGGACCACACGCGCCGCCTGACGCGCGGATCGCCGCCCCCGGGGCGGCGGTCTTTCGCCGAACCGACTTCCCGCGTCTCACGCAAGGCGCGGGAAATGTTACGACCCCTCACATTTTTGAAATAGATGCCGCTTTGCAGCGTCGACAGCCTTGAAAACAAGGCTGGAAAAGCGGAAATGGCTGACGGGCGATATCACTTTGGACAGGATCATGACACAGCAGTGCCGATGGACAAGGAACCTATTCTAAACACTCTTCCGGATAGCGAAGCGTTTCGCATACTCGCCGAATCTCCGATTTCAATGGTCCTTACGGACCCAAATCTGCCGGACAATCCCATTGTCTACGTCAATCGCGCGTTCGAGCGGGTGACGGGTTTCGGCGCGAGTTCGGCCATCGGTCGCAACTGTCGTTTCCTGCAGGGTGACGAAACGGACGAGGATGACATCCAGCGCATCCGCGATGCCCTGAAGACCGAAACCGAGACGACGATCGACATCGTGAACTACCGCGCCGACGGCGTGCAGTTCCTCAACCGCCTGCTGCTGACCCCGGTGTACGACACCGAGGGCAAGCTGAGCCATTTTCTGGGGATCCAGAAGGCGCTGAGCGACAACGAGGCGCGCAACTCGGCCAATGTCACGCAGCAGGCGCTTCGCGAACTGAAGCACCGGGTGAAAAACCACCTTGCGATGATCGTGAGCATGATCCGCCTGCAGGGCCGCACCGCGCCCGACCCCGCGCCGACGCAATCGCTGGCGCGACGCGTCGAGTCGCTGCTGTTGCTGTACGAGGAACTGAGCGAGCCCACGGTCTCGCGCCGCACCGGCAACGTGTCGCTGGGGTCGTACCTGTCGCGGCTGGTCAGCACGACTGCGCATCTCGACGGGCGCGCGGGCGTCCGCGTGAACTCGCAGATCGAGGATGCGACCTGCAGTTCAGAGGTCGCCGCCAAGATCGGCCTGCTGCTGTCCGAAATCATGACGAATGCGCTGCAGCACGCGTTCGAGGGGCGGACAGAGGGCGTGCTGAACGTCTCGATGATCCCGCTTGGCTCGACCGCGATCGAGGTTACGGTGACGGACAACGGAACCGGATTCACCGATGGCGTCGAATGGCCGACCACCAAGTCGGTCGGCGGTCGGGTGGTGCTGGGCCTAATGATGGAACTCGAGGCCGAACGGGACGTGACATCCGGCGATAAAGGCACGACAATCCGCCTGAAGATTCCGATCGAGACCCTATAGGACCGAGGAGACAGCAGGGATGGCCTGGGACAGAAACCAGATGGCCGAGCGCGCCGCGCAAGAGCTTGAAGACGGCATGTACGTGAACCTCGGGATCGGGATTCCGACCCTTGTAGCGAACTACATCCCGGACGGCGTGGACGTGACGCTGCAGTCCGAGAACGGCATGCTGGGCATCGGTCCCTTCCCCACCGAAGACGCGGTGGACGCCGACCTGATCAACGCTGGCAAGCAGACGGTGACCGAGCTGGAGCGGACGAGCTATTTCGACAGCTCGACCAGCTTCGGCATGATCCGCGGCGGCAAGATCGCGATGGCGATCCTTGGGGCGATGGAAGTGGCCGAGAACGGCGACCTTGCGAACTGGATGATCCCCGGCAAGCTGGTCAAGGGCATGGGCGGCGCGATGGATCTGGTCGCAGGCGTCAAGCGCGTGGTCGTGGTCATGGACCACACCAACAAGGCGGGAGAGTCCAAGGTTCTCAAGGAATGCACCCTGCCGCTGACCGGCACCGGCGTCGTGGACCGGATCATCACCAACCTTGGCGTGCTGGACGTGGTCGAGGGCGGCTTGAAGATCGTCGAACTTGCGCCGGGTGTCAGCGCTGACGAAGTGATGGAAAAGACAGAAGCCGCGATCGTGTGACGCGGCTTCTGGCTATCGTATTGAAAGGGGGCCGCCGGCCCCCTTTTCTTTTGCCGCCGCGGATTACTCGGCGTCGATGACGAGGAACTCGCGCACGGCTTGCTGGTTCACCGGAGCGGTCTGCTCGAGATCGAAGTTGCCAAGGTAGACGCGGCCTTCGTTGCCCGACTTGCCCTGGGCGCCTTTCAGAACCACCAGTTCGGCGGTCGAGTATTCGCCCGGCTGAACGCCGAGGCTTTTGGCGAGCTGAGCGTTGTCGGCCAGTGCGGGACCAGCGACGGCGAGGGCGAGAACGGCTGCGATTGCGGTTTTCATGGTGATCTTCCTTTTCATTTCTGTGGCGGCTCTTGCCGCTGATGAGTGGGATGTATGGGGCGCTTTCTGACCTTCAATGCACATTTACCTCACGTTAGACGAATGACTGTGCACTGAAGCACATATATAACGATCCAAACGCACCGACGGAAATTGAAGGCAAAGAAAAGGGGTCCGTAATGGACCCCTTTTTTGATCGCCCTGAAGCGGTCGATCAGTCGGCTTCTGCCGCCGAACGGAACGCGTCGATCGCGACCGGGTTCTGCGTCGAGCGCGACGCGTCTTCCAGGTTGTTCAGGTACACACGGCCTTCGTTGCCGTCTTCCGAAGCTGCGCCTTTCAGCACGACAAGCTCTTCCAGGGTGTACTGGCCGGGCTCGACCCCAAGGCTGCGGGCCAGTTGGTCGTTGGCCAGAACGGGCGAAGCGGCGGTCAGGGCGAGGGCGGCTGCGATGATGGTTTTCATGTCTAGTCTCTTTCTTTCAGGTTCAGGTTCGCGGGTTGTGCCCGCTGTGGGATGGAATTTATGGAGGCTTTTCGGTTCTTCAATGCACACCAGATGTAATTTTGATTACGTTTTGTTTATTGATGCACATTCTGCATAAGCGTTATGAGCCAATGCCATGAATTGCCGGGTGGAAGTGGTGATTGTCCGCCCTTGTCGGGCCTCCTGTCAGGGTTTGATTACTGAAGCGCGGTCGGGACCTGCACCGAGCGGGTCGATTGCTCGGCAAGGTTTTCCAGGTTCACGCGGGCATCGTTGCCCGACTCGTCCTGAGCGGCCTTGATTGCGACGAGTTGTTCCAGCGTGTACTGGCCGGGCTCGACGCCGAGGCTGCGGGCAAGCTGGTCGTTGGCCAGGACCGGCGATGCGACGGTTAGCGCCAACGCGGCTGCGATGATGGTTTTCATTTTCTGTCTCCTTGATCGTTCTGGCGGCTGTGTGTCGCCGTCTGTGAGGACGATTTAGGCGCAGCGTGTCGCGCCATCAATGCACATGACTGGAACCAATTCGTGATCGGGGTGCGCATGTGCACACATCATCCGCAGGAATGCGTAAGAGACCGCCCGGACCGGCATGCGGCGATGCTTCCAGTGTTCGCATTGTAGAAACAGGTCCATAGTTTCGCCCAAGTTTGTATCTAGATGCCGTTGCACGAGCGACGGACAGAGCCCCGGCTGCAAGGGGCCGCACGAAGGAAAGACATGCGCTGGAAAACCGCTGAATATCATGGCTGGGGCCGCGCCCTGCGGGCCGAGGGACAACTGGCGCGCCCCGAACGCCGCGCCGCTCTCGATGCGCTTATGCGTGAAGAACCCGCCCCGGCGATCGGGATGCGCCGGTCCTACGGCGACGCCTGCCTGAACACCGGCGGACGCGCCGTCGACATGACCCGGCTGGACAAGCTCCTTGCTTTCGATGCCGAACAGGGCCTGCTGACCGTCGAGGCCGGCGTCACACTGGGCGAGATCGTCGATACGCTGGGCCCCAAGGGCTGGATCCCGATGGTCCTGCCCGGCACCGGCTTTGCCACCGTGGGCGGCGCCATCGGCAATGACGTCCACGGCAAAAACCACCACCACGACGGCAGCTTCTGCCAGCACGTCACCGAACTGACGCTGATCGCGCCGGACGGCACGGCGCAGACCGTGAAGCCCGATACGCCCCTGTTCCGCGCCACCGCTGGCGGGCTTGGGCAGACGGGAGTGATCGCCTCGGCACAGCTTCGGATGCGCAGGATCAAGGGCGACGTGATGACCGTCACGGAACGCCGCGCGCCCGATTTCGACGCCTTCCGCGCCTTGCTGGACGAAAGCCACGCCAGCTACACGGTCGGCTGGATCGACACGACCGCCACCGGCGCCCGGCTTGGCCGTGGCATTCTGGAAGAAGGCGAGACCATCGCCGGCCTCGTTCCGCCAAAGAAGCCGTCGAAAACCGTGCCCTTGGACGCGCCGGGCTTCGCGCTGTCTTCCCCTGTGGTGCGCATGTTCAACCGCGCCTATTACGCCCGCGTCCCCAAGCGCGGGCGCACCGTGGTCAAGCCGCTCGACAACTTCTTCTTCCCGCTCGACAAGATCCACGACTGGAACCGGCTGTACGGCAAGCGCGGCTTCCACCAGTTCCAGTGCGTCGTGCCGCTGACCGCCGTCGAGGTGATCCGCGACATGCTGGGCCGCGTCGCGGTGTCGGGCCTTGCCTCGCCGCTGGCGGTGCTCAAACGCACCGGGCCGGGCCGCGCGGGACACCTGAGTTTCCCGATGGAAGGCTATACGCTGGCCTGCGACCTGCGCGCGCGTCCCGACGCGGTCAAGCTTATCCAGCGGCTCGAGGCGCAGACGGCGGATGCGGGCGGGCGGATCTATTTCGCGAAGGATGCTTTGTGCTCGGCGGACCGAATTCCGCAGATGTATCCGGAACTTGAAGAATGGCGGGCCGAGGTGGCGAAGATCGACCCCGACGGCGTGCTGAAGACCGACCTCGTGCGTCGGCTGAGCTTGCGGAGTGCGGCATGACCGAGACCTGGATCCTACTTGGCGCAACCTCTTCGATGGCGCGCGCGCTGGCACGGGCCGTGGCCGAACGCGGCGACAGCGTGATCCTTGCCGGCCGCGACATGGCCGAGCTCGAGGCGATGGCCAACGACGCCCGTCTGCGCGGCGCGAAGCTTGCCGAGGCGGCGCTGTTCGACGCCCGCGACCCCGGCACTTTCGGCCCCCTGATCGCCCGCGCCGAGGCGCTGGAAGGCACGATCAACGCAGCCGTCTTCGTGGGCTCGATGCCCGAACAGGCGCAGATCGACTCCGACCCTTCCCTGGTCGACGGCACCGTGACCGACAGCTTCACCGGCCCTGCCCGCCTTCTGACGATGCTGGCCCCCGTGATGGAAGCGCGTGGCAAGGGCACCGTCGTCGGCGTCGGCTCGGTCGCGGGCGACCGCGGGCGGCTTGGCAACTATGTCTACGGCGCCGCGAAGGCGGGTTTCGCGACTTACCTGTCGGGCTTGCGCAACCGGCTGACCCGCTCGGGTTGCCACGTGGTCACCGTGAAGCCCGGGTTCGTCGACACGGCAATGACGTGGGGCATCGAAGGCATGTTCCTTGTCGCGCCGCCCGAGAAGGTCGCTGCCGACATCCTCAAAGCGGTCCGCAAGAAGAAGAACGTGATCTATACGCCGTTCTTCTGGCGCTACATCATGCTGATCATCCGCTCCGTCCCCGAGCCGATTTTCAAAAAGCTGTCCATCTGACACGGGCACTGACGGGCGGCAGTTCAGGAACAGCCGCCCGGTTTCCGGCGTTGTCGCTTCAAATGCCGCGCATTTCGCGCGCCAAACGAAGGACGACAACACATGCTTTCCTGGATTCTCATCCTCCTCGCCGTGGCCGCCGTGGCCGGTCTTCTTGGCTTCGGCCGCCTATCCGGCCTTGCGCTGTCCGGCGCGAAACTTCTGATCCTTGTGGTTCTGGTGCTGTTCCTGCTGGTCCTGTTCGGCGTCATCGCAATCGCCTGACCTCTGGCATCCGCCACGATTTCCGCTATTGAGCGGCCATGAGCCAGGACGACAAACCCGCGAAATCTCATGGCCGCCTCGCCATCGGCGCAAGCGTCCAGCCCCGTGACCTGATGACGGACCGCCCCGACCTAGCCGGGGCGTGGACGGCACGGGTGATCACCCTGTTCCCCGAAGCGTTCCCCGGTGTGCTGGGTCATTCCCTGACCGGACGCGCGCTGGAACGCGGGCTTTGGCAGATCGACCCCATCGACCTTCGGATCTTTGGCGAGGGCCGTCACCGCAATGTCGACGACACTCCGGCGGGAGGCGGCGCTGGCATGGTCTTGCGGGCCGACATCATGGGCCGCGCGCTGGATTTCGCGGCCCGCCGCAGCACGGCCTCGGCCCAGGATTGGCCGGTGCTGTATCTTTCTCCGCGTGGCCGCCGGTTCGATCAGGCGATGGCGAAACGGCTGTCCAAGGCGCGTGGCGTGACCATGGTCTGCGGTCGGTTCGAGGGGCTGGATCAACGCGTCATCGACCACTACGGCATCGAGGAAGTCAGCCTTGGCGACTTCGTCCTGACCGGCGGCGAGATTGCCGCGCAGGCCATGCTTGACGCCACCGTGCGGTTGCTTCCGGACGTGCTGGGCAACGAGGCCTCGACCGAGGAGGAAAGTTTCTCGGACGGTCTGCTTGAGCATCCGCAGTACACCAAGCCCGCTGAGTGGAAAGGCCACGAGATCCCGCCGGTTTTGCTGTCAGGCCACCATGGCGAGATCGCGAAATGGCGCCGCCAGCAGGCGGAAGCCATCACGCGAGAGCGGCGCCCCGACCTTTGGGAAGCGTATGCGGCGCGGACCAAGGCGGACAAGGGCTAGGCCGCCAAGGGAATGCGGCCTTTTTCCTTGCCAACACACCCTGCTTTGCCTAGAAGACGCCGGACCTGACGGGGCGACCCGATTCAGGTGCTACTGCTGTTCCGGAACGGGATCGGACAAGGGGGTTTCTTCGCCCCGCCTCGCCGGACCCCGAGAATGGCAGACCAAGGAACGACGACCTGTATCTCCGGCGGGCGCTGCGGCGGACCCGACAGAAGACCGAGAGCTCTGAGGCGGCATTAACCTTCCCGGGAAAACCGGGGGCAATATAGGAGTGGATCAGATGGACCTGATCGCGCAACTGGAAGCCGAGCAGATCGCTGAGCTCGGCAAGGATATCCCGGATTTCAAAGCCGGTGACACCATCCGCGTCGGTTACAAAGTGACCGAAGGCACCCGCACCCGGGTGCAGAACTACGAAGGCGTCTGCATCAGCCGCAAGAACGGCTCGGGCATCGCGGGCTCGTTCACCGTCCGCAAGATTTCCTTCGGCGAAGGCGTGGAGCGTGTGTTCCCGCTGTACTCGACCAACATCGACTCGATCACCGTGGTCCGCCGCGGCAAGGTCCGCCGCGCGAAGCTTTACTACCTGCGCTCGCGTCGCGGTAAATCGGCCCGTATCGCCGAAGTCACCAACTACAAGGCCCCCAAGGGCGCCGAGGCGTAAGGAAACCGGACGATGAAAAAAGATACCCATCCCGACTACCACATCATCGACGTCAAACTGGTCGATGGCACCGTGGTTCAGATGAAAAGCACCTGGGGTTCGGAAGGCGACACCATCTCGCTTGACGTCGATCCCTCGGTTCACCCGGCCTGGACCGGTGGCGGCACCCGCCTGATGGACACCGGCGGCCGCGTGTCGAAGTTCAAGAACAAGTACGCTGGCCTCGGCTTCTGAGCCTCGAAGGTTTTCGCGTACAGGACGCCGCCCCTTGGGGCGGCGTTTTTCGTTCTCGCGGGGCCGGAATCGTCAGGCAGACCCGCTTTCCTTTGCGTCAACGATGTGGCCGCGCATAGGATCGGGGGGCCAACGATCCCAACCAACGCGCGACATGAACGAAATCCACGCCCACCCCCGCATCATCCTGCACGTCGCCGGCGCGCCGCGCGTGACGGATGCCGGCGGTGCAGAGCTGACCGGGGTATCCCGCCGGGGCCTTGCCCTGTTGGCCGTGCTGTCTCAACGGCGCGACATGCGGGCGGAACGTGCCTTTCTTGCCGACCTGCTGTGGAGCGACCGTGGCGAGGAGCAGGCGCGCGGGTCCTTGCGACAGGAACTGACGGCGCTGCGCCGCGTGCTTCCCGACGGCGTGCTGGACGCGAACCGCCGGCAGGTCTGGCTGACCCCCTCCGCCGTGGCCTGCGACGCCACTGGCGGCGGCGATTTTCTGGAGGGCTTCGACCTGCCATCCGAGGGGTTCGAGGATTGGCTGCGCGACACCCGCGCGACCTTCGAACCCGCAGTCGAAGACCCCGCCCCGGTTCCGGGCCCCGACCTGTTCCTGCGCCCCGCAGTTCTGCTTTTCCCGTTCGAGGCCCTGTCATCCGGCCCGGACGACGCGATGATTGCCGCCGGCCTTACGGAAGACCTGCGCGACGCGTTGAGTTGCTGGCGTTGGTTCCCGGTCATCGGCCCCGAAGCGATCGGCTGGAAATCGGTGAAAGAGGTCGACATGCGGACGACCGCCAAGTCGGTGCGCGCGTCCTATGCGGTGACGGGCACCCTGCGCTGCGCCGGAAGCCGCGTGCGGATTTCCGTGTCGCTGACCGAGGTCGAAACCGGCCGTTCGCGCTGGTCGCAACAGTTCAGCGGAACGCTGGAGGACATCTTCGACTTTCAGGAGGAGGTAAGCCGCGCCATCGTCGCGCAGCTCGAACCGCAGATCTCGCATGCCGAGGCGATGCGGATCGCCCGCACCCGCCCCGCATCGATCGGGCCATGGCAGTTGCTTGCGCAGGCCGACGAGGTGAACCGGCTTGGCGGCGAGGGTTACGGCAGCATCGAGGCCAATCTCGAACAGGTCCGACTGATGGAACAGGCGCTGCAATTGGCGCCCGATTTCGTCCCCGCGATGGTCCGCATCTCCCGCTACTGGTTCCGCGCCGGGTTGCTGGACTGGGTCGACGACCGGGCCGCGGCCTTCGAGAAGGCGCTGGCGCTCAGCGAACAGGCCGTGCGGCAGGACCCCGACGTGTGGGAGGCGCATTGCTATATCGGACTGACACAGATTTTCGGCTATCAGAACTACGCTGCTGGGCGGCACCACAGCCTTGAAGCGGTCCGGCTCAACCCTTCGGCGGCACTGGCCCGTCATGCCGCCGGCTGTGCGTCGGAGTGGCTGGGCCTTCCGGAAGAGGGGCTGGAACACCTGCACCTGATCTTCCGCCTCAACCCAAGCTATATCGGCCGGGCCGCCGCGCTTGGCGACATCACCACATGCGAGATGTTCCTTGGCAACCGGGAGGTCTCGGTCGAAGCCGCGCGCCAGTTGTTCGCGATGGCGCGGGACTATGCCCGCGGCATTCAGCGCTGTGTCGCGACCTTCGGCTATTTCGACGAACCGGAACTGGCGCAGCGGTCGCTGGCGCGCCTGCGCGAGATCCAGCCCGGCTTCGACAGGGACTATGTGCTTGCCACCTATCCCTACGCCCGTCAGAAGGATCTCGACATGTTCCTGATCGGACTCGAGAAGGCCTGCGCCTTCGCCGACTGACCCCGTCTCCAAGGATATCCACGGCCCCTTGCACAATTCGCCGGGTTATCCACCGCATTTACACCCAAACGGCATCCCCGGCGCTTTTCAACCTGCGGCACACCACATATAGTGCCTGAAAACGGGCAAAGGGCTCTGAAACGGGCCAAACAAGGGGACAGGCCGTGGCGCATATCATCGTCGTCGGGAACGAAAAAGGTGGTGCAGGCAAGTCCACCGTGTCGATGCACGTCGCGACCGCGGTGGCGCGGATGGGGCACAGCATCGGCGTCATCGACCTCGACCTGCGCCAGAAGACGCTGACCCGCTATCTCGAGAACCGGCTTGTCTACATGCAAAAGCATGACGTCGACCTTGCCGTGCCCGAGTTCCGCGATCTGCCCGACGTCGAAAAGCGCGACCTCGCCGAGGGCGAGAACATCTACGACCGCCGCCTGTCGATGGCGGTGGCCGGGCTGGAGCCGATCTGCGATTTCATCCTGATTGACTGCCCCGGCTCGCACACCCGTCTCAGCCAGGTGGCGCACTCGCTGGCCGACACGCTGATCACACCGCTGAACGACAGTTTCCTCGACTTCGACCTGCTGGCGAAGATGGACGGCGAGACCCGCGATATTCAGGGTCCCTCGGTCTATTCGGAAATGGTCTGGTCGGCGCGGCAACTTCGAGCGCAGGCCGGTCTGACCCCGATCGACTGGATCGTGGTGCGCAACCGCGTCGGTCCTCAGCGCATGGTCAACAAGGAACTGATGGTCGCGGCGCTTAAGAAGCTGTCCAAACGCCTTGGCTTCCGCATCGCCCCCGGCTTCACCGAACGCGTGACCTTCCGCGAGCTGTTCCCGCGTGGCCTGACCCTGCTGGACCTGAAGGACATCGGCGTGAAGCAGTTCAACATCTCGATGGTCGCCGCCCGTCAGGAACTGCGCGATCTGGTGACCGAGCTGCGGCTGCCGGGCGTCGAGGTCGATTTCTGAGGGCGCAACCGCGCCCTCACGACACCCGGATCGCCACGTTCTTGGTCTGAACGTAATTCCACAGCGCCTCGCGTCCCTTCTCGCGGCCATAGCCTGACCGGCCATAACCGCCGAACGGGGTTTCGACCCCGCCTGCGAACCATTCGTTGACAAAGACCTGCCCCGCGCGCAAGCGGCCCGCTGCGCGCGCCGCGCGGTCCAGATCGCGGGTGAACACCCCTGCGACCAGCCCGTACTTGGTGCCGTTGGCGATCCGGATCGCTTCGTCCTCGTCCCGCCACCGCATCAGCGATACCACCGGGCCGAATACCTCTTCCTGCGCGATCTCCATGTCCTGTGTCACACCGGTCAGCACAGTCGGCTCCATGAACGCGCCGGGCCGGTTCAGCGGCCGCCCACCCGTGACGACCGTCGCTCCTGCCGCCTCGGCCTCGGCGACCATCCGCACCGCGCGGTCGCGCTGCGTCTCGCTTACCATCGGCCCCATGTTCGCCCCGAACTTGGTCCGCTCCAGCCCCGGCCCGACCGACATGGACGTGGCAAGCGCCACCATCCGGTCGGCGATCTCGTCATGCACATCCTCGTGGGCAACCACCCGGGACATGGCGGAACAGACCTGCCCGGCATTGGTGAAGATGCCCTTCCGCACGCTGGCCAGGAAACCGTCTAGGTCGGCATCCGGATGCACGACCGCCGCCGACTTGCCGCCCAGTTCCAGAACGCAGGGAATCAGCGAGTGCGCCGCTGCCGAGGCGATGCGCTGCCCCGTCGCGACCGAACCGGTGAAGACGATCATGTCGATGCCGGGGTGGCTTGCGAGCGCCGCACCCGCCTCGTGCCCGTAACCCGTCAGCACGTTCAGCGCGCCCTTGGGCAGGCCCACCGCCTCGCCCGCCCGCGCGAACCAGCCGGACGACAGCGGCGTCATCTCTGAACTTTTCACCACGCAGGCGTTGCCGGTCGCGATCCCGCAGGCGATCGACCGCGCCGCGATCTCCAGCGGAAAGTTCCACGGGATGATCTGGGCTGACACGCCGTAGGGCTCCATCAGCGTGAAATCGAGGTACCCCGCCCCCAGCGGGATCGACTTCCCCTCGACCGTGCTGGCCTGATTGCCGAAGTACTCGAAATATTTTGCCGCGTTCTCCACCTCGCCGCGCGCTTCCCACAGGGGCTTGCCCTGCTCGCGCGTCAGAAGCGTCGCGATGTCGTCGGCATTCGCGCGAAAGACGTCGGCCATCCGCTGCACCAGCCGCCCGCGCTCCAGGGGCCGCATGTCCGTCAGTACGCCGCTTGCGTGACAGGCGCGCGCCGCCGCGACCGCGCGGTCCACATCGGCGGCATCGGCCAGCGCCTGCTGCGCCACAAGCTCGCCCGTTGCCGGATCGATGACCGGGATCGTGCCCGCGCCGCCGTCGACCCATTCGCCCGCGATATGGTTCCGCCCCAGATCCGTCATGCCGTACTCCCTTTTCCGTCCGTCCTAGGACAGCCGCCGGCGCCGCGCCAGAGCCGTTGACGCCGCCACACCCGCCCGCCACGGTGCCGCGCATGGAGGAGCCCCGCAACATCGCCGTGTTCGACATCGGCCGCACCAATGCCAAGCTGGTGCTGGTCGACCTTGCCACCCTGTCCGAAATCGCCGTCGAAAGCCGCCCGAACAAGGTGCGCCCCGGCCCGCCTTGGCCGCATTTCGACACCGAAGCGCTGTGGCAATTCCTTCTCGACGGCCTTGCACGGATGCAGGCGGAACACGGCGTTCACGGGATCGTACCGGTGGCGCACGGCGCCTGCGGCGCGCTGGTCGCAGCGGAGGGATCGCTGGCCGCGCCGGTGATGGTCTACGACGACCCGATCCCGCCGGTCGCCGCTGCCGCCTATGACTCGCTGCGTCCGCCGCAACATCAAACCGGCAGCCCGCGGCTGGATGCGGGTCTGAACCTTGGCGCGCAATTTCACTGGCAACTGACGCAGGACCCGTCCCTCAAGGCCCGCACCGCCCACGCCCTCGGCTGGCCGCAATACTGGGCCTTTCGCCTGACCGGCGTGACCGCCAGCGAACCGACCAGTCTCGGCGCGCATACCGACCTGTGGAACAGCCGCACGAACCGGCCGTCCCCGTTGGCGGGCCAACTGGGGCTGACGCTGCCGCCTGTCCGCGACTGTCACGAGATCCTCGGGCCGATCCTGCCCGGGGTCGCCGCCCAGACCGGCCTGAACGCCGACACGCCGGTCCTCTGCGGCATCCACGATTCCGACGCCTCGCTGTTCCCCTACCTCGTCACCCGAAAGCCGCCCTTCGCGGTGGTCTCGACCGGCACGTGGATCGTCGCCATGGCGCCCGGCGCGGACGCCCCCGACACCGCGCAGATCAACACCGACGCCCTCGGCCGCCCGCTTCCCGCTGCGATGTTCCCCGGCGGGCGCACCTATGCCGAGATGGCGGGCCCGCCACCCTCGGCAACCGACCTCGCCGACACGCTGGCCAAAAGCATCATGCTGCTCCCCGGCCCACGATGGCACCTCACCGAACCGCCGGAAACCAGCCCGCACCGCACGGCCGCCGCCAGCTTCGCCCTCGCCATCGAAACGGCGGACACACTCGCGCGCCTCGGCCACGCGGGGCCGGTCTTTGTCGAGGGTGCCTTCGCCCGGAACACGGCGTGGCTGGCGATGCTCGCTGCCTGCGGCCAAGACGTTGCGGCCGTCCCCTCTGCCACCGGCACCAGCGCCGGCGCCGCATGCCTGTTCCGCCCGGACGACGTGCCGCCGCCAGCCGGTCAGCCCGTCACGCCCCTGCAGGGAGCAGAGCGCTACATCGCCGAATGGCGCCGCCTCGCCTCTTCTTCGGTCTGAAAATATCCCGGGGGGAGCGCGCCGCGCGCGCGGGGGGCAGAGCCCCCTGCGACGGCAACCCCTGAAATCCTACGTCGGCGACCGCTCGGCCCAGCCCGCGAAGACCCGCTCCAGCGCCACCACGATGTAGTACAGCAGGATACCCAGCGCCGCGAGCGCGATGAGGACGGCGAACATCAGCGGATAATCCGAGTTCGTCTTGCCGCTGTCGAACAACGCCCCCAGCCCGCGCCCGTGTGGCGACACGATCTCCATCAGGTTCGTCCCGATGAAGGCCAGCGTCACCGCCACCTTCAGCGCGCCGAAGAATTCCGGCAGCGTCTTGGGCAGCGCGATCTTCCAGAAGATCGTGGCCTGCGACGCGCCCAGCGCCCGCAGGATGTCTCGGTACTCGGGCTCCAGCGTCGACAGGCCGATCGAGATCGACACGGCGATCGGGAAGAACGAGATCATGAAGGCGATCAGGATCGTGTTGAAGTCGTGCTTGCCCACGAAGATCAGCGCGACGATGGGCACCACGGTCGCTTTCGGGATCGCGTTGAAGCCGACCAGCAGCGGATATAGCGCCTCGCGCATGGTGCGCGAGAAGCCCATGACCATGCCCAGCAGAACGCCGACGACGATGGCCAGCAGCAGGCCCACCACGGTGCGCCACAGCGTCTGCCAGCCCATCACGAGGAACAGTTCCCAGTACCGCGCGAAGGCCGGCGGTAGGTCGGACGGAGAGGCCATCTTGTAGTTCGGCCAGCCATTCGCCCAGACCAGAAGCTCCCAGAGCCCGAGGAAGACGACGACGGCGAGGACGGGGACGAGGATCTGACGCAACAGGGTCATGCCGCCGACTCCTCTGCCGGGGCGCGGCCCTGCGCGATTTCGATCTGGTGGCGCAGGATCGCCAGCATCTCCGCCGCTTCGGGCGTATACAGATGATCGAGGTCCCGTGGCCCGGTGTCCGGCACCTCCAGCACGTATTGCGTGCGCGCCGGGCGGCCCGACAGCACGACGACCTGATCGGCAAGGAAGATCGACTCGCGCAGGTCGTGGGTGATCAGGACGCCGGTGAAGGGCTCTTTCGCTTTCACCTGATGCATCGTCTGCCACAGATCCTCGCGCGTGAAGGCGTCGAGCGCGCCGAAGGGTTCGTCAAGGATCAGAACCTCGGGCTGGTGGACCAGCGCGCGGCACAGGCTGGCCCGCTGCCGCATCCCGCCCGACAGTTCCGACGGGCGCTTGTCCTCGAACCCCTCAAGCCCCACCAGCGACAGCAGGTAGCGCGCGCGCTCTTCCTGCTGTTTCTTCGAGGTCTTGGTCGGCACGATCTCCAAGGGCAGCATCACGTTCTGCAGGATCGAGCGCCATTCCAGAAGCACCGGATTCTGGAACGCCATTCCAACGGTCGCGCGCGGGCCTTTCACCGGCTGGCCGTGCAGCTTCACCACGCCTTCGTCAGGCTTCATCAGCCCGGCCACCAGCCGCGTCAGGGTGGACTTGCCGCAGCCCGAGGGCCCGACGACCGCGACGAAACCGCCCTCGGCCACCGACAGTTCCAACCCGTTCAGCACCGGCAATGGACCCGCCGCCGTCTTGTAGGCGTGCTTCACGCCGGTGATCTCGATCATAGATGTCATGTCATGCCCGCCCCGATGAGGTCTCCGAGGTCTCCGGGCGCGCATCCCCACGCGCCCGGGCCTCTGACGGCATGCCCCTCTCTCCACCCGTGGTCCCCTCTCCCGGAACGGGGGAGGGTCAGGGAGGGGGAGGCAGCGCCGCCCGCATTTCCGTTGAACGGGGGCGCAGCTACGCCCCCGCCCGCGTCACTTCAGCATTACCGGCTCTTCCGGCAGGTACTCATCGGTGAAATACAGCGACACGTCGGGTTCGTTCTGGAACTCGTAGACGGTGCTGATCTGCGCGACCGCGCTTTCCAGACGCGCCATGTCGATCCCGCCAAGGCCGTTTTCCATCACGTAGTCGGTCAGCACGTTGCCGTCGATCGTCAGCGCAAGGCGCTCGGTCTCAAGCTCGGCGTCGGCGGCCGGGTTACGCTCCATCAGGCTCGGGATGACGGCAGCCGGATCGGCCACGGCATCGGCCCAGCCCTTGCCGACGGCGACAAGGAACGCCTTCACGACATCCGGGTTCTCGGCGGCGAAGTCGGTGTTCACGATCACCGCGTTGCCATAGAGGTCGACGCCGTAGTCCGAGAACATGATGACGCTGATGTCATCTTCCGGCACGCCAAGGCGCTTGGTGTTCAGGAAGGACGAGAAATTGTAGCCGGTGACGGCGGCCACGTTGCCTTCGGCCAGCATCGGCTCGCGGGTCGGAAAGCCAACCGGCTCGACGGTGATCGCGTCGACGTCCAGATCGTTCTCGGCCGCGAAGATCGGGAACTGCGCCCATGCGCCATCGGGCGGCGGCGCGCCAAGCACCTTGCCTTCAAGGTCTTTCGGCATCTCGACGCCCAGCGACTTGCGGCCGACGATGGCGAAGGGCGGCGCGTCGTAGATCATCATGACGGCGGTAACCGGCGCGCCCGGGTTCTGGTCGAGGAACCGGATCAGCGAGTTGATGTCGGCAAAGCCGATCGGGAACGCGCCGGTGGCGACCTTCGGGATCGCGTCAAGCGAACCCGAGCCTGCGGTGATCTCGACCTCGAGACCGGCCTCGGCGAAGTAGCCTTCGTCGATGGCGGTGAAATACGGCGCGGCCGGACCTTCGAATTTCCAGTCGAGCGCGAAGGGCACGCTGGTCTGCGCCAGCGCACCGCCGGCCATGGCGACGACGGTCGCGGCGGCGGTCAGGATAGTACGATGAAACACGAGTTCCTCTCCTCTCTGTGAATCGTCCCGCCGCAAATTTTCCGAACCACGTGGCGGCGTCCAGCAATCCCGCCCCGGATCTCGCCGCCAGAAGCCTGTGCTTAATTAATAATCGTCATGCGGAGGGAATGAGCAAAATTCAGGTGCGTTTGAGTCAGGTCGCGCCCTTCGCCGAGACATGCGAAAGTTCGTGCGTCTCGCGGACCGGCTTGGGCGTCCGGAAAATGACGCAAGGGCCGCCGCGCACAATTTTCGGGCTTGGGACGCCAAGTGCCGCTTGGATCAGCACAATCTGTTGTGCCGCCTCTTCAAAACGTGGAAAGTCGGTGCGGAAGAAGAAAGGGCGCGACCACTCCATGGCGATCACCGCATCCATCTATCACCTGACGCACTACAAATATGACCGCCCGGTTACGCTCGGCCCCCAGATCATCCGGCTCAGACCGGCGCCGCACAGCCGCACCCCGGTCCTGTCGCACTCGTTGAAGGTCTCGCCCGGCGGGCATTTCGTTAACCACCAGCAGGACGCCTACGGCAACTGGCAGGCGCGCTTCGTGTTTCCCGACCCGGTGATGGAGTTCAAGATCGAGGTCGACCTGACCGCCGATATGTCGGTCTACAACCCGTTCGACTTCTTCGTCGAGGAAACCGCCGAGGCGTATCCGTTCGACTATGACGAGGCGATCCGGGATGACCTGTCGATCTACCTCAAGCCCGAACCGATGACGCCGAGGGTCAAGGACTTCGTGGCATCCGTCGACACCAGGGACATCAATACGGTCGACCTGATCGTGGCGCTGAACACGCGGCTGTCGAACGAGATCGGCTATGTGATCCGGATGGAGCCGGGCGTTCAAACGCCCGAGCAGACGCTGGAGATCGGCAAGGGCTCGTGCCGCGACACCTCGTGGTTGCTGGTCAACGTCCTGCGCCATCTCGGGATCGCCGCACGGTTCTGTTCCGGCTACCTGATCCAGCTGAAACCCGACCTCGTGGCGCTGGACGGCCCTGCGGGGACCGACCACGACTTCACCGACCTGCACGCCTGGTGCGAGGCCTACATCCCGGGCGCGGGCTGGATCGGCGTCGACCCGACCTCTGGCCTGCTGACCGGCGAAAGCCACATCCCGCTGGCCGCCACCCCGCACTATCGCAACGCCGCCCCGATCAGCGGGGTCGCGAGCTTTGCCGAGGTGGATTTCTCCTTCGACATGAAGGTCACCCGCACCGCCGAACATCCCCGCATCACCAAGCCCTTCTCTGAAGAGGCGTGGGAGGATCTCGACAAGCTGGGCGACAAGGTCGACGCGGCGATCAAATCCGCCGATATGCGGCTGACCATGGGCGGCGAGCCGACCTTCGTGTCGATCGACGATTTCGAGTCGGACGAGTGGAACACCGCTGCCGTCGGCCCGCAGAAACGCGGGCTGGCCGACAAGCTGATCCGCCGTCTGCGCGACCGTTTCGCGCCGGGCGGCTTCCTGCACTACGGTCAAGGCAAGTGGTACCCGGGCGAGACGCTGCCGCGCTGGACCTTCAGCCTGTACTGGCGCACCGACGGCAAGCCGATCTGGAAGAACGAAAAGCTGATCGCGACCGAGGAAAAGCAGGACACGGCCACGCCCGACAACGCCGACAGGTTCCTGAGCGGGTTCGCCGAACGGCTGGGGGTCGACCCCGGTCACGTCCAGCCAACCTACGAGGACCCGGCCGAGTGGATCCTGAAAGAGGGCGAACTGCCGCCGAACGTCACGCCCGAGGACAGCAAGCTGAAGGACCCCGAGGCGCGCGCCCGGATCGCCCGCGTGTTCAGCCGCGGGCTTGAGAAACCGGCGGGCTATGCCCTGCCCCTGCAACGCTGGCAGTCCAAGGCACAGCCCTCGACCCGCTGGCGCAGCGAGTACTGGAAGACGCGCCGAGGCCACCTGTTCCTTGTACCCGGTGACAGCCCCGTGGGCTTCCGCCTGCCGCTGGGCTCGCTGCCGCACGTTCCCCCATCGTCCTATCCCTACACCTACCCCGCCGATCCGTCGGTCATCGAGGACGAGCTGCCCGACACTCATGCCGCGCTGTCAGAGCGCCGCCAGAAGCTGCTGGAAGAACTACAGCGCATCGCGAAGGAAGAGGCCGAACAGCAGGCCGACATGGTGCCCGAGGTATCCTCGGATCACACGCAGCCGGTCAGCGCCGCGCGCGACGCCGGGCCGCGCCAGACGATCGTGGAGCAGGGCATCGACCCCGAGAACAGCGAGGTGCGCACCGCCATCGCGATCGAGCCGCGCGACGGCCGCCTGTGCCTTTTCATGCCGCCGGTCGAGGCGGTCGAGGATTACCTCGAACTGCTGACCGCCGCCGAGGATACCGCCGAAGAGCTGGGCCTGCCGATCCATATCGAAGGCTACTCGCCGCCGCATGATCCCCGGATGAACGTTATCCGCGTCGCCCCCGACCCCGGCGTGATCGAGGTGAACATCCACCCCGCCCGGTCTTGGGACGACTGCAAGGCGATCACCGAGGGCGTCTATGACGAGGCGCGCCAGTCGCGCCTTGGCGCCGACAAGTTCATGATCGACGGCAAGCACACCGGCACCGGCGGCGGCAATCATGTCGTGGTGGGCGGTGCATCGACGCTCGACTCGCCCTTCCTGCGGCGGCCCGACCTGATGCGGTCGCTGGTGCTGTACTGGCAGCGGCATCCGTCGCTGTCCTACCTGTTCTCGGGCCTGTTCATCGGCCCGACCTCGCAGGCGCCCCGCATCGACGAGGCGCGCCACGACGGGCTGTACGAGCTGGAAATCGCGCTTAGCCAGATCCCGCACCCGGATCAGGGCACGCCGCCGATGCCGTGGCTGACCGACCGGCTGCTGCGCAACCTGCTGACCGACGTCACCGGCAACACCCACCGGGCCGAGATCTGCATCGACAAGCTGTATTCCCCCGATGGCCCGACCGGGCGTCTGGGCCTTGTGGAGTTTCGCGGCTTCGAGATGCCGCCCGACCCGCGCATGTCGCTGGCCCAGCAATTGCTGATCCGCGCCCTGCTGGTGCGGATGTGGGACGATCCCATCGGCGGCAACTTCACCCGCTGGGGAACGACGCTGCACGACCGGTTCATGCTGCCGCATTATGTCTGGCAGGATTTCATGGACGTACTGGATGACCTGCGGCAGCACGGCTTCGACTTCCGTTCGGACTGGTACGAGGCGCAGCAAGAGTTCCGCTTCCCGTTCTGCGGCGAGGTAAGCGTGGGCAACGTGACGCTGGAACTGCGTCAGGCTTTGGAGCCGTGGCACGTGCTGGGCGAAACCGGCGCCATCGGCGGCACCGTGCGCTATACCGACAGCTCGACCGAGCGGCTTCAGGTGAAGCTGACCGCCGCCGATCCCGGCCGCTACATCGTCACCTGCAACACCCGCCGCGTGCCGTTGCGCCCGACCGGCGACAGCGGCGTGTCGGTGGCCGGCGTGCGGTTCAAAGCGTGGCAGGCCGCGGCGGCGATGCACCCGGTGACGCCGGTCGATGCCCCGCTGACGTTCGACATCTACGACACCTGGACCGGCCGACCGCTGGGCGGCTGCGTCTATCACGTCGCGCACCCGGGCGGACGGAACTATGAGACCTTCCCGGTCAACGCGAACGAGGCCGAGGCGCGGCGACTGGCGCGGTTCGAGGCGCATGGCCACACACCGGGCGCCTACACACCGCCGCCAGAGCATCCGCATCCCGAGTTCCCGATGACACTCGATCTGCGCAGGCCGCCCGATGTCTGACATGCCCGGCCGAAGCGGGCCGCCGGACTGGATGGCCCGCGCCGCGCGGCTTCTGCGCGACTACAAGCCCCTTGCCGGGGTGGCCGACGAATTGATGGACACCGAGGGCAACGTCCGCCCGGTCTGGATCAACTTCCTGCAGGACCTCACCGCGCTGCCGAAGGACGAGCTGACGCTCGCCACCTCGCGGGGCGATCAGTACCTGCGCGACGCGGGCGTGTTCTTCCGCCATTACGGACCAGAGGACGGCGCTGAACGCGACTGGCCGCTGTCACACCTGCCGCTGCTGATCGACATCGAGGAATGGCACCAGATCGCCATCGGCCTCATCGAACGCGCGGACCTTCTGGAACGAGTGATGGCCGACATCTACGGCCCCGGCACGCTGGTGCGCGACGGGGTCATCCCGCCCGACCTGCTGGCCGGTAACCCTGAATGGCTGCGCCCGATGGTGGGAGTCCGCCCCCGGTCGGGCAGTTTCCTGCACCACGTCGCCTTCGATATCGGCCGCGGCCCCGACGGCAACTGGTGGGTGCTGTGCGACCGCACGCAGGCGCCGTCCGGCGCGGGCTTTGCGCTGGAAACCCGGATGGCGACGGCGCGCGCCTTCCCCGACATCATGAGCCGCAGCAACGTCGTGCGCATCGCCCGGTTCTTCCGGCTGTTCCGCGACGCGATGCTGGACCTGCGCAACGGCGACGGCAGCCGGGTGGCGATCCTGACGCCCGGGCCGATGAACGACACTTACTTCGAGCACGCCTATATCGCGCGTTACCTCGGCTTCCTGCTGGTACAGGGCGAGGACCTTGTGGTCCACAACGGCGACCTGATGGTTCACACCGTCAGCGGGCCGCAGCCCGTGTCCGTGCTGTGGCGGCGGCTCGATTCCAACTGGATCGACCCGCTGGAGTTGCGCGAAAGCTCTCAGATCGGCACCCCCGGCATGCTGGGCGCGCTGCGTGCGGGGTCGGTGAACATGGTCAACGCGGTGGGCTCGGGCGCGCTGGAGATCCGCGCGCTGATGGCCTTCCTGCCACGCATCGCGGAGCATCTGACCGGCAAGCCGCTGGCGCTGCCGAACATCGCGACGTGGTGGTGCGGCGGTGCGGCGGCGCGCGACTATGTCAAAGCGAACCTCGACCGGATGACGCTGGACCGCGCGATGTCGACGGGCCTGCCCTTCGACCACGGCGAAGAGGTCACCATCGCGGGCCGCACGCCAGAGGGCGAACCGATCGACCCGTCGCGGATCGACACGCTTGCCGGGTCGCTTGCGGCGCAAGAGATCGTGTCGCTTTCGACCACGCCGGCGCTGGAGAACGGGCGGCTGGTGCCCCGCCCGATGAGCCTGCGCGTGTTCCTTGCCCGGACGCCGGACGGATGGCAGGTGATGCCCGGTGGCTTCGCCCGCGTCGGCAACTCCTCGGAATCCGCCAACGTCGCGATGCAGAAAGGTGGCGCCGTCAGCGACGTCTGGATCGTCGGGCGCGAGAAAGACGCGGGCGAGACGCTGCTGAAGCCTGCCGAGACCGGCTTTCGCCGCCGTCAGACCGTCTCGCTTCCGTCCCGGGCGGCGGACAACCTGTTCTGGCTTGGACGCTACACCGAACGCGCAGAACACAAGATCCGGCTGCTGCGCGCCTATCATCTGCGGCTGGCAGAGACCGGACGCCCCGATCTGCCGCTGAACGAATACCTCGCCGACTATCTCGAGACGCTTGGCTGCGAGACACCGATGGCCACGACCGAGGATGTGCGCGCGGCTCTGCGCAGCGCGGGCAGCATCCGCGACCGGTTCTCGGTCGACGGCTGGAACGCGCTGACCGACCTGCTGCGCACGATGGAGCGACTGGCGCCGAAGCTGCGTCCCGGCGATGACGCGGCGCGCGCGATGAGCGTCTTCCTTCGCAAGATTTCCGGTTTCTCGGGCCTTGTGCACGAAAACATGTACCGGTTCACCGGCTGGCGCTTCCTGTCCATCGGGCGCGCGATGGAACGCGCGTGGGCGACCTCGAACGTACTGTGCGCCTTCACGTCGGAAGCGGCGCCCGAGGGCAGCAGCGACATCGCCATCGAGGCGGGCGACTCGATCATGAGCCACCGCCGCCGGTTCGCGGTGGGCGCCGGGCGCGAGACGGTGCTGGACCTGCTGCTGCTCGATGCGCTGAACCCGCGGTCGGTGCTGCATCAGTTGACCATGATGCACGAGCACCTGCGCTATCTGCCCGTCCATCACGAAGGCCCCCGGATGACCCCGGTGCTTCGGCAGGTGATGCGGATGGAGACCGACCTTGCCGTCGCCACCGCAGACGATTTCGATGACGCCCGCCTGTCCGAGGTCGCCGGCGAAACCGCCGCGCTGACCGGGTTGCTGGCCCAAAGCTATTTGCGGTGACGTCCATGCTTTACGACATCAGCCTGAAGATCGCCTACGACTACGACAGTTCTGCCGACGCGGGCCGGCACATCCTGCGGATCGTTCCGGCGGACCTGCCCGGCGAGCAGCGTGTCATCGCATCCAGCCTGACCATCCACCCCACCCCGTCAGAGCGGGTCACGCGGCGCGATTTCTTCGATAACGCCTGCGTCGACATCGCCTATGACGACCCGGTGTCCGAGACCGAGTTCCGCGTCACCGCCCGCGTCGAACGCCACGACGCGCCCCCCGCGCTGGACGTCTCGCCCGACCTTCCGTCGCTGGCGAACGAACTGACGCAGCACGCCTCGATCGGCCCCGCCGCACCACACCACTTTCTGTTCCCCTCGGAACGCGTAGCCTATCACCCCGAGATCGTCGCGTGGGCGCGCGAGGTGTCGGCGGGTTGCTTCACCGCCTTCTCGATCACGCGGACGATCTGCGACGCGGTGCATGACGGGCTGACCTTCGACCCCGAGGCCACGATGGTCGACACCCCGGTGGACGAGGCGTTCCGCCTGAAACGCGGCGTCTGCCAGGATTTCACCCACATCACCATTGCCGCCCTGCGCGGGCTGGGCATCCCGGCGGGCTATGTCTCTGGCTACCTGCGCACCCTGCCGCCCGAAGGCGAGGAAAAGCTGGAAGGCGCGGACGCGATGCACGCATGGGTCCGTGCCTGGTGCGGCGCCGACATGGGCTGGGTCGAGCTTGACCCGACGAACCGCATGCTGGCCGGGCTCGATCATGTTGTCGTCGCGCGGGGGCGGGACTATTTCGACCTGGCACCCGTCAAGGGCGCGCTGCGGACCGCGGGCGCCCAGACCACCACGCAATCGGTGGACGTCAAAGAGGTTCACCCGACATAGCCCTGAAGGTTCCGATGTTCTCGAACACCACCCGCCGCCTCATTGAGTGGGGCGATTGCGATCCCGCGGGGATCGTCTTCAACCCCAAGTTCTTCGTCTATTTCGACCACTGCACCGCGCTGCTGTACGGCGCGGCCGGGTTCGGCAAAAGCACGATGCTGGAAGAGTTCGGCGCCGCCGGGGCTCCGGTCGTGAAAACCGGGGCCGAGTTCCACGTGCCCTGCACCTTCGGCGAAGAGGTGACGATCACCTCGACCGTGACCCGTGTGGGCACGTCTAGCTTCGACGTGACCCACCGGCTGGAAAAGGACGGTGTGCTGCGCGTCGAGGGCAAGGAAACCCGTGTCTGGACACAGCGCGCGCCAGACGGCAGCGGGCTGGTGTCCGCACCGCTGCCCGAGGCGCTGGCGAAGGTCTTCCGGGGCTAGGGCTTCCGCGCGATGATGAAGGGGCGGGTGTCGCGTCCCTTCGTGGCATGGCGCTCGACCGCGACCACGTCGAACCCGGCGTCGCGGATCATCGCTTCGAGTTCGGTTGCCGAGAAAACGCCGACCGACGGCGCCTTGCCGACCATCTTCATCAGCGGCAGCGCAAGGTAAGGGATCAGCGGGCTCATGTCGGACAGGCAGGCCGTCTTGCTGACGAACAACCCACCCGGCACCAGAAGGTCTGCGACAAGGTTCAGGGTGGATGGCAGGTCGCGCACGAGGTGCAGATAGTTGAACCCGAGGACGGCATCCCACCGCATCGGTTCGTGTGCCATGTCTTCGACCGTCGCGGGGCGAAAGCTCAGCCCGGCCACCGGCGCGGCGGCGGACTTGCTTTCGGCGATGGCGATCATTTCGGACGATATGTCGGTGCCGATGTAGCCGCCGACATGAGGGGCCAGCCGCAGGGCGGTGCTGCCCGTCCCGCATCCAAGTTCCAGCACGCGCATCTCGGGCCGCAACAGTTCGGCGGTCCGTTCGATGCTGCGCGCATAGCCAGCTTCGTCCGAAACCGGGCTTTTGGCATACTTCGCGGCGGCACGGTCCCAGAACCGCGCGTCTTTCGTGTCGTTCATCCTGCGTCCCCAGCGTCGCTTTCGAACGGATATCTGAAGTGCGCTTACCATTGACGCAGGGGCATGTCGCCACGCATCGCCTTTCATAGGCAGGATTTATCGCTACATCCCGCAAGACGCGCCCGAAGCGCGCCTGAAACGCACCCAAAACGGGCGTGTCCGGGCAGCGTTCGGAAGGACGAATCGCGCGCGTGCTGAATTGCGTTCGGTTCGCGAAAACCTAGTAAAATAGTCGGATTGACAAATCCGACTGAATCGCTCACCTTTTCGCCCGTATCACCAGCCACCCCGGTCCCTCCGGGGAAGCCCGGAACGAACAACGGAGCGGAGCGATGACACCCTCGAAGGACATGCCCCGCCGGACAGAGGCTGGTGCCCGACAGAGCCTCGTCGCGGCGGATATTCTGAACATTCTGGCCGAAGGCGGTCTGGCCGCTGGCCATGGCGTCGAGTGGCTGCTGGACAACCTCGACCGACGCGCCGAGGTGCGGACATGACCTACGAAGCGAAACAGGTGATCGAAGCGCAGACCGGATTCCCGACCTATCGCGCCGAAGATCTTGTCGCCGGAGGCCGCGAGGCGAAGATCCTGCTGGGCGACCAGTGCTATACGCTGCGCATCACGCGCGCGGGCAAGCTGATCCTCACGAAATGACCGAGCCGTCAGCGCATACCCGGCGCGGCGGCGCGCCCGTCGGATACGTCACCGAACTGGACGCCGTGGGTGCCGGGGCGGTGATGTACCTTCGCATGTGGAGCGACGGCCCCGAGGCTCAGGCGCTGGCGGACCGCGACTTCGCAATGCACCTTGGTCCGCAGCAGGGTCCTGTAACGACGCGCGCGCTGGATCAGATCATGGACATCTGCGCCCGCTATGGCCGGCGGCCGCTGATGCGGCACAGCCTCGACTGCAAGTGCCTTGGCGGAGACGAAAGCTGCTTTGCCACTTTCGTCTCGTCCGCCTGCGAGGGCGACCGTGAAGACGCCCTGCTGATTGCGATGAACATCGTGCGCGCCGACATGGCGCCGCAGCTGGCCGATCTGGCCCAGACCTTCGGGCTTGCCCTGAAACGGATTTCGCTTCTGTCCCGAACAACGGGCCGGAAGCACAACGCACAACCAACCCTGCACTAAACCTAGATAAGGACCACTAGCCAAATGCGACACCTCAAGACCGCCGCGAGCGCCACGGCCCTCACCCTCGGCCTGACCGGCAGCGTTTTTGCTGCCGACGTCTCGAAAGAGGCCGTTCTGACCACCTATGCGGATATTGCTGCCGCCAAATACGCTGACAGCCTCGCGACTGCCCAGACGCTGAAGGCCGCGATCGACGCGCTGATCGCCGAACCGTCCGACCTGACGCTTCAGGCCGCGAAAGAGGCATGGCTGGCCGCCCGCGTGCCGTATCAGCAGACCGAAGTTTACCGCTTCGGCAACGCGATCGTCGACGACTGGGAAGGCAAGGTGAACGCATGGCCGCTGGATGAAGGCCTGATCGACTATGTGGACGGCTCTTACGGCGGCCCGACGGACGAGAACGAATTCGCGGCGCTGAACGTCATCGCCAACCCGACCTTCACCCTGTCGGGCGAAGAGATCGACGCGACCGACATCACGCCCGAACTGCTGTCCGACACGCTGCACGAGGCTGACGGTGTCGAGGCGAACGTCGCCACCGGCTATCACGCGATCGAATTCCTGCTTTGGGGTCAGGACCTGAACGGCCACGGCACCGGCGCGGGCGCCCGTCCCTACACCGACTACCTGCAGGGCGACGACTGCACCGGCGGCAACTGCGACCGCCGCGCCGACTATCTTTCGGCGGCGACCGAGCTGCTGATCTCGGATCTCGAGTGGATCACCGCCCAGTGGGAAGAAGGCGGCGAGGCCCGCACGACGCTGATGGGTGACGTCGACGCCGGCATCGTGGCGATGCTGACCGGCATGGGCAGCCTGTCCTACGGCGAGCAGGCGGGCGAGCGGATGCGCCTTGGCCTGATGCTGAACGACCCCGAGGAAGAGCACGACTGCTTCTCGGACAACACGCACAACAGCCACTACTACGACGGCATGGGCATCCAGAACGTCTATCTCGGCGAATATGCCCGCATCGACGGCAGCGTCGTGGACGGCGCGTCGCTGAGCGATCTGGTCGCCGCGACCGATGCCGATCTCGACACCGAGATGCAGCTGAAGCTGGCCGCCACCATGCGGGCGCTGGGTCAGATCAAGGCCACCGCCGAAGCGGGCTTTGCCTATGACCAGATGCTGGAACGCGGCAATGTCGACGGCGAACGGCTTGTGATGGGCGGCGTCAACGCGCTGATCGACCAGACGGGCAGCATCGAGCGCGTGGTCTCGACGCTGGGTCTGGACCAGATCGAGTTCGAAGGCTCCGACTCGCTGGACGACCCGGACGCGGTGTTCCAGTAACACCAGCCATCAGGCGAACCGGACGGCCCCGCATCGCGGGGCCGTTTTGGTTTGCGAAGCCCTGCCGCAACGCCCCCAGCGCCAAGGTGTCACACCCGCCGTTGCCCAGTCTTGATCCTGAAGGGCTTCAATTCCGACAGCTTTCATAAGATAACCGCAGCGATCGAAGCCGGAGACGTCCCGTGACACGCAAGCCCGCACTAGCGTTCGCCCTCACCTGCATCGCCAGCGCCGCAATCGGCGGCCCGCTTGACGAACCGCACCTTCAGATCATCCCGCGCACCGACGACGAAAGCGCGCGGATCGAAGCGGTCACGACGCCTGCCGATACCTTCGATGCCCCGGCCCGGTTCGAGGAAATGTCCGCCGGCGCCACCACCGTCCGCGCCCGCGACAACGCCGATGCCTTCTCGCAGCCCTCCGCCAACATCGGCTTCGAGGGCGAGCTGGAATTCAAGGTCGGCAACGGGCTGTTCAAGAAGATCTGGGTCTCTGCGCCCTCGTCGACGCTGGCCTCGGACGGTCTGGGGCCGCTGTTCAACGCGCGCTCGTGTCAGCGGTGCCACATCAAGGACGGCCGCGGCCACCCGCCAGAGGGGCCGGAGGACAACGCCGTTTCGATGTTCCTGCGCGTGTCCATTCCCGGCGGCCCCGAAGACGGTATCGCCGAGATCGAGGACTATATCGCCACGCTGCCCGAGCCGACCTACGGCACCCAGCTTCAGGATTTCGCGCTGCCCGGCCACGCCGCCGAGTACAAGCTTCAGATCGACTATGAAGAGATCGAGGTGCCGCTGTCGGGGGGCGAGGTCGCCTATCTGCGCGAACCGACCTACACCGCCGACGCCCTTGGCTATGGCCCCCTGCACCCGGACGCGATGCTTAGCCCCCGTGTCGCGCCGCACATGCTGGGGATGGGACTGCTGGAAGCGATCCCGGCGGCCGACATCCTTGCGAACGCGGACGAAGACGACGCGGACGGCGACGGCGTTTCGGGACGGCCGAACATCGTCTGGTCGGCGCAGTACGACATTCCGATGCTGGGCCGGTTCGGCTGGAAGGCCGGCAATCCGACGGTGATGGAACAGACCGCGTCGGCCTTCGTCGGCGACATCGGCATCTCCAACCCGCTGTTCACGTCCGGGGCGGGCGAATGCACCGACCTTCAGGCGGATTGCATGGCCGCGCGGCATGGCGACGGCGACGACCGGGTGTACGAGATCGACCAGCAGGGGCTGGATCTGGTCACTTTCTACTCGCAGAACCTCGCGGTGCCCGCCCGGCGCGACGTGGGCGACCCCGAGGTGCTGAACGGCAAGCGGGTGTTCTACGAGACCGGCTGTATCTCGTGCCATACGCCTTCCTTTGTCACCCACCGGCTTGAGGGCGAGGTCGCGCAAAGCTTCCAGTTGATCTGGCCCTACTCGGACCTGCTGCTGCATGACATGGGTGAAGGGCTGGCCGACCACCGCCCCGAGGCCCGCGCGGACGGCTATGAATGGCGCACGCCGCCGCTGTGGGGGATCGGCCTGACAGAGACCGTGTCGGGTCACACCTATTTCCTGCACGATGGCCGTGCGCGGTCGCTTCTGGAGGCGATCCTGTGGCATGGTGGCGAGGCACAGGCGCAGCGCGATGCGGTGGTCGACATGCCGCCCGAGGATCGCGCCGCCCTGATCCGTTTCCTGGAGAGCCTTTGATATGTTGCGTAACCTTCTCTCCGGCCTCGCGTTGTTCGTCAGCGCCGCAACGGCCTCGGCCTATGACATCGGCACGATCATCGACCGCCACGTGATCCCCGGCTACGAGACGCTGGCGCGGCGCGCCGTGGAACTGGACACGGCCGCGCAGGCCAGTTGCAGCGCCGACAGTCACGATCTGCGCGCCGCCTATAACGCCGCCTTCGACGCGTGGGTGCGGGTCAGCCATATCCGCTTCGGGCCATCCGAGGACGAGGACCGCGCCTTTGCGCTGGCTTTCTGGCCCGACACCCGCGGCTTCACCCCGCGCGAACTGGCCACGCTGATCGAGACCGAGGATCCGGTGATCGAAACGCAGGAAGAATTCTCGCACGTCTCGATCGCCGCGCGCGGCTTCTACGCGATGGAATTCCTGCTGTACGACCCGCAATTCACCGCCGCCGAGCCGGAAGACTACCGCTGCGCCCTGGTTCGGGCCGTGGCGCGCGACATCGAGGCCAACGCCGAGGCGATCCTTGCCGGCTGGCAGGACGGCTATGCCGTGGTGATGCTGACGGCGGGCGAGAACGACACCTACCGCAGCCGCGAGGAAGCGGCGCAGCGGTTCTTCGGCGCGGTCGCGACCGGTTTGCAGTTCACTTCCGACACCCGGCTTGGCCGTCCGCTGGGCACCTTCGACCGCCCCCGCCCCAACCGGGCTGAGGCGCGCCGCTCGGGCCGCGCGCTGCGCAACGTGGTGCTGTCTTTGGAAGGCACGCGGCAACTGGTCCGGCTGCTGGCCGAAGACTCCGAGACGGTCACCGACACGCTTGATGCCGCCTATGACCGCGCGTTCGAGCAGGCCAAGGAATTGGAGGATGACCCGGTTCTGGAAGGTGTCGACGATCCGCAGCAACGGCTGAAGATCGAGATCCTTCAACAGAACATCGACCGCATCCGCGAGTTGCTTGGCACGTCGCTGGGGCCGCTTCTTGGCGTGGGCACCGGGTTCAACGCGATGGACGGAGACTGAAATGGCGACGCGGCGCGGATTTCTGGCGGGGTTGATGGCGACAGGGCTGACGCCGAAGGTCAGCTGGGCCGATGCCGGGGCGCCCGCCTATCTTGCGGCGGCGCAGCTGCCGGACGGTGCCTACAACCTGTTCGGGCTGACCGACACCGGCGCAGAGGTCTTTCGCCTGCCCCTGCCCGACCGTGGCCATGCCGCAGCCGCGCACCCGACCCGCCCCGAAGCCGTCGCCTTCGCGCGCCGCCCCGGCACCTTCGCCGTGGTGCTGGACTGCGCGGGCGGGCGTATCCACGCGACGCTGGAAGCCCCCGAAGGCCGTCACTTCTATGGCCACGGCGCGTTCTCTCCCGGCGGCGACATCCTGTTCACGCCCGAGAACGACTTTGAGAACGCGCGCGGCGTGATCGGCATGTGGGACGCAACCGCCGGCTACACACGCCTTGGCGAATTCGACTCGGGCGGGGTCGGGCCGCATGACACGCTGCTGATCCCCGGCACTGACGTTCTGGCCGTTGCCAATGGCGGGATCGAGACGCACCCGGCCTCGGGGCGCGCCAAGCTGAACATCCCGATGATGCAGCCGAACCTGTCTTACGTCACCATCGGGGGCGAATTGCTTGAGACGGTCGACCTGCCTCGCGACTACCACAAGAACTCGTTGCGCCACCTTTCGGTGCGCGCCGACGGGCTGGTGGCCTTCGCGATGCAGTGGCAAGGCGACGTGACCGACAGCCCGGCGCTGGCCGGTCTGCACCGCCGCGGCGGCGAGATGCGGTTCGCGATGGCCGACGCAGAGAGCCACCGTCGGATGCAAGGCTATGCCGGCAGCGTTTCTTTCTCCGACGACGGCGACCGGTTCGCCATCACCTCGCCGCGCGGCGGGCTGGTGCAGGTGTTCTCGTCTGACGACGCGGCGCTGGTGGACACGGTCGAAAGCGTGGACGTCTGCGGTGTGAACGCGGGTCCGGACGGGTTCCTCTTCACCGCCGGAACCGGGCTCATCTCTACGCCCGGGATGGACCTGTCGCGCCACGCGGTTGCATGGGACAACCACCTTGTCCGCATTCCGTCACCGGTCCGCGCCTGACCCTGCGACTTCATCAACTCTTTGCAGGTTGCCGGTTCAAAACCATAATTTGGTTTTGAGGATCGCCGCGAATCTGGCAGAAAGTCGGAATTGTATAATTGCGTTAACTTCGCAGGTACGGGACAGGAGCAAGGCATGCGGAAATTGATCGTTGCGACGGCGTTGGCCGTGCTGTGTTCCGGAACCGCCTATGCGGGCGCGATCGAACGCGCCTGCCTGTCGTCGCCCCGTGGCGCGGCGAACCCGAAACTGTGCGGCTGCATTCAGGCCGTTGCGGACCGCACGCTGTCATCCAGCGACCAGCGGATGGCGGCACGGTTCTTCAAGGACCCGCATATGGCGCAGGAAATCCGCCAGTCCGACAATGCCTCGCACGAGGTGTTCTGGAAGCGCTACAAGGTGTTCGGCGCCACGGCGGAAAGCTATTGCCGCTAACGCGGCGGACGGAAGCCTAGCCCCGGATCGCCTTCAACAGCCCTTGCGCACCCGCTTCCACAAGGTCCAGCGCCTCGTCGAAATCGCGCGTGTAATAGGGATCGGGCACCGCATCGCGCCCCGTTTCAGGCGCGTAGCTTAGAAACAGCTTCGGCTCCACGCCGCCCTCGGGCCGGATCGCCTGAAGGTTCGACAGGTTCGATCCATCCATGCCCAGCACCAGATCGAAGCGCGTGAAATCGTCGGGCCTCACCCGCCGCGCACGCTGCGCCGAGATGTCATAGCCACGCGCGGCGGCGGCTTCGATGGCTGGCGGATAGGGAGGATCACCGGTGTGCCAGTCGCCGGTGGCCGCGCTGTCGATGGTCAGATCTAGCCCCTCGCGTTCGGCAAGGGTGCGGAACACACCCTCGGCCATCGGAGACCGGCAGATGTTGCCAAGGCAGACGAACAGGACACTTTGGATCATGGGCGTCAGGAAATGTCCTGCGGGCGGGAAGGTCAAGCGTTGCCGTCGCGGGCGCTGGCGGGCAGTCTCGGGGCGAAGAAGGGGGCCAGCCAATGCCGAAGATCGTGATCCTGACCGGGGCGGGGATATCCGCGGAAAGCGGGCTTGGCACATTCCGCGACGTGGACGGGCTGTGGACCAGATACGACCTGAACGACGTCGCGACGCCTGAAGGGTTCGCCCGCAACCCGGCGCTGGTGCATGACTTCTATAACGCCCGGCGCGAGAACTGCCGGGGCGCGGCGCCGAACGCGGCCCACGCGGCGCTGGCGCGGCTGGAGACAGGGCTTGCCAGCGGCGAAGTGCTGGTGGTTACCCAGAATATCGACGACCTGCACGAGCGCGCCGGAAGCCGTGCGGTCTGGCACATGCACGGCGAACTGGCCCGCGCCCTGTGCGCCGCCTGTGGCGCGCGCTGGGACGCGCCTGTGGCCACCCGGCCTGACGACCCCTGCCCCGCATGCGGCGCACCCGCCACGCGGCCGGACGTCGTCTGGTTCGGGGAAATGCCCTATCTGATGGACGAGATCTTCGAGGCGCTGACCGACTGCGACCTGTTCGTTTCCATTGGAACCTCGGGAGAGGTCTACCCCGCGGCGGGATTCGTCCGCGTCGCGTCAGACGCCGGCGCAGAAACGCTGGAGCTGAATCTCGAAGCCTCTGCCAATGTGCTGGACTTCGACCAGCAGCGGCAGGGCAAGGCCACCGACATCGTACCCGCGTGGGTGGCCGAGGTTCTGGGCGGCTAGACCCGACGCCACAAATGCAAACAGCCCCGTTCCCGGTGGAACGAGGCCGTCAGACAAGAAACCCGGAAGGGATCAGGCGGCTGCCTGAGCCTTCGCGATTTCTTTCTTGATCTTCAGCGCGTTGGCCGACAGCTCTGCATCCTTGGCTTTCGCAAGGAAGGCGTCGATGCCACCGCGGTGGTCCACCGTGCGCAGGGCAGCGGCAGAGATCCGCAGCTTGACCGGACGGCCCAGCGTTTCGGACATCAGCGACACGTCGTTCAGGTTCGGCAGAAAGCGACGCTTGGTCTTGTTGTTGGCGTGGCTGACGTTGTTGCCAACCATCGGACCTTTTCCGGTCAGTTCGCAGCGGCGCGACATGGTTTCATCCTCGGCTTAAAGCGGTCAGGCGCCGCATTCGCAGCGCCGTGAATTCAGTTCGGGTGCTTTAAAGGCAATTCAAACCGGGCGTCAAGTGATTCATCCCGCTTTCGGGCCGGAATCGCCGGGCTTTGCCGGAACGTCCCGTTTCGACAGGCGGCGGACCACATCCTGCAACTGATCGCGCAGCGCCTCGATGTCTTCCGCCGACATGCCAAAGGCGTCGAACAGCGTCTCTGGAACCCGCGCGGCCTTCGCTTTCAGCGCCCGCCCCTCGTCCGTCAGCGCGACAAGCACGCGGCGTTCGTCCTTCGGGTCGCGGGACCGGCGGACTAGGCCCGCCGATTCCATCCGCTTCAGAAGCGGCGTCAGGGTGCCGCTGTCCAGATGCAGCCGTTCCCCCAATGAGCCTACCGATTGCGGGCTGTCCGCCTCCCACAGCACCAGCAGAACAAGGTACTGCGGATAGGTCAGCCCCAGCGGCTCCAGCACGCCGCGATAGGTGCGCGTGACGAGGTTCGACGCCGCATACAGCGGAAAGCAGATCTGCAGGTCCAGCTTCAGAAGGTCGTCGAACTCGTCCATCACTCACACAGCTTTCGCAGTTACATCTACATCTATGTTACCACGCGTCGCGTTGGAATAGGGGCAGACCTTGTGCGCCGACGCGGCAATCGACTCGGCGGTCGATTGGTCGACGCCCGCGATCTCGACATCCAGCTTCAGCGTCAGCTCGAAGCCGCCGGTCGCGTTCTGGCCAATGCCCACGGTGGCGACCACCTTGACGTCATCGTCTTTCAACTCGGCCTTATGCTTCTTCGCGACGCCCATCACGGCGCTGCCGAAGCAAGCGGCGAACCCGCCCGCGAACAGCTGCTCGGGGTTGGTGGCCGTGCCGGTGCCGCCCATGGCGGTCGGCATGGAAACGTCGGTGGACAGCAGGCCGTCCTCGGATTCGATATGGCCGTTGCGGCCGCCGGTAGAGGTGACGGTAGAGGTATAGGCAACCATCGGTAGGTCCTTTCATATTTACATTCTCACAATTAAATTGTGCGCAATTTAAATCTGTCAAGACCGGAGCCGTTGTTTTCTCAGGTGGCCAAACTTTCCGGAAATCCGCTTCAGCGGAGCGTCGAGAGCATTTCCTGTGCCGCCGCAGCCGGGGCCGTGTCACCTCGCGCCACCGCATCGCCCAGCGCCTGCAACCGCGCCTTCGCTTCGGCATCCCCGGTGAGACGCGCCAGCAGGCCCTGCCGGACCTCTTCCTCAAACCAGTGCCGCGCCTGATCCTGACGCCGCCGGTCCCAGTGCCCGTTCTCGCGTCGCCACTCGGTCAGCGCCTGCATGTCGGCCCACGCGGCGTCCAGCCCGTCGCCCGTCAGGGCCGAGACGGTCAGCGCCTTCGGAAATCCCTCCGGGTCCTGCGGCCGCTTCCGCAACAGCCGCAACGCTCCGGCATAGTCGGCGCAGGTCCGCGTGGCGGCGGGTTTCAGGTCGCCGTCCGCCTTGTTCACAAGGATCAGGTCGGCAATCTCCATGATGCCGCGCTTGACCCCCTGCAACTCGTCGCCGCCCGCCGGCGCAAGCAACAGCACGAACAGATCGGTCATGTCGGCGACCATCGTCTCGGACTGGCCCACACCCACCGTCTCGATCATCACCGCGTCGAAGCCTGCCGCCTCGCACAGCCGGATCACCTCGCGCGTGCGCCGCGCCACACCGCCAAGCTGCGTCTGCGCCGGAGACGGCCGGATGAAGGCGTTGGGATCGCGGCTAAGCTGTTCCATCCGCGTCTTGTCGCCAAGGATCGACCCGCCGGACCGCGCCGAGGACGGATCGACCGCCAGCACCGCGATCCGCATGCCCTGCCCGGTCAGCGATTTGCCGAAGGCTTCGATGAAGGTGGATTTGCCGACGCCGGGTGTGCCCGACAGACCGATCCGCAGCGCCTGCCGGTCCGGCAGCGCATCCATCAGCGCGGTCGCGGCAATGCGGTGATCGGCGCGGTTGCTTTCAACCAGCGTGATTGCACGCGCGAGGGCGCGGCGCTCTCCGGCGGCGACGCGGTCGGCGAGAGTCTGCGTGTCCGGTCCGGTCATCGGCCGCCCCTTTACTCGGCTGTCACCAAAAGCGACAGGATGCTAAGTGTGTGCCCTCTCTGCTGCGGGAATGTCCAGCCGATGCGCGTCCTAACCCTTGTTCTCTGTGTCTTTCTTCCCGGTCTGGCGCTTGCCGCCGACCGCGCCGTGTCGCGGTACGACATCGCGATCCGCGGCTTTAGGGTGGGCGAACTGCGGCTGACGGTCGAAGAAGCGCCCGGCCAGTACTCGGTGGCCGCCGCCGTGGACAGCGTGGGCGCGGTAGGGTTCTTCCGGCCATTCTCGTACCGCGCGCGGGCGTGGGGGACGGTGCAGAACGGACGCTTCCGACCCGCCAGCTATGCCGAGACGGCGGATACCGGACGGCGGCAGTCCGAAGCGGAGCTGAGATACGTGGGCGGCGTGCCCGAGGTGCGCAGTTATACCTCGCCCCGGCCGCCGGGCGCGGACAGCCCCGACCCGGCAACTCAGGGCGGCACGCTCGATCCGCTGACCGCGATGTGGGCAGTGCTGGGCGACGGCATGGCCTGTGGCAAGACACTGGTGTTGTTCGACGGTGCGCGGCGCAGCCACGTGCGGCTTGGTCCGCAACGCGCCGTCGCGGGTGGCGTGACCTGCACCGGCGAATACCGACGGCTGGAGGGGTTCACCGAAGAAGAACTCAGCCGCCATGTCTTCTTTCCCATGACCGTCCGCTACACCCCCGGCCCGGATGGCCGACTGAGCGCCGAGCGGGTCGAGGTGCAATCGGTCTATGGTCTTGCCACGGTCGATCGCCGATAAGGCGCGGGTGAGCACGCTACCGATCGAAGACGCCATTCCCGACCTGCTGGCCGCCCTGCGCGGGCCGGGCGTTGCCGTGCTGCAGGCGCCTCCGGGCGCGGGCAAGACGACGCGGGTGCCGCTGGCGATGCTAGAGGCCGGACTGCCCGCCGATGGACGGATCGTCATGCTGGAGCCCCGCAGGCTGGCCGCGCGGGGCGCCGCCGTGCGGATGGCCGAAGTGCTGGGCGAGGATGTCGGGCAAACCGTCGGCTATCGGATGCGGGGCGACACGAAGGTATCGAAGGCCACCCGGATCGAGGTGGTCACCGAAGGCATTCTAACACGAATGCTGCAATCCGACCCCGAGCTGACCGGGATCGGGGCGCTGATCTTTGACGAATTCCACGAACGCAGCCTGAATGCCGATCTTGGTCTGGCGCTGGCGTGGGAGGTGCGCGGCGCGCTTCGGCCTGAAATGCTGGTGTTGGTGATGTCGGCCACGCTGGACGCCGAACCGGTGGCCGCGATGCTGGACGCGCCGGTCGTGACCTCTGAAGGTCGGTCTTATCCGGTCGACCTGCGCTGGCTGGAAAAGCCGGTGCCGAAGGGCGTCTGGTTCGATACCGCAATGGCGGATCTGCTGGTGCAGGCGGCGGGCGAGACCGAGGGAGGTATCCTCGCCTTCATGCCCGGCGAGGGAGAGATCCGGCGCGTGCAGTCGGCGCTGGAGGGGCGACTGCCGAAGGACGTTCGGGTTCAGCCGCTGTACGGCGCCCTGCCCTTCGCCGCCCAGCGCGCGGCTGTGTCGCCGCTGAAGGACGGGCGCAAACTGGTGCTGGCCACTTCCATCGCGGAAACGGCGCTGACCATTCAGGACGTGAGGGTCGTGGTGGACGGCGGACAGGCGCGGCGGGCGCGGTTCGATCCGGGCCGGGGCATGTCGCGGCTGGTGACAGAGCGCGTGACGCGCGCCGAGGCGACCCAGCGCGCGGGTCGGGCCGGACGGGTGGCGCCGGGCGTCTGCTACCGGCTTTGGACGAAGGGCGAGGAAGGCGGGTTGCTGGCGTTCCCGCCGCCCGAGATCGTCACCGCCGACCTCTGCGGGCTGGCGTTGGAACTGGCGCTGTGGGGCGTGGCCGGGACCGGCGATCTAGCGCTGCTGACCCCGCCGCCGGACGGCGGGCTGGACGAGGCGCAGGCGCTTCTGCGCGACCTGGGCGCGCTGGATACGAGCGGGTCCATCACCGACCACGGGCGGCGGCTGGCCGCGTTGCCTTTGCATCCCCGGCTTGCACATATGCTGGAATCGGCCGGGTCTTCTGCGGCAGATATGGCGGCCATATTGAACGAACGCGATCCGCTGCGGGGCGAAGGCTGCGACCTGACGCTGCGGCTGCGGGCGCTGAAACGGCCAAGGGGCAACCCCGGGCTGGAGCGCATCGCGTCCGAGGCGAAGCGACTGGCGCGGCTGGCGAGCGGGCGCGACAGGGGTCTGTCCCCTGCCGAGATGGCGGCCCTCGCCTACCCCGACCGCGTTGGTCTGCGCCGCCCCGGCGACGCGCCGCGCTGGCTGCTGTCCGGCGGCACCGGGGCCGAGATGGACGCATCCGATGCACTGGCCGGCAGTCGCCTGATCGTGGCGACCGACCTTGACGGTCGCGGGCGCGAGGCGAAGGTCCGGCAGGCCGTTGCGATGACCGAGGCGGAACTGCGCGGCCTCTATGCCGACCGCATCGCATGGCACGACGTCTGCCGCTGGTCGAAACGGCACCGCCGGGTCGAGGCGCGGCGGCACGAGATGTTCGGCGCTCTGGTGCTGGACGACCGCGTCTGGAAGAACCCGCCCGCCGAAGCCTTTGCCCGCGCCCTTCTCGACGCAGCGCGCGACATCGGCCTGCCGTGGTCCGACCGCGCGCGCCGCGTGCAATCGCGGATCGAACTGTTGCGATCGCAGGGCGCGGACCTGCCCGACTGTTCCGATGACGGGCTAATGGCGGCGCTGGACGACTGGCTGTATCCGCATCTGGTGGGCCGCCGCTCGCTAGAGGGGCTGGACCTGTCGGCGGCGATCCTGTCGCGGCTCGACTGGGCGCAGCAGCAAGAGCTGGACCGGCTTGCGCCCTCGGATTTCGAGACGCCGCTGGGGCGGAAGGTTCCCGTCGACTATGCCGGAGGCGCACCGGGCATCGAGGTGCGCCTGCAAGAGATGTTCGGCGTCACCATACATCCCGTCGTCGGTCCGGAACGCCTGCCACTGCGGGTGACGCTGCTGTCTCCGGCACGGCGACCGGTGCAGGTCACGACCGACTTGCCAGGCTTCTGGGCGACAAGCTATGCAGACGTCAGGAAAGACATGCGGGGGCAGTATCCCAAGCATCCGTGGCCGGAAGATCCCACACAAGCCGACCCGACCCTTCGGGCGAAGCCGCGAAAGTAGAAGCGGCAACCTGTTGGATTTGTGAATCTTCGGCCGACAAAGACCGCAAAAATCAGCGTCAAAAGCCTGAAAAATGAAAGGCCGCCCACCGGCAGCCCTTCTCGTGATCGCTGGCTGCGGGCGCTACTGGCCCCACGGTCCATGGTAGTCGGTGCCATCCTTGTCGGTCCGCTCGAACCCGTGCGCGCCGAAGAAGTCGCGCTGGCCCTGGATCAGCGCGGCGGTTCCGCGACCCTTCCGCAGTGTGTCGTAATAGGCCAGCGCCGAGGACAGCGCGGGAACGGCCAGACCGTTGATCGCCGACTGCGACACCACCCGGCGCAGGGCCGGGATCGCGTCGTTCAGCATCCTTACGAAGGCAGGCGCGAGGACCAGCGTGTCGCCCGGAAGACCGTCGCGGAAGGCCGAGGCGATATCGTCCAGCAACGACGACCGGATGATGCAGCCCGCGCGCCAGATTTCGGCGGCGGACGACAGATCGAGGTTCCAGTCGAACTCGTCCGACGCCGCCCGCAGCAGCGAGAAGCCCTGGCTGTAACCGATGATGCGGGCCGCAAGCAGCGCGCGTTCCAGATCGCCTTCCAGCAGCGGCAACGCGGTTTCCGCGCCCGGCAGTTCGCCAAGCAGCCCCTCGGCGGTTTCGCGCAGCGGCTTGCCCGCCGACCACGACCGCGCGGCGACGGCCGCTTCGATGGTCGAGGGGGATTGGCCAAGCTTCAGCGCCTCGATCACCGTCCAGCGGCCGGTGCCCTTCTGGCCCGCCGTATCCTGAATGATGTCGACCATCGGGGCGCCGGTCTCGGGATCGGTGGCGCGCAGCACCTCGGCGGTGATCTCGACGAGATAGGATTGCAGCGGGCCCTGGTTCCACTCGGCGAAGATTTCACCGATGGCTTCGGGCGAACGCCCGTCGCCGTCGCGCAGGATGCCGTAGATCTCGGCGATCATCTGCATGTCGGCATATTCGATGCCGTTGTGGACGGTCTTCACGAAATGGCCCGCGCCGTCGGGGCCCATGTGGGCGGCGCAGGGCACATCCTGATACTTGGCGGCAATGGCCTCGACGATCTCGGACAGTTCCGAGTAGGCCGCAGGCGCGCCGCCGACCATGATCGAGGGCCCGTGGCGCGCGCCTTCCTCGCCGCCCGACACGCCCATGCCGACGAAGCGGAAGCCTTCGTCCTTCAGCGCAGCTTCGCGCCGGCGGGTGTCGTGGAAGTCAGCGTTGCCGGCGTCGATGATGATGTCGCCCTTGTCGAGATGCGGCTTCAGGTCGTCGATCACCGCATCGACCGGCCCACCCGCCTTGACCATGATGATGATCGCGCGGGGCGGTGTCAGGGCGGCGGCCATCGCGGCATAGTCTTCGGCCGCGACCAGTTGGTCCGCAAGATCACCGGCGTTGGCGATGAAATCGTCGATCACGCTGGTGGTGCGGTTGTGGACGACGACGGGGAAGCCCTTTTCCGCGATGTTCAGCGCGAGGTTCGCGCCCATTACCCCAAGGCCAACAAGCCCGATGCGTGCGTCTGCCATAGTCGTCTCCATATCCTGCTTGCGCTAACGTATGCGCGAAGACGGCTCAGACAAGCGAAAGCCGCCGAGATCGGGCGATCGCGGCGGCTTTAACTGGCTGCTATGCGTTCAAACGCCCAGACAGTAGCGCATGACTGCCTTCTGGGCATGCAGACGGTTCTCTGCCTCGTCGAAGATCACCGAATGCGGGCCGTCCATCACCGCGCTGGTCGCCTCGTCGTCGCGGTGAGCGGGCAGACAGTGCATGAACAGCGCGTCGTCCTTGGCATGTTTCATCAGCGCTTCGTTCACCTGGTAGGGGCGAAGCTGGTTGTGGCGCCTTTCGCGGGCCGACTGCGGGTCGTGCATCGACACCCAAGTGTCGGTGACCACCAGATCGGCGTCGGTGACCGCCTTGACCGGGTCGCGCTGTACCGTGATCGGGCGGCCCTTGCCGGCGCAGTACTCGAACCACGCGGGTTCGGGGTCCAGAGTCTCGGGGCCGGTGAAGGTCAGGTCGAAACCGAACTGGCCCGCCGCATGGGCGAAGGACGCGAAGACGTTGTTGCCGTCGCCGGACCACACGACCTTCTTGTCGGCGATGGGGCCGCGGTGTTCCTCGAAGGTCATGACGTCGGCCATGATCTGGCAGGGGTGCGTGCGGTTCGTCAGGCCGTTGATCACCGGCACGTCGGCATATTCCGCCATCTCCAGCAGCGTCGCCTCTTCAAACGTCCGGATCATGATCAGATCGACATAGCGCGACAGCACGCGGGCGGTGTCGGCGATGGTCTCGCCATGGCCCAGCTGCATGTCGGCGCCGGACAGAACCATCGTCTCGCCGCCCATCTGGCGCACGCCCACGTCGAAGGAAATCCGGGTCCGGGTCGAGGGTTTTTCAAAGATCAGCGCAACCATGCGACCGGCCAGCGGCTGATCGTCGTCCTTGGTGCCTTTCGGGCGGCCGTTGCGCGCGGTCTTCATCGCCTGCGCAGTGTCGATGATCGACCGAAGGTCCTTGGCATCGGTCGTGTGAATGTCGAGAAAATGGTTCATCGTCAGTTCCTTGCGGCGATCCCAAGGCCGGTGCCCCGGGACGCCGTTTGTCGTTTGACCCTTTCGGGGGATCAGGCGGGTTGCGTCACATCAAGGGTGGCGGCGGCGCGGTCGAGGCGGGTGACGGTCTCGGCGATCTCATCGTCGCCGATGGTCAGCGCGGGAAGCAGGCGGACGGTATTCTCGGCCGCCGGAACCAGCAGCATCTCCTGCGCATAGCCCGCCTTGACCACGTCGGCGGCCTGCACGGCGGGCTTGCAGACAAGGCCCAGCATCAGGCCCTGCCCCCGCACGTGATCGAACACCTCGGGATGCGCGGCCACGAGCCCCTCAAGCTTCTGGCGCAGCAGACCGGCCTTGCGGTTCACCTCGTCAAGGAAACCCTCGCCGGTGACGATCTCCATCACCTTGGCGCCGACGGCACAGCCCAGCGGGTTGCCGCCGTAGGTCGAGCCATGTGTGCCTGCGACCATGCCGGACGCGGCATGCTCGGTCGCCATCACCGCACCAAGCGGGAAGCCGCCGCCGATGCCCTTGGCGACCATCATGATGTCCGGCGTCACACCAGCCCATTCATGGGCGAACAGACGTCCGGTCCGGCCCATGCCGCACTGTACCTCGTCGAAGATCAGCAGCGCGCCAGTCTCGTCGCAGATCGTCCGCAGCGCCTGAAGCTGGTCGTCCGGCAGCGGGCGGATGCCGCCCTCGCCCTGGATCGGCTCGATCAGGATGGCGGCGGTGTTCTCGCCCGCGGCTTCTTTCACCGCCTCGATGTCGCCGAAGGGCAGGATGGTGAAGCCCGGCAGCAGCGGCTCGAAGCCCTTCGCCATCTTCTCGGTCCCCGAGGCGGCGATGGCGGCAGAAGAGCGGCCGTGGAAGTTGCCGGTAAAGGTCAGGATCTGCGTCTTGCCCGGATGGCCCGCGTCATGCTGGTGCTTGCGCGCCATCTTCACGGCCAGTTCGCAGGCCTCGGTGCCCGAGTTGGTGAAGAACACGGTGTCGGCAAAGGTGTTCTCGACCAGCATGTCCGCCAGCTTCTGCTGCTGCGGAATGGTATAAAGGTTCGAGACGTGCCACACGGCATTCGCCTGCTCGGTCAGCGCGGCGACAAGGTCCGGGTTCGCATGGCCCAGCGACGTGGTGGCGATCCCGGCGCAGAGATCCAGAAATCGGCGCCCCTCGGTGTCGATCAGCCAGCTGCCCTCGCCTTTCACGAAGGAAAGCGGAGCCCGGTTATAGGTCGGCAGAACGGACGGGATCATGTCGATGGTCCTTGTATGGAAGCCTTTGAAGTGCCGGATAGACGGCAGGCTGTCAATGTTTGAGGGGGTATCTAGGTGCATGGTCCGGTGGCCCATGCGGGATCGTTCGCCGGCGGCTTAGCGTCGGCGTCGTGCGGAAAGCGTATGTGCGCGTACGATCATGCCGAGGTCGATACCGCAGGCGGGTCGCGAAGGGAAGCGGGGAATTTAACAGATTGCCCAAGGACGGCGCGCGGCGCATAGCACAGGCATGTTTGCGCCCCGCGTTCAGAACACCCGGCTGGCCATCCTGCTGATGGTGCTGGCGACGGTCTTCATCGCCGCCACGACCCTGCTGGCCAAGGCCATCGGCACGGGCCGGTTCGGCCCTCCGTTGCACGCGCTACAGGTCAGCCACGGGCGGTTCCTGTTCGCCTTCCTCGCCATCGGCTTTGCCGCCGCCGCCCTGCGGCTAGGGTTGGAGTCGCCACGCTGGAAGGTCCACGCGCTGCGCTCGCTGTTCGGCTGGGCGGGCGTCAGCCTGATGTTCGCGGCGGCGGCCTTCATCCCGCTCAGCGACGCCACCGCGATCAGCTTCCTGAACCCCGTCTTCGCCATGTTGCTGGCGATCCCGATCCTGGGCGAGACGGTGGGCCGCATCCGCTGGTCCGCCGCCGTGATCGCGCTGGCGGGGGCAATGATCCTTTTGCGGCCGGGCCCCGAGACGTTCCAGCCCGCCGCCCTGCTTGCCCTTGGCGCGGCGGTGATGCTGGGGGCCGAGGTCATCAGCATCAAGTTCCTGTCGGGCCGCGAGGGGCCATTCCAGATCCTGCTGATCAACAACGGCTTCGGCCTTTGCATCGCGACGCTTGCGGTGCTGCCGGTCTGGACCCCGCCCACCGCCGCCCAGTGGGCCGCGCTGGCGGCGATCGGGCTGGCGATGCTGACCGCCCAGATCTGTTTCGTGAACGCGATGGCGCGGGCGGACGCAAGCCTTGTAGCACCATTCAGCTATGGCACGCTCGTCTTCGCGACGCTTTACGATTTCGCGGTGTTCGGCGTGGTGCCGGACGCGGTGTCTTGGCTTGGCGCGGCGATCATCGTGGCCGGTGCAGCCTTGTTGGCATGGCGCGAGTCGCGAAGGCGGCACGGTGCGCCAGAAAATGCCGCATCGGGCCCGCCCTGACGGCGGCTGACCTTGTATCCGCTGCCATGATCCATAAAATAGGATGACCCAGATGAAATTCGGCCTTCGCGGGTCGGGCGGCATATTGCCCGGCGCGAAAGAGCCGTTGTTGAGAGATTGAGGAACCGGACATGTCCTGGACCGACGAGCGCGTGGAACTTCTGAAGAAGATGTGGTCGGAAGGCCAGAGCGCCAGCCAGATCGCCAAGGAACTGGGCGGCGTCACCCGCAATGCCGTGATCGGCAAGGTGCACCGTCTGGGCCTGTCGAACCGCGCCAGCGGCGGCGGCTCTACCGCCGAGGCGAAACCGGCAGAGGCTGAAAAGCCGGCACCCCGCGCCGAGACCGCGAAACCCGCGCCCAAGCCCGAGCCCGCGAAAGCCGCCGCTCCTGCCGTCGAAGCCGAGAAGCCCGCGCCGGTCGCCCGCAAGGCGATCATCCCCGCCGGGCAGCCGCTGCCGCCGCAGCCTTCGGCGAACGAGATCAGCCCCGAAACGCTCGCCAACGTGCGCGAGGTCGAGAAGAAGGCGAAGCGCATCAGCCTGATGGAACTGACCGAGCGGACCTGCAAATGGCCGATCGGCGATCCGGCGACCGATGACTTCTGGTTCTGCGGCCTGTCGGTTCAGGCCGGCAAGCCCTATTGCGAAGCCCATGTCAGCGTCGCCTTCCAGCCGATGAGCTCGCGCCGCGACCGTCGCCGCTAAGGCAGGCCAGACCGAAACGAAAAACGCCGCCCTTCCGGGGCGGCGTTTTCTTTTGTCGCATTGGTGTCGCGGGATCAGTTCCCGCCCAGCAGCTTGAACAACTCTCCCGCCGCGCGGTTGGTAAGCTCTTCCTTCAGCGTGTCCTCGATGTTGTCGAGGCTCTCGACCTCGATCCCGAGTTCCTCGCTGATCTTCTCGGTCACCACGTCCTCGGCCCGGTCTTTCAGTTCCTCGATCTCGTCGCCGAACTCTTGCTTGACCATCGCTTCGAGATCCAGCTTGAAGCGCGGATCGGCCCATGGCCCCGAGATGATCAGCGGCACCCGCAAGCCCTGCCCGGTCTGCTGCTCCAGCAAAACCGGCAACAGGCGATAGTCGAGAACCTGCTCGCCGATACCAACCGTCCCCTCGCCCGTCGCCGTCAGGATCGGCGCGGCCAGGGCGAAGTCGTCGTTGCGCAGCACGCCGCCGTCCACGGTGAAGGTCATTCCGACGCTGTCGAAGATCGTCTTCTGCCCCTCGCCCACGTAAGAGGCGTCAAGGTTGCGGATCATCCCGGCGATATCGAGCCCACGCATCTCGCCCTGCCCCAGTTGCAGTGCGCCGTCGCCCGACAGGCTGCGCATCAGTGCATCGACGCTGTCCCCGACGCCCAGCATGTTCAGCGTGAACTCTGCCGGCGCGTCCAGCCGGTCATAGTCCGCCATCTGAACCAGCAGCGGCTGCAGCGCGAGCCCCGCGCCGGTCAGGTTCGCGCGGATCGACAGACCGCCGTTCCCGTTGACCACGAAGGCGCCGGCGATGGTGCCGCCATATGCGCCCAGTTCGCGGATCTCGGTGACGGCGCGGCCGTCGGCCAGGGTCGTGCGCAGACCGGTCCGGCCCAAAGAGACGATGCCAAGATCGACGCTGTCCGCCGCAAGTGAGATATCCGCGTTCACCGTGTGCAGCGCGCTGACATCGATGCGGTCCGTCGGCCAGCCGGTCGCCGCGCCACCGCCGGACCCGCCGCCCGAGCTCTCGCCGCTGCCACCACCCAGCGCGGAGAAATCCAGCGCCCCGCCCGTCAGCCGGCCGACGATGCTGGGCTTCGCCCCCGACAGGTCCACATCCGCCTCGACCGCCAGCCGGTTGCTGTCCAGCGTCAGGGTGCCATCGCGCAGGGTCAGCCGCCCCTCATCCGTGGCCGTCACCTCGGCGTTCAACGCGATCTTGCGGCCCAGCCCCTCGGGGATCGCCGGTGCCGGCTGATCGAGCAGAGCGAACAGGTCCGCCATCGCTGCCATGTCCGCCGTCAGGCGACCGCCCGCCGCCATCGGCGACAGACCGGCGCGACCCTCGAAGGCAATGCTGTTGCCCCCCACGGTGGCGGCAAGGCTGACGGGAACGGCTCCGCTTTGCAGGAAAGCGGCAAGTTGCGACACCGTCACCTCGGCCCCGACCTGCTGTCCCCGCATAATGGCCGAGACACTTGCATCGGCGGCGCCTGCGAAATCGGGAAGATGCGCCGTCACGTCGATTGCGGAGACCTCCGTACGTGTTCCGGCGGCATGATCGACGAAAACGACCCGCCCGGTCGTCACCCGTGCCTTGTCCACCGCGAAGACCGGCAGACCGCCGGGGGTCTCGACCGTCTCGGGCACCTCTTCGGTCGGGACGGTATCGGCGGCGGCAGGGCTGGACATATCCCAGTTCCGGCGTCCGTCCGCCGCGATTTCCAGCAACACCTCGGGCGCATCCGCCGCGACGTTGGTGATGTGGATGTCACCCCGGATCAGCGCCATGAGGTCGACGCCCAATGACAGACCGTCCGCCTTCAGCATCGGCCCCGCGTCGGACCAGTCGGCATTCGCGATGGTCACCGGTCCGGTGGAAACGCCCAGAACAGGATAGATGGATGGGCGGATATCGCCCGAGATGGTCATCTCGCGGCCCGTCGCGGCCTCGAAACGTTCGGTGGCGATGCGTGCGATCCGTTCGGTGGGAAACAGCAGCAAGGCCGCCACCCCAAGCAAAACGACGACGCCCAGCGCCAGCACGATCCGGACGATCCAACGCATTTTCTTGCCCCTGCCCTGATTAATTACCGTCAGGATAGGCGGCGCGGCCCCGCCACTCAAGCGGGCGAAGCGGCAGACCGGGAGAACGGCGGGAGTTTTCCGTCATCCCGGTCCGCTGGTTTCACCATTGGCCGGTCAGGAAGAACTTGTTCGCCATCGGCGCATCGCTGGCGGGCAGACCGGCGTCGCGGCGCTGTTCCGGGGTCATACGCTGCATCTTGCGGCTTTCGCGATACTGCGCGTCACGCTGAAGAAGCCAGGCCAGCAGGCCCTTGCGGCGCTTGACCTGCGGGACGAAACGGGCGGTGCTTTCGGTACGGGTGGTCATCGGTCCAACTCCTTGGGTTGCTTCGTTGGACTCACTGTCGCAGACGACCGTAGAGTTCTCGTCAAAGCGACCCCGATTTCCGGGTGGCCTTCCGTCAAAAGCGCGTCAAAAATGATGCTGCGGGAATTCACGAAGCGACGCGGCATGCAATCGAAGCTGGAACTGAGGATCGACGGGCCGTTCGAGGCGCGGGACGAAAGCGGCGCGCCCGTCGCCGGTCTGTCTGCGCGCGGACGGGCGATGCTGGCGTTCCTCGCGCTGTCGCCCGATACCCGCGCCTCGCGCGAGACGCTGGCGACGTTGCTGTGGGGCGACCGCGCCGAGACGCAGGCGCGCGGATCGCTGCGGCAAGAGTTGTCGGCGCTGCGCAAGGTGCTGCCGGAAGGCGTGCTTGACGCGGACCGCGACTGCGTGCGGCTGATTGGTGCGGCCGTCGCGCCCCCGCCTCCGGGCGCGGTGTTGCTGGACGGTGTCGCGATCAGTTCCGGCGCGTTCGAGGACTGGCTGCGCGATGCACGTTCGCGGCGGGCCGACGATCTTGCCGACAGGTCTTTGACCGCCGCCCGCGCGGCTTTGGCGGCCGGCGACGGCAGGACGGCGCAGGCGGAAGCGGCCCGCGCGCTTGACCACGCCCCGGACAGCGAAGCGGCGTTGCGCTGCCTGATCGACGCCGTCGCGGCGGGCGGGGACCGCGCAACCGCCCACGCCGCGTTTCGCCGCTACGTCGAACGGCAGCACACCGAACACGGAACACAGGTGCCCGCCGACCTGCAGGCGCTGGTCGATGGGGTCCGCGCCCCGGCCGCCGCCCGCCCCGAGGGTCGCGAGCCCGCCGTCGCCGTGCTTCCGTTCGACGAGTTGTCCGGCGGGGCCGGCGACATGTTCGCCGACGGCATCGTCGAAGAGATCACCGGCGCGCTCAGCCATGTGCAGGCCTTCCGCGTGATCGCGCGCCAGTCGGCTTTTGCGCTGAAGGGCGAGGCGCTGGACGTGCAAGAGACCGCGCGCCGCCTGCGGGCCGACTATCTTGTCGAAGGCTCGGTACGCCGCTCGGGCGACAGGGTCCGGATCGCGGTGCAACTGGTCGGTGGCGAAACCGGCGAGACGCTCTGGTCAGAACGATACGACGACCGGATGGACGACCTGTTCGACCTGCAGGACCGGATCGCCGCGCACGTGGCGGGCCAACTTTCGCCCAGCCTGCGGCGTGCCGAGATCCTGCGCGCCCGCAGTTTCCGGCCCGAGGACCGGTCCGCCTATGATCTCGTGCTGACCGCCCTTCCCCATTTCTGGGCGCATCAGAAAGACGAGAACGCCCGCGCCGTCGCCCTGCTGAACGCGGCGCTGGAGCGCGACCCGGACTATGCCCCGGCGCTCGCCTACAAGGCGTGGGCGCTGGCGCAGCAGCCGTCCTACATGTGGTCCGACGATCCCGACAGCGACCACCGCGCCGCCCTGACCACCGCGCGCGCGGCGTTGGAACGGGTGGGCGACCACGCGCCGTCCCTTGTCGCCATCGGTGCGGCGATCACCCTCTCTTCCGGCGAGGTGCGGCTGGCCGAGCGGATCATCGACCGCGCCCTGACCATCGACCCGAACAACGCGTGGGGTCTGATGCGTCGGGGTTGGCTGTACACCTACATCGACCGCGCCGCCGACGCGCTGGACGTCTTCGACCGGGCCGAGGAACTTAGCCCGCTGGACCCGTTCCGGTTCAACATCTTCTTCGGACAAGCCGTCGCCGTACGCGTGCTGGGTCGCTACGAGGAGGCGATCCGCCTGATCCACGAAGGCATGCACGCCAATCCCGGCTGCACGTGGGTCTACCGGGTGCTGGCCGGCGTCTACAAGCTGATGGGACGCGACGCCGACTCGGACGCGGCACTCGAAAAACTGCTGGAACACTATCCGCACCTTACCGCGCGATACTTGATGAACTGCATCCCGCCTTCGGCCCGCGACTTCCAGCCGGACTACGTCGACGCCCTGCGGCGTCTGGGCTTGCCGGAAGGATGAAGGCGCGCGGCGCGTCCCGGCCGGGCTTGATCCACGCCAGCAGCCCCGAATGACCGCTTCCGTCAGCGCCGCTTAGGCCCTATATCGCGCGCATGTCCCAGAATCCTCCCGACCTGCGCCCCGATCTGGCGCGCGCCCGCGTATCCGAGACCCGTCGCGACGGCCAGCCGACCATCGGCATGGTCTCGCTGGGCTGCCCCAAGGCGCTGGTCGACAGCGAGCGCATCCTGACGCGGCTGCGGGCGGAAGGCTATGGCATCTCGGCCGACTATTCCGGCGCCGACGCGGTTATCGTGAACACCTGCGGTTTCCTCGACAGCGCGAAGGCCGAAAGCCTCGACGCCATCGGCGAGGCGCTGACCGAGAACGGGCGGGTGATCGTGACCGGCTGCCTTGGCGCGGAACCGGAGTATATCACCGGCGCGCATCCGAAAGTGCTGGCCGTGACGGGGCCGCACCAGTACGAGCAGGTGCTGGACGCGGTGCACGGCGCGGTGCCGCCGTCACCCGATCCTTTCGTGGACCTGCTGCCCTCGACCGGTGTGTCGCTGACGCCCCGGCACTACAGCTATCTGAAGATCTCGGAAGGCTGCAATCACGCCTGCAAGTTCTGCATCATCCCCGACATGCGCGGCAAACTTGCCTCGCGGCCGCACAAGGCCGTGCTGCGCGAGGCAGAGAAACTGGTCGAGGCGGGCGTGCGCGAGTTGCTGGTGATCAGCCAGGATACATCGGCCTACGGCACCGACTGGAAGGACCGCGACGAGAAGGCGCCGATCCTGTCCCTGGCGCGCGACCTTGGCCAGCTGGGCGCTTGGGTGCGGCTGCACTATGTCTATCCCTATCCGCACGTCCGCGAGCTTGTGCCGATGATGACGGACCTGACGGCGACCGGCGGCGTGCTTCCGTATCTCGACATCCCGTTCCAGCATGCCCACCCCGACACGCTGCGCCGCATGGCCCGCCCCGCCGCCGCCGCGCGCACGCTGGACGAGATCGCGGCGTGGCGCGCCGCCTGCCCCGACCTCGCGCTGCGCTCGACCTTCATCGTCGGCTACCCTGGCGAAACCGAGGCCGAGTTCCAGACCCTGCTGGACTGGCTGGACGAGGCGCAACTCGACCGCGTCGGCTGTTTCAAATACGAGAACGTCGATGGCGCCCGCTCGAACGCGCTGCCCGACCACGTGCCCGAAGAGATCAAGCAGAACCGCTGGGAGAGGTTCATGGAGAAGGCGCAGGCCATCTCCGAGGCGCGGCTGGAGGCCAAGGTCGGCAAGCGGATGCAGGTGATCGTCGATCTCGTCGAGGAAGACGCCGCCACTTGCCGCACCATGCACGACGCCCCCGAGATCGACGGCAACCTGTTCATCGACGAAGGCTTCGAAGCGCTGTCCACGGGCGACGTCGTGACGGTCGAAGTCGACGAGGCCGGCGAATACGACCTGTGGGGCCGGCTGGTCTGAACCTGACGTCCCTGTCGCAAGCCAGGACACGAGGGGCCAGCCCCTCGCGCTCCCCGAGGTATTTTCGAAGAGAAGAAGCAGCGCCTTTTGCCTTCTTCTCTTCCGAAATACCTCGGGGGAGACGCGCCGCAGGCGCGGCGGGGCAGAGCCCCGCTACCGCCCGACGACGCAGGCGCGGCGGTTCAGTCCGCGGGGCAGGCCGAGAAGATCAGTGGACCGTCGGCATCCTGAAACCAGACCTCGATCACGCCGGGCTCCCACGTGCCGTACTGAAACGCGATCATGACCGGGGCGATGTAGCCCGGCGATGCGCAGTAGCCGAGCCGCGAGAAGGTGCGGTCCGCGTCCCAGTTCAGCGGCAGGGCCGGTTCGAATTCGCAGAAGGTCTCGATCCCTTCCATCGTCGTTTCGGTGAGGACCATGGCGTCCTCCGGCCCTTCGCCCTCCCAGTAGCCGCACATCGCGGGATCGGTCGCAAGGCGGCTGGTCTGGGCAGCGGCGGGCAACGTTGCGGCGAGAGACAGGGCGATGGCGGGCAGCAGGCGGTTCATCTTCAACTCCGGACAGAGGGGCGGGGCGTGGCTTTTGATACCCCGGGCACCGCCTGGGACGAAGTTCTTTGGGGCCGGCAAGCGCGGATCCCGCCGCGTGTCGGCCTTTACGGCATTAGAAGTGGCAAGCTTGCGCCGCGACCGACATCAGAAACGAGAAAGGGCGCGGTCACGAATTCCGTGACACGCGCCCCTACGAGTCTTCAAGTCGGGCCGTCCGCTCAGCCAAGCACCTTGGCAATGCTGGCGCGCACTTCGTCGATCGCGCCGAGGCCGTCGATCGAGGTCAGTTTGCCCTTGGCGTAGTAGTAGCCGATCAGCGGCGAGGTCTGCTTGTAGTAGGCCATCAGCCGGGTCTTCATGCTTTCGGCGTTGTCGTCGGCGCGCACCGGCTTGCCCGCCGCGCGGGCTTCTTCGGCGCGGTTCACGACGCGCGCGACCAGCGTGTCATCGTCGACCTGCATCTCGATCACCGCGTCCAGCGCCTGGCCTTCTTCGGCCAACAGGGCGCCAAGGGCGTCGGCCTGCGCCAGCGTGCGCGGGAAGCCGTCGAAGATGAAGCCGCCGCCGGCGTTGCCGGATTCGAGCTTTTCGCGGATCAGGCCGATCACGATCTCGTCGGTCACGAGGTCGCCGCGGTCCATGACCTCTGCCACCTTCTTGCCCATCTCGGTGCCCGAAGTGCGGGCCTCGCGCAGCATGTCGCCGGTCGACAGCTGCACCATGCCGCGTTCTTCCACCAGGATTTGGGCCTGGGTTCCCTTACCGGCACCGGGCGGGCCGAGAAGAATGATGTTCATGTTGGACTGTCCCCTAAGCTTTCGGCGCGGGTGGGACCCCGCGCCGTCTCCTCCAATGCGGCGCCTTTGTCAGCGCCTTGCCGGGCCCTTCTTCGGACGGCGTTTGCCGCGAAGCTGGGATTTCTCGATCAGGTCTTCGTACTGGTGCGCAAGAAGATGCGACTGCACCTGCTGCACGGTGTCCATCGACACGGACACGACGATCAGAACCGAGGTGCCGCCAAAATAGAAGGGGATCGTGAACTGTGAACGCAGAATCTCGGGCAGGAGACAAACTGCCGCAAGGTAGGCGGCCCCCAGCACAAGGATGCGCGTCACCACGTAGTCGAGGTATTCCTCGGTCTTCTTGCCGGGACGGATGCCGGGCACGAAGCCGTTCTGCTTTTGCAGGTTCTCGGCCACGTCGTCGGTCTTGAACGAGACGTTGAACGTGTAGAAGAACGTGAAGAACACGATCATCAGCGCGAAGAACGCCAGGTAAAGCGGCTGGCCGGGGCCGAAGTAGGCGAGGATCGTCGACATCACGGGGCCGGTCTGGCTGCCCGAGAAGGTCGAGATCGTGGTCGGCAGCAGCAGCAGCGACGAGGCGAAGATCGCCGGAATGACGCCCGCGGGGTTCACCTTGATCGGCAGGTGCGACGAGCCGCCCTCGTACATCTTCATGCCGGCCTGACGGCGCGGATACTGGATGTGGATCTTCCGAAGCGATCGTTCCATGAAGACCACGAAGGCGATCACCGCGACCACCATCACGATCACGCCGACGATCACCGCCGGGCTCAGAGCGCCGGAGCGGCCCGAAGCGAAGAACTGCGCCAGCGCGGTCGGGATTTCCGCCACGATGCCGACGAAGATGATCAGCGAGATACCGTTGCCGATGCCGCGGGCGGTGATCTGTTCACCCAGCCACATCAGGAACATCGTACCGCCGACCAGCGTGATCACCGTTGCGGCGCGGAAGTACCAGCCGGGGTTGGTGGCCAGGTCGCCCGCTTCCAGCGAGACGGCAAGCCCGTAGCCCTGGAACAGCGCCAGCGCCACGGTGCCGTAGCGCGTCCACTGGTTCAGTTTCTTGCGGCCCTGCTCGCCCTCTTTCTTCATCTGTTCCAGCGACGGCACCATGGCCGCCAGCAGCTGGACGATGATCGAGGCCGAGATGTAGGGCATGATGCCGAGGGCGAAGATGCCCATCCGGCTGATCGCGCCGCCGGTGAACATGTTCAGGACGCCACCAAGACCGGCGGTCGCCTGTTCCATGAACTCGCGAAGGGCGTTGCCGTCGATGCCGGGCACCGGGATGTAGGTCCCGAGCCGGTAGACGATCAGCAGACCGATGGTGAAGAAAATCCGCTGCCGCAGCTCGGTCGCCTTACCGAAGGACGACCAGCTCATGTTCGCGGCCATTTGCTCGACTGCCGATGCCATGCGCGATCTCTCTTAAAGATGCGCCGCCTCACGGTCTCCCGGGGCGGCGCTTGGAAACACAGATAGCGATGTAAGCGCCGGTGGTGGCGCTCACAACCACTTACTCGGCCGCTGCCGGGGTTTTGACGGTCAGCGAGCCGCCGGCATTCTCGACCGCCTCGACTGCCGATTTCGACGCGCCGGTCACCTCGAGGGTCACTTTGCTGTCGAAGTCACCCTTGGCGAGCACGCGGACACCGTCCAGCTTGCGGCGGACAAGGCCGCTTTCGACCAGCACGTCCTCGGTGATCGTGGACTTGGCGTCGATTTTGCCGGCTTCGATGAACTTGGCGATCAGGCCAAGGTTCACGACGGCGAATTTCTTGCGGTTCGGCTTGTTGAAGCCGCGCTTCGGCAGGCGCTGGTACAGCGGCATCTGGCCGCCCTCGTACCCGTTGATCGCCACGCCCGAACGGGACTTCTGACCCTTGATACCACGGCCGGCGGTCTTGCCTTTGCCAGAGCCGGGGCCACGGCCCACACGCATGCGCTTTTTATTGGCGCCGGGATTGTCCCGGAGTTCGTTCAGTTTCATTGTCGCTTCTCCTTGCCGGATGCGGCCCCCAGCGACGGATGGGCCGACCTCGGCGTTTCTTCGATTGTCGGATTCGGGCCCCCTCGGGACCACCGGAGGCGTATAGACGGGATCGGCGGGGCGTTCAAGGGCTCGGGAAACAGACGGGGCGACCGTTCGGGCCGCCCCTTCCGTAGCTTGCAGGGAGGATCAGTAGATCGTGTCGATCGACTGGCCAAGCGCCATGGCGCCGGCATATTCGGTCTGGATTTCCTTCTGCAGCGGGTGATAGCGCGCCGCCTGAATGTCGCGGAACAGTCGCTCCAGCTCGGCCTTGCGGTAAAAGCCCGCGCCGCCGGCCAGTTCCATCGCCTTCTCGACGCAGCGGATCGCGTTCTCCTCGACCAGCCTGCGACCCGTCATCACCTGATTCACGGTTTCCGCCGAGGGCGCGTTCAGTTCCACCGTGGCGATCATGTGCTGGTGCGCCAGCCGACAGGCCGTCAGCGCCGTGTCCATCTCGCCCGCACGGGCGCGCGTCACCGGCGATGCGGTGCGGCCCGAGGCGATGCCGACCGCGATGTCGCGGGCGCGTTCGGCGACGCCAAGATAGGCGGCGTAGATCAGCGGGAAGGCGATGGTGCCCAGCATGAAGAACAGCGGGTGCCATTGCCCGGCGGGGCGCTTCACCGGCACCTTGTCGGCGGGGACGAACAGACCGTCGATCATCACGTCGTGCGATCCGGTCGCCCGCATGCCCAGCGTGTGCCACGTGTCGAGGACGGACACCTCGGGCGCGGCCATCGGACAGGGGAAGTGGATGACCTTCGCGCCGTCGTCTTCGTCGACCACCGCCGAGGTCATCAGGATATCGCCCGCCGGTGCGCCGGAGACGAACATCTTGCGGGCGGTAACCTTGTAGCCGCCTTCGACCGCCACCGCCTTGCCCGAACCGCCGATCCAGTCGCCGCCGCCCGAGGACAGCAGGACAAGGCGCTCGGCGGCGATGCGCTTCAGCAGCGGTTCGACCATCGGGACGGCGGCAGGCTGGTGGTGCCAGCGCCATGCCGGGAAGGCGACCTGATGCGAGTGCATCGAAAAGGCCAGCGCGGTCGAACTGCACCCATGCGCGAGGCGACGAATGATGTCGCACAGGGCGCGTACATCTGCGCCGCCGCCGCCGAGTGCTTCGGGGACACCTGCGGTGATCAGGCCCTCGGACTTCAACTGGTCGTAGTGGCTGGCGACGAAACAGTCGCCGCTATCGTTCTCGGCGGCGGATTTCGCGAAGCCGGCGGCAAGCCGGTCTGCGATCGCGCCAAAATCCTTGCGGGCCGTGGTGGTGTCCTGCGCCGGTGCGTCCATGATAGTCATTTCGGTTCTCCCAATATCTGAATTCGATAAGGGGAGAATCGCAGGAGAAACCGAATTGCGATAGTTCAGGAACTGTACCAGCGTGGCGAGGCCCCCTCCCGGACCCCTTCTTTCTCTGGTCGAAATGGCCCCGCGCGAACGGGACCACTTCTGTTTCGGAACCTGCGGGCGCGGCGGGCCGAACCGGTGGCCTTATGCCTCGTCGGCGCCGGGAATCAGGCTTGCGCCGTCGCGGCTTCCGGTCGGGCCACCCATGCCACCGTCCGGCGGAGGGCCACCGGCGGTCTCACCCCCCGGGGGCGGACCCGACGGACGGTCGCCGCCGGGCATGCCGACATCCTGCGACACGGCATCGGGGCTGACCCCGACGATCAACTGCACGACATAGCCGTCCGACTGTTCCTTCACGTCGGCGAAGGCGGCATAGCTGGCCTGCTGGGCGATCCCGTCGATCGAGTTCACCGTATCGCGGGTGCCGTCACGCAGGTAGGGCATGGCGTGATCGTAAAGGTATTCCGACAGCGCGTCCGGGAAGAAGATCTGCCCGGTGAGGATGTTGGTCTCGTCCAGCCAGACCTTGTAATGGATATGGGTCGTGCGGCCCCGGTACCAGCCGGGGTAGATCGTATCGAACTCGACCAGCCCGGTGTCGTCCGCCATCTGGGTGCCCCGCAGGAAGGTCTCGCCCGTTTCGCTGGACTGACCGGCCTCGCCGCCCCCGAAGGAGGAATAGACCCCCTGCGCGTCGCAGTGCCAGACGTCGACCCGCGCGCCGGGGATCGGGGCGCAGGAGGCATCGACGACCTGCATGCGCAGCAGAACCGGCACGCCTTCACGATCCTCGCGGATATCGCGGCGCACCAGCACCTCGTCGAGGTAATAAGGACCTTCGGTCACCTCGGGCATGACCGAACAGACGTCGGTGTCCGGCAACAGGTAGGGCGTATCCTGTGCAAGCAGCGCGCGGGGCAGCATGGTGCCGGTGGCGGTGACCGCGATGCCGACAAGGGCGCCGCGGCGGCTGATGGGTTTGGTCAGGGACATGACCGCTCCTTTCGATTTCTGTCTTCGGGGGTCTAACGCGCCAAAACCCGCATTCCGTCGCAGAAAGGTCCGCGTGGCGATATGCACCCCGCACATGGCTCCATGCTCTTCTTTAGAATTGATCTAAATCAAAGTTTGAAGGCGCGAAGCGCATAGCCTCGGGCGGGCGCGCGAACGGTTCCGACTCGGGAGATCCAGATGAGATCCAAACTCGCCGTCCTTGCCGCGACCACAGCCTTGGCGACCGGTTCGTTCGCCACCACGGCCGCTGCACAGGAAATTACAACAGAAGAGCTACGCGAATGGGCGTTGGAGATGTTCCAGCCCCTGCCCTCTACAACACCAGCCATCGCCGACAACCCCGCCTCGCCCGAGAAGGTCGAGCTGGGCAAGGCCCTGTATTTCGACCCACGCATGTCGGCTTCGGGGGTGTTTTCTTGCTACTCTTGCCACAACCTCGCGACCGGGGGTGACGACAACCTCGAAACGTCGGTGGGCCACGGCTGGCAAAAGGGTCCGCGCAACGCGCCCACCGTGCTGAACGCCGTGCTCAATATCGCCCAGTTCTGGGATGGCCGCGCCAGCGACCTGAAGGAACAGGCCAAGGGCCCGGTTCAGGCCGGTGTCGAAATGGCCAACACGCCGGACAACGTGGTCGCGATGCTGAACTCGATGCCGGCTTACGTGTCGATGTTCGAAGCGGCATTCCCTGACGAGACTGACCCCGCAAGCTTCGACAACATGGCGAAAGCGATCGAGGTCTTCGAGGCCACGCTGATCACGCCCGCACCGTTCGACGCGTGGCTGAATGGCGACGATGCCGCGCTTGACGCCGACGCGACCGCGGGGCTCGAACTGTTCATGGACAAGGGCTGTATCGCCTGCCACGCCGGCGTGAACCTTGGCGGGCAGGACTACTACCCCTTCGGCCTAGTCGAGAAGCCGGGCGCCGACGTTTTGCCCGAGGGTGACAAGGGCCGGTTCGCGGTCACGGAAACCGTGGATGACGAGTACGTGTTCCGCGCCGCACCGCTGCGCAACATCGGCGTGACCGCGCCCTACTTCCACTCCGGCAAGGTCTGGGATCTGGAAACGGCGGTGGAAATCATGGCGGAAAGCCAGTTGGGCGAGCCGGTAACCGAGGAAGAAGCCGGGCTGATCGTCGCTTTCCTGCAATCGCTGACCGGCGAGGTGCCGGATGTGACGGTGCCGGTGCTGCCGCCCGAAACCGCCGACACGCCACGGCCGGTCTACATGCAGTAGCCCTGCCTTAACGATCCGCCTGGGTCCGGACCTTGTCCGGGCCCACGCTTGCCGTCTTGGCCTATCAGGGAACCCGGCGCGGTTCGTGGGCGAAGATCGACAGCTTCAGCCAGCCCTGCACCTGCCGCGCGAGGGTCGGATCGCCTTCGATTTCGATGCTGCCCGCGTCGAGTTCTTCTGACAGTTTCGAAAGCCCCATCCACACCGATGTCATCGCGCGCAGGTCGGCGTCGATCAGCACGTCGACCTCGTGGCCCGGATCGTCGCGGCACAGGTCGATGGCCTCTGGCTCGACCAACAGCCACCAGTCCTGCAGCAGACGGTCCAGGCCGCGATACTGGAACTGAATCGTACAGCGCGCGGCGGGCCGCGGGTCCGGTTCGAAATTGCGACGGATGTCCCACATCAGCAGGGACGGATCGAGATTGCGCAGGGACAGACGCGACTCGACCCAGCGCTGGCCCCAATTCCCGATGCCGACGATCAGGGGGCGCAATTCCTCGCCTGCTTCGGTCAGCCGGTACTCGGCCTTGCCGCCCTCGCCGGGGACGGTCTGGACGACACCGGCAAGCTCCAGCTCTTTCAGTCGTTTCGATAGTAGCGACGGCGACATCTTGGGTACGCCGCGCCGGATGTCGTTGAAACGGGTGCTGCCGCACAAAAGCTCGCGGACCACCAACGGTGTCCAGCGGGTGCAGAACACCTCGGACGCCATCGCGACCGGGCAGAACTGGCTGTAGAGGTTGGCGACTTCCATGCGGCACCTCCCCCGCGGAAACGCGGTTGACCCATGGTCAACCTACGCCGCACCTGCGCAATGGCGCAACAGCGATGCCGCTTATTGGCCCGTGACGTTGATCACGCCCACCGCGTCGAAGCCGCTGAGGACCGAATCCACCGCGACGGTGGCAAGAATGATGCCCATCACCCGGCTGACGATGTTGGCGCCGGTGTTCCCGATCAGGCGCTTCAGCGGCGAGGCCAGCAGCAACACGCTGAGCGTCACGCCCAGCACCAGCAACAGCAGCCCGCCGGTGATCACCTGATCGTGGATCGAGTGGCGGTGATTGTCAGTCAGGATCACCACCGCCAGCATCGCGCCGGGCGACGCGATGGACGGCATCGCAAGCGGATAGACCGCGCCGGCGAGATGGTCCTTTTCGGCGGCTTCGATCTCTTTCTCCGATTTCGACTCGCCGAAGATCATGGTCATCGCGAACAGGAACAGGATGATCCCGCCCGCGATCTGGAAAGACCCAAGCCCCAGCCCCAGCCCTTCCAGAAGCAACTGCCCCGCAACGAGGAACAGAAGCAGCACCCCCGCGGCCACCAGCACCGCGCGGACGGCTATCCGCCAGTGCAGCCGTTCCGGCACGCCCTGAGTCGCGAAATAGAACACCGGCAGCGTCCCGATCGGGTCGATCACCACGAACAGCGTGATGAACTCGCGAACCAGAGCGGCGAGGCTGAGTTCCGGCAAGGGCGGCTCCTTTCAGGGGCGGGTGACTGATCGTTTTTCGGGCGCTTCCGCGCGCCGGATGAACCACGACACGCGTCCGCAGTCTAGCGCGATTGCACCGCCCGGCGACAGGTGGTTTACCAGTCCCATTAGATGTCGCTGCTGCCCCTTTTTACGCGACGGAATACCCCTTTTTCTTGCTCTGCTCGGGAATCGCTTTGAAACTGCCCCTTCTCCGTCTCATTCCAATGTTTCGTTCCGCCGATAACAAAGCGGAGTCGACCATGTCAAAAGGCTGGACGATCAACGAAAGTGATGACTGGTGGGTCCAGATGACCGCCGTCACGGCGGCAGAACCCGCCCACTTGAACGCCATCGCGCAGACGCGCGACTGGGCGCTGGAGGACGAGGGTCAGCAAAAGGTGCTGCTGACCATGGCCGCCCACCCTGCCCTGTCGCTGGTGTCGGCGGTGTACCTGTACCAGATGTTCCCGGTGGCGGAGCTTTCCGAACCGGCATCGGACGACGCCGAGCGGCGGATGCGGGCCGGTATGCTGTCTGTCCCGACCGCGCTGCGGGACGGGATGCGAAAAAACGCCTACAAGCATGACCCCGATGGGTTCGTGGATCTCGACCGTTGCGCCGGCGTGGTTGCCTTTGCCGACGGACTGGAACGGGACGACACGGGCGAGTGGTCGGTGCCGGAACAGGTCGTGCGTCAAGCCGCGGCGCTGATCCGGTGGCGCAGCGCGCTGCGTCGGCCCTCTTGTGCCGTCGGCGCCGGGGTCCAGCACGACGCCCGAAGCGACCGGGCCGCCTGGAAGCGGCGCGAGCCTGACGTGAAAGCCTACCTGCGGTCGCCGCTGCGGGGGCGTGTTCGTCTGCACCCGACGCATCCGTTGGCCTACGTAGAGCGCATGTTCATCAAAGGCCGCCAAAGCGCCGACCCGTCCGAGCGGAACCGGCAGCCCTGACGGGCAATGGACCCGATCCAGACCGAGCGAAAAACGAAAAACGCCGCGGATGAACCGCGGCGTTTTCAATTCTTCACGATGCGAAGATCGGCTTAGCCGCGCTCTTCGACGATCTCCACAAGGTGGGGGATCTTGGCGACCATGCCGCGGATCGCGGGGGTGTCTTCCAGTTCCCGGGTCTTGTGCATCTTGTTCAGGCCCAGCCCGATCAGCGTCTTGCGCTGGACTTCGGGGCGACGGATCGGCGAGCCGATCTGCTTAACAACGATGGTCTTGGCCATGGATCAAGCCTCCTCGGCGACTTGCGACGATTCCTGCGGCACGTCGTCCCGCTTGGGCAGGATGTCGGCCACTTTCTTGCCGCGGCGCTGCGCAACCTGACGGGGGCTGGATTCGTTTTTCAGCCCGTCGATGGTCGCACGGATCATGTTGTAGGGGTTCTGGGTGCCGATCGACTTGGCGACGACGTCCTGAACGCCCAGCATCTCGAACACGGCGCGCATCGGACCACCGGCGATGATACCGGTACCGGCGGGCGCGGTGCGCATGACGACGCGGCCAGCGCCGTGACGGCCGAAGACGTCATGGTGCAGGGTGCGGCCTTCGCGCAGCGGCACTCGGATCATCTGGCGCTTGGCTTGCTCGGTGGCTTTACGGATGGCCTCGGGGACCTCCTTGGCCTTGCCCTTGCCAAAGCCGACACGGCCCTTCTGGTCGCCCACGACGACGAGCGCGGCGAAACCGAAACGCTTACCGCCTTTGACGGTCTTCGAAACGCGGTTGATCGCGACAAGGCGATCGGCGAATTCCGGAGCTTCATCGCGCTCGCGACGGTTGCCCCGCTGGTTGGGTTCTCTGGCCATGCGGCCTCCTTGTACGTGGCGCACCGGGCGCCGGTCAGATCCAATCCAGGTGAGCCTATGGCTCCCGGATCATCGGGGCGGACAAGCCGCCCGCATAGGTCGAAGGGCGCGCAAGACGCGCGCCCGCCGTGATCAGAACTTCAGGCCGCCTTCGCGGGCCGCATCGGCCAGCGCTTTGACCTTGCCGTGGAACAGGAAGCCACCACGGTCGAAGTAACATTCCTCGACACCGGCTTTCTTGGCGCGCTCGGCAATCGCGGAACCCACCTTGGCGGCGGCTTCGACGTTGTTGCGGCCCACGACACCCAGGTCCTTCTCCATCGACGAAGCCGAAGCCAGGGTCACGCCCTGAACGTCGTCGATCAGCTGGACGCTGATGTTCTTGTTCGAACGATGAACCGACAGGCGCACGCGCCCGGCGTTCATCTTGCGAAGCTTGTTCCGGACGCGCAGACGGCGCTTCTGGAACAGTTCCCGTTTGGAAAGTGCCATTTATCCGGTCCTTACTTCTTCTTACCTTCCTTGCGGAAGATATATTCGTCTTTGTACTTGATGCCCTTGCCCTTGTAGGGCTCCGGCTTCCGCCACTCGCGGATCTTCGCCGCGACTTCGCCGACACGCTGCTGATCGTTGCCTTCGACAATGATCTCGGTCGGCTTCGGCGTGGTGACCGTGATGCCCTCGGGGACATCGAAGTTCACCTCGTGGCTGAGGCCGAGCGACAGTTTCAGGACGTTGCCCTGAGCCTGCGCACGATAGCCGACGCCGTTGATCTCGAGCTCTTTCTTGAAGCCCTCGGTCACGCCGGTCACCAGGTTCGCGACCTGGGTGCGGGACATCCCCCACTGCTGCTTGGCACGCTTGGAGCTGCCGCGCGGAGTGACGGTGACGGTGTTGTCCTCGACCGCGATGTTCACATCATCGGTCGCGGTGAAGCTGCGGGTGCCTTTCGGTCCCTTCACTTCGACGGTCTGGCCGGACACCTTGGCTTCTACGCCAGAGGGCAGCTCGACCGGTTTTTTCCCAATACGAGACATCAGCCCCTCCTTAGAAGACCGTGCAAAGCACCTCGCCGCCAACGTTCTGGCTGCGGGCGTTTGCATCCGACATCACGCCTTTCGACGTGGAGACGATCGAGACGCCGAGACCCTGACGGACCTGCGGAACGTCCTTGACGCTCATGTAGACCCGGCGACCGGGCTTGGAGACGCGCTTGAGTTCACGAATGACCGGGGTGCCTTCGTAGTACTTCAGGCTGATTTCGATGGCCGGGTGGCCGTCGACGGTCGTCGTGGGTTCGTAGCCGCGGATGTAACCTTCGTCGGTCAGCACATCCAGGACCCAGGCACGCAGTTTCGAGGCGGGGGTGACCACGGTGGACTTGCCGCGCAGTTGCGCGTTCCGGATCCGGGTCAGCATATCTCCGAGAGGATCGTTCATTTCATACCCTCCTTACCAGCTCGACTTGACCATACCGGGGATCTGCCCGGCGGAGCCCAGTTCACGCAGCATGATCCGCGAAACCTTCAGCTTACGGTAGTAAGCGTGCGGACGTCCGGTCAGCTGGCAACGGTTGTGAAGACGGGTGGCCGAGCTGTTGCGCGGCAGTTTGGCAAGCTTCAGGGAAGCGCGGAAACGCTCTTCCATCGGCTTGGATTCGTCGTTCACGATCTCTTTCAGCGAGGCGCGTTTGGCGGCGTACTTGTCCACCAGCTTCTGGCGCTTCTTCTCGCGTTCGATCATTGCTTTCTTAGCCATGATGTGTCGCTCCTTAAGCGGTGAACGGCATGTTGAAGTGCTTCAACAGCGCCTTTGCTTCCGCGTCGTTCGACGCGTTGGTGGTGATGATGATGTCCATGCCCCAGACCTCGTCGACCTTGTCGAAGTCGATTTCGGGGAACACGATGTGTTCCTTGAGGCCCATCGCAAAGTTGCCACGGCCGTCGAACGACGGCTTCACGCCGCGGAAGTCGCGGACGCGCGGCAGCGCGATGGTGATCAGGCGATCCAGGAATTCGTACATCTGGTCACCGCGCAGGGTGACTTTCGCGCCCAGCGGCATGTCTTCACGAACGCGGAAGCCGGCGATGGACTTCTTGGCGATCGTGGTGACGGCCTTCTGACCGGCGATCTTGGTCAGGTCTTCCTGAGCCGATTTCGCCTTCTTCGAGTCCTTCACGGCCTCGGCGCCACAGCCGATGTTCAGAACGATCTTCTCCAGCGAGGGGATCTGCATGTCGTTCTTGTAGCCAAACTCTTCCTTCATCGCGCCACGGATGGTGTCGCGGTAAAGGGTGCGCAGGCGGGGGGTGTAGTTCGCAGCGTCCAGCATCAGATCACGTCTCCCGTGGTCTTGGCGAAGCGGACTTTCTTGCCGTCTTCCATCTTGAAGCCGACGCGGGTCGCTTTGCCGTTTGCATCGAGGAAAGCCAGGTTCGACAGGTCGATGGGCATCGCCTGCGGACGACGGCCGCCCTGCGTGGTCTGGGTCTGCTTGGTGTGGCGGATCGCGACGTTGATGCCTTCGACCACGGCCTTACCGGCTTTCGGGTCGACAGAGACGATCTCGCCTTCCTTGCCCTTGTCCTTGCCGGACAGGACGACGACCTTGTCGCCTTTTTTCAGTTTAGCGGCCATCTTACAGCACCTCCGGGGCGAGCGAGATGATCTTCATGAAGTTCTTGGCACGCAGTTCACGCACAACCGGCCCGAAGATACGGGTACCGACCGGCTCACCTGCGTTGTTCAGGATCACGGCGGCGTTGCGGTCAAAGCGGATGGCGGTGCCGTCTTCACGACGGACTTCCTTGGCGGTGCGCACGACGACGGCCTTACGGACGTCACCTTTCTTAACGCGGCCGCGCGGGATGGCTTCCTTCACGGAGACGACGATGATGTCGCCCACCGAAGCGTACTTACGCTTGGAACCACCCAGGACCTTGATGCACTGAACTTTCCGGGCACCGGAGTTGTCAGCGACATCCAGATTGGTCTGCATCTGGATCATTTGGTTTCTCCCGACCTATGGGGGTTGGTCTTGTTCTACCCCCCAGGGTTTCGATCAAACCGGATGGTGGGACCTTAGGCGGTCACCACCTCCCAGCGTTTCGACTTCGAGACCGGCGGGCATTCTTGAATGCGCACGGTATCGCCGACCTTGAATTGGTTTTCCGGATCGTGAGCCCGGTACTTCTTGGACTTCCGAACGGTCTTGTGCAGCAGCGGGTGCTTGAAGCGACGCTCGACCGAGACGGTGACCGTCTGGTCGTTCTTGTCCGAGGTGACGGTGCCTTGCAGGATACGTTTGGGCATAGTCTTACGCCTCCGACGCGGCGGCCGCCGCTTTTTCGTTCAGGATGGTCTTAACGCGCGCAACGTCGCGCTTCACCGAGCGCATGCGCGCGGTGCTTTCGAGTTGGCCCGAAGCCTGCTGAAAGCGCAGGTTGAAGGCTTCTTTCTTGAGATCGGACAGCTGATCGCGCAGCTGGTCCGGCGTCTTGTCACGCAGTTCCTTGGCATCAAGTGCCATGTCGTCTTCCTTTCAACATCACCGGAGCGCCCCTTGGCCGGGTTACGCTGATTCCGGTGGAGTTCGTGATAGAGCGGCCCCATTACGCCCCGAGGGCGTGTTTGGCAACCCCCTTGGCGGGGAAAGCGGGTGTTTTGACCAATCTGGCTAAGGCGCAGAGGTCTGGTGCCGTCCGCCCCGCCCCCATGGGGCCGTGCTGCGCTTCGCACGATCACCCCAGCTTTTGCATCGGGGCGAGATGGTATGCGGGCAATTTCCGGCTTCGTCGGAGCGGCGCTTATTCCCACTTATAGTTGAAGCTCACCGAGATCCGGTCGTCTTCCGACATATTCATCGGCACCTCGTGACGCAGCCAGCTTTCCCACAGCAGTACGTCGCCAACGGCGGGCTTGACGTAGATGAATGGCTTCAGGTCCTCGTCCGCGCCCTTCAACCGCGTTGGTGCGGCCATCATCATCGGCAGGCGGGGATCTTCCAGTTTCAGGGCCGACGTCCCTTCGGGCATCGCGACATAGGTCGTCCCCGAAATCACCGAATGCGGATGTATGTGGCTGGAATGGGTCCCGCCCTCGGGCAGGATGTTGATCCAAAGGTCTTCCAGCACCAGTGCCCTGTCACCCAGATCGAAGGCGAGTTTCTCGGCGAAGGCCGCGACATGGGCGTCCAGGCACTTCACCACTTCCGCAAAGATCGGGAACCGCCACGGCAGGTCCGTCAGCGAGGCATAGGAGGTGTACCCGGGATAGTCGTTCTTCTCGCACCACTCCTGCCCCGCCTCGTCATCCTCGGCGATGGTGTAGCACGACGCCAGCAACTCGTCCTGGTCGACGGCTCCGCCAAGATCGGACAGGCCGGCCTGGTACAGGCGCGTGGCGAAGAGAGAGCGGATCGTGGACATTGCGGCCTCATGGGTTCGGGTTGCGCCGATCCATAGGCGATGCGGCCACAAAAGGAAAAGGGCGGGATTACCCCGCCCTTCCAAGATTTCGTAGAATGGGGTTCTACCCCATCCCCGCTTACCAGTCTTCGCGCTGAACGATACGCGACTTGATCGGCAGCTTCATCGCGGCAAGGCGCAAGGCCTCGCGGGCGATCGGCTCCGACACACCGTCGAGTTCGAACATCACGCGGCCGGGCTTGACCTTGCAGGCCCAGTAATCGACCGAACCCTTACCTTTACCCATCCGGACTTCGGTGGGCTTCGAGGTCACCGGGGTATCCGGGAAGATCCGGATCCAGACACGGCCCTGACGCTTCATGTGACGCGTCATGGCACGACGTGCGGCCTCGATCTGGCGGGCGGTGATGCGCTCGGGCTGGATGGCCTTAAGACCAAACGTGCCGAAGTTCAGGTCGGAACCGCCCTTGGCTTCGCCACGGATCCGGCCCTTGTGCATCTTGCGGAATTTTGTGCGCTTCGGTTGCAGCATCTCTCAAACTCCTCAGTTGCGACGATCGCGGTCGCGACCACCGCCGGCGCCACGGGGCGCGGGACCTTCCTGGAGCTCCGCCTGACGACGATCGCGAGCCGACGGGTCGTGCTCCATGATCTCGCCTTTGAAGATCCAGACCTTGATGCCGATGATGCCATAGGGCGTTTCGGCTTCGACGGTCGCATAGTCGATGTCGGCGCGCAGGGTGTGCAGCGGCACACGGCCTTCGCGATACCACTCGGTCCGGGCGATCTCGGCGCCGCCAAGGCGGCCCGCGACGTTGACCCGGATGCCCAGGGCACCCATCCGCATCGAGTTCTGCACCGCGCGCTTCATGGCGCGACGGAACGAGACACGACGTTCCAGCTGCTGAGCGATCGAGTCGGCCACCAGACGGGCGTCCAGCTCGGGCTTGCGAACCTCGACGATGTTGAGGTGCAGCTCGCTGTCGGTCATCTTCGCCAGCTTCTTGCGCAGGGTTTCGATATCGGCGCCTTTTTTGCCGATGATCACGCCCGGACGCGCGGTGTGGACGGTCACCCGGCACTTCTTGTGCGGGCGCTCGATGATGACGCGGCTGACGCCGGCCTGCTTGCATTCCTTCTCGATGAACTCACGGATCGCGACGTCTTCGAGCAGGAGGTTGCCGTAGTCTTTGGTGTCGGCGTACCAGCGGCTGTCCCAGGTGCGGTTCACCTGCAGACGCATGCCGATCGGATTGACTTTATGACCCATTAGGCTTGCTCCTCAACCTGGCGGACCTTGATGGTAAGCTCCGAGAACGGCTTGTGGATCTTGCCGAACCGGCCACGTGCCCGCGGACGGCCACGCTTCATGATCAGGTTCTTACCGACCCAGGCTTCGGCGACGATGAGTTCATCGACGTCCAGGCCGTGGTTGTTCTCGGCGTTGGCGATCGCGGACTGAAGGCATTTCTTCACGTCCTCGGCGATCCGCTTGCGGCTGAAGGTCAGGTCGTTCAGAGCCTTGTCGACCTTCTTGCCACGGATCATCGCCGCAACCAGGTTCAGTTTCTGCGGGGAAGTACGCAGCATGCGCAGCTTCGCCATCGCTTCGTTCTCCGCCACGCGGCGCGGATTCTTTTCCTTACCCATGACGCTTACTTCCTCTTGGCTTTCTTGTCGGCCGCGTGACCGTAGTAGGTCCGCGTCGGCGAGTATTCACCGAACTTCTGGCCGATCATGTCTTCGGTGACCAGCACGGGAATGTGCTTCTTGCCGTTGTAGACGCCAAAGGTGAGGCCCACGAACTGCGGCAGGATGGTCGAACGACGCGACCAGATCTTGATGACTTCATTGCGGCTCGATTCACGAGCCTTCTCGGCCTTCTTGAGGACATAAGAGTCGACAAAGGGGCCTTTCCAAACTGCACGTGCCATGAATTAGCGCCCCTTCTTCCTGGCGTGACGGCTGCGAATGATGAGCTTCGACGACGCCTTCTTGCGGCTGCGGGTCTTCGCACCCTTGGTCGGCTTGCCCCACGGGGTCACCGGGTGACGACCGCCCGAAGTCCGGCCTTCACCACCGCCGTGGGGGTGATCGATCGGGTTCATGACGACACCGCGGACGGAGGGACGCTTGCCATAGTGGCGCATCCGGCCCGCTTTACCGAAGTTCTGGTTCGAGTTGTCGGGGTTCGACACGGCACCGACGGTGGCCATGCATTCCTGACGGACCATGCGCAGTTCGCCCGAGGACAGGCGGATCTGAGCGTAGCCACCGTCACGGCCGACGAACTGGGCATAGGTGCCCGCGGCGCGCGCGATCTGGCCGCCCTTGCCGGGCTTCATCTCGACGTTGTGGACGATGGTACCGATCGGCAGGCCCGAGAACGGCATCGCGTTGCCCGGCTTGATGTCGGCCTTCGCCGCGGCGATCACCTTGTCGCCGACGCCAAGACGCTGCGGGGCCAGGATGTAGGCCTGCTCGCCATCGGTGTACTGCACCAGCGCGATGAACGCGGTACGGTTGGGGTCATATTCGATGCGGACGATCACGCCTTCGACGTCAAACTTGTTCCGTTTGAAGTCGACGATGCGGTAGAGCCGCTTCGCTCCGCCACCACGGCGGCGCTGGGTAATACGTCCGGTGTTGTTCCGGCCGCCCTTCTTGGTCAGACCCTCGGTGAGGGACTTGACAGGACGTCCTTTCCACAGCTCCGAACGGTCGATCAGCACCAGCCCGCGCTGGCCCGGCGTCGTCGGCTTGTACGACTTGAGTGCCATGCTTTCTGTCTTCCGTTTAGCAATGCAGACCTTTGCGGCCCGCTATGTTTGGGCGCTTCGTTATGTGGATGAAGCGCCGAGGTATAGGGCCCCGAAGGTCCCCGGTTTTCTGTTCTTGCGAACAAATACAAAGCCCCGGACGAATCCGGGGCGTTGCGGATGACCCCCTTTAAGGAAAGTGCCCCCGGGGGTCAAGGCCAATGCGGGTGGGCTGCCCTGGCCGGCCGGGCCTCAGCCGCCCGACATCTCGCGGCGGCGCATCGGCATCGCGTCTATCGTGGCGAACAGCGCGTCCGGGCTGACCGGCTCGGCGCTGTTGATTTTCACGCCACCGTCCTTGCCGACCAACACCATGGCGAAGCCGTCGACCTCCAGCCCCTGCCGGATCGCGCCCTGCTGTTCGGGCGCCGTGTCGGTCAGGACGACAATGTCCCGGTCTTCCAGCGCCGGGGCCACCGCCTCCAGTTGGTCGCGCGCAGCGGTATAAGTGCCGTCATCTTCGCCCGCGCCGAACAGCAGAACGACCCGCTTGTCCCACCGGTAGCTGTTCAGATCGGACGCTGCCGGATCAAGGGGGCGGAAGATCTCCGGCCCGCTGGATTGCGCCGAGGCGCCAGAGGCCAGCGTGGCTGCGCCGAGCGCGATGGCGAGAGGAGTAAGAAGTGTACGGAAGGCGGGCATGTTGGTGTCTCCGGGTGTCTGTGTGTCTTGGGTTCCCTTGGTCTACGCATGATGGGCGGTTTGCGTTCAATCATCTCACGGCGGGTTGAAGATGTGGCGTGTCGGGACTGATCGGTGTTCGCGCGGGGGATGGGGTGCAACCCCATCCTACGGGGCATCCATCAAGGGCCGGGTTTCCAGGACAAAACCGCCGCCCGGACACAGGAACGAAAAAGGGCCCCCGCAGTTGCGAGGGCCCTTTCTAATCCGTTGGGTGGGCATTCAGCCCACCGACCGGGTCAAAGACCGGTCGACACGTCGATCGTGTTGCCCTCTTCGAGGGTCACGTAGGCTTTCTTGACGTCTTTCCGCTTGCCGGGACGGCCACGGAAGCGCTTGACCTTGCCTTTGGTGATGGTGGTGTTGACCGCCTTCACCTTGACACCGAACAGGCCTTCGACCGCTTCGCGGATCTGCGGCTTGGTCGAGGCCATCGCCACTTCGAAGACAACCGCGTTGGCTTCGGAAGCCATGGTCGCTTTCTCGGTGATGATCGGCTTGCGGATCACGTCGTAGAGTTCTGCTTTGCTCATTTCAGGCGAGCCTCCAGGGCTTCGACACCGGCTTTCGTGATCACCAGGGTGTCACGGCGCAGGATGTCGTACACGTTGGCACCGACCGAGGGCAGCACGTCGAGACCGTCGATGTTCGCCGCGGCGCGGGCAAAGCCCTCGTTCACGGTCGCACCATCGATGATCAGCGCGCGCTTCCAGCCCAGCGACTTGATCTGCTTGGCCAGCGCGGCGGTCTTGCCCTCGGACTCGGCGGAGTCGAGGATGACCAGCGAACCTTCCTTGAGCTTCGCCGACAGCGCGTGCTTCAGACCCAGCTTGCGGAATTTCTTCGGCAGGTCGTGGGCGTGGCTGCGCGGGGTCGGACCCTTGTAGATACCACCCTTCCGGAAGATCGGCGCGTTGCGGTCACCGTGGCGAGCGCCGCCGGTGCCTTTCTGGCGGTAGATCTTCTTGGTCGAATAGCTGGTCTCGGACCGGGTCTTGACCTTGTGCGTGCCCTGCTGGTCACGCGCGCGCTGCCAGCGCACGACGCGGTGCAGGATGTCGGCGCGGGGCTCCAGGCCGAAGATCTCGTCGTCGAGATCCACGGAACCGGCAGCGGCGCCATCCAGTTTGAGGACGTCGGTCTTCATTTCTCTTCGCCTCCTTCCGAAGCGGCGTCGTCACCACCTTCGGACTTCTCGGCCTCGATCGAGGCTTCGGCTTCTTTCAGCGCGGCTTCCTCGGCGGCGGCCTGCTCGGCGGCAAGGCGTTCGGCTTCGGCTGCCTCGGCGGCGGCGGCTTCCTCAGCGGCCTGAGCGGCGAGACGCTCGGCTTCCTCGGCGGCCGACTTCAGCGCGGCCGGATAGATCACGTTTTCGGGCGTCGGCTTCTTCACCGCGTCCTTGATGGTGACCCAGCCACCCTTGTGGCCCGGCACGGCGCCCTTGACCATGATCAGGCCACGGTCGGCGTCGGTCTTGACGACCTGCAGGTTCTGCGTGGTCACGCGGGCAGCGCCCATGTGGCCGGCCATCTTCTTGCCTTTGAACACGCGACCCGGGTCCTGACACTGACCGGTCGAGCCGTGCGAACGGTGGCTGATCGACACACCGTGCGAGGCGCGCAGACCACCGAAGTTGTGGCGTTTCATGGCACCGGCGAAGCCTTTACCGATCGAAGTTCCCGACACGTCGACGAACTGACCTTCGAAGTAATGGTTCGCGGTGATTTCCTCGCCCACGTTGATCAGGTTCTCGGGGGCAACCCGGAACTCGGCGATCTTCCGCTTCGGTTCGACCTTGGCGGCGGCGAAGACGCCACGCATCGGGGCCGAGGTCCGCTTGGCCTTGGCGGTTCCGGCACCAAGCTGAACGGCGCTGTAGCCGTCTTTCTCGACGGTGCGCGTCGCCACGACCTGCAGCTTGTCCAGCTGCAGAACGGTGACCGGCACCTGCTTGCCGTCTTCCTGGAAGATACGGGTCATCCCGACCTTCTTTGCGATAACTCCAGAGCGCAACATTGTCCGTTACCCCCCTTAAACCGAGATCTGCACGTCGACGCCGGCAGCCAGGTCGAGCTTCATCAGCGCGTCCACGGTCTGCGGGGTCGGGTCCACGATGTCCAGAAGGCGCTTGTGAGTACGGATTTCCCACTGGTCGCGCGACTTCTTGTCGACGTGCGGACCGCGCAGAACGGTGAACTTCTCGATCTTGTTCGGCAGCGGGATCGGCCCGCGCACCTGGGCGCCGGTCCGCTTGGCGGTGTTGACGATTTCCTGCGTGCTGGCATCCAGCACACGGTAATCGAACGCCTTCAGGCGGATACGGATGTTTTGGCTTTGAACTGCCATTTTCTTTTCCTTTTCAGTTGAGAGGAGGGGCGGTTCAGCCGCCCCTCTTCGAACCGGTTTCAGCCCGAAGGCCGGTGGTCCGGGCTTTCGGCGACCCCGTGGGGTCGCCCGCCGCCCGTACGGCGAGTTTGCTCAGGCCTGGGCCGTTGCTTACTCGATGATTTCCGACACGACGCCGGCGCCGACGGTGCGGCCGCCTTCACGGATGGCGAAGCGCAGGCCGTTTTCCATCGCGATCGGCGCGATCAGTTCAACCGTGAACGACACGTTGTCGCCCGGCATCACCATCTCGGTGCCGTCGGCCAGGGTCACGGTGCCGGTCACGTCCGTGGTCCGGAAGTAGAACTGCGGACGGTAGTTCGCGAAGAACGGGGTGTGACGGCCACCTTCCTCTTTGGTGAGGATGTAGGCCTCGGCCTTGAACTTCGTGTGCGGCTTCACCGAACCCGGCTTGCAGAGAACCTGGCCACGCTCGACGCCTTCACGGTCGATACCGCGCAGCAGCGCGCCGATGTTGTCGCCGGCTTCACCGCGGTCCAGCAGCTTGCGGAACATTTCCACGCCGGTGCAGGTCGTCTTCTTGGTGTCCTTGATGCCGACGATTTCCAGTTCGTCGCCCACGTTCACCACGCCACGCTCGACACGGCCGGTCACAACGGTGCCGCGGCCCGAGATCGAGAACACGTCTTCGATCGGCATCAGGAACGGCTGGTCCACAGCACGCTCGGGGGTCGGGATGTACTCGTCGACGGCGGCGAGAAGTTCCTTGATCTTCTCTTCACCGATCTCCGGGTTGTCGCCGTTCATGGCGGCCAGAGCCGAACCCGCGATGATCGGAATGTCGTCGCCCGGGAACTCGTACGAGCTCAGCAGTTCGCGAACTTCCATCTCGACCAGCTCGAGCAGTTCCTCGTCGTCCACCTGGTCGACCTTGTTCAGGAACACGACCAGCGCCGGAACGCCGACCTGACGGGCCAGCAGGATGTGCTCGCGCGTCTGCGGCATCGGGCCGTCAGCGGCGTTCACAACCAGGATCGCGCCGTCCATCTGGGCGGCACCGGTGATCATGTTCTTCACGTAGTCGGCGTGGCCGGGGCAGTCGACGTGCGCATAGTGACGGTTCTCGGTCTCGTATTCCACGTGAGCGGTCGAGATCGTGATGCCGCGGGCCTTCTCTTCCGGCGCGCCGTCAATCTGGTCATACGCACGGAAGTCACCGAAGTACTTCGTGATGGCCGCCGTCAGCGTCGTCTTGCCATGGTCAACGTGGCCAATCGTGCCGATGTTGACGTGCGGTTTGTTACGTTCAAACTTTTCCTTAGCCATGGTGGCCTCCTTGTTCTTTTGCGGTGCGCATCATCGCGCACCCTACGGGGTAGGGTGCGTGGTCTCCCACGCACCGCACTTAGGCGTACTTCGACTGGATCTCGTCCGAGATGTTCTGCGGCACCGGTTCGTAATGGTCGAACTGCATCGTGAACTGCGCGCGGCCCGAGGACATCGAGCGCAGGTTGTTGATGTAGCCGAACATGTTGGCCAGCGGCACGAAGGCGTTGATGGCGATCGCGTTGCCGCGGTTCTCCTGGCCCTGCACCTGACCCCGGCGGGACGTCAGATCGCCGATGATGTTGCCGGTGTATTCTTCCGGCGTCAGCACCTCGACCTTCATGATCGGTTCCAGAAGCTTGGCGCCGGCTTTCCGCATCCCTTCGCGCATACCCATGCGGGCCGCGATTTCGAAGGCGAGAACGCTGGAGTCAACGTCGTGGAACTTACCGTCGACCAGAGCAACCTTGAAGTCGATCACCGGGAAGCCTGCCAGCGGACCGGAGTCCATGACCGACTTGATGCCCTTCTCGACGCCGGGGATGTATTCCTTCGGCACCGCACCGCCGACGATGCGCGACTCGAAGGAGTAACCTTCGCCCGGCTCGGTCGGGGTGATGATGAGCTTGACCTCGGCGAACTGACCCGAACCACCCGACTGTTTCTTGTGGGTGTAGGTGTGCTCGACCTCTTTCGAGATGGTCTCGCGATAGGCCACCTGCGGCGCACCGATGTTCGCCTCGACCTTGAACTCGCGCTTCAGACGGTCAACCAGGATGTCCAAGTGAAGTTCGCCCATGCCCTTCATGATGGTCTGACCGGACTCGATGTCGGTCTCGACGCGGAAGGACGGGTCTTCGGCGGCAAGGCGCTGCAGACCCTGGGACATCTTCTCCTGGTCGGCCTTCGTCTTCGGCTCGACCGCGATCTCGATAACCGGATCGGGGAAGGTCATGGTTTCGAGGACGACCTGCTTCTGGCTGTCGCACAGGGTGTCACCGGTGGTGGTCTCTTTCAGACCGGCCAGCGCGATGATGTCGCCCGCGAACGCCTCGTCGATCTCTTCACGGTTGTTCGAGTGCATCATCATCATACGACCGATGCGCTCGCGCTTGCCCTTCGTCGAGTTCGTGATCGAGTCGCCCTTCTTGAGGACGCCCGAGTAGATCCGGGTGAAGGTCAGCGAGCCGACGAACGGGTCGTTCATGATTTTGAACGCGAGGCCCGAGAAAGGCTCGTCGTCGTTGGCGTGACGCGCGATGTTACGCTCTTCCGTTTCGTCGTCCGGCGAGAAGCCCATGTACGGCGGAACGTCAAGCGGACCCGGCAGGAAGTCGACAACGGCGTTCAGCAGCGGCTGGACACCTTTGTTCTTGAAGGCCGAACCACCCAGAACCGGAACGAAGGACAGCGACAGCGTGCCCTTGCGGATCAGTTTCCGCAGGGTCGGGACGTCGGGCTCTTCGCCTTCCAGGTAGGCTTCCATGGCGTCGTCGTCCTGCTCGACGGCGTTCTCGATCAGGGTCGAGCGCCACTCGTCGGCCAGGTCTTTCAGTTCGTCACGGATCGGACCGCGCACCCACGAGGCGCCCAGGTCTTCGCCCTTCCAGACCCACTCTTCCATGGTCACGAGGTCGACGATGCCTTCCAGCTGATCCTCGGCGCCGATCGGGAAGTTCACCGGAACGGGGGTCGCGCCGGTGCGGTCCTTGATCATCTTCACGCAGTTGAAGAAGTCCGCGCCGATCTTGTCCATTTTGTTGACGAACACGATGCGCGGAACCTTGTAGCGGTCAGCCTGACGCCACACGGTTTCGGTCTGCGGCTCGACGCCCGCGTTACCGTCCAGAAGACAGATCGCGCCGTCGAGAACGGCCAGCGAACGCTCCACCTCGATGGTGAAGTCCACGTGGCCGGGGGTGTCGATGATGTTGTAGCGGAACTTGGTGTCCGAGGTGCCTTCCTCGGTCGGATCTTCCTGCCACTGCCAGAACGTCGTCGTGGCAGCAGAGGTGATCGTGATGCCACGCTCCTGCTCCTGTTCCATCCAGTCCATGGTGGCGGCGCCATCGTGAACTTCGCCGATCTTGTGGGACCGGCCGGTGTAGTACAGGATCCGCTCGGTCGTCGTGGTTTTGCCGGCGTCGATGTGCGCCATGATACCGAAGTTACGGTAGCGCTCGAGGGGGTAGTCGCGTGCCATTGGAGGGCCCTTAGATCTGAATTACCAGCGGTAATGGCTGAACGCTTTGTTCGCGTCGGCCATCTTGTGGGTGTCTTCGCGCTTCTTGACGGCGGAACCGCGGCCGTTGACCGCGTCGATCAGCTCGCCAGCAAGGCGTTCTTCCATGGTGTTCTCGTTGCGGGCGCGCGAGGCGGTGATCAGCCAGCGGATCGCCAGCGCTTCACGACGCTCGGGGCGCACCTCGACCGGAACCTGGTAGGTCGCACCACCAACACGGCGGGAGCGGACCTCGACGGCCGGCTTGATGTTGTCCAGCGCCTCGTGGAACACTTCCACGGGAGCTTTCTTCAGCTTGCCTTCAACGCGCTCGAAGGCGTTGTAGACGATGCTTTCCGCGACCGACTTCTTACCGTCGATCATCAGGTTGTTCATGAACTTCGTCAGCACGCGATCGCCATACTTGGCGTCGGGCAGAATCTCGCGTTTTTCAGCAGCGTGACGGCGGGACATCTGTCAGATCCTCTTATTTCGGCTTCTTGGCGCCGTACTTCGACCGGCGCTGCTTACGGTCCTTGACGCCCTGGGTATCCAGAACACCGCGGAGGATGTGGTAACGAACGCCCGGAAGGTCTTTCACACGGCCGCCACGGATCAGGACCACCGAGTGCTCCTGCAGGTTGTGGCTTTCACCCGGGATGTAGCTGATGACCTCGTAACCGTTCGTCAGGCGCACCTTGGCAACCTTACGCATGGCCGAGTTCGGCTTCTTCGGCGTCGTCGTGTAGACACGCGTGCAGACGCCACGCTTTTGCGGGCAGCTCTCCAAGTGCTGAGACTTGGACCGTTTGACTTTGGGCTGCCGCGGCTTGCGGATCAGCTGTTGGATCGTTGGCATTCCGGTTTATTCCCCGTGTTGCAACACTTCATGTTCATCTCTGGGGCGCGCGTCCCCGGTTCATCTGGCGTGCTCCGCGCGTCCGCAAAACACGAAAACCGCCCCCGTCCCCGTTCGCGGGAACGATGCGGTGGGCATTCAGAGGATCGAGGCATATGCCTGGATCGTGACCACTACAGTTCTGTTAAAGGCAGGAGGCCCCCTGCCCAAGTGCGCGCCGTATAGGGTGAGTCCCGACCCTTGTCAACAGCCCGCCCTCCCGGCGCGTCAAGCAGAGAGCGTCACCGCCTGTAGGTGGGGAACGACGCCCCTGCTGTCAACGGATGCGGAGCGCTTTCGGAGTGGATCGGCTGAGGTTTCTTTCCCGGTAAAACGTGTAGACCCCCGTCGCAACCACGATCGCCGCGCCCAGCAACGTTAGCCGGTCCGGCCAGTCGCCAAAGACGACGAACCCCAGCAGCAGGGCCCAAAGCAGGCTGGTGTACCGAAACGGCGCGATCACCGCGACCTCGCCCACCCGCATCGCCGAGACAGAGAACACATAGCCCCCGATCAGCAGAACCGAGGCCATGCCCATCTGCATCGCCGCCAGCCCGGAAACCGGCTGCCACTCTATGAAGATCGAGCCGATGCCGAAGAAGATCATGACCGCGACCGCGTTGAAGAAGGCGACCGTCATCGACGGCACGTCGGACGATAGCTGGCGGGACAGAAGATCCCGCACGGTCACAAGAGCCACGGCGATCAGCGCGTAGATCGAGTAGAAGTTGAACCCTTCGCCCCCCGGCCGCACGATCAGCATCACCCCCGCGAAGCCGACGAGGATCGCGCTGATCCGGCGCCAGCCGACGGTCTCTCCCAGAAACAGTGCGCCCGCCAGCGTGACCGACAGCGGCATCGCCTGCAGGATCGCGGTCGCGTTGGCGATGGGCATGTTGAAGAAGGCCGAAACGAAGAAATAGGCCGCGCCGATCTCGGTCACGTTCCGGATCGCGATGAGCGTCCAGTCACGGCGCGAGAAGTTGAAGCGCAGGCCACCCAGCGCGCGGGCCAAAAGGTACATCCAGACCGAGGTGGCGATCCCGCGCAGGAACACCGCCTGAAACATAGGCAACTCGTCCGACAGCGCCTTCATCGCGGTGTCGTTCATGGTGAAGCAGGCCATGGAGCCCGCCATGAGGGCCGCGCCGCGCAGGTTGTCGGAATTGGATGACGTCGTCATGCTTCGGCAGCTATCAGCGAAACCCGGGCCGCGCCAGAGCCGAAGTGCGCGGGGCGAGACACGGGCCTTGAGAAGTGCGTGCGGCGCAGGAATTCCCGGAACGTCCTGCCCGTAAGCGCGACTTCAATCGATGTGTTTGAACGCCCCAAGCTTGCGGCCGAAGTTCTCGCGCAGGATCGCGTCGATTTCCTTGTTCGGCAGTTGCAGCTTCTCGCCCGTCCGATGCGGGTTTGCCTTATTGTCCTGATGGATCGTGCGGACATAGGCATAGTGCTGGGTGTCCGACCATGCGTTGAAGAACTGCGGCAACTGCCGGTGGTCCACCTTGTAGATATTGTCGCGCCAGCTGACCGGCGCGATCAGCGCCGCCCCCACGCTGATCGGCGTGCGTTCGCACGTGGGGTAGACGATCGTCTTGTCGTCCCGCCGCTCAAGATAGAAACCAAGGTTGTGGGCGATAGCGGTCGGGTTGTCGATACCGCCCACAGCCGCCGCCTTGGGCGCGATGTCCTTAAGCCGCGCGATGAAGCCGTTGTCCAGCGCATCGTCGTCGTCGAACCGGAAGGTGGTGCGGTGCGTGAACCCCTCTGACGGGATCTCGGCAAAGGCGGCGCGGATACCGGCGTAGTGATGCTGCGGCTCGGCCTCGATGATGCGGATCGCCGGGACTCTGGCGCACATCTCCTTCAGTCGGTCCTTCCACGCGGCGGGCATGTTCGCACCGACCAGCAGGATGCAGGTAAAGTCCGGGTCGGTCTGTTGCGCCAGCGACGGCAGGCAGTAGACCTCGAACAGCCGGAACCGCCGCTCCAGACGTTCCGGGTCGAACAGGAAGGCTTCCATGTCCTCGATCGTCTCGAAGCCCGGATAGAAATTCCCGATCGTCGCGAAGGAAAACCGGATCAGCCCGATCACCTGGTTTCGGATGTCCATATGCGCCTGCCGTTACCGCCCCGGCGCGGACAGTGGCAGCCGCGCCGCGCCCGGTCAACCTTGGGTGGGGCGCTAGGTTTACGTGGCGCGCCGGGCGGGTATACCTGCGACAGGGAACCGGCAGGGATTAGGTGTCATGACGCAGAGTTCGGAGTTTCTCGTGGCCGCAGGAATGCGGAACGAGGGCGCCTTTCTCGTCGAGTGGGTCACGTGGTACCGGATGCTTGGGTTCGACATCCTGATCGCGACGAACGATTGCACGGATCATTCACCCCAGCTGCTGAACCTGCTGCACGAGGCGGGCTGGCTGACACATACCACCCATTCGCCCGATCCCGGCACCCCGCCCAAGCGCACCGCGCACCGCGCCATCCGCAACCACACGCAGACCGCCGCTCATGAATGGCTTCTGGTCTGCGACGTGGACGAGTTTCTTGTCTTCCATATCGGAGACGGCACGGTTGCCAGCTACCTTGGCGATACGTCGGACAACCGGTTCCACGGCATCGGCTTCCACTGGAAGTGCTTCGGCACCTCGGGTCACGCCAGGTGGGAGGATGCGCTTCAGCACCGTTTCTTCACTCGCGCGGCAGAGACGGATCACAAGGCCAATACCTCGTTCAAATCGCTGATCCGCAGACCACTGGACTTCGCGGTCTATGGCGCGCACAGCCCGCAGCGGTTCCTTGGCCCCGGCATCTGGGGCGAGGCCGGAAACGTCTGGCTGGATGGCGAGGGGCGCAAGCTGGGCCGCTACAACCCGGACGGCGCGGCGCAGCGCGCGACGGCGCCCGACCGGGTCACGCATGTCGGCGCGCAGATGAACCACTACATCACCCGCACGCCCGAGAGCTATGCGCTGAAGCGCGGCATCGCCAGCCCCTCGGCGGGGAAGGACCGATACACCGACGAGTTCTGGGACAACTACAACCGAAACGAGGTCGAAGACCTGTCGGCCCTGCGCTATGCCCCCCGCTTCGATCCGCTGTATGCCAAGGCGATGGCGATCCCCGGCGTCGCGCGGCTGCACCACCTTTGCTGCGCGGACTACGTGGTGCGGCTGGCGGATGCGGCGGGCGCGGATCCAAGGAAGGACCCGCGCTTCACGCGCCACATGGATCTTGCCGCCTCGTCCTGAGCGGCGCGTGTTGGTTCAGACGATCTCGCGCGCGGTGATCGTGTAGACGAAATCGTCAGGAGAAAGTTCGTCCTGCTCGACGCCGTCGATCTCGGCATGCGGGTACATCAGGAACGGCAGCGTGCCGGACGTGGCCCCCGGCAGCACGACATCATGGGCGTCGTTGTAGACCAGCCAGTTGCCCTCGGCGGAACCGAACAGCGCGGCGCGGACGTCCTGCACCTCGGGATCGGCCAGCGTCAGGGTCTTCGGCGGCTCCTCCAGCACGACCTTGCGCACGTCGGCCGGGTCGGCGGGGATCCAGCCGATGCCCTCGACAAAGACCTCGGCGCGGCAGTGCTGCGCCTTGGTCACCGTCTCGGACCCGGCGCCAAGGCTTTTGTAGCCGAAGGCCGACGGCGCGACGCGCAGACCGTAGAGATCGCGCGCCGGAAGACCGGCGGCGCGGGCAAGGCCCACGTACAGCGCGTTCAGGTCGGCGCACTTGCCGGTCAGGTCGCCCAGCGTCAGCATCGAGGCCACGTCGCCCAGCCCGCAGCCCCTTGTCTCCGGGTTCCGCTCGGTGCTTTCGACGACCCAGTCGAAGATCGCGCGCGCCTTGGTCAGGTCGTCCGGAATACCGTCCGTGATCATCAGCGCGGTCTCGCGGACGATGCCATCGGTGGGGATCAGGTCTGTCGGGGCGGTGTGGCGGGCGCGCTCGTCAGCCGTCAGCGAGGCGCCGGTGGTGTCGAACGTCACCGCACGGCTTTGCGTGGCGGCGCGCGAAACCACATCCAGCGTGGCCGGAGTGTCGCCCGCGTCCCACGCGGCATGGACAAAGGCAATGCCCTGCGCGTTGTCCACCACCAGTTCGGCCCGATCGGCTGTGGTGGTGAAGGTCGTGTCGCCGGGGCGCGACCACTCTGCCGCGGTCAGCGAGGGTACCGGCACCCAGACCTGCGCGGGCGCGCCCGCGCGGGGCAACGCGACGCTGGTGGTCAGGGTAAAGCCCCGCCAGCCATTCGGCCGGGGTGCATAGCCGGCAGCGGCCAGCCCCATGGACGGTGCGGCGGCTGCGGCGGCGGACGCGATCAGGAAAGTGCGGCGGTCAAGGATCATCGGGCGTACCCCTTGGTTCGGTGGACCTGTTGCGCGCGGCTATAGGAGGTCAGCCGCAACGGCGCAAGCGACCTGCCCTCACCGAATTTTCCCCGCCGAAATCAGCCCCAAAGCGCCGCGGACGGCGGATGCGCGCCCGCGTCGTCGTAGAACATCGGATCCTCGCGGTCCGTCGACAGCAGCAGCGGCGGATCGAGGTCGACCACCGTCGCCCCCTGCGCCACCAGATGCGCGGGCGCCATCGCCAGCGACGACCCCATCATGCAGCCGACCATGATGCCATAGCCCTCGGCCAACGCAGCCTCGCGCAGGGCCAGTGCCTCGGTCAGGCCGCCGGTCTTGTCGAGCTTGATGTTGACGATGTCGTACTTGCCCTTGAGCTTCGGCAGCGACGTCCGGTCGTGGCAGCTTTCGTCGGCACAGACCGGCAAAGGACGGTCGATACCCAGAAGCGCCCCGTCATCCCCGGCGGGCAACGGCTGTTCCACCATGTCGACGCCAAGGTCGGGCAGTACGGCGGCCATCTCGCGGTAGGTGTCCAGCGTCCAGCCCTCGTTCGCGTCGATCACGATACGGGACTGCGGCGCCCCCTCGCGAACGGCGCGCAGGCGGGCGATGTCGCCCTCGCCGCCCAGCTTGACCTTCAACACCGGGCGGTGCGCGTTCTCGGCCGCCTTAGCGCGCATGTCGTCGGGTTCGCCCAGCGACAGGGTGAAGACGGTCGGCACCGGCTTGGGCTCTGGCAGGCCTGCCAGTTCCCAGACCCGCTTGCCTGCCGCCTTGGCCTCCCAGTCCCACAGCGCGCAGTCCACTGCGTTCCGTGCGGCACCCGGCTTCATCGCGGTCAGCAACCCCTGCCGGTCCAGCCCGGCCTTCAACTGCGCCTCGACCGCAAGGATCTCGTCCGTCGAGCTTTCCAGTGTCTCGTTGTAGCGCGGGTAAGGGGTGCATTCGCCGCGCCCGACGATGCCGTCGCGTTCGATGGTGACGGTCAGCACCCAGGCTTCGGTCCGCACCCAGGGCTTCTTGTCGCCGCGCCCCGAGATGACAAAGCTGCCTGCGATCTTGAAGGCGTCCTGCGTGATGTCGAGTTTCATGGCGCTCCCCCAGTCGTTACTCGTGCCGTGTATCGTGTCGTAAACGTTTCGGGGGCCATGACGGCCCCCGCGTTTGGTCTCTTTGCCCGCAGGCGGATCAGATGGCGTCCAGCGCGTCGGCCAGACGCTCGGCACCCTGACGGAACGGGTCGGCGGTGGGAAGGCCCATCTGCTTCTCGACCTTCTCCAGATACGACAGCGCCTCGTCCTCGCCCATGCCGGCAGTGTTGATCGACACGCCGACGACCTGGCAAGCCGGGTTCGCCACCTTCGCCAGCGGCAGCGCGGTGTCCCGCAGCGCTTCCAGCGTCGGCAGGTCATATTCGGGCAGGCCGCGCATGTGGGTCCGTGTGGGTTCGTGGCACAACACCAGCGCGTCGGGCTGGCCGCCATGGACCAGCGCCAGCGTGACGCCCGAGTAGGACACGTGGAACAGGCTGCCCTGCCCCTCGATCATGTCCCAATGGTCGTCGTCGTTGTCCGGCGTAAGCCACTCGATCGAGCCGGCCATGAAGTCGGCGACCACCGCGTCCAGCGGAACGCCGTTGCCGGTGATCAGGATGCCGGTCTGGCCAGTGGCGCGGAACGACGACTTCATGCCGCGCTCCTTCATCACCTTGTCCATCGCCAGCGCGGTGTACATCTTGCCGACCGAGCAATCGGTGCCGACGGCGAGGCAGCGCTTACCCGACCGTTTCTTGCCGTTCGCGATCGGGTATTTCACCGACGGCACGCGCACGTCGTGCAGTTGGCGGCCGCAGGACTTGGCGACGGCGGCAAGGTCCTCTTCATCGCGCAGAAGGTTGTGCAGGCCCGACGCAAGATCGAAGCCCTCTTCCAGCGCCGCGATCAGGACTTTCTTCCATTCCTGGCTGATCACGCCGCCACGGTTGGCGACGCCGATCACCAGCGTCTTGGCGCCCGCGTCCTTGGCGGCGGCAAGATCCATGTCCTCGATCCTGAGATCCGCCTTGCAGCCGTCCATCCGGTACTGGCCCAGCGCGTATTGCGGACGCCAGTCCTTGATGCCTTGGGCGACCTTGGCCGCCAGCCCGTCAGGGGCATCGCCGAGGAACAGTAGATAGGGGGTCTCGATCATTGCGCGTTTCTCCGTTTTCTGACGAGATAGTCTAGCGGCGGGCAAGTCGAGGATGTTTGCCAAGTTCGGCGGATTGCAGGGTCAACGCGCAAATCTCTGCGTCGTTTTGACGATATGTGCGAAGATTCTCCGGCAGATCGTCGGATGCTCGAAAGATGTGCAGTTTGCGAACACGCATGCGCGCCTTCCGTCCCACCCTGCGTCTTGTGCCGCATTGGCGAAAGGCCCGCTGCGCCGCAAAAAGCGGGTTGCACACGTGAAAGCAACAATATATCGAGAGCGGCGCTGAACTTGAAATCTTGTTGCGAAGAGGTTCCGAATGTCCTTCCGCATACAGCCCGCCGCCCCTGCCTGCCCGAACCGCTGCCAGCTGTTCGGCCCCGGCTCGCGTCCTGCGATCTTCGAGAAAATGGCGGCCAGCGCGGCGGACGTGATCAACCTCGACCTCGAGGATTCCGTGGCGCCCGACGACAAGGTGCAGGCGCGCGCCAACGTGATCGAGGCGATCGGCGACGTGGACTGGGGCGACAAGACGCTGTCGGTGCGGATCAACGGACTGGACACGCCTTATTGGTACCGCGACGTGATCGAGGTGGTCGAGAAGGCGTCGCACCGTCTGGACCGCATCATGATCCCGAAAGTCGGCTGTGCCGCCGATCTGTATGCGGTGGACGCCCTCGTGACCGCGGCTGAACGCGCCGTCGGCCGCGAGAAGCCCATCAAGTTCGAAGTCATCATCGAAAGTGCAGCCGGCATCGCGCATGTGGAGGACATCGCCGCCGGCTCCCCGCGCCTTGAGGCCATGAGCCTCGGCGCGGCCGATTTCGCCGCGTCCATGGGGATGCAGACCACCGGCATCGGCGGCACGCAGGAAGACTATTACATGGTGCGCGAGGGCCAGCGGTACTGGCCCGACCCGTGGCATTGGGCGCAAGCCGCCATCGTCGCCGCCTGCCGCACCCACGGGGTTCTGCCTGTCGATGGCCCGTTCGGGGATTTCTCGGACGACGACGGCTTCGTCGCCCAGTCGCGCCGCTCCGCCACGTTGGGCATGGTCGGCAAGTGGGCGATCCACCCCAAACAGGTGGCACTGGCGAACGAGGTCTTCACCCCCTCCGCCGAAAAGGTGACCGAAGCGCGCGAGATCCTTGCCGCGATGGAGGACGCCAAGGCCAGCGGCGCCGGCGCGACGGTCTACAAGGGCCGGCTGGTCGACATCGCGTCGATCAAGCAGGCCGAGGTGATCGTGCGCCAGGCCGAGATGATCGGCGCCGCCTGACCGGGTCGGGCGGCGCGGACCGTCACAGGAGAAAGTCGCTTTCGGTCACGCCGGTCACCTGATCCAGTTCGATACGCATGTCGGTGCCGCCGTCGCCGTCGGCATCCACGAACACAATGGTGTCGCCCGAGGTGTTCACGCTTGTGCGTATGCTGGGCCCCGTCCCGGAATAGGGGCCAAGGATCGACAGGTCGAATACGCCCGACAGCATCCCGCTGAAATCCAGAACGTCCGTTCCTGGCGTGAAGTCCAGGATGACATCCGAACCGCCGGACGGGCTGTCGGACACGCGGCTGAACACAAAGATATCCTGCCCGTCGCCTCCGGTCATCGTGTCAGAGCCAAGCCCGCCCTTCAGCGTGTCGTTGCCGTCGTTGCCAAGCATGATGTCGCCGCCGACACCGCCGAAAAGGAAATCGTCGCCTTCGCCGCCGTCCATGATGTCGACCCCGGCGCGGCCCAGCAGGATGTCGTCGCCCGCGTCGCCGTTCAGCACGTCGTCGCCGCGCCCGCCGTCCACGGTGTCACTTCCGCTGCCGCCGGACAGCGTATCGCGCGACCCGTCGCCCGAAATATAGTTGTCGGCCACGTTACCGTTAACAATGTTCTGCGAACTGTTGCCCGCGCCGTCGAGGTCGGTTGCACCGACGAGGGTCAGGTTCTCGATGAACCCGCCCAGCGCGAAACCGACTGAGGCATAGACCGTGTCCACCCCGCCCCCCGGGCTTTCAAACACCTCTGTAGTGCTGTCATCGACCCAGTAGGTATCGGCCCCGCCACCGCCATCGACAACGCCGATCAGAGTGCCGCCGCGACCGTCGTACACGTCGTTGCCGTCACCCAGTTCGATACGGCCTTCGATGATGCCGGTGTTGTAAATCAGGTTCGTGGTTTCGTCGGCCTCGATTGCGAGGCCGCCGATTGCAACCCGGATCTCTCCGGAATTCGAGAAGTCCAGCACCGCCGCGCCGATGTTGCCGTTAAGTTCGACACCGATCTCCTGAGCAATGATGCTACCCGTGTTCCGGGCGATGGCGACGGTATCGACGTTGCCGATGGAAAGTCCGATTGTTCCAATGACAGTGCCAGCATTCACGACCTCTGTGTCGTCGCCGCTCACGATAATTGCGTCGACTCCCTGGCCGCCGGTTATGGTTCCGTAATTCACCAGTTGCGCGTTGTCGCCGACAAGCCACGCCGCGTAGGTGTTGTGGGATGTCATTTCCCCGTAGTTGATAACCCTGTTGCCCTCGCCCGAGAAGTACACCCCGACGGATGAGGCGGTAATCGCGCCGTGGTTCGTCAGCGACGACAGGCTGGCGCGCACATCCACGCCTTCGCCCCCAGATCCCGTGATGCTTCCATAGTTGACGATGTCGTGGCCCGTGTCGCTAAGCGAGTTTCCGAGGAACTGAATTCCGTCGCCGCCGGCGTTGACCGACGCATTCGCGCCGATCACCACGTCAAAGTTGTTCGAGCCGGACGTCGCGACAATGCCGTCGTCTCCGGCAAAGATGTCGCCATCAAGAAAATATTCCAAATTGTCCAAATCAACCGCATCGAACCCGTCTGCGTCCGAAGCGACGTAATACCCCTCGCGGGTAAACCACGTATCGCCGCTCCCCGAGACGACGACCCCAGTCAACGTGTTTCCTGTATACTGCACTGCCATGATTGCCTCCTTAAAAAATGCTTACCTTCCGGGCTATTGCCAAACCGGCACCATTCCGGCCCAAATCAGTGCGCATCTCAAAGCTAGCGCGGCAGAAGACCCGGTATGGATGTTTGGAATAGCACCGTTAAGTAGCGTGTTAAACACATGCAGTGCTACGCCCGCTCGTCCTTCGGGCTGCCCATGATGACGTATGTCGTGATCGCGCTGACCATCGGCTGCGCGCCCAGCACCTCGCGGTGGAACCGCTGATAGGCGGCAAGGTCGGGGCATTCCACTCGCATCAGGTATTCGATGGTGCCGGTGGTGTTGTGCAACTCGCGCACCTCTGGGGCCAGCCGCATCGCGCGTTCGAAGGCGTCGAGCGCGGTGGAATTGTGGTTCGACAGGCCAACGCCGACATAGGCCGTGAACCCGTGGCCAAGCCGGGCGGCGTCAAGGACGGCGCGATAGCCCTTGATGATGCCCGAGCGTTCCAGTTCCTGAACGCGCCGAAGGCAGGCGGACGGAGAAAGGCCGACCTCTGCCGCAAGGGTGATGTTGCTGATCCGCCCATCGCGGGACAGAATACGCAATATGTGATCGTCTATGCGGTCCATAAGCGCCAATAGTTGTCAATTTTTCGCCTCAGGCAACGCAAATCGCAACCTCATGCGGCTGAGATCGTGAAAGATTGCGCCGCATGGATACCGCATACCTTCCCGCCCTCGCGCTGTTCGCGCTGGTTCAGACCGGCACGCCGGGGCCGAACAACCTTATGCTGCTCGCCTCGGGCGCCAACTTCGGCTATCGCCGAACGATCCCGCATATCCTTGGCATCGCGGTAGGCGTGGCGGTGATGAACCTGCTGGTGGGCCTTGGCCTTGCCCGCGCGTTCGATGTGTTCCCGCCGCTGCACCTGATCCTGACGGCGCTTAGCGTGACCTACCTGCTTTGGCTGGCATGGAAGATCGCCAACGCCGCGCCACCAGAGCCGGGCGCGGCCGAAGGCGCGCCGATGACCGGGCTACAGGCGGCGCTGTTTCAATGGGTGAACCCGAAAGCGTGGACGATGGTGCTGGCGGCGATCACGCTTTATGCACCGGGTCGGGACCTGCCTGCGATCGGGCTGGTGATCGCGACGTTCGCGGTGATCTCGCTGCCGGTGATCAGCCTGTGGGCCGCCGCCGGACAACAGGCCCGGCGGCTTCTGCACAAGCCCGCCTGCATCCGGGCGTTCAACTGGACGATGGCGGGGCTGCTGGTGCTGTCGCTGATCCCGGTGCTGTGGACCTCTACCTGAGCGGCACGCAAACCTCGGTCAGCAGGTCCTCGGGCGCGGTGTCGACGGGGGCGTTCAGATAGACCTCGACGGGCGGGTGATCGCCCAGTTCCTCGCCCGACTCCGGCAGCCAAGAACCGTAGAGATGCGCATAGGCCGCTTTCAGCCCCGGATACGGTCCCTTGTAGTGCATCACCGCATAGCGCCCGCCGGGCAGGTGCAATTCTTCCAGCGGCGCATCCACGGCGGCGCCGCTGTCGACGCTGATCCCCGCGAAGCTGCGCAAATCGGCTTCGGCCACCGCGTCGGGGTCGTCATAGTAGACGCCGATCATCTGGCTGCCGTGCGGCCACAGGGCGCGGGTCGCGAACAGCATCGCGCATTTCTCGAATTTCTCGGCGACGTCCATATAGTCGCCACGGTGGGGCAGACCGGCAAGGCGCCGGGCGGGCTGGGTCATGATCTCGATGGGAAACACGGGGTAGGTTCCTTTCTCTGGTTTCAGAAGCGGCGACCGAAGCTCGCCGCGGTTTCGGAACGCACCCGGAGTCATGCCGAACGCATCGCCAAAGGCCCGGTAAAAGCTTTGCTTGCTGGCGTAGCCCGCCCGCTCGGCCACCGTCTCCAGCGACCATTCAGAGTGGATCAGCCACCCGGCGGCGCGATGCAGACGCAACCGCCGCACCGCCTGTGCGCAGGTTTCGCCGGTCATCGCGCAGAACACGCGGTGCCAGTGAAACCGCGACATCGCGGCGACGTCGGCCAGAGCGTCAAGCGACAGGTCGCCCGCGGGATTGTCGTGGATGTAATCCAGCACCCGCAGCAGCCTGTCTTCGTAGCGTCCCGCCATTCCGTATCCTCCGGTTCGTTCCGGGACCCTTGTGCCCTGCCCCCGGTTCGCAAATCTTGCCGACTTGCAGCGGCGGGCGCGAGGTGCAAGTTTCCCGCCGACGGACAGGAGGAACGGACATGACCGAGCAGAAGGTGGCGCTGATCACGGCGGGAGGCTCCGGCATGGGAGCGGATGCGGCGCGACGGCTGGCGGCGGACGGGTTCCGAGTGGCGATCCTGTCGTCCTCGGGCAAGGGCGAAGCGCTGGCGGAAGAACTGGGCGGCGTGGGCGTGACAGGCTCAAACCTCGACCCCGCGACGCATCAGGCGCTGGTCGACCGCGCGATGGAGACATGGGGCCGGATCGACGTGCTGGTGAACTCGGCGGGCGACGGACCGAAAGGCGGCGTGCTCGACATCACCGACGAGGACTGGCACCGGGGCATGGAAGCCTACCTGCTGAACGTGATCCGCCCCTGCCGGTTGGTCGTGCCGGTCATGGCCGCGAACGGCGGCGGCGCAATCATCAACATCTCGACCTTCGCGGCCTACGAACCGGACCCGCGCTTTCCGACCTCGGGCGTGTTCCGCGCGGCGCTGGGGAACTTCACCAAGCTTCTGTCGGACAAGCACGGTCCCGACGGCATCACCGTCAACAACATCCTGCCGGGCTTCATCGACAGCCGCCCGCACAACGACGAACGGCTTGCCCCCGTTCCTCTGGGCCGCGCGGGGACGATGGCCGAGGTGTCGGGGCTGATCTCGTACCTTGCCGGTCCCGAGGGCCGATACGTCACCGGGCAGAACCTGCGCATCGACGGGGGCATCACGCGGGGGGTCTGACCCCGCGCAGCCCGTTGCAAAGAACGTCCGGCATCGTCATATAGCGCGCAACCGCTCACTCTCAGGGACCACCCATGACCCACTACCTCGAATTCGAAAAGCCGCTTGCCGAGATCGAAGGCAAGGCCAACGAACTCCGGGCGCTCGCACGGACGAGCGAGGGAATGGACGTCGAGAAAGAGGCCGCCGCGCTGGACCAGAAAGCATCCCAGATGCTGAAGGACCTGTACAAGAACCTGATCCCGTGGCGGAAATGCCAGGTGGCGCGGCATCCCGACCGGCCGCACTGCAAGGATTATATCGAGGCTCTGTTCACCGAGTACACGCCGCTGGCCGGCGACCGGAACTTTGCCGACGATCACGCGGTGATGGGCGGGCTGGCCCGGTTCGGCGACCGCTCTGTCGTGGTGATCGGCCACGAGAAGGGCAATGACACCAAAAGCCGGATCGAACGCAATTTCGGCATGGCACGCCCGGAAGGCTATCGGAAGGCGATCCGCCTGATGGACCTTGCCGACCGCTTCAACCTGCCGGTCATCGCACTTGTGGACACCCCCGGCGCCTATCCCGGCAAGGGCGCGGAGGAACGCGGCCAGTCCGAGGCGATTGCCCGCTCGACCCAGCGCTGCCTGCAGCTTGGCGTGCCGATGGTGTCGGTGATCATCGGCGAGGGCGGATCCGGTGGCGCGGTGGCCTTTGCCACGGCCAACAAGGTCGCGATGCTGGAACATTCGATCTACTCGGTCATTTCGCCCGAGGGCTGCGCGTCGATCCTGTGGAAGGACGCCGAGAAGATGAGGGAAGCGGCGGAAGCGCTGCGCCTGACGGCGCAGGATCTCAGCAAGCTTGGCGTGATCGACAAGATCATCCCCGAACCGCTGGGCGGTGCCCATCGCGACCCGCTGGCCGCCACGGATGGCGTGCGCAAGGCGCTGGAGGCGATGCTGAAAGGGCTCGACGGCAAGGACCGCGATGCGCTGGTCAAGGATCGGCGCAAGAAGTTCCTGTCGATGGGGTCGAAGGGACTGGCGGCCTGACGCCGCACTAGCCCGCCGGGCCAGAGGGGGCTCTGCCCCCGTCGCTGCGCGACTCCCCCGAGGTATTTCGGAAGAGAAGAAGCGTGCGGAGGCCGTCGTGGCATGCCTGCCGCCCTTTTGCGTGTGTCGGGTCGCCCGGGCGGCGTCGTTCATGAAATCGTCATGGCGCGCCCTACATGTCTCTGGCAACACGGGCGCCGACGGGCGCGGCGATTCCGCGGCGCGGGCGCGAGGCCCGCAAGATCAATCGGGTAACGAGGACAGGACATGACAGGGTTTACCTTGGGCTGGGAAGAATGGCTTGCGCTGCCCGAACTGGGGCTGCCGGCGATCAAGGCGAAGGTCGATACCGGCGCGCGGACCTCGGCGCTGCACGCCTTCGCCATCGAGCCTTTCGGTCCCGCCGAGCGCCCGATGGTGCGTTTCGGCATCCACCCGAACCCGGACGATCCGAAGCTGGAGATCATGTGCTCGGCCCCGCTGAAGGACCAGCGCGAGGTGACATCGTCGAACGGCGAGACCGAGTATCGCTATGTGATCGAGACCGACATCCTGATCGGTGGGCGGAGCTGGCCGATCGAGATTTCGCTGACCGACCGCAGCGGCATGGCCTACCGGATGCTGCTGGGGCGCTCGGCGCTGCAGGACGATGTGCAGGTCGCGCCGTCGGCCAGTTTCCAACAGCCTGAACTGAGCTTCGACGAGTATCGCGCCGTGCCACGGTCCAAATGGACGAAGCGCGTGCTGCGCATGGCGATCCTGACGCGCGAGCCCGACAATTATTCCAGCAAACGGCTCGTCGCCGCGGCCGAGGCGCGCGGCCATACGATGGAGGTGATCGACACCTCGCGCTGCTACATGCACATCCAGGGCGTCGGCGGCGAAGTCCACTATGACGGCCGCAAGCTGCCCCATTACGACGCGATCATTCCGCGCATCGGCGCGACGATCACCAACTACGGCACCGCCGTGGTGCGTCAGTTCGAGGGGATGGGCACCTTCTGCCTGACCGGATCCGAGGGGATCTCGGTTTCGCGCGACAAGCTGCACGCGCATCAGGTTCTGGCGCGGCACCGGATCGGCATGCCCGACACCGCCTTCGCGCGCAGCCCGAAGGACTCGAAGAACCTGATCAACCTCGTGGGCGACGCCCCGGTGATCCTGAAGCTGCTGGAAAGCACGCAGGGCAAGGGCGTGGTGCTGGCCGAGACGCGGAAGGCGGCGGACAGCGTGATCTCGGCCTTTCGGGGTCTGCGGGCCGATTTCCTTGTGCAGCATTTCGTCAAGGAAGCGTCGGGCGAGGATATCCGCTGTGTCGTGCTGGGTGGCAAGGTCGTCGCCTCGATGCGGCGGCAGGGTACGCCCGGCGATTTCCGGTCGAACCTGCATCAGGGTGGCACGGCGAGTACGGTGAAAATCACCCGGCAGGAACGCGAGACGGCGTTGCGCGCCGCGAAGGCGATGCGGCTGGATTTTGCGGGCGTCGATCTGCTGCGCAGCGACAGTGGGCCGAAGGTGCTGGAAGTGAACTCGTCCCCGGGCCTCGAAGGCGTCGAGGGCGTGACCGGACAGGACATCGCGACGAAGGTGATCGAGCATATCGAGAAGAAGCTTGGCACCCGCACGGTCCGGGCGGCCGCAGGATCGCGGACGGGATAGCCCCGGTCAGTACAGCCGCGTTTCCCCGTCGCGCTTCACGATGCCGTCGACCTCGGCAACGGTGTCGGACAGCGCGCCATGGGCCACCATCATCTCTCCCAGCGTCGGGATCGTCTCGCGCGCAGGCCATCCGTCAACATCCCAGACGCCGCCGCGCACGAAAGCCTTAGGGCAATGGCACAGCACCCGGTTCACGCGGATCAGTAACGCGGCCTGAGCGGGCTTGCCCTGAACCGACAGGCTGTCGCACAGGTCCCGGTCAACGACCAGCCGCGCCTCGCCAGAGATGCGCAGGGTGTCGCGATGTCCGGGAATGACGCAGATCAGCCCGACCTGCGGATCGCGCAGCAGATCCTCGAACGCGTCGACCCGGTTGTTTCCCAGCCGGTCGGGCAGTGCCAGAAGACGCGGCGACAGCACCTTCAGAAACCCTGGAGGATCGCCGCGAGGGCTGAGGTCGATCTGTCCGTCCGGGCGGCGGGTCGAGAGGAACACCAGCGATGTGGCTGCAAGAAAGCGTTCCGCAAGAGGGTCGATATGGTCAATGACCTTGTCGCTGACATAGCGGGACGGCATCTTGTAGTGCTGCCGCAATTCCTCTGGCGACGTGATCGCCTCGTCCACCTGGTATCCGAAAACCTCGGGCATACGCCTCGCCTTTCCGTTGGGTCACGGTCAGGACGATGCCACGGAAGTTCCGCGCAAGGCCAGTTCCGAAACTGTACCGCCTACCAGAGCCGGGGCTTGGCGTATTCCGGGTAGGTGCGGTCGTAGGCTTCGCCGTCAAAACCTTCGTCGATTTCCTTGACGAAATCGCCCGCGCTCGGCACCGCGTCGCTTTCGTCGCCACGGGACCAGAGGCCCGAGCGGATCAGGGCCTTGGCGCACTGGAAATAGATCTCGGCGATCTCGACCACGATGGCCGCGCGCGGGTGCATACCCTTCTGCTCGAAGCTTTGCAGCAGGGCCGGATCGGCGCTGATCCGGCCGGTGCCGTTCACCCGCACCACGTTCTGCGAGCCGGGCACCATGAACATCAGCGAGACGCGCGGGTCGCGGACGATGTTGCGCAGGCTGTCGATCCGGTTGTTGCCGCGCCAGTCCGGCAGCGCCAGCCTATGCGGGTCCAGCTCGGCAACCACGGGGCCGTCATCGCCGCGCGGGCTGGCGTCGGTACCCTCGGGGCCGACCGTCGACAGGATACAGAAGCGCGAGGCCATGATCCATTTGCGGTACATCGGCGTCATCTGCGGCACGACCTTGGTCAGCGAGCGTTCCACCGGCGGCTCGGGATACAGCGCCTCGAGCGCGGCGATGTCTTCGATGTAGTCCATCATTGGAACTCCAGCTGGAAACCGGCCTCGGCCAGGAGGCCGTTGGAGGCGGTTTCGACCTCGGCCTCCAGCCGTTGCATGTAGGTGTCGCGGTCGAGCCCGGCTTCGATCCGGGGCAGGAACTCAAGCACGGCAAGACCGGGCTTGCGGTAGATGCCCGTGCGCGCCCAGAACAGGCCGACATTGGTGGCGGCGGGCACGCAGTCCTGACCAAGCTGTTCGTACAGCACGGCGCTGCCGACCTTGTACTGGCGCTGAACGCCGGGGGCGACGCGGGTGCCCTGCGGATAGATGATCAGCTGTCCGGGCAGCGCCGCGCCCTTCTCGACATCCTCGATCATCCGCGCGATGGCGGCGCCGCGCTTGCCGCGATCGACCGGGACGCAGCCGATGCGCAGGGCGAACCAGCCGAGGATCGGCGCCCACTTCAATTCCTTCTTCATGATGAACTTGGGACGCGGCAGCACCGAGCACAGCATGATGATGTCGAGAAAGGACTGGTGTTTGGAGGCGATCAGAACCTCGTCCGTCGGCACCGGGCCGCGGATCTCGGTCTTCAGCCCGACCAGCCAGCGCGCGGACCAGCGCACATAGCGGCAATAGGTGTGGATCCCGTCATAGGCGCCCTTGGGCGACCGGATCGCGGGGATGATGTACCATACCGCCAGCACCGCCATCGCGAGATACATTTGCACCACGAAGATCAGCGAGCGGATCCACTGCATTACATCAACTCCCTCAGGGACCGGAAAGCGGCAGTCCGGGTTGCCCAGAAGGCCACGATAGCGGCAAGCACGGGGATCACCAGCGGCCAGAGCCAGTGCCAGCCCTGAAAGCCCAGCCCGGTCAGGAACCCGCCCTCGGTCGAGGCCGAAGGCAGCAGGGCAATCGCCGCCATGCCCGCCACCGTGCCCGCCGCCGCGCCGGTGACCGCTCGCAGGGTGAAGCGGCGCACGAAGGCCCGGGCGATGTAGACGTCGCGCGCGCCGACCAGTCGGAGTACGCGGATCACCTGCGCATTGGCGGCCAGCGCGGCATTGGCGGCCAGCGTGATCATCGCCGCGGTCGCAGCGCCGATCAGCAGGATCGACAGCAGGCCGAGCGTCCGCAGGCGGCTGGCGGCGGACACCAGCGGTCGCCGCCAGCGGGTGTGGTCGTCCAGCACCGCGCCCGGCGCCTCGGCGGTCAGGCGCAGGCGCAGGCCCTCGGAATCGTAGCCGTCGCCATCCTCGATCACTTCGATCATGCGCGGCACCGGAAGCGCCTCGATCGGCAGGTCCGGTCCGAACCACGGCTCCAACAACGCTCGCTGTTCCTCGTCCGTCAGGACGCGAACCTCGGCGATGCCGGGCGTCGTCTCCAGCACCTGCATCGCGGCGCGGACCTGCGCGTCCTCCTGCCCCGCCGGGGCGGAAATCCGAACGGTGGCGGTGCGGGCCAGTTCGTTGCCCCAGTTGGTGGCAAGGCGGCCCGTCGCCAAAGACAGCGCCAGCGCGAAAACGGCAAGGAAGGCCATCGCGCCCGACGTGAACAGCGTCAGCCACGCGGTGTGGCCGGTAGGCGGAACCACGCGGTCGGCCTGATGGTCGCCGCGCGCGACGCCCACGATGTCGCCCAGAACGCTCATAGGTCGGCTCCCGCAAGCTGAAGCTGACGGTCGCGGATGCGCAGCACGCGCGCCTGCACCTGCGCCTTGGCCGACCGGATCAGGTTCAGGTCGTGGGTGGCGATCACGATGGTCTTGCCCATCCGGTTGAGCTCGACCAGCAGTGTCAGAAGACGCAGCGACATTTCCCAGTCGATGTTCCCGGTGGGCTCGTCGGCGATGATGATCTCGGGCGCCATGATCACGGCGCGCGCCAGTGCCGCCCGTTGCCGTTCACCGCCCGACAGTTCTGGAGGCAGCGACCGCGCCTGCGCCGACAGACCGACCCACGACAGCAGGTCGGACAGGTTGGCAACCTCGTTGATTGTATCCCGACCGGAAACAGTAAGAGGCAGCGCGACGTTCTCTTCCACGGACAGGTGATCAAGGAACTCGCAGTCCTGATGCACCACACCCACACGCCGCCGAAGCCGCGCGATGTCGTCGCGGCCCATGTCCCGCACGTCCTGCCCGAAGGCCGACACCCGCCCGGCGGTCGGCAGAAGATCGCCATAGCAAAGCTTGAGAAAGGTGGTCTTCCCTGCCCCGGACGGCCCGGTCAGGAAATGGAACGAGCCGGGCTGCAAGGTCAGGCTTATTCCGGATAGAAGCTCGCCGCCGCCGTAACTGTAGGACACGTCGTCGAGCTCGATCACCTGGGCACCCCGATCTGTGTTAAGACTGCGGCTCTTTTGCCGAACTTGGGGATCGGTTGCAATCGGGCCCGGCGCAAAAGCTTTGAATTGCCCCAAGGGCCTGATAAACCCTGTGGAAAAGCGGAAGGGATCGTGAGGTACCTCTGGGGCGATCCGAAAGGGACGTTATGCGGCTGATTTGCCCGAACTGCGGCGCGACATACGAAGTTGACGCGGGCCTGATCCCGCCCGCCGGACGTGACGTCCAGTGTTCGAATTGCGGCCACGGCTGGTTCCAGCATCCCGAAGGCGTCGAGCCCGAGGATGAAGAGGACGCGCTGGACGCCGCTTTCGCGGCGGATGTTTCCGCAACCGAGACAGACGATCAGGGCGAGAGCGCCGGCGACGACCCCGCACGCGCCCGCGCCGCCTATGAAGACACCTACGAGGAAGATTACGAGGACGACGCGGAAGAAAGCGTCCCGCCCGCATGGGAAACGCCCTCCGAAGAGGAAGACGGAGAGGTCTACGGCGACGACGACGCGGCCCCCGACGACGACTATGACGAAGACTACGAGGACGAAGAGGACCAGCCCGTCGCTGCTCCGAACCGCCGCGAGCTCGAGCCCGAGATAGCCGATATCCTGCGCGAGGAAGCCGAACGGGAGTCGGCCGCACGCCGCGCCGAAGCGGCGACCGAGATGCAGTCGCAGCCCGACCTTGGGCTTGACGAGGACGACACGCCGCAGGATCGCTCTGCCGCCGCGCGTGACCGCATGGCGAAGATGCGCGGTCACACCGAGGACGAGATCGACGATACCCCCGGCACCCGCAGCGGCCTGCTTCCCGACGTGGACGAGATCAATTCGACCCTGCGCGGACAGGACGAGCGCGAAACCGTCGACACGATGCCGGAGATGGCACCGCCGCCCGCCGAAACCGGGATGAGCTTCCGCTCTGGCTTTCTCATCGTCGTGATCATCGTCGCGATCCTTGTGGCGGTATACGCTTTCGCTCCGGATATCGCCGACACGGCGCCCGCGGCAGAACCCGCCTTGCGGGCGTATGTCGACGCGGTGAACCAGGTGCGGGTCGCGGTGAATGGCGGGATCGAGAGCATCGTCGTCAGGATCAACGGCCTGATCGGAGGCTAGCGCCCCGCCTCGCGGCGCGAAGGGGTCGAAAGCGATGCGATACCGGCCGGAAATCGACGGATTGCGCGCAGTCGCCGTGCTTCCGGTCGTGCTGTTCCATGCGGGGGTTCCGGGCTTCGGCGGCGGCTATGTCGGGGTCGACGTGTTCTTCGTCATCTCGGGCTTCCTGATCACCGGCCTTCTGCTTCAGGACATCCAGGACGACCGGTTCTCGATCCTGACCTTCTACGAACGCCGGGCCCGCCGCATCCTGCCCGCGCTGTTCGTCGTGATGGCGGCATGCATCCCTTTCGCAGTGGCGCTGATGCTGCCGGGCGACATCGCCTTGTTCGGGCGCAGCGTCCTCGCGGCCGGGACCTTCTGGTCCAACATCCTGTTCTGGCTAGAAACCGGGTATTTCGCACCCACGGCGGAAGAGCTTCCGCTGCTGCACACCTGGAGCCTGTCGGTCGAGGAACAGTTCTACATCCTGTTTCCGCTGATCCTGCTTGCGCTGGTTCGCTGGCGGCGTTCCTGGCTGGTGCCCGGACTGCTGGCGATGGCGCTGGCGAGTTTCGCGTTGGCCCTGTGGGGGGCGCGGGCGTGGCCGGTCGCGAACTTCTTCCTGTCGCCGACCCGGTTCTGGGAATTGCTGGCTGGCGCGCTTTGCACGGTTGCGATGCCGAAGGTCCGCGCGCACTGGCTGCCGGCGGCGGCCGGACTGGTGATGATCGCCGCAGCCATCGCGGCCTACCACGGCGACCTGCCCTTCCCCTCGCATTACACCCTGCTGCCGGTCGCGGGCACCTGCCTTGTGCTGCTGTTCGCGTCCGAGACCGAGCCTGTGGGCCGCACCCTTGCGCTGCGTGGGCCGGTGGCCGTCGGTCTTGTCAGCTACTCCCTGTACCTCTGGCACCAACCGGTTTTGGTCTTCGCCCGCATGCGCTGGCCGGACGGGCTGCATTGGACCGCCCTCGTCGCGCTGTTCGCGCTGACCGGCGCGCTTGCGTGGCTGTCGTGGCGTTTTGTCGAACGGCCGTTCCGCCAGCGCGACCGCGTCTCGCGCGATGCCGTGTTCGGTCTGTCACTGGCGGCCATCGCCAGCTTTTCGGTGCTGGGCGCGGCGGTGGGCTATGGCGACGGCTGGCGCTCGCCTTACTATGCCATTCTGCCCGCCGACCGCCGGGCGATGGTTCAGATGATCGACGCAGAGCGGCAGGCGAACGCCGTGGTCGAGACCGAAGGCTTCGACGACGGCACTTGCGTGTTCAGCACCGCGACGCTTGATCCCGAAACCCGGGCGCGGATCCGCGACTGCCGCGACAGGTTCGGCCCCGGCGTGATGGTTCTGGGCGACAGCCACGGTGTCGATATCATGGGCGTGATGGTCGCGACCGCGCCGGAAGAACCCTTCGTCGTCGGCATCGTCTCGCCCGGTTGCCGCCCGCACGGACCGCTGCGCGGCTGCCCCTATGCCGACACAGCCGACCTTCTGCCGGATGGAGACTTCCGCGCCATCGTGTTCTCGCAGGCCGCCTTCTATCTGCTGCGCAATGCCACCGGCAACGCCGCAGCCCGGACGGATTTCATGGGCGACGCGCTGCCGTTCGACGGCTTCACACCACATGGGGAACGCATCGGGGCGGTGGTGGACTACCTCGAAACGCTGGCCCCACACGCGCCGGTGCTGTGGCTTGGCCCGAGGCTGGAGCCGCACGTGAACGTCGACAGCATGGCATGGCGCGGTTGCCGTTATCCCTATGCCCTGCGTCCCGGTCAGCGGGACGCCTTTGCCCGGCTTGACGATGCCGTGGCGAAGCGGCTGGAAAGCTCACCGGTCGCCTATGTCTCGCAGCAGGACCTTGTGGAGCTGCGCCTGCCCGAGGACCTGACGGATTGCGAGGGGCTCTACTTCCTTGACGGCGATCACTACAGCGCCGCCGGTGAGCGCCGGTTCGGGCTACGGATGCAACTGATGGATCGTGTCAGAGACCTGACCGGCGGCTAGGGACGGCTGTCAGAACCGGTCCAGCAGCCGCCGCAGGTAATCGAGTTCTTCGTCGGGCCGGGTCTGCTCGGCAGAGCGGCGGCGCAGTTCCTCGAGAAGTTCGCGCGCACGACCGTAGATGTCGTCACCCTGAAGCATCTCTTCGTTGGTGCCGATCTGACCGTTCGCCCCCGGCTCGCGGCCCAGCGGATCGCGGGCCTGACTGTTGTCGGCCTGTCCCTGCGCCTCGCCCTGCTGGCCCTGGTTGTTCTGCTCCTGAGCCATCATCTCGCCGAGGTTCCGCATCCCCTCGCGCAGCGCCTCGATGGCGTCGGACTGGCTGTCCAGAGCGCCTGCAAGATCGTCGTTGCGCAGCGCTTCCTCGGCCTCGTCCATGGCGCGGCCGGCGCGGTCCAGCGCCTCGCCGGCGGCGTCGCCCTCGGGGGTGCCCGCGCCCGGCATGTTGTTGCGCTGGCGGTTCAGTTCCTCACGAAGGGCCTGCTGGCGGTCGGCAAGCGCTTCGCCGTCAAGTTCACCCTGACCTTGCCCCTGCCCTTGGCCCTGACCATTCGATCCGTTCGGCGGGCCGCTTTGACCCTGCCCCTGACCCTGACCGTCGCCCTGCTGCTGGCCGTTGCCCTGCTGACCGTCCTCGCCACGTTCGCCCTGCTGGCCGTTTTGGCCGAACTGGTCCTGAAGGTCGCCGAAGGTCTCGTCGCTGAGATCCTGCTGATCGCGCAGCATCTCGCCCAGCCCTTCCATAGCTTCCTGCCCCGGCGAGCCCTGACCGTTGCCCTCGGTGATCTCGAGGTTCTCGAGCATCTCCGCCAGACGCTCCATCAGCTCCATGGCCTCGTCCATGCGGCCTTCTTCCATAAGCTGCTGCAGCCGTTCCATCAGCGCTTCGATCTGGTCGCCGGTGATCTCCTGCCGTTCGCCCTGCGCCTGGTCCTGTCCGTCCGGGTTCTCGCCGTTCTGGCGCTGCTGCTCTGCCAGCTGACGCATGTAGTCCTGCGTCGCCTCGCGCAGTTCGCGCATCAGTTCCGCGATCTCTTCGTCGGTCGCGCCGTTGCGCATCGCTTCTTCCAGGCGCTCGCGCGCCTCGCGCAGGCGCTCCAGCGCGTCGGACAGGCTGCCGTCTTCGATCAGGACGGCAAGGTCCCACAGGATCTGCGCGATCTCGTCGCGCTGTTCCTCGGTCATGCCGTACTGGTTGAACAGCTCCAGCTGACGCTGCAACGTCCGCAGCTTCAGATAGGCGGTGTCGCTGTCGAAAACCTCGTCCGGGTGATAGCTGACCGCGCGCAGAACCTGCGCCACGCGGCGGCCGTTCTCGTCACGGTTCCACAGCATGTCGCGGCGCATCTCGATGATCGCGCCGGCAAGCGGGTCGAAAAAGCGGCGCCCCGGCAGGACGACGTGGGCAGGCTCGGATTGTCCTTCCTGCCCAAGGTCGTCGGTCGCGTAGAACACCATCGTCACGGGCAGCGTCGCCCACGGGTGTTCCGCGAGGTTCTCGATCAGGACTTCCTCGAACTCGGACCGGTCGCCAGAGATCGTCATGGGAAGGTCCAGCGTGATCGGCTCGCGCGGTTCGGGATCGGGAGCCAGACCATAGCGGCGGTCGATCGCGGCAAGGTCCAGCGTGATCTCGGCCCGGCCCGCGACGACGCCATAGTCGTCGCTGACCGAGAAGGTCTGGCGCATCTCGCCCGACAGCCCACGCTCGGGCTCGCCGAGGATGGCGATCTGCGGGGCCGTGTCCGGCGTGACGCTGATGTCCCACGCGGCGCCGTTCGGGCCGTCGATGGCGATACGCCCGGCCTGCGTGACCTCGAAGTTCTGCGCCTCGTCGCTGGCGGCGGGCACCTCCTGCGTCCGGCCCGAGACCGTTTCGGTCACCGTCAGATCGCCAACGTCGCCATACAGGCGGATCGTGACGCGGCTGGCCTCGGGAACCTCGAAGGTGCCGGGCTTGATGTCGTTGAGATACAGCGAGGGCTTGCCGGTGTAAGCGGGCGGTTCGACCCAGCCTTCCCAGCTGGGGCCCTGCGCAACGGTGCTGCTGCCGCCGGGTACGGCCTCGGACACCGTGGCGACCGACAGGAAAGACCCGAACAGCAGCGCCACCGCGAAGGCCAGCGCCGCCACGAAGCGCAGCGCATAGGGGTCGCGGTCGGCAATGCGAAGGTTCGGCTCGACGGCGCGGGCGGAAGCGGCGCGCTCGGCCATGCGGGTGACATGCGCCTTCCACACCGCCTGACTCGCGGCGTCGGTCGCGCCGATTGCCTGCGTATCGGCCAGCGCGGAAATCGGGCGGCCGGGAAGCGTGCGGTCCAGACGGTCCAGCGCCTCGGCCCGCGAGGGCCAGTGGAACCGGCGAATGCCGTACCAAAGCGCACCGATCAGTCCGAGAACAGCGACGACAATGCCGGCCCACGTGACTTCCAGCGGCAAGGTTTCGTGAACCCCAAGCATCAGCGCGGCAAGCGCCAGCAGAAGGACGGTCCAGAGCGGCCAGAATGCCCGAAGCGCGCGTTCGGCGACCATGCCCGTGCGGGTCAGGGCCAGCGGCCAGCGCAAACGGTCGAGTGCGGCGTCAGAAAGCTTCGTCGTCTCGGTCATGTACCCGTGCCATCGGTTGTCGCGCCGGATCGCGCGTTACAACCATGCAGGCACCTTATCGCGGGCGATGATTTCGTCAAAGGAAGGTCGCGGGCGGATGACGGCAAATTGATCTTCGTGCACCAGCACTTCGGGGATAAGCGGCCGCGTGTTGTACTCTGACGACATCACCGCGCCATAGGCCCCGGCGGACCGGAAGGCGACCAGATCGCCCGCCGCGACGGGCGGCATCTGCCGCTGCTTGGCGAAGGTATCCCCGGATTCGCAGACCGGTCCCACGATGTCGTAAGGTGCGTATTCGACGCCCGCCGCCGGCTCGATCACCGGCACGATGTCATGATGACTGCCGTACATCGCAGGCCGGATCAGGTCGTTCATCGCACTGTCGAGAATGAGAAAATCGCGGCCCTCGCCGGACTTCACGTAGATCACGCCGCTGACGAGGATGCCTGCATTCCCGGCGATCAGCCGGCCCGGTTCGATCTCGACCTCGCAGCCGGTGGGGCCGATGACGTCCTTGACCATCTCGCAGTAATCGGTGGGCAACGGAGGCGCCGCGTTCGAGCGTTCGTACGGGATGCCAAGCCCGCCGCCCAGATCGAGGCGGCGAATGGCATGACCGTCGGCGCGAAGCTGTTCCGTAAGCGACACGACCAGATTGTAGGCATCGCGGAAAGGCTGGAGATCGGTCAGCTGGCTGCCGATGTGCACGTCGATTCCCACGACCTCCAGCCCCGGCAGCGCGGCGACTTCGGCATAGACCTCGCGCGCACGGGCGATCGGGATGCCGAACTTGTTCTCTTTCTTGCCTGTGGCGATCTTCTCGTGCGTCTTCGCATCCACGTCCGGGTTCACCCGCACGGTCACGGGCACCGTGACGCCCATGGATGCCGCAACCTCGGACAGCAGCCGCATCTCGGGCTCGCTTTCAAGGTTGATCTGGCGGACGCCGCCTTCCAGCACCTGCCGCATCTCTTCGCGCGTCTTGCCGACGCCCGAGAACACGATGCGGTCGCCCGAGAAACCGGCGGCCCTGGCGCGGGCATACTCGCCGCCCGACACGACGTCGACACCGGCGCCAAGCTGTTCCAGCACCCGCAGGACAGCTTGGTTCGAGTTCGCCTTCATCGCGTAACAGACAAGGTGCGGCACCCCGTCCAGCCCGTCGTCGAAGAGCTTGAAATGCCGGGTCAGCGTGGCGGTCGAATAGACGTAGAACGGCGTTCCCACCGCTGCCGCGATCTCGGGGACGGGGACGTCCTCGGCGTGGAGGAGACCGTCACGATACAGAAAATGATCCATCGCCCGAAGCCTTTCGCTGATGCCCGGGCGTCATGGCAAAAAGGCGGGGGCGATGCAATGGATCACGCATGAAACAGTCGGGCCGCACCAGCCGGGAAGGTCCCGGCACGGCGGGTCAGTAACACAGCATGGTATCCGCCGCCGCGGCGACCTCGACCAGCTTCTCCGGCATCGCGAAAGAGGCGTTCAGACCGTCCAGCAAATCGTCACCGTACCCGCGCGCTTTCGCGGATTTGCCGGACACAAGGAACCGCGTGCCCTTCGCGCCATGGCGGGCAAGATGCTCGCCCACGACGCCGGTGCCTTCGCCCTCAAGTTCCCGATGCGCCTGTGCCAGAAGGTGAACGCCGTCGCCCGCAAGGAAGACGGTCACGTCGTGCCCTTCGGTCTGCGCTGTCAGCGCGATCAGCAGGCCAAGCGTCGCCTTGTTCGGATCGGCCGGGCCGGTGTGGATGTGAACCAGTGTCGTGGTCATGGGGCCCCCTCGCATTTCATGACTGATGCGAGGGGATGCTACCCCGGTTCGGCGCCCCGCCAAAGGGCGCTGAAAGGCGGTGTCAGCCGAAAACCTCGGTCAGCGCGCCGTCGATGGCGTCGGTGATCCGGTCGATCTCGGCAGGCGTGGCGATCAGCGCGGGGCTGAGACACAGCGTGGTGTTCATCCCCGGCAGCGAACGGTTGGTGCAGCCGATGATGACGCCCCGCGCCATCGCGGCGGCGACCACGGCCTGCGCCTTCTTCTCTTCGACCGGCTGCTTCGTCTCGCGGTCGGCCACCAGTTCGGCGCCGCAGAACAGGCCCTTGCCGCGCACGTCGCCGACGACGGCGTGCTTCTCTTTCAGCGCGGCGAGATTCCCCATCAGGCGCTCGCCCATGGCAAGACAGTTCTCCAGCAGGCCTTCGTCCTCGATGATGCGCATGTTTTCCAGCGCCGCCGCCGGACCGGCGGTGCAGCCACCGAAGGTCGAGATGTCGCGGAAGTAGGACAGCGGATCGCTGGCATCGTCCTTGAACATCTCGAAGACCTTCTCGGTCGTCACCGTGCAGGAGATCGCCGCGTAGCCCGAGGCGACGCCCTTGGCCATCGTCACGAAGTCCGGCTCGACGCCCCAGTTCTGGTAACCGAACCAGGTGCCGGTGCGGCCCAGCCCGCAGACGACCTCGTCGATATGCAGCAGAATGTCGTACTTGCGGCAGATCTCCTGCACGCGGGGCCAGTAGCCCTCGGGCGGCACGATGACGCCGCCGCCGGCGGTGACGGGTTCAAGACAGATCGCGCCGACGGTGTCGGGCCCTTCGCGCAGGATCACTTCCTCGATGGCGTCCGCGGCGCGGCGACCATACTCTTCGCCCGACAGGTCCTCCCACTGTTTGCGGTACTCAAGGCAGTGCGGCACCCGCACGAAGCCATCCGGGAACGGGCCGTAAAGCGCACCGCGTTCGTCCTGCCCGCCCGCGCCGAGACAGGCGATGGTGGTGCCGTGATAATCGCGGTCGCGGTACAGGATCTTCCACTTCTTGCCGCCGTGGAAGCGCTGCGAAATCTGGCGGACCATCTTGAACGCCTTCTCGTTCGCCTCGGAGCCGCTGTTGGAATAGTAGACGCGGCTCATGCCCGGCATCTTCTCCAGCAGCTTCTCGGCAAACAGCGCGCCGGGGACCGACCCCATCGAGCCGCCGAAGAAGTTCATCTTCACCAGCTGATCGCGCACCGCGTCAGCGATGGTCTCGCGGCCATAGCCCACGTTGACGGTCCAGACGCCGCCAGAGACGGCGTCGATGTATTCCTTGCCGGTGGCGTCCCAGACCTTCATGCCGCGCCCCTCGACGATCACGCGGGGATCGATCGTCTCGTACGGTTTGTGCTGGGTCAGGTGATGCCAGACGTGGGCGCGGTCGGCCGCGACCACGTGGGACAGGTCATTGGGGGTGAGGTTCACGTTCATCTTGGGCCTCCGGTGTGTCTGGGTCGCGTGGGGTCTAACAGGCGGGGACGCGACAGGGCGCGTCTGAAAGCGACATGGTGCGTGGCGTCAGGCATGGGCCATCCCCGCCCGCCGCCGCGTGGTGAAGAAGATGTAGCCGACAATCGCGAGGTTCAGAAGGTTCCAACCGATGCCGTTCAGGAATGCCATCGTGTAGCTGCCCGTCTGGTCGTAGATCCAGCCCGACATCCAGCCGCCCAGCGCCATCCCGAGAATGGTGGCGAAGATCACAAGGCCGACACGGGCGCCCGCCTCGCGCGCGGGCATGTATTCGCGGACGATCAGCGCATAGCTCGGGACGATGCCGCCCTGGCTGAGACCGAAGACCAGCGAGACGGCATAAAGCGACGCCATGCCGCCCGCAGGAAGGTAAAGGAACAACGCGATGCATTGCAGCGTCGAGCCGACCAGCAGCGTCATCACGCCGCCCAGCCGATCCGCCAGCAGGCCCGAGACGAAGCGCGAGACCACCCCGCCCCACAGCATCAGCGACAGCATCTCTGTGCCGACTGCCGGGCCATAGCCAAGATCGGTACACAACGCGACGATATGGACCTGCGGCATCGACATCGCGACACAGCAGCCGACCCCGGCGATCACAAGCGCCCATTGCAGCACGGCAGGCGACAGGTTGACCCGCCCGCGATTGAGGTTCGAGACCGCGTCGGCCTCGGCCTGCGCCTCGGGCGGCACCCGGCGGCGCAACGCCAAGGCGCCGGGGATCATCAAAGCAAGCGTGATGACGGCAAGTGTCAGATAGACCGCCGTCCAGCCCCGGTTCACCAGCACGTCCGACAGAAGCCACGGCCAGACCGCGCCCGACAGGTAATTTCCCGCCGCCGCGATGCCGACCGCAACGCCGCGACGACGCAGGAACCATTGCGAGATATCGGCAATCAGCGGCCCGAAGCTGGCCGCGGTACCGAAGCCGATCAGAAGCTGGCAGGCCGCGAGCATTAGGATGCCGCCGCTCATCGACGCCAGCGCGAAGCCCAGGGCGTTGGACACCGCCGCGATCAGCAGGACACGGGTGACACCGAACCGATCGATGGCGCGGCCAAGCAACAGGTTGCCCAGCGCATAGCCCACCATCGTCAGCGTCCACGGCAGCGAAGCGTCGGCGCGCGATACGCCGAACTCGGCCTCGACCGAGGGCAGCACCATGATGACCGCCCACATGCCGACATTCCCTATCGACGCCACGGCCAGCGTGATCGCCAGCCGGGTCCAGGAATAGCGGGTATCGAGAAGGGACGCGGAACTCATGCCCGGACGCTAGGGGGCGGCGCGGGGAATGTCCAACCCCCGCGGCTGCCGGGCACTGGCGCGCATGGGGGCTCCGCCCCCGTCGCTTCGCGACTCCCCCGAGGTATTTTTGAAAGAGAAGAAGACCCCGGAGTCAGGCAGGGCGGGCCCCTACCCGCCGAGCTTGTCCTTCCACGCTTTCGCACGCGCCAGCGCGCCGCGGCGCAGGATGGTCACGTCGAGGTCGACAGCGGTGAAGACCGAGCCCGCGTCCACCATCTCTTCAAGCAGCGAGTCGTCGGGCGACAGGAAGCCCGCCGGTTTGCCCGCGGCCCGGATGCGGCGGATCGCATCGGCGCAGGCCTTGCGGACCTCGGGGTGGCCGTTCTGCCCGATGTAGCCCAGCGAGGCCGCCATGTCGGCAGGCCCCACGAAGATTGCGTCCACGCCGGGGACGGCGGCGATTTCTTCCAGCCGGTCCACCGCTTCCTTCGTCTCGATCTGAAGGATCAGGCAGATCTCGTCGCGCGCCTTGCGGCCATAGTCGGCCACGGCGCCCCAGCGGCTGGCGCGCATGACGCCAGCGACGCCGCGCATGCCGTCGGGCGGATAGGACACCGCCGCCACGGCGAGTTCGGCTTCTTCGGGTGTCTGGATGTAGGGGATCATCACCGTCTGGGCGCCGGCATCGAGGAATTTCTTGATCTGCAGCGGGTCCAGCCCGGTGGGACGCACCGCGCAGGACACGTCATAAGGCGCCGCCGCCTGCAGCATCGGCTGCACGTTCAAGGGATCCATCGGCGAGTGTTCGGTGTCGAACATCATCCAGTCGTAGCCGGTGTTTGCCAGCATCTCGGCCATCGCCGGATCGGGGATCGAGCACCAGATGCCCACTTGCGGTTTGCCGGCGAGGATCGCCTCCTTGAACCGGTTCTTGGGGATTTCCATTGTGTCGCTCCTCCCTTGGCTTGTTCGTTAATACGTTAACCGTGACACGCGGCGGAGTACATCCGGCGTCGTCGAAGGCAGGCCGAAGAATTCGAGATAGGCCGGGATCTGCTCGAACAGCATGTCGGCGCCGACCTGCGTGGCGCAGCCACGGGCGCGGGCGGCGGCGAGGAAGGCTGTCTCTTCTCGTTTCATCACCACCTCGCCGACGAAGGTCTCGGGCGCGATGCGCGCGACGTCCATCGGCATCGGGTCGCCCGCCTTCATGCCCAGCGGCGTTGCGTTCACGACGATGTCCCAGCCGTCCGGGTCGTTCGATCCGGTCGAGACGGCGACGTCCGGGTAGCTTTCGCCAAGCCGACCGGCCAGCCGTTCGGCAGCGGCGCCGTTTACGTCGAAAAGCCCCAGCCGGGACAGACCCGCCTTGGCCAGCGACGCGGCGATGGCAGAGCCGACGCCGCCCGAGCCCACCACCAGCGCCGAGCGTCCGGCGATCTCGCACCCCTTCCGCAAGAGACCGCGCGCGAAGCCCTCGCCGTCGAACATGTCGCCGACCAGCCTGCCTTCGCCGTCGGCTTTCACCGCGTTGCAGGCGCCGCAGATCCGGACCGCGGGCGAGACCTCGTCCAGCAGGTCCACCACGGACACCTTGTGCGGCATTGTGATCAGGGCGCCTGCGAAGTTCGTCAGCCGCGCGACCATGCGCATGAACTGCGGGAAGTCGTCAGGCCCGCAGCCCATCGGCACCACGACGCAATCCACGCCGCGTTCCTCGAAGAACGGGTTGTAGATCATCGGCGCGCGGAAACTTTCGGTCGGCACGCCGAGATGGGCGATGATCCTTGTGTGGCCGGTGATCAGCTGTGTCATCGCGCCGGCCTCAGGCGGCCAGGGTGCAGACGCGGCGGACGGCGGCCTCGTAGCCCTCGATCCCCAGCCCCGCGATGACGCCGTCGGCGCGCATCGAAACGTAAGAGTGATGCCGGAAGCTCTCGCGTTTGTGGACGTTGGAGATGTGGATCTCGATCACCGGGCCCACGAAGGTGTTCAGCGCGTCCAGCACCGCGACCGAGGTATGGGTCAAGGCAGCGGGGTTGATGACGATGCCGCAGGCCTGTTCGCGCGCCTCGTGGATCCAGTCGACGATCTGGCCCTCCCAGTTCGACTGCATCAGCTTGAGGTCGAAGCCGTCGGCCAGCACGGCGCGGCAGTTGCGCTCGACGTCTTCCAGGGTGTCGTGGCCGTAGATCTCGGGCTGGCGCTTGCCCAGCAGGTTCAGGTTGGGTCCGTTCAGGATGTAGATCGTCTTGGCCATGTCGTTCCTCGCCTCAAGTCCGGCGCGCCGGTGCGGCGCGGTGGCTGCCGAATAGCACATCCCGAAGCCCGCGCCATCCCGCCCGCGCAGATCAGGCTTGCCGCGACGCAAGCGGCCGTGTCACAACAACGGACCAGAAGTTCACGGGGAAACGATTTCGGGAGGCGGGAACGGGTATGGCCGGCGACGGAACGCGAAGCTTTGGCGTGCTGACGGAGATGTCCGGCTTTCTGCTGTCGATGGCGCAGGCGCATGTCTACCGGATGGACGAGCAGCTTGAGGCGCTGGAAGGGCTCAGCACCGCGCAATTGTCGGTGCTGACGGTGATCCACGAGAACCCGGGCATTCGGCACGGCGAGGTCGCCGAGATGCTGGTGATCAAGCTGGCCTACATGACGAAGCTTCTGAAAGGATTCGAGTCCTCCGGCTGGGTCGAGCGCCAGTCAGACCCGGCGGACCGCCGTGCGATCCATCTGTCGCTGACCCCAGAGGGCAAAGCGGTGGTCGGCCGCACGCTGCCACGGCTGCTGGCGCATGACGCGGAGCGGCCGAATGGACTGACGCCGCGCGAGATCGGGCAGTTGAAGCGGCTTCTGACGAAGTATCTCGGCCTGCCGGAACGCGACGAGGGCTAGGCGGACGTATCGCCGATAGCGCGGACCGGGGGGCTCCGCCCGTTCGCCCCTCAAAAGGTCCCCCGGACCTTTTGCCGCCAAAGGCGGACCGGGGCTCACTCCTGCAGGCCATAGCCTTTCACTTTCTCCAGCACCCGGTCGATTTCCTCGACGCTCAGCAACGGAGGTTCGCCGAAGGGCAGGCAGCCGAGGTACTGCTTGGCCAGCGCCTCGACCTCCACCGCCAGCCACATCGCCTTTTCCAGCGTGCTGCCGCAGGCGATGCTGCCGTGATGCGCCAGAAGGCACGCCGCCCGGTCTTCGAGCGCCGCGACGGCAAGTTCCGACAACTCTGCGGTTCCGAAGGTCGCGTAGGGCGCGCAGCGAATGTCGTGCCCGCCGGCGACCGCCACCATGTAGTGCAGCGGCGGGATGCCCTTTTCCATGATCGCCAGCGTCGTGCAGGCGGTCGGATGCGCATGCACCACCGCGTTCATCTCGGGCTTGGCGCGCAGGATGTCGAGGTGAAACCGGAACTCGGTCGAGGGCTTCAACGCCCCTTCGCGGCTGCCGTCGAAGCTCAGCCAGACGATGTCTTCGGGCTTCATCTTCGCATAGGGCTGGCCGGAGGGCGTGATCAGGATCCCGTCGCCCTCGCGCACCGAGATATTGCCCGACGTGCCCTGGTTCAGGCCGCTGCTGTTCATCTCGAGACAGGCGTCGATGATCGCCTGCCGCACCTCGACACTTCCCTTCACCGGCATGCCCTCCTCAGCTTCTTCGGACCGGAAATATCCCGGGGGTCCGGGGGCAGAGCCCCCGGCTTTGGCCTACCGCGCAAACCGCCACTCGGTCACCTGTTGCCAGTCGTCTCCGGGACGCAGCACGAAGCTGGGGAACTCCGGATGTGCCGTGGCGCCCGGCCAGAACTGCGCTTCCAGCGCGACGCCGCAATAGGCGACAGGCGAAGGGCCGTCGTTGCCTGCGTATTGCGGCAGGTCGAGGATATGGCCGTCGAACACCTGCACACCCGGCTCGGTGGTGGACATCTCCATCCGCACGCCGCTTTGGCCTTGCAAAGACGCCACCGGCCGCAGCGCGACGCGCGCGCGGGACAGGCAGAAGCTGTTGTCGATCAGCCCCTCGGCCCCGGCCTCCAGCGCGCGGCCCTCGCGATAGTCAAAGCGGGTGCCGTCGACCGGAAGGATCTCTCCGGTCACGATCATGTCCTCGTCGCGCGGCAGCACGTGATCGGCGGCAAGGGTCAGCACTTGTCCCTTCACCGTGGGCGCGTCGTCCATCCGCCAATAGCTGTGGTTGGCAAGGTTCATCAGCGTCGGAGCGTCGGTTTCGGCATCGACCGTCAGGCGCAGCGTGGCGTCGTCCAGCACATCGAACCGGGCAGTCACAACGCGGTTGCCGGGAAAGCCCGCCTCGCCGTCCGGAGCCTTCACCCGGAGAACCGCGTGCGACGGACCTTCGTCCACGATCTCCCAGACGCGCCGGTGAAACGCGGCGTCGCCGCCGTGGATGGTGTGCCGGCCCTCGAAGTTCTTGGTGAACTCGAAGCGGGTGCCGTCGATCTCGGCGGTGCCGCCGGCGATGCGGTTCACCACCGGGCCCATCAGGCCGCCGCAGCTTGCCATCTTGCCTTCGTAGGCGGCCAGTTCCGGGCTGCCGACCGTCAGCGAATGCGCCACGCCCTCCAGCCGCACGTCCTGCAGGTTCGCCCCGTAGGTCAGCACGGCGACCGACAGCGGCCCGTTGCCCAGCAGAAGCCGGTAAACGGTCTCGCCGTCCTGCGTCGTGCCAAAGGTTTCCACCGCCATACTCAGATCTCCACGCGCGGCTCTGGCAGCCCGCGGGCGCCGGAAGCGAATTGATAGGTCATTCCGTTCTCGGACCGCGCGGCCTCTTCGGGCGGCAGGTTCTCGAGCGCGGTGGTGACGTAGACCGTCGACAGGTCCGGGCCACCGAAGGCGGGGCAGGACGTGTGCGCCGCCGGGATCTCGTGCGCCTCGATGAACGCGCCCGAGGGATCGTAGACCGCGACGCGGTAGCCGCCCCACTGGGCATTCCAGAAGTTGCCCTCGACGTCGGTAACCGCGCCGTCGGGGGCGAAGTCCTCGCCGGCGAAGTCGAGAAAGACCTCTTTCTCTCCGGCGGGCCAGCCATCCGCGTCAAGTGCCACGCGCCAGACAATCCCGGCGCGGGAACAGGCGTAGTAGGCGGCGGCGCCGTCCGGGGTGAAGCAGATCGCGTTGGGGATGGTGATGTCCGAGACGATCTTGCGAAGCTCGCCATCGTACCAGCGATAGATCGCGCCCTTGCCGTCTTCCGCCTGCTTGCCCATCGTGCCGATCCAGAACCCGCCCTGCCGGTCGGCGCGGCCATCGTTCGAGCGGGTCGTCTCGTCTTCGGTTTCCAGCCCGCAGACATAGGTTTCGTCACCGGTTTCGAGGTCGAAGGTGAACAACCGCGTCTCGCTGGCGATCAGCAGGCGGTCGCGGTCGATCCAGCCCGCGGCGGTGACGATCTCGTCGAACTGCCAGCGCCACGGCGCGCCGTCGCGTTGGGTCAGAAGCTGGTTTGACAGGATGTCGAACCAGAACAGCTGCTGGCGCTCCGGGTGCCACAGCGGCCCCTCGCCCAGTTCGCAACGGCGGTTGTCGTAAACGTCGCTCATACCCACACCTCGTCATATGCGGCAACGGTCTCTGCCGCGTTGGCGGCGGTGACCTCGACCGGGTTGCCGGGCTTGTACAGCGAAGAGCCGATGCCGAAGCCGTCGATCCCCGCCGCATGCCACGCGGCAAAGTCGGTCGGACCGACACCGCCCACCGCGTAGACCTGCGTTCCGTCCGGCAGCACGGCGCGCAGAGCCTTAAGGCCGGCGGGTCCCATCTGGGCCGCCGGGAAGATCTTCAGCCCGGTCGCGCCCCATTTCAGCGCGTTGAAGCACTCGGTTGCGCTGAATACGCCGGGATAGCTTTGCATGCCCGCATCGACCGTCGTGCGGATCACCGCCTCGTCGCAATTCGGCGAAACGATCAGCTTCCCGCCAACGGAATGCACGCGCGCAACATCTTCCGGGGTCAGCACGGTGCCCGCGCCGATCAGAGCGGTGTCACCGTGGGCATCGACCATCGCCTCGATGCTGTCGAAGGGGCGCGGAGAGTTCAGCGGAACCTCGATCCGGTCGATCCCCGCCTCGATCAGCGCGGCTGCGGTGGCCACCGCATCGTCGGGTGTGATGCCGCGCAGAATGGCGATCAGGTTGCGGCTCATGGAAATCCCCCCTTGAAGGAGCTGCCTGTGCGCGAATGCGCTTCGGGCCGAAATTGAACCTCCCTCGCAGGGCAGGGTTGCCGCGCGCCGGGTGCGAGGTCAAGGCGACCCCCGGAGACCGCCCGAACCCGTGGCGGATATGTGCACATCTGTGGCCATCCTGCCGCCCCGCCGCGCGCCTGCTCTGGCGGAGTCCGGACCGTGGGGCTAGACCGGTGACGGGACAAGAGGACGCGATGGACGCCAAATTGCTGGTCGTGGGAGGAAACAGCCGGGTCGGGCAATTGCTGCGCCGGCCTTTCCGCGATGCGCCGGTAACGTGGTGCGCCCGCAGCGGCGCTGACATGACGTGGACGTTGATGGACGGCCCGGCGACTCTGGCGCCCGCGCTTCGTGGACAGGATGCGGTTCTATGCCTCGCGGGCGCGACACCGGGAGCGGACAGCTTCGACCTGAACGCCGAAGTCGCGCTGGCGGTGATCGAGGCGGCGCGGCAGGCGGGCTGCCCGCGGGTGTTCCTGTTCTCGTCGATGGCCGTCTACGGCCCCGGCGCCGGCCACGCAGAGGACGGCCCCTGCGCCCCGGCCACCGCCTATGGCGCGTCGAAGCTGGACATGGAGCGGCGCGCCGCAAAGGCGGCAGGCGGCGTCGCGGTGACCGCGCTGCGGCTGGGCAACGTCGCTGGCGCGGACGCGCTGTTTCGCAACATCGCGGCCGGACGGGCGATCACGCTGGACCGGTTCGCCGACGGGGCGACGCCCGCCCGTTCGTATATCGACCCCACGCTGCTGGCAGAGGTGCTGGTGGCGCTGGCCCGTCAGTCGGACCTGCCGCCGGTGCTGAACCTCGCCGCCGATCCGCCGGTAGAAATGGCGGCCTTGATGGATGCGGCGGACGCGGGCTATGACACCCGGCCCGCGCCAGAGACCGCGCTGCGCGAGGTTTCGATGGACCTGTCGCGTCTGAAGGCGCTGGTCCCCCTTCCCGACCGCCCGGCACCCGCCCTGCTTGCCGGGCTGGCGGAAGCAAAGGTTGCGGCATGACCCCCGGCAAGCGCGCGCTCGACCTGATCCTTGCGCTGCTGTTGTCGGTGGTGCTTGCGCCCGTGGCTTTGGTGATCGCGCTGTTGATCCTCGTCCGCGACGGCAGGCCGGTATTCTATGTTTCGGAACGGATGAAGACCGCGTCCGAGCCGTTCCAGCTTTGGAAATTCCGTACGATGACGGTGGTCGACACCGACAGCGGCGTCTCGGGTGGCGACAAGGCCGCGCGGCTGACGAAGCATGGCCGGTTCCTGCGGCGGACACGGATGGACGAGATCCCGCAGCTTTGGAACGTGCTGCGCGGCGACATCAGCTTTGTCGGCCCCCGCCCGCCGCTGCGCCTGTATGTCCAGCGCTTCCCGGAGTTGTACGTCGAAGTGCTGCAAAGCCGGCCTGGCATCACCGGACTGGCGACGCTGTACTATCACCGGCACGAGGAAAGGCTGCTGGCCGACTGCGAGACCGCGCAAGAAACCGACGCGGTCTATTCCCGCCGCTGCGTCCCCCGCAAAGCCGAACTGGACCTGATCTACCGCAAGCGGCGCTCGGTCGCGATGGACCTGCGGCTGATCGCGATGACCGCCGCACGGGCCGCCGGCCGCGACCTGAAAAGCTGTGGGCTGCTGGGCGGACGGCGCGACCGGAACCGGCCGTAGCCTTAGCCGCGCGCGGGGTCCGCCGGGTAGGTGCCGAGGATCTTCAGGTACGAGGTGAAGTATTCCAGCTCTTCCAGCGCGCGGGCGACGTGCGGGTCGTCCGGGTGCCCCTGAATGTCGGCGTAGAATTGGGTCGCGGTGAACGAGCCGTCGACCATGTAGCTTTCCAGCTTGGTCATGTTGACGCCATTCGTCGCGAAGCCGCCCATCGCCTTGTAAAGCGCGGCGGGAATGTTCCGCACGCGAAACACGAAGGTCGTCATCATGCGGTCGTCCCGGCGGTCATGCTCGGGCTTCGGCGACATGATCAGGAACCGGGTCGTGTTGTGCGCGTGGTCCTCGATGTGTCGGGCAAGGATGTTCAGCCCGTAGATCTCTGCCGCGAGATCCGAGGCCAGCACACCCTCGGTCCGCAGACCGGCCTTCGACAGTTCCTCGGCCGCGCCGGCGCTGTCGGCTGCGGCTTCGCCCTTGATTCCGTATTCCGACAGGAACGCGGCGCATTGCGGGATCAGCACCAGATGGGCGCGGACCTTCTCGATATCCTCGATCGGCACGCCCGGCAGCGCCATCAGCGAGATGTGAACCCGCACGAAGGCCTCGTCGACGATGTGCAGCCCGCTTTCCGGCAGCAGCCGGTGGATGTCGGCCACGCGGCCATAGGTCGTGTTCTCGACCGGCAGCATCGCAAGGTCCGCAGCGCCCGTATTCACGGCTGAAATCACGTCTTCAAACGTGTGGCAGGGCAGCGCCTCCATGTCCGGTCGCGCGTCTCGGCAGGCCTGATGAGAATAGGCGCCGGGCTCCCCTTGGAATGCGATACGTCCGCTCATTTCGTGTAAGGTCCGCCAAAAATGCCGAAAAGGTCGTTTGGTCGCGCCTCATATCCCTTGAACCGGAGGAAGGGAACCGGATAGATAGCGCCGGAATCTGGACGGAGCTAGGCGCGATATGTTCGACACAATGACGGTAACCAAGATCGTGGGCGGCTTCTGCGGCACGTTCCTGATCTTCCTTCTTGGCGGCTGGGTTGGCGAGACCCTGTACCACGTCGGCGAATCCGGTCACGGCGACGAGCATCACCAAGCCTACACGATCGAGGTCGAGGACAGCGACAGCGCCGCCGAGCCCGAGCCCGAAGTGGACTTCGCCGAGGTTTACGCCGCCGCCGACGCCGCTGCGGGCGAGCGCCTGTTCCGCCCCTGCCAGGCCTGCCACAAGGTCGAGCCCGGCGCGAACGGCACCGGCCCGACGCTGTATGGCGTGGTTGGCCGCGGCATCGACACGGTCGATGGCTATGCCTACTCCGGCGCGCTGGAGCAGATCGGCGAGACCTGGACCCCCGAGAACCTGAGCCACTTCCTGGAAGATCCGCGCGGCGCTGCGCCGGGCACCAAGATGACCTACGGCGGCATGGACGATGTCGAGGACCGCGCCAACCTGATCGCGTGGCTGGACAGCCTCGACGACTGATCGCCCGCCGATCAAGCAGTTTTGCCAAGGGCCGCCCCCCAAAGGGCGGCCCTTTTGCATGTGTAACGGCCGGATCACGCGCGTTTGACGGACTGCAACTTGCTATTAGGATATTTTTCTTAAAATTCGCGCAAGACACGCCCGACAGACACGCTAGGCTGTACCTGGTGCAAAGCACCCGCCTGTCCCTTGGAAGGAGCCCGACATGCCCCGAACCGCAACCATGATCCGCCGGATCGCCCTGCCCGCCGCGCTGGCCGCCCTTGCCGCCACCGCCCATGCGCAGGAGACCGACGAAGAGGTCATCGTCGCACACGGGGTGTCGAACTTCGGCGAACTGAAATACCCCGAGGGCTTCGCCCATCTCGACTATGTCAATCCGGACGCACCCAAGGGCGGCGAGATCAGCGAATGGGCGTCGGGCAACTTCGACAGCTTCAACAACTACACCCGCAAGGGCGTATCGGCGGCGCTGACCGAACTGATGTACGAGGACATGCTGGCCGCCACGGCGGACGATCCCTACGGCCTGTACTGCTATCTGTGCGAGACGCTGGAATATCCCGAAAGCCGCGACTGGGTGATCTTCAACCTGCGCGACGACGTGAAGTTCTGGGACGGCACCACGATGACCGCCGAGGACATCAAGTTCACGTTCGAGCTGTTCATGGAACAGGGCATCACCGAATACGTGAACGTGGTGAAAAGCTATATCGAAAGCGTCGAGGTGCTGGACGAGTACCGCGTGAAATTCACCTTCACGGACGAAGCCCCCCGCCGTGACGTCATCGGAATCGCTGGCGGCACCAACGCCTTCTCGAAGGCGTGGTTCGAGGAAACCGGCGCACGGCTGGACGAAAGCACGCTTGAACCCTTCATGGCGACCGGCGCCTACAAGGTCGACAGCTTCGATGTCGGGCGCCAGATCATCTATCGCTACGACGAGAACTTCTGGGGCGCCGACCACCCCCTGAACATCGGCCATAACAATTTCGAGACGATCCGCGTCGAGTATTACGCCGACAGCTCTGCCGCGTTCGAGGCATTCAAGGCAGGCGAATACACCTTCCGGATCGAGAACTCGTCGAAGGACTGGGCGACCGGCTACAACTTCCCCGCCGTGCAGAAGGGCTGGGTGAAGACCGCAGAACTGCCGGACGGCAACATCGGCTCGGGCCAGTCTTTCGTCTTCAACCTTCGCGACCCGAAGTGGCAGGATCCGAAGGTCCGCGCAGCGGTTCGGATGATGTTCAACTTCGAATGGTCGAACGACACGCTGTTCTACGGGCTGTACGAACGGGTGAACTCGTTCTGGGAGAACTCGCCTCTCGAAGCCACCGGCACCCCGACCGAGGCCGAGGTCGCGCTGCTTCAACCGCTGGTGGACGAGGGATTGCTTGACGCGTCGATACTCACCGACGAAGCCGTGATGGCGCCGGTCAACGAGGCGTCCGAGAACCTGCCGGGCCGCCGCGTGCGCCGCGAAGCCGCCAACCTTCTGGAAGAGGCGGGCTGGACCGCCGGCAGCGGCGGCTTCCGCACCAAGGACGGCCAGCCCCTGACGCTGACCGTACTCTCCTATAGCCCGACCTTCGACCGTATCATCAACCCCTACATCCAGAACCTCCGCTCGATCGGGATCGACGCCAAGCTGGAACGCGTCGACATCTCGCAATATGTCGACCGCCGCCGCAGCAGCGACTACGACCTTGTGAACCACACCTTCTCGATGGGGTTTGAGCCGGGCATCGGCCTGTACCAGTGGTACGGCTCGGACACGGCAGAAGACAGCTCGCGCAACCTGATGGGCCTGCAGGATGAAGCCGTCGACCGGCTGATCGAGATCGTTGTCGATGCCCCGACGCTGGACGAGCTTGCCACCGCGACCCACGCGCTTGACCGCGTCCTGCGCGCCAAGGGATTCTGGGTGCCGCAGTGGTTCAAGAACGTGAACACCGTCGCCTACTACGACATGTACCGTCACCCCGAAGACCTGCCGCCGCTGGCGCTTGGGTACCTGAGCTTCTGGTGGTACGACGAGGACGCCGCGGCCGACCTTCGTTCTGCCGGCGCAGTGAAGTAAGGAGCTTCTCCCCTTGGGAGCCTATATTCTTCGCAGATTCCTGCTGGTGATCCCTACCCTACTGGGGATCATGATCGTGAACTTCGTTCTGACCCAGTTTGTGCCCGGCGGCCCGATCGAACAGATCATCGCCAACATGGAAGGCACGGGCGACGTGTTCGAGTCGATCTCGGGCGGCGGCAACGAAGCCGCCACGAACGCCGCCGGCGGTGGCGGCGGCGCGGGTGACCGCTATCTCGGCGCGCGCGGCCTGCCGCCAGAGTTCATCGAGGAACTCGAGCGCGAATTCGGCTTCGACAAGCCGCCGCTTGAACGGTTCCTGACGATGATGTGGAACTATCTGCATTTCGACTTTGGCGAGAGCTATTTCCGATCCATCAGCGTGGTCGACCTGATCATCGAAAAGATGCCGGTCTCGATCTCTCTCGGGCTGTGGTCGACGCTGATCGCCTACCTGATCTCGATCCCGCTGGGCATCCGCAAGGCGGTGAAGGACGGCACCTCGTTCGACACCTGGACCTCGTCGGCAATCATCGTGGGCTACGCGATCCCGGGGTTCCTGTTCGCGATCCTGCTGCTGGTGCTGTTCGCGGGTGGGTCGTACTGGAAAATCTTCCCGCTCAGGGGACTGACCTCGGACAACTGGGACCAGCTGACGCTGATCGGCAAGATCGCCGACTATTTCTGGCACATCACTCTGCCGGTCATCGCCTCGCTGATCTCCAGTTTCGCAACGCTGACGCTGCTGACCAAGAACTCGTTCCTCGACGAGATCAAGAAGCAGTACGTGATGACCGCCCGCGCCAAGGGCCTGTCCGAGCGCCGAGTGCTGTACGGCCACGTGTTCCGCAACGCGATGCTGATCGTGATCGCAGGCTTCCCGGCGGTGTTCATCGGCGTGTTCTTCTCGGGGTCGATCATCATCGAAACGATCTTCTCGCTGGACGGTCTGGGCCGCCTGGGCTTCGAGGCGGCGGTCGCCCGCGACTATCCGGTGATCTTCGGCACGCTCTTCGTATTCGGGCTGATGTCGCTGGTGATCGGCATCATCTCGGACCTGATGTATGTCTTCGTCGACCCGCGGATCGACTTCGAGCGGCGGGAGGCCTGAGATGGATCAGACGCACCAGCCCAGCACCGCCCCCGCCGGTCTGCAGCCCGAACCCACGCCCGGCGATCCCGCGGCACCGGTGCCGCCCGTCCGCCGCCGGCGGATGACCCTGTCGCCGCTGAACCAGCGCCGCTGGCGCAACTTCAAGCGCAACCGCCGCGCCTATTGGTCGGCGATCATCTTCGGCATCCTGTTCGGCCTGTCGCTGTTCGCCGAGTTCCTTGCCAACGACAAGCCGATCCTCGTGAACTACCGCGGCGACTACTACATGCCGATCTTCAAGTTCTATCCCGAGACCCAGTTCGGCGGCGATTTCGCGACCGAGGCAGTCTATGCCGATATCGAGGTAAAGTGCCTGATCGTCTCGGGCGGGCTGGAAAGCTGCTTCGACGACCCCGAAGGCGTGATGGCGCAGGCCGAGACCGGCACGGTCGATGGCGAGGCGATCGAACAAGGCTGGATGCTTTGGCCGCCGATCCCCTATTCCTACAACACGATCAACGACATCTCAGGCACCGCGCCGTCGGCGCCGGACAGCCAGCACTGGCTGGGGACCGACGACACCGCCCGCGACGTGCTGGCGCGGGTAATCTACGGCTTTCGGCTGTCGATTCTGTTCACCATCATCGTGACCTCGATTGCCAGCGTCGTGGGCATCATCGCGGGCGCGGTGCAGGGCTTCTTCGGCGGGTGGCTGGACCTTGTGTTCCAGCGCCTGATCGAGATCTGGGTCTCCACCCCGTCGCTTTACATCATCATCATCATGTTCGCGATCCTGGGCCGAAGTTTCTGGCTGCTGGTGTTCCTGACCGCGCTGTTCGGCTGGCCCGCACTGGTGGGCGTGGTGCGCGCGGAATTCCTGCGCGCACGCAACTTCGAATACGTCCGCGCGGCGCGGGCGCTGGGGGTCGGCAACTGGACCATCATGTTCCGCCACATGCTGCCGAACGCGATGGTCGCCACCCTGACCATGCTGCCCTTCATTATCACCGGCACCATCGGCACGCTGGCCTCGCTGGACTTCCTTGGCTTCGGCCTGCCCTCATCGGCCCCGTCGCTGGGTGAACTGACGCTTCAGGCCAAGCAGAACCTGCAGGCGCCGTGGCTGGCCTTCACGGCGTTCTTCACCTTCGCCATCATGCTGTCGCTTCTCGTCTTCGTCTTCGAAGGCATCCGCGACGCCTTCGACCCCAGAAAGACCTTCGCATGACGCCGATCCTCGAAGTCCGCGACCTGAACGTGCGCTTCCGCCAGGACGGCGCGACGGTGCACGCGGTGAAGGGCAACAGCTTCACCGTCGGCAAGGGCGAAACCGTGGCCCTTGTGGGCGAGTCCGGTTCGGGCAAGTCGGTGACGGCGCTCAGCACCGTCTCTCTGCTGCCCGACAGCGCCGAGGTGGACGGCTCGGTCCTTTACAAGGGCCAACAGATGGTCGGCGCCTCGTTCGAGGAACTGAAGAACGTGCGCGGCAACGACATCTCGTTCATCTTCCAGGAACCGATGACCTCGCTCAACCCGCTCCACACGCTTGAAAAGCAGCTGCGCGAGTCGATCGAACTGCACCAGGGCCTGCGCGGCGCGGCGGTCAAGGACCGGATCGTCGAACTGCTGACCAAGGTGGGCATCCGTGATGCCGAAACGCGGCTGAAGGACTACCCGCACCAGCTGTCCGGCGGCCAGCGGCAGCGTGTGATGATCGCGATGGCGCTGGCGAACGGGCCGGACCTTCTGATCGCGGACGAACCGACCACCGCACTGGACGTCACGATCCAGGCGCAGATCCTCGACCTGCTGGCCGAACTGAAGGACGCCGAGGGGATGAGTCTGTTGTTCATCACCCATGACCTGAACATCGTCCGGCGCTTCGCCGACCGGGTCTGCGTGATGAAGGACGGCGAGATCGTCGAACAGGGCACCACCGCCGAGATCTTCGACAACCCGACCCACCCCTACACCATCAAGCTGCTCAGCGCCGAGGCGGCGGGCCATCCCCTGCCCGTCCCGGCCAACGCACCCGAGATCGTCGAGACTGAGCATCTGCGCATCTGGTTCCCGATCCAGCGTGGCCTGCTGCGCAAGGTCGTGGGTCACGTGAAAGCGGTGAACGACGCCTCCGTCAGCGTGCGCGCGGGCGAGACGCTGGGGATCGTGGGCGAATCCGGGTCCGGCAAAACGACGCTGGCGCTGGCGATCATGAAGCTGATCTCGTCGGAGGGGAAAATCGTCTTCGACGGCCGCCCGATCCAGAACCTTCGCAGCGGCGCAATGCGCGACCTGCGATCGGAAATGCAGATCGTGTTCCAGGACCCCTACGGTTCGCTCAGCCCCCGGATGACGGTCGAGCAGATCATATCGGAGGGGCTGAAGATCCATGGCTCCGAAGATCATCGCCCCCAGCGCGAGCTGGTGGCCGAGATCATGACCGAGGTCGGCCTCGACCCGGCCCTGATGGATCGCTACCCGCACGAATTCTCCGGCGGCCAGCGGCAGCGCATCGCAATCGCCCGCGCCATGGTGCTGCGCCCCAAACTGGTGGTGCTGGACGAACCGACGTCTGCGCTGGACATGACGGTGCAGGTCCAGATCGTCGACTTGCTGCGCCGTCTGCAGGAAAAGCACGGGCTGGCCTACCTGTTCATCAGCCACGACCTGCGGGTGGTGCGCGCGCTGTCGCACCGGGTCTTCGTAATGAAACAGGGCGACGTGGTGGAATCGGGAACCGCAGAAGAAATCTTCGAGAACCCGCAATCCGACTACACGAAGGAACTGATGGCCGCCGCCTTCATGGACGACGCCGCCGTCGCCTGATCCTGCCCGCGTTGCGCATCATTGGGGCTTTGCCCCCGCCGCGCGTGCCGCGCGTCTCCCCCAGGATATTTTGGGACCAAAGAAGCGCCGCGCGTGGGCTGCTTCTTCTCTTTCGAAATACCTCGGGGGGAGCGCGCAATCTGCGCGCGGGGGGCAGCGCCCCCCGGCACCTTGCGGCACTTTGGCTTAGGACGCCGGGCCCATGGTGGTGCAGGCGATGTTGCGCGCCTTCAGCCGTTCGCAGGCCATCTCGGCGGCTTCGGCGGTGAGCCCGACGAAGTTCGCTTCGAACCCCTTGTTGCTCTGCTTCACCTTCCGCAGCGCCTCGTCCAGCGTGCCAAGTTCGGTCAGCGCGGTCTGCAACAGCACCCGCTCGGCCTGATAGCGCGAGCTATACAGGCCCACGTTGATGCCCCAGTGGCGGTCGCCGCTGGTGGACAGCCGTTCGACCACGACGCGTTCCGCCTCGACCACCGGATCGGGGGCCGCGGCCACCTCGGTCGTCAGCGACGCCGGGCGTGGCACCGGGAGGGGCGCAGGTTCGCCGACCGGAAGCGCGGCGGTCACCACGCCCGGGTTCGACGGCGGCGGCGTGCGGGCGCCTTCGGGCAGGGTCGAGGCCGCGGGCGCCGTCGCCTCGATGGCGACCACCGTTTCCTCGATGGTCTCGGCCATCGCGACCAGCAATTCGTCCGGCAGCGCCTCGACGCCGGGTCCGGGCCGCAGGCGCGGCATCGGGCTGCGGTCCGGCGCGCGCTGCGCATAGCGGATGCGGCCGAGGTCCGCACCCGGCGTATAGGCCGGCTTGGCCGGGCGGCGCACGGCCACGCGGGACGGCGCCTTGGAAAAGCCGAGGTCCAGCAGGCGCGCCATTTCCTCGTTCCGCCACGGGGTCGAACGTCCACCGAAGACGGCGGCGATGATGCGTACCCCGCCCCGCTCTGCCGAGGCGACGAGGTTGAAGCCCGCGGCGCGGGTGTAGCCGGTCTTGATCCCGTCGGCGCCCTTGTAGGCGCTCAGGAAGCGGCGGTTCGTGTTCGCCACCTCGCGCAGCCCGGCATCGGTCGTGATGCGGCTGAACAGGTTGTAGTATTCAGGATAATCGTAGAACAGGTGCCGCCCCAGCAGCGCCATGTCCCGCGCGGTCGACAAGTGCGCACTGTCGGTCAGGCCGTGGGCGTTGCGGAAGGTCGTGTTCCGCATCCCCATCGCCTTGGCGGTCCGGTTCATCCGTTCGGCGAAGGCCGCCTCGGAGCCCGAGATCGCCTCGCCCAGCGCGGTCGCCGCGTCGTTGGCCGACTTGATCGCCGCCGCCCGCACCAGGTACCGCAGCTTGATCCGCTGCCCCGGGCGCAGGCCGAGTTTCGAGGGCGGCTCTGACGCCGCGAATTTCGAGATGGTCACCTCGGTGTCCATTGTGATCTCGCCGTGTTCCACGGCCTGAAAGACGATGTACAACGTCATCATCTTGGTCAGCGATGCCGGGTGGAGCCGGGTTTCGGAGTTGTCCGAATGCAGGACCTCTCCGGTCCTGGCGTCTATCACATATGCTGCATAAGGCGCTGCTGCCGCCGACAGGGGCGCGAAGAATGCTACAATAACGAAGAATAGACCCAGACGGGCCATGTGCTTAAGGCGCGCGGTCACGTCACCAATCCTGTACTGCCTCGTTCCGCCGGATCGTTTGTCGCCCGGTCAAATCATTGAGGTCAGCGTAGCATGGCCCCCGAAAGCCGAAAACAGAAGATTTTCAATGTGTTTGAAATACCTCTTCAAGCGACGCGCGACATGTTGCGGATAGGCCGCGCGCGACCGCTAGATGTTTCCTTTGTGGCGAGAATGTGGCAGCGCGGCTATTCAAATTCGAACAATAGTGGCATCAATGCACCAAGATTGGGGATCTCGCGGAAGCGGCCGTGCCCCTCGGGCGGCTCTGCATGTTCCAGCGCCCAGGTCTGGCCGTGCGGGACATAGACGCCCCAGCCGCCCGCCTCGATCGCGGGCAGCACGTCGGATTTCATGGAGTTGCCCACCATCATCGCCCGTGCAGGCCCGTCGGCGTGGCTGGTGAAGATCCGCGAATAGACCGGCGCGGTCTTGTCCGAGACGATCTCGACCCCGTCGAACAGATCGCCCAGCCCCGACTGCGCCAGCTTGCGTTCTTGGTCCAGCAGGTCGCCCTTGGTGATCAGCAGCACCCGATATCGCTCGGCCGCCGCGGCGACGGCATCCTCGGCATGCGGCAAAAGCTCGATCGGGTGGCGCAGCATCTCCTGACCTGCCGCGATGATTTCCGAGATCACGGTCGCCGGCACCCGGCTGTCGGTCACCTCGATCGCGGTCTCGATCATCGACAGCATGAAGCCCTTGATGCCGAATCCGTAGTGGCCGATGTTGCGCCGCTCGGCCTCCAGCAGGCGCCGGTCAAGGTGATCGGGATCGGCGTGGTCCGCCAACAGCTCGGAGAATCGGTCCTGCGTGATGCGGTAGAACTGCTCGTTGTGCCACAATGTGTCGTCCGCATCGAACGCGATCGTCGTTAACTTTTCCGCCATCCGTCCAACTTACTCTGTATAGGGCGCCACAGGGCCATGGCCCCCCTTTTCATGGGGAACGGTGACCTTATATAGTCGCTCCAGGCAATCAAGACATTCGGCGGAGTTTATGCACGGGATGCATTGGCCCGAGATCATGACGAACAAGGACGATGACGGCGGGGATACCGGCGTCGTGGTGGAGACGCGTGCGAAGACGAAACGCCCGCCCCTCTACAAGGTCCTGCTTCTGAACGACGACTTCACGCCGATGGAGTTCGTGGTCCACGTGCTGGAGCGTTTCTTCGGCATGAACCACGCGCAGGCGTTCGAACTGATGCTGACCGTCCACAAGAAAGGCGTCGCCGTGGTCGGCGTGTTCAGCTTCGAGATTGCCGAGACCAAGGTGGGTCAGGTCATGGACTTCGCCCGCCGGCACCAGCATCCGCTGCAGTGCACCATGGAAAAGGAATAGGGCCCCGGGCCCGCACCCCATGTCCTCGACACGACTGACCACCGCGTTGGAAAACGGCGCGTGCCAGCTGCCCGATGCCGGCCGCATCGCGGTGTTCCGCCCGCGCGCCGGCGCGGACCTTTCGGCGCTGCCGAAGGACCGCGTGCAGGTGATACAGGGCTTCCGCCCCGACCACGACGTTTTCGCGTCGCAGGGCTACGACACCGGCATCGCGCCCAAGGGCGACTTTGCCGCCGCGCTGGTCTGCGTGCCCCGCGCCAAGGCCGAGGCGCGCGCCCTGGTGGCGCAGGCGGCGGCCCTGACCGGCGGCACCGTGATCGTTGACGGGCAGAAGGACGACGGCGTGGAAAGCCTGCTGCGCGATTGCCGCAAGCTTGGCAGCGTGGGCGAGGTGATCTCGAAAGCGCACGGCAAGATCTTCACCGCGACCGGCGACTTCTCGGCCTGGGCCGCGCCGGAAGCCGGGCAGGACATCGGAGGCTTCGTCACCGCGCCGGGCGTGTTCTCTGCCGACGGGATCGACGCCGGATCCGCCGCGCTGGCCGAGGTGCTGCCGCAGGCGATGCCAAAGCGGGTCGTCGACCTTGGCGCCGGATGGGGCTATCTGGCGGCGGAGGTCCTGAAGCGCAGCGGGGTCGAGGAACTGCATCTGGTCGAGGCCGAAAGCGCCGCGCTGGATTGCGCCCGTCTGAACGTCACCGATCCCCGCGCACAGTTCCACTGGGCCGACGCGCTGACGTGGCGGCCCGGCTCGCCGGTGGACGCCGTCGTGTCGAACCCGCCCTTCCATACCAGCCGCGCCGCCGACCCCGCGCTTGGCCGCGGCTTCATCGCGGCGGCGGCCGCAATGCTCAAACCCTCGGGCCGTCTCTGGATGGTTGCGAACCGTCACCTGCCCTACGAGACCGAGGCCCGCGCGCGCTTTCGCGAGGTCGAGGAACTGGCCGGGACCGGCCGGTTCAAGATCCTTTGCGCCGCGAAACCCATTGCCGCAAAGGGCGCTTCCCGATAGCGGGAACCCCCGCTAGGCTGCCCCTCAGGAATCAGGACACTCACTCATGTCTTTCTCCATCGCAGGCAAGACCGCCATCGTGACCGGCGCCGCAAACGGCGTGGGTCTCGCGATCGCGCGGCACTTCCTCGAAATGGATGCCAACGTCGTCTTCGCCGACATGGACGAAGAGGGCCTTGTGCGCGAGATCGGCGAAGAGGCGTCGAAAGACGACTCCCGCGCCCGCTATTTCGCCGGCGACCTGCGCGAGAAGCTGTCGATCGCCAACCTGCTCTCGGCGACCATCGACGCGTTCGACACCGTCGACATCCTCGTCAACGCCAGCCGTCAGGTCGCTTATTCCGAAGCGCTGTGCCCGGAAGAGGACAGCGTCGAGCAACTGCTGCAGCAGAACCTCATGACCTCGCTCCGCCTGACCCAGCTTGTCGCCAAGCGGATGATCAAGCAGGCCGAGGAAGAGGACAAGCCGTGTCAGGGGTCCATCGTCAACCTCAGCTCGATCGCCGCGCGCCGCACCCATCCGGACCTGCTGGGCTATTCGATCAGCTGCGCCGCGCTGGACCAGATGACCCGCGCGATGGCGGTGGCGCTTGCTCCGCACAACATCCGCGTCAACGCGGTGGCCTTCGGCAGCGTCATGAGCGCCAGCCTGAAGGACACGCTGAAGATCAAGGAAGGCTGCCGGGACGACATCATCCGCAACACGCCGCTTGCCCGGATCGCCAGCGCGACCGAACTGGCAGAGGCGACGCGGTTTCTTGCGTCCGAGGGCTCGGGTTTCATGACGGGCCAGATCCTGACCGTGGACGGTGGCCGCTCCATCGTCGACACCGTGTCGGTGGCGGCGCACTAAACCCGCAACCCCCAGCTTCTTTGGTCCTCAAATATCCTGGGGGTGAATGCGCCGCAGGCGCAGGGGGGGCAAAGCCCCCCTAACTCATTAATGCGCACCTCCGGTGCGACGGGGGCAAAGCCCCCTATTTCCTTGATGCGCACCTCCGGTGCGACGGGGCCAAACCCCGTCCATCACTTCACCGCGCCTGCGGCCATCCCCTTGATGATGTAGCGTTCCAGCAGCACGCCGATGATGATCAGCGGGATGATCGCCGCCGAGGACAGCGCCGCCATCGCCCACCAGTTGATCCCCTGCGACCCGGTCTGGGACGCGACCATCACCGGCAGCGTCTTGGCGTCTGTAGACGTGAGAAGCGCTGCGAAGAAGTATTCGTTCCACGTCAGCACCAGCGACAGGATGAAGGCCGCTACCATGCCCGGCAGCGCGATGGGCAGGACGATGGTCAGGAACGCCCCCCAGATCGACAGGCCGTCGACCAGCGCCGCCTCTTCCAGTTCGACCGGGATCGACTGGAACTGGTCGCGCATGATCCAGATCACGATGGGCAGCACCGTCAGCGTATACAGCAGGATCAGCCCGATCCGGGTGTCGAGAAAGTCGAGCTCTTTGTAGAGCACAAGGAACGGCAGGGCGAGCACCACCGGCGGCAGGATCAGCTGCGACAGGAAGAAGAACGAGATGTCCGGGTTCCGCATGAAGCCGAAGCGATAGCGGAACCGCGACAGGCCGTAGGCCGTCATCGACCCGAGGATCACCGCCAGCAACGAGGCCGAGCCCGCCGTGATCACCGAATTGGTGAAGCGCTTCAGGAATTCCTCGCGCACCGTCGATTCCTGCCCCAGCAGGCGCGGCGACATGCCGATGCTTTCGAAGCCCTTCCAGCTTGGCTGGTAGTCCACCCACGGGATCATGTGGCCCTGCATCACGTTCGGCGCCAGCTTGAACGAGGTCGTCAGCGTCCAGTAGATCGGGAACAGGCACACGATGGTCCAGATGATCAGGATGCCGTAGATCGCCACGCGCCCGGCGAACCATTTCACGCGACCGCCGGTGTCGTGCTCGCTGTCATGAAAGATCTGGGCAGAGGTCTGGGTTGCGTCGGTCATATCAGTACCTCGGGTTCATCCAGCGGTCGACGAGCTTCATGAAGATCGTGATCGAGATCACGATCAGCACGAGGTAGACGATCGCCAGCAATGTTCCGTAGCCCACGTTCGACCGGTCACGGTATTCGCGGAAGATGAAGCTGGTCACGCTGTCCGTCGCGCCGCCGGGGCCGCCGGAGGTGACGTTGATGATGATGTCGGCCAGCTTCAGCTTGAAGATGATGCGGATCAGGATCGCGGTGATCGACACCGGCAGCATCAGCGGAAAGGTGACCTCCCAGAAGCCGCGCCAGCCGGACGCGCCGTCGACGCGGGCGGCCTCCTGCACGTCGCGCGGGATCGCCTGAAGCCCCGCCAGCAGCATGATCATCATGAAGGGAATGAAGGTCCAGGCATCCATGATCATGATCATGGTCCGCGCGATCTCGGGGTCCGAGAAAAAGGCGGGCCGGTCCCAGCCCAGCCAGCGCGCCAGCCGCGCGATGGGGCCGAAGCGGCCCTCGAGCATCGACTTGCCGATCATCCACGACACCGCGACTGGAGACAGCATCAGCGGCAACAGGAACGCGACGCGGAAGAACTTCCGCGCCTTGATCTCGCTGGCAAGGATCAGGGCAAGGCCGAGCGCGATGACGTATTCCACGATGATCGCCAGCGTGTACCAAACCATGTTCTTCAGCGCGTTCCAGTAGAACGGGTCGTTCCACATCTGCACCACGTTGTCGAAGCCGTTGAAGCTACGGCCCTCCAGCGACGACAGGTTCCAGTTCGAAAACGCGATGCCCAGCGCGAAGACCAGCGGGAACACCACCATCGCGATCACGAACAGGGTCGCCGGAAGGATGAACAGCGTCCGTTTGCCCTGTTCGCCGTAAAGCACCACCTGCGCGACGCCCAGGCAGATGCCCCAGAACAGCGCCGCGTACAGCGCCGGACGCCAGTTGCCGAATTCCAGCCCGATCCGGCCGGTCTGCGCCAGCGTCAGCACCGCGAAAACCGCGATCAGCAGCCCGAACGAGCCCCAGACCAGCAGGTGGCCGATGCGCCTGCGACCCGGACCGATGTCGTCGTCCGTCACGACGTGAAGAAGGTCGCCCTCTTCCGTAGCCATTACCCTGTGTCTCCCCCTGATGCGCAGCGGCTCAGCCCGCGTAGGCCACCCATGCGCGTCGTTGCGGCGGCGAGATGACGATAACCCGTCCTCCCGCGCCGAATGCATAGAAACTCCCCGGCGCGGTCAGCGCGGTGTCGATCCGCGCCCTGCGCTCTGGCGGGATCGCGATCAGGCCGCCGTATCGGTCGAGGAGGTGCAAGATCGACGGCCCGTCCGGCCCCGTCCCCGCGGCTGCGTGGCCGGGCCGCAGCACCCATGGCGGTTCCGCCGGCACCGGCGTCTCGGACCAGCCGGCAAAGCCGCCATCCCTGAACCACCCGCGCCGCGAGCCGATCGGCTCCAGCGTCGCAAGATAGTCCAGCCCGCCCTTGGCCAGCCGTTCGGCCGCCGCGTCCGGCAGGATGAATTCGTTGAAGCCCGTCTCGTTGCCGCCCGGCCCGAAGCCCCATGTGCGGTTCTGCGCATAGCTGCGCCACCAGATGCCCAGCCCCTCCGGCAGGGCGCCGCGGTAGAAGTTCCATTGCAGGGCGTGCCACGCCCCCAGCAGAACCAAAACCACCAGCATGCCGCGTATCAGCCAGCGCAAGGCAATCCTCCGGCGGGAAGAAACGGGGCGCGACCTGCGCCGCGCCCCGAGGTTTCGTCAACAGGATCAACTCACAGACCCAGCGAGGCTTTGTACAGCTCGATCTGCTGGTCCCGGCCGATCTGGTCGGTGATCGTCTCCCACGCTGCCGCGATGGCGTCGGCGGTCTCTTGCGCGCTGCCGTACTGGCCCGCGAAGCCCTTCGCCAGTTCGTCCTCGGCGACCGAGTAGTACTGGAAGATGCCCGGAATACGGGGTTCCAGCGCCGCGTTGGGGTGGTTGTAGCTGTCGAGGTTCGATCCGAGATAGTCCTCGATGTACTCGCGGTCGTACCCGGCTTCTTCCCACTCGTCGTACTGGAAGTGCGAGTTGCGGTAGGGCTGGAAGCCCGACGGATAGGCCGAAGCCCACAGCGACAGGTCCTTGCCGCCAAGGTGCGCGGCAGCCGACCAAGCAGCTTTCTTCTTCTTCTCGTCGCCTTCGACCGTGGCCATGACATAGACGCCCCACCCGAGGTAGGCCATGTTCGGCGCCTCGTTCATGGTGTCTTCCCATTCGCCGGACGCCGCGTTGTAGCGACGGTCCGAGGCCGGGTTGATGCCAAAGCCCACGACGTCGCCCACCACCGAGGTGTCAGAGGTGCGCGCGCTAGAGCCCACATCGCCCCACCAGGTCAGCATCGAGCCGGTGCCCGCAAGGAACTGCTGGAACGCGGTCGTGCCGGGGTCGGCGTTGATCTGGTCTGGCGGATAGGCGTTCTCGGTCGCGATGAGATCCATCACGTCCTGGATCGCCTGCACCCAACCCGGGTTGTTGACGCGGGGCTTCATGGTGTCCGGGTCGAACAGCCAGGCCGGATCGTCCGGATGCTTCACGTAAGGCGCGGCGCGGTTTTCGAGGAAGTAGAAGCCAAAGCCGCCCCAGCCCTTCAGCGGGTCGAGATAGCCATGCGCATCCAGCCCGGTCAGCGGGTCGGATTGACCGGCCAGCATCTTCGAGACCTCGTTGATTTCCTGCCAGGTGGTCGGCACATCGCGCCCGGTCAGTGAGCCCTCGCCGAAATAGTCCTTGCGGTAGGCGAAGGTGTGGCAGTCGCCGTCGATCGAGACGCGGTAGGTCTTGCCGTCCCACGTGCCGACCGGCGCCTTGAGGTAATCGACGTAGTCGTCCATGTCGATGATCTCGGCGACCCAGTCGGGCATTTCGGACGCCATGCCGCGACCCAGAACGTCACCCTCGAAGGGCGCGCCCATCTCGATGATGTCGAAGTCGACGGTGCCTGTGGCGATCGACTGTTGCAGACGGGCGTTGTAGTCGGCCTGCGCAAGGTCGATCCAGTTGATCTTGGCGCCGGTGTAGGCCTCCCACGGCTTCAGGAAACCGCGGAACAGGAAGTTGTGAAGGTTCTGGTTGTTGAGCCCCATGAACGTCAGTTCGACGCCGGCGAACTCGCCCTCGGACACGACTTCCTTGATCGGGCCAAGGCACATCTCGCCGACCTTCTGCCAATCGGCATCCGTCGGGCTGCCCATCCCCACACCGGGGATCTTCAGGATTTCGGCGCGCAACGCACCATGGCTCGCGGCCCAGGCCGGGCGCACGCTTGCGCCGGTGGACACGCCGGAAAACGCGGCGAGCGTACCCATGCCCGCCATACCTTTAAGGACGTCCCGGCGCTTAAGCCGACCGGTCCGCTGCAAATAGTTGTAAACTTCTCTTCTCATAAAGACATCCTCCCTGTCTTGTCGCCGGGTCGGGCCTCCTCTCCCGTTGCCGGCAGCGACGCGAGGTCGCACGCGGCCAACTGTGCGGCGCGTCTTCGTGACCTGTCAAGCATACTTCGGGCCTAAAATTTCGGCGATGGACAGGCGCTTGTCCCTTCGCTTAACCTGCGCGGGTCCGGAGGGGACAAGGGAGGAATTCAGGCGCATGGCCGAGGTACGGATCCGCGATCTTCGCAAGAACTACGGTTCGCTGGAGGTCATCCACGGCGTGGAATTTGACATATCCGATGGCGAGTTCGTGGTGCTTGTCGGCCCGTCGGGCTGCGGCAAGTCCACATTGCTGCGGATGATCGCCGGACTTGAAGGGATCACGTCCGGCACGATCTCGATCGGCGAGCGTGTGGTGAACAACCTGCCGCCGTCCAAGCGCGACATCGCGATGGTGTTCCAGAACTACGCGCTGTACCCGCACAAGACGGTCGGCGCCAACATGGCCTTCTCGCTGAAGATGGCCGGGATGCCGAAGGACGAGATTCAGGACCGGGTGCGCCGCGCGGCCGAAATCCTTGGGCTGACCGAATATCTCAACCGCTATCCGCGCGCGCTGTCCGGCGGCCAGCGGCAGCGGGTGGCGATGGGCCGCGCCATCGTGCGCGACCCGCAGGTCTTCCTGTTCGATGAACCGCTATCCAACCTCGACGCCAAGCTGCGCGTGCAGATGCGGACCGAAATCCGGGAACTGCACCAGCGGCTGAAGACGACCACCGTCTATGTCACCCACGACCAGATCGAAGCGATGACCATGGCCGACCGCATCGTGGTGATGCAGGGCGGCCATATCGAACAGATCGGCACGCCGCTGGAACTGTACGACACCCCCGCCAACACTTTCGTCGCAAGCTTCATCGGCTCGCCGTCGATGAACATGCTGCCGGCCGTGCTGCGCCAGCGCGACGGCGTGATCATGGCCGACACCGGGGCGACGCAACTGCGGATCGCAGGCAATGCGCATTGCGAGGACGGGCGCGAGGTGACGCTGGGCATCCGCCCCGAAGCGCTGTCGCCCGCCGCCGAAGGCCTGCCGGGAGAGGTCGCGGTGGTCGAACCGACCGGCGCCGAAACCCACCTTGTCATCCGCTCCGGTGGGTCCGAGGTGACCTCGGTCCTGCGCGAACGCGGCGATTATCGTGTCGGCGACACGATCAACCTTGCCGCCGATCCCGCAGCGATCCATCTGTTCGACAAATCCACGGGCGCGCGTCTGGCCTGACGCCGCCCAAGACTTCCGGAGGAAGACCACATGCTCAAAGGCATCGACCCGCGCCTCAACGCAGAGGTGCTCTACGCTTTGCGCGCCATGGGTCACGGGGACTATCTGATCCTGTCCGACACCAACTTCCCTTCTGACAGCATCGCGCACCAGACGGTGTATGGCGACCTGTTGCGGATGGACAACCTGACCTCGGCCGAGGCCGCCGAAGCCGTGCTGTCGGTTCTGCCGCTGGACACGTTCGTGCCCGACTTCGCGGGCCGGATGGAGATTGTCGACGCACCCGACGAGGTCCCGCCGGTTCAGGCAGAGGTTCAGGCGGTGATCGACGCCGCCGAAGGCGAGCCGCGCAAGATGATCAGCATCGAGCGTTTCGCGTTCTACGACCTCGCCAAGGAAGCCTATGCGGTGATCCAGACCGGCGAACGCCGCTTTTACGGGTGCTTCATGCTGCGCAAGGGCGTCATTCCGCCGGACGCCTGACCGGCGTCGCGTCGATGATTTACGGGTCCCCGCGCAAGCGGGGACATCGCGCCGCAAACGCCGACACCGGCTTCCGAAGCTGATGCGAAGGAGGCCCGGCGCTTAGCCGGCGTTCATGTACCCGTCTTCCACGTCCTGCGCGAACTCGTAGATCCGGTCGCTGAACCGCTTGCTGAGGTTGGCCTTGGCGAATTTGAGCGACTGGACCAGCAACCGCGCGGACAGGTTCGTCGCGGTCAGTTCGACACCCACCTGAAGCCGCGTGCGACGCGGCGACAGCGCAACCAGATCGACAGAGACCAGACCCTCGACGCCGCCCGATTGGCTGGCGAGCTTCATGCCGTGCGGCCGGTCGAATTCGGTGATCTTGGCCTCTACCGTGCGCGGCTTGCCACGGTACTGGAACCTCACGTTCCATTCGGTGCCCAGTCCGGGCCGCCCGCCGTCGGCGCGCACAACCTCGGCCCCTCGACGCAGCAACTGCCGCTCGAACCGCTTGAAGCGGGTGACCGATGCCCAGACGTGCTCGATCGGCGCTTCGATATCCTCGCGCGTGGAAAACTTCATCGGTTTCGCCCGTTTGCCTGCCCTGCCCCGCGCTAGTCTAGCCTGTCAGCCAGCCAGTTCCAAATCAGGAAATGCGCAATCGCGCCCTTCCTTGCCGGTTTCAACCGCTGGCTGTTTCCGGCGAACACATCCATCATCTCTTCGCGCCCAACCCAGATCGCGTCGGCGATTTCGACCGGGTCGATGGTAATGTCGTCGCTCAGCGCCTCGCCCCGGCAGCCGAACATCAACGACGAGGGGAACGGCCACGGCTGCGACGCCAGATAGCCGACCTCGCCGACCTTCACGCCCGCCTCTTCCCAGACCTCGCGGCGCACCGCCGCCTCGATGGTCTCTCCTGGTTCGACGAAACCGGCCAGCAGCGAATACATCCCCTCGGGCCAGTGCGGGCTGCGCCCCATCAGGACCTTGTTGCCGCGTGTGATCAGCATGATCACGACCGGGTCGGTGCGCGGGAAGTGGTGCGTGCCGCAGGCCGGGCAGTCGCGTTGCCAGCCGCTCATTGCGATCACCGTCGGCTGACCGCAGCGGGCACAGTGTCCATGGCTGTCGTGCCAACCGGTGACCGCCTTGGCGGTGGCCGCCAGTTCCGCGTCGCGCGGCGTCATCCGGGTCATCGCCGCGCGCAGTTCGGCGAACACCTCTGCACCCGGCAGGTCGGGATGGCGCTGTTGCGACGGGTCGAGGAAGGCCCCAAGCGTGTCGGGAAGTTCTTCAGGTTCCCAGTCCGAGACATCGCAGGCAAAACGCGGCGCGTCGCCTTCCAGCCCGAGAAACACCGCCTCGGCCCCTGCGACGATCGTGTGACCGGGCGGCAGCCATGCCAGCCCATCCTGCTCGGCGTTGGTGAACAGGGGTTTGCCGCGCCATATCGGCAGGAAGCCCGCGTCGGGGTCGACCATCCGTGCCGCCATGCCCGCGGCGTCACCGCGCAGTTCTGCCGCCCGGTTCAGCGCCGAGCCTCCGAAAGTCACCGTTTCCGCGATCCGCACGCACCTGCCCCCTTGGTTTCCACCCTTGTTGGCACGCACCGACGGCCGAGGCAATCGGGCCCTCTGCGCCGCCCAAAGCGGCACCAGTCGGCGCGAACGCGCCGCGGCGTATTCCATCGCTTTGGTGTCACATGCCGAGGCTATAGGCTCGGCGGCATAGTCCAGGGAGAATCGACATGACCACCAAGCCCTCCATCATTCTCAACCGCCGCTCTTTTCTTGCAGGCACCGCCGCCGGCGCCTCGCTGATCGCACTGCACCCCTATTCCGCCCGCGCCGCCGCGAACCAGGTGCACCTGCGCCTGATGGAGACGACCGACCTGCACGTCCACGTCTTCCCCTACGACTATTACGCCGACAAACCCGTCGACACGGTCGGCCTTGCCCGCACCGCCTCGATCGTCGACGAGATCCGCGCCGAGGCGACGAACTCGATGCTGCTGGACAACGGCGACCTGATCCAAGGCAACCCGATGGGCGACTACATCGCCTACGAGCGCGGGATGAAAGAGGGTGACATGCATCCGATCATCACCGCGATGAACACGCTGGGCTACGACGCCACCACCATCGGCAACCACGAATTCAACTACGGCCTCGACTTCCTGATGAAGTCGATGGCGGGCGCCGACTTCCCCGTCGTGCTGTCCAACGTGGCGCTGGAACAGGGTGCGGGTCCGCGCGACGACAAGACCCTGTTCAAGCCCTATGTGATCCTCGACAAGACCGTGACCGACGGCGCCGGGAACGAGCACCAGATCAAGGTCGGCATCATCGGCTTCACTCCGCCGCAGATCATGAACTGGGACCGCAAGCACCTTGAAGGCAACGTGCAGGTCCGCGACATCGTCGCCACCGCCGAAGCGTGGGTGCCGGAAATGGTCGAGGCCGGCGCGGATATCGTGATCGCGCTGTCGCACTCGGGCATCGGATCGGCTGACCACACCGACGGCATGGAAAACGCCAGCGTTCCGCTGGCCGCGGTCGACGGCATCGACGCCGTGATGACCGGCCACAGCCACCTTGTGTTCCCCAGCCCGACCTATGACGAGTTCGCCGCTGTCGACACGACCGCCGGCACGATACACGGAAAGCCCGCCACTATGGGCGGCTTCTGGGGTTCGCACCTTGGCCTGATCGACCTGATGCTCGAGATGGACGGGAACGCGTGGAAGGTCGTCAGTTCCGAGACCTCGGCCCGCCCGATCTCGCAGCGCAACGAGGACCGTTCCATCACGCCGCTTGTCGAAAGCGATCCCGAGGTCGAAGCCGCTGTCCAGAAAGAACACGACGATACGCTGGCTTATGTCCGCCGCGCGGTCGGCAAGACTTCTGCACCGCTGCATTCCTATTTCGCGCTCGTGGCCGATGACCCGTCGGTTCAGATCGTGAGCCAGGCGCAGCTTTGGTACATCGAGCAGATGATGCAGGGCACCGAGTACGAAAGCCTGCCGATCCTGTCCGCAGCCGCGCCCTTCAAGGCCGGCGGTCGCGGCGGCCCCGAGTACTATACCGACGTTCCTGCGGGCGACGTCGCGATCAAGAACGTGTCCGACCTGTACCTGTACCCGAACACCATCCGGGCGGTGAAGATCACCGGCGCGCAGGTGAAAGAGTGGCTGGAACGTTCGGCGGGCATGTTCAACCAGGTCGAGCCGGGCGCGACCGACGCGGTGCTGCTGAACCCCGACTTCCCCAGCTACAACTTCGACGTCATCGACGGGGTGACATATCAGATCGACCTGTCGCAGCCGATGAAGTTCGACCGCGACGGCAACGTGATCAATGCGGACACGAACCGCATCGTGAACCTTCAGTTCGACGGAGCGCCCATCGATCCCGCGCAGGAATTCGTGATCGCCACGAACAACTACCGCGCCTCGGGCGGCGGCAGCTTTCCCGGTGCGGATGGGTCGACGATCATCTTCGAGGGCCCGGACACCAACCGCGACGTCATCGTGCGCTACATCGTGGAACAGGGCACCATCAACCCGTCGGCGGATGCCAACTGGACCTTCGCCCCTCTCGACGGTGCGACGGTGCTGTTCGATACCGGCCCGGCGGCAGAGCAGTATGTCGAGACGGTCACCGGCGTCGACATGGAACTGGCGGGCGACGGTCCGGACGGCTTCGCACGGTTCCGGATCACGCTGTAAGCGTCGCCACGCGGCTTGAAACCCGTCGCCGGATCGCCTAAATGACGCCTTGAGAGGTTGGCGCGGGCAGGCGCCTCGCCAACCCGGTCAGGTCCGGAAGGAAGCAGCCGTAACGAGACCCGCTTGGGTCGTGATCAGCCTCTCACCCTACGACGGCGCCCCACGGGGCGCCGTTCGCGTTTCAGGCTGTCATCTCAGGCAGTCCCCTCAGGCCATTCCCGCCCACAGGGCCATCATGCTGGCGCCGGCCACCGTGGCCACCAGCACACCCAGCGGCACATAGGCCGCCCGACGCCGGCGCGAGCCGCGCGGCAGCATCGGCGCCTGAACCGCGCAGAGCATGGCGAACAGCGTCGCCGCACCCTGCCACAGCATCAGAACGCGAAGCTTGTTCCAACTGCGGGTCAGTCCCAGATCGTCGTTCGGCGCCATCCAGAAGGCGGCGAAGGACCCAAGCCAGGCCACCAGCCAGGCGGCAAGCAGGACCTTCACCCAAAGCCAGGATTCGCGTGTCGTTTCGACAGTCATCTTGGCCGACCTCCCAAGGGATGGTGGCACCCCGCTAGGGCGACGGTTCCGTCACTTGCCCGGGATGCGCTTCGGCCCAGTCGGCCAGAAAGGCCGCCATTGCCTCGTCGCCCGCGAAGGCGATCGCACGTCTTGGAAGCGGAACACCCGCTTCGAGGGCAAGGCGCGCGCAGGCGACATGATCCCTGTTTTCGGATGGTTCATTCCGGGCCGGGCAGTTCTCGGACCCATGGATGATCGTGGACAGCAGATCACCCCCGTACCCATTGATATGCTTAAGATTTGGATTAAGCGAGAGAAAAAACTTCAGCGCATCGGGAAGCCCTTCCCAGCCCGCGATCTGGACCGGCGGAAGCCCCATCCCGTCGGTCGCGTCGGGATCAAGCCCAAGCTCTATCAGCCTCTGGATGTGAGAAAATTTGCCTCGGAGATGCATCATTTCTCGCGGCAAGACCCGGTAGACCTCCGGCAAGCCATTGACCGCCAAAGTTGCGCCTCGGGGTAGCGTATCGTCCGCCGCAGCGGCCAGAATGGTCTCTTCCGGGGCAAGATCGGTGTCGCCCCCGGCCTGCTCGATTCGTTTTGCCACCGCATCGTTTCCGAACACGCGGGCCATCGCGTAGGGCGTCACGCCTTTGTAGCGCCGCGACGGGTCGGCCCCGGCCCCTAGCAAGATCCCGGCCATCTCGCCGTCGCACATACGCCGCGCGGCCTGATGCAGCGCCGGGATGACGAACGGCGGCTCGCCCGAGGGGTGCTGCGTGATCCCCTCGTTCGGATCAGCGCCGGCGGCAAGAAGCATCCGGACGGCCTCGTGATCGTTGAAGTCCAGCGCGCGGGGCAGCGCGTTTGTGCCCTCGGGCCGCGCACCGTGATCCAACAGCAACCGCAACCCGTCGCGGTGTCCAAGCTCGGTGGAGTGGTACAGCGACTCGCCATCGTTCGGATCGGCGCCGTTGGACAAAAGCCACCCGGCCAGCGCCATGTTGTTTGCATGACCCAAGGCTCCATAAAGCGCCGAAAGCGGCGCGGTCGGATCGCCCTGATGGGCATAGCTGTCGTTCACGTCCGCCCCGGCGGCCAACAACGCCTCTGCCACCGCAAGCATGTCGGCCGCGTCGCCGCCCCCGTGAACATGCTGCGAGAAGGCAAGGTGCAGGATCGGACGCCGCCCGCGGATTTCGCGCAGCGCCGCCCCCGGATCGCGCGCCAGAACGGCGCGCACGTGGTCGATGTCGTGCAACGCGGCGGCCAGCCCAAGGTCGTCACGCCCCAGATCGGGCAGTTCCGCCAGCAGCGCCTCGACCACCCAGTGCTGGCCGAAGTGCAGCGCCGTATCCAGACGCACCGCCTTCTGCACGCGATCCATGTTCAGCGCCTCTGCCGCGAATTTCAGGCGCGGCCAGCTGGCAAAACCCTCTTCGCGCGCGATCACGTGCAGCGCATCCGTGTGCCGCAACTGGCGTGCGTCCGGCAGAACGGCATGCACCCGCGCCATCGCCGCAGGCTCGCCCGCCGCGAACGCCTTGCGCAGCCCCTTGGCCACGCGTCTCAGCTTGTCTGGATGAAGTGTCATCGGTATCCCTCTATCCGCCCGCCGGTCCGCCAACCGGGCATGAGTTCAACCGAATGTGGGTCGGTTTCGTCTCGGGGGTGCTGTCACAGCTTTCCGCGGACCCGGATGCCGCCCCTGAGCGGCCCGCCGATCCTAACCGCCGCCTGCCGTTCCGGCAAGCACCCGCTATCCGGGCTTGGGGCCGCCCGCCGCTTCCTTTAGGCTCGTCCCGTGCCCGATTCAGCCGGAACCCAGATGCCCGAAGACACCGCCCCCGCCGCCTATCAGGTCCTTGCCCGCAAGTACCGGCCCGAGACCTTCGCCGATCTCGTGGGGCAGGACGCGATGGTCCGCACCCTGCGCAACGCCTTCAAGGCCGACCGCATCGCGCAGGCCTTCATCATGACCGGCATCCGCGGCACCGGGAAAACAACCACGGCGCGGATCATCGCCAAGGGGATGAACTGCATCGGCCCAGACGGGAACGGCGGCCCGACCACCGACCCCTGCGGCGTGTGCGAGCATTGCAAGGCGATCATGGAAGGCCGCCACGTCGACGTGATGGAGATGGACGCCGCGTCCAACACCAGCGTCAACGACATCCGCGAGATCATCGACAGCGTGCATTACCGGGCGGCGAGCGCACGCTACAAGATCTACATCATCGACGAGGTTCACATGCTGTCGACCAGTGCGTTCAACGCGCTGCTGAAGACGCTGGAGGAACCCCCCGCCCACGTGAAGTTCATCTTCGCCACCACCGAGATCCGCAAGGTGCCGGTGACGGTGCTGTCACGCTGCCAGCGGTTCGACCTGCGCCGGATCGAGCCGGAAGTGATGATGGACCTGCTGCGCAAGATCGCCGGGTCCGAAAGCGGCGAAATCTCGGACGAGGCGCTGGCGCTGATCACCCGCGCGGCGGAAGGGTCGGCGCGGGACGCGACTTCGCTGCTGGATCAGGCGCTAAGCCACGGTGCGGGCGAGACGACCGCCGACCAGGTGCGGGCGATGCTGGGTCTGGCCGACCGGGGCCGGGTGCTGGACCTGTTCGACATGATCATGGCTGGCGACGCGGCGGGCGCGTTGTCGGAACTGGCGGCGCAATATGCCGATGGCGCGGATCCGCTGGCGGTGCTGCGCGATCTTGCCGAGATCACTCACTGGATCAGCGTGATCAAGATCACCCCCGACGCCGCCGAAGACCCGACCATCGGTCCCGACGAACGTGCGCGCGGGCTGGACATGGCGCAGCGCTTGCCGATGCGGGTGCTGACCCGGATGTGGCAAATGCTGCTGAAGGCGCTGGACGAGGTCGCGCAGGCCCCGAATGGCATGATGGCCGCCGAGATGGCGGTGATCCGCCTGACCCACGTGGCCGATCTGCCGCCGCCCGAGGACCTGCTTCGCAAGCTGCAGGACACGCCTCCTCCCGCCGCTCCTCCGGGCGGTGGATACGGCGGGTCCGGCGGCGGTGACGGCGGCGGCTCGTCCGGTGCGACCGCCGTCGCGACGCACGCCGCGCGGATGCGGTCGGGTGGCGGAGCGGGTGGCGCGGCCACCGCGCTGGCGAACGACCCGGCGCAGGCGCTGGCCCGGTTCGCGCGCTTCGATCACGTGGTCGAACTGATCCGCTCGAACCGCGACGTGAAGCTGCTTGTCGAGGTCGAGACCACGCTGCGCCTTGCCCGCTATCAGCCCGGCCGGATCGAGTTCGTGCCGACGAACGACGCCCCCGCCGACCTTGCCGCCCGCCTTGGCGCGCGTTTGCAGACGTGGACGGGCGTCCGCTGGGCCGTCACCGTCGTGAACGAGGGCGGCGGCACCACCATCGCCGAGGACCGCGACGCCGACCGCATGGCGCTGGAAGCCGAAGCGAAGAAGCACCCGCTGGTGCAGGCCGTGTTCGACGCCTTCCCGGACGCCAAGATCACCGACATCCGCTCGCCCGAGGAAATCGCGGCAGAAGCGGAGGCAGACGCGCTGCCGGAAGTCGAAGACGAATGGGATCCGTTCGAGGACGACTGAGCAGGCCGACTGCCCTTGTTTCCCCGGACCCCGGTCCGTATCTACCCCACTGACACCCCGGACAAAGGAGCGACGCAATGTTCAAGGGATTGGGCCAGCTCGGCGACATGGCCGGGATGATGAAGAAGGCCAAGGAAATGCAGGAGAAGATGGCCGAGATGCAGAACGCTCTCGACACCATCACCGTGACCGGCGAGTCCGGCGCCGGTCTTGTGAAGGCCACCTCCACCGCCAAGGGCGAGCTGACCGGGCTGGATATCGACCCGTCGATCTTCGACCCGAACGAGAAGGAAGTGGTCGAGGACCTGATCCTCGCCGCGATCAAGGACGCCCAGATCAAGGCGTCTGAACGCAGCCAGCAGGAAATGGCGAAAATTACCGAAGGCCTCGGTCTTCCGGCGGATTTCAAACTTCCGTTCTGAACGTTTCCGGCAGCCGGGCGCCTTAGCGCCCGGTCAGCCTGTAGCCAAGCGCCGCGAGCTTCGACTCGCCTCCGCCCTTGGCCTCCTGCCGGTCGGCAGCCTCCAGCAGCTTGTACATCCCCTGTACGCCCAGCCAGCGCAGCGGCTCGGGTTCCCATCGCCGGACCCGGCGGTTTACCCACGGCAGCCGCGTCAGGTCGCTGTCGCACCCGGTGACGAGGTCCGCCAACGTGCGCCCGGCAAGGTTCGAGGTCGAAACGCCAACGCCGACGTAGCCCCCTGCCCAGCCGATCCCCGTAGTGTCGTCGTAGCCAACGGTCGCGCACCAGTCGCGCGGCACGCCCAGCACGCCACACCAGGCGTGGTCGATCCGCGCGTCCGCTGCCGCCGGGAAATGGCGCCGCAGGATCGCCATCAGCCGCGATACGGTGCCGTCGTCCGGCGTGCCGGACCGGTCGATGGCCGAGCCGAAACGGTACGGCACCCCGCGCCCGCCGACCGCGATGCGGCCTTCGCGGGTGCGCTGGCAGTAGCAGTAGGCGTTGGCGAAATCGCCGACGATCTCGTGCCCCTTCCAGCCGATCTTTTCCCAGACCTCCTGCGGCAGCGGTTCGGTCACGATCTGGGCAGAGTTCAGCGGCAGCCACTCGCGTTTGGACCCCGGCAGCGTCGCGGTGAAGCCCTCGGTCGCGCGCAGGATATGGCGCGCGGTTACGGCGCCCCGGTCGGTCACGACCCGGCCCGGCTCGATCGTCTGAACCGTGGTCCCCTCGGCAAGCCGTACGCCTGCGCGCTCTACCGCCGCCGCCAGTCCGCGCACCAGCTTGGCGGGCTGGATGCGGGCGACGTTCCTGACCACCATCGCGCCCTTGGTGTTCGGCAGGTTCACCCGCGCCCGCGCGGCCTCGGCCCCGATCACGTCGATCCGGTCTGCTTCGCCCCAGTGCTTGCGGTCTTCGGCCTCGGCGACAAGGCGGGCCATCTGGCCGTCGTTGACCGCAAACACCAATTCGTCGGTGCGCAGGATGTCAGCATCGATGTCCTGGCTTTCGGCCACGCGGATCACCTCGTCCACGGTGCCGTTCATCGCCGCGACCATCGCGCGCACGCCTTCCGGGCCGCTGGCCGCCACGTACTTGTCGTGGCTCCACGCGAACCCGCCGGTCAGCCAGCCCCCGTTGCGACCCGACGCGCCGAACCCGGCGAAGTCCTTCTCGACCACCAGAACGTCCAGCGAGGGATCGGCCTGCTTCAGGTACCACGCGGACCAAAGCCCGGTGTAGCCCGCGCCGATGATGCAGACATCGGCGGTCGTGTCGCCGTCCAGCGGTGCGCGCCGGGCCGGCAAGCCGCCAAGGTCGGCGTACCAGAAAGAAACGTCGCCAAGACGCCGGGGCGTGGTCTGGGGCGTGGTCTGGGAACTGGTCATCGGCACATTCCGCTGTCGCTCGGGTTTACCCCGGTCTATCTTCTCGCCATGTCCGACGCACCCCGCGAAATCGATGCCCTGATCGAGATGATGGCGAAGCTTCCGGGGCTTGGGCCCCGGTCTGCGCGCCGTGCCGTTCTGCACCTGATCAAGAAGCGCGGCCTTCTGATGCAACCCCTGGCCGAGGCGATGCAGGCCGTCGCGCAGACCGCCCGCGAGTGCCTGAACTGCGGCAACATCTCTACCGGGGACATCTGCCCGATCTGCACCGCCGAGAAGCGCGCCAACGGCGAACTGTGCGTGGTCGAGGACGTGGCGGACCTGTGGGCGATGGAGCGCTCGAACGTGTTCAAGGGCCGGTATCACGTGCTGGGCGGCACTTTGTCGGCGCTGGACGCCGTTGGGCCGGACGAGTTGCGCATCCCGAAGCTTATCGACCGGGTGACCTCTGAAGGGATCACCGAGGTCATCCTGGCGCTGAACGCGACCATCGACGGCCAGACCACCGCGCATTACATCGCCGACCAGTTGGACGGGCGGGTGAACGTCACCTCGCTGGCGCAGGGTGTGCCGATCGGGGGCGAGCTGGACTACCTCGACGATGGCACGATCACGGCGGCGCTGAGGGCGCGGAAAAGCCTTTGACGGTTTAGCTGTTCCGCTTGGCCCGCAGGCTGGCGAAATAGTCGACCCGTTTCTTCAGTTCACGCTCGAACCCGCGTTCTACCGGCAGGTAGTAGACACCGCGTTTCATCCCGTCGGGAAAATAGTTCTGACCCGAGAACGCGTCTTCCTGATCGTGGTCATAGGCATAGCCGTCGCCGTAGCCCTGTTCCTTCATCAGTTTCGTCGGCGCGTTCAGGATGTGCTTGGGCGGCGGTTCGGACCCGGTCTTTTTCGCGGCGATGACAGCGGCCTTGTAGGCGGCGTAACCGGCGTTCGACTTGGGCGCGAGGGCGAGGTAGATCACCGCCTGCGCCAGCGCCAGTTCGCCCTCGGGCGAGCCGAGCCGTTCATAGGTCTCCCACGCATCGAGGCAGACGCGTTGCGCCTGCGGGTCGGCCAGCCCGATGTCCTCGACCGCCATGCGGGTGAACCGCCGTGCGAGATAGCGAGGGTCCTCGCCCCCGGCCAGCATCCGTGTGTACCAGTACATCGCCGCATCGGGGTCAGACCCCCGCACCGACTTGTGCAGCGCCGAGATCAGGTTGTAGTGCGCATCGCCCGACTTGTCGTATTGCGCCGCCCGCTTTTGCAGGCGCGAGGTCAGCGCCGCCGGGTCCAGCGGCCGTTCGGTCCGCCACGCCATCACCTGCTCGACAAGGTTCAACAGCGCGCGCCCATCACCGTCTGCCATCTCCAAAAGCTGCTCGCGCGCCTCGCCGGTCAGCGGCAACGCGCGGTCCAGTTCCTTCTCGGCCCGCTGCACCAGCCGTTCCAGATCGGCCAGCGACAGCCGTTCCAACACGAGGACCTGACTGCGGGACAGAAGCGCGGCGTTCAGTTCGAACGAAGGGTTCTCGGTGGTGGCGCCCACCAGCAGGATCGTCCCGTCTTCCATGTGCGGCAGGAAACTGTCCTGCTGCGACTTGTTGAACCGGTGGATCTCGTCAACGAACAGCAGCGTGCCACGCCCCGTGCGGCGGCGAAGCTTCGCCTCTTCGAACACCTTCTTCAGGTCGGCCACGCCCGAGAAGATCGCGCTGATCTGGACGAAATGCAGATCGGTCTCGTTCGCCAGCAACCGCGCGATGGTGGTCTTGCCGACACCCGGCGGCCCCCAGAACACAAGCGAGGACAAGGCGCCAGCCTCCAGCATCACGCCCAGCGGAGCTTCGGGGCCAAGCACCTGCTGCTGACCGATCACCTCGGACAAGGTGCGCGGTCGTAGTCGGTCCGCCAGCGGGCGGTGCCCCCCGGTTGCCGGGGTTTCGGATGCAGAGTCGAAGAGGTCAGCCATGCCCTGTATCTAACCGCTCGGCTGGCGAACACCAATAAGTATCGTTAAGGACTGCGGCGTTTTAGCTCAAACCCAAACAGCCCAACCGAAAGAATAGATGATGCCTGCTTGCGATGACGCCAAGTCATAATTGAAATACAAGTCTCTATCGATATCATCTTTATTAACTATATAAAATAATGAGGATGGAGCATGCCCGCATCTCAGAGCTTCCTGTACGGATACACCTTTACCGGCACACCTGGAGGAACAATTACGATCGATACGCAGATTGGTGCGCCTAATCCATTCATACTGACAGACACTCTGGACAGTGACGACGGTGACGATCAGACCAACATTGACGACCATGTCACTTTGACCCGCTGGCCGGGCGGCCCAGAGAACGACTACGTCTTGCGCGGTCTTACCAGCGACGGCGGCGTCATCGTTCAGGCCGGTGCCGGAACCGGCGCCTCTTATATTTATTCCGATGTCCTGTACACGGGCGGCGAGACGCTGACCTCGGATGTAACGACGCCCTACACCTATTGCTTCGGGCCCGGAACCGGGATCGCGACCCCGGCCGGTCCGGTGGCGGTCGAGACGCTGGAACCCGGCGACCGGGTGCTTACGGCCGAGGGGCAGGAGGTTCCCGTGCTCTGGATCGGCCGGCAGACACTGCGTCCCCGGCTTTTCGACGTCGGGCTGGTGCGGCTTCGCAAGGGCGCGCTCGGTGACGGGCTGCCTGCGCGCGACCTGATGGTGACGTCGGATCACGCGCTGCTGATCGACGGGCTTCTGGTGCAGGCCGGGGTTCTTGTGAACGGTGACAGCATCGTCGCGGTGCCGCGTCGGGACCTGCCGCAGACGCTGACCGTGTACCATGTCGAGACGCCGGGCCACGAGGTGATCCTGGCCGAGGATACGCCCTGCGAGACCTTCATTGACGCCGCCGGGCGCCATGCGTTCGACAACTACGCAGAATACGCGACCTTGGTCGGGCCCGACCGGATCATACCCGAATGCCCGGCCCCGCGAGTTACCTCAGCACGCATGCTGCCGCAGGCTATGCGCGAGCGGCTTGGGATCGCGGAGCAGGACGAGGTTCTGAGCGCCTAGTCCGGCACAGGACGCCGAAACGACGAAGGCCGCCCTACGGGGCGGCCTTTTTAATGTCCGGGACTATCTGACAGGTCCGCGGCGTCCGGGAATACCGATTACTCGGCGTCGTCCTCGGCAGCAACGCGTGCCTTGTCGGCGGCGCCCTTCGCGTCGACGTCGCGGTCGACGAATTCGATGATCGCCATCGGCGCCATATCGCCATAGCGGAAGCCGGCTTTCAGGACGCGGGTATAGCCGCCGTTACGCTCGGCATAGCGCGGGCCGAGGATTTCGAACAGCTTCGCCACGTAGGCGTCCTGCTTCAGCTGCGACGCGGCCTGACGGCGGGCGTGCAGGTCACCGCGCTTGGCAAGCGTGATCAGCTTGTCGGCGATGCGCTTCAGTTCTTTGGCTTTCGGCAGGGTCGTCTTGATCTGCTCGTGCTCGATCAGCGAGCCGGCCATGTTGGCGAACAGCGCCTTGCGGTGTTCGTGGGTGCGGTTCAGGCGGCGGTAGCCACGTGCGTGACGCATTGGTCTTTCTCCATTTCGTGCCCTCTACGGGCGGTTTTGCTTTGTCCGACCGGGGATGCGTGTCTCCCGGTTCTCCTTGGGGCGTTGCCGCCCGGGTTTGGCCCATGAAGGTGCGCATGAATGCGCACCGTACGGGGCCGTAGGGTGCGCGTTCATGCGCACCCTGTCCGAGACCTTAAAACTGGTCTTCGAATTTCTTCGCGAGATCTTCGATGTTCTCCGGCGGCCATTCCTCGACATCCATGCCAAGGTGCAGACCCATGCCGGACAGCACTTCCTTGATCTCGTTCAGCGACTTGCGGCCGAAGTTCGGCGTGCGCAGCATCTCTGCCTCGGTTTTCTGGATCAGATCACCGATGTAGACAATATTGTCGTTTTTCAGGCAGTTAGCCGAACGCACCGACAGCTCGAGCTCGTCGACCTTCTTCAGCAGAAGCGGGTTGAACTCCAGACCCTCGTCCTCATCGGCACGGCCGGCGGCTTCGGGCTCTTCGAAGTTCACGAAGATCGACAGCTGGTCCTGCAGGATGCGGGCGGCGAAGGCCACCGCGTCGTCCGGCGAGATCGAACCGTCGGTCTCGATCTTCAGCGTCAGCTTGTCATAGTCCAGCACCTGACCCTCGCGGGTCGGCTGCACGTCGTAGGACACGCGCTTGACCGGCGAATAGATCGCGTCGATCGGCATCAGGCCGATGGGCGCGTCTTCCGGGCGGTTCTTGTCGGCCGAGACATAGCCTTTGCCGGTGTTCACGGTGAGTTCCATGAACAGGTTGGCGCCATCGTCGAGGTGGCAGATCACGTGATCCTTGTTCAGGATCTCGATGCCCGCGGATTCCGAGATGTCACCGGCGGTGACGACCATCGGACCCTTGGCGGAGATCGAAAGACGCTTCGGCCCCTCGACATCCATGCGGATCGCAACACCTTTGAGGTTCAGGACCACGTCGGTCACATCCTCACGGACGCCGGCGATGGACGAGAATTCGTGCAGGACGTTGTCGATCTGGACGCTGGTGATCGCGGCGCCCTGAAGCGACGAAAGCAGAACGCGGCGCAGCGCGTTGCCCAGCGTCAGACCGAAGCCGCGTTCCAGCGGTTCGGCGATGACGGTGGCCTGACGTGCAGGGTCGTTGCCCGGCTTGACGTCAAGCTGCGTCGGTTTGATCAGTTCCTGCCAGTTCTTATGGATCATGCTGTGCGGCCTCCATTCCTGCCCTCCGCCCTATGACCCGTGGCGGACGACTCCCGAGGTAAAAACGGCTGAACGGGCCGCGCGGGGGTCTGCGCAGCCCGTGATAGTTGACGATCCCCGGTCAGACGCGGCGGCGCTTGGGCGGCCGGCAGCCGTTGTGCGCAATCGGCGTCACGTCGCGGATCGACGTGATGTTGAAGCCGACGGCAGCCAGCGCGCGCAGCGCGCTTTCACGGCCCGAACCGGGGCCCTGCACTTCGACTTCCAGCGTCTTGACGCCGTGCTCCTGGGCCTTGCGGCCCGCGTCCTCGGCGGCCATCTGGGCGGCATAGGGAGTCGACTTGCGCGACCCCTTGAAGCCCATGGTACCGGCGGACGACCAGGAGATCGCGTTGCCCTGCACGTCGGAGATCAGGATCTTGGTGTTGTTGAAGCTGGAGTTCACATGAGCGACACCAGCGGCGATGTTCTTGGAAACCTTGCGCTTCGGAGCGCGACGATCGCGTGCCATTGTTCCTGCTCTCCCTTACTTCTTCTTGCCGGCAATCGGCTTCGCCGGGCCCTTGCGGGTGCGGGCGTTGGTATGGGTGCGCTGACCGCGCACGGGCAGGTTGCGGCGATGGCGCAGACCGCGGTAGCAGCCAAGGTCCATCAGGCGCTTGATGTTCATCTGAACTTCACGGCGCAGGTCGCCTTCGACCGTCACGTTCGCGTCGATGTGCTCGCGGATCTGCAGCACTTCGGCGTCGGACAGTTCGTTGACGCGGCGAGTGGATTCGATGCCAACGGCTTCACAGATGCTTTTCGCGACTGCGGGGCCGATGCCGTGGATATAGGTCAGCGCGATCGGAACGCGCTTCGATGTGGGGATGTTAACGCCGGCGATACGTGCCACGTATATGTCCTTTTCAGTTGCGGTTCCGTAATACCAGAACCTTTTTTCACAACGCGAACCCGCGGACACAGGGGTCTGCGGGTCTTTGCCATACGAAGTTGACTGTAAGCGGGGCGCGACCCCGGCTTGCGGCCGATTCTCTGTCGAGACGCTGCGGAATAAGGGGCTGGCCGGAAAAGGTCAATACCCTGCCGGCGCGCAAGGCGCCGAGAGGCACGGGTCATCTGACGGAACCATCATACCCCGGCGCATCGGCGATGCGGAAGCCCTTTTTCAATCCGACCGGTTAACGCGCGATCACTCTCCGGTCAGCGGCACCCGGTAGATAACCCATTCGTCGGTGCGCGTAACCTCGCGACCGCCAAGCCGGGTCTGGAATTCGGGGCGACCCTCGAAATCCACCGGGCAGCCGACAAGGTCCTCGTCCCGGCTGATGTAGGGTGCGGTGTAACGCGTCGCCCCGACGCGGCGGCACGGATCGTCGGTTCCGCGATAGCCCATGCCGAACCGCAGGTCCGGTTCTGAATTGCGGGAAACGAACTGCGCACAGCCGGCCAGCGGCAGGATCAGCGCAGCAATCAGGAAAATACGAGGCATTCGGCCCCTCCCAACCAATACCCGGAAGCGGCGGCGGATCGGCCCGCGACTCCGTCAAAATGCATTTGGTGCGGATCAAGAATGCCCTTGGGTCAACCGCCCTGTCAACAGGACGCCGCGGTCGGACCCTATGCCCCCGGCAGCTTGCCGGTCAGGACGTAGCGCAGGATATCGACGACCTGCCGCGGCTCTTCGGCCACCGCCAGCGCGGCGGCGTCGACCTCTTTCAGCGCGTGCTGGTGATCGGGGCCGTGCAGCACGATCAGCGACTTGCCCAGCGCGGCGGCATAGCCCGCATCAAAGGCCGCATTCCACTGCTTGTACTTGTCCCCGAACCGCACGACGACGACATCGGCATCGGCGATGCCCTTGCGGGTCCGGATCGCGTTCATCTGCGCGCCCTTGTGGTCGTGCCAGAACTTGTCCGGCTCTGCGCCGAGGATCGTGACCCCGCAATCGTCCGAGGCCGCGTGATCGGTGACCGGGCTGTCAAAGCTCACGTCCAGCCCCTGCGCGCCTTCGACGATCTGCTCGCGCCAGTCGGTGTGGATCTCGCCCGAGAGATAGACCTTCAGCGTCATTGCGTCCTCCATTGCGGTTCGGAGGCCGGGCTAGCTGCCGGTGGCGCGAATGTCAAAGCCGGGCTTGCGACCGAAAGCGGGCGGGGCTCTGCCCCCGCCGCGCGTGCCGCGCGGCTCCCCCGAGGTATTTAGAAAGAGAAGAAGCCCCGGGGCCGGACATGCAAAGGCCGCCGGGAAGCGCCCGGCGGCCCTGAGGCTTGGGTTCTGTCCGGGCGTCAGCTGCGCAGCGTGCCGCCGGTGGCCTTGGTGACCTTTTCGACGATCTTGGCGCCGATCGCCTCGATGTCCTTCTCGGTCAGCGTCTGGTCGGTGGGCTGCAACCGCACGGTGATCGCGAGGGATTTCTTGCCCTCGCCCAGCGCGCCGCCGATGAACTCGTCGAACACGCGCACGTCTTCGATCAGCGCCTTGTCGGCGCCGGCGGCGGCGTTCACCAGCGTCAGCGCCTCGACGTCGGCGTCCACCACGAAGGCGAAGTCACGTTCGACCGCCTGCAGGTCGCTGATCTGAAGCGCGGCGCGGGTCGCGCCGGTGGACCGCTTCACCGGAACCTCGGCAGGCCAGATCGTGAAGGCCATCGCCGGCCCTTTCACGTCCATCTCCTGCAGCACCTTCGGGTGAAGTTCGCCGAAGACGCCCAGCACCTTCTTGGGTCCGAGGCAGATTTTGCCGTGGCGACCCGGATGCCACCAGCCCTGCGCACCGCGCAGGATCTGCACCTTGGCGGGCGCGCCGATGGCGGCCAGCACCGCCTCGGCGTCGGCCTTCACGTCGAACACGTCGACGGGGCGGCGCGCGCCGTGCACGTCGCGGGGGCCGGTGTGGCCGACCAGCAGGCCCGACAACAGCAAGTGCTGCTCGCCCGGCTCGCCGCCGTGGAAGGCGGTGCCGATCTCGAACAGGGCCATGTCGGCGAAACCGCGCGCCTGGTTGCGGGCGGCGGCCTGCAGCAGACCCGGCAGCAGCGCCGGGCGCATATGGCTCATTTCCGAACTGATCGGGTTCTCGAGCCGCGTCGCGTCCTCGCCGCCGCCGAACAGCCTGGCGCTGGCCTCGTCGATGAACGAATAGGTGACGCACTCGTTATAGCCCAGCGCCGCGGCGGTGCGGCGGGCGGCCTGTTCGCGCTGTTGCGTGACGGTCAGCACCGGTTTCGGCACACCGGCCTGCGGGCGCGGCATCGGGCGGCCTTCAAGCTTGGTCAGCGACGCGATCCGCGCGACTTCTTCCACCAAATCGGCCTCGCCCTTCACGTCGGAACGCCAGGACGGCGGGTGCGCCACGTCGCCCTTCAGGGTGAAGCCCAGATCCTCCAGCGTCTTGCGCTGGGTCTCGGCGGGGATATCCATGCCCACGAGGCTCGCCACCCGGTCGGTGTCAAGCTTGTACGCGCGGTCGTAGGCGACCGGCGCCCCGTCCTGCACGATCTCGGACGCCTCGCCGCCGCAGATCTCGAGGATCATCTTCGTCGCGGCTTCCAGCCCCGGCAGGGTGAACTCGGGATCGACGCCGCGCTCGAACCGGTACTTGGCGTCCGAGTTCAGCTTCAGCCGGCGGCCGGTGGCGGCGATGGTCACCGGGTCCCAGTAGGCGCTTTCGAGGAACACGTTGACGGTATCCTCGGTGCAACCGGTGTGGGCGCCGCCAAGGCAGCCGCCGATGCTTTCGAGACCCGCGTCGTCGTAGATCCCCATCATGCCGGGTTCGACGGTGTAGGTCTTGTCGTCCAGCCCCTCGTATTCGGTCGGCGCGTCAACCCAGCGCACGCTCAGGTCGCCTTTGACGATGTCGGCATCGAAGACGTGCAGCGGGCGGTTCTGGTCGAAGGTGAAGAAGTTGGTGATGTCCACCAGCGCCGAGATCGGACGCAGGCCGATGGCCTTCAGCCGCGCCTGAAGCCAAGCGGGGCTGGGGCCGTTCTTCACGCCGCGGATCACGCGGCCGGTGAAATGCGGGCAGGCCTTGTCCTTCAGATCGTCGGCGATGGTCACCTTGATCGGGCTTTCGAAGCTGCCCGCCACCGGCTCGACCGCGTAGGGCTTGAGCGTGCCGAGACCCCGCGCCGCGAGATCGCGGGCGATGCCGCGAATGCCCAGCGCGTCCTGCCGGTTCGGCGTGATCGCGATCTCGATGACCGGGTCGACCTTCTCGGGCTGATGCTCGGCCAGCCAGTCAGCGAACTCGGTGCCGATGGCAGGCTCGCCCGGCAGTTCGATGATGCCGTCATGTTCGTCGGACAGTTCCATCTCGCGCTCGGAGCACATCATGCCGTGGCTCTCGATCCCGCGGATCTTGCCGACCTGGATCGTGGTGTCGATACCGGGCACGTACATGCCCGGCTTGGCCACGACGACGCGGATGCCCGCGCGCGCGTTCGGTGCGCCGCAGATGATCTGCTGAAGGCCGGCGTCGGTCTCGACCTTACAGACGCGGAGACGGTCGGCATCGGGATGCTTCTCGGCCTCTTTCACGAAGCCGACGGTAAAGCCCTTCAGCGTGTCGAGAGGGTTGATCACCTCTTCGACTTCCAGCCCGAGGTCGGTCAGCGTCTCGGCGATCTCGTCCACCGACGCGGTGGTGTCGAGATGGTCCCGGAGCCAGGACATCGTGAATTTCATGGGCGTGCCTCTTGCCTCGTCATGCGGTCGCGGTGTCCTTAGCGAAATCGAACGGGAACCGGAAGGGGTTCGCCCCGGTCCACCGAAGGTGGTGAAAGGTCCGGGGGACCTTTCAGGGGGCAAACGGGCGGAGCCCGGGGGGCGGTGCGTTCTGGCGCGAACCGCGTTTCATCCACGCCCCGCCAATCGCCCCACCACGTGACGCCCCGCCTTTCCATAAACGGTTCGCCCCGGGTCAGCCCTCTGCGCGTTCCGCCAGCGTCTTCAGCTTGCCCATCCGCGCCAGCTTGAGCTCGCGCATCAGGCGCAGGGTCGGCTTCGCCGCGAACAGGATCGAGCCCACAAGGAACAGCCACGTCGCCGGGCGCTGCGTGCTTTCCCAGAAGAACAGCACCGAGCCGATGGTGAAACAGACCGCCGCCGCGAAGTCGACGAAGGTATAGACCAGCTCGAACAGCGCATAGACGCGCCGCGTGTCGTGGTTGCGTTCGCGGTTTTCGTGGCGGAACAGGCGCATGTCGTCTCTCCTATGGCGGTATCGACGACGAAACCTAGTCGCGATCCGCGACCGCGCCAGTCAGCGGGTGCGGCACATCTCGCGGCGGAAAAACCGCAGCCACCCTCCGGCGGCCAGCCGTGTCTGTACGGCCAGCCGGAGGGTCAGAAGACCGAAAGGGCTCAGCGGCTCAGGCCGCCCGCAAGCGAGGGAACGTCCAGCGAGGCAAAGCCGTAGTGGCGCAGCCAGCGCAGGTCGCTGTCGAAGAAGGCGCGCAGGTCGGGGATGCCGTATTTCAGCATCGCCAGACGGTCGATCCCGATGCCGAAGGCGAAGCCCTGCCACTGGTCGGGGTCGATGCCACCAGAGCGCAGCACGTGCGGATGCACCATGCCCGAGCCGAGGATTTCCATCCAGTCGTCGCCCTCGCCCACCTTCAGCGTGCCGCCTTCCCATGAGCAGCGCAGATCGACCTCGGCCGACGGCTCGGTGAAGGGGAAGTGCGAGGCGCGGAAGCGCAGTTCAACCTTGTCGACCTCGAAAAAGGCACGGCAGAATTCCTCAAGGCACCATTTCAGGTTCGCCATCGAGATGTCGCGGTCGATCGCCAGACCCTCGATCTGGTGGAACATCGGGGTGTGCGTCTGGTCGTAGTCGGCACGGTACACGCGGCCCGGCGCGATAACGCGGATCGGGGCGCCCTGTTCCTGCATGGCGCGGATCTGCACCGGCGAGGTATGGGTACGCAGCACGTGCGGCGGGCGGTCGTCGCCCTCGGCCTTGTGCATGTAGAACGTGTCCATCTCGGTCCGGGTCGGGTGCTCGGCCGGGATGTTCAGCGCGTCGAAGTTGTACCAGTCGTCCTCGACCTGCGGGCCCTCGGCCACGGCAAAGCCCATGTCGGCGAAGATGGTCGTGACCTCTTCGGTCACCTGGCTGACGGGATGGATCGTGCCCTGGCGGCGCGGGCGCGACGGCAGCGTCACGTCCAGCCACTCGGTCCGCAGGCGCTCGTCCAGCGCGGCGTCGGCCAGCGCGGATTTCTTGGCCGACAGGGCCGAGTTGATCTCGTCCTTCAGCGCGTTCAGCTTCGGACCCATCACCTGACGCTCTTCCGGGGTCATCTTGCCCAGTTCGCGCATCTTCAGGCTGACCTCGCCCTTTTTGCCTACGGCCTGCAGGCGCAGGTCCTCAAGCGCGGACTCGTCGCCGGCGCCGGCGATCGCCTCAAGGTATTTGGTTCTGAGATCGTCCATCTTGGGCCTCGTCTGGATGGGTCGCGGCATCTGCTACCCAGCACCGCCTCCGAATGCAAGGCCACGCCGTGCCGGGGGCGTTGCTTGCCTTTGAAACGACCTCTCGTATAGTGACGGTGATGACGTAGGGTTAGGCAGGGACCGGCGTCGATGTTCAAGACCATCACCGCGGAGCAGGCCGCGGCAGAACGCTGGGATGTCCTGATCGCGGGCAGCAGTTTCGCGGCGATGTTCTTCCTTGCCGGTTTGCCCGCCGACACGCGGGTGCTGGTGGTCGAGCGCGGGCCGGTGATGCCCCATGCCGACCAGATCGAAACGCTGGACCTGCCGCGCGCCGACTACCGCCTGGACAACCGGGCAGATCTTCCGAAGTACTGGGTCGCGCATAGCATGTTCGGGGGCAACTCGAACTGCTGGTGGGGACAGGTTCCGCGCTTTCACCCGTCTGACTTCACCTTGTTCGAAGATCATGGCGTCGGGGCGCGCTGGCCGATCCGGTACGACGACCTCGAGCCCTTTTATGCCGAGGTCGAGGCGGTGATGGAGATCGCGGGCCCCGACGACGACCCGGTTCATCCCCGCTCTGGGCCCTTCCCCTTTCCCCCGCATGCCATCTCCCGCAGCGACGCGGCCTGCATTGCGGCGCGGCCGGATATCTGGCTGCCGGTTGCCTGCGCGCGCGCCAACGGCGGCGGACGGGCCGGGTGCTGCACGAACGGCGTCTGTGACCTCTGCCCGGTGGATGCGAAATTCTCGATCCTGAACGGCATCGACGCTTTCGTCCGCGATACGGCGCGGCTGGTGCCGGGGGCCGAAGTCCGCTCGGTCGATATCGAAGGCGGCACCGCCACAGGGGTCGTCCTGCGCGATGCGGACGGGACCGAGCGGCGGGTCCGGGCCGGGCTGGTCGCCGTGGCGGCGAACGCGATCGGGAACGCCGCGATCCTGTTGCGCAGCGGGCTGACGTCCCCGGTGCTGGGACGCTATCTGCACGAGCAGGTGAGCCAAGAGATGATCGTGGACGTGGGCGCGCCGAACTACTTCGGCGGCACGTCGATCACCGGCCATTGCTATGGCTTCTACGACGGCCCCCATCGCGCCACCGCCGGCGCCGTGCTGATGGAGAACTACAACGCGCCGAACGAGCTGCGGACCGAGCCCGGTCGCTGGACCGAACGGCTGAAGCTGAAACTGATCGCCGAGGATATTCCGCAGGCCGCCAATCGCGTGACGCTGGGCGACGACGGCGAGCCCGATGTGACGTGGATCGGCCACACGGACTATGCCTATGCCGGGATCGCGCGGGCCGAGGCGGGGCTGGCCGATGTGTTTCCCTTTCCGGTCGAGGGCATCGTGTCGAAACATTTCTCGCCGACCGAGGCGCATATTCAGGGCACGCACCGCATGGGCCTGGATCCTGAGACCTCGGTCACCGACGGGTTCCTTAGGTGTCACGAGGTCGAGGGGCTGTTCGCGCTGGGGGCCGGGTCTTTCCCAACCTCGTCGGCGGCGAACCCGACGCTGACGCTGTCGGCCCTGTCGCTGCGCGCCGGGAGGTCGGTCTGATGCGCCGTCGCACGCTTCTGGCCGGGGGCGTCGGCGTATTGGTGGCTGCGATTGCCGCACCTCTGCTGACCCGCCGGATCGACGACGAACTGCGGCACATCCTGCGTGTCAGCTTCGGCGACACCATTGCCGACGATCCGGAAGCCAGCCTGTTCATCACCGATGTCGCCGCGATCTGGGACGACATCACGCCGCCCGCGCAGCGCGTGACCAAACCAACGACATGGATGCTGTCTCCTTTGCTGGTCGGCCCGCGCGCCGAGCGTGAGAACCTGACCGAGGTGGTGACGCAGACCTTCATGCATTCCACCAACGCCATCCGCGCCCACGAGGCAGGCGAGCCGCTGGTCTACCTTGGCATGCCCGACCCCTACGCGAACCCCTGCGCCAATCCTCTGAGCGCGATGTGGCTTTGACCTCTGGCGCTTGACATCACGCAAGGCGGCAAGTGACGCTTCGCGATATTGGCCGGGGATAAATTAATGCGTCTTATTCGTCTGGCGGGTCTGCTCGCCCTATGCCTCGGCGCGGGGTCCGCCGCCGCCCAGACGATCCGGACGGGCGTTTGGTGGTTCGCCGATACCGAGTTTCGCGACCGCGCCACCTGGGCGCTTGGCCGGGATGAGCGGGGCTGGGTCTGGACGGCGACAGTCGACTGCGCACCCTACGGCGCGACGCTGGACCTGACGACATTCTCGTCGCCCACCGACTACGCAACCGGGGCGGTGACGGTTGTCGTCGACCGTCAGAGCTTCCCGCTTCCCGCTTTCACCGATCCCTACGTCGCAGAGCCGGGCTGGTCCGCACCGCTGACGCCACAGGTCGCCGAAGCCTTGATGAGCGGCAACCGGGCAACCTTCGTCACACCCACGGGACGCTTCTCGCTGGGTCTGAACGGCTCGCGCGACGGCATCTCGCGGGTTCTGGCGGAATGTGGTCCGGGCCGGCTGGGCGCCGGGGTCTTCCCACCACCGAAGCCAGAGACCGCGCCGCCGCCGCCCGCACCAAGCGGCGGCATCCCCCTGATCCCCATGCCAGAGGCGCCAGCCGCCACCGGGGCGATCCCACTGATCGTGCCGAAGCCCGCCGAGACCCCGGACAAGCCGGGGCCGATCCCGCTGATCACCGCGAAGCCTGCCCCACCCGCCGAAGCAATGCCCGACATCCTGTCCGCCACGATCCGCGACGCTTGCGCACCGGGAACCGCCGAGGTGAAGGACGGCGCGCTGTATCGGGGCGATCTGACGGGCGACGGCCAGCCCGACCACGTCCTGAACTGGGGGCGGGTGACATGCCATGGCGTCGGGCCCGCGGTCACGCGCGGTGCGGGTTATTGCGGCGCCGCGATGTGCTCGGCCGATGTCTATGTCTGGCCCGCGTTACCGCCTGACCGGCCCACGATCTCGATCCTGCACGCGGGTATCAGCTTCTTTCCGGGCGAAGCCGTATCTATCCGCACCAGCTCTAGCCGGATCGGCCCTGTAGACTGGGTCTGGACCGGCACCGAGTTCACCAATCCGTCGCGATAGCCTCAACCGAGCTTCGGAAACGCGAAAGGGCCGCACCTTTCGGCACGGCCCTTCGTAACTGTCGATGTTCGCCGGATCAGGCGGCCAGAGCGGCCTTGGCCTGGTCCACGATCGAGTTGAACGCGGTCGGCTCGTTCACGGCCAGGTCGGCCAGAACCTTGCGGTCGACTTCGATGCCAGCCAGCGACAGACCGTTGATGAAACGCGAGTACGTCAGCGATTCGTCGTGGGCGCGGACGGCAGCGTTGATCCGCTGGATCCACAGCGCGCGGAAATTCCGCTTGCGCGCACGGCGGTCGCGGGTCGCGTACTGGTTGGCTTTGTCGACGGCCTGCTTGGCAGTCTTGAAGTTCGTGGAGCGCGCGGCGTAGTAGCCTTTCGCAGCCTTCAGAACCTTCTTGTGACGGGCGTGGGTTACGGTTCCACCTTTAACGCGGGACATATCAGATCACTCCTATCAGCGGTCGTAGGGCATGTAGCCCTTGACGATCTTGGCGTCAGGGGCGGACAGGGTGGTGGTGCCACGTGCGTCGCGGATGAACTTCTTGTGACGTTTGATCATCCCGTGACGCTTGCCGGCCTGGCCGGAAATGACCTTTCCGGTCGCCGTCACCTTGAAGCGCTTTTTCGCGCTCGACTTGGTCTTCATCTTCGGCATTTCCGTCTCCTTGCGGTAAAAGCGCGACTCGGCATGCCATAAGCCGGCCACGCAGTTATTCGAGAGGCGCCGTATAAGGGGGCCGGACGCGGCTGGCAAGCCCCGATTTCCCAAGCGGCACAGGGTTGCCACGGCGACACGATCCGGAATTCGCGGGTTTGAGAATTTCCGCGGGATGCGCTAGGTTATCCACAAAACAAGACAAGACCAACGAGCAGTTCCCATGATCACGACCGCTTCCGGCGCAGGATGCGCCGGTTCGACCCGTGCGCCCCTGATCCGCCGCGTCCTTCCGCTGGCGGCGCTTCTGCCTGTGCTGGCACTGGCCGGCTGCGGCGGCGGGGACAGCATGGGCGAACCGCCCCGCAACCCGGAAGACGCCTGCGCGGTCATCACCGAGCGGCCGCAGTATTACGAAGCGCTTCGGGCGTCGGAACGGAAATGGGGCGTGCCGGTGCATGTGCAGATGGCGATCCTGTTTCAGGAATCGACCTTCCGCTCGGACGCACGGCCCCCGCGCAAGAAAGGCTCGCGCGACCGGGTCTCGTCGGCTTACGGCTATGCGCAGGTGCTGGACGGGACCTGGGGCGACTACCTGAAAGGCCCGGCCCGCAACGGCGCCCAGCGCAACAACATCTACGACGCGACGGATTTCATGGGCTGGTACATCAGCGAGTCGAACCGCGCGCTGGGGATCTCGCTGAGCGACGCCAAGAACTCTTACCTCGCCTATCACGAGGGCCGGACCGGCTTTCAACGCGGCAACCATCTCAAGAAGACGTGGCTTCTGCGGGTATCGGACGGCGTGGCAAGCCGCGCCGACCGGTATTTCGAGCACCTGCTGTTCTGCGGTCTCTAGGTTTCGCCGCCCTAGCGGACGAAATACGCCACCACGCGCACGAAGGCTTCCGGCACGCCGTGCAACGTGTAGGACTGCCGCGACAGCGCCACCCCGACCAGACCCGCACCGATCGCGAAGACCAGCGCGGCCACCCAGGGCCGGCGCCGGTCGGCGAAGGCCCCAAGGAGGGACGGCACTGAAAAGGTCGCGAGGATCAGCCCCAGAACGAGGTACAGATCGGCAGAGGACATCGGCACGCGGACGCGGCCCTATTCCGGTTCCGCAGAGTAGATCTTGCGCTCGTCGCAGGGCGCGACACGCAGGATGTTCGTTGTCCCCGGCACGTTGAAGGGCACACCCGCGGTAACGACGATGTCGTCCTCCTTGGTGGCGAAACCCTCCTGTGTCGCGGCACGGACGGCGCGAACGACGGCCTCTTTGAAGCGGCCCATCTCGTCGGTCTTCACGCAGTGCGCGCCCCACGTCAGGCACAAACGCCGCGCGGTATGGATCGTCGCCGCCATCGCGATGATCGGCACCGAGGGACGTTCACGGGCTACAAGCCCGACGGTGGTGCCGGACTGGCTGAAACAGGCGATGGCCTTGATGTCCGCCGTTTCCGCGATCTCTCGTGCGGCGGACACGATGCCGTCGGCGACGGTCATCTTCTCGGCCCCGCGCGAGGCTCCGATGACGGCGCGATAGGTCGGGTCACTTTCGACCTCGATGGCGACGTTGTGCATGGTCTGCACCGCCTCGATCGGGAAGCGGCCCGCAGCGGACTCGGCGGACAGCATGACCGCGTCGGCGCCCTCGTAGATGGCGTTCGCCACGTCCGACACCTCGGCCCGGGTGGGCATTGGGCTGTCGATCATCGATTCCAGCATCTGGGTCGCGACGATCACCGGCTTGGCGACGGCGCGGCATTTGCGGATCAGGCGCTTCTGGATCGGCGGCACGTTCTGCACCGGAAGCTCCACGCCAAGGTCGCCGCGAGCGACCATGATGCCGTCGGACACTTCGAGGATTTCTTCGAAGCTTTTCACGGCGGCGGGCTTTTCGATCTTGGCCAGAACCGCGGCGCGGCCCTTTACCAGTTCGCGCGCCTCAAGCATGTCCTCTTTGCGCTGCACGAAGCTCAGCGCGATCCAGTCCACGCCCAGCTCGGCCACGAACTCGAGGTCCTTCTTGTCCTTCTCGGACAGCGCGGCCAGCGGCAGCACCACGTCCGGCACGTTCACGCCCTTGCGGTTCGAGATCTCGCCGCCGGCGATCACTTCGCAATCGGCAAAGTCGCTGCCGCATTCGGTGACCCGCAGGCGGATCTTGCCGTCGTTCACAAGAACGGTGGTGCCGGGCTCGAGCGCCTCGAAGATTTCCTTGTGCGGCAGGCAGACACGGGTCTTGTCGCCTTCGGCCTTGTCGAGGTCCAGCCGGAACATCTGCCCGTCGGACAGATCCTCGGACCCGTTCTTGAAGACGCCCACACGCAGCTTCGGGCCCTGAAGGTCGGCGAGGATGGCGATCGGGCGGCCGGTGTCTTCCTCGACCTTGCGGATGTTGGCGTGGCGGGTCGCGATTTCCTCGTGCGTGCCGTGGCTCATGTTGAGCCGGAACACGTCGGCCCCGTTGCGAAACAGAGCCCGGATCATGTCGTAACCCGTGCTCGACGGGCCGAGGGTGGCCACGATCTTGATATTGCGAAGACGTCTCATCGGCCCGTCCTGTTGAAATTGTTAGCGTTCTCGGCGACGTTTGGCCCACCTATGGCGGAATTCCCGTGAACTGACAACTGGCGCTTCCCGATCCGGCGTCTTATTCATCCGACCGATACAAGGGATGCCACATTCATGGGCTTTGACGCTTATCAAGTTCACGGGGCCGACAGGCCGGGACGTTTTCTGATCACGTGCGACCATGCCTCGAACGCGGTGCCGCCAATGATCGCGAATGGCGACCTTGGCCTGCCCGAGCGCGAAATGGGCCGCCACATCGCCTATGACCTTGGCGCGGCGGAACTGACGCGCAGGCTGGCAGAGCGGCTGGACAGCCCCGCGATCCTGTCGACTTTCTCGCGGCTCGTGATCGACCCGAACCGGGGCGAGGACGACCCGACGCTTCTGATGCAGCTGTACGATGGCACCGTGATCCCCGGTAACCGCCGGATGGACGCCGCGGAACGCGAGAAGCGGCTGAACCTGTGCTACCGCCCCTATCACGACGCGCTCGAGACGCTGGCGGCCCGGCGTGACGACACTGTGTACGTCGCGATCCACAGCTTCACGCCCCGGCTGAACGGGCGCGCGATGCGGCCGTGGCAGGTGGGCGTGCTGTACGGCTACGACGCGCGGCTTGGCCGGGCGCTGATCGACCGTCTGCGTGAAGAGCCGGATCTGTTCGTGGGCGAGAACGAGCCCTATTCGGGGGCGCTGAAAGGCGACAGCGTCGACCGGCACGCGCTGCACCACGGGCGGCCCAACGCGCTGATCGAGGTCCGTCACGACCTGATCGAGACCGAGCACGACCAGCACGCATGGGCCGACAGGCTTGCGCCGATGCTTGAAGACGCGCTGCGCCGCACCCAACTTTGATGCAGGAGGACCGTCATGGACGACCAGACCAAGCTTGAACTCGAGGCCGCCGCCTTCCGCCGCCTGCAACAGCACCTGATGCAGGACCGGCCCGACGTGCAGAACATCGACCTGATGAATCTTGCGGGCTTCTGCCGCAACTGCCTGTCGCGCTGGTATCAGGAAGCCGCGAACGAGCGCGGCATCGAGATGTCGAAGGAGGATGGGCGCGAGGCGTTCTATGGCATGCCCTACGACGACTGGAAGACGCTGAACCAGACCGAAGCCGGCCCCGAGAAACAGGCCGCTTTCGAGAAGGCGTTTCAGGAAAACGTGGGCAACGCCAAGGGCTGACCGGCGTATCCGGCGGACTGGCGGTTTCCGGCGCATCGTCCCGTGCAAGGCAGAGTTCATTTGCCCTGCGGGCCGTCCGCGCTTTAGGCAGCAACCATTCTGAAGGAGGTTTCCATGAAACGCATTATTGCCGCCGCATTTATGATCCTGCCCCTGGCCGCCCCGCTGGCCGTGGCTCCGGTGCTGACCGTCGCGATCCCCACTGCCGCCGTCGCCGCGCCAAGCGCGCAATTGGTGGCGCAGGTCGAGAGCGGACTGCGCAAGTACAACCTGCGCGCCGACGTCGCCCGGATGGACACCCACAGCGTCAGTTCGTTGTTCATCATCCTGAACTCGAACGACGACTACCTGAAAAAGCGGCTGAAACTTAAGACCGCGATCGCAAACGCGACCTATTACCGTTAGGAGACCGCTATGAAACGTTCCATTCTCGCAGCCGTGGCCACTGCCGTGGCGCTGTCCCTGTCCGCTCCGGCTTATGCGAACTATGACGCCGCGCGGGCGCAACTGATCCGCTCGGTCGAGCGCGAGCTTCCGCGGTACGTTCAGGGTGTGGACCTGTCACAGCTATCCAACGCCAAGCTGGCAGAGATCAAGGCCGCGCTGCACGGCCCCGGAAGCCGGGGAGACAAGCAGGCGAAGATCAAGTCGATCCTTGGCGGCTCGTACAGCTTGCGCGGACTTCTGTTCAACTGAAGCGGTGGGCCGCCTGCCGGCCCCCTGCCCCTTCGGCTGACACTTCGGCAAACCCGCTTGCAGGGCTTTCCCGCCCTGCACTAGGCTCCGCCGCAAGCTGGAGGATTTCATGACAATCGATACACGCGCCTGGGACCGTCTGGGCAACGGCGGCCTGACCTTTACCGAAATGGGATTTGGCAGCGCGCCGATCGGCAACCTTTACCGGGCCGTCTCGGACGAAGAGGTCGACGCGCTTCTTCAGATCGCGTGGGACAGCGGCCTGCGCTATTACGACACCGCGCCTCTGTATGGTCTGGGTCTGTCCGAAACCCGGCTGAACCGCTTCCTGCGCGACAAGCCCCGCGACGAGTACGTTCTCTCGACCAAGGTCGGCCGTCTGCTGCGCCCCTGCCCGCCCGACCAGCGTGACGGGTTCGGCAAGTGGTTCGACGTGCCCGCGCGGCAGGAGGTCTACGACTACGGCTATGACGGCACGATGCGCTCGCTTGAATTCTCGCTGGAGCGTCTGGGCGTCGACCGGGTCGATATCCTGTTTGGCCACGACCTCGACATCTTCAACCACGGCACGCAGGACACGCTGGACGCCAAGCTTGCAGAGTTCATGGAGGGCGGCCACAAGGCGCTGGTGGAACTGCGCGAGCAAGGCGTCATCAAGGCCTTCGGCACCGGGGTAAACGAATGGCAGTCGGCGCAATGGGTGGCCGAGCGTGGCGATCCGGACATCTTCCTGCTGGCCGGGCGCTATACCCTGCTGGAGCAGGAAGCGCTGAACAGCTTCCTGCCGCTTTGCACCAAGCGCGGCATCGGCATCGTCGTTGGCGGCGCATATAACTCGGGCATTCTCGCCACCGGCCCCCGGCCCGGCGCGTTCTACAACTACGATCCCGCCCCGCAGGAGATCCTCGATCGCGTGGGCCGCATCCAGTCGGTCTGCGAGGATCACGGGGTGCGGCTGGTGGATGCGGCCTATCGCTTCCCGCTGCTGCATCCGGCGGTGGTGTCGGTGATCCCCGGCGGTCAGGGCGTGGCCGAGATGAATTCGAACGTGCAGGCGGCCAAGGCGCAGATCCCGGCCGCGCTTTGGGAGGACCTGAAAGCGCAGGGGCTGATGCGGTCCGACGCGCCGGTCGAGGGAGGAAATTAGGATGGTACAGATCGACGCGCACCAGCATTTCTGGAACCCCGCGCGGGGCGACTACGGCTGGATGCCCAAGGACAACGCGACGCTGTCGCGCCCCTACGGCCCCGCCGACCTTGCGCCGGCGCTCGCCGCGCATGGCATCGACTACACCGTGCTGGTGCAGGCCGCGCCGACCGTGAACGAAAGCGAATACATGCTGGGCCTTGCCGACGCGACGCCGCATATCGCGGGTGTCGTGGGCTGGGTGGACTTCGAGAATGCCGCCGATACCGAGGCGATGGAGCGGCTGGCCGGGCATCCGAAGTTCAAGGGCGTACGCCCGATGATCCAGGATATTCCGGACGACGACTGGATGCTGCGCGACGACGTTCAGTGGGGTTTCGCCAAGGTGGCCGAGCTTGGCCTGTGCTTCGACGCGCTCGGCTTTCCCCGGCACCTTGCCAACTTTCTGACGATCCTGACCCGCTATCCCGAGATGCGCACCGTCGTCGATCACTGCATGAAGCCCGACATCGCCGGCAAGTCCGACGATCATTTCCGGTTCTGGGCCGATGGCATGACGAAGATCGCGACAGAGACCGGCGCGTACTGCAAGTTCTCGGCGCTGGTGACCGAGGCGACGGAGGACTGGACGGTCGCGGACCTGAAGCCCTACGCCGACCACATCTTCGAGGTGTTCGGCCCCTCGCGGATCATGTGGGGGTCCGACTGGCCCGTGGTCCGCTTGCGCTGCGAATACGACCGCTGGCGCGCAGCCGCCGAGGAACTGACCGCCGGTCTGTCCGATGCCGACCGCGCCCGCGTGTTCGGGGGCACGGCCGTCGAGTTCTACGGGCTGGACGTCTGATCCGGCCCGCGCCGGCCGGTCACATCTGGGCCAGCTGGCATTCGATCATCTTGCCGATCGCGGCTTTCGATCCGTCGAGACTGACCGCGAACGGCGGAATGCCCGCCGGTTTGACCGTCAGCGTCTCCTTTTCGGACAGGTCCATCAGGAAATCCGGGTTCGTGACGTGGACGTACCCTCCCTCGAACCCGGGCCGCTTTTCTTCGGTGATGTCGCCCACGAACGCGTCGCCATCCAGATCGAACAGCACGGCAAGGTGCTCGCCGTTCTCGAAGCCCATGTGCTTTTCGGTGAAGATGGCAAGGAAAGTGCTGTCGTCCACCGGGTCGAACCCGATCTGGATCTGAACGCCATCGCGGGTGGATTCCGCGATGCAGCCATTTCCGGTGTCGGGACGAACAAGGATGTTCCAGCCATCGACGTGGCCATAGGGGGTTTCGTCCAGCCCGACGAGCGTCGTGAAGGCGCCGCTTTCACCGTGCAGGTACTCGGACGCGGCCCAACCGGTCAGGCCGTCAGAGGGCCGCTCGATCTCGCACCAGGTGCGGTCGGCTTCCCGCAGGCAGCCAAGGTTGCGGAACACGGTGCCGTTGCCTGCGTGCATGACCACATCTGACTCGGCGCTTGGCGCGGCATGTATGCGCAGGCGGCTGTTGACGTTGACGACGTAGAACTCTGGCCCCGAAAACGCCGTTTCGGCCGCGGCCGGCGCGTTCGAGGCGCTGGCGACTTCGCCCTGCACGTCGCCGGCTGTGACTTCGAGGATATAGCGCGAATGCTCGCCCTCGCGGGCGGCGGCGCGGACAAGGTAGACCGAGACCTTGTAGATCCCGGACTCGCTGACTTTGGTGCTGAAGGAATTGGTGTCCGGTACCGTCGGGCCCGTTCGGTCGCTGGACCCGATTGCGATATCGCCCGGGCCCTTGTCCGGTTCGTAGACGTTGAAATACGTACCCGGATTGGATGGGTCGAGCCGGACCTGAAGCGTCTGATCCTTGCGGACATAAACCCGATACGTGACCGCTTCGCGCCCGACGATGTGGTCGAGCAGTTCGACCGTCGTTTGGCCTTCGTCGAAATGCACCGTCTCCTCGCGCATCTGGCGCGCGTCGGCCTCAAGGCCGAACAGCCCCAGCACAGTCGCAAGGGCGGCGGTTCTTATCCTGTTCATGTCGGGCAACTCCCATCTGAAATCCCATCCCGCGGGAATACGCGAAACTTTGCGGCATCGGCCCGGAAGCCGGATGACGCCGGGTCAGAATAGCCCGTCGCGGTAACGATGCGGCAACTAATTTACCAAACGTAAGACAGACTGACGCAGAGCCGTGATCTGCAATTAAACTCAGAGGCTTGCTGGCGAAATAACCGCCTAGTGCCGGCGCGCGTCACCGGGGGTTTTCCCGGTCCACCGGCGGTAGGCGGTGATAAAGCTGCTCTGGTCGGCGAATCCCAGCATGAAGGCGATCTGCGCCTGCGTCAGGTCGCTTTCGGACAGGTATCGGGTCGCCAGCGCCTCGCGCAGACCGTCCAGCAGCCCGCGAAAGGTCAGGTCCATCTCCTGAAGCCGACGCGACAAGGTGCGCTGGCTCATCCCGAGTTCGGCGGCGATCTCGTCCTGGCCGACGCGGCCGGACGACAGGCGCGCCATGATCAGGCGTTCGATCTGCGCGGGAAGATCGGGGACGTTCCCGCCGTGCCGGTCAAGAATGTCCTGCGCGACGCCCCTGAGATAGGCCAGCAGTTTGCGGTCCGACGCGGGGATGCGCCGGTCAAGCGCACCGGGCTCGAAATACACCGCGTTCTCGTCCGCGCCGAATTCCACTTCGCACCCGAAAAAGCGCGCCATCTCGTCGGACGCGTTGCGATGGGGATGGCGCAGGCAGACTCGCCGGGGCCGTATATGCGAACCGGCGGCGGTCCGGCAGACAGAGACACTCGTCGCGGCGTACCATTCCGCGTACTGCCGCGTGTCGACTGACGCCGGAAGGTTGTAATCCCATCCCAACCGACCCTCTGCATCAAGGCGCGTCGTGTCGAAAGCCACTCCATCGCCGAACACACGGGCGTAGAAGGCCGAGTTGTGGATCGCGTCGCGCAACGTCTCGGCATAGGCGCCGAGGAACCCGACCAACCCGGAATCGCGGACGTCGGCGGTCTGGCCGAAGTGAAACCCAAGCAGGTCGTCGTTGGTTTCACGCGCGGCGATCTCGAAGAACGCAGTGATCCAGTGGAACGGCACCCGGTCATCGGCCGTGGTCTGCTTTCCAGATGGAAAACCCGCCGCCCGCATCAGCGGTTCCGGCTCTGTGCCATGCTCGCGCAGATAAGTTGCAAGCTGGATCGCCCATGCGGGGCTATGCCGGGGAGCGGTGGAAGAGCGGACGCGGGTCATGCTTTCCAATGCACCGAAGCGGCAGAAGCCTCAAGACTGCATCGGCAGGGCGGGAGGGCCTAGCTTGTACCGCCCAGTTTCGGGGCCGTCATCGGCGCAGCGCGCGCGCGCAACTCTTCGCGCCTCAAAGGCTGATCGGGCAGACGCACGCTTTCGCGGCGGCGGCGCCAGTCGGCGGCCCACGCCAGCAATAGCAGCAGGGCAAGCCCGACGGGCGGCAGGCCCCAGGCCAGCGGCGGCGCCTTGTCGGTGCCGAACAGGATCACCTGAAAGCCAAGCGCCAGCACGGTCCCGGCGGCGAAGACCAACAGCCCCTGCCGCCCCATCAGACGCAGCGGCGCGGCAAGGCGGTGGGCACACAGACGGGTGATCCACGGAATGCACGAGATTACGTAAACAAGCGCCAGCGCATGCAGCAGCCGGGGCGTGGCAAGGAAGGTCTTGTTGTGCGAGGTGATGTGGAACGGCAGGCCCAGTTCCGACAGCTTCCACATCTGGTTGTTCATGAACGGACCGACGCCGGGCACGTATTTCCAGACCAGCGTGAAGATCAGGAACGCCGCCGCTATGCCGAACAGCCACTTGGACCGGGCGACGAACCGCTCGCCGCGCCGCATGTAGATGCCGATCAGCAAGCCCGTCACGAAGATGAACTGCCACGAGGCGGGGCTGAAGAACCACGACCCCTGCTTCGGGAAGTTGGGAAGGTTCAGCCGCCACAGGCCGGCAGCGAACCAAAGACCCGCCGATAGCGCGAACAGCAGCCACGGACGCTTCAGCGCCAGCAGCATCGCCGCCGGCGCAGCCAGCAGCAGGACGGTATAGACCGGCAGGATGTTCACATAGCCGATCTGGTGGCCCAGAAGCGTCAGGCCGAACAGCGTCTCTTGCGGGTCGTCCCAGACCGCGCCGAGGTTGTGCTTTTGCAAAAGCGACGCCATGCCGAAATACTCGGCCCCGGCTGCGAACATCGTGATCACCGCCAGGGTCAGGAACAGGTGGACAAGGTATAGCGTCCAGGCCCGGCTCCAGACCGGGGCGACTGCGGGCCAGAGGCCCTTCTCGGCCCGCGACTCGGGCAGGAAGCGCCCGGCATAGGCCAAGCCCGCCGCGATCCCGGACATCACGAAGAACGCCTCGGCGGCATCCGAGAAACCCCAGTTGCGCAGGGTGAAATGCTCGTAGGGATTCCCCGGCATGTGGTCGATGAAGATCATCGCCAGCGCAAGGCCGCGGAAGGCGTCGATGCGCGGATCCCGCGGCCGACGCTCGCGCGGGGCTTTCGGGAACGGAAGCAATTTGGCGTCAGGCTGGGACATGCGCGCCAGCCCCGGACGCGGACGACGCCACGGCGCGGGTGTCCTGCGACGACTGAAGTTCGTCCAGCCAGTCGCCGTGGATCTCGCGGAAACGCTCAAGCACCGGCGGCACGGCCCGCTCTTCCGGCGCGCGGAACAGCGCGTGGGTCAGAGGGCGCGACGTCCAGGCGATCAGCAGCGGGGCCAGCAGCATCGGAACGCAGACCGGCAGCAGCCACGGCGCAAGGTCCGGCGCCAGCCATGCCGTCGCGAAGTAGATGGCGCCGCCCGCCAGCACGATCCAGAAACTCGCCCGCGTCGCCTGCGCGATGGACAGCTTGCCCTCGCCCCGCGCGTTCGCGGGCCAGCCGCCGTCACGCCCGCTCAGCACCTGCAACACGGCGCGGGACTGGTACATCAGCATCACCGGCGCCAGCAGCGAGGTCAGCAGGATCTCGGTCACGACCGAGATGAAGGATCCCACCGCGCCCCCGAAGCCGCGCACGCGGCCCTCGGCCAGCGATTGCGCCCAGATCGCGAACTTCGGCAGGACCAGCAAACCAAGGATGCCCAGCGCAAGCGCCATGATTTCGCGCGAGCGGTCGGTCGGGAACACGGGGAACAGCTGGTAGCGGTCGGGGAAATAGTCGGGCGCGGGCGCAGTCACGGTCGCCGCGACCGACGCGATAAGGAAACCGGCCCACAGAAGCGATACGAGATACGAGAAGATGCCTTGCAGGAAAACGAAACGGCTCCACCCGGCAAGGCCCGGTGCGAACAGCAGGCGGATGTGCTGCAGGTTGCCCTGACACCAGCGGCGGTCGCGCTTGGCGTAGGACAGGACGTTCTCGGGGCCCTCTTCATAAGATCCGTCGATGCTGGCATCGACCTTCACGCTCCAGCCGGCGCGGGCCAGAAGCGCGGCCTCGACATAGTCGTGGCTCAAGATGTGGCCGCCGAAGGGCGGTTTGCCGGAAAGCTCGGGAAGCCCGCAGCTTTCGGCGAAGGCGCGGACGCGCACGATGGCGTTGTGACCCCAGAACGGGCCGGTGCCGCCCTGCATGCGGGCAAGGCCGCGCGTGAAGACCGGGCCATGGAAGGCGGCGGCGAACTGCATCGCGCGCCCGAAAAAGGAATGCCCCGCGACGATACACGGCAAGGTCTGCAGAAGGCCAAGCTTCGGATCGGCCTGCATCCGGGCGATCATGCCCCGGATCGCAGAGCCTTCCATCAGACTGTCGGCGTCAAGAATCACGGCAAAGTCATAGGCCCCGCCGGACCTGCGGATGAAATCCTCGACGTTGCCCGCCTTGCGGCCGCGCCCGTCTTCGCGCTGGCGGTAGAAGATCCGCTTTGCCCCGTCCGTCTCGGCCATCAGGCGCGCGAAGGCACGGCGCTCGTGGGCGGCCGCTTCGGGGGCGCGGGTATCAGAGAGGATTGCGATATCGGCGCGGATGCCCGCCTCTCGGATCGAGCGGTCCATCGCGGCGACCCGCGCAAAAGTCGCAACCGGGTCTTCGTTGCAGATCGGAACCAGCACGACGGTCGGTGGCTGCGGCATCTGCAGTTCAGGTTCTGCCGACGCGCGGGTGCGGGCCAGCCCGAGGAAGGCAAGCATCGCGCCCCACGACAACCACGCGGTTGTCACGAAAATGAGCACGACGCGCACGATGTCCAAGACCTCGACCCCGTCCTGGATCGACGCTTCGGCCAGAAGACCGGACGCGACGGTCGCCGCAAGCAGCGCGCAAGAAATGGCGGTGACGCGAAAGCCGGCGGTCGCCGTATCGACGGGCGGCCGGCCATCGGTCGTGGCCTCGTTGCGGGACGAAGGACTTGGGTCGTGCATTTAGGTCAGGCGGTCCGGCGCATCGGCAGCAGGCGAAGCAGGAAGCCCGGCGCCCGCACGCGGCGGGCACGGCTTTCCAGCACCTGGCTGGGCATGTCGAGCGGCGCTTCCGGAGGGGTCCACCCCTCGGCGCGCTCGGCGATTGCGGATTGCTCTTCGGTCATTCTTTCACCCATTGGTAGAGCCACGTTTCAGTCAGGGGCCTTCCGTATCCTTCGAGCGAGGCCTTCAGCTCGGCCGTCGTGCCGGGCTCGGCGGTCGCCTCGATAACCAGCCGCCAGATGTCGGTACCGGAAACACGCGAGAGGACGGTCTCTTCGACCTCGCCCCGCAGAACGCTAACGTTAGCTGTAACTTCACGGTCCGGTGGAAGTTCCGACAAAAGTCCGCCTTGGAAATCCACGACGAATTTCCGCCGATCCGTCTCTTCCTCGACGCCTGCAACGCCTCCTTTACCGACTCGCGTGCGCAAAACTCGGGCACGTTCAGAAGATCCGCTGCCCTGCGGGTCGAGTCCCCAGTTCAGGCGATAACTGAACTCCAGTTCGTCCCCGGCCTTCGTTTCGCCCTCTGGAATCCAGTAGGCGACGATGTTGTCGTTCACTTCCAGATCCGACGGAATCTCCAGCAGGCGGACGGTGCCCTGCCCCCAATCGCCGATCGGTTCGACCGTCAGCGTCGGGCGCCGTTCGTAATGCGCCTGCGCATCGAGATAGGTGTCGAAGTCGCGGTCGCGCTGCACCAGCCCGAAGCTGGCCAGACCGTTCGCGCCAAGGAAGCTGCCCGAGAGACGCGGCGGGTTGTTCAGCGGGCGGAAGAAGGTCTCGCCCGAGTGCATGGTCATGACCAGCGCCTCGCTGTCGTGAACCGCGGGACGGAAGTCATCGAACTCGCCCGGATCGGCGCCGCCGTAGAGGAACATCGAGGTCAGCGGCGCGATGCCCAGCTGCTGAATGTCCTCGCGCAGGAACAGGCGCGCGGTGACTTCCATCGTGGTTGTCGGACCCGGCGTGATTGCGAACCGGTAGGCACCGGTTACGGAAGGACTGCGCAGCGCTGCGTAGAACACCATTGTGTCACTGTCGGGGGTCGGCCGCTCGACCCAGAAATCGGTGAATCGCGGGAACTCCTCGCCCCCGGAAACCCCTGTATTCACAGCCAGTCCGCGTGCGCTGAGGCCGTACAGGCAGTCCTTGCCCAAGGCGCGGAAATAGCTCGCCCCAAGGAAAGCTACAAGCTCGTCGTAGATGTCGGCGCGGTTAAGTTGCGACAACAGGCGGAAGCCCGCGACTCCCGGCAGATCAAAGTGCCCCTCGGCGCCCTCGACGGGCTCGTAATAGACGAAATCGTCGCTTGAGAAGTTCATCGGAACCGACTGTCCGTCGGCCACTTCGTAGATGTGGACCGGTTCCTTGAACAGCCAGCCAAGGTGGAACGTCTCGAACTGGAAGCGGCTGCCGTCCATGTCGGCCCAGCGGCTGCGTTCGCGGTTGAAGTTGATCCGCTGATACGCGTCGTAATCCAGTTCGGCGAGGAAGTCGGCGATCGGTTCGGGCGCAGCCGGCTCTTCCCGCGCGGCGGCGCGCATCCGGTCCGTCAGCCAGTCGAACGAGAACGGCGCGGCCTCGGGTGCCTCCTGTGCCCACGCCATGCCCGGAATGGCCGGCAGCGCAACCGATCCGGCAAGTCCGGACAGGAAGGAGCGGCGGGAGGGTCGGGGAAAAAATCGGTCACGATTGCATTCGTTCGGGGCCAATGGCTTGGTCACGTTTCACTCCGTCGATGTCCTCCCTGTCGCAATAAGTGAATTGGTTTGGCCGGAAATCAATTGGCTACGAAAAACACGCGCGACTGTCCGCCTAGGGCGGCAATCGCGAAAGCGGGGAATCGCCATCGGCAGATCTCGGGGGACCGCCCGCCGAGTCGGGCCCCGGTCGGCGGACGTAGCGTCAGGTCGCCGTCGCCGTTGCGGCCAAGCCGATCCGGGGCGCAGCACCTTAACAACATTCACGAAAGCGCGCGACACGACGGCACACCAGCGCATCTTCGACTTTGCTCAGGGTTGTGCGGCTTGGGTGCGCCTGCATACTCGATCTCAGAATCGACGCCGCCCGGCGTTCGGACATGCGGAATTCAGACGCCATGACATCTACCGATCCGGCCCAGCGCGAAACACTCGGCTTCAAGGACGATCCGGGCGCAAGCCGCTCTGCATGGCTCGCCGCTGGCATATCCGCGGCGCTGGTCCTCTGGATGGCCAGCGGCGTGGTGTTTCCGAGCGAGACCGACGACGGCCCGCAAGAAAGCGCCGAGGCGCTGCCGGTTCTGGTCGCCGTACGCCATTCCGTCGCCGAGCCGGTTACGGTCTTTTTCGAAGCCGAGGGCGTCGCCCTTCCCGACCGCGACACCTCGGTCCGGGCAGAGACCTCGGGCACGGTTCGCGAATTGCTGGTGCGCGTCGGCAGCGACGTGTCCGAAGGCGACGTAATCGCCCGCAACGCGCCCGAGCGGCTGGAAGCGGCGGTGCGATCCGCCGAGGAAACGCGGGACCGGGCCCAACGCGAATTCGACAACGCCACCGCACTGCTGGAGCGGGGCGTGGCGACGGTCGACCGCGTGGCCGAGGCGCGCACCGCGCTGGCGTCGGCGGAATCACAACTGGTCAGCGCACAAGAGGCGCTGGCGGACGGAACGATCACCGCACCGTTCGATGGCCGGATCGAGGCCCTGCCGATGGAACTGGGAGAATTCATCGCCGCCGGGACCGAAGTGGCGCGCATCGTCGATCATGACCCGCTGACCGTGTCCATCGACGTGCCGCAGCAATCCGCCGGCCGCGTCCGGGCCGGACAGGTCGCGACCGTCGAATTCCTGACCGGTCAGTCCCGCGAGGGCGAGGTCACGTTCGTTTCGACGACAGCGAATGCCGCGACCCGCACCTTCGACGCCGAGATCGAGGTCAAGAACGAGGGCGTCTCGATCCCCGCCGGCCTGTCGGTACGCGTGCGCATCCCCACGGAAACGACCGAGGGACATTTCGTCTCGTCCTCCGAACTGACGCTGAATGACGCGGGCGAGATGGGGATCAAGACCGTGACCCCGGACAACACCGTCGAGTTTCACGCGGTCACGCTTGTCTCGGCGGATCTTGAGGGCGTCTGGGTCGCCGGGCTGCCCGAGACCGCCGACATCATTGCGACCGGGCAGGGCTATGTCGCTGCGGGCGAACCGGTGCGCACGGCACCGTTCGAGAGCGACCCGTCGTGAAGGCGCTGATCGAAGCGGCCTTCGCGCGCACCCGCGTTGTGGTGATGGCGCTGGTTCTGCTGTTGGCCGTGGGGGCCTATTCCTATGCGATGATCCCGAAAGAGGCGAGCCCCGAGGTCACGATCCCCTACGCCTTCGTTACGACCGGCGCCGATGGGATCGCACCCGGCGACGCGGAAGAACTGCTGCTGAAGCCGATGGAGCGCGAGTTCTCTTCGGTCGACGGGCTGAAGCAGATGACCGGCACGGCGGCAGAGGGGTACGTCACCCTTCGGCTTGAGTTCGAGGCGGGAAGCGATGTCGACACCGCCTTGACGCGCACCCGCGAGGCAGCCGACCGGGCAGAAGCCGACCTGCCGGACGACGCCTATGACATCACGGTCACCGAACTGGACGTGTCGCTGTTCCCGATCATCACACTGATCCTCAGCGGGCCGGTTCCCGAACGGGCGCTGAACGCGATGGCCGAAGCGCTGCAAACCGAGATCGAGGCGCTTTCCGGCGTGCTCGAAGCCGACATCGGCGGCATGCGCGAGCAGTTCATCGAGATCCAGGTTCTGCCGACAGTGTTCGAGACCTACCAGTTGTCTTTCGACGAAGTGCTGGGACAGGTGCAGGCGAACAACCGGCTGGTTGCCGCGGGCGCGCTGGACACCGGGCGCGGGCGGCTGGTGTTGAAAGTCCCGGGCACCATCCAGTCGCTGGCCGATCTTGAATCGATGCCGGTGAAGGTGCGCGACGGCACCGTCGTTTCGCTTCGCGACGTCGCAACCGTGCGCCGCGCGTTCGAAGACCCGACGGGCCGGGTTCGTCTTGACGGTCAGCCCGCGCTGTCGCTCGAGGTCAAGAAACGCGCGGGCGCGAACCTCATCGCGACGGTGGAACTGGTGAAAGCGGCTGTCGAACGGGTTTCGGCGGATTGGCCCGAAAGCGTCGAGATCGTCTATCTCTCGGACCAGAGCGAGCAGATCGAGACGCTGCTGTCAGATCTGGAGGCCAGCGTCATCGCCGCGATCCTTCTGGTGATGATCGTGGTGGTCTGGGCGCTTGGCCTGCGCTCGGCGCTTCTGGTCGGCGTGGCGATCCCCGGGTCTTTCCTGACCGGCGTCGCGGTCATCTGGATGATCGGCTACACCCTGAACAGCATCGTGCTTTTCGCGCTGATCCTCGTTGTGGGCATGCTGGTCGACGGCGCAATCGTGATCACCGATCTGGCCGACCGGCGGTTGCAGGAAGGCGACGACCCGCGCGCCGCCTACCGCTTTGCCGCGCGCCGGATGGCATGGCCGATCATCGCCTCGACCGCGACGACCCTGTCGGTGTTCTTCCCGCTGCTGTTCTGGGGTGGGATCGTCGGACAGTTCATGCGGTTTCTGCCGGTGACGGTGATCGTCACGCTGATTGCGTCGCTTTTGATGGCACTGATCTTCGTGCCGGTGCTGGGCGGCATGATCGGACGCCGCCAGCCCCGCACCGCCAAGGCCAAGGCCGCGTTGCAGGCCACCGAGAAAGGCGACCCGCGCCGCGACTCGTCCGGCGCCACGCGTGCTTATGTCTGGCTGCTGAACTGGGCCGTCCTTCGCCCTGCAACGACCGTTCTTCTGGCGGTCGCGATGCTGTTGGGGACGTTCGCGATCTATGGCCAGTTCGGCAAAGGCGTGGAGTTCTTCCCCGAGCAAGAGCCCGAGACGATGGCAATCGAACTGCGGGCGCGCGACATCTTTTCGCTGTCCGAGCGGGACCGGTTGCTGCGTCTGGTCGAAGAGCGCCTGCACGGGTTCGACGAGATCGAGCATCTTTATGCCCGGTCCAGTCTGGGATCGGTGCTGCAGGACGAAGAGATCATCGGCACCATTCAGGCCGATCTGACCGATTGGGACACGCGGCGCACGGCGGCAGAGATCGGCGCGGACATCCGCGCGGTCGTCGACGACATCGCCGGGGTCGAGGTGCAGGTCGAAACCGCCTCTGCCGGGCCGACGCAAGGCAAGCCGGTCAGCCTGCGGCTTAGCGCCGACGATCCCGAGGCCGCCGACGCGGCGGTGGTGCAGGTGCGCGAGTTGATGGACCAGTTGGGCGGCTTCACCGATGTCGAGGACGACCGCAGCCTGCCCGGCATCGAAGTCGCGGTGAACGTGCAACGCGAGGAAGCGGCGCGGTTCGGGGCCGACATCACGCTTCTGGGCCGCGCCCTGCAACTGCTGACGCAGGGCGTGAACATCTCGACCTACCGCGCGCCGGGCGAGAACGACTCGCTGGACATCCGCATGCGCTTTCCGCCCGACGAGCGCACCCTGTCGTCGCTGGCGAACCTTCGGGTGCCGGTCAGTGCCGGCCTGTCCCCGGTGTCGAACTTCGTGACCTTCGAGGCCGCCGAGCGGGTCGGCACCCTGCGGCGCGTCGACGAGCGGCGGGTGCTGACCGTCAGCTCCAACGTCGCGCCCGGCCTCTTGGTCAACGATCAGGTAATCGCGTTGCGCACCGCGCTGGAGTCCACCGAATTGCCGGACGGCGTCAGCTGGAGCTTTTCGGGCGAGGCGCAGGATCAGGAGGAAGCCGCCAGCTTCCTTGTCTTGGCGTTCATCTCGGCGATCTTCCTGATGCTGATCATCCTCGTCACCCAGTTCAACAATTTCTATCAGGCCTTCGTGGTCCTCAGCGCGATCGTGTTCTCGATCGTCGGCGTGCTGCTGGGCACCCTGATTGCGGGCCGTCCGTTCGGCATCGTGATGGGCGGTATCGGTGTGATCGCGCTGGCCGGGATCGTCGTGAACAACAACATCGTGCTGATCGACTGCTACAACGACCTGCGCCGCGACGGCGTCCCGCCCCGCGAGGCGGCGCTGAGAACCGGGGCCCAGCGCCTGCGCCCCGTCCTGCTGACAACGGCGACCACGGCGCTGGGCCTGATGCCGATGGTGCTGGCGGTCAACATCAACTTCTTCACGCGCACGCTTCAGTTCGGCGCCCCGTCGACACAGTGGTGGATCGAGCTTTCCACCGCCATCGCAGGCGGCCTGATGTTTGCTACGGTGCTGACATTGGTCGTGACGCCTGCCATGCTGCTGCTGGGGGAACGGAAGGAGGTGCGGCGGGCATGAGACATGAACTTGCAAGACCGCACCGAACGCCGAAACCCGAACCTAGGCGCCGCTGGATCGGCCGCCTGTCGCTGACCGGCCTTTATTTCGGCGGGCTATGGTGCGCGTCGACCTTCACGCCCTCGCTGGTGCCGCGTGACTGGCTGTTCCAGGGCCTTCTGTCGGGGGTTGTTCTGGCCGTCGGTTACGGCTTTGGCGCGGCGTTGGCCGCGCTTTGGGAGTTCCTCGAACTCCCGGTGATCCCGCAACGCTACCGGCGTCCCCTGTACTGGGTCCTGATCGCGGTCACGGTGGCGCGTCTGGGCTGGTACTTCATGCAGACGCGGGACTGGCAGGTGCCCGCCCGCGAACTGCTTGAGATGCCGCAGGTGGATCACGAGTACTACCTCCGGATCATCGCGATCATGCTGATCGTCGCGGGGCTGCTTCTGCTGATCGGACGGTTGCTGGTGCTGGGCGTGGGCTGGGCCGCGCGCCTGCCCAAACGCGTGTCGCAACGGCGCATCGCGTCGGTTCTCGGCATCGCCGTGTTCGCCGTCCTGCTGGTGCTGGTGGTGAACGGCACCCTTGTACGCGGTGTCATCACGGTGATCGACAATACGCTGGCCGCCGCCGACACCCGCGACCCCGAGGGCGCCGTGCCGCCGACAACGGCCAACTTCTCGGGCAGCCCCGACTCTCTCGTCCCGTGGGATCTGCTGGGCTATTCCGGCAAGCTCTACATGACCGAGGGACACGTGGCGGAAGAGATCTCGGACTTCACCGGACGCGCGGCGCTGGACCCGATCCGGCTGTACGTCGGCCTTCGTGCAGGCGACGACCACGAAGCGCGCGCCGCGCTGGCGCTGGAGGAACTGAAACGCAGCGGCGCCTTCGACCGGCAGATCCTTGTCATCGCGACACCCACCGGCACCGGCTGGATCGACGACAACGGGATCACGCCGCTGGAATTCATGCACGATGGCGACACGGCGGTCGTCGCCGTGCAGTATTCGTACCTTTCCAGCCCGCTGTCGCTGATCCTTCAGCCGGGGCTGGTGCAAGAGTCGGCGACGGTGGTGTTCAGAGAAATCTACGACCACTGGGCCTCGCTGCCCGAAGACGACCGGCCGGAACTGTACCTGTTCGGGCTCAGCCTCGGTTCGCTGGGCTCCGAAGGCTCGATCACGCTGCAGTCGCTGGTGAAGGACCGGATCAGCGGCGCGCTTTGGGTCGGGCCGCCGTTCCGCAATCCGGTCTGGCGCAGCATCCGCGCGAACCGCGACCCGGACTCGCCGGACTGGCAGCCGGTGTTCGAGGAAGGCACGGTGTTCCGCACTCTTACCCGCTCCAACAGCCTGGACGACGCCGGGCCGGACTGGGGTCCGGTGCGCATCGCCTACCTTGCCTATCCGACCGATGCGATTGTCTTCTTCCAGGAAAGCATGTGGTACCGCAGGCCAGACTGGCTGGACGAACCGCGTGGGCCTGATGTGTCGCCCGAGTTCGAGTGGACGCCTGTCGTCACCATGTGGCAGGTCGCCGTCGACATGCTTGGCGCGTTCAACACGCCGGCGGGCCACGGGCACAACTATCGCATGGTCGACTACGGCACCGGCTGGATGGGCGTGACGCAACCCGAGGACTGGACGGCCGAGGACAACGCGCGGCTGGCGGATCTGATGAATGACGCGCGGCCCAAGGGCGGCAACTGACGTTCACGAATGCGACAGGCGCGGCATCACCGGTGGACGTAGCGGCACCGCCCCCTAGCCTTCTGTCCAGACCGCCCGCCCCAGTCCTTTCGCCCTAGTCCTTCTGCCCCAGTCCTTCCGCCCAGAGAGGCCGCACCATGCGCATGATCGTTTCCGCCACCGCCCTCGTCCTGTCCGCCCACGCCGCATCGGCGCAGGATTTCAACGCCGCCCCGGCCAACGCGCCCGGACAGGAACCCGCCTTCGAGAACCAGACTCGCGCGCCCGTCATCGACGACGGCGTGACGCTGGAACGCGAGGTGATCGCCGGCGGGCTGGAAAACCCGTGGGGCATGGATCAGCTGCCGGACGGAAGCTGGATCGTCACCGAACGCCCGGGCCGGATGCGGATCGTAACAGCGGGCGGCGATATCTCTGCCCCCATCGACGGCCTGCCCGAGGTCGACGGCCGAGGGCAGGGCGGGCTTCTGGACGTGACCGTCGCCGATGACTTCGCCGAGACCCGCCGCGTTTGGTGGAGCTTTTCGGAGCCGCGTGGTGGCGGCGAGAACGCGACGGCCGTCGCAACCGGCGTGCTGTCCGAGGACGGCAGCACGATGGAAGACGTCGAGGTCGTCTTCCAACAGCAGCCCGCATGGGCCTCGACCCTCCATTTCGGCTCGCGTCTGGTGTTCGACGAGACGGGCGCGCTGTTCGTGACGACCGGCGAACGCTCGATGCCCGAACCGCGGCAACTGGCGCAGGACGTGGGCACCCACCTTGGCAAGGTCATCCGCATAGACCCGATGGGCGGCGCGGCACAGGGCAACCCCGAGATCGACGGCGGCCTGCCCGAGATATGGTCCTACGGCCACCGCAACCTGCAATCCGCCTCTCTTGGCCCCGATGGCGCGCTTTGGACGGTCGAACATGGCCCGCGCGGCGGTGACGAACTCAACCGGCCCGAGGCCGGGCTCAACTATGGCTGGCCCGAGGTTACCTATGGCGTCGAGTATTCCGGCGGGACCGTCGGCGAAGGGGTAACCGCGCGGGACGATGTCGAGCAGCCGGTCTATTACTGGGATCCGGTCATCGCGCCGTCGGGGATGGTCTTCTATGACGGCGGAATGTTCCCCGACTGGCAAGGCGACGCGCTGATCGGCGGGCTTGCTTCACAGTCTCTCGTCCGCCTGACGCTCGAAGACGGCAAGGTCACCGGCGAGGCCCGCTATCTTCAGGGACAGGGCCGCGTCCGCGACGTGGACGTCGCCGAAGACGGCGCAATCATGATCCTCACCGACAGCGGCAACGGCGCGCTGATCCGGCTGACGCCCGGCGGCTGACGTCGTCAGCCGTTCGCGACCGGCAACGCCTCCGTTGCGCTTGGGCGTGGTTTGCCCCGGCCTGGCGGCCCCGGCCCCCTACTCCGCCGCGATGGCGGCGGCGGCGCCGGGGCGGTAGTTCAGGATCGGTGACAGCCAGCGTTCCACCTCTTCGACGTCCATTCCCTTGCGGGCGGCATAATCCTCGACCTGATCCCGCTCGACCTTGGCGACGCCGAAGTAATAGGCCTGCGGGTGCCCGATATAGAGCCCCGACACCGAAGAACCGGGCCACATCGCCATGCTCTCGGTCAACTCGACCCCAGTGGTCTGTTCCGCGTTTAGCAGGTCGAACAGCGTCCGCTTCTCGGTGTGGTCCGGCTGGGCGGGATAACCCGGTGCGGGACGGATGCCGTCATAGGGCTCGCCGATCAGTTCCTGCGGCTCGAAGGTCTCGTCCTTCGCATAGCCCCAGTGCTCGCGGCGCACCCGCTGGTGCAGCATCTCGGCCATCGCCTCGGCGTAGCGGTCGGCCAGCGCCTTGACCATGATCGCACCATAGTCGTCGCCGTCCTTCTCGAACCGCTCGGCAATCGCGACCTCTTCCGGCCCGGCGGTCACGACGAAGCCGCCGACCCAGTCCGGCGTGCCCTCGGGCGCGACGAAATCGGACAGGGCCACGTTGGGGCTGTCGCGGCGCTTGGAGGTCTGCTGGCGCAGCGTGTGCAGCGTCGCAAGCGGTTCAGACCGGCTGTCGTCCTTGAACAGACGGATATCGTCGCCGACCGCATTCGCGGGCCAGAAGCCGACAACGGCGCGCGGCCGGAACCACTCTTCGCCGATGATCCGTTGCAGCATGGCTTGCGCGTCGTTGAACAGGCTGCGCGCGGCCTCGCCGTATTTCTCGTGTTCAAGGATGCGGGGATAGACACCCTTCAGCTCCCACGTCTGGAAGAACGGCGTCCAGTCGATGTAGCGGGCGATCTCTGCAAGATCCCAGCCCTCGATCACCTTCGCGCCGGTAAAGGACGGCGCGGTCGCAGTGTAGCCGGACCAGTCGATCTTCATCGCATTGTCCCGCGCGGCGGCCAGAGGCAGGCGTTGCTTGGCCCGTTCCGCACGCTCGTGACGTTCGGCGACCTCGGAATACTCGGCGCGGATGCCGTCGATATAGGGCTGTTTCTGCGTCTTGCTGAGCAGCGAAGACACGACCCCCACGGCGCGGCTGGCGTCGGTGACGTAGATCGCCTGGCTCTTGCTGTATTGGGGAGAGATCTTGACGGCGGTATGCACCTTCGAGGTCGTCGCGCCGCCGATCAGCAGCGGCACATCAAAGCCTTCGCGCTCCAGCTCGGTGGCAAGGTGTACCATTTCGTCGAGCGACGGCGTGATCAGCCCCGATAGACCGATGATGTCGACGTTGTGGGCCTTTGCCTCTTCCAGGATCTTCTGCGGCGGCACCATGACGCCAAGATCGATGATCTCGTAGTTGTTGCAGGCCAGAACGACGCCGACGATGTTCTTGCCGATGTCGTGCACGTCGCCCTTCACGGTGGCCATAAGGACGCGGCCCGCGCTTTCGCGCCGGCCTTCCTTCTCGGCCTCCATGTAGGGCAACAAGACGCCGACCGCCTGCTTCATCACGCGGGCCGATTTCACCACCTGCGGCAGGAACATCTTGCCGGCGCCGAACAGGTCGCCCACGACGTTCATGCCCGCCATCAGCGGCCCCTCGATCACATCGAGCGGCTTCTCGGCGGCGACGCGCGCGGCTTCGGTGTCTTCCTCGACAAACTCGGTGATGCCGTTGACCAGCGCGTGTTCCAGCCGCTTCTCGACCGGCCACTCGCGCCATGCAAGGTCGCGTTTCTTCTCTTCCCGCTTGTCGCCCTTGTAGCGCTCGGCGATGTCCAGAAGGTTCTCGGTCGCGTTGCCGCCGTTGGCGGGCGTGCGGTTCAGGACGACATCCTCGCAGGCTTCGCGCAGGTCCGGGTCGATCTGGTCGTACACCGCCAGCTGACCCGCGTTGACGATTCCCATGTCCATGCCAACCTTGATGGCGTGGTACAGGAAGACCGCGTGCATCGCTTCGCGCACCGGTTCGTTGCCGCGAAAGCTGAACGACAGGTTCGAGACGCCGCCCGAGATATGACAGTGCGGCAGGTTCTGACGAATCCAGCGCGTGGCCTCGATGAAATCCACGCCGTAGTTGTCGTGTTCCTCGATGCCGGTCGCGACGGCGAACACGTTGGGGTCGAAGATGATGTCTTCGGGCGGGAAGCCGACCTGCTCGGTCAGGATCTTGTAGGCCCGCGCGCAGATCTCTGTCTTGCGCTCGAAACTGTCGGCCTGCCCCTGCTCGTCGAAGGCCATGACGACGACCGCGGCGCCGTAGGCAAGGCAAAGGCTGGCATGGTGCACGAACGCCTCTTCGCCTTCCTTCAACGAGATCGAGTTGACCACCGGCTTGCCCTGCACGCATTGCAAGCCCGCTTCGATCACCTCCCATTTGGAGCTGTCGATCATCACCGGCACGCGGGCGATGTCAGGCTCGGCGGCGACGAGGTTCAGGAAGTCGATCATCGCCTGCTTCGAGTCGATAAGCCCCTCGTCCATGTTGATGTCGATGATCTGGGCGCCGTTTTCGACCTGATCGCGCGCGACGTCGAGGGCGGTTGCATAGTCACGGTTGGTGATCAGCTTCCGGAACTTGGCCGAACCGGTCACGTTGGTCCGCTCGCCCACGTTCACGAAGGGGATGTCCTTGGTCAGGACAAAGGGTTCAAGGCCAGACAGTCGCAGCAAGGGGTCAGACATTGGCGGCCCCCCGGGGCTTGCGCGGCGCATAGGCGGCGACGTGGTCTGCGATGGCGCGGATATGCTCGGGCGTGGTGCCGCAGCAGCCCCCGACGACATTCACCAGCCCTTCCTTCGCAAAGACCTCGACCTTGCTGGCGGTGTCCTCGGGTTGTTCGTCGTACTGACCGAAGGCGTTGGGCAGGCCGGCATTGGGATAGGCACAGATGCGCGTTTCCGCGACCCCCGCCAGTTCGGACAGGTGCGGCCGCATCGCGTCGGCGCCCAGCGCGCAGTTCAGCCCCACCGTGAACGGACGGGCGTGGCGGACAGAGTGCCAGAAAGCGGTGGGGGTCTGGCCCGACAGCGTCCGGCCCGAGGCATCGGTGATGGTGCCCGAGATCATGATCGGCAGGCGGCGGCCGACCTTCGCGAAGCTTTCGAAGGCGGCGAAGATCGCGGCCTTGGCGTTCAACGTGTCGAAAATCGTCTCGATCAGGATCAGGTCGGACCCGCCCTCGATCAGTCCGTCGATCTGTTGGCCATAGGCAAGCCGCAGATCGTCGAAGGTCACGGCACGATAGCCCGGATCGTTCACGTCCGGGCTGATGGATGCGGTCCGGTTGGTCGGCCCGACTGCCCCCGCGACAAAGCGCGGGCGGCCATCCTTGGCCTGCGCCCAATCGGCCGCGCGTCGCGCAACCTGCGCACCGGCGACGTTCAGGTCATGCACCGCGCCCTCAAGCCCGTAATCCGCCTGCGCGATGGTCGTGGACGAGAAGGTGTTGGTTTCCAGAATGTCGGCCCCGGCCAGCGCGAATTGCAGCTGGATGTCCTCGACCGCCTTCGGCTGGGTCAGAACCAGAAGGTCGTTGTTGCCCTTCTGCGGGTGATCCGACGGATGGTGCCGGCAGCCGGGACCATGAATATGCCCGCCCGCGGTGAAGTCCTCTTCGGACATGTTCAGCGTCTGGATCATTGTCCCCATCGCCCCGTCGAGGATGAGGATGCGTTCGCGAGCCGCCGCTTCAAGCGCCTTGAAGCTGTCGGAGGTCGGTAGTGAGAAATTGATCATTTGGATCCTGCCGGTTCAAGAGGACCCGATAGCCGAGGCCCCGCCTCACCATCAACTTCATTATATTCCGTATCATTATGAGCATTCTTCATAATCAAGAACCTGTCTGCCTTCCCGGCCCTACGAGGCGCGGACGCGCCTGTAAAATCCCTTAAAATAATGTCGCCGGCCCGGAACGCCCGGCGTGCGCAAGCGCCTGTGTTGCAAGGTCCGGCCCTTTCCAGACGACGCCAACAGACGTTGTCGGGCGGGTCTTCGTCCAGCAAACCCGAAGTCGCCGCGGCAAACCGGTGACAATGGGACCGGCTGTGCGGCTTTGTCCCTCGCTCAAGTAAAGGTGATACAACCTGCCCGACCCGGCCACCGGGTGCCCCGACAGTGCGCCTACCCCACCGCGTAGCCCAGCATGACAAGACTCATCCAAACCACGAAACCGCCTGCGAGGATCTGCAACGCGGGCCCAACCCGAGCAGCCGCGCCAAAGCGGCTGACCGAGGCATGGCCAAGACCGCGCGCGACGATGCTGGAGACGGCGACAAGGCTGGTCAGCGTCGCGGTGCCAAGTCCCATGACGATCACGGCAGCCGCACCCGCGGCGCGGATGTCCATCTGCCATGCGATGACCAGCAGGAAGATCGCGCCGGTGCAGGGCCGCACGGCGATACTGCCGACAAGGACGAGCGTGTCGCGCATCGAGCCCAGCGCGGCGACCTCTTCCGGCGTCGGACCATGGGCGTGACCGCAGCAGGCGCAGGACGCCTCGCCTTCGGCGTGATGGTGGTGGTCGTGGCCGCCGTCGCTGGTCGTGTGCACGTGGCCTGCGTTCGCCTGCCGGGCAAATCCGCGCAGACCGCGCCAGACCAGAACGACGCCGATCAAGGCGATCACGAGATAGCTTGCTGGGGCAAGATAGTCTTCCGCCAGCGTAGTCACGCTGCGCGCCGACACCTCCAGCACCGCAAAGCCGCCGTACACCAGAAGGATGGCCCACGCCGCCTGCGCGAGGCTCGACACGATGGCAATGCCCAGCAGACGCGCCATCGAAACGCCCGAGCCGACACCCACGCCCCCGATCAGGTACTTGCCATGGCCCGGCCCCACCGCGTGTACGAAGCCATAGGCCCCTGCGGCCAGCAGCAGCGCGGCGGTTGCGCCCGGACTGCCGGTGCGAAGCGCACGCACCGCCCCGGCCATCTCGTTCTGAAAGGCCCTTTGCTGTTCGACCGCCCAACGCGCCAGCCACGACAGGTCCGGAACCAGCAGCACAGCCAAGACGCCCAGAACGCAGACACCGATGACAACGGCTAGTCGCATCGCACCACGATCCGGTCCGCGAAAAGCGCGCCGACGTTCGCGATCTCGGGCGTTTCTTCGCGTCCGAGTTTGGCAAGCGTCTTTGCAAGTTCGTCAGAGTTGCTGTCGGGGTCGAAATCCACGACCCGCGCGGAGCACGGTCCCGGGTCACCGAAAAGGTCGGGCTGGTCCGTGACGGAGAAGGCGAAGAAATACGTGGATTCGTGGAACGAGACGTCGATCTCGCGGCCCTGCATGTCCAGCGGCGTCGAGAGCCTGCGGACAAAGGTCAGTTGCAGGCGACCGTCCACCAGATGCGCGTCCAGATCGCTGGGCCATTCAAGCGGGATCGCCACGCCATCCACGACCGGGTGCGCCGAGCCGTCGAAATCCTCGGGCCATTCGCTAAGCTGCCGCACCAGGGCCAGCCGGTCTTCCTCGTCCAGCCCGCCTGCGTCGTTCAATTCGAGGCCCTGCGCCGACAGCGTGTAAAGCGTCTCGAATTCATCGTAGCGCCACGTGACCTCCAGCGCCTCGAGCTTCGCGTCGGGGCCGAAGCGGAAATCGACGCCGCCGTCGATGAACACATGCGGGTGCGCGGACGCCTGCCCCGCCAGAAGAAGGCAGGTCAGACCCGTCGCCGCACAAAGGGTCTGCCTGCGGAACCGTGGCGTCAAACCTTGTCCTCCGGGTCGTCCACGGGGTCGAGCACCAGCAGAAGACGCGTCTCTCCGCTACCCTCGATCGGGGGCGAACGGTGCAGAAGTCCGGCCCGTGGGAATTCCGGCCAGTGGGTGCCACGCAACAGGATCGGTGTGCAAGCGGGTACGGCAAAGATGCGCTCAGGGTCCCGGCCCTGCCCGCCCCGCCCGTATTGGGTGCCGGAACCACGGTACGTACAGACCAGACGCGCGGTGATCGCGTCGACGTGGAACCTGCGGCACGCGTTCGTCGTCACCACGTCCAGCCGCACCCGCAAATACGTCGCATCCATCAGCCCAGAGAAGATGGCGGCCAGCGCCGCTGCGTCCTCGACCAGCATATGGCGGAAATCGCAGTCGGGGGTCCCGGCGGACTCGCACAACTGCCACAGCGCGGCGCGCACCCCTTCCGGCCTCAGGATCATCCGCGCGCGGGGCAACTGCTCGGGCTCGAGACCGTTGATCCAGTCGCTGAAACCGGCAACCGGCTGACGGCGCCAGATCGCGGCGGCGCAGTCCGGGCGGTGGATCGCCGCCAGCGCGTCCGGCGTGTCGACGATGGAAACGCCCCGCAGCCCGGTCCGCGTGGCAAGGGACAGTCCGGGTGCGTTCACGGCGGACCTGCACCGTCGACCGGCTCGGCCTCGGTCTGTGGAATATGCGCCCGCAGCATGTCGAGGCTGCGCTGCAGTTCCGGTCGCGACATATCGCGCGCGATGACAACGATCCGCGAACGACGATCTCCCCCGGTCCAGTTCAGCACCGGAACCGGCGGGTCGAAGACCTGCTGCACGCCATGGAACACGAAGGGCGCGTTCATCCCCTCCAGAAAGACGATGCCCTTCACCCGCAGAATGTCTTCTCCGCGGAGAGAGACAAGTGTGTCGAGCCAACGGTCGAACACGACATCCGGGATCGGGTGGTCCAGCGTGATCGACGCGCTGCCGATCCGCGCATCGTGCGGTGACACCGGCGCGGGCTCGGATTTTGCGCCGCCCAGCCCTGACAGGTTCGCCAACGGATCGGGGGCCGGCGCCGCGACCGAGGTCCATGCCACCGCGTCAGAGGGGGCAACGCCCCGGCGCAGGCCGCTAAGCCCGAACAGCCGCGCGGAGGCTCCCTTGCCGCGGACCGCGGCGACGATCGGAGCGGACGGGTTGATTGCGCGCAGCCGCGCCTCGAAGCTGCGCAGCTCTTCCGGCGAGACCAGATCGGTCTTGCTGAGCACGATCAGGTCGGCCATCGCCGCCTGAGATACCGCTTCGAACTGCGCGTCCAGCGTCGCGGGCCCGTTCCTTGCATCGGCCACGGTGACGACCCCGTCCATCCGGGTGGTCCGGGTCAGGACATAGTCGACCTGCAGCGTCTGCAGGATCGGCCCCGGATCGGCCAGCCCCGTTGTCTCGATCACCACGCGCTCGAAGTCCAGTTCGCCGCGGTCACGCCGACCGATGAGGCTGGACATCGTGCGCGCAAGGTCGCCCCGCACCGAGCAGCAAAGGCAGCCCGACTGCATCAGCACGATCTCTTCGCTGGTCGTCTCTATCAGGTCGTGATCAAGCCCGGCCTCGCCGAACTCGTTCACGATCACCGCGATCTTGCCGGCCGACGCATCGGCCAGCACGGCGTTCAGCAGCGTTGTCTTGCCGGCACCGAGAAAGCCGGTCAGCAGGGTGACCGGGACCCTCATGTCGTTGAAGTCCATGCTCATTTTTCCGTTCTCCGGTCGGTCACCCCGCGACTGGGCTCAGTGGCCCAGCGCCTCGGCCAGCGTGTTCGCGTTGTATCGCATCATGTCCAGATAGGTCGGCGCCGGGCCATCGGCTTCCGACAGCGCGCCCGGATACAGCGTACCGCCAATCGTGGCGCCTGTCTCGCTTGCGATCTGCTCCAGCAGCCGTCCGTCCGAGATGTTTTCGAGGAACACGGCCGAAATGCCTTCCTCGCGGATGCGCTCGATCAGCCCGGCAACGTCCTGAGCCGAGGCTTCGGATTCCGTGCTAAGGCCCTGCGGCGAAAGGAAGGTCAGGCCATAGTCGCGTCCGAAGTACTGGAAGGCGTCATGCGACGTGACAACCGTCCGGTGGTCTTCCGGCAGGGCCGCGACGATGTCGTGGATCTCGGCATCCAGCGCTTCGATCTCGGCGACGTAGGCGGCGCGGTTTTCATAGAAGGTCGCCGCGTTTTCGGGGTCTGCCTTCGCCAGCGCGGCGGTGATGTTGTCCACGTAGATCACCGCGTTGTCGAGACTTTGCCAAGCATGCGGATCGAAGGCACCGTGGTGGTGATGGTCATGGCCCTCGCTTTCGGCATGCTCCTCATGCTCGTGGTCGTGATCCTCGCCCTCGGCATGTTCGTCATGGTCGTGCTCGTGGTCCTCGCCCTCGGCATGCTCCTCATGCTCGTGGTCGTGATCCTCGCCCTCGGCATGCTCCTCATGCTCGTGGTCGTGGTCCTCGCCCTCGGCATGTTCATCATGGTCGTGATGGTCGTCGTCGAACGGAATCGCGTCGATCCCGTCGGTGGCCACCACCCGCACGCCCGAGAAATCCGAAGCCTCGGTCAGCCGGTCAAGCCAACCCTCGAACTCCAGACCGTTGACCACAAGGATCTCGGCCTCGCTGACCGCGCGGGCGGCCTGCGGTGTGGGCTGATAGACGTGGGTATCGCCGTTCGGGCCGACAAGCGTGGTTACCTCGACATGATCGCCACCGATACGCTCGACCATGTCGCCGAGGATCGAGAAGGTCGCGACCACGCGTTTCGGCGTATCCGCCAGCGCAGCGCCGGGGATCGCCAGAGACAGGGTGAGGATGGCGGTAGCAGACTTGAGAAGTGTTCTGCGCGTGGTCATGGAGTTTCCTTTCAGACTTCGAAATGGCGTCGCGGCAGGGCTTGCGCGACAAGCCCGCCCACCGGACCGAACACCAGCGACACGGCATAGAAGATGCCGGCCACGAGAATGATCGCGGGCCCGGAGGGAAGGCTGTAGTGATAGGACAGAAGCAGTCCGCTGACGCTGGACAGCATGGCGATGGCAACCGCACCGGCGATCATGCCGCCGATGCCCGCGGCCCAGAACCGGGCGGCGGCCGCAGGCAGGATCATGATGCCCACGGCCATCAGCGTTCCCAGCGCATGGAAGCCGCCGACAAGGTTCATCACCACCAGCGCAAGAAAGGTGAAGTGGGTCACCGCGCTGAGACTGCTGACCGAGCGCAGGAACTGCGGGTCGGCACATTCCAGTACCAGCGGCCGGAACAACAGCGCCAGCGTCAGCACCGACAGGCTGGCGATCGAGCACAGCAGCGTCAGCGCGGCGTTGTCCAGCGCCAGAACGGTGCCGAACAGCACGTGCATCAGATCGACGTTGCTGCCGCGTGTCGAGACGATCAGCACGCCCAGCGCCAGCGAGATCAGGTAGAAGGCAGCAAGGCTCGCGTCTTCGCGCAGCGCGGTCACACGGGTGACGAACCCCGAAAGCAACGCGACCGCCATCCCGGCGATCAGCCCGCCGATGGTCATCGCGCCCAGCGACAACCCCGCCACAAGATAGCCCACCGCGGCGCCGGGCAGGATGGCATGCGCCATCGCGTCGCCGGTCAGGCTCATCCGCCGCAGCATCAGGAACACGCCCACGGGCGTCGCGCCCACGGAAATGGCAACGCAGCCCAGCAGCGCCCGACGCATGAAACCGAAGTCAGCGAAGGGTTGGATCACAGCATCCCAGATCATGCGGCACTGCGTCCGCAGACGTGGGGCGGTCCGGCGCAGGCTTCGCACATCTGCCGGGCGCGAAACTGGTTCTCGGCCGTCAGCACCTTTTCGGTCGGCCCGTGGGCGACCAGTTCCCGCGCAAGCATCATCGTGCGCGGGAAATGCGCCCGGACCGTATCGAAGTCATGCAGGACGGCAAGCACCGTGCGGCCCTCGCCATGCCAGCGGCGAACGACGCCAAGCAGGTCGGCCATGGTGCGGGCGTCGATGGCCGTGAAGGGTTCGTCCAGCAGCACCAGTTGCGCGTCTTGCAAAAGAAGCCGCGCAAACAGCGCCCGCTGCATCTGTCCGCCCGACAAGGCCCCGATGGCGCGCCGCTCGAAGCCCTCCAGACCGACCGCCTGAATGGCGGCGGCGATCCGGTCGCGGTGGCGTGGCCTCAGCCCCCGAAACGGTCCTGTCTCGCGCCACAGTCCCATTGCGACAAGGTCCACAACGGTCAACGGAAAGCTTCGGTCGATTTCCGACTGCTGCGGCAGATAGGCGATGTCCTCGCGGCGCAGCGATCCGAACGAGACCTTGCCGTCCAGCGGCGCAAGCGCGCCGGTCACGCCTTTCAGAAGCGTCGACTTGCCGGCGCCATTGGGGCCGACGATGGCGGTCAGGCTGCCTTCGGCGATCTCTGCCTGAAGGTGATGCACCGCCGGATGCCGGTCGTAACCCAGCGTCAGATCCTGAAACACAAGCGCCGGCATCACAGGGCCCCCGGCGTCGCGGTCGCCCACAGGAAGGCCGCCCACAGCAAAGCGACCACAAGCGCCGCACCCGCAAGTCGGGGGCCCGCGCCAAGAAGCAGCAGGCGCAGCATAGAACCGTTGCTTTTCATGCCGGCGCCTGCCCCGTCCCGCAGGAAGCGCAGGTTCCGTGTACCTCGATGACATGCCGCGTCGGAGCGAAACCGGATTTCCCGGCAATCCGGGTCAGCCGCTTCAGCAACTCTGGCGCAACGCTTTCCTCGACCGAGCCGCAGTCTCCGCAGATCGACAGGATCGCCGCGTGCTGATGCTGGTCGCACTTGCAGGCCATGTAGGCATTCAGCGACTCAAGCCGGTGGACCTTCCGCATCTCGCCCAGCGCGGACAGCGCACGATAAATGGTGGTCGGAGCGAGCTTGGGGTTGTCCCGGCGCAGTTCCGCAAGAACCTCGTAGGCGGAAACCGGACCACCGCGTCGCCGCAGTATCGCCAGCACATCCGCCTGCATCTTCTCACCCGCCCGGGCCATCCGTCGTCTCCGCTCGTCGTTTGGCGGCACTGTAATGTATGTTATAACATCACACAACCCGCAGACTGATGCCAACTACACGAGGATGTGGCCATCGCGGGCTTATCCGGACGCCGTGTTCGCGGTATACTGAACGTTATTGCAAGGTGCGGCCGACGCAGATCCGGGTAAGACCGTGGTCCGGCCCATCACATCGACGCCGTTTTGAGGGCATAGGGGATGTCAAAGACCAAAGCCATTTCAACGAAGGCCCGGTCACGGATGATCGCACGCTTCCTCAAGACCCTGTGCGCCGCCCTTCTGGTCGGCACGCTGGCCACGACAAACGCGGTGGCCTGCGCGTTCCACAACTACATTCCCGATCCGACGCCGGTCGATCAGATGCTTGCCAGCCAAAGCATCGTGTTCGCCCGACCCGATCCAGGCAGCGGCGGCGAATTGCGGATCGTCCGCAGGCTGGCTGGCCCCGCGCTGACCGACCCGGCCCTGCCGGTCCCGGACGCCATGACGCGGGCACGGCTTCTTGCCAGCCCGGGCGACGCGCTGCTGATGGTCCGGGTTGCCGAAACCGAGCCGTGGTTCCGGGTGGCCTATGCGGACGCCGACTATCAAGAGGTGATCCAGCGCATCGTTCCGCAGCTTCCCGAGTGGTCGCGGGAGGGGGACGTGGGGCGGTTCCAGTTCTTCGCCGACCTTCTGGATCACCCCTCTGCGGAACTGCGGCGCTGGGCGTTGCTGGAACTCGACCGCGCTGACTATTCCGTGCTGCGGGCGCTGGATCTTTCGCACACCGTTTCTCTTGCCGAAGTCGCTGCGGCCGACGACATGATGCGGCCGATCCTGATCCTGCTTGCGGGTCTGTCCGGCGACGTGGATGCCCAGCGCGTCATCGTCGATGAACTTGCGGCGAACGCGTCCCGCGACCTGCCGTATCTGGGCGCCTACGTCATCGCGCTGCTGGAGATGCAGGGCACGGATGCGGTCGGCCGGATCGAGACCACCTACCTGCGCGACACCGGCTTGCCGCTGGCAACGCGCGAAAAGATGCTGGGAGCTTTCGCGATCATCTCACGCGCCGGCGACCCCGAAACCGCCGCGACCGTGCGCATGACGACGTCGGCCGTGCTGGACGGCGAGCCGACGCTCGCCCCCGCCGTCGCCCGGCAGTTCGGGTTTCAGGGCGACTGGAGCCAGGCCGACGCGATGGCCAGGGCGGCGCGTGTTCACAAGTTCGAGGAGATCGCCGACCTCTTCGCGGTCAACCAGTATGTCGCGCTCTCGTTGCAAATGGAAAACGCGTCGCAGTGATCCGTCGGCTGCAAGACACAACAAGGACCGCGCCATGACCGTCACCCGCCGCAGGCTGATCGCCAGCCTGACCGCCCTGCCCTTCGTTCCGGCCGCCGGTCTTGCGGCTGGTGATGTCATCGATCTCACGTGGAAGGATCTGATCCCCGAAGGCGAAGAGATCACCGGGCTCGATAGGCTTCGCGACCTTGGCGTGGTCCAGCACGAGCAGTTGTCGACCGGCTTCGTTCAGCCGGAAGCGGTCGGCGTCACCGACGCCTACGACGGTCGCATGGTCCGCCTGCCGGGGTTCATCGTTCCGCTTGATTTCGAGGCGACGGGGATCACCGCCTTCATCCTCGCGCCCTTCGTGGGAGCCTGCATCCACGTCCCGCCACCGCCCGCAAACCAACTTGTGTTCGTGACCACGGAAACACCCTATGAAAGCGCCGGCTTGTTCGAGGCGGTCTATGTAACCGGCATGTTCGGAGCGGCGGCCACGGGCACGCAGCTTGCCGAAGTCGGCTATGCGCTGACAGCGGAACGGATCGAACCCTACGATTGAAACCCCGGTCAGCGCCGCTTCTCCCACGACCGACGTTCTTGGCTTACGGGCGGCGCGCCACCAGCATGAAGCGGCCCCTGGCGAAGGACATAAGCGACAGTCGCTCGGCCCAGGTTCCGCGCGCAAGTTGCGCTCGGGTGACCCGGCCGATGGCATGGAATTCCGGCTGACTGAAACCGGCATCCAGCAGGCGCGGCGTCACATCGGCGGGCGCGAGGCTTTCGCGGAACGGCAGTTGTTCGAGGATCGAGGTGAAATCCGGCTTGTCGACCTCTACCTTCCGGCCAAGGCGCTGCGACAGATTTCGCAGGAAAAGCGCCAGACGATCGGGCTGCATCCAGTTCCCCTCGAACGCGACGACCGTGCCGCCGGGCTTCAGCACGCGACGCCATTCGGCAAAGGCGGCTTCGGGGTCGGTCAGGGTCCAAAGCAGGTTGCGGCAGATCACACCGTCGAAGCTGGCGTCAGGAAACATCAGCCGCTCGGCATCGCCTTCGGTGAAACGCACGCCCTGGTCGCCTTCGTGCTTCGCGCGGGCCAGTTCGACCATCCGCTCGGACAGATCCACCCCTGTCACCCGGCACCCTAGCCGCCGCAACAGACGCGAGACCTCGCCGGTCCCGCTGGCGGCGTCCAGTACGTCGCCCCCGACCAGACCCGGCGCATGGCGGCGGATCAACTGTTCGTAGGCCCTGAATTCACGCTCGGTGCGGATGCAGTGCCCGGGCGAAGCGTCGAACCCGTCGGCGCGGCTTGTCCAATAGGCCCGAACCTGTTCCTTGAGATCGAAGTTCTGGATCGTCATGCGGTCACACCTTTCCTCCGGCGGCCCTCCATGGCCGCGACCGCTGCGCCGCCCAGCAGCAGCGGCAGGGCAAGGAAGAAGATCGGCGACAGCGGCAGGCCGAAGATCAGCAGGTCCGACAGCACGGCCCAGATCAGCGCCACGTATTCGAACGGCGCCAACCGCGACGCCTCGGCATAGCGGAAAGCCAGCGTCATCGCGATGTGGGCGAAGCCGCCCATGATCCCGGCCATGACAAGGAACAGAAGCGTCTGCATGGACGGCATGATCCAGCCGCCGGGAAGCGTCGCCAGCCCCGCCGCCGCCGAGGCGAGCGCGAAGTAGAAGGCGATGGCTCCCGGGCTTTCGCCGCTGCGGGCAAGGCTGCGGGTCATCGCCAGCGCCATCGCGGTCAGCACCGCCGTCGCCACGCCCAGCGCCAGCCCCGTAAGGCGCCGCGCGTCCGCCGGACCGCCGCCAAGCTCGGGCCAGACCAGCACCGCGACCCCGGCAAGACCAAGCGCGACGCCGACCACGCGGTAGACCGTCGCCCGCTCTCCCAGCAGCACCACGCCCGCCACGGCGGTCAGCACCGGCGACAGGTAGCCGATCAGCGTCGCCTCGGCGACCGGCAGCCGGGCGATGGCCGCGAAGGAGGTGAACATCGCCGCCGCACCGAAGCCCGAACGCACCACGTGACCCCACGGTCTCTTGCTGCGCAGCCCGGCCGGGAACTCGCCGCGGATCCGCAGGAAGACAACCAGCGGGATCAGCGCGAATGCCGAGCGGAAGAAGACGATCTCGCCCAGCGGCACGTCCTCGCTCAGCGCCTTCACCATCACGACCATCCCTGCGAACAGGAACCCCGAAAACAGACGCAGCAGGATGCCGCGAAGCGGGATATCGGCAGGGGTATCAATTGCACTCACGCGGGTGCTTCCTTTTCGGTCAGGGCGTCGCGCAGCATGTCGCCGGCGATGTTGATGGCTAGGACGGACAGGACGACCGCCATGCCGGGCCAGATCATCTGCAATGGGGTCGACCGGATGTGCACCCGGGCGTCAAGCAGCATCGTGCCCCACTCCGATGTCGGCGGCTGCACACCAAAGCCAAGGAAGCCCAGCGCCGAGATGCCAAGGATCGCGCGCGCCAGCATCCCGGTCCAGACCACCGTCAGCGACGGCACCAGCGCCGGAAGATAATGCCAGCGGGCAATGGCCGGGGCCGACAGACCGGCCAGCCGCGCCTGCACCACATGCCCGCGCGTCTCCAGCCCAAGGCCGATGCCGCGCGCCACGCGGGCATAGCGCATCCAGCCGGTGACCGTCAGTGCGAAGATCAGGCTTCCCGTTCCCGCCCCCAGCACACCGGCGATCACCACGGCGGCGACAAGGTCGGGGAAGGCAAGGAAGATGTCGGTGACGCGCATCACGCCCCAGTCCGCCGTCCGCCCGCCCATCGCGGCGAGCAGACCGACAAGGCTTCCCGCGAGAAGACCGATGGTCGAGACAAGGAACGCCAGCCCCAGCGACCAGCGCGCGCCGTACAGCAGCCGCGACAGGATACAACGCCCCATCGCGTCGGTGCCCAGCGGGTACTGGCCACCCGGCGGGGCCAGCCGGTTCGGGATGTCGATGGCGATGGGCGAATTCGGCGCAACGAACGGGCCGAAGACTGCAAGCGCGGCCAGCACCGCCGCCACGCAAAGCACGGGCCAGAGGTCACGCATCGCGGGCTCCGATCCTCGGGTCGACAAGCCGGTACAGCAGGTCGGTTGCAAGATTGACCGCGACGAAGACCAGCGCCGTCAGCATCACCACGGCCTGCACCTTGGGAAAATCCCGCGCCTGGATCGCGTGGATCAGGAAGCCGCCAAGCCCGGGGCGGGCAAAGATCACCTCGATCATCACCGCGCCTTCCAGCAGAAAGGCCAGCTCTAGCCCCAGCACCGTCAGCACCGGGATCGCGGCATGCGGCGCCACGTGGGACAGGGCGCGTTCGCGCGGACCCACCCCGCGCCGCGCCAGCGCGGGCAGAAACGGGGCGCCGCGCGCTTCCAGCAGGGCCGAGCGCAGAATGCGCGTCAGCGACGCCGCCACGCCCAGCCCAAGCGTCAAGCTGGGCAGGATCAGGTGGCGTGCGGTTCCCGCCCCTGTCGCCGGAAGCCACAGCAGCTTGACCGCGAAGCACAGGATCAGCAGCAGCGCCAGCCAGTAGGCGGGCATCGCCGCGCCCAGCGAGGCCAGGGCCACCGCCCCCCGGTCCACCCAGCCGCCGGGATGGCGGACGGCCAGCGCCGCCAGCGGGATCGACACCGCCAGCCCGATGCCCAGCCCGATGAACGCCAGCGGCAGGGTCAGCAGGATGGCTGTACGCAGTTCGGGCCAGATCGGGCGGCCCGAGACCGAAGAGTTGCCAAGGTCGCCGGACAGCAACGGCGCCACCCAATGCGTGAAGGCGGTCCAGAACCCGGCGTCCAGCCCGGCCTCGGCGCGGATCTGGTCGACGATATCCGCCGAGACGACCGAGTCGTACCGCGCCACCGCGATGGTCAGCGCCGGATCGCCCGGCGCGTGCCACAGCAGCGTGAAGGTGACGATGGCCGTGCCGGACAGCACCACTGCGGCCCGCAGCAGAAGTTCCGTGATCTGTTTCATGCCGCCGCGCGCCGCTCCAATGCGCCCAGCGAGACCGCGGCGCCGACAAGGCGTTGGCCATAGGCGCTTTGCGGTGCGCCGAAGAACGCGGTCGCTTCCGCCGCCTCCTCGATTACGCCGGCACGCAGCACGGCGACGGTATCGGCGTGGGCGGCGGCATAGCCAAGGTCATGGGTGACGATCAGGGCCGCGAAACCTTCCTCGCGTTGCAGGGCCGAGATCAGCCGCGCGGTGTGCTTCTGGGTCATGGCATCCAGGGCCGAAAGCGGTTCGTCGAACAGGATCAGCGGCGGCGCCGCGAGCAGCGCCCGCAACACGCCTAGACGTTGCGCCTGCCCGACCGAGACCTGATAGGGTCGCCTATCAAGGCAAGCCGGGTCCAGCTCAAGCCCGTCGCACAGTCGCGCGATCCGCTTCGGGTCGTCCGGCAGACCCTTGGCGCGCAACGGCTCCAGAACGGACCGCCGAAGCGACAGGCGAGGATTGAACGCCGCGCGCGGTTCCTGCATCACCAAAGCCGAGCCGCCCCGCGCGATCGGAGCGCCGTTCCATGTCACGCTACCGCGTTCCGGACGCAGCAGGCCCAGAACCGCCGCGACCAGCGTGGATTTCCCCGCCCCGCTTTCGCCCAGCACCGCAAGCGTGCGGCCGGGCTGAAGCGTCAGCGAGATGTCCTGCAGCACCGCGCGTCCGCCGCGATGCACTGTCAGCCGGTCGACCTTCAGCATGGCAGCTCTGCCCAGTTGCGATGCGCCACCAGCGCCTGCGCCGGGGCGCTTTCGGGGCGGTCGAGCAGGTCGCCCGTCGCGGCATCCTCGACGATACGCCCGTCGTGCAGCACCAGCAGCCGATGCGCCCGGGCGGCGGCAAGGCCAAGGTCATGCGTCACGATCAGAAGCGTCGTACCGGTCTCGGCGGCATGGGCCTCGACCAGTTCCAGCGTCGCCGCGGCGATCACCGGATCAAGGGCCGAGGTCGGCTCGTCGAGGATCAGAAGCGACGGGCGCGCCAGAAGCGCCAGCGCGATGACAAAGCGCTGCTGCATGCCCCGGCTCCAGCCCCAGGGCCGGACGTTCAGCGGCCGTCCCTCCAGCCCGAGGGCGCGCAGGATCGCCCCTTGCCGGGCGAGGTCCGGCGCCAGCCCAAGCGCGCGCTCTGCCTGCCGCCAATGGAAGTCCAGCCGCCGCAGCGGATCCAGCGCCTCTTCGGGGCTTTGCGGAACGTGGGCCACGGCGATGCCCTCCGTCCGCAGGCGGTCGATCAGCGCGTGGCACAGGGTCGACTTGCCGGATCCGCTGGGACCGACAAGCCCGATGCGGCCGCCGGCCGGCAGGCTTAAGTCAGTCGGATGAAGAATGGTGCGGCCCGGCCGCATCGCGGACAGGCCCTTGATATGCAGGGTCACGCTCAGTCCGCCCAACGGACCTCGGGCGACAGCCAGTAGGTGATCGCTGGGTGCATCAGGAAGCCTTCCAGCCCGGCGCGGGCGACGGTGACCTGCGTGCCGTGGAACACCGGGATCAACGGAGCGTCTTCCGCGATGATCGCCTGAACCTGCTCGTAGATTGCAAGGCGCGCGTCAAAGTCGAAGGTCTGCCGGCCCTCGGCCAGAAGCGCATCCAGCTCGGGGTTGGAATAACCGCCGATGTTACTGTCGGCGTCGCTGGCCAGAACCGCGCCCGGGAAATAGGCCGGATCGCCCGAGGGTGCGACACCCCATGCCTGCAGGTGCATATCGGCGGCGCCCGAGGCGATGGCGTCGTTGTTGGCGCCCCATTCGCCGATCGACACGCGCGCGTCGATCCCGATCGCCATCAGGTAGGCCTGGATCAGTTCCGCCGTCGGCGGCAGCGCCGCGCGCGACGAATAGGTGACGATATCCAGCCGCAAAGGCGCACCGTCCAGCATCCACTGTCCGCCTTCCTTCACGGCACCGGCCTCTGCCAGCAGCGCCTCGGCGGCGGCGGGGTCGTAGGTCGGCGCGATGTCGGCGGCCCAGGGCATCATGGCGGGGTAAAGCGTGCCCGCAGGTTCACCGCCAACACCCGAAAGCGCGGCATCAACGATGCCCTGCCGGTCAATGGCCAGCGAGACCGCGCGGCGGATGCGGGCATCGGCCATCGGTCCGTTCGTCGCGTCGATGTCCAGCCAGTACAGCTGAACCGTCGGCACCGTCAGCCCCTGCGCGTCGCCCGCCGTGATGCGCTCAAAGTCGGTTTCGGGGTAGTTGACGACAAGGTCGATATCGCCGGCTTCGAAGGCCAGCGCGGCCGCCGCCGGGTCCGTGACCGCCCGGACGGTGACCTCTGCCATCGCAGGGACGCCATCGCGGTAATCCGGGTTGGCGGCGACGGTATAGCTTTGGTCCGCCACCGCTTCGCGGAAGACAAAAGGCCCGGTCGCGTTGATCGGAAAGTCCTCGGACGGCGCGCCAAGGACGACGACGCCCGGCTCGGTCAGGATCCACGGGAAGGCGGCGTTCGGTTCCGAGGTGGTGAAGGTCACCACCAGATCGCCCTCGGCCTGCATGGTTTCGATCCCGAGAAGACCGGCATTGCGCGGATTGTAGAAGTCCGAGTCGGGATCGATGATCGGGCCGAAGCTGTCGATCACCGCCTGCGCGGTCACGGGCGACCCGTCGTGGAACTGCAGGCCCTCTTTCAGCGTCACCCGCCACGTCGTGTCGTCAACCTGATCGAGGCTCTCCGCAAGGCGCGGATACAGCTCCATCCCGGTCGTCAGCCCCATCAGCGTTTCGGTCACGCCCATCTGGTTCGACATCCAGCCGTTGTAGCGAATGCGCGGATCGGGGACATCGGCGGTCGGGCCGCTGAGATAGGCGATCGTCAGGCTGCCATCCTGCGCGGCCACAGGCTGCGCCAGAGGCAGGGTGAGCGCCGTCAAGGCGGCGAAGGCTACAGTTCGAAGCACGCGATTCCCTCCGTTACGTTATAACATTCCTGTTAGGTGTACCGCGAAGGGGCGTCAACATTCCCGACCCTTTTCATACGATATTTCCCGATCCCGGATACCGCGCCCCGGTCATGGCCGTCTCATCGGCTCAGTCAAACCGACCCCTTGCGCGCGAACGCGAACCTCGGTGCAGCCAAGGACAGCGCTCAGCCAGGTGTCATGGGTCGCGACGATCACGCCGATGCCCTGTTCCAGCGCCTCTAGCAGCAGGTCCGCGATGCGACGGCGCGACAGGGTATCAAGCGCGCTTGTGGGCTCGTCGGCAACCAGCAAGAGCGGCTCTGCCGACAGGGCGCGCGCAATGGCGACGCGCTGGCACTGACCGGTCGACAATTCCTGCGGCCGGGCGTCGGGGTCGATGCCGTCCAGTCCGACCCGCGCCAGCATTTCACGCGCCAGTTCCCTGCGGACCTTCCGTGGCAGGCGACGGCGCGCTGCCGCAGGCTCGGTCACAGAACGCCAGACCGGCCAGCGGGCATCGAGACTGGCCGAGGCGTTCTGGAAGATCGGCATGATGGCGCCCGGACGCGACAGATCGGGATGCCGGTCGATGGCGCCGCTGTCGGGCGTTTCGATCCCCGCCAGCAGGCGCAGCAACGTCGACTTGCCCGCGCCGGACGGTCCGATCACACCGACCGCCGCCCCCTTCCCTATCTCGACCGAGACCGGGTGAAGCGCCGGGCGGTCAGGTCCATAGCTGCGCGTCACGTCCCGCGCCGACAGAAGTGTATGGCCCGGCGATCTGCGGTTGGGCACGGCGACGTCCTGAGACCGCAGCAGCGCGCGCGTAGCCGGATGGCCCGCGCCGTCCAGACGGTTCGCGGCGCAGGTTTCGACGATCCGGCCATTGTCCAGCACCGCGATCCGGTCGGCGTGGCGACGCACGAGGCCAAGGTCGTGACTGATCAGCAGGATGGCAGAGCCGCTGTCCCGCAGCGTGGACAGAACCCCGTCGGCACGGTCGGTATCCAGCGCGCTGGTCGGCTCGTCCGCCACGATCAGCGGCGGGCGATGGGCGGACGCAGCCGCGATGGAAGCGCGTTGCAGCATTCCGCCGCTCCAGCAATGCGGCGCCAGCCGCGACTGGCGGCCCGGTTCGGCGATACCGACGGCGGACAGCCGGTCAAGGATCGTGGTCTGGTCGACCCGAAGCCCCCGCGCACGCCACGCCTCGGCCACGTGATCCTGGACCTGGCGCAGCGGATCGCAGGCGGCGAAGGGGTCCTGCGCCACATAGCCGATGCCCGCACCGCGTAGCGCGCGCCAGTGCGAACCGTCTGCGGTCACAAGGTCCGTGCCGTCGAACATCGCACGCCCCGCCACGCGTGCCGATGTGTCGTGCATCCCGGTCAGCACCCGGGCGATTGTCGTCTTGCCCGACCCGGACGCGCCGACCAGCGCCACGCATTCCCCCGGCCCGATCGCGAAGGACACCCGGTCGACCACCGTGTCGGCACCGTAGGCAACCGTGAGATCCTGCACGTCCAGCAGCGCGTTCATCTGCGGCCCTCGACGGCCAGCACGTCGCGCAGACCGTGGCTGATCAGATTGGCCGACAGCACCGACAGCAGGATCATCGCCGCCGGGCCCCACAGCAGCCAAGGGGCGACCACGAAATACAGCCGCGCTTCGGACAGCATCGCGCCCCACTCTGCATGCGGCGGCTGAACGCCCAGCCCAAGAAAGGACAGCCCCGAGATCGCACCGATCATGCCACCCAGCGCCAGCGAGGCGACCACGCCCAGATGCAGCGCGATGCCCGGCAGGACATGCCCGGCCACGATGCGCCGGTGCGGCACACCGGCCATGCGGGCTGCGATCACATCGGGCCGGTCGCGTGCCGACAGGGCCAGCGACCGCGCCAGCCGCGCATACCACGCCCAGTCGGCGATAATCAGCGCGATCAGCAGGTTGCCGAAACCCGGACCGAGTATGCCGATGACGGCGAAGGCCAGCACCAGTCCCGGCAGGCTCATCATCACATCGGCGAAGCGCATCATCACCGCGTCCGCCACTCCGCGTGCCAGCCCGGCCAGGGTGCCGTAGACAAGCCCGATCGCGAAGATCGACACCAGCACGGCCAACGCCGCACCAAGCGAACGCCACGCTCCGTCCATCAGCCGTGACAGCAGGTCCCGCCCGGTGACGTCGGTGCCCAGCAGATGCGGCCAGCCCGGACCTTGCAGCGCGGCGCCATAGTCGGGCCAGTCCGGTTCAAACGGGGTCCAGATGGCGCCAAGCAGCGTAAACAGCAGCAGGACCGCGCCAAGGCAAAGCCCGGCGCGCCCGCTGCGGTGTCGCCAGAGCCGTCGCAGGAACCGGCGGTCCGTGGCGGTGACCGGATCGCGCGGGCGACCGGGACTGAGAAGCGTTTCTGCCACCGTCATCGGCGTGGCTCCCGCAGTCGCGGATCGATGGCCATCGCCGCAAGGTCGACCAGCAAGGCCGCCGCCACATACATCAGCGCCGACACCAGCACGAAAGCCTGCACCACGGGAAAGTCCCGGGCCGACAGCGCCTCGAGCGCGTAGCTGCCAAGACCCGGCCATGTGAAGACCGCCTCGATGATCGGTGCGCCGCCCAGCAGCGCGCCGACGGAAACGCCGATCGCGGTCAGGAAAGGCAGCAGCGCGTTGGGCAGGCCGTGGCGCAGCAGTATGCGGGTCTCGCCCGCGCCGCGCGCCCGGGCCACGTGGGCAAAGCCGCTGTCCATCACCTCGATCAGCGACGCGCGCATCAACTGCGTCCAGCCCGCCGCGCGGTCCACCCCGATGATCAGCGCCGGAAGGACGGCATAAGCCAACGCGCCCCCCGACAGAACCTTGCCGACCCCGGCGTTGACCACGATGTACTGCAGCGCCAGCAGGGCGAACAGGAATGTCGGCAAAGCCGCTCCGATCTGGGAATAGGCGCGGATCGCGCGATCCGGCCAGCGGTCGCGGAACCGGGCCGAGATCAGCGCCAGAGCCAGTGCGCAGCCGACCGAGATCACCAGCGCCAGACCCAGCAAGGTCAGCGTCGCGGGGAGCCGCTTGGAGATCTCCTCGGCCACCGGGCGACCGCTGCGCCACGACACCGACAGATCGCCCTGCACGACCTTACCCAGCCAGCTTGCGTATTGCACCGGCAAGGGACGGTCGAGCCCGATGTCTTCGCGCATCTGCTCGATCTCTGCCGGCAGGGGTTCATGCTGCGGCGCCCGCGCTTTCAGGATCCGATACGCCGGGTCGCCCGGCGCAAGCGGAAGCATCGCCCAGACCAGAAGGCTGGCGGCCAAGGCCGTCAGCACGGCCTGGGCGATACGTTGCAGGGCCGCAGCCAGCATCGCGCTATTTCAGCGCATCGGGCCGGGTCTGCCAGCCGATGTGACGCCATGCGACGCCGGGCACGTAGGTCGACCATGCGTCCGACGCCAGCGCGCGTTCGCGGTGCATCGTCAGGTTGAAGACGTAGGGGTCGTCCTCGACAAGAATGCGCTGGATCTCGGCCAGTATCTCGTAGCGGCGGCCGGTATCGGCGGTGGCGTTCAGTTCCTCTGCCAGCGCGTCGATCTCTGCATTGGAATAGCTCGCATAGTTCCGGTCGCCGCCGGTCAGGACGTAGCGCGCAAGGAAGCCCTGCACCGCGCCCACCGTCGCCGTGCCGTTGGACAGCAGCGCGATGTCCCAGTCGAGCGATCCCGCTTTCAAAGCGTCGTTGACCGAGTCGACCGACACGATGTCCGAGGCGACACCGATGTCGCGCAGATACGCCTGCATCGCGTTGGACAGCGGCACGAGATCGGGTTGCTGCGGATAGATCACAAGGGTCAGGGACAGCGGTTCGCCGTCCTTCATCCGCGTGTCGCCCTCCAGCGTCCAGCCGGCGGCATCCAGAAGCGACGCCGCCTCTGCCGCGTCGAACTCGTAGTTGGCGACGGCCCAAGGGAAGGTCTCGGTGTAAAGCCCGACCGCCTCGGCGGTCGCTCCCCGGAACACCGCTCCGGCAATCTCGGCATAGTTCTGCGCCTTCATGACAGCCTGCCGTACCGCGACGTCGGTCAGCGGACCCTCTGCGGTGTTCATGTAGCCGACGAAGCCGCCCGCCGAGATCGGACCCAGCGCAAGGTTCACGTTCGGCGTGGCGTCATAGACCGGCTTGGCCGAGACCTGCGGATACAGCGCGATGTCCGCCTCGTCATTCTGGATCGCCAGCGCGCGGGCGTTGATGTCGCCGACGAAGCCGACGGTGACACCCGGCATCGCGGGCGCGCCGCGCCAGTAGTCGTCATTGCGGGTCGCGACCAGTTGCTCGTCGTTCAGGTCCTCGACCTCGTAGGGGCCGGTATAGATGCCGGCGCCCTCCAGCGTTTCCCAGTCGCCCCCGGCCGCGGTGACGGTCGGAAGATCGTAGATGAGGAAATAGGACTCGTGCGCCAGAATGTTCGGCAGTTCGGGCAGCGGGGCTGCGCTGCGCACGGTGATTTCCAAAGGTCCGGTCGCCTCGAACACAGTGGCCTCGGGCACGACGCCCTGCACGCCGCTCGAATTGGCGCGGCGGTAGTCGATCACCTCCATCACCGCGGCGGCATCCAGCGCGCGGCCGTTATGGAAGGTGACGCCCTCGTTCAATGCGATCACCCACGTCAGGTCATCCACCTGCGTCAGGCTTTTCGCAAGCCACGGGGCAATGCTGCCGTCCGGCTGGAATTCCATAAGCAGTTCGGCGACACCGAATTCCTGCATCCAGAACCCTTCGCTGTCGGGGTCCATGCTGTCGATCTTGAACGAGGTCAGAATGCGGATCGGCTGATCCTGCGCGTCGGCGACAAGGGGCAGTCCCACCAGCGCGGCGGACAGGAGAGCAGGCGCGAAAAGGCGTTTGGTCATCGGGATTTCTCTTTCAGGAGTGGGACTGCGCAAGGCGCGCGGTGTGAAACTGGAAGTCACGCAGGGTGCCGCCGCCAAGCAGCACCTCGCGGACAAAGCGGCGCACGGCCGCGCGGTCGGGAAGCTGGAACCAATGGCCCATCGGATACAGCGCGACGACGGGCCCCTTGTTGCATGGGAAGATACAGCCGGTACGGGTCGTCAGGCAGCGGTCGGCGATCCCCGCTTCGGCGCACTCCTCCTTGAGGATATGCGTCAGGCTGGCGGCGTCGCGCATGTGACAGCGCGGGCCGGTGCAGACCAGCAGGTGAAAATCGAAATCCGGCGGCATGTCCCAGCCGGGCTTGCCCAGCCGAGGCGCCGTCCCTTCGACGGCACGCGGCGCCTGTGCCAGCGTCTCTGACAGAAGGCGCGCTATGCCGTTGCCGGTCCGGCTTGGTTCGGGGCCCAGGAACAGGCGTACATCGCCATTGCCCGGCTGGGCGGACCAATGCGCCAGCACGCCCGGCAGCCACGAGGTCAGGCTCTCTGGAAACGGCATGCCCACCGGCTGCACCCTGACGACGCTGTGGCCAGCGTCGCGCAACCCGTCCAGCGCGGCGAACAGCCCGTCGCCGCGTTCTTCCAGCCGGATCATGCGGTGCGGCAGATAGGTCGCCGCCGCGCAGGCCGCTTCAAGCCGTTCAAGGCTTCGGCGGCTGAGATTATGGGCCGAGCACAGAAACAGGACCGCGTCCGGCCTGTCCTCGGGTCTTATGCAGTCTTCGCCGGCCTTCGTTTCCGAAGGTCCGGGACGTTCATCGGGAATTGGATTCGCCATTGCGCCCTCCGCGCATCTGCGGGGAGGGGCAGGAACCACAAGCAAAGGATCGGCGTACGCCGTCGTGTCATGTCAGGCCTCCTGCCGGGACACCCCGCCCGGGTTGAGTTTCTGTCACGATGGCAGGTCTCCTGACTTGCGGGTCGACGCTTGCCCAAGCCTTCCCGGCCTTGTCGGCCAGTGGGTTTCTCGGGGTCGCTCTCCGCTCACAGTTGCGGGGGCAGTCACGGAATTGGCGCCTGATGGCTACACCGCACCGTGTTCCCTTTTCATCCCGGATCGCCAAGGCGCACCGGGAACCATCGCGCGCACTAGACTGGTCCGGGGACCGGGCGTCAAGGCAGATGTGCCCCCATCGCGGCAGGCGGCGAACGGGTGCGGGGAAATTTTTTTCCGGTGGTCTGCATCCAAACGCGCCCTTGCCCGAGTCCTAGGGGTATCAAGGCCGCGGATCCTCTGCGGCCGGATACGAGGAAAGGACGAGTTCCATGCTCAACAAGTTCTCCGCACTGACCGCTTTCGCCCTGATGACTTCCGCGACCGGCGCGTTCGCCGCGGGCCACGGCGGCCTGATGGCCGTTGGCCTGTCGGGCGACAAGATGCTGCACAAGATCGACGCGACGACCGCCACCGTGACCGCCTCGATGGAAGTCGAGGGCGTTGACAAGCTGCTGGGCATCGACCTTCGCCCCGCCACCGGCCAGCTGATCGGCGTGACCGACGCATTCGAGATCGTCGAGATCGACCCGGAAACCGGCATGGCCACCGTCATCTCGACGATGGACACGGAGCTTCCGATCATGGACGACGCCCCGGTGATCGTCGACTTCAACCCGATGGCCAACAAGCTGCGCTTCATGTCGGGCACCACCAACCACCGCGTCGACATCGAAAGCGGTGCGGTGACCGTTGACGGCTCGCTTGCCTTCGAAGAGGCCGACATGCACGCGGGCGAGGCACCGGCCATCGTCGCCGCCGCCTACATCAACTCGTACGGCATGCCCGAGAGCACCGCGATGTACGACATCGACTCGACCATCGTCGCCGTGATCCAGCAAATTTCGCCCAATGACGGCACGCTGGCCGCGATCGGCAAACTGGGGATCGACGCTGCCGACACCTATGCCTTTGACATCGCCACCGACGCCGACGGCAACAACACCGCATGGCTTGCGGCGGGCGGCATGCTGCACACCGTGTCGCTGGAAGACGGCTCGGTTCAGGAAAGCTGGGAAATCCAGGACGCCGGCGACGCCGTGCTGCGCGACATCACCTTCATGACCGCGATGTAATCGGCGGAACGAGACCGGCCGGCGCGGGCATAGCGACCCGCGCCGGCCTTGCCGAGCACCATGCGGGATACCTTCTTCATCGAAACCGGGCAGCCGCCGCCAGCCAGAGGTTTGACAGTCTCACCTCCGCCGCTAACCTCGGAGATGTGGGCGGTGACAGAGTGTGACCGCCGGGAGGATACGGGTCAGCCCTTCATGGACCATGCAGCCTTGCTGAAATCCTGCGCGGGCGGCGACCGGCTGGCCCTGCAAAAGCTGATGGACGCCGAGGGTGGCAGGATGCTTGGGGTCGCGCGCCGGATGCTGCGCCGTGACGACCTGGCGCAGGACGCGGTGCAGGAAGCGCTGGTTCTGGTCTGGCGCAAGGCGCACCAGTTCGACGCACAACGCGGCAGCGCGAAGGGCTGGATCTACACCATCCTGCGCAACCGCTGCCTGACCTTGCTGCGGTCCGAGGATCGCGAGGTCGCCACCTCGCCCGAGCGCCTATCGGCTTCGGAAGACGCGCAGGTGATCGACACGGCCTTCGACAGGCTTGCGGACACGACCGACCTGCGCCGCTGCCTTGAAGGGCTTGATGTTCAGACGCGGCGGGCGATCCTGTCGTCTTACGTTCTGGGCCATAGCCATGGGGAAATCGCGGGGCGAATGGAGGCGCCTCTGGGGTCTGTGAAATCGTGGGTCCGCCGCGGACTGCTGAAGCTGAGGGAGTGTCTGTCATGACAGACCGTTCTCTGGATATGCTGATCGACGAGATCGTGCTGGGCCTTGCGGAGCCTGCGGATGTCGCGCGGGTCGAGGCGATGGCCGCGGACGACCCCGACATAGCCGCCCGCCTGGACCGCGCCCGCGCGCGGTTTGCCCCCCTTGATGACACCGCCGACGAACTTGAGCTGCCGGAAGACTTCTGGGCGCGGGTGGAACGCGATCTCGACGGTGCGGACAGTTTGGCGGACACCCCCGCCGAGGCACGCGCACCGGCGGAAGTGATCGACCTGTCCGGCGTTCGCCGTGCGATGACACGCTGGCGCGGCGCCGCGATCGGCGGTCTCGCCGCTGCGCTGCTGCTGGCGGTGTCGCTGGGCTGGACCCTCATGAACCCGGCCCAGCCGGCGGTAATCGCGGTGCTTCTGAACGAGCAGGGCGAGGCCGTTGCGCTGGTCGAAAGCCGCCCCGACAACACCACCCGCGTCACGCTGTTGGAACAGGCCGACGTGCCACCGGACCGTGTGATGCAGGTCTGGACCAAGCCCGAGGACGACGGCCCGCCCGTTTCGCTTGGCCTGCTGGCGCGCGGGCTGTCGGACACGCTGACCATCGAGGGCCTGCCAGCACCGCACGCGCAGCAGCTTTACGAGATCACGGTCGAACCCGAGGGCGGTTCGCCAACGAACCTGCCCACCGGCCCGATCCTTGGAAAAGGGCTGGCGAAGGCGCCCGTGATCTAGGCCACGCCGAACCCGCGGCCGGGGCCTAAGCCTCGATCACCTCGCACGCGTAGATCTCTGACGCCGGAAGCGGCAGGAGCCGCTCGGCCATCTCGGACTTCAGGGTGGTCAGCCGTTCTTCCTGCTCGGCGCTTCGGTCGGGCGTCGCGCCAAGCCGGACGAACTCTTCCCGCACATGGCCCGGACGGATCGTCGCCTGCACCGTCCGCCCGCGATAGGTAAAGCGCCACAGGTAGGGTCCCGGCAGTTCGTCGATGACGTTCTTTCCGCCAAGCGACCGCTCCACCGTCATCCGTCCATCGGTGACGGCGCGTGTGACCAGTTCGATTGCGTCGCGTCCGCCCGGCCCGGTGAAGGCCGTCAGCAGGTTGATCTCGCGGCGCTCGGGCGGCGTGTCGGACAGCAACGGAAACGCCGCCTGCATCGCCTTCAGCCCGTGAACCACGCCACCGGGAAACCCGGGGCCGTGGTAGCGCATGATATCGGCGAAGGTGAAAGTGACCGGCCGGCCGGCGTCGAAGACGGTTATGGCGTCCATGATCTTATCCCAGTTTGCGAAGCGCAGGCAGAAAGCGCTTCAGGAAGGCGGTGGTGGCCGGCATGAAATGCGAGCCGTGGTGATAGCACGGGTCCAGCGTCGTCGCGATCAGGCGGCCCGGTGCGTAGGTTTCGGCATCCTCGATCAGCAGCGCGCCCTCGTCGTCCTCGATCACGGGTACCTGCGGGCCCTTCGGGTGAAAGTGCCCGTGCAGGTGCCAGATACAGTCCTTCGCCGTGACATCGGCCATCAGCGGATGCTCGGGCCGTGCGATCCGGGGCGCAGGGCCGGGCAGGCCCTCGACCCACCACCAGAAGTTCGTTTCGCAAGGCGTGAAGTCGATGTCCTTCAGCCAGCGCTCGGGGAAGGTCTCTCCCATCACCACCAGCGTGCCGCCGCCGGTCATGTAATGCGTCAGCTGATCCGCCAGCGGTGCGATCTGGTGCGTGTTCAGGCGGCACGGCAGGAACACCACGTCGTAGGGCGACAGGTCGGTGAAGGCCACATCGCGGATGTAGATGATGTCGTCGAAGCACCCTGCGAAGGGCTCTTCGCACAGGGTGTGGTGGTGGAAGTAGGTGCCGCCATCGACGGCCGCGATGCGTGTCATACGGTTGCTCCCGCAAAGAAATCGAAGACCCGGCGCAGGTGGCCGAGACCCTCGGGGTCGGCGCGGCGGTAGTGCGCCCAAAGGTCGTTGCCGCAATGCACGTAAAGCCAGCCCTTGCCGCGCCGCTCGATCCAGTCGACCGGCACGCGGTCGAACCCGACGCTGGAAAGAACCGTCGCACCGGGCGGCGGCGGGTTGCCGCCCCGGCCATAGAACCCGGCCACGGTGCGCTGGAAGGTCAAGTGATCGCTGGTCAGTCCCTCGGTCAGCGGATGCGGCGTCTCGAGGTGGATGCGCAGGCTTTCCAGTCCCTTCTGCTCGACCGGGCGGAACGGTGTCAGGCCGGGAAGAAACGGGTGCGAGACATGACCGCTGAAGATCAGCGCGCCGCCCGCATCAATATATGCGCCCAGCCGGTCGCCCAGCGAGGCAAGGTGGCGCTGGTCCGAATGCATGCCGGTGATGATGCCGTCGTAGTCACCGAACTCGGCACGCTCCATCTCGTACTGCTGCACCACATCGAAGCGATGCTCTGTCAACTGGTGCAGAAAGTCAGGCGGAGCGCCCGGCGTATTCATCAGCCAAAGGAAACGTCCCATCACACCATCTCCGCTATCAGGTCTATCCGTTCGATCAGAAGCGCGCCCGCGATCAGCACCGCGCCGCCTGCGACCACAAGGGTCGCCGCGCGGGCCCAGCGGGGGCGGTCGCGGCGCAGCGGCCAAAGCAGCGCCAGCACAACGCCGACGATCATCAGCTGTCCAATCTCGACGCCGATGTTGAAAGTCACCAGCGACAGGACAAGGTCCGGCGCCTGTCGTCCCAACACGTCGTTCAGCACGAAGGCAAAGCCGAAACCGTGCAGCAGCCCCAGCGCCGAGGTCATCGCCAGCCCTGGCCCCCTGCCCCGGCCCAGCACCGCCAGCAGCCCGGCCCAGACGATAGAGGCCGCGATGGCCGCCTCGACCACCGGCGGGAACCATGCGCCGCCCGGCGTCAGCCCGAAGAACCCCGCGATCAGGGTGACCGAGTGGCCAAGCGTGAAGCCGGTGATCGCCAGCAGCAGCGGCCGCAGCCCGGTCGCGGCCAGCGTAAGGCAGACGACGAACAGCACATGGTCCAGCCCCTCGATGATATGCCGCACGCCCTCGCCGATCATCCGGCCCAGAGCGGCGGGCAGATCGCGTTCCATCGTCACCGCTTCGGTTAGTTGGCCAAGCACGTCATAGCGCTGCACCCCACCGCCCTGCCAATCCAGCAGGTGATTGTCGATAAACACCGTGGGCGGCAGCACGATCTCTGGCAGCACGCTTTGTACGCTCAGCCGCGCCGGGGTTTGCGGAAGGCGCAGGGCGATCTCGATCACCGCTTCCGAGACCCAGGGCGCATCCGCCCCTTGCCCGCTGACCGAGGCGCGGGCCTCGTCCGGAGTGATGAAGGGTTGCAGCTCGTTCAGACGGTGGATGGCCCAGCCGACCGGCTCGGGCGACAGCCTGCCACCCTCACCGCTTAGCCGGTAACCGTTCGCCACCTTCGCCATGAAGGCATCGGGGCGCGCCGCGATGGCCGGCAGGTCCAGCTGGTGGCCCCAGCGACCGTCGACCATCACCGGCTCGATGAACTCGGCCTCGACCCGGCCGGAAGCGCCGTCGCGGCGCGACAGCTCCTCGGCAAAGACCAGCGGAGCCGGGATGCGCAGGAACAGCGTGTCGCTCTCGCGATCCAGCACGATGATCCGCGCCTGCCCGTTCTGGGAAAAATGCGCGGTCGCCGCCTGCGCGAGGCACACAAGCACCAGTGCAAGGAACAGCCGTCTCATTGCGCCACCGCCTCGATCAGCCGTTTGGTGTAGGGTTCGCGCGGGTGCAACGCGACCTCGTCTGCGGGGCCTTCCTCGACGATACGCCCCTCCTGCATCACCGCGATGCGGTCGCAGAAGTGCCGAGCCAGAACAAGGTCGTGGGTGATGAACAGGATCGCGGTGCCAAGGCTTTGACGCATCTCTTCCAGCAGCCCCAGCACGTCCAGCCGGATCGACTGGTCCAGCATCGAGGTCGGTTCGTCCGCCAGCACGATGCGCGGCCGCGTGACCCAGGCGCGTGCGAAAGCCACCCGCTGACGCTGGCCGCCCGAAAGCGCACCGACCTCGCGATCGAGAAAGGCCGGATCGCTGGGCAGCCGGACCGAGGACAGAGCCTCGCGGATCCGGGCGGGGTCGACGGGTTTGCCCGCGATGCGCAGCGGCTCGGCCACGGCGTCCGCCACCCGCATCCGGGGACGCAGCGATTGGTACGGGTCCTGGAAAACCATATGCGCCGCTTCGTTCCGGCCATGGCCCAGAGGCATGCCGTCCACGCGTACCGTACCCGCATCCGGCGCCGTCATGCCCAGCGCCAGCCGCGCGGTCGAGGTCTTGCCGGATCCCGATCCGCCCACAAGCCCCAGAACCTCGCCGGGTTTCAGCGACAGCGACACGTCCTGCACCGCCGCCACCGGACGGCCACCCCGCAGCCGTGCAAGCCATCCGGCGTTGAAGGTCTGCGACACGTCCTGAAGCTCCAGCACGGGCGCCCCCTGCGGGTCGTCCCGCTGCCACAGCTTCGCTGCGTCCAGAGCCGGGATCGCGGCGAACAGGGCGCGGGTATGCGGATGGGTCGCGCCGGTGCGCAACTGGGCAGGCGTCCCGGTTTCCACGATGCGCCCGGCTTCCATGAAGGCCAGCCGGTCCGCAGCCCCGGCGATCAGCGGCAGGTCATGCGTGATGAACAGCATCGCGATACCGCGTTGCCGGCGCAGGTCGGCGAGCAGGTCCATGATCCCGGCCTGCACCAGCACGTCCAGACCCGTTGTCGGCTCGTCCGCGATCAGCACCTCGGGGTCGTTCGCAAGCGCGATGGCGATGACCACCCGCTGCCGCATCCCGCCTGACAGTTCGTGCGGATAGGCGGCGGCGCGGGCCGGCGGGATCTGAACCAGCTCCAGCAACTCTGCCACCCGTTGCGGTGTGGCGGGGTTGCCGTGCAGCTTAAGCGCCTCGGCGATCTGCCAGCCGATCGGGCGCACCGGATTCAGCGCGTTCATCGCCGACTGCGGCACCAGCGCGATCCGTTGGCCGCGCAGGGCGCGCAGGTCTTCTTGCGCCAGCGCCAGCAGGTTCCTTCCCCCCAGCCACGCCGCACCGCCCGAGATCTGCGCCGCCGCGGCCAACAGCCGCATCAGCGCCATGCCCAGCGTCGACTTGCCGGACCCGGACTCTCCGACCAGCCCGACCAATTCGCCCGGCTTTAGATCCAGCGAAACACTCTGGACCGCGGGAACCGGGTGGTCGCCGTGATAGGTGACGGACACCTTGCGCAGGCACAGCGCCCCGGCATCCTCGGGCACGACACCAGCCGCGGGCGTGTTGGCCGGCACCTTCCCCAGTCGCCGCTCGCCGACGCCGTAACCAATCAGTGCGAAGGCGGTAACGGCCAGTGCAATCGCGACGCCGGGCGGCAGGATCCACCAGACCCAGCTGTCGGTCAGGAAGGCCGTGCGCGCATTGGCGTGGAAAAGGATCGTGCCCCAGCTTTTCCGCAGCGGGTCGCCAAGGCCAAGGAAAGACAGCGAGCTTTCGATCAGGATCGCGTTATGGGCCACCCGGACGAATTGCGGCACGATCAGCGGCGCAAGGTCGGGCAGGATGTGCCGGCGTGTCACCCACAGGAACCCGCCGCCCATCGCGCGCGATGCCTTCACGTAGTCCGAGGCGCGAAGGCTTAGCGCCTGCGACCGGAGTTCGCGCACCGGCTGCGCCCACATTACAAGGCTGATCACCAGCACCTGCACCGGCAGCGACGCGCCAAGGAAGGCGCCCAGCACGATCACCAGCGGCAGGAACGGCAGCGACATCACCACGTCGACCAGCCGCATCAGGATCTGGTCCGTCAGACCTCCGCGATAGGCCGCGGCAATCGCAACCGCCGTGGCGAACAAGGTGGTGACCAGCGCCGTCGCGATGCCCACGCCCAGCGACACCCGGCCGCCGGTCAGCACCCCGGCCACAAGGTCCTGACCCGCGTCGTTGCAGCCCAGCGGATGCGCGGGCGACGGAGTCTCGAACGGCTGGCACGAGATTTCCTGCGCCGTCCACGGCAGCAGGAACGGACCGAAGATCACCGCCAGCAGCATGATCGCGATGATCGCAATCCCGGCCCATTGCACCAGCTGGAACTCGATCCGGCGGCGGGGGCGCAGTTGTTCCGCGCCGATTTCCAGCGTTGCCTCGGTCATGCGCGACGGGCCCTCGGATCCAGCAACGGATACCCAAGATCCGCGATCAGGTTGGCGATCACCACGCCAAGCGTCGCCAGAAGGAACACGCCCTGCAGCAGGTTGTAGTCCCGCGCCCCGACGCCTTCGACGATCAGCGAGCCGATGCCCGGGTAGGCGAACACCGTCTCGATCACCAGCGCACCGCCAACGAGGTTGCCGATCCCGATCATCACGTTGGTGTAGATCGGCAGCAGCGCGTTACGGAACGCATGCTTGCGGAACACCCGCCCCTCGCCCGCGCCCTTGGCCCGCGCGAAGGTGACATAGTCCTGCCCCATCGCGATCTGCATCGCCGAACGCGCGGTCAGCAGGATATTCGCCGTCTGCACCAGCGCCAGCGCGGTGACCGGCATGATCAGCCGGATGCCGACGCCCTTGATCCACTCCCAGCTTCCCGGGATCGCCGCCAGCGGCGCCGCGCCGAAAGACGGCAGCCAGCCGAGATTGGCGGCGAACAGCGTGATCAGCAGCATCGCGACCCAGAACGGCGGCGCCGAGCCCACGAAAATAATTGCCACCAGCGAACCGACGTCAAAGGCTCCACCGCGCCAGCGCGCGGCCATGACGCCCAGCGCCGATCCGAGGAAGGCGCTGATCGCCAGCGCCCAGCCCATCAGCAAGAGCGTCCAGGGCAGACGGTCGAAGACGATGTCCCACACCGGCATCCCGTAGCTGACCGAAGTACCCAGATCGCCCGAGAACACGCCCGCCACGTAGTCGCCGAACTGCACGAGGATCGGCTTGTCCAGACCGAACTCGCGCATCACCCGCGCTTCGTCCTCGGGGCTCATCTCGGCCAGAACGTCCTCTGGCAGCAGAAAGTCGATCGGCTCGCCGGGCGCGATGCGGGGCAGCAGGAAGTTCAGCGACAGCGCCACCGCAAGGACGGCGGCGTATTGCAGGATGATGCGGAGATAGACCATGAAGGCAGCGGTCCCGGATGCAGACACGAAGGGTGGCACGGGTCAGAACGCGTCCCGCATCTCGATAAAACTGTTGGGTGGGTGGGGCGGGGTTTCCCCCGCCACCGCCTTAGTTCGATTCCATGATCAGCGGATCGACGGTGCCTTCACGCACCTCTTCCGGCAGGAACGAATACTTGTGGAAGATCCCGTAACCCGCCGACGGCGCATAGTTGTCGTAGGAGTCCCACCGGTAGGCGAAGACCGACTCCGGGTACCAGAGCATCACGCGGTTGGGATACTTGGTCTGATAGTCCTGCAACTCGTAGCTGATCCGCAGGCGCTCTTCGCGGGTCTGGGCCTCCAGCCAGCGGTCGACGATGGCCTTTTTCTCTTCGTCGACGACCATCTCGCGCCCCGCATCGCCCCGGTAGAGAATGATCAGCATGTCCTGGTCGGCGATGCCGTGCGGAGTGATGTCAGCGATGCGCAGGTCGAATTCGCGGGTCCGCCAGAGTTCCGCCAGCGCGCCCGGATCCATCGACGCGACTTCGACATTCACGCCGATCTCGCCAAGCTGCTGACCGACGATCTCTGCGGCGCGCAGGAACAGGGGCTGGTTCGACGCGATCTTCAGGTCCCAGACCAGCGGCTCGCCCTCGGGCGTTTCACGCACGCCGTCGCCATCGGTGTCGACATAGCCCAACTCGTCCAGAAGCGCCTTCGCCCCCTCGGGATCATTCGGCGCGGCAAGGTCCGGCTTGGTCCAGAAGCTGTCGACGTGCGGCCAGCTGCTTGCGCCCGACTTGCCCTGCCCCAGCACCACGCGGTCCAGCATCGGTGTCGGGTCGATGGCCATGGTGATGGCCCGGCGCAGGTCGCGGTCGTCAAACGGTTCGCGCGCCACGTTGATGTCCAGCCAGACGCCCCAAAGGGTCGGCGCGCTGATCAGTTCGAGATCCGGATCGTTCTGCCACTGAAGCACCAGTTCCGGCGGCACTGGACGCGCCGCGCCATCGATCTCGCCCGTCTTCAGGGCGGTAAACATGGTCTGCGGGTCCTTGATCATCACGAGGTTCAGCTTCTTCACGGTCGGCACACCGCGCCAGTAGTCCTCGTTCGCCTCGAAGCGATAGTACCGGTCGGCCTCGTAGTCGACGAGCTTGTAGGGTCCGGTGCCGATGCCGATCTCGGTGAAGCTGCGGGGCTCTTCCACGCCTTCCCACTGTGCCTTCTGGATGATCGGCAGGTCGGTCGCGGTGATCCGGTCGAAGTTCGGCATCGGCTTTTCGGACGTCAGCCGGACCTTGTACTTGTCCAGCACCTCGATCCCGACCATGCGCGGAACCGAGCTGGCGTGGTGGGTCCAGCGGTTCGCGGGGCCTTCGCGGTAATACTCGAAGGTAAAGGCCACGTCCTCGGCGGTGAACTCGGTGCCGTCATGCCAGGTCACGCCCTCGCGCAGCGTGATTTCCCACACGGTCGCGTCATCGGACACCTGCTCGATCGAGGTCGCCAGCCAGTCCTCGGCCTTGCCCACGTACGGAGACGGTTCGCGCAGCTTGTCGTACATCAGCCAGAGAACCCAGTCGTTCCAGCTGTTGCCAATCGTGTAGGTGGTGACGTTGCCCGCCTTCACCCACATGCCCAGCGTCAGTTCCTCGGCCTCGACCGGTCCTTGATGATCTTCGGCGCTCATGAAGATCGCGGGCGGAACCGCGTTGCCGGACTCGCCGGCGCGGATGTCCTGAGCTGCAGCGCCGTGACCCATGGTCAACAGCATCGCGGCAGCAAGTGAAAGGAATCTGGTGTTCATAGGCGGGCTCCTTGGGGACCAACGAGCACCAGTGCCTAATCAGGTTGGGTATGGCGCAGCGGAAGACGGTGACAGATGCGTTCTCGCGCATGTGACTTTCAATATCCGACAGGATTTGTCAACAATTCCGTCCGGTCCGAAAGCCGTTGTTCCCCGCCGTCATCGCACCTGGGAGCTTTGCTGGGCGATTGCCTGCGTCTTGGTTCGGCTCGCGGAACCATGACCGCACCTGAATACGGGTCGCGCTGTTTCAGGCCGCTATTGCATCCCGGCCGCCGAACACCGCGTCAGAGCCGGTCCCACAGCGTCGTGCAGACCGGAGAGATCTCTGCCTCGATGGCCTGCATTGCATCGACGATCAGGTCTTCCCGCCATCTGCGCCCCGCGATCTGCACGCCGATCGGTTGGGGGCCCTTGGGCAATTCAGCGATATGCGTCGGCAGGTTACCCGCCGGCAATCCGGTAAAGTTCATGATGAACGACCAATGCGCGCGCCCCAGAACCTCGCGCACGCCCTCGGGGCCTTCAGTGTCCCGGCCCGCCTCGAAGAACGGCGCCAGCAGGAACGGCGTCAGCACCAGGGGATAGTCTTCAAGGAACAGCGACCACGCGCGCGCATAGTGCGAGCGCCGCGCCAGCATCCGAAGCAGTTCGTCTCCCTCGAACGGCGGGAACTCGTCGTAATATGCGTCGAAGATCACGTTCAGATCGTCAGAACCGTAGGTCCGGATATCGGCGCCAAGCAGCGCCTTCACCTCGCCCATCAGCGCCCGATACCCGATCTCGCCGGTCTCGCGCGCCAGCGGAGGCTCTGTCTCGACGACGTCATAGCCGGCATTGGACAGGGCCGACGCCGCCTTGTCGATCGCGGTCGCCACATCCGGGTGCAGACCGAAGCCGAAATCATCCCGCGAGACCGCCACACGCACCGGGCCGTCCAGCGCCGCGCCGCGCCACGGCACCGGAACGTGGAACGGGTCACGGGGGTCAGCCGCGATGAGGGCGGGCATCGACAAGTTCAGATCGGAAGCCGTCCTGGAAATCAGGCCCTGCACCGACATCGACTGCGCCAGCAGGCCCCTCTCGGCCTTCTGGCTGGGGTTCCACGCCGGCACCCGCCCCAGTCCGGGTTTGACCGTGACCGCGCCGTTGGCCGAGGCCGGGAAACGCAGCGACCCGCCGATGTCGTTGCCATGCGCCAAAGCACCGATCCCGGCCATCACGGCAGCCCCGGCGCCGCCCGACGAACCGCCCGGCGAAAGGTGACTGCCCCAGGGGTTCCTCGTTCGGCCAAACAGCGGGTTGTCGGTGTCCGCGCGGAAGGAAAACTCCGGCGTGTTGGTGCGCCCGATCACGATGGCGCCCGCGGCCTTGAGGTTCCGCACGACGGGCGCATCATCCGGCGCGATGACGTCCTTGAACGCGGCCACGCCGTTGCTGGTGGCGTGGCCCCGCTGATCCACGTTGATTTTGATCGTCACCGGCACGCCATGCAGCGCGCCTTTGGACACACCACCCGCATCCAGCGCCGCGGCCTCTGCGCGGGCTTCGTCGGCAAGGCTTTCGACCACCGCGTTCAGTTGCGGATTGATCTGGTCCATCCGGGCAAGCGCCGCTTCCGTCGCCTCGACCGCCGAAACCGCGCCCGAGCGTATTTCGGCGGCGAGCTCGGTCGCGCTCCATTGCCACAAGGGGGCGGTCTTCGACATCTGCGTTCCTTCGATTGTTCCGGCGGTCCGGTCAGGTGGCGCCGGGCGTTGCAAACAGACTTGCCCGGTCTGAAGCACACCGGCAAGACGCGCTCATGTGAAAAGGGAACCGGAAGCCTCTTCCGCACGTCCGTCACTCGACCTCTTCCCCGCAAGCTTGCAGAAGTGCGGGTCAAGAATACAGACAATCGCAGCTGGTTCGCCGACTTTGTGTCAGGGTCGACGTGTGCATACGCAGACCAACCTTCAAACAAGGTTGCCAAGAGCCTTCGGTTCATTGTTATTTTCGGCGTGTTGCTCAACGGATTCTGAGCGACTGCACCGTTTCAAATGCCGTGATTGCAGGGACCGACAATGGCAAGATCCAGTTTCGTACTCCGGGGCCTTTGTGGCCTGACGATGGTCTTTGCCCTTTCTGTTTCGGCATCCGCGCAGTCTCTCCAGTTCGTCCTGTCGCGCACCGCCATCGCCTGCATCGCAGAGAACGCCAGCGCTTACGAAGCTGCGAAGGTCTATGATTTCACCGTCATTCGTCCGGCAGAATGCCCCGACGTCCCGGACGTGTCCGAGGGCCCGGTCAGCAACGAGTTCGTCAACGTGCCGGATCGGGACCCGAATGCACAACCCGAAGCCATTCTCGTCCCTGTCCGCATGCTGCCCTGCCTGCAAAAGATCGCGACAGAGACCGAAGAGGTGGAAGCTGAAGCCTTGATCTCCATCGACCTCGAAGCCTGCACATTTGCGCGCTGAGGCTGCATGAGCGACGTCTCCAAACCGTCCGGCAAGATTGACAAGTGGTCCAAGATCGCGACTGTCTTCGTCGCCGTTTTCGCTGCGGCCCAGTACTCAATCGACATCTACCGCAGCAAGATTGACAGCCGCAGGCTAGAGGCGATCTCGTATATCGAACGCTTCGCGGAAGACGAGATGCTGAACGCCCGTATGGAGCTGCTACAGTTTTGGCGCGAGCGCGGCGAATTCGCAGAGCTTGTGTCGACCGGCGCTGTGTCCGCCGACAACTATGGGTTTTTCCTGATAGAGCAACTCGACAAGGAAGAAACCGCGCGCGCTGCGACGATGCGGATCGGCTATTTTCTCGATGAACTCTATTTCTGCTACCAGTCCCGGACGTGCGACAGGTCGATGGTGCTTGAGTACTTCTGCCCCCAGGCCATCGGTCAGGAGCGCGGGTATTTCCGGTATCTAAGAGAGCACGACGCGCGTCTTATCGGGCGCGATCTTTACACCGGGGCCAAGGAGCTTTCGTCAATATGCCTGGACTTGGAAAACTCTGCGCAGTCCTCCTGAGCCTGACGGTCGCCACCCCGCTTCTGGCGCAGGCCGACATCGACCCTGTTGGGTCCGACCAGGCGTTTCAGGCCTGTTTCGAAGCGCTGGAGCGCGCCGTCGTGCCGGATGTAGAGCCGGAGGAACTTGAGACCATTCGACCATGCCGCGGCGTTGTCGAGAAGTTCAGGGACTGGAAGGCGCCCGATACGCCCGAAGCCAAAAGCGCGGATTGGGAGACGCTGAGGGCTGACATCTCTGGCTCTGGGGAGTGCTTTCGGAAAGCGCGCCAGATGGGCGACCCCGAGCTTTCACGCCAAATCGTAGCCTTCTTCCGGACCACCTGGCGCGACTTGCAGGACGACGCGGCGGCCGGCGAGATGGTGCGTTTCACGTGGCGTATTAAATCGCTTGTCGGGCAAATCTCGCAAGCAGGCTATGGATACGACAAGTGGGAGCCGAAATCAGAACCGGCAATATACTGGAACTCCAGGTGCGCAGGGTTCTTCGGCACGGAACGGGTCGGGGCAAATGCAGCGGCCCCATCGGGTTTCGAGACCAAGTTGGATATGGCGCAAGGTACGATGACCATTTCCGGCGTCATCGAGCCCGGGTTCACCGAGCAACTGCGCGATGCACTCGACAGCAACCAGTTCCTCAAGATGCTCAACCTTGGTTCCGTGGGCGGCACCGACTTCAGAGAGGCGATAAAGGCGGGCCGCATGCTTCGCGATCGCGGTGTGTTCACCACCGCTCTTGGCAATTGCGAGTCCGCTTGCGCGCTTATGTTCATCGGAGGGACCCTTCGCATCGTCGGCGACAATGCCGTCGGCCGTCTTGGTTTTCACCGTCTGGCCTTCATGGGGATGCCCGTTCCGGAAGATTCGGAGCTTTACGCCGAAGTCCGTTCCTATCTCGAAGACATGCACACGAACGCCGACATGGTCATAGGCTTCATGACGGCCGCGGACGGGCTCGCCTTCACATATCCGGGTCTGGAAGAGCTTTGCTTGGCCGACGCCATCGGCAATGCGATACCGCGTGAGACCGCTGCAGACCCAGCCCGTATGCGCGTCATGAAGATAATGCTGGAGCGGCATGGCGGCAGCTTCTGTATGCAGATGGGTTTCCTCGACCGGTATGAAAATCGGATCTCGGTGCCGGACAACTGACAGGCGGTGAAGGCCGAAAGGATGCAACGCATTGGCGCGGTCGGACAGACCATGCCGCCCTGCTGGGAGATTGGCAGTACCGATGCAGGTAGCACCCGCAACACCTCAGCGCGCGCCGGATGCCCGCCTGCACCGCATCAATAAGAACTGTAAGAACTGGCGATCCCTCGAGGACTCGAACCCCGAACCTGCTGATTAGAAGTCAGCTGCTCTATCCAGTTGAGCTAAGGGACCGCTGGCGGTGTTTTGCGACACGGGGCGCGGCAGATCAAGGCGCGTTGCGCGGCTTGTGGCAAAACGTGGGACAGGGGCGGCCACAGGCCGCGTCCCTGACCGGGGTTTAGTGGGTCCAGGGGCCGCGGCGGTCGGTGGCGAAGTTCTCGCCATAGCCGCGGGCGCGGATGTTGGGTTTGCGCGACTGCGGTTCCATGACCTGCGCGTCGATGCCGTGCTCTTCGGCGTATTCCAGCGCCGCTTCCTTCGTCGAGAACCGGATCCGTACCTGCGCCTGCGTGTCGGTGGACGAGGTCCAGCCCATCAGCGGATCGACCTCGCGCGCGCTGTCGGCCGCGAATTCAAGAACCCAGTCACGGGTCTTGGCGGTTCCGGACTGCATCGCGTTGCGGGCGGGCTTGTAGATGCGGGCGGTCATCGGCGATCTCCTGACGTCTGGCGACGGTATGGCAGAGATAGCGCCGGGATCGCAACTGCGCAATGCGGCGCTTTTGCGGGATCGGCGGGGATGTTCGGGGGCTTAGGTGCTGTCGGACGCCCGCGTAGTCTTTGAGGGGTGGGGTGGGTGCAACGGGGGCGTCCGACAGCGTGCTGCTGCTTGCACAATCAACGTAACCGTCATCGGCGTTAAGATCAACAAGAATTAAACCATAGGTTGAGCGACTTCTTGCTGATGCTTTGGCGTGTTGCCGCCGCTTGGCTGGGAAAACTGTTGCAGGACAAGGCTGCGGGCACATACCGACGGCCTCTGGCGCTGCACGATTCGAACATTGCTGACGAATTTGGGCGGAACTGGGGCACCAGACCCGGACGGTATCTGCATCGGCTGACTCTCGCTGACAGCTGCTGACACGACGGTGTCAGTGGCCGGGGGTTGAAGCCCGCGGCGGCAGACACAATTGTGATCCTGTCCCAGCCGGAATCAGCAGATGCACAACAATCGCCCCGACCAAATGCCGATCCTGCACGCCGCAGCCGCGGATGTGCGCACCCGCGAGAAGCTGGAAGGCGGCAAGCAGATCGTCATGCAGACCGAGTTCAAGCCCGCCGGCGACCAGCCGACGGCGATCGCGGAGCTGAAGCAGGGTGTCTATGACGGCGAGCGCGATCAGGTGCTGCTGGGCGCGACGGGCACCGGCAAGACCTACACGATGGCGAAGGTCATCGCGGAAACCCAGCGACCGGCGATCATCCTTGCACCCAACAAGACGCTGGCGGCGCAGTTGTATGGCGAGTTCAAGGGCTTCTTCCCCGACAACGCGGTCGAGTACTTCGTATCCTACTACGACTACTACCAGCCCGAAGCCTATGTGCCGCGGACCGATACCTTCATCGAGAAGGAAAGCCAGATCAACGAACAGATCGACCGGATGCGCCACTCTGCCACCCGGGCGCTTCTGGAGCGCGACGACGTGATCATCGTGGCGTCGGTCTCGTGCATCTACGGCATCGGCTCGGTCGAGACGTACGGAGCGATGACGCAGGACCTGCACGTCGGTAAGGAATACGACCAGCGGCAGGTGATGGCCGACCTCGTGGCGCAGCAGTACCGCCGCAACGATCACGCGTTCCAGCGCGGCAGTTTCCGCGTCCGGGGCGACGTGCTCGAGATCTTCCCCGCGCACCTTGAAGACCGGGCGTGGCGGCTGTCGTTCTTCGGCGAAGAACTGGAGTCGATCACAGAGTTCGACCCGCTCACCGGCGAAAAGACCGACACTTTCGACCGCATCCGCGTCTACGCCAACAGCCACTATGTGACGCCGCGCCCGACGATGAATCAGGCCGTGATCGGCATCAAGAAAGAGCTGCGGCAGCGGCTGGATCAACTGGTCGGCGAAGGCAAGCTGCTGGAAGCGCAGCGGCTGGAACAGCGCACCAACTTCGACATCGAGATGCTCGAGGCGACCGGCGTCTGCAACGGTATCGAGAACTACTCCCGCTATCTCACCGGCCGCGCACCGGGCGAACCGCCCCCCACCCTGTTCGAGTTCATCCCCGACAACGCGCTGGTGTTCTGCGACGAAAGCCACGTCTCGGTGCCGCAGATCGGCGGCATGTACCGGGGCGACTATCGCCGCAAGTTCACGCTGGCAGAACACGGCTTCCGCCTGCCCTCGTGCATGGACAACCGCCCCCTGAAGTTCGAGGAATGGGACGCGATGCGCCCGCAGTCTGTCTACGTCTCGGCGACCCCGGGATCGTGGGAACTGGAACAGACCGGCGGCGTGTTTACCGAACAGGTCATTCGTCCGACCGGCCTGCTGGACCCTCAGGTCGAAATCCGGCCGGTCGAGACGCAGGTCGACGACTTGCTGGACGAAGTCCGCAAGGTGGCCGACGCGGGCTATCGCACGCTGGTGACCACGCTGACCAAGCGGATGGCCGAGGACCTGACCGAGTACATGCACGAACAGGGCATCCGCGTGCGCTATATGCACTCGGACATCGACACGATCGAGCGGATCGAAATCCTGCGCGACCTGCGGCTGGGCGCTTTCGACGTGCTGATCGGCATCAACCTGTTGCGCGAGGGCCTCGACATCCCCGAGTGCGGACTGGTGGCGATCCTCGACGCCGACAAGGAAGGTTTCCTGCGCTCTGAAACCTCGCTGATTCAGACCATCGGCCGCGCCGCGCGGAACGCGGACGGGCGGGTGATCATGTACGCCGACCGCATCACCGGCTCGATGGAGCGCGCTTTGGGCGAGACCGAGCGCCGCCGCGAAAAGCAGATCGCCTATAACGAGGAACATGGCATCACCCCGGAGACGGTCCGCAAGAACGTCGAGGACGTGCTGGCGGGCCTGTATCAGGGCGATACCGACATGAACCGCGTCACCGCCAAGGTCGACAAGGTGGCGGGAGGCAATCTTCAGGCGCATCTCGACGGGTTGCGCGACGACATGCGGAAGGCGGCCGAGAACCTCGAATTCGAGGAGGCCGCCCGGCTTCGGGATGAAATCAAACGGCTGGAAGCTGTCGACCTCGCCATCCACGACGACCCGCTGGCGCGGCAGTCTGCGGTGGAGGCCGCCGCAGAGGCTGCAGTCGGCGTGAAAGGGCGCAGCACGGCGGGGAGGCCGGGGCAGCGCGGAGGCAACGTAAAGAGGAGGAAGCGATGAGACGCACGATCACGCAAGGCGTGGCTCTGGCCGCGATGCTGACCGGCACGCAGGTGCTGGCCGACGGCTCGACGGACATGTGCCTCGACATGAGCGGCACGGATGAGGACCAGTGCGCCTGCGCCGAAGAGACGCTGGCCGGAACGCTCGCCGCAGAGGATTATGATCTCTATACGAAGATCGGCACCCTCTACATTGCGAACATGGCGGCGGGTCAGGAGATGGCCGACGCCTGGGACGCCGGGCTGGAGTTGGTCGCGAACGAACACGGTCTGGGCACGTCCGACCTGCGCAGCCGCATGAACGACGCGGGCAAAGCGCATCGCGAGGCAATCGACGCCTGCGGCTAGATGTGAGGGGACGTGACGCCTTGCGCCGAAGGCGGAGCGGGTAAGAAATAGGGGGAGGAGCACGCGTTGATCAGGACCGCGACCGTGGCCCTTTTTGCCGCGACCTGCGTCGCATGGCCCTTCGCTGTCCAAGCGCAAGAGATGACCTGCACCCCCACGCTGGCAGAGCAACCCGCGCTCGCCGCGCTTCAGACCGCTCTCGATCAGGTGGACGGCATCTATCCGAACCTTACCGACGCCTTCCACGCCGCAGTCAAGGCCGTCTGCATCGCCGAGCCGCCGGTCGGCGCGCAGGGTTTCTTCGAACCCGACACCCGGCACATGGTCCTTGCCGCCGATCTTCCGGTCGGATTGCAGCAGGCCGTCTTCTTTCACGAGCTTCGCCACGCCCAGCAATTCGCCATCGACGCCTGCCCCGTCCCCGGTCTGTCCATGCGGGAGCACGCCGAGGTGATATTCGCGATGGAAGCCGACGCCTCTGTGGCAACCGTCGTGATTGCCGACGCGCTTCGGGCAAACGGCGACCCGGCGATGTGGAATGCACTGGCGAATTGGCCTTTGCAGGCCGACATCCTCGCCGCCTACGCAACAGCGCGCGCGGCCGGGCAGGACGTCGCCCTCGCCGCCTCGGCCGCGTTCGACCAGTGGTACGCGAACGAGACGCGGAAAGACCTGTACTATGTCGACTCGTGTCTGCGGTTCTTGGAAGAGCAGGAAAGGGAACACCGCCTGCCCAGCTACGGGACGGTCGACCCCGCGTTCTTCGGCCGTCTGTGCAGGCTGCCGGACGGAACCGAGTACGTTTGCGCCCCCCCGGAATGAATGTTCCGTAGGGTGCGTTTTCAACGCATCCCCCCTGCTCTCCCGAAGACCCCGTCGCGACTCGGTCCGTTTTCTGGTAGGATCGTTCCACGAAGCGAGTCTACAGCGCCTCATCCCCGGAATTACCCTGTCGAATGCGCGCCGAGAAGCTTCCTCGAAACCGCCGTGCCACTCTCCGCGGCGGTTTCGTGCGCGACAATCCCACTTCCACGACTCACGATTTGAGCGTATACGCGTCGCCAGCCGGGGCGCAGAGGCTCCGCACGGCCGCCGCAAGGGTTTCCCCCAGGGCCACCCCCTCATCACGGACATCGACATGCGCGCCATTCTCGCCGCGTCCCTTCTCCTTGCTGCCGCTCCCGCGCTGGCCGACCAGACCTCTGGCACCGTCGCGCTTTATGATGCGGCCAGCCACCAGCTGACCTTTACCGACCGCACTGTGTGGTACCTGCCCGCCAGCCTCGAGATGCCGCTGGGCGTCGTGCCCGGCGATGTGCTTCAGATCAACTACACCACCAACTCGGACAACGGCTGGCAGGCGATCCAGACCGTGCGCCGCCTCGTCCCTCTGGACGGCGCCAAAGGCTGACCCAAGGCGCATTTCGGCGCATTTCCCGCGGCGCGGCGCACAAGGCTTGCCCGACGCCGCGGGATAGGTTTCGGTTCCGGTGAAGGAGGGTCCTGCCCATGCTCACCGGAACCTGCCTGTGCGGCGCTGTCAGTTGGACGTTCGACGGAGACCCCGGCGACGCGACGGCGTGCAACTGTACCGCCTGCAGGCGCTATGCGCCGCTGTGGATCTATGATTGGGTGGATGAGCGGATCACCGTCACCGGCGAGACGCGGGCCTATGTGCGCCCGCGCAAGGATGCCGTGCTGGGCTTCCACTTCTGCCCCACCTGCGGCTGCGTTACCCATTGGAAGGGGCTGAAGCCCGACCCGGACGGACGCACCCGGATCGCGGTCAACGTGCGACTGTCCGAGCCGGATACGGTGGCGCACCTGCCGATCCGGCATTTCGACGGGCTGGATACGTTCGAGGACCTGCCAATGGACGGGCGCACCGTCCATGACATGTGGTACTGACCGCCACTAGCGGTCGAACAGCAGCTTTCCGAGAAACAGCACCACCACCGAGCCGATCAGCGCGAAGACGATGATCGCGAAAACGCCCCACGCGGCCAGAAGTCCGATGCCCAGCGCCGCGAACAGGAACGGCGCGGCGCAGGCGCCAACGACGCCCAGCAGCATGTACATGCCACGGTTCCGCCCTGCGACCGTACCGGCGATCCATCCGGCCAGCAGGCCGATCACCGCCATGATGACAAGCGCCATGACCCCCATGGCCCCAAGTACACCTTCCATCCTTGCCTCCGCATTCGATCCTGCATTCGATCCTGAGCGGCAACCTAGCCCATTACGGTGGAATACCAGACTTTGCCTGACCCGCTTTGCCCGAAATACTTATGTACCAAGTTATTTAACGCCACACGGTTTCCGGCTTCAGTCCGGGCGCCTTCTGTCCTTTGGGTTCCTAAATGATAAATTTTGCAACAGGTTACATATTCGCGCTGGCTTGCGCGCTGATCGTCATCATCGGTGACACGCTTCTCAAACTCGCCGCCGACAAGGGGCACGGCCTTGCCTCGATGCCGCTGGCCGTGGGCTGCGCGCTGTACGCGATCTCTGCCGTCGCGTGGTTTCTCGCGATGCGGCACATCTCTCTCGCGCAGGCCGGTGTGGCCTACGCGATGTTCAGTCTTCTGGCGCTGTGCGTGATCGGAAGCGTGTTCTTCGGCGAGCGCATCAGCTGGCGCGAGGTCGGCGGCATCGGCTGCGCCATGGCGGCCATCGTGCTGATGGTGCGCTAGCCTGCCGCGCCCGGCGGTTCAGTCGAAATCGAAGATCTCGGACAGGATCGATTTGCGCCGCCGCTTCTTGTAGTGCTTCCCGTCGCGGCGGCGGTCGTCATACCGGTAATCGTCGTCATCCCGATAGCGGTCATCCTCGCGGTACCGCTCGCCCCGGTCCTCGTACCGGTCTCCATAGCGGGTTTCGGGCCGGTCGCGGCGCTCGTGATATTCGCGCGGGGGCTCGCGGTAGGGCTCCTGCCAGACCTGGGGATCGGGTGCGCGGCGCGGGGGCAGCTCCGGCTCGGGCTCGGGCTGGACCAGCGGGCCGGTGGCCTTCTCGATGATCTTGTCCAGTTCGCCCCGGTCAAGCCAGACCCCCCGGCATTTCGGGCAATAGTCGATCTCGACTCCGTGGCGTTCGGTCATAACCAGATCGGCGTCACAGGTGGGGCATTTCATACGCGGGTCTCCTTTGTGTCGCAGCCGACATGGGAGCCGCAGGCCGCCAACTCAATGACACCACACGAAAGGTTCAGGGACGCAGGAACTTGGCCCCGCCGTCCATCCGCCGCGGCGTTTCGGCCTCGGGCAGCGGTGCGGCTTCCGGCGCGGCCTCGGCCACCGGGACGGGCGCAGCGGCAGGGAGATTCACCAGCCGCGGCCCCGTCATCAGCCCCACGCCTTCGCAAGCGATGCCGTTTCCGTCCACGTCATAACGCGGATGGTAGCCCGGAAAGCCCTTCGCGGCCGGCGCAAGCCCCACCTTGCGGGCGTGGTCGCACCCCGCAAGCGCATAAAGGTGCCGGACCGCATCGACGTTGGAAAACTCTGATGTGCGGATGAAGATCGACACCGTCAGCGCCGTCGCCACCAACGGCACGCCCGCGATCAGGCCCGCGATGCGCAGGGGCGAGAACGCCTTGCGCCGCAAGGCTTCGGCCTGCGCGATCCGACGTTCGGCCCGGCGGGCGCGACGCTGCTGGCGGGGTGTCGTTGCGTCCATGGCAAACCGCCTACCCTTCGATTATGGCGCAGGTGGGGCGGCCGGGATAAGCTGCCCGGACACGGAAAGGGAGACAGCCATATGACCATCCACATCGGCGCGAAACCGGGCGACATCGCCGAGACCGTCCTGCTTCCGGGCGATCCGCGCCGGGCGGAATGGGCGGCGAAGACCTTCCTCGACGACCCTGTCTGCGTGAACGAGGTCCGCGGCATGCTGGGCTACACCGGAACGTGGAACGGCAACCGCGTGACGATCCACGGCACCGGGATGGGTATGCCCTCGCTGTCGATCTACGTGAACGAGCTGATCCGCGACTATGGCGCCAAGACGCTGATCCGCATCGGTTCCGCCGGGGCGATGCAGGACAGCGTGGCCCTGCGGGATATCGTCATCGCGATGACCTCGACCACGCTGTCGACGCCCTCCGCCGGCATCCTGCGAGAGCTGAACTTCGCGCCCTGCGCCGATTTCGGTCTGCTCGAAGCCGCCGTCACCGCCGCGCGCGGCAAGGGACTGTCGCCGCATGTCGGCAACATCTATTCCTCCGACGTGTTCTACGACGAGCGGCCCGACCTGAACGAGGCGATGACCCGCCATGGCGTGCTTGCCGTCGAGATGGAAACCGCCGAGCTTTACATCCTCGCGGCGCGTCACGCCTGCCGGGCGCTGTCGGTGTTGACCGTCTCGGACCATCTGCTGACCGGCGAGGACCTGCCGTCTTCCGACCGCGAACGGTCGTTCGGCGAGATGGTCGAGATCGCGCTGGAAGCCGCTTTCGCTTGACCCTCCGGCCTGACGCGGCAGAAAGGGTGCAAAGCGGACGGACGAGGTAGGCGATGTTCTTCGAGGAAGGCTGGATTCCCCTGGGCGAGGTCACCGGCAACGTGTTCCGGCGGCTGCAATCGCTGAAGGCCGAGAACAAGATCGGCAAGGGTCAGGGCAGTCTGCGCAGCATCCTTGCGGTGACGGTCTGGGACGTGTGCGAGGCTTCCGCCAAGCTTGCCGTGACCGCGCCGGACGGCACCGCCGTGTCGGTGTCGAAGGACGTCGTGATGTGGGCGGACCCGACCAGCCTGTCGAACGAGCACGTCAACATCCAGGTCGGCACCGTGGGGTCGTCTGACCTGCTGGACGAGCACGGCGACCTTCCCGACACCGAGACGCTGGTGGCGCGATATGGTCCGTTCCTGAACCTGCCGGTGGTGATCACGACCAACACCTTCCAGTCGTCCATCGGCTATCTCGCCGAAGAGGTGAAGGACGATCTGACCGAAGACAAGGAGCTGATCGACGGCGCCCGCACGATCCTGTCGATGGCCGAGTCCGGAGAGCTTGTGACCCGCGAGATCGCACGAGGCCGCATCGGCACCTCGCTGTCGCGGCGGCGGTTCAAGCTGGCATGGGCGATGGCCGCCGCGAAGGTGCCGGAGTTGAAGAAGCCGAACCGCTGGGCCGGGCTCTGACGCCTAGTCCGCCAGCAGCCTGACCGCCTGGGTTCCGGGCACGTCTTTCCAGACAGCGCGTTCGCTCAGCCGTTCCGCCATTTTCTCGGGCAGCAGCATTTCGGTCGTCGCCGGGCGCAGCGGGCCGCGAATGCTGTGCAGGCCGGGCGTGTTCAGGAAGGTGTCCAGCCGCGGCAGGTCGAAGCTGAAGTCCTGAAAGTCATGCTCGAACGCCGGTTCGCGCAGGAACTTGTACAGCAACTCCATCGTCTCGACCGGCGCGGCCAGCAGGCGGTCGTAGTCGATCACGATCATCCGTTCCGACAGCGGCCCCATCAGCGCGTCCTGCACAAGGTTCAGTGAATGGCCGACGATGCCGTCGTCCGACATCAGCCGGTTCACCCGCTGCGCCAGCGTCGTGTCGGGGTCGAACAGCTTGGATTGGCGGAACGTCAGCGACCGCCGCGCCTTTTCCAGCGAACTGACGACCTTCGCCGGGTCGCGCACGGTGATGATGAACCGGCACAACGGATACAGCGCAACCAGTTGTTCCGCGCGCAACAGCCAGCGCCGGTTGGTGTCGAACACGACCTCGGCCTCGCCCCGGTCATGGTGGACCGCGTCGACGACGCCGTGCATCACGGCGCGGCGCTGGTCGTCGTCCAGCAGGGCCGACAGTTCGCTGTCGCCCGAGAACTGATTATAGAGCATCTGGAAGATGATCTGAGCCGCACTGGTGCCCGAGGCGCGGAACCTCGGGTTCTGGTTCAGCAGCGCCGCCAGCATGGTAGACCCGGAGCGCGGCAGACCCACGATGAAGTTGTACCGCGTCGCGCGCTTGCGCCCCTGCCCTGCCTCGGCCATCTGCCCGATCTCCGCCTGTTCCTGCCCGGCCGTACGCCGGTGTCCGACGGTCCTGCCCCGCGACTGCGGCGCGACCGTGACGGCATCCTGCCGCAACCGGGGCGGACCGGCAATCGCGCCCCGGTCCGGCGTTTTCCTTTGCCCTGCGCGGTCCCGGCGCTATGTATCCGGCGCCCGAGGAGGAGATCATGAGCGCAATGCTGTCCGTGAGGGACGTCCGAAAAACCTATCAAGGCGGCGGTGACGCGCTGAAAGGTGTATCGCTGGAAATCGCCGAGGGCGAGATCCTAGCCCTGCTCGGCCCCAACGGCGCGGGCAAGACGACGCTGATCTCGATCATCTGCGGCCTGTCCACGATGACCGGCGGTTCGGTCACCGTGGGCGGTCACGACGTGATCCGGGATTTCCGCGCCGCACGCCGCCTGATCGGTCTGGTGCCCCAAGAGATCGCGCTGGAGCCCTTCGAGCGGGTGCAGAACACTGTCCGGCTGTCGCGTGGCCTGTTCGGGCTGCCCGCGAAGGACGGCAAGATCGAAGAGATCCTGCGGCGGCTGTCCCTGTGGGACAAGCGCGACGAACCGATCCGCTCGCTGTCGGGCGGGATGAAGCGGCGGGTTCTGATCGCCAAGGCGCTGGCGCACGAACCGCGCGTCCTGTTCCTCGACGAGCCGACCGCGGGCGTCGACGTCGAACTGCGCAAGGATATGTGGGACATCGTGCGCGACCTGCAGGCGCAGGGCGTCACGATCATCCTGACCACCCACTACATCGAAGAGGCCGAGGCCATCGCCGACCGGATCGGGGTGATCAACAAGGGCGAGATCCTTCTGGTCGAGAAAACCGCCGCCCTCATGAAACAGATGGGCCGCAAACGGCTGATCCTAGAACTGACCGACCCGGTCGACACGATCCCGGATGCGCTGTCGCACTGGTCGCTGGAACACGGCGACGCGCCCAACGAACTGGTCTTCACCTACGACGGCCATGCCGAGCGCACCGGCATCAACCGGCTGTTCGCCGACCTGAAGACCGCCGGACTTGGCCTGCGGGACCTGACCACGCGGCAATCCAGCCTCGAAGAAATCTTCGTGGGTCTCGTTCACAAGGAGGGTGCAGCATGAACTGGCACGCGATCCGGGCGATCTACCTTTTCGAGATGGCGCGCACCTTCCGCACCATCTGGCAATCCATCGTGTCGCCGGTGCTGTCGACCTCGCTGTACTTCGTGGTCTTCGGCACCGCCATCGGCAGCCGCATCGACGAGGTCGAGGGCGTCAGCTATGGCGCGTTCATCGTGCCGGGGCTGATCATGCTGTCGGCGATCACGCAGTCGATCTCGAACGGCAGCTTCGGGATCTACTTCCCAAAGTTCGTCGGAACCATCTACGAGGTGCTGTCGGCGCCGGTGAATTTCATAGAGATCGTGATCGGCTATGTCGGCGCGGCGGCGACCAAAGCGCTGATGATCGGCGTGATCATCCTGATCACCGCCAATTTCTTCGTGGACATCCGCATCGAGCATCCGCTCGCGATGATCGCGTTCCTGCTGCTGACCTGCCTCAGCTTCGCGCTGTTCGGCTTCATCATCGGCATCTGGGCCAAGAACTTCGAGCAACTGCAACTGGTGCCGCTGCTGATCGTCACACCGCTCGTGTTCCTTGGCGGCTCGTTCTATTCGATCTCGATGCTGCCGCCCGCGTGGCAGACGGTGACGCTGTTCAACCCGGTGGTCTACCTTGTGTCCGGGTTCCGCTGGTCCTTCTTCGGCGTCGCGGACGTGGCGCTGGGCTGGTCGCTGCTGGCGATCCTGGCCTTCACCTGCCTTTGCCTGACCGCGATCTGGTGGATCTTCCGCACCGGCTGGCGGATCAAGACCTGACGCGCGCCGGGAGGCGCTCTGTCCGGCGGGCAAAGGCCCCACAACGCGGCAATAAAGCAAAGCGGCGACCTTGTTGCACCGCCCCCTCGAAGCTACATGCCTTGGCATGAAACGCTGGCTTCCTTTCGTCAAATCGCAGCCCACCGTGGCCGTTGTCCGCCTGAACGGCATGATCGCATCCGGCAACCGCCGCGGCGCCCTGAACGACGCGGGCACCGCCCAAACGATCGAGCGCGCCTTTTCGCGCGGCAAGCCTGACGCGGTCGCGCTGGTCATCAACTCGCCGGGCGGCTCGCCGGTGCAAAGCTCGCTGATCGCGGCCCGTATCCGGCGGCTGGCGAAGGAAAAGGGCGTGAAGGTCTACGCCTTCACCGAAGACGTCGCTGCCTCGGGCGGCTACTGGCTGGCCTGCGCGGGGGACGAGATCTGGATCGACCCGTCGTCGGTGGTGGGCTCTATCGGCGTCATCTCGGCCAGCTTCGGCCTGCATGATTTCATCGCGCGCCACGGCGTCGAGCGTCGGGTGCACACCTCGGGCCGCTCGAAATCCATGCTCGATCCGTTCCGCCCGGAAAACCCGGACGACGTCGAACGGCTCAAGGGCTGGCAAGAGCAGATCCACGAGACCTTCATCGACTATGTGAAGGACCGGCGCGGCAGCCGGCTGACGGAAGACCCCGACATGTTCACCGGCAACATCTGGATCGGCAAGAAGGCGGTCGAGGTCGGGCTGGCCGACGGCGTCGGACACGTGGTGCCGAAGATGAAGGAAATCTTCGGAGACAAGGTGAAATTACAGGCCTATGGCCCGAAACGCGGACTGCTGTCGCGGTTCGGCATGACCATGGCCGAAGACGCCATCGCAGCGATCGAGGAGCGCGGCGCCTACGCGCGGTTCGGCCTGTGATCGTCAAGGTCGTCGTCCTTTTCCTTGTCGCCATGGGCGTGCTGGCGATGTTCGGCCGCCTGCGCTTTCCGGGCCAGAAATACCTGGCGAACAAGAAATGCCCCCGCTGCGGCCGCTACCGCATCGGCAAGGGCCCATGCGACTGCGGTCGGGGATAGGAACTTTTGGATTATCTGATCGCCGCTGCCGGCCTCGTCATACTGCTCGTGGCCGGCGACCTTCTGGTGCGGGGCGCCGTCAACCTTGCGCTTCGGCTTGGCATCCCCGCCCTGATCGTCAGCCTGACGGTGGTGGCCTTCGGCACCTCTGCACCGGAACTGGTGATCGCCGTCGGTTCGGTGCTGGACGGCGCGCCGGGGCTGGCGCTTGGTAACGTGGTCGGGTCCAACACCGCGAACGTCCTGCTGGTTCTCGGTATCCCTGCCCTGATGACGGGACTTGCGACCGGCGCCCACGATACGCGCAAGTCCTACTGGATCATGTTGATCGCCTCGGTGCTGTTCATCATCCTCGCCTACATCCGCCCGCTGACCCGGCTGGACGGCCTGATCCTGCTGGGCGTCTTCGCGATTATCCTTGGCGAACAGATCATGTCGGCCCTGAAGCACCGCCGCGCGATGAAGAACGCCGCAGCAGCAGCGGCAGCCGCCGCCGAGGATGGGGCCGAAGAGGAAGCCCCCGAAGGCGCCGACCCGAACCTTGCGGGCTGGAAAGTCGGCCTGTTCCTTGTGCTTGGACTTGCCGGCCTGCCGTTCGGCGCACAACTGCTTGTCGACAGTTCGATCAACATCGCGACGCGCTGGGGCGTCAGCGAGACCGTGATCGGCCTGACGCTGGTCGCGGTCGGCACCTCGCTTCCCGAACTCGCCACCACCGTCGCCGCCGCCCTGCGCCGGCAGGCGGATGTGGCGCTGGGCAACGTGATCGGCTCGAACCTGTTCAACCTTCTGGTCATCATCGGCGTCGCCACGATGTTCGGCACGATCCCGGTCGACCCGTCCTTCGTGCGTTTCGACCTGTGGGTGATGCTGGGCGCAGGCATACTCATGGCGCCATTTGTGATCTGGCGGCTGGACATGGGCCGTATAACCGGTGCGGTGCTGACGGCGCTTTATGCCGTCTACGTCGTGATGATCCTCGTGATGAACTGAACCGGAGCCCGACATGCAGACCCGACACGCCCTAGTCACCGGAGCCGCGAAACGACTGGGCCGCGCCATGGCGCTGGCGCTGGCGGAAGACGGGTTCGACGTCGCGGTGCACTATGCCGGGTCCGCCGACGCGGCGCAGGACGTCGTGGATCAGATCAAGGCGATGGGCCGCCGCGCCGTCGCCGTGCAAGCCGACCTGACCGTCGAGGACGAAACGCAGGCGTTGCTGCCCCGCGCGGCCGAGGCGCTGGGCCCGATCACCCTGCTGGTCAACAACGCCTCGATCTTCGAATACGACTCGCTGAAGTCCGCGACCCGCGACAGCTGGGACCGGCACCTTGAATCGAACCTGCGCGCGCCCTTCGTGCTGACGCAGGCCTTGTTCGAACAGGCCCCCGACCCGTCGACCGACCAAATGGGCGAGCCCCGCGCCGAAGCTCTGGTGGTCAACATGATCGACCAGCGGGTCCGGAAGCTGACACCGCACTTCATGTCCTACACCATCGCCAAGATGGGCCTGTGGGCCTTCACGCAGACCGCAGCAATGGCCATGGCCTCGAAAGTACGGATCAACGCCATCGGTCCGGGCCCCACTTTGCAGGGTGCCAATCAACCAGAAGAACACTTCCGCAAACAGCGCGAGAACACCGTGCTGGAGCGCGGCTCGAACCCCGAGGACATCGTCGGTGCCCTGCGTTACTTCCTGAATGCACCGGCGATTACGGGACAACTTCTGTGCGTCGACGGCGGACAGCACCTTGCGTGGAAGACGCCAGAGATCGACAAGGATCTGTGACCCTTTCAATGCCCACGCGTCCGGGCCCGCAAAACTTGTACACGGGGCCCGGCAATGTCATGTAATCGAAGCATTTTCTTAATAATTCAATAGCATTTACATTCTGTTCATAAATTTTTCGTTCAATATCAATATCTTGTAAATCTGAGTAAAAAACAGGCAGATCATCGAAACCGTATAAAAACAAAGAAAAAATCGCGCTGTCTCGGAGTTCTCTTCAGACTTATCCCCAGATTCCGTGGACACAATTCCCCTTGTTCTCGCCCGGCGGAGATTGCAGCCAGAGCCCAGAATCACGATCTTGAATCCATGACCGATCAGAGCAGCCAGACACCGGCGGAATCCAAGCCCACGGGCATCGCCGTCATCCAGTCCTACCTCAAGACCCTCGACGCCTCGCCGGGAGTTTACCGCATGCTCGATGCCAAGGGCGCGGTGTTGTACGTCGGCAAGGCGCGCAACCTAAAGGCGCGCGTTTCGAACTACGCACGCCCCGCCGGACACAGCCCCCGCATCTGGCGGATGATCCAGGCGACGGCCTCGATGATGTTTCTGACGACGCGGACAGAGACCGAGGCGCTGCTGCTTGAACAGAACCTGATCAAACAGCTGAAGCCGCGCTACAACGTGCTGCTGCGCGACGACAAATCCTTCCCGAACATCCTTGTCGCGAAGGACCATTCCTTCCCGCAGATCAAGAAGCACCGGGGCGCGAAGAAAGAGAAGGGCGCGTATTACGGCCCCTTCGCCAGCGCCGGCGCGGTGAACCGGACGCTGAACCAGTTGCAGAAGGTCTTCCTGCTGCGCAACTGCACCGACGCCACCTTCGACAGCCGCACCCGGCCCTGCCTGCTGTACCAGATCAAGCGCTGCAGCGCACCCTGTGTCGGCTACATCGACGAAGAAGGCTATGGCGCGCTGGTTTCGGACGCCGAACGCTTCCTACAAGGCAAATCCACCAAGGTGCAGGCCGAACTGGCGGACGAGATGCAGAAAGCCTCGGACGCGATGGAGTTCGAACGCGCCGCCGCCCTGCGCGACCGGATCCGCGCGCTGACCCAGGTGCAGTCCAGCCAGGGCATCAACCCGCGCGGCGTGGCCGAGGCGGACGTGATCGCGCTGCACATGGAAAGCGGTCAGGCCTGCGTGCAGGTCTTCTTCATCCGCGCCAACCAGAACTGGGGCAACCGCGACTACTATCCCCGCCTGGGCGGCACCGAAAGCGCGGCCGAGGTGCTGCAGGCATTCATCGGCCAGTTCTACGACAACAAGGAACCGCCGCGTCAGCTGATCTTGTCGGACGATATCGAGGACAGCGACCTGATGGCCGAGGCGCTGGCCGAGAAGGCGGGCCGCAAGGTCGAGATCCTCGTGCCCCAGCGCGGCGAGAAACAGGAACTGGTGGCCGGCGCGCTGCGCAACGCCCGCGAAAGCCTTGCCCGCAAGATGTCCGAGACCGCGACGCAGGCGAAACTGCTGACCGGGATCGCGGAGAGCTTCGGACTCGACAGCGCGCCGCAGCGGATCGAGGTCTACGACAACTCTCACATTCAGGGCACCAACGCCGTGGGTGCGATGATCGTCGCAGGCCCCGAGGGGCTGATGAAGAACCAGTATCGCAAGTTCAACATCAAGGGCGACGACCTGACCCCGGGCGACGACTTCGGCATGATGAAAGAGGTGCTGACCCGTCGGTTCAAGCGCCTGCTGAAGGAAGACCCCGACCGAGAGCGCGGCATGTGGCCGGACCTTCTGCTGATCGACGGCGGCGCCGGGCAGGTGTCTGCGGTGCACTCAATCATGGCCGAGATGGGGGTCGAGGACATCGCGATGGTCGGCGTCGCCAAGGGCGTCGACCGCGACGCGGGGAAAGAGGAATTCCACCGCATCGGCACCCGCCCCTTCGCCCTGCGCCACAACGATCCGGTGCTGTATTTCGTCCAGCGCCTTCGCGACGAGGCGCACCGCTTCGCCATCGGCACCCACCGCGCCAAGCGCGCCAAGTCGCAGATGGCCAACCCGCTGGACGAGGTGCCCGGCGTCGGCGCCACCCGCAAACGCGCGCTTCTGGCGCATTTCGGCTCTGCCAAGGCGGTCAGCCGCGCCAACCTGTCGGACCTGAAGGCCGTGGACGGCATATCGGGCCAGTTGGCAGAAGCGATCTACGACTTCTTCCACGAGAAATCGTAGGCCCCGGCCTTCCCCGACACATCCCGCCGCCCGGACGCACCTGCGCCCGGGCGTCTCTCCATGCGTCAGCCGCTGCAGCTTTCACCAATCGGTCAACTCAACGCCACCGGCCTGTTACCGATCCGCGCGACCGATGCGGCACTCGGACAAACTGGAGACACCGATGACCCTTGCCCCCCGCCTGATCGCGGCGCTGTTGGCGACTGCCGCCATGCCCGCCGCCGCCCTTGCCCAGCAGGAATACACCGCCACGCTCACCGAGCACGCGCAGCTTCCGGCGCAAACCTTCCTTGCCCCGCCCGCCGACGCGCCCGCCATGTTCAACGTCTCGGGCCGCTTCACTGGCGGCGACCGCGTCGAACAGCTGTACGGCATCTTCGACGAGACCACCGGCCTCGCCCGCCCGTTCCCCGGCCAGCCGCTACAGGGCTTTTCGGGCATTCGCAGCCTTGGCGACGACCGCTTCCTCGTGCTGACCGACAACGGCTTCGGCAACAAGATGAACTCGGCCGACGTGCTGCTGATGTTCAACACGATGCATGTCGAATGGGATTCGGGCCGCGTGATGCCGGAACAGACCGTCTGGCTGTCCGACCCCGACCGCGTCGTGCCGTTTCCGATCGTCAACGAAGCGACCGAAAGCCGCTATCTGACCGGCGCCGATTTCGACATCGAGTCGATCCAGCCCATCGGCGACCACTACTGGATCGGTGACGAGTTCGGCCCCTGGCTGATCGAGACCGACGCCGAGGGCCGCGTCCTGCAGGTCATCGCGACCGAGCCGGATGGCACGCTTTACCGCGCGCCCGACAACGCCTTCGTCGCCGCGCCCAACGCGGGCGGCGTCCTGCCCGACAACGTCATCTCGATGCGTTCCGGCGGATACGAAGGGATGGCGCTGTCGGAAGACGGAAAGACCCTGTACCCGCTGCTGGAAAAGCCGGTGTGGAATGCAAAGACCGGCGCGCCGATGGAAGTCTCGGGCAAACCCGTCCTGTCGATGTTCGAGTTCGACACCGATGCGAACGCCTGGACGGACACCGTCCGCTACTACCCGCTTGAAGACGCCGGTCACGCTATCGGTGATTTCAACATCATCGACGGCACCCGCGCCCTGATCATCGAGCGTGACAGCGGCCAGGGCGGCGACTGGGCCAGCACTCCGGCGCTGTTCAAACGCATCTACCTCGTCGACCTCGACCGCACCGACGAAAACGGTGTCCTCGAAAAGATCGCCTACATCGACCTGATGAACATCGCCGACCCGAACGGCGTCGCTCCGCGCGGCACGGTGGACGGCGTGTTCACGTTCCCCTTTGTCACCATCGAAGACGTCGACCGCGTCGACGAGACTCACATCGTGGTCGCGAACGACAACAACTACCCGTTCTCGGTGGGCCGCGAAGAGGGCCGCGCCGATGACAACGAGTTCATCCTGCTGGAAGTGGCCGACTTCCTGAACGCGGAATAAACCGACGGATGCAAAGGACGGCCCCGGCCACGCGCCGGGGCCGTTCATTTTTCCGCCGGGTGCGGCGACGCTGACACCTTTCCAGCACCCCCTCGACGGGCTAGGTAAGTCGGCATGGCATGGACGATCCCAAATATCCTGACCGTGCTCCGGCTGCTGGCAGCGCCGGGCGTCGCGATCATGTTCCTTTACTTCGTGCGCCCGTGGGCCGACTGGTTCGCAATGCTGCTGTTCATCAGCGCCGCCGTGACCGACTGGTTCGATGGGTATCTCGCGCGCCTGTGGAAGCAGGAAAGCCGCTTCGGCGCGATGCTGGACCCGATCGCCGACAAGGCGATGGTGGTGATCGCGCTTCTGGTGATCACCGGCTTCTCCGGCATGGACCCGTGGATCCTGCTGCCCGCCACCATGATCCTGTTCCGCGAGGTCTTCGTGTCCGGCCTGCGCGAATTCCTCGGTGCGCATGCGTCGACCCTGAAGGTCACCAAGCTCGCGAAATGGAAGACCATGGCGCAGATGGTCGCCATCGCGGTGCTGTTCGCCAAGGGCATCTTCGAACACAACATGATCGCCCGCACCGTCGGCATGGACCGCGAAACCGTGGACGGCATCATGTCCGGCGCGATCCCCGACGTGGTCGGCCTGCAATGGAACGTGGCCGCCGCGTGGTACAGCTGGTGGGGCGGCGTCGTGCTGCTGTGGGTCGCTGCGGTCCTGACCCTGCTCACCGGCTGGGACTACTTCCGCAAGTCGCTGCCCTTCTTCCGCGAGGACACCGCGAAATGATCGACGTCCTGTATTTCGCATGGGTGCGCGAGCGCATCGGCCTGCCGAAGGAAAAGGTCGAGACCTCCGCCGAAACCGTCGCCGGCCTTGTCGAGGAACTGAAAGCGCGCGAGGCGCGCTACGAAGCCGCCTTCGCCGATGTCTCCGCCCTGCGCGTCGCGCTGGATCAGGAACTGTCGGATTTCGACGCCCCGCTCGCCGGGGTGCGCGAGGTCGCCTTCTTCCCGCCGATGACCGGGGGCTGACGTGACCGTCCGGGTACAGACCGACCCCTTCGACCTTGGCGCCGAGCTTGCAGGTTTCGCCGCCGGGCGCACCGATATCGGCGCGCAGGTCAGCTTTACCGGTCTTGTCCGCGACGACGGCGGCCTGCGCCACATGGAGATCGAACACTATCCCGGCATGACCGAGAAGGCGATCGCCGGGATCGAGGATCAGGCCATCGCGCGCTGGGACCTGAAGGCCTCGCTGGTGATCCACCGCCACGGCGTACTGGCTCCCGGCGAACAGATCATGATGGTCGCCACCGCCGCCGGCCACCGCGTCGCCGCCTTCGAGGCCGCAGAGTTCCTGATGGACTACCTGAAATCCCGCGCCCCGTTCTGGAAGCGCGAAGTCACCGCCGACGGGGCCGAATGGGTCGCCGCGAAGGACGAGGACGAGACCGCGCTGAACCGCTGGTAAAACCGCCCCGCGCCTTCTTCTCTTTTCAAATACCTCGGGGGAGTCACCGAAGGTGACGGGGGCAGCGCCCCCTTGCACCGCCCGCCATGGGACCGGCATCAAATTTAGTGTCTGCGCCGCCCAAGGATTGACCCCCGGCCCGCGTCCAACCAAACGTGATGCGCATGGAAACCGCAGACAGCGACCTTGCCCGCGCCGCCGCCGGTGGCGACCGAGACGCGTTCTCGGCCCTGCTTGCGCGGCATTACGACGGGCTGTTCCGTGTCTGCTTCCGACTGACCGGCAGCCGCCCCATGGCCGAGGACCTGACGCAGGACATCTGCCTTGCCCTGCCGACGAAGCTGCGGGGTTTCCGTGCCGAGGCGAAGTTCTCCACGTGGCTTTACCGCGTCGCGGTGAACGCGGCGCATGACGCGCGCCGCCGCGCCGCGACACGGGCGAAGGCCGCCGACGGCTGGGGCGACTGGGAAGTCGCGCGGCGCGCCGCCGACGCCGAGACGGCAGAGGGGCTCGACTGGCTGCAGGCGGCGATGCGCGCCCTGCCCGAGGATCTGCGCGACACCGCCGCGCTGACCATGGGGGACGAGATGACACATGCCGAGGCCGCCGAGGCGCTGGGCATATCCGAGGGGACCGTCAGCTGGCGGCTCTCGGAAATCCGCAAGCGCCTGAAGGCGATGCGGGATGAGGAGCTGAGTGCATGACTGACCCGCTCGACGATCTGAAACGCGCCTTCGAGGCCGCGACCCCCGCCCCCGAGGCGGAGAAAAAGGCGCGCGATCTGGCCCGTGCGCAAGAAATTTTCGACCGCGCCCAAGGATCGGCCGATGCCGCGCGTCCTACTCCTGACCGTCCGCAAAGGGCGGGGATATTTGCAGGAGTTCGATACATGCTGACCGCTTTGACATCCCGGGCCGGACTGACGGCCACGACCGCCATCGTCGCCGTGGGCGTTGTGGCGCTTATTCCCGTTCTGCGCGACGGCCCCGGACTGCGCGGCCTGACCCAGCCGGAACTCGCGCCAGAGCCCGTGGTTGAGATGCGCACCGAATCCGATGACATGGCTGCCGCCGATGCGCCGATGGAAGAAGCCGAAGCCATAGCCCCGGCGCCGGAAATCATGGTCGAGCCCGCCCTGCGCAGCGCCCCGCCGCCCGCCCCCTCGATCGTCATGGACGGTGCCGGCAGCGGCGCGCTCGTGGGTGGCATCGTGGCCCCCGCGCCCTATCCCGCCCCCGCCGACGCGCTGGTGCCGCCGCAGACGGATACCGAGACCTTCGCCAACGAGGACTCGAACCCGGTCAAGGTGGTGGGCGAAGAGCCCGTCTCGACCTTCTCGATCGACGTCGACACCGCCAGCTATTCGGTGATCCGCAATTCGCTGATGAACGGCCAGCTTCCGCCCGCCGACGCGGTGCGGATCGAAGAGATGGTGAACTATTTCACCTACGACTATCCGGTCCCCGGCCCGGACGGCGGCGCATTCAGCCCGACCGTGACCATCGCCGAGACGCCGTGGAACCCGGACACCCAACTGATGACCATCGGCCTTCAGGGCCAGCTTCCCGCGGTCGAGGACCGGCCGCCGCTGAACCTCGTCTTCCTGATCGACACCTCCGGATCGATGCAGGACCCCGACAAGCTGCCGCTGCTGAAGCAAAGCTTCCGCCTGATGCTGGGAGAACTACGCCCCGAGGACCAGGTGGCCATCGTCACCTATGCGGGCTCTGCGGGTCTGGCACTGGAAGCGACGCCGGCCTCCGAGCGCGACACGATCCTCGCCGCGCTCGACCGGCTGGAGGCGGGCGGCTCGACCGCCGGGCAGGCCGGTTTGGAACAGGCCTATTCGGTCGCCGAGGCGATGGCCGAGGACGGCGACGTCAGCCGCGTGATCCTTGCCACCGACGGCGACTTCAACGTCGGCCTCAGCGACCCGGATGCGCTGGAGGATTACATCGCGGACAAGCGCGACAGCGGCACCTACCTGTCGGTGCTGGGCTTCGGTCGCGGCAACCTGCAGGACGCGACGATGCAGGCGCTGGCCCAGACCGGAAACGGCACCGCCGCCTATATCGACACGCTGAACGAGGCGCAGAAGGTGCTCGTCGACCAGTTGACCGGCGCGCTGTTCCCGATCGCCGACGATGTGAAGATCCAGGTCGAGTTCAATCCCTCGCAGATCGCCGAGTACCGGCTAATCGGCTACGAGACCCGCGCCCTGCGGCGCGAGGACTTCAACAACGACAAGGTCGACGCGGGCGAGATCGGCGCGGGCCACGCGGTCACGGCGATTTACGAGATCACGCCGGTCGGCTCGCCTGCGGTGCTGAACGACCCGCTGCGCTATGCGGGCGACGACACTTCCTCGGCGACTGGTGACGCCGACGAACTGGCCTTCCTGCGGGTGCGTTACAAAGAGCCGGGCGAAGCGGCCTCGACCCTGATCGAGGTGCCGGTGACCGAAGGCATGGCAAGCGCCAGCCAGGAAGCCAGCTGGGCCGCCGCCATCGCCGGGTTCGGCCAGTTGCTGCGCGACGGACGTTACGTCGGCGACTGGGGCTGGGACGATGCAATCGCGCTGGCCAACTCGGCGCAGGGCGACGACCCCTTCGGCTATCGCCGCGAAGCGATCAACCTGATGCGGCTTGCGGAAAGCCTTTCGCAATAGGCCTCTGCTTGCGGGGGCCGTCCTGAACCTGTCTCTCCACTGGCCCCTGCCGGCCCCCTTTCCGTCGTCCCGGGAAGGGGGCCACGATCAATTGAAGGTCAGGTATTCCACCAGTTGATGGGATCGGGAGGCCGCGCTTACATGCGTCGCCATGCCGAAACCTAAGACTGATCATTTCGCAGCCATCGCCGATATCCACGGCAACGCCGACGCCCTGTCGGCGGTGCTGGCCGATATCGACGCGCGCGGCATCGGGACGGTCGTGAACCTCGGCGACCACTTCAGCGGCCCGCTTGCCGCGGCAGAAACGGCCGAGATCCTTCTGTCGCGTCCGATGCTGTCGGTGCGGGGCAACCATGACCGCTATCTGATCGAACATCCCCCGCACCAGATGCACCGCTCGGACGCCGTAGCCTATCGCCAGTTGCAGCCGCAGCACCTCGATTGGCTAGGGTCTCTTCCACCGACGGCCGCGATGGGGGCCGGGATTGGGGACGGGATCCTGCTGTGTCACGCGACGCCGCAGGACGACCAGACCTACTTGCTAGACGAGGTGCGCCCCGACGGAAGCACCGGGCCGCGCCCGCTGGACGGCATCCGCACATTGGCTGGCAACACGGACGCGCGGTTGATCCTGTGCGGCCATACCCACCTGCCCCGCGTCGTGACCCTTCCCGGTGGGCCGCAGATCGTGAACCCGGGCAGCGTCGGCCTGCCCGCCTATGACGACGACACCCCGGTCGCGCATGTAATGCAGACCGGAACCCCCGACGCCAGCTATGCCGAACTCGTCAGATGCGGCGACCGGTGGAGCGTCACGATTCATTCCGTCCCCTACGATTCTGCGCGCATGGCCGCGCTGGCCCGTGATGAAAATCGCGAGGACTGGGCGACGGCACTGGAAACGGGATGGCTTGCAGTCTAACGTCTGAGTTGTTGACGCAAGCTTTATATCCTTCAGGACAAATGACAGAACAAATGAGCCAGAAAGACTTAGCAAAGCGTTTCCGCGACTTCGTCGCATGCGTCAACGCGAAAGACTGGACATCCCTTGGTCAGCACCTTCACGAATCCATCCTTTACAACGGACGCCTGCACAGCATTGCGGAAATGCAGGCGAAGTTCCTTGAAAGGCTGGAACTTGTTCCGGACCTGAAATACGAGATTGACTTCATGGTCAGCGAGCCGCCGATGATCGCGGTTCGGCTGTGCTTCAACTGCACGCCCTGCGGCAAGATCTACGGGCTGCCGGTGAATGGCCGCCGGGTCCTGTTCAGCGCCAATGCGTTCTACAGCTATGACCAGGGGCGCATCTCGCGCGGCTGGTCGACGGTGGACGTCCACGCGATCGCATCGCAGCTTCAGCTACACTAGGCCCTCTTCCAACGAAAAAGGGACGCGCCCCGAAAGGCACGCCCCTCTCCACACGAAAGCGGTTGGGTCAGCTTAGTTGACGGCGACCTGCTCTGTCTCGACCGCGTTGCCATCCACGGTCTTGGACGACGCGATCTCGATCCGGCGCGGTTTCAGCGCCTCGGGCACTTCGCGGACCAGATCAATGTGCAGCATGCCGTTCTCATGCACGGCGCCGTTCACCCGGATGTGGTCAGCAAGCTGGAACTTGCGCTCGAACGCGCGGGTCGCGATGCCACGGTGCAGGTAGGTGCGGCCGGTGGCCTCGTCAGTTTTCTTCGCGGAAACGATCAGCGCGTTCTCGCGAACCTCGACCGACAGTTCCTCGTCGGTGAAGCCGGCGACGGCAAGCGAGATGCGGTACGCATCGTCAGCGGTTTTCTCGATATTGTAGGGCGGGTAGCCGGGCTGGGCCATGTCGTTGGTCAGAACCCGGTCCATCAGGTCGGCAATGCGGTCAAAGCCAACGGTCGCACGGTAAAGCGGTGCAAGATCGAAGTTACGCATGGGTCATCCTCCATTGAGCGATAACTATATGTCAGCGGTCCTCCCGACGGGACGGACCAGTCTGCCGGCCCCTCTTGGGCATCCGGCAAAAAACATGTGGGAAGCGCAAAACCGCATTTCAAGGGTCCGAAGAAAGCCGCCAAGCCTTTGATCAGAAACGACAGTCACAGGGGAAGGACGAGGCGCGTGGCGGTTTCCGTAAGGGACGCCCGACCAGACCGCACCGGCAGCGGCACCCCCCGGTCCGGGCGGTTCGGCTCAGGGCCGGACGAACTTGGCCCCCGTGCCCGTATCCGTGCCCACCCGGATACGGCGGGCCGAGAAGTCGGGCTCCGGCCAGACGCCCTCGCCGCTGGCAAGCTGGCGTTTCAACTGCGCGACCAGCGCCGGCAATTCCATTCCGTAGGCAACCGCCTGCCCCCCGATCCGCGACCCGGACGAGATCAGCGAAACGATCCGTCCCCGGTTGCCGACGCGCTCGAACACCGGAGCGCCCGAGGCCCCGAAGGTCACGTCGCAATCGAAGGCCATCAGCCCGGTCTGCCGCCACAGCATCCGGCAGGTCGCCTGTCGCGACAGCGCGTCATCGCGCCCGCGCGCATAGGACACGACGCTCACCTCGCCCCTCGGGCCGGACGGTGTGTCGACAAGGAAGGGCGCGGCCACCGCGGCGGGGATCGGGGTGGCCAGTTTCACCAGTGCGGCGTCATAGGCGATGCGGCGCGCCGTCGGATCGCGCGGATCGTATTCCGGCGGCACGACCGTGCTTTCGGCCACCGCCTCGGCCACCATCACCCCGTCCCTCAGTCCGGCCTTGAACACCATGTCCGACCGCCGCGTGCCGTCACGCTCCATGACGCAATGCGCCGCCGTCAGCACGAGGTCCGGCGCGATCAGGACGCCGGTGCAGTATCCGTCGCCCAGTTGCAGCTTGCCGACCGCCTCGTAGCCGAACAGGTCGTCGCGTTCGGTCAGGCGGATCAGGCCACTGTTCTGCGCGAAGGCGCCGGTCCCGCAAAGAACCAGCGCCGCAGCAATCGCGATCTGTCGCAGCAGGGTCATGGTCGGACGAACTTCGCTCCGGTGTCGTTGCGGGTTTCGGTCAGGGTCAGGCGGCGCACCACCGGCTCGGCGTTGCCGAACACACCATCGCCGGCACCGCGCATCGCCATCAGTTCGGACAGCGGCGCCTGCAGGTTCATGCCCAGCGCCACCTTCTGGCCGCTCATCTCGGCTTTGGAAGACACGACCGACACGATTTGCGGCACGCCATTGCGCAGCACGAAGACCGGCGATCCGGACGAGCCGAAATCGATGTCGCAGCTCAGGATCAGCGAGGCGCCCTGCTCGCCCAGCACGTTGCAGACTTCCTGCAGCGAGGGGCTGTCGGCGCGGTCGTAGGCGTAGCTGACGATGCCGACCTCTTCGCCGGTGTGCGGCGAGGCGTTGGTGTCGAAAGGGGTGACCGTGGTGTTGCGGATCGGCTGGTCGAGTTCAAGCAGCGCAAGGTCATGCGCCACGCGGGCCACGAAATCCTCGCCGGCGGGGTTGAACGAGGGGTGCACGAAGGACCGGCTGACACCGCGATAGGCCGAGGCGCGGCCACCGCGCCAGTCGGCGAGAAATTCAACGTTGGCGTCGGGGATGCGGCGGCCCGTCTTGCCGTCATACATACAGTGCGCGGCGGTCAGAACCAGATCCGGCGCGATCAGCGCCCCGGTGCAAAAGCTGCCGTCGGCAAAGTTCAGGCGGCCCACGCCGCTCCAGCCGCGGCTGTCGTCGCCGGTCAGCAGAGTGCGCAGTTCGGATTCGGTTCCGGCCCGAAGATCGTTGCCCCAGATGGCCAGAAGGATCAGAAAGATAAGTCCGCGTTTCATTGGGCTTCCCCTTGCTCGTTAAGCTAAGGGGTAAGCGCCGCAGGGGGCCGTTTTCGGACTCGATTAGGTCGATGTGGTGAACAATGATGGCGGTTTCGGGCCACCTGTTGCCCAGTCCAGCAGTTCCACCGTGTGAACGACCGGGACCTCGGTGCCGGACCCGATCTGCATCATGCAGCCGATGTTCCCGGCGGCGATGAGATTCGGTTTCTTCGCCTCGAGGGTCTTTATTTTACGGGATTTCAGTTTCCCCGAGATCTCGGGCTGCATCAGGTTGTAGGTCCCGGCGCTGCCGCAGCACAGGTGCGGATCGGCGGGCTCGACGACCTCGAATCCGGCTTTTCGCAGCAATTCCTTCGGCGCGCCCGTCACTTTCTGGCCATGTTGCAGGGAACAGGCGGCGTGATAGGCGACCCGAAGGTCCTTGGGTGCGCCCTCGGGAATCCCGATGCGCAGCAGCAGTTCGGTGATGTCGGTCGCAAGCTCGGACACCCGCGCCGCGTCGGCGGCCATCCCGGCGTCATTGCGGAACATGTGGCCGTAATCCTTGACCGTCGTGCCGCAGCCCGAGGTGTTGATCACGATGGCGTCCAGTCCGGCGCTTCGGTCTTCAGCCATCCATGCACCGATATTGGCGGCCGCCGCCGCGTGGCTTTCCTCCTCGCGGCCCATATGATGCACCAGCGCGCCGCAGCAGCCCATGCCCTTGGCCACCACGACCTCGCAGCCCAGCCGGGTCAGCAGCCGGATCGTGGCGTCGTTGATGTCGGTGTTCAGGGCCTTCTGCGCGCAGCCGGTCATCAGCGCCACGCGAAACTTCTTCGGCCCTGTCGAGGCAAAGCTCTGCGGGTCGTCGTTGCGGCTGACCGGCGGCACCTGCTTCGGCGCCATCTCCAGCATCGCCCGCAGTCGCGGGTCGGGCAGAAGCCCCCGGAAGGGCCGTCCGATCTTGGCGCCCAGCAGCGCCAGCCGGAACCGCCCCGGATAGGGAAGCACCCGGCTAAGCACCCAGCGCAGCGCGCGGTCGCGCCACGGACGGCGATAGGTCTGTTCGATATAGGCGCGGGCGTGATCGACGAGATGCATGTAATGCACGCCCGAAGGGCAGGTCGTCATGCAGGCAAGGCAGGACAGGCAGCGGTCGATGTGCTTGACGGTCTTCTCGTCGGCGGGCCGCCCGCTTTCAAGCATGTCCTTGATCAGGTAGATCCGCCCGCGCGGGCTGTCGAGTTCGTCACCCAGCACCTGATACGTCGGACAGGTCGCGGTGCAGAAGCCACAATGCACGCAGGCGCGCAGGATCTCGTTCGCGCGCGCGGTGCCCGGATCTCTCAGCTGATCTTCGGTAAAGGTCGTCTGCATCTTCCCATTCCGTCTGTCCGCACAGCCCGTCCCGGCTCAACGCCGGCGTCGGGCCGAATTCCATGTCTCGGACGGGGGCGCGGTCGCGCTCACCCCATCAATCCCGGGTTCAGTATCCCGCGCGGATCGAACCGCTGCCGCAGCCCTGCTGTGATCGCGGCCAGCGGCGCGGGCTCCGGCTGGAACACCGGCACCTCGGCTCGCTCTGCCTGCGTCGCGCGCACCAGCGTCGCGTGACCGCCCAGCGCCGCCACCTCGCGCCGCACCGTGTCCGCCGAAGCAGAGCCCATCGACAGCCAAACCAGCCCGCCGCCCCAATCGAACACCGCCTCGTGCGGCACACCCGCCGTTTCCAGCGCCGCCGACAGGACAGGCCCGTCCGTCGGCTTTACCGACACTCGCCACACCGCACCGTCGCGGCCCGCAAAAGCAGTCACGTCGCGCACATCGCGCCACAAAGCGGCGCTCGCCTCGCCTTCGACCGTCTCGAACCCCGGCAGCAAGTCCGCCAGACGCCCGGCGCGATAGGTGACAGAACCCGAAAGCCCCTCGATCCGCACCAGCGTTCGTCCGCCCCCGACATGCGCGGCGCCGCTCACATCGAACGGAGATCCCAACGCCCGGCACAAGGCGGCCACGCCGTCTTTCGCCGACAGCCCCTCGGCCACCAGCGTCGCCTCGGCCTCGGGGCGGGCCAGCACCTTGAAGGACAGCTCGGTCAGAACGCCCAGCGTGCCCCAGCTTCCCGCCATCAGTTTCACGAGATCGTAGCCGGTGACGTTCTTCATCACCCTGCCGCCGTTCTTCACAACGGTGCCGGACCCATCGACGAACCGCACACCCAGAAGGAAGTCCCGGCACGCCCCGCCCTGCACCCTGCGCGGGCCCGAGACGTTCGCGGCGACCACACCGCCAATCGTCGGCGCGCCCGTGGTGCCCAGCAACGGGCGGTGATCCATCGGTTCGAACGGCAGGCGCTGGTTCTCGGCGGCCAGGACCGACTCGAGCTCCGCAAGCGGCGTGCCCGCCCGAACCACCACCGTCAGGGCGCCGGGTTCGTACAGGTCGATCCCCGACAGTCCCGCCACCGACAGCGCCGTGCCGACCACGGGCCTTCCAATGTCGCGGGTGCCGCCGCCGACCACGCGCAGGGGGCCGGTGGCGGATGTGACCGCCTCTGCCAGATCCGCTTCGGTCGCGGGCTGCAACATGCCTGTCCCCTCCTCCGGGATACGCGTGGTGGTTCGATGTGCCACACCCCTTTGGGGCGGGCAATGGTCATGGGATGTCAGGCGGCCCGTCGCGGGGCGCTGACGGTCAGCGGGAACACCTTCGCCGGGTTCAGCAGCCACGCGGGGTCGAACACATCCTTCACCCGCATCTGCGCTTCCAGATCGTCGGGCGCATATTGCACACCCATCAGGTCTCGCTTCTCGATGCCCACACCATGCTCGCCGGTCAGGCAGCCACCCACCTCGACGCAAAGCCGCAGGATGTCGGCGCCCAATGCCTCGCACTTTTCCAGCTCGCCCGGCTGGTTGGCATTGAACAGGATCAGCGGGTGCATGTTGCCGTCGCCCGCGTGGAACACGTTGGCGACCTCCAGCCCGTAATCCGCCGACATCTCGCCTATGCGGTGCAGGACATGCGGCAGCTTGTCGACCGGGATCGTCCCGTCGAGACACATGTAATCATTGATCTGCCCCATCGCCCCGAAGGCCGACTTGCGGCCCAGCCAGATACGCGCGCTTTCGTCCGCCGACTGGCTTTCGCGGATCGCGACCGGATCGTACTTGCGGGCGATCTGAAGGATCACGCCAAGCTGCGCGGCGATTTCATCGTCCGAGCCCTCGACCTCGACGATCAACAGCGCCTCGCAATCGGGATAGCCCGCATGGGCAAAATCCTCGGTGGCGCGGATACAGGGGCGGTCCATGAACTCGATGGCGACTGGCAGGATGCCGGCGCGGATGATGTCCGACACCACCTGCCCCGCCACTTCCGAACTGTCATAGCCCATCAGCACGGGCCGCGCGCCTTCGGGCTTGCGCAGAATCCGCAGCGTAGCCTCGGTCACCACCGCCAACTGCCCCTCTGACCCGCAGATCACGCCCAGCAGGTCCAGCCCGCCCGCGTCCAGATGCGCGCCGCCGATCTCGATCACGGTGCCGTCCATCAACACCGCCGTCACGCCCATCAGGTTGTTCGTCGTCACCCCGTACTTCAGGCAATGCGCCCCGCCCGAGTTCATCGCGATATTCCCGGCAATGGCGCAGGCGAGTTGCGACGACGGGTCGGGCGCGTAGAAGAAGTCGCCCTCTTCCACGGCACCCGAGACGCTCAGGTTGGTGCGGCCGGTCTGCACCCGGATGAACCGGTTGTCATAGTCGGTCTCCAGCACCTCGTTCAGCCGCGCCACGCCAAGGATCACGCTGTCAGCCGTCGGCAGCGCGCCGCCCGCAAGCGACGTGCCCGACCCGCGCGGCACCACCGGAACGCCTTCCTCGTGGCAGACCTTCAGCACCGCCGAGACCTCGTCGGTCGACGACGGCAGCACGGCGGCCAGCGGCGGACAGCGGTAGGCCGTCAGCGCGTCGCACTCGTAGGCGCGCACCTCGTGCTCTTCGAAGATCACGGCGTCTTCCGGCAGCACCGCCAGCAGGCGGTCGACCACACGGGCTTTCTTCGCAAGGATGTCTGCGCGCGGCTGTGGCATCTCCATGACGGAACCCTCCCTTGGGATGACCTCCGGGATACTCTCCCTGCGGCAAGTCTGGCAAGGGACACAGCCGCGCGGTAGGTTCGCGGCATGACCCTTACCGATCGCCTTCAGTTTTTCACCCTGCTCGACGCCGCCGCCGTCTTCCTGATCCTGATCGCGTGGTACGGCGTGGCGTGGGCGATCGAGAAACCGCCCGCCGGACGCCCTTCGACCGCGATCCTGATGGAACGATACCGGCAGATCTGGCTGCAAAACTACATCACCCGCGCGCCGCGTGTCTTCGACTCGATGGTCATGGGCAACCTGCGGCAGGGCGCCAGCTTCTTCGCGTCGACCTGCCTGATCGCCATCGGGGGCGGCATGGCGCTGATCGGCAACCGAGAGCAGCTGCTGGGCATCGCCGAAGACCTGTCGCTGGAAGATGCGCCCGACATCATCTGGGACGCGAAGATCCTGCTGATGCTGCTGTTCCTCGCCAACGCCCTGTTCAAGTTCATCTGGTCTTACCGGCTGTTCGGCTATTGCCTGATCGTGATGGGCGCCGCCCCCAACGACGAGGGCAAGGCCGCCTATCACCGCGCGGAACAGGCCGCCCACATCGCCAACTCTGCCGCCCGCAGTTTCAATCGCGGCCTGCGCGCGGTTTATTTCGCGCTTGGCGCCGCTGCATGGCTTCTGGGCCCCGAAGCGCTGATCGGCGCGACCGTTCTTACGGTGGCCATGCTGCTGCGGCGCGAATTCGCCTCGCAATCCCGCCGCGTGCTGATGGAGGACTCGCCCACATGAAACGCCTTCTATTGCCGCTGATGCTGCTGGCCGCGTCGCCGGCTCTTGCCGACGATCCGGTGGTCGAGGATGTGACGCTGCGCGCGTCGGGTTCGACCTGGACCGTTTCCGTGAGACTGTCGCACCCCGACACCGGCTGGGATCACTACGCCGACGGCTGGGAGGTTCTGGCGCCCGACGGAACGCGGCTCGGGTTCCGCGAGCTTCTGCATCCGCATGTCGATGAACAACCGTTCACACGCTCGTTGTCGGGCGTCACAATTCCCGATGGCATCGACCATGTGCTGATACGGCCCCGCTGTTCGGTCGACGGCTGGGCCGCCGAGACCTTCAGGAAGGACCTGGACCGCTGAAAAAAGCGGCCCAGGTCCGGAGGGGGGGGTCTTACGGCCATTGGGGATGACCGTTTCGAAGCAGGCGTCACGGGGATGACGCCCTTGGTAAAGGCCTCTTCTGCGGGGGCCTTTCTCTAGGATGCCAGGGGCATCTTTCCGTACGCGCGGTGCCGCTGCACCAACCGTTCCTGCCGATGCCCTTCGGGCACGGGGCGCGCGGTGCGCGAGGCCGGGGCGGCCAGCTCGAACATCTCGGGGAAGACGTCCATAAGCTCTGCCACCTGCTCTGCCGACATATCGGCGGTGATGCTTGGGGTGGCAGGCACGCTTTCGACCGGGGCGTGCTGCGCGAAAATCAGTTCATGGCGGTCGAACATCAGGTGAAAGTACTGCACCTCGGCGACCTCGTGCGCGATCTCGATGCCCGGAAGCTCCAGCAACCGCCACGCGGGCACCAGCACCTCTTCGGTGCCGAACATGCTGCGGGCGATGCTTGACGACAGCATCACCCGGTGTTCGGGCGAGACGACCAGGGCGCTGGCCGGCGTCCCGTCGCCCAACGCGCCCGCATTGATGCGCACCGGGCGTTTCGCCGGATCGGAAAGGTCTTTCGCGCCACAGCGGCGCGAGCCGACCCAGCGCAGCGGCTGCACGCCGCGATCCATCGTGACGACCAAGTCGCCCGCTTTCAGCGTCTCGACCGCGCGGTCGCCGGTGGGCGTCAGAACACGCGTGCCGGCGGCAAGGCAGACCGGGGCGGGCATCGGCTCGGGCCCCGTGGTCGGGTCAAGCTGAAGGTCGGCGATATCGGCCGCGATCATGTCGGCCTCTGCCTGCTCGACATCCTCGATCACGCAACGAACCTCCTGCCCCACCGCCGAGGCAGACCGAAGGACGCCAGCGCCATTGGCCGGATCGAAGGCGAATTCCAGGTTGCGGCGGCCGACAAAGACGACCTGATGAACCGAGGGCAGTCCGAACGCTTCGAACACCATCGCGGGCAGTCCGGGGACCGTCGCGGGGTCATAGCTGAAGTTCGAGTCCTCGTCGCCCGAGAACGAGACCATCGCATGCGCCAGAAGCGGCCGGTCCGTGGACACCTCGCCGCTTTCCAGCGCGATGTTCGACCCGCCCGACACGGCATAGGTGACACCGGACAGCGTGCCGCCATCCAGCAACCCGTGGTCCATCGACAGACAGGCTCCGTGAGTGGCAGCGAATGTCGGATGGGCACCGTGCTTCGCACCGGACACGGCACGTATCTCGACCTGGACACCATCGATTGTCAGCTTGTGCGAACCGAGGGCGGTGATGACGATCACATCCCCGTCCGACGCACGTTTCCGATCTATCCTATGGTCCCGGGACCCGAGATCGACACTAATCGTAACCATTTAACCGCGCTCCCCTGAACAAACTGCGGGATTTGCAAAACCGACTACTTGGTCTTCTTCGAACGTTCGCCTTAAGAGCATTAGAACGCGGCGGCCTCGGCGCGAGCCATGGGTTTCGGGAAATTGGCATCGAATCCGGCCAATTGGGGTCGAAACACGCATTGGGCGAGCTTCAAAGAAGACCGGATCCGATTTTTGTCCACAGGCAATCAACAAATTGGCCTGATTAATTATTCATTAAGGTGCCCACCAGACGAATCAATTTAATTGCATTTGCAATTACCGTTTACACATCAACAATTTATGGAAGGACTGATATCGCCGTTCGATTAACGAATTAATCTATTGTCAATACTTTTGACGCAAGCCCCGATCTTCCGCCCGCGCCCGAAACAACCGCAAGGGCATCGCCTGGACGATGCCCCTGCAGCACGTCAAGGTTGCGCTTCGGACGCGCTGTCCAGATCCTCGCCCGCCGCGTCTTCCTTGACGGGCCGGATCCAGAACTCCGGCATTGCCGCCATCCGGCAGCGGTCGTCGATCTCTATCGTCGGGTCGTTGATGAAGGCTACGCTCATATCCACCACGCAGGGCTGATAGATGATCGCGCCATGCCCCGCTTCCGGGATGATGATCGACTGGCCGTTGGTCAAAGGCTCCACCGCAACCTCGGCCCAGCTGGCCGCCGTCTGGATATCCCAGCCCGATCCAATCGACAGGGTGGGAATGTCGCTGACGATCGGATCGTGGAACCCGTCGCGCGGCGCGGGTTCGAACGTCGCGCACATCTCGTAGAACCGCCCCATCTCGGCCAGCCAGATTTCAGTGATGGCGGGAAAGTTCAGCCCGGCAGACACCTCCTTGTAGCCGTCGATCGAGTTGTAGGGGACATCCTCCTGACAGGCATAGATCCCAAGGTGGACGTTCTTCAGGTACTCGTGCTCGGGCCGGTCGGCCGCGAAAGCGATCACCCGGAACACCTGCGCCAGTTCAGCCTCGTTCATCGCTTCGATCAGCGCCCGCAAGCGGACATCGTCATCGAAGTGGCGCGTGACGAACTCCAGCAGACGCGCCTTGTCGCCCGCCCCCGTCTGCAACGCCAGATAGTCCCGCGCCACCGCCAAGGCCGCTTCCGGGTCGCTGGTCCACGCCCCGCCCGCGCGTTCCAGTTCGCGGTCGAACAAGGCCCCCAGCGGGCCCAGTTCCCGATCCCGCTGCATCGCCAGCCGCAGTTCCTCGATCGACCCGACAAGCGCCACTTCCGCCGCCTTGAACAGATCAGCCTCGGCCAGCACCGTTTCCGCAGCGCGCAGCGGATCGCCCTCCAGCCCCTTTACCTTCTTGCGAACCTCTTCCGCCTGCAGGTCGCTTAGCGTGTCGAACGCGAAGCCCTTGGCGATCAGGGACTCCCAGACCGGCTGCGCGTCCTCGGTCAGTTCATACATCAGCGCCGGGATATAAGGCGTCAGGCTCTCTTTCCGGTAAGCGCCGTTCCGGATCATGAACGGCAACATCGCGCCCTCAACCGGCATTGGCTCGCCCGCCACCACAAGATCCCCGGCGGCTGCGGTTGCCAGCACCTGCCGGATGACACCGCCCAGATCGGGATAGGCCTTGTCACAGTCCGCATCGGCGCCACACAGGTCGACGACCATCTGGATCGCCTCGTCCAGCGGTTGCGCGACGGTGTCGTACAGCTTCACCGAGGGCGGGGCGACACCATCGATGATCACCGCCCGCAGCCCCTCGGGCGCCGAGCGCATCACCTCAAGCGACAGCTTGGTGCCATAAGAGATGCCGTAAAGATTGTAGGTCTCGTACCCGAGCCCCGTCATCACGGCCCTTACGTCCAGAGCGTTCTCCAGCGTGTTGTAATTCGACAGGTCGATATCCTGCGCACGCAACTCCGCCGAGCAGGCCGCCGTCAGCCCCTCGCCATCGGCAATCGGCTCTACCCCGTAGCCATCGAAGCCCGGCGCGACCAGCACGTCGATATGCGCGCGCAGCGCCTCGAAACAGCTGGTGCTCGTACCCGACAGACCGGCGGCGCGCTGGTCGAACATCACCACGTCACGCGTCTGGCGGAACGGATCGAACAACTGCGAGAACCCGGCGAAGCTGCCGAGAATGCCGCTTCCCGGCCCGCCGTGCAGATGCACCAGCGGGTCCGGAGACGGATAGTCGGAATGCGACTTGAGCACCGTGAAGAACAGCCTCACCCGCTGACCGTCCGGCGTGTCGTGATCCTCGGGCATCGAGATCCTGCCGCAGATCACGGTCTCGCCCTCGATCTCGCTTGCCAACAGCGGTCGCGGACAGGGGGCGATCTCGACCGGATAGGCCGGATCGAAACCGCCGGCGACAAGCTCGGGAAACCCGTCCGCGGCAGGATCGGGGGCCAGCAAGCCGGCAACGGTCGCAATGATCTCGTCGAATCGCATCTGAAAGGCCCCCATGTAAACTGAACATGGTTAGCCTAAGGCGAGCGCTACCCTCACGTCACGCGAAACCCAGATGACAGCACAACCTAAGCTCAGTTCCGCCCTTCACGCAGCCAGGCGCCAACCATCAACAGACCCGCCAGCAGCAGGAACAGCCAGCCCGACACCAAGGGTGTCAGCCGCACGTCAGCGGTCAGATAAGCCTCGCGCGGGGTGATCCCCAGCCAGCCCCGCCCCGATGCCGGGCGTCCGGCGCGCACGGCGCGCAGGTCGGGCACACCGTCCTCGATCCGCGCGACCCCGCCGCGCGTCGCCTCGACCTCGGGCGCCAGCAACTCGTCGCTGGCGATGGTCGCCTCGAACTCGCGCGGCGCCGCAGGCCCAAGGGCGATCACGGACTCTTCTTCGCCTTCGCGCAGGCGGTACAGCCCGATCTCCGGTCCCTCGACGGTGGCCTCCCACCGTCCGGGCCGAACCTCTTCCAGCGGCACCATCATCACGGTGCCATCGGGTGCGGTCAGTTCCACCTCGCCCACGCCGTCCTCCAGCGTGCGGCGCACGATCGTCATGGTCTGCCCCTCGGCGGTGGCGCTAAGCGCCTCCTCCTCAAGTTCGGGCTCTTTCATCATCCAGTGCGCCAGCCGCCGCAGCAGTTCCAGTTGCGGCCCGCCGCCCTCGAAGCCCCGGTTCCACAGCCACGCATGGTCCGAACCAAGCAGCGCGATGCGCCCTTCTCCGACGCGGTCCAGCACCAGCAGGGGGCGGCCGTCCATGGCGCTCATCACGGTATTGCCCGAGGTCGCCTCTAGATCGACCAGCCGGAACCAACGCCCCCAGCGCGGACCGTCATCCTCGGCGTCGCCCTCGCCTTCGATCATTTCGACCGGCGAATAGGCCTCCAGCCCGGCGGTCACCGGATGGCGTTCGCCCAACTCGGTGATCTCGGGCTTATAGCCTTCCTCCAGCACGATGCTTGTCGGCGCCGCCGGCAGGATCTCGGCCAGAGGCGAGCGATACAGCGAATTCGCAGTGGCAAAGTCCGGCCCCGCCGCAACCAGCACCGCGCCACCGTCCTCGACATACTGGCGCACGTTGTCGAGATACAGCGAAGGCAGGATACCGCGCCGCTTGTAGCGGTCGAAGATGATCAGGTCGAACTCGTCGATCTTGTCGATGAACAGCTCGCGCGTCGGGAAGGCGATCAGCGACAGCTCGTTCACCGGCACGCCGTCCTGCTTCTCGGGCGGACGCAGGATGGTGAAGTGAACAAGATCCACCGACGAATCCGATTTCAGCAGGTTGCGCCACGTCCGCTCGCCCGGATGCGGCTCGCCGGACACCAGCAGTACCCGCAACCTGTCCCGCACACCGTTGATCTGCACCACGGCGGCGTTGTTGCGGTCGGTCAACTCGCCCTCGGCCTCGGGCACGGTGAACTGGATCACGTTCATCCCGCCATGCGGCAACGTGATCGGCAGCTCCAGATCCTCGCCCACGGGCACGTCGAACCGCTGCGGCTCGCCGCCGTCGATGGCGATCTCCAGCGGCGCGAACCCGGTCTCTGTTGCTGGCACCGCGCCCTGATCCTCGACCCGCAGCGTCAGCGTCACCGGTTCGCCGAGGATGGCGAAGCTCGGTGCGTTGGTCACCATCAGGCGGCGGTCCCAGTCGGTCTCTTCCCCGGTCAGCAGCACATGCAGCGGCGCCGGCAGGTCGGGCGTGCGGTCGACATCGTGCAGCTGCCCGTCGGTCAGCAGGATCGCGCCGGCCAGCCGCGCGCGCGGCTCTTCGGCCATCGCCTCGGCCAGCGCGGTCATCAGCAGCGTGCCCTCGTCGCCCTCGCCATCGCCCAGCGGCACGACGCGCAACTCGGTGTTCTCCAGCCCCGCAACCTCTGCCTCGACCCGCGCGATAGCCTCGGCGGTCTGGTCGGGACGTCCCGCGATCCGCTGGCTGGCGCTTTCGTCGACCACGAGGATCACGATGTCCGACAGCGGTGCGCGCTCTTCCTGCTGTAGCGAGGGGTTCAGCAGCGCCACCACCAGCACCGCCGCGGCCAGTCCGCGCAGCCACCAGCCGGACAGACCGCGCCAGACGGCGGCGGCCACGAACAGCACGGCCACGGCCAGAGCCGCCCAGACGAGCGGCCATTCCAGAAGAGGGTCGAAGATGATCGAGCCGGTCAAGGAGATGCCCTTCTTTGGTCCTCAAGTATCCCGGGGGTCCGGGGGCGGCGCCCCCGGCTTCGCCCCAGCGTTATAGCCCCAGCGTCATTGTCCGATGCGGTCCAGCAGCGCCGGAACGTGCACCTGGTCGCTTTTGTAGTTCCCGGTCAGCACATGCATGATCAGGTTCACCCCGAACCGCAGCGAAACCTCGCGCTGCTGCTCGCCCGCAAAGCCGCGGCCGATGGGGAACATGCGCCCGCCGTTCTCGTCCACCGCCCATGCGGCGGCCCAGTCGTTGCCGCCGATCACCACCGGGGTCACGTTGTCGTTCAGGTTGCGGAACGGCATGCCCTCGACCAGTTCGGCGTCCGGCGGCGAGGCCTCGACCCACACGTCGCGGCCCATATAGCGGCCAGGGAAGTCCTGCAGCAGGTAGAAGGTGCGCGTCAGCACGTGGTCCTGCGGGATCGGCTCCAGCGGCGGAATGTCCAGCGGCGCGGCAAGCCGTTGCAGCTTGCGGCCGTTCGGGCTGGATGCGCCGTAGCCCGCGATGTCGGAATCCCGCGTGTCGAACAGGATCATGCCACCGTGCCGCAGATAGCGGTTCAGCTTGGCATAGGCCTCGTCGGACGGGATTGGCTGATCCTCGGTCACCGGCCAGTACAGGAACGGGAAGAACGCCAGTTCGTCGGTTTCGAGGTTCACGCCGATGGGGTTCGCGGGCTCGATCGAGGTCCGCGCCCACAGCACCTCGCTCAGCCCCCGAAGCCCGGCTTCGGACACCCGGTCGACCTGAGCGTTGCCGGTGATCACGTGGCCCAGCACCACCTCGGCGGTCGCGGCCAGCGCCAGTTCGTCATCCGGCGTATCCTGTGCGTCGGCCCCCTGCGGCATCAGCAAGGCCAGCGCGGTCAAAGCCGCGGCCAGCCCGCGCGACGCGCGGCTCAACCGTCCGCCGATCCATAGCGACGCAAGGATGTCGGCGCACAGCAGCGCCAGCGCAAGCGCCAGAAGCCAGCCCTTCAGAAGCACCTCGTCCAGCAGTTCCAGCCCGACCACCGGGATGCCCGAGGGCCATGCGGTTGGCGCGATCTCGGCGTCGGCCGAGACGACATTGACCGCGATCCGCCGGTCCTCGCCGGTATAAAGCCCCGGCGGCATGTCGGCGGCGGGGACGCCCGCCGCGATGCGCTCGCCGGGAACGCCCGGCAGCGTGCCCGCGTCCTGCACCGTGCCGAAGCCGTCCAGCACCGCGTCGGGCGCCCAGACCGTTCCGGCCAGATCCTCTTCCGACGGCTGCGCCGGCCGGGTCGAGACCGCCAGACGCTCCAGCATCTGAACGAACAGCCCCGACAGTGGCAGCGTCGACCATTCGGCGTTGGCGGTGACGTGGAACAGTACCACCTGCCCCTGCCCCACGCGCTTGCGGGTCACCAGGGGCGTGCCATCGGCCAGCGAAGCGATCACCCGCGACGACAGTTCCGGGTCCGGCTGCGCCATGACCTGACTGGACACGGTCACCTCTTCCGGGATCGGCAGGCCGTAGAATGGCGAGGTGTCGGCAAAGGGCCGCAGCTTCTTCGGCTCGCCCCAGCTCATCGCGCCGCCGATGCTGCGCCCACCGGCGCGCAGGCGAACCGGCATCAGCGGGTCCTCGGTGCCGCGGCTCACGTCCGACCCGGCAAGGCGCGGTCCGGCAAAGCGCAGCAGCATGCCCCCGCTCTCAACCCATTCCAGCAGCGGCTCCTGCTCGCCCTCGCTGACCGTCGCGACGTCGGCAAGGATCAGTACGTCGGGATTGGCCAGCAGGATGTCGAGCATGTCGCCCTCGATCAGGTCGGCAGTCGGCTCCAGCGCGCGCTCGAGATAGTGCAGCGGCGACAGCAGTTCCAGCCCCTCGCGGTCGTCGCGACCGGCGATCAGCGCGACTTCGCGGCGGCGCAGGGCGTCGTCGGTCAGGGTGACGGTCCCGGCAGACCGGACGCCCGCGATCTCGAACCGCGTGACGCGGTTGCGCAGTTCCGGCGGCAGGTCCAGCTCCAGCGTGGCCTCGGTCGCGTCCGCCTCGAAGGTCAGGTCTTCACGCGCCAGTTCCCGCTCGATCCCCGAGGGGTCCAGCCCACGGGCCGACAGCGTCACGACGGCCATCTCTCCCGGTACCGTGCGCGCGGCGGTGACCGCGACCGCGCCCTCGACGAACCCGGCAGGCCGCAGCGCGTACAGCGCGCGCGGGCTTTCGAACACCGTCACGTCGCCCCGCCCTTCCAGCGCCGCCAGCAAGGGCGCGCGGTCGTCGCGGGCCAGCCCGTCGGACATCCAGAACGTGTCGAAATCCTCACCCGGCAGCGCGTCGATCCACTCGGTCACCGCCTCGGCATCCGGCAGCCACGGCTTCGGCGACATGCTCGGCAGTTCCACCGCCCATGCGTCGGCGGCCCGGAACGGCAGCTCGCCCGGCGCAGGCAGATCGGTCAGCGACACCAACGCCACCGGACGGCCCAGCCGCCCCGCCTCGTCCAGCGCCGCCTCGACGCGGTCCATCCGCGCGGCCCAGTCGCGCGCGTCGGCCCAGGTCCCGTCGACCATCAGCAGCAGCGGCCCGTCGCCCAGCCCTTCCTCGCGGGGGTTCAGCACCGGGCCGGCAAACCCAAGGATCACCAAGGCCACCGCCAGCGTCCGCAGCAACAACAGCCACCACGGCGTCTTGTCGGTCTGACTTTCGTCATCGGTCAGCCCCAGCAGCAGCGCGACGCCGGGAAACATCCGGCGGATCGGCGCAGGCGGCACCGCGCGCAGCAGGATCCACAGGATCGGAAGCGCGGCGAGCGCAATCAGAAGCCAGGGGGCCGTGAAACCGATGGAGCCGATCGTGAACATCTACAGCTTGTGCTCCAGAGCACCATAAACCCACAAAAGCGCCGACTGGGCGCTGTCGCCGGTATGATGGCACGCGTACTGCCATCCCGTCACGTGCGCGAGTTCGTCCAGCCGCGCTTTCCGCTCGGCCAGCCGTTCGAGATACCGGTCCCGCAGGTCGCCCGCCTTCAGCGTTTCATGGCGCACCGTGTGCCCCATGCTTTCGAAGATGGTGCGCCCGTCGAAGGGGAACGCCTCTTCAATCGGGTCCAGCACCTGGTACAGCACACCGCGCACGCCCCGGTCGGCAGCCTTCGCAAGCTGCGTCTCCAAGGGCCCGAGATCGCCCATGAAATCCGACACGAACAGCGCCCGCGAGTGCGGCAGCAGGTTGCGCACTTCCGGCGCGCCGTAGTCCGGGCGCTCGTTCTCCATCTCGAAGGACTGTGCGATCCGCAGCAGTTGCAGTTCCGACGACCGCGGCGGCGTGCCCAGCGACGCAAGCGCCACGCGTTCGCCGCCCCGGATCAGCAGGATCGCGATGGCCAGAGCCAGAACGCGGGCGCGCTCGATCTTGGTCACGCGGTTCTTTTCGCCGGTGAAATCCATCGACTGCGACTCGTCCAGCCAGATGAACACCGACTGCGCCGCCTGCCATTCCTTTTCCTGCACGAAATGCTGGTCCGACCGGCCGGACCGGCGCCAGTCGATCGACCGCGCCTCGTCGCCCGCGCGGGCGGGCCGGTATTGCCAGAACTCGTCGCCCATGCCGCCGCGCCGGCGGCCGTGGAATCCCATCAGCACTGCCTGCGCAAGGTGTTCCGCCTCGGCAAGAAGCGGTGGAAGCGGGCCGGCAAGGGTTTCCGCCCGCTGGCGATACCCGGCGGCTGAGGTCACGCCGCGGCCTCGACCCGCGTCACCTGCTCGGCCACGGTGTCGATCACCGTGCCAAGGCTTTCACCCCGGGCGCGCGCCGCGAAGGTCAGCGCCATACGGTGGCTCAGAACCGGTCGCGCCATCGCCAGCACGTCCTCGGCGGACGGCGCAAGACGGCCCTGCAGCAGAGCGCGGGCGCGCACCGTCAGCATCAGCGCCTGCGCGGCGCGCGGGCCGGGGCCCCAGCCGACAGAGCGGTTGACGATCTCGGGCGCCTCGGGCTGCCCCGGACGGCACGACCGCACAAGATCAAGGATCAGTTCAACCACGCCCTCGCCCACCGGCATCCGGCGCACCAGCGTCTGCGCCGCGATCAGGTCTTCCATCGAGAACACGGCATGCGCCTTCTCGTCGGTGGTGCCGGTGGTCGCGACCAGGATCTCGCGTTCGTAGTCGCGGGTCGGGTATTCCACGTCGATCTGGACAAGGAACCGGTCAAGCTGCGCCTCGGGCAGCGGATAGGTGCCTTCCTGCTCGATCGGGTTCTGCGTGGCCAGCACGTGGAACGGCTTCGGCAACTGGTGCGGCTGGCCGCCGATGGTCACGGCCTTCTCCTGCATCGCCTGCAACAAAGCCGACTGGGTCCGCGGGCTGGCGCGGTTGATCTCGTCCGCCATCAGAAGCTGGCAGAACACCGGCCCCTTGATGAACTTGAACGCCCGGCTGCCGTCTTCTGCGGTCTCCAGAACTTCCGAGCCAAGGATATCGGCGGGCATCAGGTCCGGCGTGAACTGGATCCGCGCCTCGGACAGGCCCATCACCGTGCCCAGCGTCTCGATCAGGCGGGTCTTGCCCAGCCCCGGCAGGCCGATCAACAGGCCGTGGCCGCCGCAGACCAGCGTCGAGAGCACAAGGTCGACCACCTTCTTCTGGCCGATGAACCGCTTGGCGATCGATTCCTCGGCCTCCTGCATCTTGGCGCCCAGCGCCTCGATCTCGGCGACGAGGTTCTCGGTATCGGCCATGACAAAGCTCCCGCAAATGCTATTCTCGACACTCAGTATCGGCAGGTATCGCCTGAAAAGACAAATGACAAAACGCGAGAGCGCACAAATGATCGTGAGACCCTCGGCTGACGGAATCGCCGAGGCGGCGAAGGCTGCAAGCAAGAAGGGCCCGCCGCCCGTACACCTCTGGAATCCCCCGTTTTGCGGCGACCTCGACATGCGGATCGCCCGCGACGGCACGTGGTTCTATCTTGGCACGCCGATCGGACGCAAAGGGCTGGTAAAGCTCTTCTCATCAATAATTCGTAAAGACGGCGACGACTATTTCCTGGTCACTCCGGTCGAAAAAGTAGGCATCCGGGTAGAGGACGCGCCCTTCGTCGCCATCGACTTCGAGGTCGAGGGGGAAGGCCGGGACCAGCGCCTCACCTTCCTGACCCAAGTGGACGACGTCGCCACCGCCGGGCCGGACCACCCGATCCGCGTCGCGCGCGATCCCGAAACCGGAGAGCCGTCGCCCTACATCCTGATCCGCGCAAACCTCGAAGCTCTGATCGACCGCAAAAGCTTCTACCGGCTGGTCGACCTTGGCACGACGGAAGACGTCGACGGCACCGGCTGGTTCGGCCTGTGGTCCGGCGGCACCTTCTTCCCGGTGATCCCGGCGGCGGAGCTTCCCTCGTGAAGCCCTGCGCCAACCTGACGTTCCTGTTCAAGGACCTGCCGTTCCTCGACAGGTTCCAGGCTGCCGCCGATGCAGGCTTCGAGGGCGTCGAGATCCTGTTTCCCTACGATATGCCCGCGCCCGACATCCTTGGCCGGTTGCAGTTTGCCGGGCTGCCGCTTGCCCTCATCAACGCGCCGCCGCCAAATTACACCGGCGGACCGCGCGGCTTCGCCGCCGTGCCCGACCTGACCGACCGCTTCCGCAGCGATTTCCGCCGGGTGATGCGCTATGCGCAGCGCCTGAAACCGCAACACATCCACATCATGACCGGTGACGGGGAAGGCGAGGCGGCGCGCGACACCTTCATCGCCAACCTGAAATGGGCCGCCGCCGAAGCCCCCATGCAAAGCCTGACGATCGAGCCACTGAACCCCGTCTCGATGCCCGGCTATTTCCTGAACGATTATGCGCTCGCCGCCGGGATCATCGACGCCGTCGGCGCGCCGAACGTCGGGCTGCAATACGACAGCTTCCACGCCCAGATGATCCACGGCGACGCGGTGGCGGTCTGGCACGACAACGCGGCCCGCGTACGCCACGTGCAGGTCGGCGACGCCCCCGACCGCAACACTCCCGGCAACGGCACCGTCGATTTCCCGGCCCTGTTCGCCGCGATCCGGGACACCGGCTACGACGGCTGGATCAGCGGCGAATACAATCCGGACAAGGACACCGAAAGCAGCCTTGGCTGGCTGTCGTCGCTGGCCTGAAACCGCGCCCTGACAGATGCTGACAGAACGCTGTCAGGGGGCCTGTGCGACAAGGATGCCATCGCAACGCCCATACGGAGAATCGCCATGAGCACCCAACCCACCGTCGTCTGGACCGAGATCCCGGTCTCCGACCTGTCCGCCTCGATCGCCTTCTACAACGCCGTCTTCAACTGGAGCATGGAACCGATGGAGATGGCGGGCGAGACAGTCGCCGCCTTCGGTCAGGACGGCATCGGCGGCAACCTCGTCGAAGGCGCGCCCGGCGCTGGCAGCGGCACGGTCATCCACATGCTCGCCCCCGGCGGCCTCGCCGCCACCCGCGCGCGGGCCGAGAAAGCCGGCGCCAAGATCGAGGGCGACGAGATGGAAGTCCGCCCCGGCCGCTACGTGATCGTGCACGACCCCGACGGCAACCGCATCGGCCTGTTCGAACCCCACAAGGCCGCCTGACCCGATGCGCCGCGCCGACCGCCTGTTCCGGATCGTGCAGGCCCTTCGGGGCGGCCGTCTTCGGACGGCGCGGCAACTGGCCGAGACGCTGGAGGTCAGCGAACGCACCATCTATCGCGACATCGTCGACCTTCAGGCCTCGGGCGTGCCCGTCGAGGGCGCGTCCGGCTACGGCTATGTCATGGCCGACGGCTACGAAATGCCCCCGCTGATGTTTTCCCGAGACGAAGTCGTGGCTCTCGTGGCCGGCGCCCGCCTGATCCGCGCCTTCGGCGGTCTCGCTATGGCGCAGGCCGCCGAAGAGGCGCTGGTCAAGATCGCCGCCGTCCTGCCCGAGGCCGAACGGCACCGGGCGGACGCCGTCAAGATCCACGCGCTGACGACCGAACCGCTCTCGGACGAGACCCGCGCCCTGATCGACCGGCTCGAGGCCGCAACCGACGCCCGCGACCGCATGGAACTCGCCTACCGCGACGCCGAAGGCGCCGAGACGCTGCGCATCGTCCGCCCCCTCGGCCTCGGCTTCTGGGGCAAGGTCTGGACGCTGCTCGCCTGGTGCGAAATGCGCGAAGATTTCCGCATGTTCCGTCTCGACCGCATCGCCCGCGCGACGCCGCAGGGCACGTTCCGCCCCGACCCGGCAATCAGCCTCGCCGCCTATCTCGACCGCGAACGCCGCCGCCGCGCCCCGCCCGAGCCCTGACGACCCGGCAAAGCGCGCCGCACCCCGGCTTCTTTGGTCCGGAAATATCCCGGGGGAGTCGCGCGCTGCGCGACGGGGGCAGCGCCCCCTGCCACCTTCGCGTCACCCGAAATCGGCTGCGAAGACGCCGCGCGCATTGCAGGGTCACGCGCTGAACGCGGTCCCCCAGCGTTCGATCAGCTTTTGCTGCAACAGCCGCGAGCGGCTTTTCCACGTCCGCGCGCCCGCCGGAACCTCGTCGTCGCTGTTCTCGGACGCGGTCCGGGCATCCATGTCCGCGCTGAAATAGGCGAACACAAGGTCGCGCTTCCCCGCGACCGAGACATAGCCTGCCAGCGCACTGACAAAATTCAGCGTGCCGGTCTTGGCGCGGATCTTCACCGGGTGGTCCGGCAGGACGTTGCCCGCCTCGTCGCGCATCGGAATTTCCTTCAGAAGCCCCGGCAGCGCCCCGATCTTCCGCGCGGCCAGCAGCGCATCGACCATGTCGCGGGCGCTGACGCGCGAGGCGTCGGACAGGCCCGAATGATCCACCAGCGCCGCGTGCCCCGCGCCCAATGCGTCCCGCGCCCATTGGCTCATCTCGTCGGCCGAGTCCGCCAGCGTCGCAGGCTGTCGGCCACGCGCGGCGGTGGCGGACAGCCCCGCGACCTCGGCCGTCAGGTTGGTCGACCACAGCAGCATCTCGCGCAGGATCTCGTCCAGCGGCTTGCTTTCGCGGACGACAAGGTCCTCGCCCTCGGGCGGGGTGCCCGCGAACTCCGCGCGCGGAAGCGCGATACCGTGGGCGCGGGCCAGCGTCTCGAAGACTTCGGCGACGTAGGCTTCCGGTTTGCGAACGGGCAGCCAGCGGCTGCCGCCCTGCCCCAGTGCCGGGCGCGCCACGGTCCATTCGTCAGACCCGCCCGCATCCGAATAGGTGTAGACCGGCTCGCGGCGGTCAACGACACGCATCCGCGCGACCGAGACGGTCGGGCTGAACCGCTGCGCCCGCGCGTCCATCGACACGGTGTAGTCGCCCTGCTCGCGCTTCCACTGAAAATGCACGCGGTTGTAGTTGAGGTTCAGCCCCGAAACCGACGGGTTATAGCCGACGTGCTCCGGCTGTTCCGGGTCGATCGACGCGAAAGTCGGCAGCGCCTCCGAGCAGACGCGGAACGCGCCGGTCAGCGCGCTGACGCCCGCGGCCTTCAGATCGCGCGCCATGTCGCCCAGCGCATCCGTGTCCAGCCCCGGATCGCCGCCGCCGACCAGGACGATGTCGCCCTGCACGGTGCCGCTGACCACGGGTCCGGTCACACGAATGCGGGTCTTGAACCGGTGGTCCGGCCCCAGCGCGTCCAGCGCGTAGCAAGCGGTGATCGCCTTGGTCACGCTGGCAGGTGGCAGGGGCAACAACGGGCTGCGCGCTTCCAGCACCTCGCCGGTCTCGGCGTCGGCCACCAGAAAGCCAACCTTTCCGGTCAGCCCGATCTCGTCGATCAGGGCCTGAACCGGCTTCACGAAGTTCCGCGCAAGCTCCGGGTCCCGCGGCTCGGGCCGGATCGAACGGACCGGGGCGTTCGCAAATGCAGCCCCCGCGGCCGTTCCCATGAGCGCGCCCAGCACCGCGCGCCGCGTCAGGCGCAGGGGCGAAGATCCGTCACGCATACGTCTTCATACCTTTTATCCACCCGCCCTCAGCGCACCCAATCGCCGCGCGCCCGGATCTCGGTAGACGAGAAATTTACCATCGGTACATTAACAAAGCACCATGCAGGTGGCGACACCCAAGGCAACAGTCTGCTTTGCGAGGCGCGCAGACGGCGGTTCACGTAGCGCGCTGCTGCAACAGAGCAACGCGCGGCGGTCCGGTCGCCGGGGCGGGCCAGCACCCCGATGGGCACTGTCTCGAATATCTCCTGCCACTGTTCCCATTTGTGAAACGATGCAAGGTTGTCGGCGCCCATCAGCCAGACGAACCGCACGCCGGGATACAGCCGCAGCAGCGCCGCCAGCGTCTGCGCGGTGAACCGCGTTCCGATCTGCGCCTCGAGGTCGGTGATCTCGACCCGGGGATGCCGCATCAGGGTCTTCGCCCGCTCCATCCGCCGGGCCAAGGGGGCGGGCCCCTCGACCTTCAGCGGGTTGCCGGGCGACACCAGCCACCAGACCCGGTCCAGCCCGAACTGCCGCAGCGCCTGCCGGGTGATATGCACGTGGCCCGCGTGCGGCGGATCGAACGACCCGCCCAGCAGACCGACCGTCAGCCCCGGGCGCGCCCAGGGAATGTTCGACCGCATCGGCGGCCAGCGCGGCTCGACTTGTTGGTCCTGCAAGGTTTCTTCCATCACTCCGCCTTCGTCCGCATATCGCGCAACAACAGCGCCCTGTGCAACAGCGCATCGCCGCTGCGGCCCAGCGCCTGCAACAGCGCCACCAGCGCTTCGCGGTCGGCCATCGCGCCGGGATCGATCCGCAGCGCCGCCTCATATGCCTCGGCCGCCGCCGCGCGGTCGCCCCGCGCTTCGGCCAGCCGCGCGATCAACCGCCATGCCTGCGGTATCGTGTCGTTCAGCGACAGCGCCCGCCGGGCCGAGGCCAGCGCCGCCTCGGTATCTCCTGCCCGCGCCAGCATCAGACCAAGGTTCAGGTGCTGCTCCGCCATGTCGCCCGCCATCCCGAGGCTGCGCTCGGTCAGCGCCCGCGCCGCGTCCAGATCGCCAAGTTGCAGCTTCGCCAGTCCCATCATCTTCACCGGCACCGGGTGGTGCGGTGCAAGCAGCGCCGCCTGCTCTGCCGCGGCATAGGCCGTCTCGAACTCTCCCAGCCGCAGCGCGCTTTCGGCGAAGACCAGCCACGGCTCGAATTCGGCCGGGTCCTCTGCCGACAAGACGCGGCCCAACGCCGCCGCGGCATGATCCGCCGTCTTGTTGGTGTAGTTCAGGATGCTGAAGGTCTGCGCGATCACCGCTTCGCCGGGGCGCAGGTCCGCAGGCGGGTGATACAGGAACGCCTCGGTCACCTCGGCGGGCCGCTTGTCCAGCGGCGCAAGCGGGTCGGTCTCGGGCGGCAACTGGATGCGGTGGTCGGTCACCCAAAGCTCCGGCACGTCCTGCGGGCGGCGCGCGGGCATGTGGCAACCGGTGCAGTCCGCGTCGGCCGCAAGGTCGGGATGAACCTCTGCCGTCTCGTGGCAGCCGGCGCAAACCGCCCGGTAGGTCGCCTGCCGCTCTTCCACCGGCGCCTTGCCGTGCGGGTCGTGGCAACTTGTGCAGCCGAAGGCGCCGCCGCTTTCGATGAAACAGGGGCTTTGTTCCATCCGATAGGGATGGTGGTTGATCTCGAACCGCGCGTCCGGCGCGCGGGTGGCGTCGACGATATCGACCTGCACAATATGCGCGTCCAGCGCCTCGCCCGGCCGGAAATCGTAAACTCCGCGCCCGGGCCGCAAAGTCGCGGGCAAGGGCACGCTGGGTTGCAGGTGACAGGAATAGCAGACATCCCGCGCCCGATCCTCTGGCAGCTTGGCGGGGTTCACGATCGCCGCCCGCACCGCGTCGAGGTCGCTGCCGTAGATCCCCTCGTCGAACGCCGCTTCGACATGCGCCGCACCCGGCCCGTGGCACCGCTGGCAACCGATGCCTTCCGGCAGCTCCGCCGGGAACACCTCGGGCATCCCGAAATCGCCCGCGCCGTCCGGCACTTCGGGATAGGCGTTGTGGCAGGTCATGCAGCGGTGCCGCACCAGCCGCGACACGCCCGGATGGTCGGCGAACTCGAAGCCCGGCGCCATCGCCCACTTCGCCTCTTGCGAGTACCAGGCCAGCGGCAACTGGAACATCGTGCCGTTCTCGACCCGGTACAGGTAGACCCGCGACCGGTTGCCCGAGCCGACGACCCAGTCGATCCGCCGCTCGAACAGGTCAAGCCGCGCGCCCTCCGGTCCCACGCGCCAGCGGCTGAACCAATAGTCGCCGTCGCGCAGGTCGATCCGGTAATGCCGGTCGCTGGGTGCGTGGTAGAACGGCGGCGCTTCGAAATCCTCGATCGCCGTCTCGGCAGAGGGCCGGTAGAACGACCGGCCCATGCCGATGGTCGGGAACCGCGCGGCGATCTCGCCATGGCAGGTGCCGCAGGTGGCGTCGGGCACATAGCCCGGAACATCCCCTTCGGTGACAGGTATGCCGTAGATCTCGCCCGCCCCGGCGACACCGGCGACACCGGCGGCGGCGGTCAACGCCAGCACGGCGCCGCGCAGTTGCTTCGCGATGGCGGCAAATGTCATGCCGCGTGTCTCCGTCCTGTCCCGTTCATCCGCCAGTTTATGACGCGCACCGTGCCCTGCAACAACCGTGCGAGCCGTCTTGACGGGGTCCATTAAGTTGACCTAAGTCAACGATCATGAGTCCGACCCCGATCCAGCGCATCCGCCGCTTCAACCGGGCCGTCACCGTAGAGGTCGGCGCGCTCGATGCATCCTATCTCGGCCGCGGCCGTCCCCTTGGCGTGGCGCGCGTGCTGTGCGCCGTCACCCGCGACGGTATCGAGGTGACCGCGATCCGGGATCTCCTGCAACTCGACAAGGGCCTGCTGTCGCGCGTGCTGAAGGGGCTTGAGGAAGAAGGTCTGGTGACCCTTGCCCCCGACCCCGAGGACGGCCGCCGCCGCATCGCGCGCCTGACCCCACAGGGCGAGGCCGAGGTCGCGCGCTACGATGCCCTGTCGGACGGCCGGGCCGAACGCCTGCTGAAGGCGCATCCCCGGTCCGATGCGTTGCTGGCGGCAATGGACCTTGTGGCCAGCGCGCTGGGCCAGCACCGGATCGAGGTGATCCCCGCCGATCCGCGCAGCGAGGACGCGATCTATTGCCTTGGTGAATACTACGCCGAACTCGGCCGCCGCTTCGCGCAGGGGTTCGACGTGAACCTCAGCCGCGACCCCGACGCCGCCGACATGGTGCCGCCGCGCGGCGGGTTCTTCATTGCCATGTCCGACGGGCTTCCCATCGGCTGCGTCGCGTTGAAGGGCTGGGGCGAGGACGTCGCCGAGATCAAGCGCCTGTGGATCGCGCCCTCGGCGCGCGGTTTGAAACTGTCGCACCGCCTGATGGCGGCGGCAGAGGACGCGGCCCGCGACCTTGGCATCCGCATCCTGCGGCTCGACACCAACTCGGCGCTTCCGGAAGCGATCGCGCTGTACCGCAGGACCGGCTGGACCGAAATCCCGAGGTACAACGACGATCCCTATCCGGACGTGTTTTTTGAGAAGACGGTGGCGGCGTCGTAGGCCGCCGCACCACCAACCCGATGCCCCGCCCGGCGGAACGCCGGGCAGCGCCGACCCGCCCCCATGGGGCGGCGCTTTTGCGCCACCCCGCGGGTCGGCGCTACCCTCAGCTCTTGGATCGAAAATCTGGGAAGGTCAGCCCCCCACCCCGGCACAGGACCGGAACGGAGGGCCCGGCATCACATGATGCCAACCCGCCCGTGAACGGGCGGCCCCAACGCCTCGCGCCCGGTCATGGGCGGAGGAAGACCGACATCGCGCCGCAGGTAGGCGGGCACGTCGTCGGCCAGCACGCGCGGCGCTTCATCGGGCATCGCGCGCACGAGGCGGGCGAACAGCCGGACCAGTCCGGCGCGGCGGGTCAGGGGCAGGTAGACGATGTTGTTCTGAACAACGGGCATGACTTTCTCCTTGGTAGAGAGGTCCGCCCGTGAAACCCGGATTCCGAAAACGAAAAAGGCCGCGTCAAAGGGCGGCCTCCGGGTTAAAATGACTTAATTCCGCAAGCCGCTTTAGGGGTTGCCCCCAGCGATATTTGCAAACATGCGTGCGGTCATAAGTCGTACTCCTGCTTCCGGGTCTTCCGGTCAGTGACGACCGCATAGCCCGGCCCGTCCGCATCCGGCAACACCTTTCTCGCCCGGTCTCCCGGGCGGCGGAATCCCGCGACATCTCGGCAACGCCCATCGCCTGCGGCCAACCCTGCAACGCCGGATTGCCCTTTGCGCCCGGCTTGGATATCACACCGCCCAACCCGACACGCAGACCGGAGCCTTCCCCCAATGGCCAGCTATCAATACGTCTACCACATGGATGGCGTCTCCAAGACCTATCCCGGCGGCAAGAAATGCTTCGAGAACATCCGCCTGTCGTTCCTGCCCGGCGTCAAGATCGGCGTCGTCGGCGTCAACGGCGCGGGTAAATCCACCCTGCTGAAGATCATGGCCGGGATGGACAAGGACTTCACCGGCGAAGCCTGGGCCGCCGAGGGCGCCAAGGTCGGCTATCTCCCGCAGGAGCCGCAGCTGGACGAAAGCCTGAACGTCCGCGACAACGTCATGCTGGGCGTGGCCGCCAAGAAGGCCAAGCTCGACCGGTTCAACGAACTGGCAATGAACTACAGCGACGAGACCGCCGACGAGATGGCCGCGCTGCAGGACGAGATCGACAGCCAGAACCTGTGGGACCTCGACGCGCAGATCGACATCGCGATGGAAGCCCTGCGCTGCCCGCCGGACGAGGCGCAGGTCGCGACCCTCTCGGGCGGTGAAAAGCGCCGCGTCGCGCTGTGCAAGCTGCTGCTCGAAGCGCCCGACATGCTGCTGCTCGACGAACCGACCAACCACCTCGACGCCGAGACGATCGCATGGCTGCAACAGCACCTGATCGACTACAAGGGCACCTGCCTGATCGTTACCCACGACCGCTACTTCCTGGATGACATCACCGGCTGGATCCTCGAACTCGACCGCGGCCGCGGCATTCCCTACGAGGGCAACTATTCCTCGTGGCTGGAACAGAAGGCCAAGCGGCTGGAGCAGGAATCGCGCGAGGACAAGTCGAAGCAGAAGACGCTGGAACGCGAACTTGAGTGGATGCGGCAGGGCCAGAAAGCCCGGCAGGCGAAGTCCAAGGCGCGGATTCAGGCCTATAACGAGTTGGCCTCGCAATCCGAGCGCGAAAAGATCACCCGCGCCCAGATCGTCATTCCGAACGGCCCGCGCCTTGGCGCGAAGGTCATCGAGGTCGAGGGCCTGAACAAGCACTACGGCGACCGCCAGCTGATCGAGGACCTGTCCTTCTCGCTGCCGCCGGGCGGCATCGTCGGCGTCATCGGCCCGAACGGCGCCGGCAAGTCGACCCTGTTCCGCATGCTGACCGGGCAGGAACAGCCCGACAGCGGCACCGTCGAATACGGCGACACCGTGAAGCTGTCCTACGTCGACCAGTCGCGCGACGACCTGAAGGACAATGACACGGTGTGGGAAGCGATCTCTGGCGGCGCCGAGATCATCGAACTGGGCGACGCGCAGGTGAACTCGCGCGCCTACTGCTCGTCGTTCAACTTCAAGGGCGGCGACCAGCAGAAGAAGGTCGGCCTGCTGTCGGGCGGCGAACGCAACCGCGTCCACATGGCCCGGCTGCTGAAGGAAGGCGGCAACGTCCTGCTGCTCGACGAACCGACCAACGACCTTGACGTGGAAACGCTCCGCGCGCTGGAAGACGCCCTTGTGGACTTCGCCGGCTGCGCCGTGGTGATCTCGCACGACCGCTTCTTCCTCGACCGCATCTGCACCCACATCCTTGCCTTCGAAGGCGAGGCCCATGTGGAATGGTTCGAAGGCAACTTCGAGGATTACGAGGAAGACAAGAAGCGCCGCCTCGGCCCCGATGCGGTCGAGCCGAAGCGGATCAAGTACAAGAAGTTCGCGCGGTAAGGGTTTGTGGGCTAGGCAGAATTGGGGGTCACCCTATCCTGCCTAGCGTCAAAATGAGGCATCGTTTTCGCTTGATACTGCCGGAACTCCTCGGGACAATTCCCTACGTGGCCTAACCAATGTACCTGCCAATTCTAGACCAAACTCCGTTTTGGCCATCGGTGAGTTGACGCAGCAAGCGGACTGCCTCTTGCTCTGTGATCTCGCCATTTTCCAGTCGACATACGATCAAAGCAGCGTTCTCCCGAAGTTCACGAAGTCTTTCAGACTCTGTCTTTCTCAAGGTAGCGCCTGTATTTGGCACGGCTACGCTGCTCGGCATGATGCTTCCTTCTCAGACAAGCTTCTCAATATGCTCTATGATCGGCTCGCAATTTACTACTAACACCTTACCACGATTCCCGTAGAACGTGTACGGTCGGGCGCTGTCGATAGACAGGAATCCGCCGGTGCGCTTTTCTCCCGACCGAACGACGAGCAAGGGTATAATAAGAAAAGATTTGTAAATGACCTCTGAATTGGTGGGGCTCTTGCGAAAATCTTTATGCATTCTCCTGATATTGTGTACGATTTTCGGCCCGGTCCCGCTTTCGCAGGCGTGATGTCCAAGGACGCCGCGCCCATCGAAAACTTTCCCAACTGGTCGCGTATTACCAGGATTTCTATGGCGTATCCGCAACCGGGTACTACTGCTGCCTTCATAAAGGGCAATACAAACAGATATCTCACCCTCTCGCGAATTGGTTACTTGCCGAGTGAAGTTTTCAATTATTCCCAATGATGACCTGATCATGTCATCCCGCGAAGATTGTTTCTGTGACGCAGGGGCGCACAGCCTTAGGAGCTCGCCCACACGGACAATCGACTGCGTTTGGTTCGCCAAACTCGAAGAGCTGGTCTCGCGCGAAGCACGGTCTAGAAATGCAACAAACGTATGCCCCAAAAAAATCGCTGCAGAAGCGACAGATGCCATCCATGCAGTAATGCTGTCGTAAACCAAATAAGCCAATGCGGGTGCCGACGATGCAAGCCCGGTTCTTGTCGTGAAATGGACGACACCCAAGAACCGAAGATTCCTTGGCAATCTATTATGGTAGAATGAGAATGCCCTTCTCACCAACCGCCTAAGAAGCCGAGGTCGGTCATTCACCCAATTTTTTACTGCATATTCAAAGTCTCTTTCCGCCAAAAATTGACCTTTTCAAACGACCTTTTTAATAGCCAATATCCTGATCTCCCAAACAGAAGCAACCTTTCGCACACCAGCGGATGCTTGACTTATATGCATTGCAGAGCCAATCGCTAAACCAGATGGAGTTCAAATTTTCTGCCGGATGGCAGGCCTACTGCGAGCTTCGACGACCGCGCGAAACAATGCCATTCCGAAGGTCTGGCTAAATTGAACCCGATACTACATCACCAACGCCCCAACCCACATCCCCAGCCCAAACACCGTGTGCGCCACCAGGCCCAGGCCGCGCACCTTCCATGGGTTGGGTGTCTTTGACGCGGCCCAGCCCAGACCCATGCCGGGTTGAAGCAGGAACCAGCCGGCGGCGATGGTTGCCAGCGCGTAGATCCAGAGCGGCAGGAAGCTGGGCGCGGCCAGCCAGTCGGACCCTGCGAACACCGCGAAGACCACGCCGTAGATCACGCCCACCGCGTAGTGGAAGATCCAGCCCAGCCGCAGTTCACCCTCTACCGGTGCAGCGACGGCGATGTCGTCGTGGAACAGCTTGCCCCTGAAGGCGTGGGCCAGCCAGCGGCCGGGCATCGCCCAATTCGGTCTTGGCTGGCCGGCGAAGCGCGCCAGTGCGATCGCCCACAGGTCCATCGCGGCCGTCCCGGCCAGACCCATCACGATACCCGTCAGAATTGCCTGCATGCGGTGCCCCTCCCCGTGGTTCCGCGCAGGCTAGAGCGCGACGCCGGGGAAGGGAATGGGCCGAAGCGTTTGTTTCGCGCGCGAAACCTTTGCGGCGGCTAGGCGGTCGGAACCTCGCGCGCCTTGCCCTCGGCATCCAGCGCCACGAAGGTGAACAGCGCCTCGGTGACCTTTTCGCGGCCGCCGATGCGGTCGCGCTTGACCCAAGCCTCGATCTCGACCGCGATCGAGGTGCGGCCGACGCGCGGGATGCGGCAATAGACGCACAGCACGTCACCCACCTTCACCGGTCGGATGAATTTCATCGCGTCCACCGCGACGGTCGCCACCCGGCCCTGCGCGCGCTCGCCGGCGACGATGCCGCCCGCGATGTCCATCTGGCTCAGCACCCAGCCGCCGAAGATGTCGCCAGAGGTGTTGGTGTCCGCAGGCATAGCCAGCGTGCGGAGGGTCAGTTCGCCATCGGGGTCGGTGTCGCTCATCGGGGGGTCCTCGTGCCGGATGCGGTTCGGGTGGAATGCCCCGCGACGGCCCTGCGTGGCAAGAGCGATTTGGCGCACGAGAGACGGGGTCACGACCGATCCCGCACATCGCACGGTGCACGCCGTGCTTGATTTTTGTACGCAAACCGCGCATATGCCCGGGTGCGACTGTTACCTCTATCGACCCTGTCTTCCGTCACCGGCCGCCAGTTCGATCTTGCACTGACTGAGCCGAGCCGCCGCATTCTGCGGGCGGCATCTAAAACGGGAGATATCACGATGGCCACCGGCACCGTGAAATGGTTCAACACCACCAAAGGCTACGGCTTCATCGAGCCCGAAGGCGGCAAGCGCGACGTGTTCGTGCACATCTCGGCCGTCGAGCGCTCGGGCCTGACCGGCCTTGCTGACGGGCAGAAGGTCACCTTCGAAATCGAAGCTGGCCGCGACGGCCGCGAGAGCGCGGTTCAACTCGCCCTCGCCTGAGCCTCGTAGCTCGAAAACAAAAAGGCGGGCCGTCTGGCCCGCCCTTCCCCAAAGTGAAATCCCGTCAGGCTTAGATCACACCCTGATGCACGACGACGACGACCGTCGCCAGCAGCAGGACACCCGCCGACAGGTAGTTGTTCAACTGGATTTTCTTTTTATCGCGCTGCAGCTTCCAGGAGCCCCAGTGCTGTTTCGGATCCTGATCTTCGGATTCGAAGTTCCACTTAGTCATGGCGCTCACCCCCGATTGTTTCCGTGATTTACACGGCCGTCATCGCGCCTGATTGCGGCAACAGTTTGGCAGGTCGTCCCGAATTGTCCGATCGCACCGGTAGCGTTGCCGTGAGGCCCTGAATCCATGGCGAAACGCGCCAGCCCCGGTCGTTAATCGTGAAAGCAATGAAATATCTGCAACCGTTTCGCGAGCGGCGAACGGCTGCGGCACGTTGAAAACAAGGGGCTGCGGGGATCGGAGGGCGACTCGGTTTCCGCCTGCGGCATTTTCCGGCTTAGCGCACGAAAGCTTCGATTGACCGGATCACCGCCCGGGATTACATCCGCGCCGCCGCCACGCAGGCAGTGAAACACAGGACCTATCGACGTGACCAATACCGCTCGGAAGCCGCGCCCGGAGAAGGCGCCGGAGCAACCCCTGCCCTCGCCTGTCGAGTTCAAGGACTGGGCCAGTATCTAAAGGCCATTAAGAATATCGAGCCGCGCCCGGACCATTTGTTGCCCGGGCGCGGTTTCGCGGGGGTCAGCGGCCCCTTAGAAGTTTGCCGACTTCGCGGACCGCGGCGTTCGCGGCGGCGGCCTTCGGGTTGGACCGGTGCACGCCGGCGCGATAGGCTCCCGGCCGTGCCGAGTGGCTATGAGCCGACCGGCTTTTCGAGCGGGCGTAGGTCTTGAGCGCCTTCTTGGCGAATCTCTTCAGCGACATTGGTGCATCCTCCAGTTCGTTCGTGTGTTGCAACACCAACGGTGCTGGCCGCGCCGGGTTCCCCACGGCTTCCATCGCGGCGGCATGTCGCCGAATGCGGGCGTGCCTTTCGAGAGGTGAATTTCAGCGCGTCCCAAGCAATGCGGGCGCCCTTCTTGCCCGGCCGAATTACGAGCCGATCCCGCTGCCCCAAGGCCCGCGATGTCCTGGTCCAGCGACAGCGATGTTTCGGACTGAAAGACCCCGTGATCAAGAAAACCTGAACGAATCTGCCGGTGTCGCGTTGGGCACCCAACGTAACGATACCGAGAGGAGATACCTTCAGATGGCCGACCGCGCCCCGAAACCCGAACCGGTGAAAGCCCCCAGCCGCCCGCGTCCCCGCCCGATCCCGTTCCGCTTCACGGACTGGGCCGCCATCTGAAGCAAGCAGCAGGTTTATCGTACCAAGCAAGTTAACAAACTCCTTGGAAACGCCGCCACTCCGGCGGGATGTGCCACAATCTGGCCCTGTATTGCGCCAAAGTTCGGCCCCGATCGCGGGTAACCTTGGGGCAATTCATGCATCCAGCACAGGAAGCGGCAATGGCACGCCTGTTAAGACCATTCAGCATCCTTCCCGCCCGCGTGGCTCAGGAATATCGCCGGTCCTCGGCGGTGGTCAGCTTCAACCACGACGGGCTCGAAGTCGCCCGGGTTCGGAACCGAAGCCGCTATCTGCCGCTGTGGCACGTGATCTTCTTCATCTATTTCGCGATGCTCATGCGCCTTGTCGTGGCAGCCGATATCGGCACAGCCAGCTACGAGGCGCGGATGGAGGAGATGCGCAACGGTCATGCGCTGGAACGTGTCGCGGCACGGGTGATGCACATGGACCCGGTCTCGCGCCAGTTGGCGGTGCAGATCCGCGCCGGGCTGACCTATCTGAACCAGCGCATTCTCGACCGCCGCGTCTGACCTGACGCCTCAGTCGAGCCGACCCGCGATCTCTTCGGCGAGCGCCGCGACTTCCTGCGCGGCAGGACCTGTGCGGCGAAACTCGCAAGCTGCCTGACCACGGCCCAGCGCCTCGGCATAGGCGACGCGGTTGCCAAGGGCGGCCGTTGCGCGTTCCAGCCCGGCTTCCGCGATTTCCTCGGTGATCTTCTCGGTCAGGCGTGCGCGTGGTGGGACGCGGTTCATGACGATCAGAGCGTCGCGGCTTTCGCGTTTGGCCAATTCCACCACGCTTTCGACGGCCCAAAGGTCCATCTGGCTGGTCGCCACCGGCACCAGCACCAGATCCGCCTCGCGCAGCGCCGGTCGCAGATCGGCGTCGATTTTCGGCGGGGTGTCGATCAGGACCAGATCATGTTCGCGCCGCAGCTTCTCGCATTCATAGGACACGCCCCAGGCGCTTGCGGTGCCGAACTCGAGCCCCGCTTCGCCATCCATCCGTTCGCGGCGGGTCATGAACCATCGTCCAAGACTGCCCTGCGGGTCGGTATCAAGCACCGCGACCGTCTTGCCCATCTCGGCAAAGCGGACCGCGAGATTGATGGCCAGCGTGGTCTTCCCCGCGCCGCCCTTTTGCTGTGCAACCGTCAGTACGTGACCGGACATCGCGTGTCTCCTTTGGCTCAGAAAGGCGCTATTCCGTAGCGGAATGCAAGGGGAAATGCTGCGCCGCAGCAACCCTTGGACACGAAGGTTTCATTATGTGCGACACGCTGCCGCCCCTAGGCTGCCGCTACGGCACTCACAGGGAGAAACGAGTATGTCCGCACCTGCCCGCAAGAAAGCATCCGACTTCGATCCGCGCCTGCTGGAGCTGTTCGACGGATACGTCCACGGCAAGATGACGAAACGTGAATTTCTGGCGAACGCGACCAAGTACGCGGCGGCCGGCGTGAGCGCCGCGGCGATTCTGGAAAGCCTTCAGCCGAATTATGCGCTGGCGCAGCAGGTCGATCCGGACGATCCGGATATCGAGACGATGCGCGTGACCTACGACAGCCCCGACGGCCACGGTCAGATCGAAGGACTGATGGCGAAACCAGCAGGTCAGGCCGCGCCCTTGGGCGCCGTGCTGGTGGTACACGAGAACCGGGGACTGAACCCGTATATCGAGGACGTTGTGCGCCGGGTCGCGAAGGCGGGGTATCTTGCGCTGGGGCCCGACGGGCTGTCGCCCTTGGGCGGCTATCCCGGCACCGACGAGGAAGGCCGCGAGATGCAGCGGACGATGGACGGCGGCAAGCTGATGGAGGATTTCTTCGCCGGGTTCGAGTTCGTTCGCGACCACGAGGCCAGCAACGGCAAGGCCGGTGCGGTCGGGTTCTGCTATGGCGGCGGCGTGTGCAACGCGCTTGCCGTGGCCTACCCGGACATGGCGTGCTCGGTCCCGTTCTACGGGCGGCAAGCGGATGCGGCGGACGTACCAATGATCGAGGCGCCGCTGCTTCTGCACTATGCCGCGCTGGACGAACGGGTGAACGCTGGCTGGCCCGCCTATGAGGCGGCGTTGCAAGAGCACGGCAAGACCTTCACCGCGCATATCTACGACGGCGCCAACCACGGGTTTCACAACGACACGACGCCCCGCTACGACGAGGACGCGGCGACCCTGGCGTGGAACCGCACGGTGGGCTTCTTCGACCAGTACCTGCGCTAGTCGGGCATCCTAAACGTCAGCGAGGCCCAGAGCGATTCCCAGACGGGATCGCTCCCGGCCTCTGGCTCGATCTCTTGCAGCACGACCGAATCGACGAGGTATTCGGTGCCCGGAGACACCTCGACGATGGCGACGCCCTCTGCGTCGGTGCGGTACTTGGTGATCGTGAGCGTGTCGTCCGGCGCGCGGGCGTAGACCTCGACCTGCACATCGGCGCGCGGTTCGCCGTCCAGCAGGACGCGCACCGGCAGGCCATCGGGCAGGTCGTCGGTGTAGGGATTGGCCAGCGCCACGATCTCGGTCAGCAGGCCGACCTCCTGATCCGCGCCCGCGCCGTCGCCGACCGCGACCAGCGATTTTGCATAGCGGCTGTACCGCTCTTTCACGACGTCCTTGGTGAACCCGCGTTCGATGTGCCGGTCCAGGGCCCACGCGACGTCCTTGTGCGTGACGAACAGGCCGAAGGTCTCCCAGTCCTTGTAGGTCAGCAGGTAGTCCCGCGTCTGGTGGACCACGGTGACCAGCCCGTCCTGCGGCGCGGCGGTCGCCAATGCGGGCCGGTCGCCGATCAGCCCCTCGACCGCGACCTGTTCGTCGCCAGCCCAAAGCTCGAACCGTTTGAAGTTCTCGGGGATGTAGGCATAGCCCGGCCCCTTGAAATCCTGCCCGACACGAAGCTCGGCTTTGATCTTCTCGCCGGGGTCGACCGTATAGTCTTCGGGAGATATCCAGAACTCATGTGCGCCGAGGGGACCGGCCATCAGGGCAAGAACGACGAACAGGGAAGGTAATAGGCGCATGTTTGGTTTCCTCTGCGAGGGCGTGCAAGGCAAGCTGGCACGGTGGCGTTGGCTGTCAACCTTGGTGGTCCTGTCGCTCGCCATCGTGATCGGGCGTGGCGCGGCGGCGCACGAGATCCGGCCGGCGATTTCCGACGTTCTGGTCGAGCAGGACCGGGTGCAGGTGTTCCTGTCGCTGACGCTGGAGCCGATGCTGGCGGGGATCGACCTGGAAGGTCTGGACGACACCGACAACGCGCCCGAGGCGGATCGGTATGACCGCTTCCGCGCCATGGGCCCGGACGAGCTGGACGCGGCATTCCGCGCGGCCTGGCCGGAACTGAGCGACGGTTTCCTTCTGATGGCCGGGGACACGCCGCTACAGCCCGAGATCCGGAGGCTGGAGATCCCGGAGGCGGGGGATCTGTCGCTGCCGCGCGATTCGTCGCTGCTGATCGCGGCGGCCCTGCCGAATGACGGATCGGATGTGACGGTGGGCTGGGTCGGCGCCTACGGCCCGCTGGTGATCCGGCAACGCGAGGGGGGCGATGACGCCTATTCCGCGCTTCTGGAAGGCGGGCAGGTCAGCGTTCCCCTGCCCCGCACAGGCGCCGCCACCGAAACGGCGGGCGAGGTGTTCTTGCGCTTCATCGTGCAGGGGTTCGAGCACATCATCCCCAAGGGGTTGGACCACATCGTTTTCGTGCTCGGGCTATTCTTCTTCTCGTTGCAGTTCCGGCCATTGCTGACGCAGGTGACCGCTTTCACTCTGGCGCATACGGTGACGCTGGCGCTGGCGTCGCTGGGGATCGTGCGCATCCCGGCGGGGATCGTAGAGCCGCTGATAGCGGCATCTATCGTGTTTGTTGGCGTCGAGAATATCCTTCGCCCACAACTTGGCGTCTGGCGCACGGCGGTCGTGTTCCTGTTCGGCCTGCTGCACGGGCTGGGCTTCGCCAGCGTGCTGGGCGAACTGGGCGGCGGCGGCAGCAACTTCTTCGCGCGGCTGATCGGGTTCAACATCGGGGTGGAACTGGGCCAGCTGACGGTGATCGCGCTGGCGTTCCTGACGGTCGGCTACTGGTTCGGCCGCAAGCCGTGGTACCGGGCGAGGATCGCGATCCCCGCCTCGGCCCTGATAGCCCTGATCGGCGCGTTTTGGTTCGTGGAACGGGTGGTCTGAGGGGTCACATTCCGGGAAACACCAGCGCGCGATGTATCATCGCGCCGGCCCATGCGCCGTCTCCCACGGCCAGCGAGACCGAGTGCGGCATGCGGGCGAGATCGCCGCAGGCATAGACGCCGGGAACGGTGGTTTCCTTCATTGGCGTCGTCACCAGCATCTGCCCCATCGGGTTTTCTTCCACGTCGCAGCCCATGGCCCGCGGCAGGTCCGTGGCGGGGGAGACCACCGACGCGGTGAAGAGCCCCGCAAAGGACAGCGTGCTGCCATCGGTCAGCACCACGTCCGCCGCGCCGTCGAGCCTTGCGATGGGGGTTTCCACGAGTTTCGCGCCGCGTCTGGCAAGCTCGGCGCGGTCCTCGCCGGTCAGCGACAGGGCGCCGTTAGTCAGGAAGGTGGTCGGTCCCCATTCCGGCAGCAGCAGCGCCTGGTGCAGCGACGCGGGGCCGGTGCCGATTACGCCGATGGCGCCCTGATCCAGCTCGTAGCCGTGGCAGTAGGGACAGTGGAACACGCTTTGGCCCCAGCGCTCTGAAAGCCCCTCGATCGCGGGCAGCGCGTCCTTCACACCGGTGGCGAACAGCAGCCGCCGCGCCATGTGCCGGCTGCCGTGTTCGTCCGCGACCGTGAAGGCGTCGAGCGTGCCCTCGGCAGCGGTTGCGGTGCCGTCCAGCCAAGTCAGGGTCGGGTACGCCATCAACTGCGCCCGCGCTTCGGCGGCAATTGCGGACGGGTCCGCTCCATCCTGTCCGAGGAAGCCATGCGAGTGGCTGGCGAAGCGGTTCCGCCTTTGGCCGGCATCGACGATCAGTACGCTGCGGCGCGCACGGAGAAGCTGCAGGGCGGCTGCCATTCCGGCGTAGCTGCCCCCGACGACGATCACGTCGTAGGTCATCAAGTCAGTCCTTCGTCTGTCGCCTTTCCGCGAAACGCCGCGAGAAGTTCGCGGCCAGATCGGCGAGGGTCACGTTCTGGAAACGGGACAGCAGCAGCGCCTCGGCTTCGGCGAAGGCGTCATCGAGCGCGGCGTTGACCGCCTGTTCGACAAGGCACTCCGGGGCTTCGGTCTTGTTGCCGATGGCGAAGACCGCCGGTTCGCCCAACGCATCGTGCAGGTCGCGCAGGGTGATCCGGTTCAGGTCGCCGGTGATCCGCCAGCCCCCGGAATGCCCCCTTTCCGACGACACCATCCCGGCCTTGCGCAAAAGCCCCATGGTCCGGCGCACAACGACGGGGTTGGTGCTCATGCAGCAGGCAAGCGCTTCAGATGTCATGGGACCGTCATGGTCGGCCATGTGCAAAAGCGCGTGGAGGACGGAGGAAAGACGGCTGTCCCGTTTCATGTAACTTTGTATGTTACGATTCGACCCGGATTGCAAGCCGGGCGCGTATCGGGCGCATTCGACCGGTCTACATCGAGTTCGGCAGGAACAGCACCAGCGACGGGATCAGCACCAGCAGCGCGAGGCGGATGATGTCGACGATCCAGAACGGCGTCACGCCCCGGAAGATCGTCGCGGTCGACACGTCTCCGACCACGCCTTTCAGCACGAAGACGTTCAGTCCGACTGGCGGGGTGATCAGCGAGATCTCGGTGACGACCACCACGATGATGCCGAACCACACGGGGTCGTAGCCAAGCGAGGTGACCAGCGGGAAGAAGATCGGCACCGTCAGCAGCAGCATCGACAGGCTTTCGAAGACGCAACCGAGCACGACGTAGATCAGCAGGATCATCAGCATCACCGCCAGCGGCGCGACGCCAAGGCTTTGGACCGCCGTGCGCAGCGCTTCGGGCAGGCCCGCGAGGTTGACGAAGTTCGAGAAGATCCACGCGCCGATCAGCACTGCGAACAGCGAGGCGGTGGTATGCGCGGCTTCGACCAGCACCTGCACCACGATGCGGAACGACAGCGAGCCGCGCGACAGGGCGATCAGGAAGGCGCCCGCGGCCCCCATCCCTGCGGCCTCGGTCGGCGAGAAGGTCAGGTAGACCGGCCAGATATCAAGCGCGCCGTACAGGCCGCCGATGACGAGGAAGAACAGCAAGAGCACCGCCCAGACGCCGCGCAGGGCGGCAAGGCGATCGGACCAACTGGATTTCTCGCCCGCCGGTCCCGCCTCGGGGTCGACGGTGATCGTGTATTTCACCGCGACGAGATACAGCAGCACGCCAAGGATGCCGGGCACGACGCCCGCGATGAACAGTTTGCCGATCGAGGTTTCGGTCAGCAGCCCGTAGATCACGAGGATCACCGACGGCGGGATCAGGATGCCCAGCGTGCCGCCCGCCGCGATAGAGGCCGTCGACAGGCGGTCGTTGTAGCCATAGCTGCGCATCTGCGGCATCGCGACTTTCGACATGGTGGCCGCCGTCGCCAGCGACGAGCCGCAGATCGCCGAGAACCCGGCGCAGGCGCAGATCGTCGCCATCGCCAACCCGCCGCGCAGGTGGCCGAGGAAGGCGTAGGATACCTGATACAGTTCACGCGACAGGCCACCGCGCGACACGAACAGGCCCATCAGGATGAACAGCGGCACCACCGAAAGGCCGTAGTCCTGCGCGGTGTCGATAACCAGCCGGCCCACCATCGAGATCGCTGCGCGGAAGCCGCGTTCGTCCATGTAGCCGAGAAAGCCCACCAGCCCCATCGCGATGGCGATGGGCATCCGCAGGAAGACGAGAACGAGAACGGCGCCGAGGCCGATGACCGAGGCCAGCATCAGTTGGGAACCTTCGTGGGGAAGAACACCCGCGCCACGCCGCGGGCAATCAGCGTCACCGCGGTCAGCGCGGTGAAGGCGGCGATGAACCAGCCGACAAGGAACTGCGGAAAGCCCATGTATTCGGTCACGTCACCGAATTCGCGAGAGCGTTCGGCAAGGTCCAGCACCCGCATCGCGGGCCAGAACAGCAGGATGCCGCAAGCAAGGTCGATCAGCACGTCGCGCACCCGCGCCATGCGGCGCGAGAACAGCGGGTCCATCAGGTCGACCACGATGTGCCCGCCGTTCCAAGAGACCGCGGGCAGCGAGGCGAAGACGATCACCGCAAGAAAGATGCGGGTAAGTTCCGAGGCGTATTCGATGGGATTGTCCAGCGCCGAGCGCAGCAGCACGTCGGCGAAGGTCATGCACATCAGCGAGAACAGCGCGATGGCCGCGATCCATGTCGGCACCACCGCGATGTAATGCCAGATGTCGGGCTGGCGCAGGGAAAACCCCGTTGCTCCGTCACCGGTCTCGGCCATTGCGTCCCCCTCCTGTCACCTGACCGCCCCCTAGGTCGCCGCCCGGCCTCTGCGGGCCAGAGCGGTCCGAACCGGCGGACCCGTCGGGGCCCGCCAGCGCGATGGTCAGTAGTTCGCCATCTCTTCCATGATGAAGGCGCGCGCCGCTTCGGCGTCGACCCCGGTGTCGTTCACCTCGGCCACCACGGCGTCGATGATCGGCTTGGTCATCTCTTCCCACTTGGCGACGTCCTCGGCAGAGGCCTCGCGCAGGGTGTTGTCGCCCGCCGCTTCCAGCGCCTCCATGCCGGTCGCGTCGATGGTGTCCCACATCTTGCCGCCCATCCGGCTGAAGTTCTCGCCGAACAGCGCCTCGATCGCGGCGCGGTCCTCGTCAGACACCTTGTCGAGCGCGAAGGGGCTCATGATCATCGCGAACGAACCGCGATAGAAGCCGCCGGGCACGGTGTAGGTGTTCTTGGCCACCTCGAAGAGCTTGAAGCTGTCCTTGGCCTCCATCGGGATCATCACGCCGTCGGCGGCGTTCGACGCCAGCGTCTCGTAGACCTTGGGCGCGGGCACGTTGATGCCGGTGACGCCCAGCGCCTCGCCCACCATGTTCGCGACGCCGCCGCCGATGCGCATCTTCATCGAGGCGAGATCGTCCAGCGAGGTCACGTCGGCGTTGGTGTGCACCACGCCGGGGCCATGGGTCATGAGGCCCATCACCTCGACGCCTTTGTGCTCGCCCAATTCCTCGAAATACGTCTCGTAGGCGCGCCAGTAGGCGACCGAGGCGGCCTCGGCGTTGCCGGTGTAGCCCGGCAGTTCGATCAGCTTGGTGGTGACGAAGCGGCCGGGGGTGTAGCCGTGGAAGATCCACGCGATGTCGGCCACGCCGTCCAGCACAAGGTCATACTGCGCCGGCGGCGGCGCGAGGCCGTACTTGATCTCGCCGGTGACGCGACCCTCGGTCGCCTCTTCGATCTGGCGGATCATCTCGGGCCAGGTGATCGCGTTCATGCCGTGCGTGGGCGGCGCCCAGGACGAGATGGTGAGCGTGACGTCGGCCGCCTGCGCCGCCAGCGACGTGACAGCAAGCGCGCAGGCCGCCGCGGCGGTCTTAACGAAGTGTTTCAATTTGTCCTCCCTCAGTGCAAGAACCGCCCCTCCCAAGGCGGCCGGAAACTTTCCGTGCAAACTATTCGTGCCTGCCTGCGGGGCGAAAATCAAGCGTTTCCGCCCCTGCGGCGCCCCGCACGCTTGCACGGCGTGCGTCCTCGGGGCAAAGGACGCATATGGCAAAGCTGTATTTCCACTACTCGACGATGAACGCCGGCAAGTCGACGATCCTGCTGCAGGCGGCGTACAACTACCGTGAACGGGGCATGCAGACCTACCTGCTGACCGCGCGCATGGATCGCCGCGCCGGGGAAGGCCGGATCGCCAGCCGTATCGGTATCGCCGACGAGGCGGACACCTTCGTGTCGGGCGAGGACCTGTTCGCCAAGATCGCCGCCCGGCTGGACGAAGGCCCGATCGCGTGCGTTTTCGTGGACGAGGCGCAGTTCCTCGACAAGGATCAGGTCTGGCAACTGGCCCGCGCGGTGGACGACCTTGGCGTTCCGGTCATGTGCTACGGGTTGCGGGTGGATTTCAGGGGCGAGCTGTTTCCCGGTTCGTCGGCGCTGTTGGCGCTGGCCGACGAGATGCGCGAGGTGCGCACGATCTGCCACTGCGGCAGCAAGGCGACGATGGTGGTGCGTCGCGACGCCGAGGGCAGGACGCTGCGCGACGGCGCGCAGGTGCAGATCGGCGGGAACGAGACCTATGTCTCGTTGTGCCGCAAGCACTGGCGCGAAGCCGTGGGCGACAGCTGAGCATCGGCACAGGCCGGAACGAGGGGCCAGCCCCTCGTGCTCCCCGAGGTATTTTCCAAGAGAAGAAGGGGCTGAGAGGGTCCCGGCCCTGGGGCGCGGCGCGCGCGACGTCTAGAACAGGCGGCCGCCCAGAGGCACGTCCTTGTCCGGCGTGATGAGGACGACGGCGCCGTTCTCGTCGGGGACGCCGAGGACCAGCGCCTCGGACATGAAGGGGCCGATCTGGCGGGGCGGGAAGTTGACGACGCCCAGCACCCGGCGACCGATCAGGTCTTCGGGCGTGTAGTGGACCGTGATCTGGGCCGAGCTTTTGCGCTGGCCGATCTCGGGACCGTAGTCGACCCACAGCTTGAGAGCGGGTTTGCGCGCCTCGGGGAACGGTTCGGCGCGGGTGATCACGCCGACGCGGATGTCGACCTTGAGGAAGTCGTCGATGCCGATGAGATCCGCGATGGTCATTTCGCAAGCTCCCGGCCCCGGTTCGCGGCAGCCCTGACCGCGCGGCGCAGGAGCGCGGGGAAGCCGGTTTCGTCGTCCATCAGCACCTCGAGCGCGGCGGCGGTGGTGCCGCCCGGCGAGGTGACGTTGACCCGCAGTTGCGCCGGATCGTCAGAGGAGTCCTCGGCCAGCGCGCCGGCGCCTGCGACGGTGGCCTTGGCCAGTTGCATCGCGAGGTCGGCGGGCAGGCCCTCGGCCACGCCCGCGGCGGCGAGCGTTTCGATCAGGTGGAACACGTAGGCCGGGCCCGAGCCGGAAACGGCGGTCACGGCGTCCATCTGGCTTTCGTCGTCCAGCCGCACCACCTGCCCGACCGCCGCGAGCAGCGCTTCGGCGGTGTCGAGCTGCGCCGGCGCGACGCGGGGATTGCCGACGATGGCGGTAATGCCGCGGCCCACCGCGGCGGGCGTGTTGGGCATCGCGCGAACGATGGGAGAGGCTTCGCCCAGCATGTCCTCGTAGGTCTCGATCGTGGTGCCTGCCGCCACCGATACGAAGAGGGTGGCGCCGTTGCCGTATTCGGCGATGTCCGGCAGGGCCGAGCCCATCATCTGCGGCTTCACCGCGATCAGGACGACGGCGGGGCCTTCGGGAAGGTCGGCGTTGATGTTGACGCCGGTGCCTTTCAGCCAGTCCGAGGGGTTCGGGTCGATGACCCAGACCGAGCCGGCTTGCAGCCCGCGGCCCAGCCAGCCGGCCAGCATCGCAGAGCCCATCTTGCCGCAGCCCAGCAGCACCAGTCCCCGGCGGGAAATATCGTCGAACATGTCACAGCCCCCTTGCTTTGCGACGTTCCTAGCCCTGCGCGCGGGCGGGAACAAGCGAGGCCCGAAAATGCGAACGGGCCGCGCGGGTTGGTCCCGGCGCGGCCCGTCGAATTCTGCAGCTGTTGCGCGTCAGGCGCGGCCGTAGGCCTCGGCGATGGCGACGTTCACGGCCTCTTCCGGACACTGGTCGCCCCATGCCACCAGCTGGAAGGCCGGGTAGAAGCGCTCGGCCGACGCGACCGCCGAGCCGATCAGCGTGTCGATCTGTTCGGGGTTGGCCATCTGGCCGCCCGACAGCACAAGGCCGTACCGGTAGACCATCAGCCGCTGGTCGGCCCAGTAGGTGAAGGCGCCGGACCAGCACATGTCGTTGGCGCGGTTCAGCGTCTCGTAGATACCCGGAAGCTTGTCCTCGGGCGGCTCCATCTCGAAGGTGCAGATCAGGCGCAGCGTCTCGTCGTAGTCCGACCAGGCGAGCGTGATCGAGTAGGTGCGCCACTGGCCTTCGACCGCCATCGCGATCTGGTCGTCGGCCACCCGGTCGAAATCCCACGCGTGGTGTTCCGCGATATGCTCCACGATGTCGATCGGGTGAAGATCTTCCGTGTGAAACTGCTCTGCCAGTGCCATGCCCCCGCCTCTCTGCTTATCGTTCGGGGGGCGTGAATTCGCCCCAGAACTAGGTGCCTGCTCTAGGATCGGCGATCTATGCCGCGCGTCCTACGAGATATGGTAAGGGCGAGTGATTCGCACTGTAAAGCACTAAATCGGGGATAACTGCAATAACTTGGGGATGACCCGGCAAAGGGCACATAATCCGGTAACAGATCGGTGAATCGCCGGAGCAGCGGTGCAACCAGAGCGGTTGCACCGGCTTAACGTCAGGACTTGGACGCGGCTTCCAGAGCGTCGAGACGGGCCTTCAGCGCCTCGTTCTCTTCGCGGGCTTTCTGGGCCATGGCGCGCACGGCGTCGAATTCCTCGCGCGTGACGAAATCGCGATCGGCAAGCCAGCGGTCGACGAGGCCCTTCATCGCGGTTTCGGCTTCCTGCCGCGCACCCTGCGCAACGCCCATGGCGTTGGTCATCAGCTGGCCGATATCGTCGAAAACCTTGTTGCGGGTCTGCATGTCTTAGCTCCGTTCCACTTCCCCCCTATATGGGCCGCCGCGGCGCGGCGGGCAAGGTCGCGTTCGTCCGGTTGACTTCACTTCGCCGCCGTGGCCAAGGAGAGCGCATGTTGGCCGCCATCCCCTTCCCTTCCGTCTCTCCCGAGATCTTCTCGATCGACATCGGCAGTTTCACCTTCGCGCTGCGCTGGTACGCGATGGCCTACATCGTGGGCATCATCATCGGCTGGCGGATGGCGGTGGCCTTCGTGCGCCGCCCGCACTTGTGGCGCGGCGAGCCGCCGATGACGGCGGCGCAGGTCGACGACTTCGTGACGTGGGTGATCGTGGGCGTGATCCTTGGCGGGCGTCTGGGCTTCGTGCTGTTCTACGCGCCCGGCTATTACCTGAGCCATCCGCTTGAGATCCTCCAGATCTGGAACGGCGGCATGTCGTTCCACGGCGGCTTCCTTGGCGTGATGACGGTGATCCTTGTCTATTCGCGCCGCATCGGCGCGGTCACGGGCAGCGTGGCCGACATGCTGGTGGCCGCGACGCCGCCGGGGCTATTGCTGGGGCGGCTGGCCAACTTCATCAACGCCGAGCTGTGGGGCCTGCCGACCACGATGCCGTGGGGCGTGATCTTTCCCGGGCTTGCGGCGCAGGACTGCCCCCTGGTGGACGGACCTTGCGCCCGCCACCCGTCGCAGCTGTACGAAGCGGGGCTGGAGGGGCTGGTGCTGGGCCTGCTGATCCTGTTCCTGGTCTTCGCGCGCAAATGGTTCCGGACGCCCTGGGCGATCACCGGCGTGTTCATCGGCGGCTACGGTGCGGCACGGTTCTTCGTCGAGTTCTTCCGGCAGGCCGATGCGCAATACATCACGCTGGACAACCCGATGGGCTATGTCGTGCAGCTTGGCGCGTCCGGCCTGAAGATGGGGCAGTTGCTGTCGCTGCCGATGCTGTTGATCGGGGTCGCGCTGGTGATCTGGGCCCGCAGGCGCGCGCCCGCCGCGCCATGACGGCGCTGGCCGAGCTCCTTTTACGCAGGATCGCCGCAACCGGGCCGCTGACGGTGGCCGAGTACATGGCCGAATGCCTGCTGCACCCCGAGCATGGGTATTACACCACCCGCGATCCGTTCGGCGCCGCGGGCGATTTCACCACCGCGCCCGAGATCAGCCAGATGTTCGGCGAGCTGCTGGGCCTGTCACTGGCGCAGGCGTGGATGGATCAGGGCGCGCCGGACCCTTTCGTGCTGGCCGAGCTTGGACCGGGGCGCGGCACGCTGATGGCGGACCTGCTGCGGGCGACGGCGCGGGTTCCGGGGTTTCACGACGCGGCGCGGGTCTGTCTTGTCGAGGCGTCGCCGACGCTGCGCCGGAAGCAGCGCGAGACGCTCGCGGGGCATGACGTTTCGTGGTGCGACGACGTTGGCATGCTGCCGCCGGGGCCGCTGTTTCTTGTGGCGAACGAGTTCCTCGACGCCTTGCCGATCCGGCAGTTCTTGCGGGACGGGATCGGGTGGCGGGAACGGCTGGTGACGGTTGTGGACGGTGCGCTGGCTTTCGGGCTGGGGGCGGTCACGCCGCTTGGTGCGTTGGCGGATCGGCTGGCGGATACCGTGGACGGCGACCTTGTCGAGACCTGCGCTCCGGCGGCGGCGGTGGCAGAAGCTGTGGCGCCCCGGATCGCCGCACGGGGCGGCGCCGCGATTTTCGTCGACTATGGCGACTGGCGATCGAAAGGGGACACGTTGCAGGCGCTGCGGGCGCATCAGCCGGACAATCCGCTTTCACATCCCGGTGAGGCGGACCTGACCGCGCATGTCGACTTCGAGGCTTTCGCGCGGGGCGCTCAGGGCGCCGCGACCTCGGCCATGGTCGCTCAGGGCGTGTTTCTGGAGCGGCTGGGCATCACGCAGCGGGCGCAGCAGCTTGCGGACGGGCTGACCGGTGCGCCGCTGGATGCGCTGATCGCCGCGCATCGCCGCTTGACCCACCCGCAGGAAATGGGAAGTCTGTTCAAGGTGCTTGCCATTCACCCGGAAAGAACAGCGCCCCCGCCAGGGCTGGAGCGATGACGCTTGAAATCCTGACCTCTCCCGCACTCGACGGCGTGCGCCACGGGTTCTTCACCCGGCTTGGCGGCGCGTCCTCCGGTGTATTTTCCGGCCTGAACTGCGGGCCCGGTTCCTCGGACCAATCCGACATCGTCAAAATCAACCGGTCCCGCGTGGCCGATGCGATGGAGGTCTCTCCCGAGGCGCTGATCGGTGTGCGGCAGGTGCATTCGGCCACGGCCATCCGGGCCGAGGACATCGGTGCAGAGAGCCCGCGCGCCGACGCGATGGTCAGCACCACGCCCGGCATGGCGCTGGCGATCCTGACCGCCGACTGCCAGCCGGTCCTGTTCGCGGACCGCGAAGGGGGCGTCGTGGGTGCGGCGCATGCCGGGTGGCGCGGCGCGCTGGACGGGGTGCTGGAGGCGACCGTCGACCTGATGGTCGAGGCGGGCGCACAGCGGGACCGTATCGTCGCGGCGATCGGCCCGACGATCAGCCAGTCCGCCTACGAGGTCGGGCCCGAGTTCCTTGACGCCTTCCTTGCCGACGATCCGGCGAACGCGCGGTTCTTCAAGCCGGGCGACGGCGACCGGCAGCAGTTCGATCTGCCCGGCTATGGGCTGCACCGCCTGCGCGCTGCCGGCGTGGGGCGGGCCGAATGGACCCGCTGGTGCACCTATGCCGACCCTCGGCGATTCTTTTCCTATCGGCGCAGCCAGCACCGGAGCGAGGCGGACTACGGTCGCCTGATTTCCGTCGTTCGGCTCTGATCCGCTCATTTTCGGCGACGTCGCGGTAGCTCTTGACCGCAGCGTTTCCAAAGCCGGCACAGCGCCACATTCCCGGCCTTATTGAGCCGTAAAGAATCCTGACCCCGACATTCTGCAGCCCCATTGCCCGCCGATAGTCGACCAAGCGAGGGCCGATTGCCCCGCTTCGGGAAACGACGAGAGAGAGCGCGGACTGCCTTCGCGCGAATCGAGGAGAGACGTCATGGCCAGCAAGTCGAACTGGATCGCAACGGTCGCGAAAGAGTCCGCCAAGCTGGAGGTGAAGATGCCCTGGACCCGCGGCGCACGCCGCGACGCCTTCATCGCCAAGCGGGCCGCTGCCGCGGCCAAGCCGGACCAAGCGCTGCACGCCGCGCGCTGACGGCACCCAGGGATACGCGAACGAGGGACGGGCCCCAGTCGGGGCCCAGGCCCGACCTATGGGGGAATAGTCTGCCGCGGGCGTGATTGCGTCCGTGTCACCGGGGAGCCGTGGCGAAGCCATGGCGTGCACCCGCATGGTCGCCTTCGGCTGTGCGGGGCAGTCGAGAGGGAAACGAATGACATATCCGCATCGGCCGGGCGAAGCTGCCGTCGCCCGCACTGCCGCACCGATGGGTCAGCATCGCTGGACGGTCCGTCGCGCCAACGCAGGCACACCGCAACCGCAACAACAATTCCCCGCACGCCGTTTCGAGGCGCTGTCGCTGCTGCCGGATGGCTCGCTGGCCGAGATCATCAAGCGCGCGCCGGCCCATCCGGTGTTCGAGAGCGCGTTCTGCGCCTTGGCCCGCGGCACGATCATGGCGACCGAGGATGGCCCCGTTGCCGTCGAGGACCTGCTGCCCGGCATGCGGATCGAGACTCGCGACAACGGCTATCAGCCGCTGATGTGGATCGGGAACATCACGCTTATTCCCGGCCAGCAGCCCGGCCAGACGCCGCCGCGCCTGTTCCGTATTCCGGTGGACAGCTTCGGCCCCTCGCGGCCTATGCCCGACCTGATGCTGGCCCCGCACGCCCGCCTTCTGCACCGCCATGCGCGGTTGCAGGACGTGGTGCAGGGCGACAGCGCGCTGACCCCGATCACGGCGTTCGAGGACGGTCAAAGCGTGATCCGCGTGGCGCCCGCCTCGCCGGTGAACACCTACCATCTTGCGTTCCGCGATCATCAGATCCTGCGGGCGAACGGGCTGGAGATCGAAAGCTACCATCCGGGCACCGATCTGATGACCCGGCTGGGCGCGGACGGGATGCGCCTGTTCCTGTCCTTCTTCCCGCATGTCACGTCGCTGGCCGAGTTCGGCCCGCTGTGCGCACCGCGCCTGTCGCCGGAAGAATACGAGACGGCGATCTACTGAACCTGCCGGCCGCCGGCGCCCTTTGAGGCGTCAGGCGGTCTGGTTCAGCCTTTGCTCCAGAATGTCGAAGGGCACGCCCGGTTCGTCCTTGGCGCCCCGGATCACCAGCGAGGTCTTCACCGAGATCACGTTGTCCGCCGCCGTCAGCTGTTCCGTCAGGAAGGTCTGGAAGGTCGACAGATCCGGCGCAACGCATTTCAGGATAAAGTCCACCTCGCCGTTCAGCATGTGGCACTCGCGGACCAGCGGCCAGTCGCGGCAGCGCCGTTCGAACGCGGACAGGTCGGCCTCGGCCTGACTTTGCAGACCGACCATCGCGAAAACCTGCACCTCGAACCCCAGTTGTCGGGCGTCGACCTCGGCGTGATAGCCGCGGATGAAGCCCTGTTCTTCCAGCGTGCGCACACGACGCAGGCAGGGCGGCGCGGAAATACCCACGCGCTTGGCCAGTTCGACGTTCGTCATGCGACCGTCAGCCTGCAATTCCGCAAGGATCTGGCGATCAATCGGGTCAAGCTTGGAACCGGGCATGGCAACTCCGCATCTGTTTTTCCGATAGATACCGAAAGAGAATAGCCTCGGCAATAATATTTCAAGATCGCGCAACATCATTATGCAGATGCAGCATGATAGGCGATACCATATGCGGGGCTTTCAGGACGGGGCCGGCATGGTTATATGCGTGTTCCAGATTTTAACGAACCCGCAGGAGGTCCGCGATGGCCGAGACGAAGCACACCAAGGTTCTTATCATCGGCTCCGGCCCGGCCGGCTATACCGCCGGTGTCTATGCCAGCCGCGCGATGCTGGAACCGGTGCTGGTGCAGGGCATCCAGCCGGGCGGCCAGCTGACGATCACCACCGAGGTCGAGAACTGGCCGGGTGAGACAGAGATTCAGGGCCCCGACCTGATGGTCAACATGGAAGCCCATGCCCGCGCCGTCGGCACCGAGATCATCTCGGACCACATCTCGTCCATCGACCTGTCGAAGCGGCCCTTCGTTGCGCAGGGCGACACCGGCACCACCTATACCGCCGACGCCGTGATCCTTGCGACCGGGGCGCAGGCGAAATGGCTGGGCCTGCCGTCGGAAGAGCATTTCAAGGGCTTCGGCGTTTCGGCCTGCGCGACCTGCGACGGCTTCTTCTATCGCGGCAAGGAAGTCGTGGTCATCGGCGGCGGCAATACCGCCGTGGAAGAGGCGCTGTTCCTGACCAACTTCGCGTCGAAGGTCACGCTGGTCCACCGCCGCGACAGCCTGCGGGCCGAGAAGATCCTGCAAAAACGGCTGTTCGAGCATCCGAAGGTCGAGATCGCGTGGAACACCACGGTCGATGAAGTCTATGGCGCCGACCAGCCCCGCGGCGTCGAGGGCGTGAAGGTCCGCGACGTGAACACCGGCGAAGAGCGCAAGATCTCGTGCGATGGCTTCTTCGTCGCGATCGGCCACGCGCCCGCGTCCGAACTGGTGAAGGACCAGCTGGAAACGCACATGGGCGGCTACGTGGTGACCAAGCCCGATTCCACCGAGACCTCGATCCCCGGCGTGTTCGCCGCGGGCGACCTGACCGACCACAAGTACCGTCAGGCGGTGACCTCGGCTGGCATGGGCTGCATGGCCGCGCTTGAAGCCGAGCGTTTCCTTGCAGCCGAGGGCGAGGCGGTCGTGGCGCCGGATGCCCCGGTGGCCGAGGTCGGTGCGCCGGCAGAGTAAGGTCTAGACCGGCTTTACCAGCAGAATTGCATCGGTCCCGTCGTGGGCCCAGCCCGGCACCGCCATGCGGCGCCGGGCTATTTCTTCGAATCCCGTCCGAAGATATAGCCGCACCGCACCGGGATTCGATGCGAAGGCGATGATCGAGACGCCAGAGCGACCCTGCCGTTTCGCGATCCATTCGGCCCGTTCCAGCAACCTGCCGCCAAGCCCCTGCCCCCGCAGTTCGGGATAGACCGCCAGCACGTTCAGGTACCACGTGCCGGTGGCCATGTTCTCGAGCTCTTGCAAGGGCACGAAGGGCGCAGGGAAATCGGGGCCGATCTCGACCGGGTCGTCGGGCAGCGCATAGCCGATCATGCCGCCCAGCACCCGGCCCAGACGCTGCGCCATCGTCGCGTTGCGATAGCTGAAACTGCCTTCGTCCCTCTCGGCGCGCGCCAGGCCCACGTCGCGGGGTTTCTGCCAGGGATCGGCCATTTCGGCCCACGCCATTTCGGGCAGGCCCTCGCCCGCCATCATGACGAATTCCACCAGCCGCTTCGCGTCGCCGGGCGTGGCCGGGCGGAAGTCGATGTCGGGCATGTTTCCCTCGCGTCCGTTTCTGCGCTGCGGCGGAACGCCTGACCGCCGTTCGGAACACCCTGCCCCAAGGCGTTCCGCCGAGTCGCCAATTCCTGAACGCGCGTCCCATTTGCGCCGAAAATCGCGCAATCGCAGACCTTTTGCCCGAAAACAGGGCGGGTTCCCTAGACTTCGGCGTCGGTCCGGGTCTAGACGGCCCGCGATACCTTGAAAGACGCGATACGCGCGTCGTTCCGAACCAGTAGGCCCGAAATGCAGTTGAACAACCTCGCTCCGATCCCGGAACTTTACGTCTCTTATGAAAGCGCCCAGAAGCTGAAGGTCGAAGCCGCCGACCTGACCAGCTGGGATCTGACCCCGCGACAGATCTGCGACCTGGAGCTGCTGATGAACGGCGGCTTCAACCCGCTCAAGGGCTTCCTGTCGGAAGAGGACTACAATGGCGTGGTCGAGAACATGCGTCTCGCCGATGGCACGCTGTGGCCGATGCCCATCACGCTGGACGTGAACGAGAAGTTCGCCGACTCGATCGAGGTCGGGCAGGACATCGCCCTGCGCGATCAGGAAGGCGTGATCCTTGGCACGATGACCGTCACCGACAAGTGGGAGCCGAACAAGGCGAACGAGGCCGAGAAGGTGTTCGGCGCCGATGACAGCGCGCACCCGGCGGTGAACTACCTGCACAACCACGCGGGCAAGATCTATCTGGGCGGCCCGGTCACCGGCATTCAGCAGCCGGTGCACTATGACTTCCGCGCCCGCCGCGACACGCCGAACGAATTGCGCGCCTTCTTCCGCAAAATGGGCTGGCGCCGCGTCGTCGCGTTCCAGACCCGCAACCCGCTGCATCGCGCGCACCAGGAACTGACCTTCCGCGCCGCGAAGGAAGCGCAGGCCAACCTGCTGATCCACCCGATCGTCGGCATGACCAAGCCGGGCGACGTCGATCACTTCACCCGCGTCCGCTGTTACGAGGCGGTGCTGGACAAGTACCCGGCCTCGACCACCTCGATGTCGCTGCTGAACCTCGCGATGCGCATGGCGGGCCCGCGCGAGGCAGTGTGGCACGGCCTGATCCGCGCCAACCACGGCTGCACCCACTTCATCGTGGGCCGCGACCACGCCGGCCCCGGCAAGAACTCTGCGGGCGAGGATTTCTACGGTCCCTACGATGCGCAGGAGCTGTTCAAGCAGTACGAATCCGAGATCGGGCTGGAGATGGTCCCGTTCAAGCACATGGTCTACGTGCAGGAACGCGCCCAGTACGAGCCCGCCGACGAGATCGAGGATGGCGTCACCGTCCTGAACATCTCGGGCACCGAACTGCGCCGCCGTCTGGCCGAGGGTCTTGAGATCCCCGAGTGGTTCTCGTTCCCCGAGGTGGTCAAGGAACTGCGCCGCACGCGTCCGCCGCGGTCGCAGCAGGGCTTCACCGTCTTCTTCACCGGCTTCTCTGGGTCGGGCAAATCGACGATCGCGAACGCGCTGATGGTCAAGCTGATGGAGATGGGCGGCCGCCCCGTCACGCTGCTGGACGGCGACATCGTGCGGAAGAACCTCAGCTCGGAGCTGGGCTTCTCGAAAGAGCACCGCGACCTGAACATCCGGCGCATCGGCTTCGTCGCGTCCGAGATCACCAAGAACGGCGGTATCGCGATCTGTGCGCCCATCGCGCCCTACGCGACGACCCGCCGCGCGGTGCGCGAGGACATCGAGCAGTTCGGTGCCTTCGTCGAGGTCCACGTCGCGACCTCGTTGGAGGAATGCGAACGGCGCGACCGCAAGGGGCTCTACAAGCTGGCGCGCGAGGGCAAGATCAAGGAGTTCACCGGCATCTCCGACCCCTACGATGTACCCGCGAACCCCGAGCTGTCGCTGGACACCGAGAACGTGGACGTCGACAACTGCGCCCATCAGGTGATCCTGAAGCTGGAATCGATGGGGCTGATCGCCGCCTGATCCAATTGACGCCGCCGCGCGCTATGCGTGGCGGCGTCTGCCTGACCCGCCGTGACAAGGGGCCGCCGGCGGGCTAACACGAAAGCCGATCCCGATCCGGAGCCCGGCTTGCCGCCCCTGCGTCTTATCACCCTGACCACCATACCGCCCCGCTTCGCCGAGATCGGCGGCGCGCTTCGGTCGATGCTTAACCAGCGCCAGCCGGCGGACCGGGTGGAACTGTACGTGCCGCGACGCTATCGCCGGTTTCCCGACTACGACGGCTCTGTGCCCGAGGTGCCCGAGGGTGTGACCATCGTCCGTCCCGACGAGGATTTCGGCCCCGCCAGCAAAGTGCTGCATGCCGTTCGCGCCCATCGTGGCGAGAACGTCGAGATCCTGTTCGGCGATGACGACCGGCTGTACCGGCCCGACTGGTCCTCGGTCTTCTACGACGCGCGCCGCGACCGGCCCGACGACGCGATCGCGCCGATCTCGTGGGCGGCGGACGAGATGTTCACCTCGGATCAGCGCGACCGGCCCCAGCCGCAGGCAAAGCGGGCGAACAAGGCTTTGGACCTGCCCTACCAGGTGAAAAGCGCGCTGCATTCGGTGGCGGCGGCCTTGGGCTATCGCGGCGAGGGACCAAGCCACGCGCATATCCGCACGCCGGGCTATCGCGACATCTTTCAGGGCTACGGCGGCGTTTTGGTGCGGCCATCGTTCTTCGACGACGACGTGTTCGACATCCCGCCGGTGCTGTGGTCGGTGGACGATATCTGGCTGTCGGGGATGCTGGCGAAGGCGGGCACGCGGATCTGGGCGCCCGCCGGGATCAAAGGCCCGCGCCTTTTGTCGAACCACGACCGTGCGCCGCTGTATCAGGCGGTGCTTGACGGCGCAGACCGGCGAACCGCCGACCGTCAGTGTTTCGATTACATGAGAGAGACCTACGGCCTCTGGCCCTGAGCCCTAAAGGTTCAGGTATCCGCGCATCAGCACGTGACCGCGCCCGCCGACACGGACGCCCTCGATGGCGTCGCGCGGGCCCAGAACCTCGACATCCGCACGTCCGGGGCGGCCCATCCAGTGCCCCTGCTCCGCAACAAAGCGCGGGCTGTCGATCAGACCGTGATGCCAGAGGTACGATGCCATCGCGCCGGTGGCCGAACCCGTGAAGGGGTCCTCGGGCGGCAGCGGCGGCGCAAGGACGAGGCGCGAGAACGTGTCCCCCTCTGCCGTCTCGCCGCCAAGCGAGACCCAGAACGGTTCCATCGTGTCATGCGCGCCGCGCACCATGCGCATCGCGTCGACGTCAGGCGACAGTCGGCGCAGGCAGTCCTTGTCCTTCACTACGGTGATGACGAACGGCAGGCCGGTCGAGACCACCTGCGGCGTGCCCACGATATCTTCGGGCGACAGGCCGCCGGCTGCGGCGACAAGCGCCGGATCCATCTTTTCGCCGAAGGTAGGCGCGACCTGCGTCATGGTGATCAACGGGCCGTCGGGCGTGGTCTCGATCTCGACCGGGATGACGCCGGCGCCGGTCTCGCACCGCAGAAGGCCCGGCTTCGCGCGGCCGCGATCCGCCATCGACGCGACCGAGGCAAGCGTCGGGTGTCCCGCGAAAGGGATCTCCATGTTGTTCATGAAGTAACGGATCTTCATGTCCGCGACGTCGGAGGGGCCGATGAAGGTACACTCCACCAGCCCCGTCTCGCGCACGAAGGTCATGCAGGTCTCGGGGTCGAGGCCGCCGTCGTCATAGACCACGGCACAGCCGTTGCCGCCGAAGGGCACAGCCGTGAAGGCATCGACCCAGTCGAAATCCATCGGCATGCCCCGCGTTCCTTCGTTCAGTGGACGCTCACGGGCGCCAGATCGTTTTGCCGCGCCAGCGCGAAGGCCATTTTGCGGTCGCGCACCAGCGCCAGCCGCTCGCCCTCGGTGTTGTGGACGGCGAAGATGGTTTCCAGCCCCTCGACCTCGGCCTGCACGTCCTCGGGCAGGTCGGCGACGTCGACGGAACGGACATAGACGATGTCCTGCGGCATCTCGGCCGCGAAGTCGTAAGTGGTGTTCATGGTCTCACCCCCGGTTTACCTGCGGTCGATCTGGATCGTCCGCACGACCTTCTCGGGCTCGGCCCGGCTCAGGTCTACATGCAGCAGTCCGTTTTCCATGGCGGCGCCGGATACCTCGACACCCTCGGCCAGAACGAAGCTGCGCTGGAACTGCCGCGCGGCGATGCCACGGTGCAGGAAGATCCGGCCGTCATCCTCTTCGCTCTGGCGGCCGCGGATCATAAGCTGCCGGTCCTCGATGGTGATCGACAGGTCATCCTCGGCAAACCCCGCCACGGCAAGGGTGATGCGGTAGGAATTCGCGCTGGTCTGCTCGATGTTGAACGGCGGGTATCCGTTGTTTTCGGACTTCACCGTCCGTTCCATAAGCCGTTCAAGCTGTTCGAATCCCAAGAAGAAGGGATGCGAACCCAAGCCAACTTTCGTCATGGCCTTGCCCTTTCATAAGCGACACTGCGTAAGGGCCCCGTTGCGGCGACCCTTTTAACGAATATGGGCAGCACGGCCGGACCCCGCAAGGGTGTGTGCCTGCAAGTGGCTTTGAGAATTCGGGAAATGGCGGTAATACTCGCGCCACAGCGAAGAACCCAGACAGGAGCCAGGGCACGGGGATGAACGCGCAATGAACGCATCCGGCCAGATGGACGAGACCGAGGTTCTGAGGGTGGAACTGGAAGTCCTGAGACGAGAACACCGCGATCTCGATGACGCGATCTCGGCGCTGCAAGAGACGCAGCGCGCCGACCAGCTGCGGCTGAGCCGGCTGAAACGGCAAAAGCTGATGCTGAAGGACAAGATCCGCCGGATCGAGGACCGGCTGCTGCCCGACATCATCGCCTGAGCCAAACCGTCACCCTGCCGATTGCATCGCTGTCCCTCCCGCGTATATTGCGCGTTCCCGAGGAACGGGGCGTTTCATTCGGGCGAAGGTACGGGGGACAGGACATGACCGTGGACGTGGGTATCATCATGGGCAGCCAAAGCGATTGGCCCACCATGAAGCTCGCCGCCGAGATCCTCGACGAGCTGGGGATTTCCTACGAGTCGAAGATCGTGTCGGCGCACCGCACTCCGGACCGCCTTTGGGACTATGGCAAGACCGCTGCCGCGCGCGGGTTGAAGGTGATCATCGCGGGCGCCGGTGGCGCAGCGCACCTGCCGGGCATGATGGCGTCAAAGACCCGCATTCCCGTGGTCGGCGTGCCGGTGCAGACGCGGGCGCTGGGAGGCGTCGACTCGCTGTATTCCATCGTGCAGATGCCGCGCGGCTTTCCGGTCGCCACCATGGCCATCGGCGGCGCCGCGAATGCCGGGCTGATGGCGGCGCAGATCCTTGCCGTCACCGATGCGGCCCTGGCCGAACGCGTCGATGCATGGCGCGACGCGCTGTCCGCCTCGATCCCGGACGAGCCCTCCGATGGCTAAGCTGGGCTTCATCGGCACCGGCCACATCGCCGCGCCCATGGTCCGCTTTCTTGCCGAGCGCGGGCACGAGATCGCAGTCACCCGCCGGGGCGAGGCCGTTTCCGCCGCGCTGAAAGCCGAGCTTGGCGTCACCGTGGCCGAGCCGCAGGCCGTGGTCGACGCATCCGACATCGTGTTTCTCTGCGTCCGACCGCAACACGCCGCCGAGGCGCTGGAGCCACTGACCTTCCGCGCCGACCAGCGGATCGTCTCGGTGATGGCGGGTGTCTCGCGCGCCGAGCTTGGCCGTCTGTGCGCCCCCGCCGCCGACATGGTGCAGACGATTCCGCTGGGCTACCTCGAGCAGGGCGGCTGCCCGCTGGCCGCGTTCGGCAACGACGACCTGCTGGCCGATCTGTTCGCCCCCGAGAACCCGGTGGTGAAGGTCGCCTCGGAAGCCGCGCTGAACGCGCATTTCGCGATCTGTGCTTTCGTGCCCGGCGTTCTTGATCTGGCGGCCAGCGCCTCTGGCTGGCTGGCGGATCACACCGGCGATGCCGACGGGGCGGAATTCTACACCACGCAACTTTTGTCGGGCTTCCTGTCCGCCATGTCGAAAGGCAGCGCCGGACGGCTGGCCGAAGAGCGCGACGCGCTTGCCACCGCTGGCAGCCTCAGCCTTCAGATGACCGAGGCGCTGCGCGACGGCGGCGCCCATGACACCCTGCGCGATGCCCTCGCCGCGATCGGCAAGCGGCTGGAGCCCTGACCCGGAGTCCCGCATGAGCCTTCCCCTTACTCCCGGCGCCACCATCGGCATTCTCGGCGGCGGCCAGCTTGGCCGGATGCTGTCGGTCGCGGCGTCGCGTCTTGGCTTCCTGACGCATATCTACGAGCCGGGCGCCGAGCCTCCGGCAGGCCACGTCGCGCACCGCGTGACCACCGCGTCCTACGAGGACGAGAAGGCGCTGAAGACCTTCGCCGCCTCTGTCGACGTGATCACCTACGAGTTCGAGAACATCCCGACCGCCGCGCTGGACCTGCTGGAATCGCTGAAACCGATCCATCCGGGACGGCAGGCGCTGGCCACCAGTCAGGACCGGCTGACCGAGAAGACCTTTCTGCGGGACCTCGGGCTTGGCACCGCACCGTTCGCCGCGGTCGACAGCGCCGAGGATCTTGCGAAAGCGATTGACGAGATCGGCACGCCCGCGATCCTGAAGACCCGACGGTTCGGGTATGACGGCAAGGGACAGGCGCGGCTGCGGTCGCCCGACGACGCGGACAGCGCGCTGGCCGATATGAACGGCGCGCCCGCGATCCTTGAAGGCTTCGTCGATTTCTCGATGGAGATCAGCGTGATCGCCGCGCGCGGTGCGAATGGCGAGGTCGCGGCTTTCGATCCCGGCGAGAACGTCCACAAGGACGGCATCCTTGACACCACCACGGTGCCCGCGCGCATCTCTGCCGCGCTGAAGACCGACGCCATCCTGCTGGCGGGCCGCATTCTGAACGCGCTGGATTACGTAGGCGTGCTGGGGGTAGAGCTGTTCGTGACGCCGCAGGGCTTGCTGGTCAACGAGATCGCGCCACGGGTCCACAACTCGGGCCACTGGACGCAGACCGGCTGTGTGTCGGACCAGTTCGAGCAGCACATCCGCGCCGTGGCGGGCTGGCCGCTGGGCGACGGCGGTCGGCATTCGGACGTGGTGATGGAGAACCTGATCGGCGACGACATCCTGCGGGTGCCCGAGCTGGCCCGCGATCCGGCGACGGCGATCCACCTGTACGGCAAGGCCGAGGCGCGGCCGGGCCGCAAGATGGGTCACGTGAACCGGATCATCGGGCCGAAAAGCTAGGGCTCAGCCGCCGGTCACCCGCGTAAGCGCCTCGCCATAGGTCATCTCGGGGCGGAAACGCCCGTGTTCCAGAAATTCCATCGCCTCTGCGATCACCAGCGGGTTCATCATCATGAACGTGTGCGTGACCGGCAGGACAAGGTGATCGGTCATTCCGCGCAGGCGGGTGGAATCGACCGAGACCTTGCCGTCGTCCTGCCCGTCGATGACGTTGGAATAGACCGGATTCAGCGAGCGGGTGCCCGCGATGATGCCCAGTTCGAAATGCGGCTGGCCCAGTTGGTTCGGCACGCTGTCCGGCCCGGTGCCCAGTTCCAGCCCCGCCGGGCCATTGATCCATTCGAACGGGGCAAGGTCGCCGAATTCGTCAACGAGTTCGCTGCCCTGATTGGGCGGCCCCATCATCACCACGCGGCCCATGGTTTTGGGACGGTGATCGGCCAGCCACAGGCGGACAAGGATACCGCCCATGGAATGCGTCACGAAATGAACCCGATCGTCGCCGCAATCGTCGACCGCAGGGCCGACGGCCATGTCGACCAGCACCTCGATCTTGCGCTCGGTCGAGGGGTAGCCGCGATTCACCACGCGGTAGCCGTTCAGACGAAGGGCCTCGGCGAGCGGGACCATGCTGGTCGCGCTGCGGGCCAGCCCGTGCAGCAGCACGACGCAATCGGCCGCGGCGGGAACTGGGAACAGCAAGAGGATCATTAGAAGCACGCGCATCGCCCTGAGATATGCCATCACGCGCCTCCGACCAGTGCCTAGCGCCGCGCCAGTACCGACAGCGCGACGCCGCCCAGCACCAGCGCGCAGGCGGCGATCAGCGCCGGGGTGACGGGTTCCGACAGGATCAGCGCGCCGCCCGCCAGCGCGATCACCGGCACGGTCAGTTGCGCCACCGCAGCGACGCTGGCGGCAAGGCGCGGCAGGACGGCGTACCACAGGGCATAACCGAGACCCGAGGTCACGATGCCGGAGGTCAGCGCCAGCAGGATGCCATGGGGCGTGATCGCGGTGCCCGCGCGCGCCAGAAGGGCGATCACGGCGCAGACCGGCACCGCCAGCAGGAAGTTCGCCGCGGTCGCGCGCAGCGGTTCGCCCGAGCGACGTCCGACCAGCGAATAAACGCCCCACCCGACCGCCGCCGCCGCCATCATCGCGCCCGCGACAGGCGGCACCCGCGCGCCGTTGCCGGGCCAGAACATCCACGCCAGTCCCGAAAGGGCGACCAAAGCGCCGATCCAGCGCAGCACCGGCATCGGCTCGCGCGCAAGGACGGCGCCCGCGAACATCGTCACCTGAACACCGCCGAACAGGATTAGCGCCCCCGCCCCCGCATCCAGCGTGACATAGGCCGCAGAGAACCCGGCGAGGTACAGCGTCAGCGACAGGACACCGGCCAGCCGGTGCGGCCCTCCAAGCGCCAGCCGCCGGTCACGGATCAGGACCATCGCCGACAGCGCCGCCGCGCCGGACGCGACGCGGATCAGGGCGAAGTCCATCGCGTCGATCCAGCCGCCGCCGACCGCCAGCCGGTTCAGGACCGAGTTCGCCGCGAAGGCCACCATCACCAGCGCCACCAGTCCGAACAGACGCATACCGACATTCTCCCGCCACCAGATTCCCGCCGGGCGGCACTGGACCCTCCGGCTGCACGGGCGTAGCACTAACGAAGAGCCGGGCACAGCCGGTCAGTTCCGGAGCAAGATCATTCCCATCCCGTCCTCCCCGATGAACGTGCCGTCCCCGCCGGGACAGCAGGTCGACAACATGCGCGGCCTTGCCCTGATGGCGCTGGCGATGTTCATTTTCTCGGCGGTGGACACGCAGGCGAAGTTCCTGACCCAGACGCTGCACCCGGTTCAGGTCACCTGGACCCGCCAACTGGGGCTGTTCGCGGCGATGCTGTTCCTGCTGGCGCGTCACGGGCCGTCTTTGCTGAAGACATCGCATCCCTACCTTCAGCTTTTCCGCGGGTTTCTGGCGGCTGTCTCGGCCCTGTGTTTCATCGTGGCGGTCAGCTTCGTGCCGCTGGCGGATGCGGTTTCGATCAGCTTCATCGCGCCCTTTGTCGTGACGCTTCTGTCGGCTTTGGTGCTGCGCGAGACGGTGGGCATTCGGCGCTGGGTGGCGGTGACCATCGGCTTCATCGGGACGCTTATCGTGATCCGGCCCGGGCTTGGCGTGGTCCACCCGGCGATCTTCTTCGTGATCCTCGCGGCGGCGGCCTTCGCATTGCGGCAGATCGTGTCGCGCGCGCTGGCGAATTCGGACCGCACGATCACCACCGTCGCCTATACCGCGCTGGCCAGCGTAGTTCTTCTGACGCTGCCCCTGCCCTTCGTCTGGCAGACGCCGACCACCGGCGTCGAGTTTCTGCTGATGCTGGGCGTCGCGGTTCTGGCGGGTGCGGGAGAGTTCACTCTGATCAAGGCGCTGGAAGTCGGACAGGCCGCCGTGGTGGCGCCAGTGCAGTATTCGCTGCTGATCTGGTCGACCTTTTACGGCTGGCTGGTATTCAACCAACTGCCGGATTTCTGGACTTGGATCGGCGCGCTGATCATCGTCGCGACCGGGCTTTACACCCTGCATCGCGAACGGCTGGCGGCGAAGGCCGCGAAGGCCCGTGCCGCCTGAGTTCCGTCAGCTGGGAGCGGCGAGGCGCGGCGCCAGCGTGCGCCATGCCATCGCCCCGGCGCCAGCGAGCGTCAGCGCCAGCACGAACAGCCACCCCAGCAGCGGGATCAGCGCCAGAAGGCCCGCGATGATCGCGCCCAGCCCTCCCGCCAGCGCGCGTTCCAGCACGCGGTCGGGTTCCGGGCGGCCAACGGCCATCATCACGCCGACGCCCAGCGCGTAGGTGCCCAGCAGGTAGCCTGCCAGCACCACGAGCCCGCCAAGCACCAGCACCGCCGGGGTGATGAAGATGCCGATCACCGTCAGCGCCAGCATGATCGACGATCCAAGGATCGTGGACATCAGCAGGAACCCAAGCCCCAGCGTGCCCAGCGGGCGCGACAGGATGCGGCGCCGCGTTGCCGCAAGCCATTCCGGGAACAGCGCCGCCGCCAGCGCCGCCAGCGCCGCGACGAACAGGACGGTGGCGACGAAGCTCCAGAGCGCGCCGAGGACCGCCTTGAAGGTCCAGCCGCGCACGTCACCCGGCGCGCGGCTGCCGTCCCATGCGATGCGTTCGATCCGGTCTTCGGCGATGACACTTTCCGGCACGTCGATGCTGTCCGGCTTTTCCTCGTACAGCGTCAACTTGCCGTCGATGGACGCGTCCGGCCCGAACTCGACCGTGTTGGCCGCGATGCGCACATCGCCCGCGATCGCGCCTTCGACCCGCACCGTCTCGCCCGACAGCAGGGCATAGCCGCCGACCGGGCCGGTGACCGTCACCTCGGACCCCGCGCCGCGCAGGTCGCCCGAGACCGCGCCGACCTGCACCGAATAGCCCGTCAGCGTCGCGTTTCCGGCCACGGCGCCGGTCACGTCGACGTTCATCCCCATGGCATAGATGTTGCCACCGATAGCCCCCGACGCTTCGACCGTGCGGCCCGCAAGGTGGGCAGAGCCGGTGATGTCGGACCCGACCGTCACCCGTTGACCGGCGGCGAACAGGTCCTGCGCGCCGTCGCCGGTGAAGCTGACACTGTTGCCAGCGCGGAAGGCATCGTTGCCGATGTCGAGGAATGCGTTGTCGTCGGATTGCGCCGATGCGGCGGTGGCGGCCAGACAGGCCAAAACGATCAGGAACAGGCGTTTCATGGCGGTTCTCCCCCTGCCATTGGCTGTCGCGATTCGCCGGCAGTCTAGGCGCGGGGTGCCGCGCGCGCCTTGTTACGGATCAAACGGGTCTGCCGTAGCGTTCAGCCCGTCGTGGCCGAGGGCTGCAACGTCTCGACGAAGTGCCGGACCTTGGCCCGCCCACCCAGCCGGATGACCGGCACATGGCCGCCGTGCGTTTCGCGGGCGGCCTCGATGACGGGACGGTACACTTCGTCGAAGCGCCAGACGTATCGCAGGAAGGCAATGAACTCGCGATCCAGCTTCTCGGCGCAGCCTGCGGGCAGATCGGTCCTTTGGTCGCTTCGGAGCGTCCGAAGCGCGACCCGCTTGGCGCAGGTCAGGCGGGGCGTTTCCATCCAGATCACGAGCTCGGCGCGCGGCAAGCGCAGGTCGAAGGTCTGGTGGTGATAATTGCCCTCGGTAATCCAGGCGGGGCCTTCGACGGCGTCCGAGACCTTTTGCCGGAACGCGCTGCGGACGGGCTTGGTCCAGCCCGGCCCCCAGAACAGCTTGTCGAGATGGATCACCGGCAGCGACAGCTCATGTCCAAGCATCCGCGCCAGCGTGGATTTCCCGCTGCCCGCATTGCCCAGAATGACGATCCGTTTCGGCCCCATGACGTCCCCCGATGCGCAGGAACATTAGCGGCGGTCCGGTGGCGAGTCGCAAGTGCGCGCTTGGCCGCGTGTCCTTGTTCGGCAGTCGGTTGCCGGATGGGACCGCGGGCAAAGAAAAAGGGCGCCGCAAGGGGCGCCCTTTTCCGTAACTCCGGATGGAGCGGCTGATTACATCATGCCGCCCATGCCGCCCATGCCGCCCATGTCGGGGGCGCCGCCGGCGCCTTCCTTCTGCGGCTTGTCGGCGACCATCGCTTCGGTGGTGATCAGCAGACCGGCAACCGAGGCAGCGTCTTCCAGCGCGGTGCGGACGACCTTCGCGGGGTCGATCACGCCGAACTTGAACATGTCGCCGTATTCTTCGGTCTGAGCGTTGAAGCCGAAGGACAGGTCCTGGCTTTCGCGGATCTTGCCGGCAACGACCGAACCGTCAACGCCAGCGTTCTCGGCGATCTGACGAAGCGGAGCTTCCAGAGCCTTGCGCACGATGGCGATACCGGCGTTCTGGTCGCTGTTCGCGCCTTCCAGACCTTCGAGGGCCTTGCCACCCTGGATCAGGGCAACACCGCCACCGACCACGACACCTTCCTGCACAGCAGCGCGGGTCGCGTTCAGCGCGTCGTCGACGCGGTCTTTACGCTCTTTCACTTCCACTTCGGTCATGCCGCCGACGCGGATGACGGCAACGCCGCCCGCCAGCTTGGCAACACGTTCTTGCAGCTTCTCGCGGTCGTAGTCCGAGGTGGTTTCCTCGATCTGCGTGCGGATCTGGGCCACGCGGGCTTCGATCTCTGCTTTCTCGCCGTGGCCGTCGACGATGGTGGTCTCGTCCTTGGTGATCGACACGGTCTTGGCGGTGCCGAGCATGTCCATGGTCACCGACTCGAGCTTCATGCCGAGGTCTTCCGAGATCACCTGGCCGCCGGTCAGGATCGCGATGTCCTGCAGCATGGCCTTGCGGCGGTCGCCGAAGCCCGGAGCTTTGACGGCAGCGATCTTCAGGCCGCCGCGCAGCTTGTTGACCACGAGGGTCGCCAGCGCTTCGCCTTCGACGTCTTCGGCGATGATCAGAAGCGGCTTCTGCGACTGGATCACCTGCTCGAGCAGCGGAACCAGCGGCTGCAGCGACGAGAGTTTCTTCTCGTGCAGCAGGATCATGCAGTCATCCAGCTCGGCAATCATCTTGTCCGGGTTGGTGACGAAGTAGGGCGACAGGTAGCCGCGGTCGAACTGCATGCCTTCGACGACTTCGGTCTCGGTCTCGAGGCCTTTGTTCTCTTCGACGGTGATGACGCCGTCGTTGCCGACTTTCTGCATCGCGTCGGCGATCTGCTTGCCGATGGCTTCTTCGCCGTTGGCAGAGATGGTGCCGACCTGAGCGACTTCAGCCGAGTCGGTCACGTCGCGGGCAGCGTTCTTGATCGCTTCGACGACCTTGGCGGTGGCCAGGTCGATGCCGCGCTTCAGATCCATCGGGTTCATGCCGGCGGCAACCGACTTGAGGCCGTCCTTGACGATGGCCTGGGCCAGAACCGTCGCGGTGGTGGTGCCGTCGCCGGCTTCGTCGTTGGTGCGGGAAGCGACTTCCTTCACCATCTGGGCGCCCATGTTCTCGAACTTGTCTTCCAGTTCGATTTCCTTGGCGACCGAAACACCGTCCTTGGTGATGCGCGGGGCACCGAACGATTTCTCGATGACCACGTTGCGGCCTTTCGGGCCGAGGGTCACTTTCACCGCATCGGCAAGGATGTTCACACCCTTGAGCATACGGTTACGGGCGTCGGTGTCGAACTTGACGTCCTTAGCAGCCATGATTGGTTACTCCGTCTGAATTGTTTGAGTGATTGAAGGGGACAGGTCTCAGGCGATGATGCCGAGAATGTCGCTTTCCTTCATGATCAGCAGCTCTTCGCCATCCAGCGAGATCTCGGTGCCGGACCACTTGCCGAACAGGATCTTGTCGCCGGCTTTGACGTCCATCGCGATGCGATCGCCGTCGTCGTCCTTGGCGCCGGCGCCAACAGCGACGATCTCGCCTTCGGCCGGTTTCTCTTTCGCGCTGTCGGGGATGATCAGACCACCCTTGGTCTTCTCGTCGGATTCCACACGGCGGACCAGCACACGGTCATGCAGCGGGGTGAATGCCATCTCTGAACGCTCCTTGGTTCATTGTTCTCCCAAGTTAGCACTCACCTCCATCGAGTGCTAACGAGCCGGAGATAAGGAGCGGGCTTCCACGAGTCAACAGGCGGCTTCACAGAAATTTGCTTGCGTGCGGGGATAGCTGGCTTACCCTCTTGCGCGACACCCCCGGAGGTTCCGCAAGTGCGCAAATTTCTTACGTTTCTTTTCCTCGCGCTGGTCGCGCTGAGGCCCGCCGCGGCCACAGCCGACTGTGGCGGAAGCGACCTGATAACAGCCCTTCCGGCGGATGAACAGGCCCGTCTGCGGGACCTTGCCGACGCGGTTCCGCACGGCAGCGGCATCCTGTGGGACGCCGAACGCGACGGGCGGCACATCCTGCTGGTTGGCACCATGCACCTGTACGACCCGCGCCACGAGGCGACGATGGAACAGGTGCGCCCGTTCCTGGAAACCGCGGATGCGGTCTATCTCGAGATGGGCTCGGGCGACGAGGCGCGGCTGCAACGCATGATCGCCGCAGAACCCTCGCTTGCCTTCATCACCGAAGGCCCGACCCTGCCCGACCTTTTGGGCGAAGAAGACTGGGCCCGCCTGCGTGAAGCGATGGCCGACCGTGGCGTGCCGGGTTTTCTTGCGTCGCAGATGCGTCCGTGGATGGCGATGGCGCAGCTTGGCATGACACGCTGCGACCTCGAGGCCTTGCAGGAGGGCAAGCGCGGGCTGGACGGCATGATCACCGCCGCCGCCGAGGCGATGGACAAGCCGGCACTGGCGCTCGAGCCGATCGACACCGCGCTGAAGGCCTTCGCGGCGTTCACCGAGGAAGAGCAGCTTGACCTTCTGCGCTACGGGCTGGCCCAGCAGGCAGGACAAAGCGCCGATCAGGCGGTCACGATGGCAGAGGCTTATTTTCGCGAAGAGATCCAGCTGATCTGGGAGTTCACCATCGCGCAGTCCGTGGACGACCCCGCTTTTTCGGCGGAAGAACTCGCCGACCAGATCGACCGGTTCGAAACGGTCCTGATCGAGGACCGCAACGCCGCCTGGATGGAGCGCATCCTGTCAGCCGAAGGCGACACGCTGGTCGCCGTGGGCGCGATGCACCTGCCCGGAGAGGCCGGACTGCTGCACCTGCTGGAAGAGGAAGGGTTCAGCGTGACCCGAAGGCCCCGAATGGCGAAGTGACGCGCCGCCGTCTTAGGCGGCAGCGTCCTTTTCAGTTGCACCGCGACCGATCCTGAGCCCTGCGAACCGGCGCAGGTGCTTGCGCAGCAGCAACGGTCGCGCGCGATGGTCCATCGGCCGGATGTCGCGGCCTTCGAGCATTCGCTGCAACACCGCGTCCGCCGCCAGCGCCTCGGGGCCCGCGAAGACGGTCTCGGTCCAGACGCCGTCGGCGTTGATCAGTTCGTGGCGGTCCATCACCAGATGATAATAGGTGACGTTCGCACGCGGCATCGCCACCAGACGGGCAAGTCCCAGCTCCTCGGCCAGATGGCGGGCGCGCACCAGCACCTCGCCCTTGCCGTTGGGCCGGTCGTCCAGCGCAAGAAAGGCGTGCTGAAGCGACACCAGCATGCGCCGTCTTGGCAGGCCATCGCCGAAAGCGCCTGCCGCGACCTCGACCGGCCGCAGCGCCGGATCGGCCTGCTGGGCGGCGACGCTTACGCGGTTGCGCAGCACGGCACGGACCGGGCGCAAGCCGCCATCCGCAACGCGCAGAAGATCGCCTTCGGCAAGTGTCTCGACCGGGCGTGGGCCCGTCGCAGTGTCCACCATCGTCCCGGCTGTCAGGCAGACAGGCGCGGCGGCGGGCGAGTCGGGGATGGTGACATCCTTCTCGGTCACCACCTGCTGTTTCAGTTCCTCGACAGTGATGCCGCTGTTCCAGAAATAGGTGAAGTCGATGGTCAGGCTGGCGTCGTCGACGCCTTCCAGGGTCATGACCCAGATCTTCGGATCATCCGTCGCCGTCAGCACGACGTCGTCGATGGTCGCGCCATCGACATAGATGACATCGTCCTCGGGGCTGAATCCGCTGATCGTGTCGTGACCGCCGTCGGCGCCCCAGACGATCATGTCGTGGCCACCTTCGTAGCCGCCGGCATAGATCATGTCGTCGCCGGCGCCGCCGTCCATCAGGTCGCTGTCCGTCCCGCCGACCAGCGTGTCGTTCCCCGCGCCGCCATACAGGCTGTCGTCCTGCGCTCCGCCATCGAGGTAATCGTCGCCGTCGCCGCCGATCACGACGTCGTTCTCGCTTTGGCCGTAAAGCGTGTCGTTGCCAGCGCCGCCATCCAGCGTATCGGTCTGCGAACCGCCGTCGAGGCTGTCGTTGCCCTCGCCGCCCGTCAGACCGTCGCTTCCGTCGCCACCGTGCAGCGTGTCGTCACCGCCGCCGCCATCAAGAGTGTCGTTGCCGGTCGAACCGGATATGCTGTCGTCGCCTTCGGTCCCGGTCAGGTCATTGTCCTGCCAGTCGCCGTTAATGGTATCGCCCCCGTTCTGGGATGACATCGCTTTCCGCCTGTCTTGAACACGCCGCTTTGCGGCCGCACAGCCCGTTCAAGCCCCGACATTCCGGCGGAATTGGGGCAAATACCTGCTAAACGCATGTAAATTCAAGAACTTGACGCAAGGTCCACGTCGGAATCGGTGCAGTCCAGCGATTTTGCACCTTTTGGCGTCAATCCGTAGACGCCCTTCTGGACCCTCTCGAACCAGCCGTAATGGTCATCCGCCATCATCCGGGTAGCCTTTTCGACGCCGGTCGCGCGGGCCACCTCGGCGCCCTTGCTCGGGCCATGCTCTGCCAGATGCGCCGCAAGACGCATTGCATCCTGCCGGTAAGCGGTGACCACACCGCCCCGGACCGAGCCGCCGGGCGACGGGTCGCCTTCGCGCCGCGCGAACTCGCGCAGCAGGCGGTCGCGGCGTTTCGCGGACTGGCGCGGGGCATAGGGCCCGGGGTCGCAGGGCACCTCGACATGGCCGTCCGACAGGCGGACAAGGATCACCCCAAGCCCAAGGCGGCGGCACAGCGCGATGTTGTCCTTCAACGCGCGATGAAACGCGCGCCCGGTCTTGCGCGGGACGCAGACATAGACGGTGTCGCTGATCGCCAGCCGCGCCACGGCCTGATGCAGAAGGGTCAGCGAGAAGGCCGTCTTCAGCTCGACGATCACCGGCGGGGCGTCGCCGCGACAGGCGACCACGTCGGCCTCGGCCACGTCGCCTTTCACCTCGTACCCCTGCCCTTCGAGAAACGCCTTCACGGGCGGGTAGAGATCTGTTTCGCGCATGTCGGCCATGCGCGCCACTTGACCTCACCTGCCGCCGCGTGACAACCCGCCGCCGTAGCCCTATAGAGGCGCCCGAAACGCACGACCGATACGCCTGCACCAACGCCTTCCTGAAAACGACGGACAGAGACATGACCATCAAAGTCTTCGGCCACAAATCCCCCGACACCGATTCCACCGGCTCGCCCCTGATCTGGGCCTGGTACCTTTCCGAGCACCGCGGCCAGCCCGCCGAGGCGAAGCTGCTGGGCGAGCCCAACACCGAGGCCGCCTTCGTCCTGAAGCGCTGGGGCTATGACAAGCCCGAGATCATCTCGGGCGTCGCAGCGGGTGACGAGGTCGTCATCGTCGACACCAACAACCCGGCCGAACTGCCCGACGCGATCAACGACGCGGACATCCTGCAGATCATCGACCACCACAAGCTGACTGGCGGTCTGGAAACGAAAGGCCCGATCGACATCACGATCAAGCCGCTCGCCTGCACCGCGACCATCATGCACAACCTGATGGGCGACAACGACGCCAAGATGCCCGAAGGCATCAAGGGCCTGATGCTGTCGTGCATCCTGTCCGACACGCTGGAATTCCGCTCGCCCACCACGACCGAGCAGGACAAGGCGCTGGCCGAGCAGCTTGCCGCCGACCTCGGCCTGTCGATCCCGGACTACGCCTCCGAGATGTTCGCGGCGAAATCGGATGTGTCGGCCTTCTCGGACGCCGAGCTGATCCGCATGGACTCGAAGGAATACGAAGTTTCGGGCACCAAGTTCCGCGTCTCGGTTCTGGAAACCACCGCGCCGAACATCCCGCTGGACCGCAAGGCGTCGCTGATGGAGACGATGAAAACCGTCGCCGCCGAGGATGGCGTGGACGAGGTTCTGCTGTTCGTCGTCGATATCCTGAAGGAAGAAGCGACGCTGCTGGTGCCGAATGACACCGTCAAGACGGTGGCCGAGAAGAGCTTTGGCGCAACCGTTTCGGGCGACACCGTGGTGCTGCCGGGCGTGATGAGCCGCAAGAAGCAGATCATTCCGGCGCTGACGCTGTAAGCGAAACGCTTTCCGAATGCCTGAAGACCCCCGCATCGCCGGGGGTCTTTTCGTATCGGGCCCTCGTGCACCATCTGTGTGCGGCGATCCGGGTTGCGCCCGCCGGGTGCGGCTGTCACCCATGGCGCGTTGCAGTCCAGCGAGAGCCAGATGACCGATCCCTACCGCCATCACCCCGGCCTGCGCGGCAAGATCGAGGATCCGCTGACCTCGTTCTTCCGCACCTTCGATTCCGCGGCGATCGAGGCGGAACTGGCGGCGCGCGGCCTTGACCCGATGCCCGCCTATCCGGACGATGTGCGCGAGGCATTCCGCAACACCGCGCTTGAGGACCGGCGCGACAGCGACCTGTGGGTCTTCGCCTATGGTTCGCTGATGTGGAACCCGGCCTTCCTGTTCGAGGAGGTGCGCCGCGCCCACCTGCCCGGCTTCGCCCGCCGTTTTATCCTGAAAGACGTCTCGGGCGGTCGCGGCACGCCGGATCATCCCGGCGTCATGGCGGCTCTGGACCGCGACCCGGACGGGCCGGGTTGCGACGGGCTTGCGTTTCGCATCGCCGCCGAACGGCTGGAGGAAGAGACCGACATCCTGTGGCGCCGCGAGCGCATCTCGCCCTGTTACCATGAGGAATTCTTGCCAGCGGGCACCGACCATGGCGAGATCACCGTGCTTGCCTTTACCGCCGACCACGACGCCGACATGATCCATCCCGACCTGTCTCACGCGGATCAGGTCGCCTATGCCGCGACGGGCGAAGGCATCCTTGGCACCAGCCTCGAGTATATCGAGAACCTCGCCGAGCACTTCGAGATCCTGAAAATCGAGGATGCCGACATGGCGCGCCTTCTGTCCGATGCGCGGGACTTGCGGGCCAGGTCCTGAACGCGGGACCCGCTTGAGGCATCCGGCGCCCGGGCGCCACGATCGCGGGTTCCAGCGCCTGTTGGTTCGTGCGATACCGCCCCCGAACGCGCAGCCAAGGCCCGCCCCATGACCCGCATCATTCACCACCTTTCCGAGATTTCCGCCGAGTATGACGCCGTTTTCTGCGACGTCTGGGGCTGCCTGCACAACGGGCGCGAGCCCTTCGCCGAAGCGGTCGCCGCATTGCAGGCGTTCCGGGCCAAGGGCGGGTCGGTGGTGCTGGTCACCAACGCCCCGCGCGCCTGGACCGAGGTGGCGAAGGGCCTGGACCGGATCGGCGTGCCGCGCGACGCATGGGATGCTATTGCGACGTCGGGCGACAGCGCCCGCACCGCACTGTTCACCGGCGCGGTAGGCAGCAAGGTGCATTTCATCGGCTACGAGACCGACCGCACCATCTTCGAGCCGCCGAAAATCCTGGACGATCCGATCCATGTCGACGTGGTGCCGTTGCAAGAGGCCGAGGGGTTGGTCGTCGCCGGGCCGGAAGACCCCTATGCCGATCCGTCGGTCTATCGCGGTGACTTCCTGTACGCGAAGACCAAGGGCATGAAGCTTCTGTGCATGAACCCCGACGTGATCGTCGACGTGGGGGACAAGCGCCAGTGGTGCGCCGGCGCGCTGGCCGAACTTTATACCGAGATGGGCGGCGAAAGCCTGTATTTCGGCAAGCCGCACCCACCGATCTACGATCTGGCCCGGCGGCGTCTGGCCGCGATGGAGAAAGATGTGCCCGAGGCGCGCATCCTCTGCATCGGCGACGGCATCCACACGGATGTGCAGGGCGCGGTTGGCGAGGATCTGGACGTGCTTTTCGTCGCGGGCGGGCTGGCGGCAGAGGACACGCTGGACGGCGCGCATCCGCATTCCGACCGGCTGGACGCATGGCTGAACATCCACGGGTTCGACCCGACTTTCAGCATCGGGTTCCTCCGCTAGCCCGAAACGACGCGGCAATAAAATTTCAAATTGTGCGGCATTTCGTGACCTAAATTACTTTCGTGATTGATCCGTAGGCCGCCGGACGGTATATGCTGCAGTGCAACAACCGCCCGGAGGCCGTCATGCTCGACAACCTGGAACGTGGCACGATTTGTATCGAGGATCTCGAGATCGGCATGTGCCGCTATCTGCGCAAGCAGGTCACCGACCGCGATATCGAGCTGTTCGCCGAGGTGTCGACCGACCGCAACCCGGTGCATCTGGACGACGCCTATGCGATGGACACGATCTTCGAGGGCCGCATCGCGCACGGGATGCTGACCGCGGGGCTGATCTCGGCGGTCATCGGCGAGCAGCTTCCCGGACATGGAACGGTCTACCTTGGCCAGACGCTGAAATTCATGGCCCCGGTGCGCCCCGGCGACATGGTCTATGCCGAGGTGAAGGTGCGCGAGATCGATCACTCGCGGCGGCGGGTCACGCTTGATTGTCACTGCGCCGTGGGCGATACGGTCGTCCTGAAAGGCGAAGCGCTGGTCCTGGCGCCCAGCCGGAAATTCGACTGACGGACGGGGCCTCCCCCGTCGCTCGGGGGACCATGAAGACCTTCACCGACTGGACAGGGATCGCCGACGCCGACAAGGGCGCGTCCGCCGCTATCGGCAATTTCGACGGCGTACACCTTGGCCATCAGGCTGTCATCGACATCGCCCGGTCCGAGGCGACGCGCACCGGCGCGCCGCTTGGCATCATGACCTTCGAGCCGCACCCGCGCGAGTTCTTCGCCCCCGACGCCCCTCCCTTCCGGCTGATGAGCGCCGAGACAAAGTCGCACCGGCTGGAGAAGCTGGGCGTGGATCAGCTGTACCAGCTTCCGTTCGACGCCCGGCTGTCGGGGCTGTCGGCCGAGGACTTCGCCCGCGTGGTGATCGCCGAGGGGCTGGGCCTGAGCCATGTCGTTGTTGGCGCCGACTTCTGCTTTGGGAAGGGCCGGACGGGCACCACCGGAATGTTGCAGGAGTTTGGCGCGCGTTTCGGCTTTGGCGTGACGGTTGCCGAGCTCGTCGAGACGGCGGGGCTGGAAGTCTCGTCGACACGCATCCGCACCGCGCTGGCCGAGGGAGAGCCGCGCCACGCCGCCGCGATGCTGGGGCACTGGCACCGGATCGACGGCGCCGTGCGGCATGGCGACAAGCGGGGCCGCGACCTCGGCTATCCGACCGCCAACATGTCGATCACCGGGCTGCACCCACCGAAATTCGGCGTCTATGCCGTGAAGGCCGACATCCTGACCGGACCGCACAAGGGCAGCTATGACGGCGCCGCCAACATCGGCCTGCGCCCGATGTTCGGAGAGAACGTGCCGAACCTCGAAACCTTCCTGTTCGACTTCAGCGGCGATCTGTACGACCAGCACCTGTCGATCGCGCTGGTCGACTACCTGCGCCCCGAGGCGAAGTTCGACAGCCTCGACGCATTGGTCGCGCAGATGGACGCCGACTGCGCCCGCGCGCGCGAGATCCTCGCGGCGCTGCCATGACCGCCGACCCGATCGACCGCCACGGATTGCGGGACAGGTTCTGGGAGCGGGTACCGCTGAAGAACCTCACCCCGCGCGAGTGGGAGGCGCTGTGCGACGGCTGCGGCAAGTGTTGCCTGAACAAGCTTGAAGACCCGGACACGAACGAGGTCGCCTTTACCCGTATCGCCTGCCGCCTGCTGGACGATGCGACCTGCCGCTGTGCGCAGTACGAGATCCGCAAGCAGTTCGTGCCCGACTGCGTCGTGCTGACCCCGAAGAACATCGGCGAGATCGCCTATTGGATGCCCGAGACCTGCGCCTACCGGCTGCTGTACGAAGGCAAGGCGCTGTACGACTGGCACCCGTTGATCTCGGGCACGCCGGACACGGTGCACGAGGCGGGCGTCTCGGTGCAGGGCTGGACGGTGCCAGAGTTCGAAATCCCGGAAGAAGACTGGGAAGACTATATCATCGAAGAGCCGAAAGGCTGACGTCGCGCTTGCGTGGGGCCGACGCCCCGCGTTTCCCCGGGCATTTCCGGTCAGAACACGCAGCAGCGGGCGCGATTGCCCTCTGCCGCCGAATATGGTCTGACACGGGCAATCCCCGAACTTCAGGACGACCGCGATGTTCTTCTCTTCCGACAACACGTCCCCCGCGCATCCCAAGGTGATCGAGGCGCTGGCCGCCGCCAATACCGGTTACGTGCCGTCCTACGGCGCCGATCCGATCATGGACGAAGTGCGCGACCGAATCCGCGACATCTTCGAGGCGCCGGAGGCCGCGGTGTATCTGGTCGCCACCGGCACTGCCGCGAACGTGCTGTCGCTGGCCTGCTACTGTCCGCCGTGGGCCGCGATCTTCTGCCACCGCAACGCGCATATCGAGGAGGACGAATGCGCGTCGCCCGAGTTCTATACCGGCGGCGCCAAGCTGGTGCTGGTGGATGGCGAGCACGCCAAGATGACGCCGGAGGGTCTGCGCGAGACGATCCGCTTCACCGGGCGCGGCGGGGTGCACAATGTGCAGCGCGGTATGGTGTCGATCACCGACGTGACGGAGAACGGGACGGTCTATTCGGTATCCGAGGTGGCGGCGCTGGCCGCCGTGGCGAAGGACTATGACCTGCCGGTCCACATGGACGGCGCGCGGTTCGCGAATGCGCTGGTGTCGACCAACGCCTCGCCCGCCGACCTGACGTGGCGCGCGGGCGTCGACGTGCTGTCCTTCGGCGGCACCAAGAACGGCCTGATGGGGGTCGAGGCGGTGGTGCTGTTCGATCCGAAGAAGGCATGGGAGTTCGAGTTGCGCCGCAAGCGCGGCGGGCACCTGTTCTCGAAGCATCGCTTCCTGTCGGCGCAGATGCAGGCCTATCTGACCGACGACCTGTGGCTGGACATGGCGCGGACCGCGAACGCGCGCGCCGACCGGCTGGCCGAGGGCATCCTGAAGGTGCCCGGCGCCAGCCTTGTCCATCCGCAGGACGCCAACATGGTGTTCGCCGCCTTCCCGCGCGGGCTGCACCACAAGGTGCGCGCGGCGGGCGCGGCGTATCACGTCTGGCCCGGCCACCAGTCGCTTGACGGCGACCCGGATCAGCCCGTCTCGGGCCGGCTCGTGTGCAGCTGGTGCACCGGCGAGGACGAGATCGACAGCTTCCTTGGTGCGCTGACCGCCTGACCTTGGCCCGTCAGAGCTTGCCGGACAGGTGCAGGTCGAGGTCTTCAAGACTGTCCTGCCCCCAGAACCTTTCGTCGCCATCCGTGATGTAGAAGGGCGAGCCGAAGACGCCATGCGAAACGGCGTCTTCAAGGTTCGTGGCGTAGGTCTCGGCCCCGGCCAGCAGCCCGCTGTCGGCAAGGGAAGGGTCGAAGCCCGCCGCGGACAGGCAGTCGCGGATCACGTCGTCCTGCGCGATGTCCTTCTCTTCCGCCCAGCAGGCGCGAAGAATGCCGTGCGTCAGCGCCGCCATGTCGCCGCCGCCCGCCGACTGCGCCGCGATGATGGCATAGGACGACGGCGCCGCGTTGGTTGGAAAATGCGCGGGCTTCAGGTTGATCGGCATCCCGAGTTTCTTCGCCGTCCGCGCAAGAAGCTGAAGGCGATAGACCAGCCGGCCCTCGAAGCGCTCGGCGGGCGGGGTGCCTCCGGTGCGGGGAAACGCCGCCATCAGGTCATAGGGCTTGTAGGTCACCGAGACCCCGTGCTTCCCGGCGATCTCTTCCATCCGGGTCCCTGCGAGATAGCTGAATGGCGAGATTGTCGAGAAGTAATAGTCGATATGCGGCAACGGCCCGGCCTCCCTACGCTGCGTCTTGTTTGCAAGACCGTATCAGGGTGCTAAGCGGTGGCCAACGTCACGAATCCGTCATCCCTGCATCTTCCCAGAGACCTGCTGCCATGCCCGCGATCCACGAACCCAAACTGATGTCCGGCAACGCCAACCTGACCCTCGCCTCTGCCGTCGCACGGCGGATGTCGATGCACCGGGGCGTGAACGTCGGCCTGGTGGAAGCGCGGGTCGAGCGCTTCAACGACGGCGAGATCTTCGTCGAGGTCTTCGAGAACGTCCGCGGCGAGGATATGTTCATCCTCCAGCCGACCTCGAACCCGGCGAACGACAACCTGATGGAACTGCTGATCATGGCTGACGCGCTGCGCCGGTCGTCGGCGGCGCGGATCACCGCCGTGATCCCCTATTTCGGCTATGCCCGTCAGGATCGCCGCACCAAGGCCCGCACTCCGATTTCGGCCAAGCTGGTCGCCAACATGATGGTCACCGCAGGGATCGAGCGGATCCTGACGATGGACCTGCACGCGGCGCAGATTCAGGGTTTCTTCGACATCCCGGTGGACAACCTGTACGCCGCGCCGGTCTTCGCGCTGGACATCGAGCACCAGTTCAAGGGCAAGCTGAAGGACGTCACCGTGATTTCGCCCGACGTGGGTGGCGTGGCGCGCGCCCGCGAGCTTGCAAAGCGGATCGGCGTGCAACTGGCCATCGTGGACAAGCGCCGCGAGAAGCCGGGCGAGGTCGCCGAGATGACCGTGATCGGTGACGTGAAGGGCAAGACCTGTATCATCGTCGACGACATCTGCGACACCGCCGGCACCCTGTGCAAGGCGGCCGAGGTGTTGATGGAGCAGGGCGCGAAAGAGGTCCACTCGTATATTACGCACGGCGTTCTGTCCGGCCCTGCCGTCGAGCGGATCACCAAGTCGGTGATGAAGTCTCTGGTGATCACCGACACCATTCAGGCGACTGCGCCGGTGAAGGCCGCGAAGAACATCCGTATCGTTCCGACCGCTCCGATCTTCGCTCAGGCGATCCTGAACATCTGGAACGGCACCTCTGTCTCGTCGCTGTTCGAGACCGAGACGCTGCATCCGATCTACGAAGGCACCTACGCCCGGTTCTGAACGCCGGGCCGGGTCAGCCTGTACGCGAGCGGCAATACGCACGCGACGATGGCTGCCGACAGCAGGAAGGGCGCGCCGGGCATTCGCACCGCCGCGTCCGGACCTGCGAAGACCGAGAATACCGGGGTGAACACCAAGGGGCCGATCACGGCGGCAAGCGAACCGAGCGAGGCGATCACGCCCTGAATCATGCCCTGCCGGTCTTCGTCGGCGGCATTTGCGGACAGGGCGGTCAGGGTTGGCGGAACGAGGTCCGACAGAGCCGCCAACGGCATCACCAGCGCCACGGCCCAGACGCTGCCCGCCAGCCCGAAGCCCATGAACCCGACCAGCGCCGTTATCAGTCCGCACAGCGCCAGCCTGCCCTCTCCCAGCCGGGCCACGGCGACGGGCATCACGAAAACCTGGGCCAGCGCGGCCAGAAGGCCGTAGCCCGACAGCGACAGGCCGATCACCAGCGCGGACCAGCCGAACATCTCGCGGCCCCAGAAGGCCCAGAGCGTCGGGTAGACCATGTTGGCGAACTCGAAGAGACCAATGCAAATCAGCGGGATCGCCATGCCGGGCATCGCCCACGCGATTGCGAAACTGGCGAAGGGGTTCAGGTCTCGGGCGCCGAAGGCCCGGCGGCGGTCCTTCGGCAGCGATTCCGGCAGCACCAGCAGCCCCAGCACAAGGTTCGCGGCCGCCAGCACCGCTGCCACCCAGAACGGCGCGGTGACGTGCCAAGCGGCGACAAGCCCGCCCAGCGACGGGCCGATCACGAAGCCGATGCCGAAGGCCGCGCCGATCATGCCGAACCGTGCCGCCCTGTCCTCGCGCGGGGTGATGTCCGAGATATAGGCCGTGGCGGTGATGAAGGTCGCGCCCGCCAACCCGGCCAATGTCCGACCGATCAGCAGCAGCCAAAACGTGCCCGCAAGCGCCATCACCACATAGTCGATGGCAAGGAAGAACAGTGCCGCCAGCAGCACGGGCTTGCGGCCCCACGCGTCGGACACAGAGCCCACGATAGGGCCGAAGACGAACTGCGCCCCGGCATAGGCCGCCATCAGCACACCCGCCCAGATCGAGCCCTCGGCAGTGTCGTGCGCGCCGACGCGTTCCATCAGGTCGGGCATGATCGGAAACACGATCCCGATGCCGATAGCGTCGATCACCAGCGTGGCGAGGATAAAGACGTATGGACCAATGCGAAGCGCCATGACGGTTTGTTTCCCGCCACCCGCGTCAAGGCAAGCGTGAACTGACCGCTAGTACATTTGCCAGTCGTCGTCGTGCGGCAGTTCGCCGATGGCCAGCCAGTCCGCCCGGATGCGCGCGACACGGCTGTCGCCCCACGTCCGGAACACAAGCTCGAACCCCTCGGGCGTGATCGCCTCGGCCGAGATGTCGGCGCGCTGGTTCCGGTCGCCGTCGGTATCCCACATGGAAATAGACACGTGAACGGCGGGGGTTGCGCGGAACGGGTGAGAGAACGCGACCTTGCAGCGGCGCATCCGGGGGCCGTCGCCCGACCACATGCGGCCGTCGTTCTCAAAATCAGAGAACATCGGAACGCTGCCCTGATCGACACCGACCAGGTGGTTGCTCAGCCGTCTCATTCCGATCGTTTCCTCCGACCCCTGCAATCCAAGATTGAATTCGCCCCTCGCGAATTCCGATTTTACGAAAAGAAAAAGCCCCGGCAAGTCTGCCGGGGCTTCTTTAAGAGTGCCTTAAGGCTGGGTCGGTCAGACCATGTCCTCGGCCAGGTGGGCCAGATCGGACAGCGCCTTGGACGTGATGTCCTTCTCGTGGTCCTCGGCGGCCTCGTGCCGGGCTTCCGCCTCGGCGCGCAGTTCGTCGAGGAATTCCTTCGACACCTCGCCGCGCGGGATTGCCCGCTCGGCCAGCACCGAAGTCGATTCCGCCGAGATCTCGGCGAAACCGCCGGACACCACGTAGTCCTGCGTGCCTTCCGGCCCTTCGACCGACAGCACACCCGGACGCAGCGTCGTGATGACGGGCGCGTGGCCCGGCATCGCGGTCAGGTCGCCCTCGGTGCCCGGGATCTTCACGGCAGTGGCCTTCACAGAGGCCAGCTTCCGTTCCGGGGACACGAGGTCGAATTGCATGGTATCGGCCATCTTGCCCTACCTTACGCCGCTTCCGCGGCCATACGCTCGGCCTTGGCCTTCACCTCGTCGATGCCGCCGACCATGTAGAAGGCGCCTTCGGGCAGGTGGTCGTACTCGCCGGCCACGACCGCCTTGAAGGACGAGATCGTGTCTTCGAGCGGAACCTGCACACCGTCCGAGCCGGTGAACACCTTCGCCACGTCGAACGGCTGGCTGAGGAAACGCTGGATCTTCCGGGCGCGGGCCACGGTCAGCTTGTCCTCTTCCGACAGTTCGTCCATCCCGAGGATCGCGATGATGTCCTGCAGCGACTTGTAGCGCTGAAGGATACCCTGCACGTCACGCGCAACCTGGTAGTGCTCTTCGCCCAGAACCGCCGGGTCCATCAGACGCGACGACGAGTCGAGCGGGTCCACGGCCGGGTAGATGCCGAGTTCCGAGATCGCACGCGACAGAACGGTGGTGGCGTCGAGGTGGGCGAAGGTCGTGGCGGGCGCGGGGTCGGTAAGGTCGTCCGCCGGCACGTACACGGCCTGGATCGAGGTGATCGAGCCCTGCTTGGTCGAGGTGATGCGTTCCTGCATCGCGCCCATGTCGGTCGCGAGGGTCGGCTGGTAGCCCACCGCCGAAGGAATACGGCCCAGAAGCGCCGACACCTCGGAACCCGCCTGCGTGAAGCGGAAGATGTTGTCGACGAAGAACAGAACGTCGGTCCCGGACTGGTCGCGGAACTGCTCGGCCAGCGTCAGGCCGGTCAGCGCAACACGGGCACGGGCTCCCGGCGGTTCGTTCATCTGGCCGTAGACCAGCGCCACCTGCGAGTCTTCCAGGTTATCGGGCTTGATAACGTTGGATTCGATCATCTCGTGATACAGGTCGTTGCCTTCGCGGGTCCGTTCACCCACGCCGGCGAACACCGAGTAGCCCGAGTGCACTTTGGCGATGTTGTTGATCAGTTCCATGATCAGAACCGTCTTGCCCACGCCGGCGCCGCCGAACAGGCCGATCTTGCCGCCCTTGGCGTAGGGGGCCAGCAGGTCGATGACCTTGATGCCGGTCACGAGGATCTCGGACTCGGTGGCCTGCTCTTCGAACTTCGGAGCGGGCTGGTGGATCGCACGCTTCTCGTCGGAGGTGATCGGCGCGCCTTCGTCGACGGGCTCGCCCACGACGTTCAGGATGCGGCCCAGCGTGGCGTTGCCGACCGGCACCATGATCGGGCCGTCGGTGTCGGTCACCACCTGACCACGGACCAGACCTTCGGTCGCGTCCATGGCGATGCAGCGCACGGTGCTTTCGCCAAGGTGCTGAGCGACTTCGAGGACCAGCTTGTTGCCGTGGTTTTCGGTTTCAAGCGCGTTGAGGATTTCGGGCAGGTGATCGTCGAACTGCACGTCGACGACGGCGCCGATGACCTGGGTCACTTTGCCTTTCGCGTTTGCCATGTAAGTGTCTCCGGTTCGGTTAGAGCGCCTCGGCGCCCGAGATAATTTCGATAAGCTCGTTGGTGATCACGGCCTGACGCGAGCGGTTGTATTCGATGGTCAGCCGGTCGATCATGTCGCCCGCGTTGCGGGTGGCGTTGTCCATCGCGGTCATCCGCGCGCCCTGTTCCGAGGCGCCGTTCTCCAGCAGACCCGCGAAGATCTGCGTGGCGACCGACTTCGGCAGCAGGTCGGCGAGGATCGCTTCCTCGTCGGGCTCGTAGTCGTACAGGTTCGACGTCGTGGCCTCGGCGGCCTCGCCTTCGAACTTGGCAGGGATCACCTGCAGCTCCTGCGGCTTCTGGCTGATCACCGACTCGAACTTCGAGTAGTAGATCTTGGCCACGTCGAACTCGCCGGCATCGAAACGCGCCAGCACGTCCTTCGCGATGTCCTGCGCGTTGGCGTAGCCGATGCGCTTGACCTCGCTCAGGTCGATGTGACCCACGAACAGATCGGCGTAGTCACGCTTCAGCTGTTCACGGCCTTTCTTGCCGACCGTGAGGATCTTCACGGTCTTGCCTTCCCCACGCAGCTTTTCGATCTGGTAGCGGACAAGTCGCACGATCGAAGTGTTGAAGCCGCCGCACAGCCCTTTTTCCGAGGTCATGACGACCAGAAGCTGTACGTCGTCCTTGCCGGTGCCGGTCAGAAGCTTGGGGCCCTGCCCCAGCTCCTGCGCCGATCCCGCGAGGCCAGCCATCACGGCATTGAACCGTTCGGCATAAGGGCGCGCGGCCTCCGCGGCCTCCTGCGCCCGGCGCAGTTTGGCCGCGGCCACCATCTGCATGGCCTTGGTGATCTTCCGCGTCGACTTGACGCTGTCGATCCTGTTTTTCAGGTCCTTCAGAGACGGCATTCGCCTTCCCCCTTACGCGAAGTCTTTGGCGAATTCCTCGATCGCGGCTTTCAGCTTGTCAGCCGGCTCGCCCTTGATCTTCGGATCCTCGGTGGTGATCCAGTCGAGGATGTCTTTCCGGTTGTTCCGCATGTGGTTCAGCAGACCGGCTTCGAATTCCTTGACCTTGGACACCGGCAGCTTGTCGAGGAAGCCGTTGGTGCCCGCGAAGATCACGCAGACGATTTCCGCGTTGGTGAGCGGCGAGTACTGCGGCTGCTTCATCAGCTCGGTCAGACGCGCACCACGGTTCAGCAGCTGCTGGGTCGCGGCGTCGAGGTCGGAACCGAACTGGGCGAAGGCGGCCATCTCGCGGTACTGGGCGAGCGACAGTTTCACCGGACCGGCAACCGAGGACATCGCCTTGGTCTGGGCCGAGGAGCCAACGCGCGAAACCGACAGACCGGTGTTCACGGCCGGGCGGATGCCCTGGAAGAACAGTTCGGTTTCCAGGAAGATCTGGCCGTCGGTGATCGAGATCACGTTGGTCGGAATGAATGCCGACACGTCGCCGCCCTGGGTTTCGATGATCGGCAGCGCGGTCAGCGAGCCGGCGCCGTTGTCCTCGTTCAGCTTGGCCGAACGCTCCAGCAGGCGGGAGTGCAGGTAGAAAACGTCGCCCGGGTAGGCTTCACGTCCCGGCGGACGGCGCAGCAGCAGCGACATCTGACGATAGGCGACGGCCTGCTTGGACAGGTCATCGTAGATCATCAGGCCGTGGCGGCCGTTGTCGCGGAAGTATTCGCCCATCGCGGTCGCGGTGTAGGGGGCGAGGTACTGCATCGGCGCGGGGTCCGAGGCGGTCGCGGCGACGACGATCGAGTATTCGATGGCGCCGGTCTCTTCGAGACGCTTCACCAGCTGCGCGACGGTCGAGCGCTTCTGGCCCACGGCGACGTAGACGCAGTAAAGCTTCTGGCTTTCGTCGTCGCCGGCGGCTTCGTTGTAGGATTTCTGGTTGATGACGGTGTCCAGAGCGACGGCGGTCTTGCCGGTCTGACGGTCACCGATGATCAGCTCGCGCTGGCCGCGGCCGATCGGGATCATGGCGTCGATGGCTTTCAGGCCGGTCGCCATCGGCTCGTGCACCGATTTACGCGGGATGATGCCCGGCGCCTTGACGTCCGCGACGCGGGTCTCGGTCGTGGCGATCGGGCCCTTGCCGTCGATCGGGTTGCCCAGACCGTCGACAACGCGGCCCAGCATGGCGTCGCCGACCGGCACCGACACGATGTCGTTGGTGCGCTTGACGGTGTCGCCTTCCTTGATGTCCCGGTCAGAGCCGAAGATCACGACGCCGACGTTGTCGCTTTCCAGGTTCAGGGCCATGCCCATGATGCCACCCGGAAACTCGACCATCTCGCCGGCCTGCACGTTGTCCAGGCCGAACACGCGGGCGATCCCGTCGCCGACGGACAGCACGCGGCCAACCTCGGCCACCTCGGCCTCCTGGCCGAAGTTCTTGATCTGGTCCTTAAGGATTGCGGAAATTTCCGCAGCTTGGATCGCCATCTTATCCGACCTCTTTCATTGCGTTCTGTAGGTTGGCGAGCTTCGAGCGGATCGACGTGTCGATCATCTTCGAGCCCACCTTAACGACGAGACCACCGATGAGGCTTTCATCGACGGTCGTATTGATCTTCACGTCCTTGCCCACGGTCGAGGCGAGGGTCTTGGCCAGCTTCTCGGACTGGGTCTTGGTCAGCGCCTTGGCCGAAATCACGTCCGCGGTCACTTCGCCTTTCTCGGCGGCGATGCGGTCGCGCAGGTTGCGCAGCATGTACGGCAGGACGAACAGGCGGCGTTTCGACGCCATCAGGGCCAGTACGTTCGTCATCGTCGGCGACAGGCCCATCTTCTGCGCCACCGCGGTGATCGCAGCGCCCTGCGAGTCCCGGCTGTAGATCGGCGAGCTGATCAGGTCGCGCAGATCGGCGCTTTCGGCGAGTGCGGCTTCCAGCGCGTCCACGTCGGACTCGAGTTTGGCGATGGAGTTGTCTTCCTTGGCCAGTTCAAAGACGGCCGTCGCGTAGCGCGCAGCGATGCCGGTCGAAATCGAAGCTGTTTCGGACACGTCGATCCTTCCGAGTGTTGAAGCCCCGTTCCCCCCCACGCATGACGCGGGCCGAGGCAGCCCAAGTGGCAAGGCCCAGTGGCCCAGCCTCCAAAATCGGCGCCGGTCTAGCAGAGCCCTCACCCGCCCGCAACATTCTTAGCCCGCTTTCCGGAATGCCGAAACCCTAGCAAAACAAGGCGCTGGCGATTCCGCGTCCGATTGCCGCCAAATAAAGTAGCGAAATAGTCACGAATTTCTGCCGTCGGACCCGCGAATCCCCTGATTATCGCGATTTTTCCAGCCTCGCGGCTGTTAGCGCCACCGTCTCGCACAAGGCGTGTCGGGCCTGCGTCAGAACTTCATACATGAAGGATTTTGCGGCGCCGTCAGACCGGCTTTGCTTCCGGCTGGGTCAGCCCTTCGAGCACGCGCAGCGGCTTTCGGACGCGCTCCTTGATACCCTTCGTCGGCGCCGATACCCGCTTGGTCGCCTCGACGATCAGCACGCCCCCGGCATAGCTCATCGACAGGCGGCGGCCGGTCCGTTCCCAGAAGTTCCCGGTCTTCAGCCAGAACCGCGCGGCGGACGGAGGCTGGTACAAGGCCGCGCTGCTGCGGGCCGGTTCAAGCGAATGGCGCTCTAGCTGCGTTTCGAGTTGCGACAGCGAATAGGGCCGGCCGAAGCCAAAAGGCGTGCCGTCGCGCCGCGCCCAAAGCCCCGCGCGGTTCGGCACGATGAATAGCGCCTTGCCGCCCGGCACCAGCACCCGGCGGCATTCGTCCAAAAGCTTCGACGCGTTCTCGCTTGTCTCCAGCCCGTGCAACAGGATCAGCTTGTCCGCCTGCCCCGTCTGCAGCGGCCACAGCGTTTCTTCGCATAGCACCGAGACGTTGGGCTGGCCGCCGGGCCACGGCATCACGCCCTGCTGGCCGGGCATCAGCGCGACGACCCGTTGTGCGGTCGTCAGGTAAGGCCGCAGCAGAGGGGCGGCGAAGCCGAAGCCGACCACCGTCTCGCCCGGTGCATCCGGCCACATCTCGATCACCTGATTGCGGATAGCACGCTGCGCCGACCGGCCCAATGCCGAGCGGTAGTAGAAGTTGCGCAGGTCCAGAACGTCCAGATGCATTGCAGCCCGTTGGCGTATCGGCGAGGGTCGGGGCGAAGAATACCGCAGCAAGAAGGAAAGACCATGCCCCTCGAGATCGTCACCGTCCCCTGCCTGCGCGACAATTACGCCTACCTTGTGAAAGGGCCCGACGGCGTTTGCCTGATCGACGCGCCCGAGGCCGGCCCGATCATCGACGCGCTCGAAAGCCGCGGCTGGGACCTTGGCGCGATCCTGATCACGCACCACCACCACGATCACGTCGATGGCGTCGAGGAACTGCGCGCGAAGTACGGCTGCAAGGTGATGGGCCCCAAGGCCGAGGCCGACAAACTGCCGCCGCTCGACATGGCGCTGGAGGAAGGCATGAACGGCGGCGAGGGCGACGCCTATACCGTGCCGCTTGCGGTGCCGGGCCACACGCTGGGCCACCTCGCTTTCCATTTCCCGAAAGCCAAGGCCGTGTTCTCGGCCGACAGTCTAATGGCACTCGGTTGCGGGCGACTGTTCGAGGGAACGCCGGAAATGATGTGGGACTCGATGCAGAAGTTTCTGGCGATGCCGGATGACACGCTGGTGTATTCCGGCCACGAGTACACCGCGTCCAACGCCCGCTTTGCGCTGACCATCGAACCGGACAACGCGGCGTTGCAGGCGCGGGCCAGGGACATCGAAGTCAAGCGAGCGCGAAACGAACCCACCGTGCCAGCCAGCATTGGTGAGGAAAAGGAAACAAACCCCTTTCTTCGGGCGCACTTGCACGAGGTTAAGGCGCTCCTAAATATGGAGTCGTCGCCCGACGCCGAAGTCTTTGCGGAGATCCGCAGGCGCAAGGACTCCTTCTGACAACGTCGCAACCTTGGGCAGCCCGCGTTGCCCTCCTGCCCAAATTCCGGTCGCGTGAATAAAAATGTGACCGTCCCCCACGAGAAAACCCTTGAAGCGCGGGAAAAAGAACCGAACCTTAAAGGTATGAGGTCACGGTGGAGAACGGGGCCCAGGCCCTCTCCGCCCAAGCGAAGGAGCACGACAGGTGCCGTCATTTTCGAACACCCTCGAGCAAGCCATTCATTCGGCTCTGGCGCTGGCGAACGCCCGCCGCCATGAGCTTGCGACGCTGGAGCATCTGCTTCTGGCTCTCGTCGACGAACCCGACGCGGCCAAGGTCATGCAGGCCTGCAGCGTCGATCTGGATGCGCTGCGCAAGACGCTGGTGGATTTCATCGACGACGACCTTTCGACCCTTGTCACCGATGTTGACGGGTCCGAGGCCGTGCCGACCGCCGCGTTCCAGCGTGTCATCCAGCGCGCCGCGATCCACGTCCAGTCTTCCGGCCGGACCGAGGTTACCGGCGCAAATGTGCTGGTCGCGATTTTCGCCGAACGCGAATCCAATGCCGCCTACTTCCTGCAAGAGCAGGACATGACCCGCTATGACGCGGTCAACTTCATCGCGCACGGCGTGGCGAAGGACCCGTCCTACGGTGAATCGCGCCCCGTGCAGGGCGCCACCGAGGCAGAGGAGGAAACCCAAACGGCCGAGGATGACTCCAAGGGCGAAAGCGCTCTGGCGAAATACTGCGTCGATCTGAACGCGAAGTCGAAGAAGGGGGATGTCGATCCCCTGATCGGCCGCGCGCAGGAGGTCGAGCGCTGCATCCAGGTTCTGTGCCGCCGGCGCAAGAACAACCCGCTTCTGGTCGGTGACCCCGGTGTCGGCAAGACCGCCATCGCCGAGGGGCTCGCCCACAAGATCGTCGGCGGCGAGACGCCCGACGTGCTGAAGGGCGCGACCATCTACTCGCTCGACATGGGGGCGCTGCTTGCCGGCACCCGCTATCGCGGCGACTTCGAAGAGCGGCTGAAGGCCGTCGTGTCCGAGCTTGAAGAGCACCCGGACGCGATCCTGTTCATCGACGAGATTCACACCGTGATCGGCGCCGGCGCCACGTCCGGCGGTGCCATGGACGCATCGAACCTTCTGAAGCCCGCGCTTCAGGGCGGCAAGCTGCGCTGCATGGGCTCGACGACCTACAAGGAGTTCCGCCAGCACTTCGAGAAGGACCGCGCGCTGTCGCGGCGCTTCCAGAAGATCGACGTGAACGAGCCCACGGTCGATGACGCGGTGAAGATCCTGAAGGGTCTGAAGCCCTATTTCGAGAAGCACCACGAGATCAAGTACACCTCTGACGCGATCAAGTCGGCGGTGGAACTTTCGGCCCGCTACATCCATGACCGGAAACTGCCGGACAAGGCCATCGACGTGATCGACGAGGCCGGCGCCGCGCAGCACCTGGTTGCGGACAGCAAGCGTCGCAAGACCATCGGCTCGAAGGAGATCGAGGCCGTCGTTGCCAAGATCGCCCGTATCCCGCCGAAGAACGTCAGCAAGGACGACGCCGAGGTGCTGAAGGATCTGGAGGGTACGCTGAAGCGCGTGGTCTTCGGTCAGGACGCCGCGATCGAGGCGCTGTCCTCTGCGATCAAGCTGGCCCGTGCCGGCCTGCGCGAACCGGAGAAGCCGATCGGCAACTACCTGTTCGCGGGCCCGACCGGCGTCGGCAAGACCGAGGTCGCGCGCCAGTTGGCGGACTCGCTGGGTGTGGAACTGCTGCGCTTCGATATGTCGGAGTACATGGAGAAGCACGCGGTCTCGCGGCTGATCGGCGCGCCTCCGGGCTATGTCGGGTTCGACCAGGGCGGCATGCTGACCGACGGCGTCGACCAGCACCCGCACTGTGTGCTGCTGCTGGACGAGATCGAGAAGGCGCACCCGGATGTGTACAACATCCTTCTGCAGGTGATGGACCACGGCAAGCTGACCGACCACAACGGCCGGACGGTGGACTTCCGCAATGTGATCCTGATCATGACCTCGAACGCCGGGGCCGCGGAACTGGCGAAAGAGGCGATGGGCTTCGGCCGTGACCGCCGCGAGGGCGAGGATACCGCTGCGATCGAACGTCAGTTCACGCCGGAATTCCGCAACCGTCTGGACGCGGTCATCTCGTTCGGCGCGCTGCCGAAAGAGGTCATCCTGCAGGTCGTCGAGAAGTTCGTGCTGCAGCTGGAAGCCCAGTTGATGGACCGCGGCGTGACGATCGAACTGACCAAGCCGGCAGCCGAATGGCTGGGAGAGAAGGGTTACGACGACAAGATGGGCGCCCGCCCGCTTGGCCGCGTGATCCAGGAGAACATCAAGAAGCCGCTGGCGGAAGAGCTGCTGTTCGGCAAGCTCGCCAAGGGTGGCGTGGTGAAGGTTGGCGTCAAGGACGGCAAGATCGACCTGCGGGTCGAAGAGGCCGGCGCACCGCGCATCGCCTCGAAGAAGCCGCCGCTTCTGACCGCCGACTGACCGGCAGCAACAGAACATTGGAAAGGGCCCCCTTTGCGGGGCCCTTTTTCGTTCCGGGCACGCCCGGACGGTGCATGGTTACAGAATGGCGACGCGTTCGACCCGTTCGGGATCCGGGAAGGGGCGGTACAGGCCGTAGTCGACGGCGTCGATCATGCCATGCACCTTCTCGTACAGGTCCGCCACATCCTCGGACCGGGAACAGGCGTGGCTGAAAATCGCGTCCAGCGCGGCAAGCCCTTCCACCTCGATCTCAAGCACGAAGTCGCGGTGCCGACCGGATGCAAGGTTCAGCTTGCGGCGAAACAGACGCCACCGCAGGACAAGTCCCTGCGACACCAGATGGTCCATCCACCGTTCCAGCGCAGCGGCAAAAACGATGGCCTTCGCATCGTTCTTCAAATCGATCATGCAGTGATACAGGTTCATCCGCCAAAGCCTCCCGCCGGTGCGGCGTACCAGCCGCGGGTTGAGAAGGCGTAAACGGCGGCGGCTGTTACTTCTCGGTCAGCTTCAGTTCGATCCGGCGGTTCTGGGCGCGCGCCTCTGGGCTGTCGCCTTCCGCGATGGGCTGCCACTCGCCGAAGCCCGTCGCGGCCAGCCGGTCGGGCGGGAAATCCAGATCGTCGATCATGAAGCGCACCACGGACAGCGCACGGGCCTGGCTAAGCTGCCAGTTGTCTTCCCAGCGCCCGCCACGCACGGCGGTGTCGTCCGTATGCCCGTCGACCCGCAGCACCCAGTCGATCTGCGACGGGATCTGGTCGGCCACGTCGCGCAGGATCTCGACGACGCCCGCGATCTGTTCCTTGCCGGCGTCCGACAGTTCCGCGTCGCCCACCTGGAACAGCACTTCGGACGAGAACACGAAGCGGTCGCCCTGAATGCGGACGCCCTCGCGCCCCGACAGAAGCTGCGACAGCAGGCCGAAGAATTCCGACCGGTAGCGTTCCAGTTCTTCCTTCTGGCGTTCCAGTTCCAGCCGCAGCGCTTCTTCCGCATCGGCGCGCAGGCGTTCCTGCTGCGCCGCGCGCGCCAGCGCCGCGTTCAACTGGGCGCCCAGCGCCTCGATCTGCACGTCGGACTGCGCATCCTCTTCGGCGGCAAGGTTCAGCATGGATTGCAGCGTGGCGATCTGGCGGCGAAGCTCTCCCACCTGCTCGTTCAGCACCTGTATACGGCGCTGATCGGCTGCAGAGGCGGCCTCGGCCTCGCCCAGCTTGTCGTTGGCGGTGGCGAGCAGCAGGTCGTTGCGCTCCTGCTCTGTCAGTGCGGCCTCTGCGGCGCGCTCGGCCTGCCGCTGTGCGGCCAGCGCGGCGGCCAACTGGTTGCGCAGATCCTCTTCGCTGACCTCGGCAGAGCCGCGCAGCGACGTCAGTTCCGCCTGTGCGTTGTCAAGCGTAGCCTCGGCTTCGGCCTGCGCGGCCAAGGCGGCCTCCAGCCGTTCGGTCAGGTCGCTTTCCGCGGCACGGGCCGCTGCCAGAAGGGTCAGCGTCTCTTCCGCCTCGCGCCGCTTTTCCTCCAATGCCAAGGACATCGCGGTCAGTTCCGCGTCCGATTCCTCCAGCCGCGCACGCAGAGCTTCTGCCGCCGCCTGATCCGCCAGCCGCGCGGCCTCTTCTTCCGACAGCGCGGTTTCGACACCTTCAAGCTGTTCGCGAAGCTGCTCTGCCGCGGCCGCCTCTGCCAGCCGCTCGGCTTCCGCGTCGGTCAATTCGGCCTCGGCCGCGTTGAGACGCGCGCGCAGTTCGGCGGCGGCGGCTTCCTCTGCCAGCCGTGCTTTCTCCGCCTCGTCCAGATCGGACTCGGCCGTCTCGAACCGCCGGCGCAGTTCCTCGAGCGCGGCCTGTTCCGCCAGCCGTGCCGCCTCGGCGTCGCTGAGTTGCGTCGCCATGTTCTCCATCGCGCGGCGCAGTTGCTCGACCTCGGCCAGACGCGCGATGCGGGCGGCGTCGGTTTCGCCGACCGTCTGTTCCAGCGCGGCAAGGCGGGCGCGCAGGGCCTCCGCCGCCGCCTGCTGCGCCAGTTGCTCGGCTTCGGCCTCGCTTAGTTCGGCCTGCGTGTCTTCCAGCTGATCGCGCAGCAGGGACGCCGTCTGTTCCGCGTCCGCCTCGCGTTGCGAAAGCTCGGCTTCCAGACGCACGATGCGCTCGGCCAATGTCTCGTTCTCTGCCGTCGCCGCCGCCGCCGCATCTTCTTCCGAAAGCAGCCGGTCTCGCAGCGCGGCCAGCTGCTCCAGTGTGGCCTGCTGGCTGTCGGTCGTCTCGGCCAGACTGGCGGTCAGCGCCACGATCTGCTCGCGCAGGCTGGCGGCCTCGTCCTGCGCCGTGGCCAGCGTCGAACGCTCTTCATCCAGCGCGGACTGCATCAGGGCCAGCCGGTCGTTCAGGTTGGCATTTTCGTTCCGGGCGCCTTCAAGCTGCGCCAGCGACCGGACCAGCGAGGCGTCGCGGTCGGACACCTTCTGTTCCAGTTCGGCCACCAGCGCTTCCAGCGCCTCGCGGCGGGCCGCGGCAAGGCGGGCGGCTTCGGTCTGTTCGTCGATCTCGTCGCGGGCCTGCGCAAGGGCCAGTTGCAACGCCTCCTGCTCCGATATCAGTTCCGCGTTCTCGCCCTGAAGCTCGGACAGGTCCGCGGCCAGCGCCTCGCCCTCGGCAAGCGCCTCGTCGCGCTGCGCAAGCAGACTGGCGACCTGTTCCTCGAACGAGGCGATCCGCGCGGCGCGGGCCTCCAGTTCTTCGGTCTGGCCTGCGATTTCGGATTGCAGTTCTGCGATCAGCGACGCCTGCGCCTCGCCCTGCGCGCGGGCATCTGCCAACGTCGCATTGAGAGTGCTCAATTCACCTTCCAGCGCCTCGCTGCGGCGCTCTTCGACGCCCAAGGCGCGGGCCAGCACATTGACCTCGGTGGCCAGCGCGTCAAGTTCGTCTTCCTGTCCGTGGATCTGTTCCTGCAGGACGAACTGCACGACCATGAAGATGGTCAGCACGAACATCAGCACCAGCAGCAAACCCGTCATCGCGTCGACGAAGCCGGGCCAGATGTTGCCCGACATGCGGTTGACGGATCGGCGGCTCAGGGGCATCGGCCTAGCCCTCGGTCGCCGCGCGAGTCAGTTCTCGGACGGCCTCGGTCAGCGCGGCGATGTCCGACCGCAGGTTCACGGTCGATTCCTGCCGGCCGGCGGACATTTCCTCGAGAATGCGCAGCAATTGCACGTCGATCGACCGCAGGCGCATCCGGCTTTCGGCGTCCATGCCGCCGCCACCGCCCTGCGACGCCTGCTGGTCCAGCACCTCGACCAGCCTCTGTTGTCCATCGACCACGCGTTCCAGCATACGGCCGCTCGAATCCTCGCGGTCCAGCTGCGAGGCGACCCGCTCAAGACTTTCCGAAAGCGAGCCCAGCCTTTGATCGACCTGACTGCGGGCAATGTCGGACTGCGCGATGATGTCGCGCAGGCCTTCCATCTGGGTATCCATATGTTCGAGCACCGCGATCACCGCGTCCTGCTCGGTCGTCGCTTCGGCGTCGCCGGACGAGATGCCAAGCCGGGTGATGGTCGACACCCATTCTTCCAGCTCGCGGTAAAAGCGGTTCTGCCCGTGACCGGCGAACAATTCCAGCAGACCGACGACCAGCGAGCCCGCAAGACCCAGCAGCGAGGACGAGAAGGCGACGCCCATGCCGCCCAGCTGCGCCTCGAGCCCGGTCATCAGGCGGTTGAACACTTCTAGCCCGGATTCGTTGCTTGTCGGCGCGAGCGAGCGGATCGTGTCGACGACCGCGGGCACCGTCGTGGCGAGGCCGAAGAAAGTGCCGAGCAGGCCGAGGAACACCAGGAGATTGGTGATATAGCGCGTGATGTCGCGGATTTCGTCGATGCGGGTGGCGACCGAGTCGAGGATCGACCGCGACGAGGCCGCGCTGATCTGCATCCGGGTGTCGCGCCGCCGTAGCAGCGCCGCCAGCGGCGCCAGCAGACGTGGGGCGTGGCCTGAACGAACCTCGGGGTCGCCGCCTGCGAAGCCGACGATCCAGTTCACCGACCTGACAAGCTGAAACACCTGCGCGAAACACGCGACGATCCCGATGAAGAACACCAGCGCGATGAAACCGTTCAGGTAGAGGTTGGCCAGAAAAACCGACTCGACCCGCGGAAAGGCGAGATAGGCCCCGAATGCGACGAGGCCCAAGACGATCACCATCAAGACGATCTGCCGGATCGGCTGTGAAAAATACGGCGCGGCCTCGCGCTCCGTCTGCACCATTTGGGGCGTTTCCCGGGAATGCCTTTTGTCGGAACGATATTGGGGATTGTCCCGAGTGCCAACACCTGTGGCGGGATTAAAGCACTCTAATCAGGCGGATTCCGCCAAGGTGCGGACCCTTTGCGACAGCCAGAGCAGATCCGCGTCCTCGATACCCAGTTCCTGCAGGTGCGATTGGGTGTTGTAGAGGTACTCGGTGTTCGGTCCGCGCCCGCCAACCGCCGAGGAAATCACCTCGGCCTGCCGCTCCAAAGTCAGGCCGCCGCAGTACTGTACGTGATCGGTGTCGACGACGTAGACGACCGCCTCGACCTCTTCGCCATCCGCAAGCTGCAGGGGCAGCATCCGTTCGACATAGGCCGACGAGATCAGTTCGCGTTCGCGCAGGTAGTCCAGCGTCTGTTCGCGGTGCAGATCGGGCACGCGGAAGCCAAGCCCGTGGCATTCCGCATCGTCATGCGGGTCCAGCGCCAGCACAAGGCCCGGGTGTTCGGGCGTGCCGCGATGATGGATCGACCACATGCAGAAGGTGCGGGCATAGCCCCTGAGCGTGGCCAGTTCCCGGCGGTCGTGTTCAAAACCCGGGTTCCACATCAGCGAGCCGTAGCCGAAGACCCACAGCGGTGCGTCAGTCATGTCGTTTGCCCTTTTGCATCCGCGCCTTATAAACACGGCCGGGCAGGCAGGGCAAAGGGGTCGGCATGCGCTCTTTCTTTATCGGCGTCTTCGCCATCTTCGTGGCGGCCATCCTTTGGTCCGGCTGGTGGTGGTATGGCTCGACAGTCGAGGAGCGCACGATCGCGGCGTGGATCGGCCGGACCGATGGCGCCAGCGCCCGGGTGGTGTCGACGTCGGGCTATCCGAACCGCTTCGACACCACGGTGACCGGCCCCGAGCTGAAGGGCGACCGGATGGACTGGTCGGCGGAGTTCATGCAGATCCTGCGGCTGTCCTACCGCGCCGGGCGCTATATCCTTGTTTTCGACACGACGCAGCGGATCGACACCGGCGTTCAGGTGATGACGCTGACGGCCGAGCAGGCGCGCGCCAGTGTCGCCCGGGATCGGGGCACGCTGCGGTCGAGCTTCGTGATCGACGCGCCGTCGCTGGCGTCTTCGGCCGGCTGGACCGCGACCGCCAACACGATGCTTTTCGCCACGCGCCCCGACAGCGGCGGAACAGAGGTCGGTCTGGACCTTCGGACGCTGGAATTCGGCGGCGTCACTTCGGATGTGCATCTGCAGGGCGTGGTGAAGGAAGGCGCGGATGGTCAGCCAAGCGGCGAGCTTTTGCTGAAGGTCGGCCACTGGCCGTCGTTCCTGGCGCTACTGCGGGCGCTTGAAGCCGTCACGCCGGATCAGTTCGACCTGCTGTCGCAGCCGACTGAAGAACGTGTGCAGATGACGGTCATCCTGACCAATGGCAGGGTCAGCCTTGGCGGCGTCGACATCGGGCCGCTGCCGATCATGCCGCTGCCCCTGCCCTACTGACCGGATCGGCCGCCAGCCTCAGCGGCAGTAGGGGCCGTATCCGTGCTTCGCAACGTCGAGGTGGAAGTGGTCCTGGTGCTGGGCATCGGAGCGCGGGCCAAGAACGGTGCCGAAAGTGCCGCAGGCGCGGGCGTGGATGGTTTGCAGGATCGGTCCGGCAACCTTGTCGCGCCAGCCGGCCAGCACCGTATGCACAGTGCCGTCCTTCAGGATCAGCGCCGAGATGTCGATGGCTTTGCCACGCCCATGCTCGGACACCGGAGCACCCGGAACGTGGTTCCGCGTCCGGCAGGTGTAGCTTCCGGCAACGCGCAGCGCGGCGATCCCGCCGCCGGTCTTGCCCACCGTCGGGATCACGGTGTTGGTGACCCAGCTGCGCAGCGCGACCGCGGTTTCGCAGCTGATCGTGGCAGGGGTCGTCAGGGCGACACCGTCGACGGCGGTGATCCGCACCGGGTTCTGCAACCCGCACCCTTGCAGCTTGGCGGGGATCGCCGGGATCGCCTGCCCCCGGATCGCCGGATCGCCGCAGACCGAGCCTTCGGTCGGGTATTTGGATTTGTTGGGCGCGCGGAAGATCGTGGCCAACAGCCCCTTCGGACGGCCCGGAGGCGCGGTCGGCGCGGGCGTGACGACGGGTGCCGCGGCTGTCGTCACGACTTCGGCCGGGGCCTCGGGTTCTGGCGCGCGAACGACGACGCGCGGACGGGGGACCGGGATCGGCGACAGGATCAGGCCGCGGTTCACCACGGCGATTTCGGCGTCGGCCTCGGGCGTTTCGGCCTCGTCACTTGCGTCCGCCTCGGGCAGAAGCTCTGCCGGGACAAGGTCCGCGGGCCGAAGCATCGGCAGGCGGGACGAAACCCCGGCGACCACGGGGGTGTCATCGGCTGCCGCGTCCTCGGACGAAGTGTCGGCGACGACGGTTTCATCTTCGACGGGCGTCGCGTCGGTTTCGACCTCGGCGACAACCGGCGCCTCCGAGTCGGTCTCGACCTCGGGCTCTGCCGCTTCGGCGGCGATGGCGGCGACGTCCGCGTCACTCAGGTCTTCAGAGGCATCGCCTTCCGCGAAGGGAACCGGCACCTCGACCTCTGCCAGATCGGCCTCTGCCGTGGGCAGCGGATCTTCGCCCATCGGAGTGGCTTCGGCTGTTTCCGCGACCAGATCTGTGGGCCGGCGCACCGGAAGCACGGCGGCCAACAGCGCGCCTTCCGGGTCCGGGCGCGTCTCGGGCAGCATCGAAACGGCGGGCGCTTCGGCCATCGCCGGAACCGCGCCAGCGGCCAGAACCATGGGTAAGATCAGGTAACGGAAGTTCATTTCCGGCTCGTTCCTCTGCCGAAGTCGGGCGCTTCGGTGTCCTGCCCCGCTTCGATGATCCCGCGTCGGATCGCGCGGGTGCGTGTAAAGTAATCGAACAGTTGCTCGCCGTCACCCGTCCGGATCGCGCGCTGCAAGGCGAACAGCTCTTCCGTGAACCGGCCGAGGATTTCCAGCGTCGCCTCCTTGTTGGTCAGGAACACGTCCCGCCACATCGTCGGGTCCGACGCGGCGATCCGGGTGAAGTCCCGGAAACCTGCCGCAGAATACTTGATAACCTCTGAATCCGTGACACGTCGCAGGTCATCCGCCACGCCGACCATTGTGTAGGCGATCAGGTGCGGGGTGTGGCTTGTGACCGCGAGAACAAGGTCGTGGTGGTCCGCGTCCATCTCTTCGACGTTGGCGCCCATCCCTTCCCACAGTGTCCGCAGCTTCGCGACAGCATCGGCATCACAGCCCGCATCGGTGATCAGAAGGCACCAGCGGTTCTCGAACAAAGTCGCGAAACCGGCGTGTGGGCCGGAGTGCTCGGTCCCCGCCAAAGGGTGACCGGGCACGAAATGGACGCTTTCGGGCAGATGCGGCGCCACCGCTTCGACCACGTTTTTCTTGACCGAGCCGACATCGGTAACCGTCGCACCCGGCTTCAGGTGCGGGGCGATCTCGGCAGCCAGCGGCCCCATCGCGCCAACCGGCACGGCCAGCACGATGAGATCGGCGTCCTTCACAGCCTCGGCGGCGGTTTCCGTCACGCGGTCGCACAGGCCCAGCCCGACAGCCACGTCGCGGGTCTCTTTCGAGCGGGCGGTGCCCACGACCTCACCCGCAAGACCGTGCGCCTTCATGGCAAGACCCATCGACCCCGCGATCAAACCCAGACCGATCAGGGCAACCCGTTCGTAGACCTGACTCATACGCCGGCTCCCTCGGTCCGTGCCTCCATGAAACCGCCGATGACATGCGCCACCCGGCGGCACGAGGCCTCGTCGCCGACAGTGATCCGCAGGCAGTCGGGGAAGCCGTAGCCCCCCACGCGCCGCACAAGGATACCGGCCTCTTTCAGCGCGGCGTCACAGGCGCCTGCCTCGTCCTCGGAGGAGAACCGAGCGAGGATGAAGTTGGCATGCGCCGGGTCCGAGGGCACGCCCTTGGCGGCCAGAGCCTCGGCCAGCCATGTCCGCAGACGGGTGTTCTCGGACAGGCACTTTTCGACGAAGGTGCGGTCGCGCACGGCGGCTTCGGCGGCAGCCAGCGCCGGGACCGACAGGTTGAACGGACCGCGGATGCGGTTCATCACGTCGATCACCTCGCGGTGGGCATAGCCCCAGCCGACCCGAAGCCCCCCCAGCCCGTAGGCCTTGGAGAAGGTCCGCAGCATCACGACGTTCGGCTTCGCATCCACCAGCGACACGCCGCCGTCATAACCCCGCGCGAATTCGGCATAGGCGCTGTCTATCACCAGCATCGCGGTGTCCGGCACGCCATCGGCCAGCCGCGCCAGTTCCGCGTCGGTCAGGATGGTCGAGGTCGGGTTGCCCGGATTGGTGATGAAGACCAGCCGCGTCTGCGGAGTGCAGGCCGACAGCACCGCGTCGACGTCCACCCGCCGCTCGCGCTCGGGAGCGACGACCGGAGTCGCCCCGGCGGCGCGGGCGGAAATCTTGTACATCGAGAAACCGTGCTCGGTGTAGATCACCTCGTCTCCCGGACCGGCATAGCACTGGCACAGGAAGTGGATGATCTCGTCCGATCCGACGCCGCAGATGATGCGGTCGGGGTCCAGCCCGTGGACCTCGCCGATCGCCGCGCGCAGGCTGGCGTGATCGGTGGACGGATATCGATGCATCAGGTGCGCGGACCGCTTCAGCGCTTCCATCGCCTTCGGGCTGGGGCCAAAGGGGTTTTCGTTCGACGACAGCTTCACGACGTCTTCGCGGCCCTCGATCGAGGACTGGCCGCTGACGTAAAGCTTGATGTCCATGATGCCGGGTTGTGGCTGAATGCCGGTCATTTTCGCGGTCTCCTTCAGCGGTCGTCATAGCCGCCCGGTTGCGGCGGCGCCAGCGTCAATCCGGCGCGGCGGATTGTCCGGTGGAAGCAAAAGCTTGGCCGCCCGCCGCCAGACCGCCGGCAGGGTCTTGCGCCCGATGATGACGGCGCCGCACTCGCCGCCGCGATACGACGCGAAATTGCCGGAGATGCAACCCGGCCTAGCCCGGCTGCTTCATCACGGTGACCTTGTAGGGCGCGCCGGTGCGGTCGTAGGTCGTCCATTCCCCGACCTGCGCGCCCATGTCGAAATGCCCCGACCGCATCAGCGTGCCGTCTTTTCGGAAGAACTCGAAATAGCCGTGCTCGCGTCCGTCCTTCCGATGCCCCCGGACCCAAAGCGATCCGTCGCGGTGCAGCTTCTCGAACGGACCGTCGTCGGTCATTTCTTCGCGCCGATTTTCGGTTCGGTCCCCGCCAGCAAGCGCGAGATATTCGACCGGTGCTTCACCCAGACAAGCGCCGACATCAGCAGGATCAGCACCGCACCGTGCCAGTGGTAGAAAAACAGCGCGTAGACCGGGGCAAGCGCGGATGCTGCCAGCGCCGAAAGCGAGGAGAACCGGAAGATCAGTGCCGCCACCAGCCAGGTCGCACAGGCGGCAAGGCCCACGGGAAAGCTCAGCGCCAGCAGGGTGCCAAGGAACGTCGCCACGCCCTTGCCACCGCGAAAGCCAAGGAACACGGGCCACAGGTGCCCCGCCATCGCGAACAGTGCCGCGACGCCCGCCGCATCCTCGCCCACCAGCCAGCGCGCCAGCAGTACCGCCGCCGCGCCCTTGCCGGCGTCACCGATCAGCGTCAGCAGAGCCGCCAGCTTGTTGCCGGTCCGCAGGACGTTGGTCGCGCCGATGTTGCCGGACCCCACGCTGCGCAGGTCGCCCAGCCCGAATATCCGCGCCATCAACAGGCCGAAGGACACCGAGCCCAGCAAATAGGCCAGCACCGCTGTCAGGATCAAAAGGAACATCGCACCCCCCGTTCGTCGCGCGGCCAATCTGTCCAAAAACGCGCGCCGAGGAAAGGGCTGCTTTCGGTGTCAGTCGGCCCCGGCATTGGCAAAGCGCGGCAAGCTCTGCTCGACCCAGTCGGCAAACTCGCGCAGCCGGTCCGCGGCCTCGACCCCAAGCGGCGTCAGGCGATAGTCGACGCGCGGGGGGATTTCCCCGTGATCCGTGCGCAGGACCATCCCGGCGGCGCAAAGGTTCGTCAGCGTCTCGGCCAGCATCCGTTCCGAGATGCCGCCGATGCTGCGGCGGATCTCGGCGAAGCGGAACGTCCCGTCTTTCAAGACGATCAGGATCAGCGGGGCCCAGCGACTTGTCAGCAGGCGCAGCACCTCGCGCGAAGGACACTGGGCGGCAAGGACGTCGGGCGTCATCGGGGTGTCGGTCATGCGGCCCTCCGGTCGGGTTGTGCGTATGCGCAGGGGACGGTCTCTCGCCTCCCGGCCCACTTACTATTATGTAAGTACTTACTATTCGTAAGCAAGGCTTTTAGGTTCCGCCCATCCAACGAACGACCGGACTGAAAGGACAGACGAATGACCATTGCGGTAACAGGAGCCACAGGCCAACTCGGACGCCTCGTCATCGAGGGGCTGAAGGAAAAGGGCGCGGATGCCATTGCGCTGGTCCGCGACCCGGCGAAAGCCAGCGGTATGGGCGTGCCGGTTCGGCTTGCCGACTACGACAAGCCCGAAACGCTTTCCCCGGCGCTGGAAGGTGTCGACACCCTGCTGTTGATCTCGGGCAGCGAGATCGGTCAGCGCGCGCGCCAGCACGCGGCGGTGATCGAGGCCGCCAAGACGGCGGGCGTGACGCGCATCGTCTACACCTCGCTTTTGAACGCGCCGACCAGCACGCTGTCGCTGGCCGAGGAACACCGCGCGACCGAAGCCCTGCTGGCCGACTCTGGCCTGTCGGTGACGCTGCTGCGCAATGGCTGGTACACCGAGAACTACACGGGGTCGGTCCCTCCCGCCGTCGCCAACGGCGCCTTTGTCGGCAGCGCCGGTGAGGGCCGCATCGCCTCTGCCACCCGCGCGGACTTTGCCGCCGCAGCGGTCGAGGCCGTGACGGGTGAGGGACACGAGGGCAAGACCTACGAACTGGCGGGCGATGCAGCCTATACTCTGGCCGATCTTGCGGCAGAGATTTCGGCGCAGACCGGAAAGGACATCCCTTACGTCGACATGCCGGCCGAAGAATACGCGAAGGTTCTGGAAAGCATCGGGCTCGATGCCGGGATGGCCGGGGCGATCGCGTCATTCGACGTCGAGGCCGCCAAAGGCGCGCTTTACTCCGACGACAAGACACTGTCGCGGCTGATCGGCCGCCCGACGACAACCCTGTCGGACGCGGTCAAGGCCGCGCTGGCCTGACGCGCGGCAGGATCTATCAGACGATCCGTCCGCGTGCCGCGACAAGGTCCTCGCGGAACCGTTCGGTTTCCTCGGTCCGGCGCACCGGGTCGGGGAGCCGCAGCAGGTACGACGGGTGAACGGTTACGAACACGGGGCCGTGGGGCGTTTCCTCCACGGCTCCGCGCCGCTTCAGAAGACCGTCTCGACGGCCGGTCAGGCTTTGCAGCGCGGTTGCGCCCATGGACAGGATCAGCTCGGGTCTCACCAGCTTCAGCTCTGCCTCCAGCCACCATTTCGCGTGCTCGATCTCTGTCCGGTTCGGTGGCTCGTGCAGCCGCCGCTTGCCGCTGCGGCGGAACTTGAACTGCTTGACCGCATTCGTGACATAGGCTGCCTGCCGGTCCAGACCGGCCTGCCCTGCCACCTTGTCGAACAACTGCCCGGCGGGACCGACGAAGGGGCGGCCCTGCTGATCCTCGTGATCGCCCGGCTGCTCGCCCACCACCATCAACCGCGCGTCGGCGGGGCCCTCGCCCAGCACGATCCGACCCAGCCCCTCGGGCAAATCGCGGCTCGCCTCGGCGGCGCGCGTCCGCAACTCGTCCCACGTGACAGGCCGCGCGGCGCGGGCCCGGCCAAGGATGCGCTCTGCCCGGACCGGAGGCAGCGCGGGCATCGCCGCGCGCATCTCGGCGGCACGCGCCTCTGCCCCGGCAATCAGTTCGGGGATGTGGCGTGCTTCCGGCAGGTTCTTCCAATATTTGCGCGGCATCTCGGACGTCATCGCCTGCACCTTCACCCGCGCCGGGTTGAAGATGTTGCGGAAGTAAGTGCCCCACAGCGCCTCGGCCCCGTCCTCGGGGAGATCGGGCCGCGGCTGGCCCTCGGCAAAACTGACCTTTCCCGCCTCGAACCGCGCGGTCACGTCGGGCGTCGCGATGATCCAGTCCATGTCGCCAAACCGGCGGGCGAAGAAGGGCGCGGTGGGCTCGACCGTGTGGTGCGACGGTTCGAACCACGCGGCGAAGGCGCGGCGACCGCCGCTGCCCGCGCCGATGTCACGAAACCGGACGAAGGCCTTCATCTTGTGGGCGCAGCGGTTGACGTTCTTCTCCATCGCCCGCAACCGCGCAAGGTCGGCATCGCCGCGATCCGACAACAGGCGCGGATGGCGTTTCACGCGCAGCAGGAAGGCATAGAGCCGCGCGAACCGTTCCGGGTCGGAATGCCAGACAACGCGCGATGCGAGGTCGACGAAGCCTTTGGGAACGGTGACATCCGCCGAGGACGGCGCAGGCGTAACAGCACCGCCGAACAGGTCGTCGGGCGCGTCCTCGCCAAAGCGCCACAGGACGGCTTCCGCCGGAACGCCATCGGCCAGCAGGCCGCGCGCGGCGTCGCGCCACGCGGTCCATGTGCCGATCCGGGGAAGCTGTATCGTGCGCATGGCTCAGAACAGCGACAACTGCTCGGGCGGCGGCGCGAACCGGGCGCGCAGATCGGCGCTGTCGGTCAGGGCGCCGGGGCGCCAGTCGCGCAGCACGATGAAGGGCCGCGCGTGTTTCAGGTTCGCGCCCATGCGTTGCAGGTCCTCGTAGCGCAGGGTGCGATGCCGCCGCGTCGCCAGCACCCGCTTTACCGTCTTGGTACCGAAGCCCGGCACGCGCAACAGCAACTCTCGCTCGGCCCTTTGCACGTCGACCGGAAAGCGGTCGCGGTGCGCCAGCGCCCACGCGAGTTTCGGGTCGACCTCGAGATCGAGGTTCCCATCGGGCCGTGACCCGGTGATCTCGTCGACGCCGAAGCCATAGAAGCGCAGCAGCCAGTCGGCCTGATACAGGCGATGTTCCCGCACCAGCGGCGGCTTGATCAGCGGCAGCTTGGCAGAGCTTTCGGGGATCGGGGAAAAGGCCGAGTAATACACTCGTTTCAGCCCGTGATCGCCGTACAACTGCGTCGACTGTCCAAGAATGGTCCGGTCGGTCGACTCGTCCGCGCCGACGATCATCTGGGTCGACTGGCCGGCGGGCGCGAAACGGGGTGGGCGCTTGCCGGTGTGGGTCCGGTCCTTGGACGCTGTGCGCTTGGCCTTCACCTCGGCCATCGCCGCCCGGATCGTGCCCGCATCCTTCTCGGGCGCGTAGGCTTCCAGCGAGCGCACCGTCGGCAGTTCGATGTTGACCGACAGGCGGTCCGCGAACAGCCCGGCCTGTTCGATCAGTTCCGGCGCGGCGTCGGGGATGGTCTTGAGATGGATGTAACCCCGGAACCCCTCGCGCTCGCGCAGCAGCCGCGCGATCCGGACCATGTCTTCCATCGTCTTGTCGGGCGAGCGGATGATGCCCGAGGACAGGAACAGCCCCTCGATGTAGTTGCGGCGGTAGAATTCGATCGTCAGGTGAACCACTTCTTCAGGCGTGAAGCGGGCGCGCGGGGTGTTGGACGACACGCGGTTCACGCAATAGGCGCAGTCGTAGATGCAGAAGTTCGTCATCAGGATCTTCAGCAGACTGATACAGCGCCCGTCCGGCGCATAGGCGTGGCAGATCCCCGAGCCCTCGGTTGAGCCCAGACCACCCTTGCGACTGTCGCGCCGGGTCGTGCCAGACGACGCGCAAGAGGCATCGTACCGCGCCGCGTCGGAAAGAATCGCCAGTTTCTGTTGCAGGGTCAAAGGCATGTGTTCATGATATGTTCACATTCCGCGCCCCGCAACGGGCTGGCCGATCACATTTTCGACGGGGTGCGGAAGCTGCGCCGACAGTCCCGTCGGGCCAGACATAAGCCGACGCTCGCTGTCGTTGTCCGCTGGTTGCCTGTTCGTGGCTGGATGCCGGCACAGGCGCGGCGCTAGAGATCGTAGCGCTTCAGAACCTTATCGACGCGTTGGCCATTGCCCATGCGATAGCCCTCGATCCGGCCGTAGTCCTCGAACCCGCGACTTTGGTAATAGGTCAGCCCGCTGGCGTTGTCGGCACGGATTTCCGCGTTGATCCAAGCATAGCCAGCCGCGCGACAGGCAGTCGCGGTGGCGCGGAACAAGGCGGACCCTACGCCCAGCCCGGTGCGCCCGACCTTCGCGAAGGTGGCGATCTGCGCGACCTTCTCCCCCAGCTTCGGATGGGGATCGACCCACTGAAAGCCCAGTATCGTGCCGTCGTCGTCTTCAGCCACATGCCAGATCGAGCGCGGGTCGCCGCGCATCCACTCTGTCAGGTCGCTGACGGTGACGGGCTCGGTGATCGCCGTGGTGCCGCCGATCGCGATGATCTCGTTCAGGATCTCCGCCATCCCCGTGGCATCCAGCGCTCCGGCGCGGCGCACGTGCAGGGTCATCCCATAGCCCCCATCAGTTCCGCGTGGCGATCCGTGAACGCCTTCCGCACGATCTTGGGTTCGCGCAGGTGCAGGGTCAGGCCCTCTGCCTGCTCGGCTGCCGCCTTCCCGAAAAAGCGCGTCGCTTCCGCTTCGCTGAAACCGGCAAGCTGCACCGCCTCCAGCCAGGCCGAAACCTTGTCGGCCTGCTTGATCTGCTTCTTCACCTTTGCAGGTATCTGCGCCGGCAGGCCGAACCGGATGTGGATCGCCGCCGTCAAACGGTCGTCCAGCGCACCGTAGTTTGGTCCGACAGCCGCCTTCACGGGCGAGATCATATCGCCGATCACGTATTCCGGCGCATCGTGCAACAGCGCGGCCAGCCGCCACTTCACCGGGGCGTCGGGGTGCTGACGGCTGAAGATCTCTTCCACCAGCAAGGAATGCTCGGCGACAGAATAGGCGTGATCCCCCCGCGTCTGGCCGTTCCAACGCGCCACGAAGGCAAGACCGTGGGCGATATCCTCGATCTCGATATCCATCGGCGTCGGGTCCAGCAGGTCTAGCCGACGGCCGGAAAGCATCCTTTGCCAAGCGCGGGTCTGGGGGGGCATCCGTCGTCCTTCGTGCTGCTCGGTTCGCGGCTTTGTCCTGCCACAGCCGCGCCCGCCATTGGAAGCCGCATTCGGCTTGGCGGTCACATCCGGGGAACGAAACCGGCGCGACGGGCGTTCAACCTGCAACCGCACCCGGAGACACATGCCATGAAGACGCCCGTGACCCTAGCCGTGTCCACCCTTGGCCTGACCGCTCTTTTTGCACCCGCAGCACTGGCCCAGCAGGATGATATCGTCTGCGCCGAACGCGATGCCATCGTGGAACGTCTGGGCGCCGATTTCGGCGAACAGCCCACCGGCGGCGGCGTCATGTCGCGAGAGCAGTTGCTGGAGATCTGGTCGGCTCCGGACACCGGCACGTGGACCGCCCTGATGACCTTCGCCGACGGCACCAGCTGCATCGTGGGAAGCGGAGAAAACTGGCACCAGGGCCTGCCCGATGCCGTTCCGGCCGGCACCCGCATGTAAAACGGCTACCTACTGTCCTTTAGGTCTGGTTGCCCGGGTTACGGTACGATGCTAGAGGCGTCGTGACCGGAACCACCAGGAGCCGCCCGAGATGGCAACAGATTACATCGTCAAGGACATTTCCCTCGCCGAGTTTGGCCGCAAGGAACTCGATATCGCCGAAACCGAAATGCCGGGCCTGATGGCCCTGCGCGAAGAGTATGGCGAGAGCAAACCCTTGAAAGGCGCGCGGATTGCGGGCTCGCTCCACATGACGATCCAGACCGCGGTGCTGATCGAGACGCTCGTCGCCCTTGGCGCGGACGTCCGCTGGGCCTCGTGCAACATCTTCTCGACTCAGGACCATGCAGCCGCAGCAATCGCCGCCGCCGGCGTGCCGGTGTTCGCCGTCAAGGGCGAAACACTGGTCGAATACTGGGACTATTGTGACAAGATCTTCGACTTTAAAGATGGCGCCAACATGATCCTCGACGATGGCGGCGACGCCACCCTGTACATCCTGATCGGCGCGCGCGTCGAAGCGGGTGAAGAGGACCTGATCGCCGTCCCGACCAGCGAAGAGGAAGAAGCCCTGTTCGCCCAGATCAAGAAGCGCATGGCCGCGAACCCGGGCTGGTTCACCAAGCAGCGCAGCCTGATCAAGGGTGTCTCGGAAGAGACCACCACCGGCGTTCACCGCCTGTACGAGCTGATGAAGCAGGGCCAGCTGCCGTTCCCGGCGATCAACGTCAACGACAGCGTCACCAAGTCGAAGTTCGACAACAAGTACGGCTGTAAAGAGTCGCTGGTCGACGGCATCCGCCGCGCCACCGACACCATGATGGCCGGCAAGGTCGCCGTCGTCTGCGGTTACGGTGACGTGGGCAAAGGCTCTGCCGCCTCGCTGTCCGGCGCCGGCGCCCGCGTGAAGGTCACCGAAAGCGACCCGATCTGCGCGCTGCAGGCCGCGATGGACGGTTACGAAGTCGTGACGCTGGAAGACGTGATCGACAGCGCCGACATCTTCATCACCACGACCGGCAACAAGGACGTGATCCGCATCGAGCACATGCGCGCGATGAAGAACATGGCCATCGTCGGCAACATCGGCCACTTCGACAACGAGATCCAGGTGGCTCAGCTGAAGAACCACAAGTGGACCAACATCAAGGATCAGGTGGACATGATCGAGATGCCCTCGGGCAACAAGATCATCCTGCTGTCCGAGGGCCGTCTGCTGAACCTCGGCAACGCCACCGGCCACCCGTCCTTCGTGATGTCGGCCTCGTTCACCAACCAGACCCTCGCCCAGATCGAGCTTTGGACCCGTGGCGACGAGTACAAGAACGAAGTCTACGTTCTGCCGAAGCACCTCGACGAGAAGGTTGCGGCCCTGCACCTCGAGAAGGTCGGCGCCAAGCTGACCAAGCTGACGACCGAGCAGGCTGCGTATATCGGTGTGAACGCCGACGGTCCGTTCAAGCCGGAACACTACCGCTACTGATTGGCGAATATGCCGATTTCCGCCGACTTCACGGTCGGCGGGAACCGGCCCCTTCGAAAACGCCCCGCTGGCAATGGTTCGCCATTCCGCGGGGCGTTTCTCGTTTGGGGGAACGGAAACACCGCCTTGTGCCTTGGGTCGTCATACAGTGACCAATGGAGGCACAGATGAAACTGAAGAACCTGACGATGGGCGCGGCCCTGGCAGCTCTGGTTGCCGGCGGTGCCTTTGCTCAAGACACCAGCACCGAAACCGACATGGCCACGGAACCGCCGGCGATGACCGACGGTGGCGACATGGCGAACGGAACCGACATGATGGACGGCACGGCGGCCGAGCAAGCCCCGGTCTTCGCCAGCATCGAGGAAATGACCGTCGGTGATGTCGTCGGCATGGTGGCCTACGATCCCGAAGGCACCAAGATCGCCGAGATCGACTATGTCGTGAACCCTGCTGACGGCGCTGCGGCCGTGCTTGGTATCGGTGGCTTCCTGGGTCTGGGTGAATACACCGTCGCCCTGCCGCTGGAGGACTTCCAGCTGAGCGAAGACGGCACCTTCTTCACCCTCGCGACCGACAAGGAAACCCTGAAGTCGCAGCCCGAGTTCGATGAGGCCAATGTCGAGGGCCTGCCCGACGACATGCTGATCGCCGACCTGATGGCGGACAGCGCCCCGGCGCCGGTGACCGACGAAGCGGCGCCGGTTGACGAGACCTCGGAAGCCGACCCGGCTGCGACCGACATGCCGGCGGCCGAAGAAGAAACCGCCGAGACCAAGGAAATGCCGGTCGAGGAGTCGGAAGAAGTCGTCGAGAACAGTGCCGACGAAGCGACCGACGAAGAAATGTCGACCATGAGCAACTGACGCGATCCCGCGTTGTTGTAAGGCAGAGGCGCGCCGCATCCGGTGCGCCTCTTGCATGTCCGGGACCTATCCCCGAAGGTCCGGGCAACCGCGAACAGGGAGGCTCGGATGCGCATTATCGTCTACGGAGTAGGAGCGATCGGCGGGGTCGTCGCCGCGGCCTTGGCCCTCGCCGGGCGCGAGGTCGTCGGCATCGCGCGGGGCGGCATGCTGGACGCGATCCGCAAGGACGGCCTGAGCCTTCGCAGCAGCCGCGGCACCGAGCAGGCGCAGTTCGACTGCGTGGCCAGCCCGGCAGAGATCGACTTCCGCCCGGACGACATCATCATGCTGACGATGAAGGGGCAGGACACCGGCGCAGCCTTGCATGCCCTGCGCAACGCGGGCGTCCGCGAGCAGGCGATCTTCTGTTGCCAGAACGGCGTCGCGAACGAACGGCAGGCCCTGCGGCTGTTCCCGAACGTCCATGGGGTAACAGTGATGATGCCCGCCACTTACCTTGACCCCGGCCGCGTCGCGATCTTCGTCGAGCCGAAGTTCGGCATGTTCGATATCGGGCGCTTCCCCGGCGGCATGGATGACGCCGACCGTGCCTTTGCCGAAGCGCTGGAAGCCGCCAACGTCGCCGCCTTCCCGATGGAAGACGTGATGGCGTCGAAATACGGCAAGCTGATCATGAACCTTGGCAACATCGTTCAGGCTGCCGTGGGTGTCGATGTGGACGGCAGCTCGATCTCGAAACGCGCCCGCGCCGAGGGCGAGGCCGCTCTGAAAGGCGCCGGCATCCCGTTTCTGGACGTCGGAGCAGACGACCCGCGCCGCGACGAGTTCATGCGGTCGGTCAAGCTGGAGGGCGAGACCTACGTCGGCGGCTCGACAACGCAAAGCCTGACCCGCGGCTCTGGCAGCGTCGAAACCGATTACCTGAACGGCGAGATTTCCCTGATCGGGCGGCTCAACGGTATTCCCACGCCCGTGAACGATCGCCTGACCACCTTGTCGGCAGAGCTTCTTGGCGGCGGCAAAGGGGCCGGGTCGATGACGCTGGAAGAACTGACCGCCTACGTCGACGCCTGATCCGCCGCACGTTTATCCTTTCCGCACGCAACATTCGCGTCTAACGTTAACTTGCATTAACGGGCTGGAAACAATTCGGCCGAACCAAGAACCCGCGAGAGAGGGACCTATGGGAAAACGTGACGAACTGATTGAAAAATACGCCGAAGATCTGAAGGAAAAGTGCGGCATGACGCCGGACATGGACCTTCTTACAAAGGTCACCATCGGCTGCGGTCCCTCGATTTACGATGCCGACGCGTCGACCGTCGCTTCCAGCCAGGAAGGCGAACTTGAGACCGTGAAGAACAATTTCCTGATCAAGAAGCTCGGCCTGTCGGATGGTCCGGAACTGATGTCCGGGATCGACAAGGTCATCGAGACCTACGGCAAGTCGGAACGCAACAAGTACCGCGCCGTCGTCTACTACCTTCTCGTCAAGCATTTCGGCAAGGAAGCCGTCTACGCCTGACGCCTGTTTCGCGGCCGGCGCGCACGCCGCCGGCCGCCGCTTCGCCAGCGTTCTGGCGGTGATCTCTGTAGAATTCGAAATAGCTTCCGCTTGCTTCGTGCAGGTCGTGGGCGCATGGTCATTGCGACACCGATCAGAAGGATCGGGACCTTATCCGATACACGCGGGGTGCCCCATCGGGGGTGTGAGGATCGCGTGGGAAGCTGGAGGGTCTCGACCTTTGCCGGGGCCCTCCACATCACAAAATCTCCGGACGCTGAACGCCTATTGCCGGTCCATCAGTAGAATATGCCCAGCACGATCCCCATCAGGGTCATGCCCGCCGCCGGATAGACACCGTCCATCCAGATCAGCGACTTCGACTTGTTGCTGAACAGGACATTGGTCGCGATCCATGGCGCGGCGATGAACAGACCAAGTCCAAGCCCGGTGATCGCCGCCTTGCCGACCGTGTCGATCCCCGACATCGCCAGCACGTGCCGGGTCATGCCCGCGACCACGATGCAGCACAGGAAACTGCCGATATAGGGCACGGGGTTTGAGCGGTCGATCGTCTCTTCCGTCAGACCCTGCGCCTCCATCCACCGCGTCCCGATCACGCCGTACCAGACGGCCCCGAAAATCCACGCGGCGGCGGCGGCGAGGATGACACTGATGATACCCATTCAACTCTCCCTGGTTCCCGTTTCCGGCAAGTATGCCGCAGGGCGCGCTGTCGGGCTACTGCAAGCTTCAGGGGTCGATGCCGGCCAGGCCACAGACGGCTTTCCACTCTGCTTCCGTGACCGGCTGGACCGACAGGCGCGAGTTGTTAACCAACACCATATCGCCAAGGCGCGGATCGTCCTTGATGTCGGCCAGCGTGACCGGCGTCTTCACCGGCTTCACCGCCTTGATGTCCACGCAGTCCCAGCGGTCGTCGTCGGTGGTGCTGTCGGGATGGCTTTCGGCGCAGACCTCGACGATGCCGACGACGGCTTTTTCCTTCTGCGAATGATAGAAAAAGCCACGGTCGCCCAGCTTCATCTCGCGCATGAAATTGCGGGCCTGATAGTTGCGGACGCCGTCCCATTCCTCGCCCGCGTCGCCCTTGGCCACCTGGTCGTCCCACGACCATGTCGAGGGTTCGGATTTGAAAAGCCAATAGGCCATGGCGCGTCTCCCGCAGTCAGCGATACGGGGAATACCTAGGAAGATCCTGCCCGCCCGGCAAGCCGCCTATTCCGGCCGAAGAGGGCGGGCCAACAGCGCGTCGGCAGCCTGTTCAACCGTCCACGATCCATCCAGCACCGCCGCGATGGCGGTCGTGATCGGCATTTCCAGCCCCTCGCGCGCCGCAAGCGCCGACACGGCGCGGGCCGTCGCGATGCCCTCGGTCGTGGCAAGCGTCTTGGCCTTGCCCGCCCTGCCGAGGCGAAGGCCATAGGCGTAGTTGCGGGACTTCTCGGAGGTGCAGGTCAGCACCAGATCGCCCAGCCCCGAAAGCCCAGCCAGTGTGTCGCGCTGCGCGCCGCGCGCCATCGCCAGCCGAAGGATCTCGGCATAGCCCCGGGTCATCAAAGCCGCGCGGGCGCTTTCGCCAAGGCCCGCACCGATCGCCATACCGCAGGCGATGGCGATCACGTTCTTCAGCGCGCCACCCAATTCCACGCCCGCCATGTCGGTGCTGCGGTACAGACGCAGAACCGGGGTCGACAGCCTTTCCTGCATCGCTTTCGCCGCCGCCTCATCGGTCGAGGCAAGCGTCAGGGCGGTGGGCAGGCCATGCGCGATGTCGATGGCGAAGCTTGGGCCGGACAGCAGCGCCGGCACCGCACCGGGCGCCGCGGCGGCAATCACACCGGACGGGCCAAGACCCGAGGACAAATCGACACCCTTACAGCAGGCCACCAGTTGTTTGCCCGGCCAGAGGTCCGGCGCGGCCTTGAGGAACTGGGAAAGCGACTGCATCGGCACCGACAGCAGCAGGATCTCCGCCTCGGCGGCGCGGGCCAGATCGGCGACGGGTTCAACCGTGTCCGGCAAGGCGACGCCGGGCAGGCGCTCGGCGTTCTCGCGCGTCTCGGACATCGTGCGCACCTGTTCAGGGTCGCGTGCCCACAGGCGCACCGGGTCGCCTTCGCGCGCCAGCGCCACCGCCAAGGCGGTCCCGAACGCGCCTGCTCCGAGTACGGCGAGGCTCATGCCTTGGCTCCCCGTTTGCCGCTGCCCAGCATGGGGGCGCTCGACTGATCGAGCGGCCAGCGCGGGCGTGCGGACAGTGTCATGTCGTCAACCTTGCCCGCCCGGAACAGTTCCAGCCCGGCCCATGCAATCATCGCGGCGTTGTCCGTACACAAAGCCAGCGGCGGCGCGGTGAAGCCTGCGCCCGCGTCTTCCGCCACCTGTTCCAGCGCCGCCCGGATAGCGCTGTTGGCCGCGACGCCGCCGGCAACCGCCAGCATCGGCACCTCGGGCGCATCGTCGAGGTACAATGTCAGCGCGCGGCGGGTCTTTTCGGCCAGCACGTCCGTGACCGCGGCCTGAAACCCGGCGCAGAGGTCGGCGCGGTCCTGCACCGTCAACCCGCCCTTCTCGGCGACCAAAGCGTCGCGGGTCCGCAACAGCGCCGTCTTCAGGCCGGAAAAGCTCATATCGCAGCCGGGACGGTCCAACAGCGGACGCGGAAAGGCAAAGCGGCGGGGATCCCCGGATTTCGCTTCTGCCTCGACAGAGGGACCACCGGGCTGCGGCAGACCAAGAAGCTTTGCGGTCTTATCGAACGCCTCGCCCGGCGCATCGTCGATGGTCCCGCCCAGACGGCTGTAATCTTCGGGCCCGCGCACCAGCAGGAACTGGCAATGCCCGCCCGAGACCAGAAGCATCAGGTAGGGAAAGGTCAGCCCGTCCGTCAGCCGGGGCGTCAGGGCATGACCGGCAAGGTGGTTCACGCCCACCAGCGGCAGACCGGTTCCGGCGGACAGCCCTTTGGCGCACATCACGCCAGCCAGAACGCCGCCGATCAGGCCCGGCCCTGCGGTGACGGCGATGACGTCCACACCGTCCAGCGTCAGCCCCGCCGTGTCCAGCGCCTGCTCGACGCACAGGTCCAGCTTCTCGGTATGGGCCCGCGCCGCAATTTCGGGGACCACGCCGCCGAACGCCGCGTGCAGGTCGCCCTGCCCGGCCACCACGTTCGACAGGATCTCGGCCGCTGCGCCGTCGACGTGGCGGATCACCGCCGCGCCGGTGTCGTCGCAGCTGCTTTCCAGTCCCAGCACTGTCAGCGTCTTGGTCATCCGCCAGCCATGTTGCGTGAATACCGGACGGCAGGTAACACCTGCCCATGCGTCCTACAATCCCGGCGGCCTGACCGTGACCACGCTGCTTCTGACCCGACCGCTTCCCCAGTCCGAACGGTTCGCCGCGATGGTCGGCGAAACGCTTCCCGATTTGCCGGTCGTGATCTCGCCCATTCTGCGGATCGTGCCAGCCGATACGCCTGAATTGCGGGACGGCGAGGACGTTATCCTGACCTCTGCCAACGCACTTGGCGTCATTGATCCGAATTTGTTGACGGGCCGGACCGCCTATTGCGTCGGCGACCGGACAGCAGAGGCGGCCAAAGCCGCCGGAATGCACGCCGTCTCCGCCGATGGCGATGCGGATGCCTTGGTGCGCTTGCTTCAGTCCATCCCGGTGGCCGAACCGCTTGTCCACCTGCGCGGACGCCACAGCCGGGGCGATGTCGCCGGCAGTCTGGTGCGGGCCGGACTCGATGTGCGCGAGATTGTCGTCTACGACCAGCAGCCCGCATCGCTGACGCCCGAGGCGCGCGTTTTGCTGAACAAGACCGCCCCGGTGATCCTGCCCCTGTTCTCGGCGCGCAGCGCGGCACTATTGTCGGAAGCCGCTTGTGACTCGCGTGCCGCTTTGGCGGTCATTGCGATCAGCAAGGTCGCGGCAAGCGCGTGGAACGGTCCCATCCCCGCGCGGCTTGTCGTCGCGGCGCGGCCCAAGGCAGAGGCAATCTTGGACGAGATCGGGAAAATCTGCGCAGAATGGTCGGGTTGAGACCTATAGGGCGGCGCACTAGTTTGACTTTGCGATAGGCGCCCGGCAATCCGGTCGCACAACGAAGGGGGCTGCACCAGGTGGCTAAGACACCAAAGAAAGGCGACACGAGCGCCGATTCCAAGCCGGACGCCGCAATCGAGCCGGAGACCGCGCCGAAGAAGGCGCCGGATCCGAAGCCCAGCCCCAAGGATGCGCCTGCCGCCAAGATCGGCCCCGAGAGCGAGTCGCGGGTAGAAGCTGCGAAGCCTGCGGCTACGACCAAGCCAGCGGCCGCCGCCGCAGCGAAGCCCGAGACGAAAGCCGACGCCGCGCCCAAGGTGACGCCTGACGCCGCGACCAAGGCGAAGCCCGAAGCGGCGCCCAAGTCGGAACCCGAAGCGGCCAAGATCGAGGATGCGGCGGACACACCGCCCGCCTCCGAGATGCCGCCGATAGCGGCGACGCCTAGCGAGTCCCCCACCCAGCCCGCGCCGGCTCCGGCACAGGCGTCCGGCGTCGGTGGGATGCTCATCGGCGGCGTGCTTGCGGCGCTGATCGGCGCTGCGGTCGTCGTGTTCGCGCAAGCGATTGGCCTGCTGTCGTTCGGCGGTGCAGACGATGAAACGATTGCGCGCATCGACCAGCTTGAGACGGAACTCGCCGATACACGCTCGGCCCTGACCGCCGCACAGGACGAGGTCGCCGCACTGTCCGAAGCGGAACCTGACCTGTCCGCCGTGACCGGAGAGATCGAAAGCGTCCGCGCCGATCTGACCGCGCTGTCCGGGACGCTGGACGACACCAACCAGCGACTGTCCGACGTTGCCGTGCAGCAGATCCCCGAGGCTGAACTGCCCGCCGCGATTTCAGACGCCTACGACGAAAAGCTGGCCGATCTTCTGGCGACCATCGACGGCCGCTTTACCGAGATGCAGGGCGCGCTTGACGAACGACTGGCCGAACTGGACGCCACCCGCTCTGCCGCGTCCGAGGCCGAAGCCGCCGCCATGGCCGCCGCGCAGATGGCAGAGGCCCGCGCCGCGTTCTCGGTCGTCACGACCGCGCTTGAGACCGGCAATGCCTATGCCGAACCGCTGGATCAGGTCGCCGAACTGTCGGGCGCAGAGGTTCCCGAGCCGCTGTCGGCAAACGCTGCCGAGGGCATTCCGTCTCTGGACGCGTTGCAGGACAGCTTCCCGGAAGCCGCCCGTGCCGCGCTGACGGTGTCGTCGCGGGCCGCTGCCGAAGAAGGCGAGCTGAGCACCTTCGAGGCCTTCCTGCGCACGCAGGTCGGCGCACGCTCGCTTGAGCCCCGCGAGGGAAATGACCCCGACGCCGTGCTGTCGCGGGCCGAGGCCGCTGTCGCCGCCGCCGATCTGGATACCGCACTGACCGAATTGCAGGCTCTGCCGCAGGTCGGACAGGATGCCATGGCCGATTGGGTGGCGCAGGCTACCTTGCGCCGTGACGTGCTGGCGGCCGCCGAACAGCTTTCAGAACAACTGACAACGAATTGAGGACGACGGAATGCTTTGGTCTCTTGTGAAGGTCGTCCTGTTCGTCGCGCTGATCGCCGCCGCGACGCTGGGTGCCGGATACCTGATGGAAACCGACGGCGGCATCCGGGTTTCCGTCGCCAACACCGAATTCAACCTTGGCCCGCTTCAGGCCGTGATCGCGATGATCCTGCTGGTCGTGGTGGTCTGGCTCTTCATCAAGCTGGTGGGCCTGCTGGTCGCCTGCCTGCGGTTCCTGAACGGCGACGAGACCGCGATCTCGCGCTATTTCGCCCGCAACCGCGAGCGGAAAGGGTTTCAGGCACTGGCCGACGGCATGATGGCGCTGGCCTCGGGCGAGGGCCGCGTTGCGATGGCCAAGGCGCAGAAGGCCGAGAAATACCTGCACCGCCCCGAACTGACCAACCTGCTGACCGCGCAAGCGGCCGAGATGGCGGGCGACCGTCGCAAGGCCGAAGAAACCTACAAGCGGCTGCTGTCCGACGACCGCACCCGGTTCGTAGGTGTGCGCGGGATCATGAAGCAAAAGCTGGCGGAAGGTGAAACCGACACCGCGCTGAAGCTGGCCGAGAAAGCCTTTGCCCTGAAGCCCAAGCACGAAGAGGTGCAGGACATCCTGCTGCGCCTGCAGGCCGAGAAAGGCGATTGGGCCGGCGCGCGCCATACGCTTGGCGCCAAGCTGAAGCACGGCAGCCTGCCGCGCGACGTGTTCCGTCGCCGCGACGCGGTGCTGGCGCTGTCCGAGGCAAAGGACGTGCTGGACGAGGATAAAAGCGTCGAGTCGCGCGAAGCCGCGATCGAGGCGAACCGCCTGTCGCCCGACCTGATCCCCGCCGCCGTGCTGGCGGCGCAGCGCTACATCGACCAGAACAAGCCGCGCTACGCCGCGCGGGTGCTGAAGAAGGCATGGGAGGTGCAGCCGCACCCCGACCTCGCAGCCGCTTTCGCCGAGATCGCGCCGGACGAGACCCCGCAGGAACGCATCAAGCGGTTCCAGACGCTGACCCGGTTGAAGCCCGACCATCCCGAGACCCGGATGCTTCTGGCGGAACTGAACCTTGCCGCCGAGGATTTCCCTGCCGCGCGCCGCGCGCTTGGCGATCTTGCCCAGTCCGAGCCGACCGCCCGGTCGCTGGCGATCATGGCCGCTGTGGAACGCGGCGAGGGCGCCGACGAGTCGGTCGTGCGTGCCTATCTCGCCCGGGCCTTGACGGCGTCTCGCGGGCCTCAGTGGGTCTGTGACAACTGCCAGTCGATCCACGCCCACTGGGCCCCGGTGTGCAGCAACTGCTCGGCCTTCGACACGCTGGCATGGCGTGTCCCGGCGGAAGGCGAGGTGGCGATGCCCGGCTCGACCGGGATGCTGCCGCTGATCGTCGGCAAGCCCTCGCAGCCCGCCGATGTACCCGCGACGGTACCCGACGCACAGGTCGCGGACCCCGTCGCGCCGCCTGCGGATCCGGCCCCCGAGCCCGCACCCGAGGCCCCCGCCGCGGACACGGCAGAGCCTGCACCGACCGAAGTCGCGGACGCCGAAATCGTCGAGGACGACGCCGACAAAAAACCTTGATTTTGGGGCTACACTTGCGCGGCGGGCGGTGCTAAACGGCCCGCCAGTGGCCGCTGTAGCTCAGCTGGTAGAGCACGTCATTCGTAATGATGGGGTCGGGGGTTCGAGTCCCTTCAGCGGCACCACGACTTTCCAAGACAGTCAAAGTCGGACCTGACAGGCGGCGCCTTTTGGCGCCGCGCCTTGGTCAGCGTCCGGTGCGCTTCACCATGACGACCGTTGTCTTCAGCAGGATCGCGATGTCCTGCCGCAAAGACAGCGACCCAAGGTAGCTGGCGTCAAAGTCCGCACGGGCGGCGAAGCTGCTGGCGTTGCGGTCCGACACCTGCCAGTTGCCGGTGATGCCGGGACGAAGCCGGGCATAGGCCCTGCCGGGATACAGGCTTTTCTGGCTGGGCATCATCGGGCGCGGTCCGACAATCGACATCTCGCCCCGCAGCACGTTCCACAGTTGAGGCAGCTCGTCCATCGACGAGCGGCGCATGAAATGCCCGAACCGTGTGATGCGGGGGTCGTGGTCCAGCTTCTGCTTGGTGTCCCACTCGACACGGGCATCCGGATGCGCCTCCAGATAGGCGTCCAGCGTCGCGTCGGCATCGGGCACCATCGTCCGGATCTTCCACATGCGGAACTCGCGACCAAGCCGCCCGACGCGGGTCTGGCTGTAAAACGGGTTGCGCCCGTCCGTCACTGCGAGGACGGCAAGGCCCGCGATCAGAACGATGGCGAACGGAGCCAGCGCCAGCACAAGCGCAATATCGAGGACGCGCTTGCCGGCCCGGCGATACAATCGGCCTTTGAACCGTTCCCAAGCAAAAAGTCCGTCTCGGACAGTATTTCTGTCATCACGCGAGGCTACCGCGTGAAACGCCTTGTGATCTTGAACAGTCAAAACTCGCACCCATCAATCTAAACAGAAGTCACAGACACAGCATTCAACCGAAGCGAAATGTGAACCCCAAATTAACCACTGGACACGCCTCGATTTCGCCACGGAGATACCACAATGTCGGCGCGGTGTATGCACTTTTACCGAAAGTTTTCATAAGTTTTCCGCAACCATTTCTTAACCTGACGCACCTAGCGCCCTGCGAATCTGGGGTGCCAAATCGCAACACTTGGCGCGGGAATCGGCAGCTTTCCGCTGATGCAAGCTGTAATCCGCCGATTGACCCGGGGTCCGTTCGCACTTTGGAAACAAAGTGGTAAGCGTCGCGCCATTGGTCCAATGGGCAATGGCATGGCGCGCATTAAGCTTTATACAGATTTCTTCAAGTTCGAGGACAACCCGTTCACGCTCGTCCCCGATCCTGAGTACCTGTACTGGTCGCCGCAGCACCGGGAAGCCTTCGCGATCTTCGAATTCGGTATCATGTCGCTGGCTCCGATCACGCTGCTGACCGGGGAAATAGGTGCCGGGAAGACCACGCTGATCCAGGCGATGCTGCCGAAGCTCGACTCGGACGTGACGGTCGGGCTTGTGTCGAACGCGCAGGGCGACCGCGGCGAACTGCTGCAATGGATCCTCTATTCGCTGGGCGAGGGCTTCCGCGCCGACGCGGGCCACGTCCAGACTTTCGAGCGGCTGCAAGAGGTGATCCTGCGCGAATACGCAGCGGGCCGCCGGATCGTGCTGATCTTCGACGAAGCGCAGAACCTGTCCGAGGACGGGTTGGAAGAGCTTCGCATGCTGACCAACCTGAACTCGCGCAAGGATGTTCTGGTGCAGCTTGTCCTCGTCGGCCAGCCGGAACTGCGCGAGATGGTAAACCGTCCCGGCATGCATCAACTGCTGCAGCGCGTGGCTGCCAGCTATCATCTGAAGAAGCTCGAAAAGCGCTATGCCGCGGACTACATCCGGCACCGCGTGCGGATCGCGGGCGGCACCGGGGACGAATTCTCGGATTGCGCTTGCGACGCGATCTACGACGCGACGAAGGGCGTGCCGCGGCTGGTGAACCAGTTGTGCGAATTCACCCTGCTGTATGCTTGGGCCGGCAAGGTGAAACGCGTCGATGCCAGTACGGTGGGAGACGTGTTGGCGGATGGCGTGTTCTTCCGCGGCCATGACCCCGATCTAGACCCCAGCGTCGCCAGCCTGAAACTACGGACGAGTTACCCGGGAACGTCCCCCGTGGTCTGACACGCCGCCCGGCGCGTCGGTTCAGTCTGCCGGCGGCGCGACAGAAGCGCCGGCAAGGAAGGTGCACCCTTGCAGCACGGTATGAACCGGCGCGTCCGGCGTGGCGATGCGACGGCGCAGCATCCGCACCGCCTCGCGCCCCATTTCCCGCCGGTCGACGTCCAGCGTTGTCAGCCGCGGGGTCGCCATCTGGCTCCAGCCGATGTTGTCGAAACCGGTGACCGAGAAATCGTCCGGCACTTTCAGCCCCGCCTCCCACGCCGCCTGCAGCACACCCAGCGCCATCAGGTCGTTGGCACACACCGCCGCCGTCCATTCGGGCTTGCCATGGGTGGCAAAGAAGCGGCGGAAGTGCTCGTAGGCGGTTTCCTCGCGGTCGTAGCCGATATTGATCACCTCGGCCTCGACCTCGGGATGTGCGGCGGCAACGTCGCGGAAAGCGGCAAGCCTCAGTTTCGGGTTCTGGCGCAGGTTCCCGACGAGGAACGCGATCTTGCGGTGCCCGGCTGCGATCACGTGCTCGGTCATCATCGCCGAGCCGGAATAGTTGTCGGGCAGGATCGCATCGAACCGCATCTTCGGGTCGATATTGTTCACGATGACCATCGTGCCCTCGTCGCGGAAATACTCGGACAGGTCGTCCGGCAGGTCGGCGTAGAAACAGATCGCGTTGCGGGTCTGATGGTCGCCCATGATGCCCCGGATGCGATCCAGCGTGATGTCCGCCTCGGGCATCAGGTATGGGAAGATGTCGACGCCGTGCTCGGCTGCCGCATCCTTCACCCCATCGAAGTTCTCCTGGAACACCTGGTGCAGACCGCCCGTGACAGGGTGCATCGGCAGGAACACCGCGACCCGTTCAGACACCAGCGCCTCGGGGACGGAATATCCCATGCTGCTGGCGATCTCGAGGATGCGGGCGCGCACCTCGGGCCGGGTGCCCGGAGCACCGGACAGGGCACGCGAGACCGTGCTGATGCTCACCTCGGCGCGCCGGGCGATGTCCGCCTGGTTGATCTTGCGCGGCGCGGCGGCAGTTTTTGCGCGGCTCTCGCTCATGGATATCTGTCCTCCCACGGGTCAGCGGCTGATTTGCGCAAGTGCCGGAATTTTGCAACCCGCTCCGCCGCCAAAACTCAGACTGCCTTCATTGAATCACGCGCCGTTCCATAGTGCCGTGCCAGCAGGGCCACGATCACAAGCATTCCGATGCAGCCAGCGACAGAGACCGGGGCCAGCCCAAGGCGGTCCGCAAGCACGCCCATCGCCATCGCGCCAATCGCGGGACCCGCGCGGAAGGTCATGCCGAACAGGCTCATGATCCTGCCGCGCATGTTGGCCGGAGCCGACACCTGCATCACCGTTTGCGCCGACACGCCACCCGCAGCGATGGCCGCGCCGTACAGCACCGAGAACGCGATGGCCGCCGTCGCCGTCTGCGACATCGCCAGCCCGATCCCGCCCACGACCGCCACACCCGCGCCGACGTAGGACAGGCGCACCAAGCCGCCGACCCCGCCAAGCATGTTGGCGAAACCCGCGATGATCGCGCCAAGGCCCATGGCAGAGCTGAGCCGCGCCAAAGTCTCGGCATCCCCCGACAGGGTGACGTCTGCCAGTTCGGGCAGCAATTCACCAATCGGTCGCAGCAGGAAAGCCGCCGCCACGAACAGCGCGAAGATCGGGCCAGAGCCGGGCGCGGTCGCGACGAAGCGGAAGGCGGACCACGTCTCGGCCAGTACCGAGCCAGAGCTGGTCATCCTGTCGAGCGGCGCGAACCGCACCAAAGCAAAGCCCAGCCACGACAGCGCCATCAGGGCGGCCGTCACCCAGAAGGCCAATGCGACGCCCGACATGGCGATCAGAACACCGGCGATGGCGGGGCCGATGAATCGGGCCACGTTGAACAGGATCGAATGTAGAGAGATCGCGGTGCCCAGCTGAGGCCGCGCGCAGACGCCCGTGATCGCGGCATGGGCGGCCGGCTGGACGAAGCCGGTGACGATCCCGTTCGCGGCCATCATCCCGGTCAGCACCCAGATCCCCAGCGCGTCCTGCCCGGCCAGCAAGGCCATTACGCAGAACAGCGCGGTGGCGGCGCCATAGCAGGCGAGAAGAACGCGGCGCACCTCGATCCGGTCTGCCAATACGCCGGCCCACGGTCCGATCAGCAAGGCGGGCAGCATGTCGGCGGCAACGACGACGCCAACCCAGCTGCTTTGCCCGGTCAGCGCCCAGGCATGCCAGCCGCTGACGGTGCGCAGCATCCAATAGGACAGCTGCGTCGCGATGTTGCCCGCGGTGTATATGTCGAAGTTGACGTCACCGCCCAACACCCGAAGGTCATGGATCACGGGCATGGACGCCCCCCAGCCACCGGCTGCGAAACACATCCATGCCCAAAGTTCATTTTGTACAACCTCGAGCAGAGACGTCCCAAAACTCGAAGCTGCCGTCCTTCTGCTTCACCGCGACCTGATCGTGCAGGTTGCTGACCGGGCAGACGTGGTTGGGCAGGATCAGAACCTTCTCGCCCACGCGCGGACCGGGAAGGTCCGGGTCGATGGTGACCATGCCGTGCTCTTCCGTCAGCCGCTCGATCACCGCATCGGGATAATCAACAAGCAGACCGTGGCCCTTGTTCGGCGCGGCGACCGGATCGCTGGTCAGCGTCTTGGTTCCGCAGTCCAGAACGAAGTGGCCGGGCTTCGGCGTGCTGATGACCGTCGCCAACACGTGCAGCGCGCAATCTTCAAGGCTGGCGGCCCCGGCCGCGACCGTGTTGCGGTCGTGGTAGATGTAGGTCCCCACCCGCAGCTGATCGACGATGCCAAGTTCATGCTGGTGGAAGGCCTTGGGTGTTCCGCCGCCCGAGAACACGGGAAGGCCAAGGCCCGCGGCGTCCAGCAACGGTTTCAGTTCCTTCAGGAAGGCGACCGAGTTCTCGTTGGACGGATAGGTCATCAGGCCGGCAAAGCGCAGGCCGTCCGTGTCGTTGATCAGTTCGGCAAGCTCGTAAGCCGCTTTCGTGGTCACCACGCCCGTGCGGCCCATGCCGCTGTCGAATTCCACCAGAACTCCGATCTCGGCCCCGGACATCGCCGCGGCTTCGCGCAGCGTGTCGACGGCGTTGACGCTGTCGGCGGCGACGGTAAACCGCGCCTTGCCCGCGATGGCGGCCAGACGGCGCGCCTTCTCCATCCCGATCAGCGGATACGAGATCAGGATGTCCTTGCAGCCGGTGTCCAGCATCACCTCGGCTTCGGTCAGCTTCTGGCACACCAGCCCCTCGGCCCCCAGCGCCAGTTGGCGCTTCGCCATCTCGACGATCTTGTGCGTCTTGATATGGGGCCAAAGCTTGATCCCGTGCGTGTCGCAGTAATTCTGCATCCGCTTCAGATTGGCGTCGACCTTGGCAAGGTCGACGACCGGCACGGGGGTTTCGAGTTCGTTGAGGCTCAAGCGTCAATCTCCGGTAGTCTGCCGCCAGTGGCGGCATCGAACAGGTGCAGGTGGCCGGGGCGTGGCATCACGTTCAGGCTGGACCCGTCCTCGATTGCAGTCCGTTCACGGAACATCACCGTCGACTCGACGCCGCCAATGCTTCCGTAGACGTAGGTGTCAGTACCGGTTTGCTCTACGATATTCGCGTCAAAGGCGAAACCGCCGGACGCAACGATATCCAGATGCTCGGGGCGGACGCCCGCCAGAACCTTGCCGCCCTCGGCAACCTTGTAGGCCGCTGGAACCGGCACCGAACCTGCGCCGCTGTCCAGCACCAGCATCCCGTCCTTGCAGGTCGCGGGCATCATGTTCATCGACGGCGACCCGATGAACTTTGCCACGAACACCGTTTCGGGCTTGTCGAACAGGTCCAGCGGCGTGCCGATCTGTTCGATCCGTCCCGCGTTCATGACGACGATCCGGTCCGCCAGCGTCATCGCCTCGATCTGGTCGTGCGTCACGTAGATCGAGGTGGTGCCGACCTTGTTGTGCAGCGCCTTGATCTCGGTCCGCATCTGCACCCGCAGCTGCGCATCGAGGTTCGACAGAGGTTCGTCGTACAGGAACAGCGACGGCTCGCGCACGATGGCGCGGCCCATCGCCACCCGTTGCCGCTGCCCACCAGAGAGCTGTTTCGGGAAGCGGTCGAGATACGGGGAGAGGTTCAGGATCTCGGCCGCCCAAGCGATCTTCCGGTCGATGGCAGCGGCATCTTCGCCGCGCAACTTCGGCCCGTAGGCGATGTTTTCGCGGACATTCAGGTGGGGGAACAGGGCGTAGGACTGAAACACCATTGCGATGTTGCGTTTCTGCGGGGGCGTTTCGTTGCACTTCTTGCCCGCGATGAAGACCTCGCCATCGGTGATCTCTTCGAGACCCGCGATCATCCGCAGCAGCGTGGACTTGCCGCAGCCCGAGGGGCCGACCAGCACCACGAACTCGCCTTCGGGGATCAAGAGGTCCAGCGCCTGCAGGACCTCTTGATCCCCGTAGCTTTTGCTTACCCGCACCATGCGAAGATCGGCCATGTCACACGTCCTCCAGGGTCAGTTCGCGGGCCATCTGGTGGTTGCCCGCCATCAGTCCGCCGTCGATGGGCAGCATCGCGCCCGAGATGAATGCGGCGTCGTCCGACGCAAGGAAAGCGATCGGCTTGGCGATGTCTTCCGGGGATGCAACGCGGCCCAGCGGATACCAGCGCTTCAGCCCGTCCATCACGTCCGGCTTCTTGGCCAGCCGCGCATCCCACGCCGGGGTGCGGACGGTGCCGGGGCAGACGATGTTCGCGCGGATGTTGTACTCGCCGTATTCAGTCGCCATCGTCCGGGTGTAGGACAGAAGCGCCGACTTGGCGGCGCTGTAGCCCGGCTGTCCGAAGGTTGCGAGGCCGTTCACCGAGCCCACCACGACGATCGAGCCACCAGTCTTCTTCAGCATGTCGATACAGGCGTGGACGGTGTTGAACTGCCCCGCCATGTTGTCGGCGATCTCGGTGCGGAACGCTTCGGGCGTGGATTTGTCCAGCGTGGTCGACGTGCCGCCGGTGTTCGCGTTGGCGACGACGATGCTGACCGGGCCAAGCTCTGCCACGGCCTTGTCGACGGCGGCCTTCACCGCATCCGTGTCCCGGATGTCGGCGGCCGCGGCGGCGACCGGATGCCCCTCGGCCTTGTAGGCGTCGACGGCGGCCTGAACCGCATCGTCCTTGATGTCCATCACGATGACCTTGGCGCCCTCGGCAAGGAACTCCTTGACCACGGCCGTTCCGATGCCACCCACCGCGCCAGTCACCAGCGCAACTTTTCCGTCCAGTCGTTTCACCTGACCCTGTCCCATCATATGGCGGCCAGCGCACGGCCGATCCGGTCGAGACCGGACTGCCGCATGTGGCCATAGTTGTAGAAAGCGAAGCCATCGACGCCCGCGTCGGCAAAGCCGGCGACCGTCGCGGCGAATGATCCTTCGGCACGGTGCTCGGCCGAAGTCGGGCGCAACACCACGCGCATGTCGGAATGCCCGATGTGCTGCGAGACCATCGCGTGATCCGTCAGCGCGGCCTTGCTGTAGAAACAGACCTCAAGCCCGTCGCAGGCCTTGTCGATCCCGGCAAGGTCGCTGCCTTCCATCCACGACAACGCAAGCGGCTGATTGACGGACGGAATGATGTGAACGGTGGCGTCCTTGCGCACGGCTTCGCGGATCTCGGCCACCAATGAGGTCACCACACCGTTCCGCATCCGGATGTATTCACCAAGGTCCGGGTCCAGCAGCAGGTCGTTTTCCAGCCATAGGCGGTCCGTTGCCGGGTCGGTCTCCTCGGGCGCGGACAAGGCCGACTCGATCCGGGCCTTCACCCGATTCTGAAGACCGTTCACATCTATGCCCACCTCTTGCGCAAGCCGTTTGCAATTTGCGCAAAAACATAGCCCCAAGTAAAATTCCAGCCGGGGAGAATCACCGATCAACGCGAACTCGTGGTGATAGCCGTGGCGGTACGGAAGCCAACCGGGGGTCTCCAGAGACAGACCGGCAATGTCATAGCTATCGGCGATATCGGCGCAAAGCGTCGTCGCGTAATCCCGCACTTCAGGGGCCGACGGACACAGGCTGTAGTGCAGCGGATCGCCATAGACGTTGCGGGTGATCGCCTCGGGATGCAGGGCGCCGATCCGGCTGTTGTGCAGCAGAACCGTCCACGCCTGAACGGTCAGCCCGCCATGATCGCACATACGCCCCATGACGTCGTCGGACTGCGCCAGTTCGCCGATTACAGGCTTGATTCCCTTGTATTTCCCGGGGTTCACGCGGCAGTGCGCAACGCCATCCTCGGGGAAGTAGACCTTGCCCGACTTCCCCTTGGGCCGGATGAACTTGCCCGCGTGATAGGACGCGGCCACGGCCACGGTGTTGACGCCGATGCCCGCCATGCTGTCGGCAAAAGCGTCCGGCCCCTCTTCCACGAGGTCCCACGTATAGGCGTACATTGCGCGGTAGGGCGCTGTTTCGGCCATTGCATTCCGTCCTGTTGTCTTCGCGGTCTGAACTGCCGCCTTGACGTCGAGGCTAGCCATGAAAATGGATTTGCGCAAATGCAAAAATTTTCTTGACGGATTTGCGAAACCGCTCCTACCGTTCGGTCATAACAACAATATCACAACTGCGAAAACCAACCGGGAGAATCTGATGACCACCCATTTCCTGACCCGCTCCGGAAGCGTCCGCACCGGGCTTCTGGCCGGCGCTGCGACGCTTGGCATGATGGCGGCTGCCGCCGAAGCCGGCACCGTGCGCGTGACCATTCCGGAGTACAGCTCCAACACCCTGCCCTACTTCGAGCAGGCCGCCGAAGCCTTCATGGCCGAGAACCCGGACACCACCATCGAACTGGAAATGGTGCCGTGGACCGCGTTGCAGCAGAAGCTGGTGACCGACATCTCGGGCGGCGTGAACGCCGACCTCGCCGTGATCGGCACCCGCTGGATCCTCGACTATGCCGAACTGGGTGTGATCGAGCCGCTGGACGACTACATCACCGAGGAATTCTCGTCGCGCTTCTTCGAAGTGTTCCTGACCCCGTCGGTGATCGACGGCACCAACTACGGCTTGCCGATCGCAGCTTCGGCCCGCGCGATGTTCTACAACAAGGACATCCTTTCGGCCGCCGGCTACGACGCGCCTCCCGCGACCTGGGAAGAGCTGATGGAAGTGTCGGCCGCGATCAAGGAATCCGCGCCGGATGACGTGTTCGCCTACGGCCTGCAGGGCAAAAGCACCGAAACCGACGTCTACTTCTACTATCCGATGTGGTCCTACGGCGGCACCATCCTGACCGAGGACGGCAAGTCCAACGTCAACACCGAAGCCGGCCTGACCGCGCTGACGATGTACAAGGAAATGATCGAGAACGGCTACACCCAGCCGGGCGTCGTCGACTACGCACGCGCCGACATCGAAACCCTGTTCAAGCAGGGCAAGCTGGGCATGATCATCACCGGCCCGTTCGTGTCGAAGCAGATTCAGGAACAGTCGCCTGACCTGAACTATGGTCTCGCCAAGGTTCCGGAAGGCACCAACTTTGCGACCTACGGCGTCACCGACTCGATCGTGATGTTCGAGAACTCTGAAGTGAAAGAAGAGGCTTGGGCCTTCCTCGACTTCCTGTTCTCCAACGAACAGCGCGTGAAGTTCGACGAGGCCGAAGGCTTCCTGCCGGTGAACCGCTTCGAGGCGGAACAGCCGCAGTTCGCCGACAACGAGGACCTCAAGGTCTTCACCTCGCTGCTGGCCGACGCTCACTTCGCACCGCTCGTGGGCGGCTGGGAAGAGATCGCCGACGCGACCCTGACCAATCTCCAGGCGGTTTACCTGGGCCAGGCCGAACCGGCCGACGCCCTCGCCGAGATCGAAGCTGCCGTGAACGGCATCCTCGACTGATCCCCTGACTGCGGGGCCCTGTTTCGGCAGGGTCCCGTACTTTTTGGTTTTTCAGACCGGACAGGACGCGACACACGATGGCCGCCGAAACCCAGACCATGACCCCGGCACGCGCGCAGTCGCGCGCAGCCTACGTCATGGCGCCTTACCTGATGATCGCGCCGGGGCTGATCCTTGCCTGCTTCATCATCCTTTATCCGTTCTACGCGCTCATCAACACGTCCCTGCGCGAGGTCAACCGGTTCGGGATGATCCGCGACCTGAACAATTTCGAGAACTTCACCGAGGTTTTCTCTGACCCGCTGTTCCACGCGGCGATCTGGCGGTCGGTCATCTGGACCGGTTCGGTCGTGGGCGGCACGCTGCTGATCTCGGTCGTGACAGCCCTGATCCTGCACCGCCAGTTCTATGGCCGCGCCATCGCGCGGGTGATCGTCATGTTGCCGTGGTCGGTGTCGCTATCGCTGCTGGCGGTCGTCTGGCGCTGGGCGCTGAACGCCGAAAGCGGCCTTCTGAACCATTCGCTGATGCAGATGGGCATCCTTGACGCGCCGGTGGTCTGGCTGGGCAACGGCACCATCGCCTTCACCGTCGAGATCTTCATCGGCATTCTGGTGTCGATCCCCTTCACCACCACGATCCTGCTGGGCGGCCTGTCGGCCATGCCGCAGGACATCTACGAGGCGGCGACGATGGAGGGCGCGACTCCCTGGCACAAGTTCCGCACCATCACCATGCCGCTGATGCGGCCCTTCGTGAACATCGCGGTCGTCCTGAACATGATCAACGTGTTCAACAGCTTCCCGATCATCTGGATCCTGACCGAGGGCGGGCCGGCGAACTCGACCGATATCCTTGTGACGTACCTTTACAAGATCGCGTTCAAGTACGGGAAACTTGGCGAGGCTTCGGTCGTGTCGCTGCTGATGGTCGTCTTCCTGCTGATCTGTTCGATCATCTATCTACGCCTCATCTCGCGGGAGCAGACCTATGGCAGCTAAAACCATCGATCCCATGGTGCGCCGCTCGTTCCTGATGTGGCTGGCACTGGCGCCCCTGCTGATCTGCAACCTGTTTCCCTTCGCGGTGATGATCTCGACGGCGCTGACGCCGGAACAGGACATCTACGCGCAGGGCACCCAATGGATCCCCTCCCGCCTGACGTGGGAAAACTTCTCGGACATGTGGGAAACGGTGGGCTTCGGCACCGCGCTGGTGAACTCGCTTGTCGTCGGATTCATCACCACGGTGATGACCGTTCTGGTGGCCGTTCCCGCGGCCTACGCGATGGCGCGGCGGCCGTTCAAGGGCATGCAGGCGTTCCGGATCTTCCTGCTGATCACCCAGATGTTCTCGCCCGTGGTGCTGGTGATCGGCCTGTTCACCCTGATCGTCGGGCTTGGCCTGCTGGACTCGCTGGTGGCGCTGTCGGTGCTGTACTGCTGCTTCCACATCGCCGTGGCGATTTGGATGCTGCAAAGCTACTTCGCGTCGATCCCGATCGAACTGGAACACGCCTCTTGGCTGGAAGGCGCCAGCAAGGCTTACACGCTGCGCAAGGTGTTCCTGCCGCTGGCCGCCCCCGCGATGGCGGTGGTCGCGCTGTTCACCTTCATCGGCGCATGGAACGAGTACGCGCTGGCGCTGGCGCTGATCCGGTCGTCGGAAACCTACACCCTGCCGCTGAAGATCGCGGCGCTGACGGGTGGCCGTTACCAGATCGAATGGCATCACGTGATGGCGGCCACCTTCGTGGCGACGATCCCCGTCTCCATCATCTTCATCTGGCTTCAGCGCCACCTGATCGCCGGCCTGTCGGGCGGTGCGGTCAAGGGCTGAGCCGAAACCAACCCTCTGACAGAAAGAAAAGAGGACAGCATGACCAAGGTCATCGAACACTTCACCCACTCTGGCGCCACCGGCACCCCGCCGCTAAGCCCCGCCGTGCGCGCCGGCGACTACGTCTTCGTCTCGGGTCAGGTGCCCGCCGGTCCCGATGGCGCGATCGTCGGACACGAGATCATCGGCCAGACCAAGCAGGTCATGAAGAACATCGAAGCCGCTCTGGCGCTGGCCGGTTGCACCATGGACGACGTGTGCAAGACCACCGTCTGGCTGGATGACGCCCGCGACTTCGGCAAGTTCAACACGACCTACGGCTCGTTCTTCCCGAACGGCTTTCCGGCCCGGACGACCTGCGAAAGCCGCCTGATGGCGAACATCCTCGTGGAAGTCGAAGCAATCGCCTACAAGCCGCTCGGCTAAGCTCCCGCCAGCACCGGGACAACGGAAAAGAACAAGGACAACACCATGACGGCGCAAGCCAAGACCTACGATCTGGTGCTGAAAGGCGGCCATCTGGTCGACGAGCGGAACGGGATCGACGGTGTCACCGACATCGCGATCAAGGCGGGCAAGGTGGCGGCGGTCGGGAAGGATCTCGACCCGCAAGGCGCCACCGTCCGCGATGTCTCGGGCTGCTATGTCAGCCCGGGGCTCATCGACATCCACACGCATGTCTATCACAAGGCGACGTCGCTGGGCGTCGACCCCGATTTCATCTCGCGCCGCTCGGCGACCACGACGCTGGTCGACGCGGGCAGCGCGGGCGCGGGCAATTACGACGGCCTGCGCGACTATGTGATGAAGCATTCGCCCTATAACATCCTCGCCTTCCTGAACGTGTCCTTCCCGGGCATCTTCGGCTTCGACAAGGACGTGCAGATCGGCGAGGCGACGCTGGCAGAGATGCTGCCGGTGCACCGCTGTGTTCAGAAGATCGAGGAAAACCGCGACAAGATCGTCGGCGTGAAGGTTCGCATTGGCGGCCCCGTCACCGGCAAATTCGGGCTTGGCGCGCTGGAACTGGCGCTGGAAGCCGCGAACGCCGTCGACCTGCCTCTGATGACGCACATCGGCGGCCCGCCCCCGTCCTATGCCGACGTCGTGTCGATGCTGCGTCCGGGCGACATCCTGACCCACTGCTACCGGCCCGAGCCGAATTCGGCGATCACCGAGAACGGAGAGATCCTGCCCGAGGTTCTTGCCGCCCGTGAACGCGGCGTGCTGTTCGACATTGCGCACGGCATGGGCGCGTTCGGCTACGAAAGCGCCGAGGTCGCACTGCGGCACGACTTCAAACCCGACGTGATCTCGTCCGACGTGCATGTCGTCGCGATCGAGGGGCCGGCGTACGACATGCTGCACACCATGTCGAAACTGATGAACTGCGGCCTGACCGTCTCGGAGACGCTGGCGCGGTCATCGAACCGCCCGGCGCTGGCGATCAACCGGCCCGAATTGGGCCACCTTGGCGTGGGCGCTGTCGCCGATATCACCGTGCTTCAGGTCAACGAGGCCCGGATCACCTTCAGCGACGTGCGCGGGATCAAGCGCGACGGCAACAAGCTGTTCTACCCGGTGGCCGTCTACATGGCCGGTCGCGAGTCCGAAATCGCCCGGCGACCGTTCGAGGAAGGCAACTACGTGATGCAGCCCTGCCCCTGCGGGACACACTGATATGGGGTTCGTCCCGAAGATCGAGATCTGCGTGGAAGGCATTGACGAGGCGGTTCTGGCCGCCGAGGCCGGTGCCGACCGCGTGGAACTGTGCACCGCCCTGTCGGAAGGCGGGCTGACCGCGTCCCCCGGCTTGCTGCGCGAGGCGGCGGCGCGGGTGAAGACCGCACAGGTCATGGCTATCGTGCGCCCGCGCAAGGGCGACTTCCTGTACTCCGACGCCGAATACGCGGTGATGCTGGGCGATGTCGCCGCGATCCGCGAGGCCGGACTTCCGGGTATGGTCTGCGGCTGCCTGAACGCCGACGGCACCATTGACGAGCCGCGCATGAGCGAACTGGTCAAGGCGGCCGGTCCGATGGACGTCACCTGCCACCGCGCCTTCGACATGACCCCCGACGCCTTCGAGGCGTTGGATGCCCTGATCCGTTGCGGTGTCAGCCGCGTGCTGACCAGCGGCCAGAAAGCCGACGCCCGCGACGGGCTGGAACTTCTGCGCGGTCTGATCCGCCATGCGGCCGGCCGGATCGAGATCCTTGTCTGCGGGCAACTGTCGCCCTCCGACATCGACCCGCATGACGAGGGGCTGACCGGCTACGAGTTCCATTTCGCCGACGCAACGGTCGAACCCGGCCCGATGGAATACCGCAACCCGGACGTGTTCATGGGCACCGACGACGGGGATGCGGAATACGAACGGCGGGTGATCGACATCACGCGACTGACGGCGAAGATCAAGGAAAGCCGCGGGCTTTAAGCCCTGGTTCATCGCGCTGTGCCATAGCTCTGTCCGACCGCGAAACGGCCGGGAAGGACAGAATGTCCATCCACATCATCATCACCAGCGTCTCGACGACCGCGGCAGGCGATCATGCGGTCGACGTGACATATGCGGGCGACGTCGTTCTGGTGCAGCCCGACCGTGTCGCCGCCGCCAGCGGCACCGGCGCGCGCGGTATCTATGCCGCCGTGGGCAGCATCGACGTCACGGTCGGCGGCACCGTCGCTTCGCAACTGGCGGAAGCGATCCTGCTGGCGTCGAACGACAACTCGGTCACCATCAGCGCAAACGGCACCGTCCTGTCCGGCAGCGCGGCGGGGGTCGCCTTTGACGGCACGGGCAACCAGCTGACCAACAGCGGCACGATCCAGTCCGGCAGTTTCGGGCTGTGGGTCACCGGGTCGGGGATGTTCATCAACGCCGGAACGATGACAGCGGTCGGCCCCGGTGCGCTGTTGCAAGACTTCGCCGGCTCGACCTTCGTCAATACCGGCACCATCAACGCGGACCTGCCCGGCATCCGGCTGGAGGGCGACGGCAGCCTTGTCGAGAACGCGGGCACCGTGATCAGCGCCGATCACGCGGTGCATTTCTCGGGCAGCGACCCCGGGGCGCGAAACACGCTGACCAACACCGGCAGCCTTTCCGGGCAGGCCGGCGCGTTTCTTGGCGGCGATGCGGTCGACGTGGTTCGCAACAGCGGCACGATGAGCGGCGCGATAGACACCGGCGGCGGCGCCGACGAGGTGCTGGTGACCGATGGCCTTGTCGCTGGCGACATTCGCACCGGCGCGGGGGCCGGCGTGCTTCGGCTGACGGGCGGCACTGTCGACGGCTCGGTCGACGCGGGCGATGGGGCCGACGTTCTGGACCTGCGCGGCGGCATCGTCACCGGTCTCATCGGCGGTGGCGCGGGCGATGACCTGTACATCGTGTCGGCCCCCCCCGTGTCGTTGGCAGAGGTTGAAACCGGCGGACACGACACCGTGCGCAGCGCCTCGGATCACGCCTTGGCCGACCATATCGAGGATCTTATCCTGACCGGCGCGGCCGATGTGTCCGGCACGGGCACGGACTGGCAGAACACCATCGTCGGCAATGCAGGCGACAACCGTCTGGCGGGCGAAGGCTCGCGCGACGTGATCGAGGGTGGCGGAGGCCATGACACCATCGACAGCGGGCGCGGCAACGACATCGTCGATGCGGGCAACGGCGACGACCGTGTCGCGGGGCGCGCGGGGAACGACAACCTGACAGGCGGCGAAGGCGACGACTTTCTGTTCGGCGGGATCGGCAAGGACAACCTGTTCGGCGACGACGGGGACGACACGCTGAAAGGCGGCGGCGGGCAGGATGACATGACCGGCGGCGCGGGGCAGGACGTCTTCGTCTTCACACGCGCTTCGGACAGCCCCCCGACCGCGGGCGACGTCATCACGGACTTCGCGTCGGGGGAAGACCTGCTCGATTTCACCGGGCTCGTGCAAGGCACGCTCCAGCTGTCGCTGCTGGGAAGCTACACCGCCGGCGCCCCGTCCCTGCGGACCAGCGAGTCCACGGCCGGTGACACGCTGTTGTGGGTGGACGCGGACGGCGACGGGTCCGTCGATCTGCGGATCAGACTGTCCGGGACGACGGGACTGAGCGAAAGCGACTTCCTGCTTTAGCCCGTGCGATACACCCGCCCCATCAGCATCGGGGTCAGGTACATCGGCACCTGATAGCAGCCGATGAAGATCAGCACCGGGTCCGTCGTGGCCGCAGGCAGCGCCACAAGGAACAGCGCCACGTTGCGATTGCCCGCGACGATACAGGCGCCGGGCGGCAGACCCGCGGCATGGGCGGCGAATTGCAGGCCGAAGTTCATGGCGCAGGCCAGCGCCAGCCAGCCGAGGAACCGCAGCGGCTCGCCGGACAGCGCCGGGACCACCGCCGACATCAGCCCGACCACCAGCACGGCAAGCGCGATGGCAAGCAGCCCGTCGATCACGCCGATGGTGTCCGGCGAGGGTTCCGGGAAGCAGCGCCGCCGCAGCGCGAATGCCGCGCCGGTCGCCGCAAGGATCACCGCCACCAGACGCAGCGCGGCCCCTGCGACTTCGGAAAACCCGCCCAGCGCGGGCGACAGCCACAGGACCGGCAGCACGGTCAGCGGGAACAGCGCGGTCCCGAGGATCAGCAGCCGCATCGCCGGGGCCGGATCGCGGCCCAGCATGACCGCGAAGGCCGGGCTTCCCGCGATGGACGGGGCCGACAATGCCAGCGTCAGCGCAAGACCCGCCGGTGTGTCCGCAAGACCCGCAGCGATCAGCAGCGCGACTCCCACGACAGGCACCGCCATCTGCAGCACAAGGACGCGCCCAAGGCTCGCCCGCGCTTCTCCAAGGTTGCCGACCGCCGCGCGCATCCCGATCCTGAGAGCGCTCAGAAAGATCAGCCCGGCCACCAGCCACGGCAGCGCGGGCTTCATCGCCGCCGACAGCGACGGCAGCGCCAAACCTCCGGCCAGTCCGACGATCAGCGCCAGCCGCCCGTGGCGACCGATCCGCCGCAGGCCGTTCGCGATCACGTCAGCCGCCCGGCCTGCTTCGGATGTTGTCGGGAAGCCATGTGGCAAGGTCCGGCCATGCGATCAACACGAACACCATGACCACCATGATCAGGAACATCGGAATCGCCGCCCTTGCGATAAAGCTCATCTCGTGGCCGGTCATGCCCTGAAGGACGAACAGGTTGAACCCGATCGGGGGTGTGATCTGCGCCATCTCGACCACCACAACGATGAAGATGCCGAACCAGATCAGGTCGATCCCTGCCTCGCGAATCATCGGCTCTACCACCGCCATCGTCAGCACCACTGACGAGATGCCGTCAAGGAAGCAGCCCAGCACGATGTAGAACACCAGCAACGCCATCAGCAGTTCGAACCGCGACAGGTCGAAGCTGGCGATCAGGTCCGCCAGCCCGCGCGGCAGGCCGGTGAAGCCCATCGACAGCGACAGGAAGGATGCGCCCGCAAGGATCAGCGCGATCATCGCGCTTGTACGGACCGCCCCCATCAGGCTTTCGATGAAGGTGCCCATGGTCAGCGAGCCCTGCGCCGCCGCCAGCACCAGCCCGCCGATGACGCCGAACGACGCCGCCTCGGTCGCGGTGGCAAAGCCCATGTACATCGACCCGATCACCACAAGGATCAGGCAGATCACCGGCAGCAGGAAGCGCGAGTTCTTCACCTTCTCCATGAAGCTCATCGCGGGCTCGGGTGTCGGGTCGAAATCCTTCATGACCTTCGACGACACCGCGACATAGGCCATGAACATCAGCGCCAGAACCAGACCGGGGAAGACGCCCGCCATGAACAGCTTGGTGATGCTCTCGTTGATGGTGACCCCGTAGACGATCAGCGTCAGCGAGGGCGGGATCATCAGGCCCAGCGTCGCCGCGCCCGCCAGCGTGCCGATCACCATCGTCTCGGGATAATTCCGCTTGCGCAGTTCCGGGATCGACATCTTGCCCACGGTTGTCAGCGTCGCCGCCGACGAACCGGAAACCGCCGCGAACACGGTGCAGCCGACGATGTTGGTGTGCACAAGACCGCCCGGCAGCCGCGCCATCCACGGTGACAGTCCCTTGAACATGTCCTCGGACAGCCGGGTGCGGTACAGGATTTCTCCCATCCAGATGAACAAAGGCAGCGCGGTCAGCGTCCAAGACGACGAGGACGACCAGACCTTTGTGACCATCGCATCGCCCGCCGGACGCGAGGTGAACAGGTCCATGCCGACATAGGCCACGCCCATCAGCGCAAGGCCGACCCAGACGCCGGAACCCAGCAGCATGAACAGAACGAACAGGAAGATCAGGATCGGGGCGAGTTGTTCCATGCCCCTACTCCGCGTGGCTCTGGTCTACGACGTCGGTCTTGATGCCGTGGTCGCCGGTTACGATCAGCCGCAGAAGGTGGTCCCAGAACGACAGCGCCAGCAGGATGGTCCCGACAACCATCGTGATCTGTGGAATCCAGACCGGGGTGGCGTCCAGCCCCTGACTGAGTTCCTTGAGTTTCCACGACCAGTAGGTGCCCTTCCACGCGTACCACGCCATCCACGTGGTAATCACCGCGCCGATGCCGAAACACCAAAGCTCCCCCCACCAGCGGAACCGCCCCAGCGCCTTCAGCGCCAGCGACACCCGGATGTGCGCGCCGTGGTTCAGCGCGTAGGCGAAGGCGAGAAAGGACGCGCCGGCCATGCAGTAGCCCGCGTAATTCGATGCGCCGGGAAAGACGAAACCCGTCCACCGCGCCAGCATCTGCAGGACAATGATCGCGAGAATGGCGATCATGAACAGCGCCGCGACGACGCCCCCCGCAAGGTACAATGTATCGAGAATGCGCCGAAGCGCCCGTGCGGCAGGCATGCCCCGTCCCCCGGATCTGTTGACGGGCCGGGACGCGTCGCCCCGGCCCTGTGCATGGTTCCGAACCTAGCGGATCACTGGCCCTTGTAGGCGTCGACGATTGCCGCACCATCCTCGCCCGCGGTCTCCAACCACTCGGTCGTCATGGTCTCGCCGATCTCTTTCAGTCCGCCCATCAGCGCATCGCTGGCCGGGCCGACTTCCATGCCGCCTTCCACAAGGCCGTCCAGCGTGAACTGCGTATAGGCCTTGGAAGCCTCGAGCCCGGCGGCCGCCGCGTCCGCGGCGCAGCCTTCCATCACCGCCTTGGTTTCATCGGACAGACCGTCCCACGCCTGCATGTTCACGAAGATCGCGTTGCGCGGCAGCCATGCGTCGACCACGTAGAAATGGCTGAGCTGTTCCCAGACCTTGCGGTCGTAGCCGGTGGCGCCGGACGAGATGAAGCTTTCCGCCACGCCGGTCGCCAGCGCCTGGCTGAGTTCGGCGGCTTCGACCTGCACCGGCAGCATGCCGGTCAGTTCGGCCATACGCGCGGTGGCCGTCGAGTAAGAGCGGAACTTGACGCCGGCCAGATCGTCGACCGACTCGACCGCCTTGTTCATGTAAAGCCCCTGCGGCGGCCACGGCACCGAATAAAGATAGTGCAGGTTGTCTTCTGCCAGCGCATCTGACACCGCCGGTTCTGCGATGTCCCACAGCGCTTCGTGCTCGTCGAAGGACGAGACAAGGAAGGGGATCGAGTCGATGCCGTAAAGCGGGTTTTCGTTCTGGTGCGCCGACAGCAGTCGCTCGCCGATGTTCACCTGCCCGGTTGTCACCGCGCGCTTGATCTCGGCCCCGCCGTACAGCGATCCCGACGGGTGGGTGACGATCTCAAGCTCGCCGCCGGTGCCCTCGGTCACGCAGGCCGCGAACGAGGCGGCGGTCTCGGAGTGGAAATTGGTTGCCGCATAGGCCAGCGGCATGTCCCAGGTCTCGGCCTGCGCCGCAACGGTCGCGGCAGCGGTCAGGGCCGTGGCGGCCAAAAGTCCGGTAATGGTCTTCATAGGTCTGTCTCCCGGTTGTTGGTTCTGGAAATGCCGTCTTGAGCGCGGCTTACCCTGCGAAACGTGCCGGAGAATATGGCGACAGGTCAATGTTCGGCTTTCGCCCGGCGATCAGCTGAGACAGAAGCCGCCCGGTTTTCGGGCCACCCGTCAGTCCGATGTGGTGATGTCCGAACCCCGTGAAGACGCCTTTCGCGCCCGGAACCTCGCCGATGACCGGAATCGAGTCGGCGGGCGCGGGCCGATGGCCCATCCACTGGGTCACCTCGTCATAGGTCAGGCCCGGCAGCGCGGCGGCGACGTTCTTCCGCAAAAGCTCGAACGGCGCCTCGCTTGGGCCGGCCTCAAGGCCGCCGAACTCGACAATCCCGGCGGCGCGGATGCGGCCCTCCATCGGGGTGATGACGAACTTGCCGCCCGCGACCATCACGGGCGACTTCGGCGCGACCGAGGGGTTCCAGAACTCCATGTGATAGCCGCGCTCGGATTCAAGCGGCACCTTCAAGCCCAACGCCTTTGTCAGAGGCCCGGACCAGACGCCGGTGGCCACGACCGCCGCATCGCAGGGAATCGTCTCTCCCCCCGCGCGCAGGCCGGTCACCCGGCCGCTTTCGATCACGAAGTCCTCGACATCGGCTTGCAGGATGCGCCCGCCTGCCGCCTCGACCTCGGCGGCGAGATCCTTGACGTACTGGCCGGGATCCGCGATCCGGCCATGATCCGGCAGGCGAACCGCAAAGCCAAGATGGTCCGCGAAGGCCGGGTCGTAGGCACGGAAGGCAGCGCCATCCAGTTCTTCCCACGTGTACCCGTTTTCACGCCGGACGCCCCAGCCAAAGGCGTCGGCCTCGAAGGCGGCGCGGTCGTCATAGATGAACACGTAATCGGACGGGATCAGCCACTTCTCGGCGCGCGTTCCCTTGGCCAGCGACAGGTGCTCGGCATAGCTGTCGCCCACGATCCCTGCCACAGCCGACGCGATGCGCCGCGCGTCCTTCGCGTTCGCGTGGGTGAGATACCGCGCGAGCCACGGCATCAGCTTTGGCAGATAGCCCCACTTCAGGAACAGCGGCTGCTTCGGGTCGAACAGCATCCCAGGCGCCTTGCGCATAAGCCCCGGCGTCGTGACCGGAACGATCCCGGACGAGGCAAGCACCCCGCCATTGCCAAAGCTGGTTCCTTCAGCCGGACCGGCGCGGTCGACCAGTACGACTTCGTGCCCGTCCCGTTGTAGCCACAGGGCCGTGGACACGCCCACGATCCCTGCCCCGACGATCGCCACCTTCACCATGCGTCCCCCTTTTTCCCTGCCGTCACGCAACCCATTCCGAAACCGGCGCCGCCGCCTCGTGCAGCGGTTGGCTGATCACATCGACCAGCGTCGGCCCGTCATGAGCAATCGCTTCGCGCAGGATCCTCGGCAGGTCTGCCGGGTCTTCCACAGTCCACGCCTTCACGCCGAACGCGCGCGCCACCGCTGCGTGATCGGTGCGCGAGAAGTCGACGTTGTAGAAACGTTGCCCGAAGCCCGCGTTCTGCCCAGCCTTGATCCAGCCAAAGACGCTGTTGGAGAACACGATCGAGGTGATCGGCAGGTTGTACCGCACCAGCGTCTCGAACTCGCCGCAGCAAAAGCCGAACGACCCGTCGCCCATCACGCTGAGCACCTTCGCATCGGGCCGACCCACCTGCGCGCCCATCGCGGCGGCCAGCGAGTAGCCCAGCGCGCCGTGGGCGCGGTTGGTGATGAACTGTCGGCCCGAAGTGCGCCAGCGGTAGTGCGCGCTGAAATAGGGGCACGGTGTGCCGGGATCGGCACAGATCACCGCGTCGTCGTCGAGGATATCCATCAGCGCGGCGATCACGGCCTCGGGGCGGATCGGCGTTTCGGAAGAGGTCGCCAGCGGATGGAACGCCGCAAGCTTCGCGTCCCACGCGGCCGCCGCCCGCTGCGTCCCGTTGTAGCCCGCGACGTTGCCCGGCTCGATCTCGGACAGCAACGCCTCCAGCGCCAGCCGGGCATCGGCGCAAATCGCCACCTCGGTCGGATAGTTCGCGCCGATCACCATCGGGTCACTGTCGATGTGGATGACCGTGGTGCCCGTCGGCGGAGAGCGCCAGCGTTCCGTCGTCACCGACCCCGCGCGGCAGCCGATGAACAGCACCACGTCCGCCTCGTCCACTACCGCGCGGGTCGAGGCGACGCCGCCGTTCGACCCCACCACGCCCAGCGCAAGCGGATGCGTTTCGGCGATGGCGCCCTGCCCGCTGACCGTCGTGGCGACCGGCATGTCCAGCGCCTCGGCCAGCCGCCGGAGGACATCCTCGGCGCCTGCGATCACCGGGCCACCGCCACAGATCGCGACCGCGCGGCGGGCGCCGGCAAGGATCTCGGCGGCATCAGCGATGGTCTGCGGATCGGGCGCGGCGCGTTCGGCCGGAAAGGCGTGGTGGCGCGGGTCGGCCCAGACCTCTGCCTCGTCCACCGGGGCTTTCTGGGTGTCGAACGGCAGCGCCAGATGCACCGCCCCGGGTCGCCCCGTGGTCATTGCGCGAAACGCCTGCCGCACTGCCGCGGGAAGCCGCGCGGCGTTGTCCAGCGACGTGTTCCACTTCGACACCGGACGGAACAGCGCCTGCTGGTCCAGTTCCGTCAGCGGGTACTTCCCACGCGAAGCGGTCGAGACGTCGGTGGTGATCGCAAGGATCGGCACCGAGCTTTCCGACGCCTCCACAACACCCGGCAGGATATACGTCGCACCGCCGCCGGACGGCCCCTCGCACACGCCGGGTTTGCCCGTGACGCGCGCATAGGCGTCGGCCATGTAGGCCGCGTGCCGTTCGTCCCGCGTCAGGAAATGGGTGATCCCGTGGTCAAGCCGCGCCAACGCGTCGTACAACGGCAGCGTGGTGTCGCCGCACAGGCCGAACATGTGCTGCACGCCATGCGCCTGCAGCATCCGCACCATCGCCTCGGCGCCGGTCATCTGGTTGGTCTGTGCGTCTTTCATCCGGGGATCTCCTTCGCGCCCATCTGGATATGCCCGCGAAGCGGTGTCAATCTCGGGGGCGGGACTGGTCGGAGGGACGGCATGAAAATCCGAGGCGGCAAGGCGGTCTACGGCGCATCGGTGGGCATCCTGATGCTAGAGGCGCGGTTTCCCCGCATTCCGGGAGACATGGGCAACGCGCTGACGTGGCCTTTTCCGGTGCTCTACAAGGTGGTGCGCGATGCCTCGCCCGACCGGGTGGTGCGGCAGGGCGCGCCGGGGCTGCTGCCCGCGTTCATCGATGCGGCGCGTGAACTGGTCGCGGACGGTGCCGACGGGATCACCACCAACTGCGGGTTCCTGTCGCTGTTCCAGCCGGAACTGGCAAAGGCGGTTGGCGTGCAGGTGGCGACGTCCTCGCTGATGCAGGTCGCCATGGTCAACGCGACGCTGCCGCCGGGCCGGCGCGCGGGTATCCTGACGATTTCGGCAAGCACCCTGACCGACACCCACCTTGCCCGTGCCGGGGTGCCGAAGGACACGCCCGTGGGATCGACCGAGGGCGGCACGGAATTCACCCGCGCCATCCTTGGCAACGAACTGGAACTCGACGTCACCGCGGCGCGCGCCGACAACGTGGCCGCCGCGCTAGAGTTGCAGGCGGCACACGCCGATCTTGGCGCCATCGTGCTGGAATGCACCAACATGATCCCCTACGCCGCCGACATTCGCGCGGCGACGGGGCTGCCGACCTATTCCATCGCCAGCTTCGTGACGTGGTTTCAGTCGAGCCTTGACCCGCCGCGCTATCCGGATCCGGTGTAGCGCGCGAAGCGCGGGCCCTAGAGAAACGGGAACGCGTTCGCGCCGCCGTCCGCCAGAACCGTCCGCCCGGTAATATTCGCGGCCCGGCCAGAGGCAAGGAAGGCGCAGAGCGCGCCGACCTCGTCCGGCTCCGAGAACCGGCCGGTTGGCAGGCTTGCCAGCCGCGCGGCCCGGACCTCTTCGATGGTCTGCCCCGTTTCGCGCGCGCGGCGTTCGACGAAATGCTGCAGCCCCGCCGTGTCCACCGGCCCCGGCGCGATGCAGTTCACCGTGACCCCGTCCGGCGCGACCTCTTGGGCGAGGCTCGCGGCCATGTGGGTCAAAGCCGCCCGCACCGCGCCGGAAAGGCCCAGCGCAGGGCCGCTTGCGAAGACGCCGGACGAGGTGATGTTGACCACCCGCCCCCAGCCGCCTTCGCGCATTCCCGGAAGGAACGCGCCGATCAGCGCCATTGTCCGAGCAGGCACGGCTTCGGTCGCGGCCATCACGGTTGCCGCGTCGGTCAGCGAACCGGCCGGACTGACGCCCGGGTTGGTCACGAGAATGTCGACCGGACCCACCTCTGCCAGCAGACGCGCCTCGACGCCCTCGGCCCCGAGATCCGCCGCGACGCCCCGCGCGCCGGGTATCTGCGCAACTGCGGCGTCCAGCCGCGCAGCATCCCGCGCGACCATGACCACCTTGCACCCTTCCTCTGCCAGCACCTTGGCGCAGGCAAGGCCGATACCCGCAGACGCGCCGCAGACCAGCGCGCGGCGGCCCGCGATGCCAAGATCCATCAGGACACCGCCGCGAAGCCCGCGTCGAGCGCCGAGAGGATCGTATCCGTCTCTGCTTCCGACAGGATCAGAGGCGGCGACAGGATCAGGTTGTTGCCCGACATCCGGACCATCGCGCCGGATTCGTAGGCGGTGCGCTGGACGCGGCTGATCGTATCCTTGTCGATCGGCGCCTTGGTGGCGCGGTCGGACACCAGTTCCATGGCGCTCATCATCCCGTGACCGCCGCGCACGTCTCCGATCAGGTCGTATTTTTCCTTCAGCGCCTGAAGACCCGCGAAGATCTGCGCGCCGCGTGCCGCCGCGTTGTCCTTCACCTGAAGCCGCTCGGTCTCTTTCAGGCAGGCGATGGCCGCCGCCGCACCGACCGGATGGCCAGAGTAGGTATAGCCCGACCCGATGGCGGCCCGGCCCGACGTGTCGGATTCGAACACCTCGGCCACCGCGTCCGAGATCATAACCGCGCCGAACGGGAAGTAGCCGTTGGTGATCGCTTTCGCGGTGGTCATCATGTCGGGCTTCACGCCCCAGTGCCGCGAACCCGACCAGTCGCCGGTGCGCCCGAAGCCGGTGATGACTTCGTCCGCGATCAGCAGGATGCCGTAGCGGTCGCAGATCTCGCGCACGCCGGGCATGAAGCTTTCATGCGGCGGGATAACACCGCCCGCACCCAGCACCGGCTCCATGATGAAGGCCGCGATGGTGTCGGCGCTTTGGAACTTGATCTCGTCCTCCAGCGCGGCAAGGCAAAGCTGCGCCAGCTTCTCGGGATCGGTCTCGTTGAACGGGTTGCGATAGGTGTAGGGCGCCGGGATGTGATAGCAGCCGGGCATCAGCGGCTCGTACTGGGTGCGGAAGTTGGCGTTGCCGTTCACCGACGCGCCCAGCGTGTGGGTCCCGTGATAGCCCTTTTTCAGCGACAGATACTTCACCCGCCCGGCCTCCCCGCGCACCTTGTGGTACTGGCGCGCCAGCCGCAGCGCGATCTCGACCGAGTCGCCACCGCCCGAGGTGTAGAAAGCCCGGCCCATGCCGTCCTCGGCGAAGAACTGGCGCAGCATCCACGACAGCTCGATCGCGGCGTCGTTCGTGGTGCCCCGGAAGATCGAGTAATAGGGCAGCCGTTCCAGCTGTTCCGTGATTGCGTCCTTCACCGGCTGACAGGAATACCCGAGGTTAACGTTCCACAGGCCGCCGACGCCGTCGATGGTGGTGTGCCCGTCGACATCGGTGATCCGGCAGCCCTCGCCGCCGACGATGATGTCGGGCGGGTTCGCCTGGCAGTCGGCGGGATGCGCCATCGGGTGCCACAGGTGGCGGGCGTTGTTTTCCTTCAGAAAGTTCATGTCCTTCATGGGGATCTCCTCAAGCATTGGCCGCCCATTTGGCGGCGTGTTCCGGCGGCATCTGTCCGCCCAGCGCCCGCGTCGCCTGCACTGCGCCATCGCACAGCGCAGGCAGGATCGCGTTCATCTTCTCTTCGCTTGCGCGGACGGCGGGGATCGCCACCGACAGCGCACCGACAACCTCGCCCGAGGGGCCGAACACCGGCACCCCCTGCGAACTGACCTCTTCGTCGAACGCCCGGTCCAGCCGAGCGACGCCGGTCGCGCGAACCTCGTCCAGCAGCGACCGCACCGCGCCCGCATCCGTCAGCGTCCGCTGCGTGATTCCCGGAAGCCCGGCCTTCAACACGCGGGACACGAAGGCGTCGGGCGCGAAGGCCATGACCGCCAGCCCCGACGAGGTCGCGTGAAGCGGCAGCATCTCGCCCTCGTCGAAATGCACCTGCGTGCCGTGGCCCAGCGGATCGGCGTGGACCACCGGCGACAGCATTTCGCCCTGTAGCACCGAGGCATGAACCAGTTCGCCCACCGTATCCGCAAGATCGCGCACCACCGGGCGCAGCACGGAGCGCATGGGATAGGTCGCCTCGCGCACGCCCGACAGCCGCAGAATCGCCGGCCCGAGCCGATAGGCGCGAGTCTCGGGGTTCTGCTGGAGAAAGCCGTTTTCCTCCAGTTCTGTCAGGTGCCGGTGCACCGTCGCCTTGTCCCGCCCCGACAGCTTCACGAACTCGCTCAGCCCAATCGCGGGCCGTTTGCGAGAGAAAAAGTTCAGCAAATCAAGAGCTTTGGTAATCGTGCCCATGAAGGTTCCCAGTCTGCCCGGCATTTCAGCACCGGCGGCTTCACAGAAACGTTGACAGAAATCCGGCGGGCGGGCAATATTTTTTGATACCACAGGTTCAAATAATGAACCGATCCAACAGGAGGTGCAGATGCACAAGTTTCTTGCCACCAGCGCCATTGCGCTGTCTCTGGCCCTGCCCGTGACCGCGCCGACGGCGGCGCAGGCCGAGTATCCCGAACAGCCCGTCGAATTCGTCGTGCCCTTCCCGCCCGGCGACCTTGAGGACGTGCTGACCCGGATGATCGCCGAGAAATTCCAAGAGGCCTACGGCGTCCCCGCAGCCGTGGTGAACAAGCCCGGCGGCGGCGGCGGTCCGTTCCCCGGCGCGGCCGAAGTCGCGATGGCTGGCTCGGACGGCTACACCATCGGCTCTTTCGTGATCGGCGTGCCGCTGATCGGCCCCGAGGTCGGCATCCCGGCGCTGAACCCGAACCCGTTCGAGCCGGTCGGCATCTTCCTCACCTACCCCTTCGTGATCGCCACCGCAGGCGATGCGCCCTATTCGACGATGGACGAACTGGCCGGCTATGCCGCCGAGAACGACGTCGCGCTGGGGCACTTCGGGTCGGTCCTGATCCCGACGCAGGTCACGCTGGCGCTGGCCGAGACGATGGGCTTCGAATACGGGTCCGACGCCGCATTCGATGCGCTTGACTGCAACACGCTGGCCTCGGGCGACGCGGACGTGATCAACACCACGCTGCAACTGATCCTGCCCTGCCTCGACGACGTGAAGGTGCTTGCCTCGATCGGTGCCGAACGCATCCCGCTGACCCCGGATGCTCCGACCGTGGGCGAACTTGCCCCGGAACTGGACATCGCGCTGTGGAACGGTCTGTTCGTCCACAAGGACACCCCCGCCGACGTGCGCGAGAAGATCGCCGCAGTCGCGGTCGAGGTGATCAACTCGGACGCCGCCAAGGAACTGGCCGCGCAAACCGGCGCGCTCATCTACTGGCAGGACGAAGCCGCCTCGACGGCGCAGATCGAGAAAGACGCCACGACGCTCGGCACCGTTCTCGAATTGATCGACAACTGATCGCGAAGGCGCCCCGGCTGCGGTCGGGGCGCCTGTCCAGTCTCTCCCCGGCGGGACCATTCCCGCCCGGGCCGCGAAACCCTCGCCGATCACCGGGGACACAATGCGCCGCCTGCAAACCTTTCAGGACCTGTTCAAGCGATACCGCCGCCCCGGAGACATGGTCTTCGCGCTGGCTTTCTTCGCCTTCGCATTGTTCCTGCTGCTGAACCTGCCGTTCCAGACCACGTGGGTGGAGAAGCGCACCGCGCTGTTCGCGCAACCCGCCTTCTGGCCCGCGATCTCGCTTGGGCTGATGACGCTGTTCGCCGCCCTGCACCTTGCCGGCGCAGTGGTGTCGCAGCGCATTCCGGGGCGGCTGGCAGAGGCGCTTTATTGGGCGCGCTCGCTGGAATACGCGGGGTGGTTCATGGCCTATGTCCTGCTGGTGCCGTGGATCGGCTATCTGCTGGCCACCATCGCCTTCTGCTGCGTGCTGGCTTTCCGCCTTGGCTATCGCTCGGCGCGCTGGATGGGCGTCGCGGCGGTCTTCGCCATCGCCACGGTCGTGATCTTCAAGGGCCTGTTGCAGGTCAAGATCCCGGCGGGCGAGATCTATGGTCTGCTGCCTCCCGGCGCCTTCCGCAGCTTCATGATGACGTATCTCTAGATGGACGCCTTCCTCTCCGGCCTCGACCTTCTGGCCCGCCTCGACGTTGCCTTCGCCCTGCTGATCGGCTCGATCGGTGGCGTGATCATTGGCGCGATCCCCGGTGTCGGCCCAGCCGTCGCCATCGCGATCCTGTTGCCCGCCACCTTCTCGCTCGATCCATTGGTCGGGCTGACGATGCTGCTGGGCATCTACGGCTCGTCGATGTTCGGCGGCGCGCTGCCCGCGATCCTGATCAACACGCCGGGCACGGCCGTCAACGCGCTGACCACCTACGACGGCCACCCGATGACAAAGCGGGGCGAGGCGTTAAGGGCGCTTGGCCTTGCCTATGGCGCCAGCTTCATGGGCGGCATCCTGTCCATTGTGGCGTTGATCCTGTTTGCGCCATTGCTGGCGAAGATCGCACCGATGTTCGGCAGCCGAGAGATCTTCCTTGCCGCCCTGCTGGGACTTGTGCTGGTGGTGCTGGCGCACCGGGGCCAGACCTTCGCCGCAGGGATGCTGGCGGCCTTCGGAGTGTTCCTGCAAACCGTGGGGCTGGAGCCGGTGAAATACACCCAGCGCTTCACCTTCGGACAGGAATGGCTTGCCTCGGGCGTCAACCTGATCGTGGTCGTGCTGGGCCTGTTCGCGCTGTCGCAGGCGTTCGTGCTGCTGACCGACCCGGAATCCGCGCCCGACACGCAGCGGATCAAGGGCAGCATGGGCCGCGCCATGCGCGAGGTGTTCCGCCACAAACGCATCGCCGCCGCCGGGTCGGGTTTTGGCGTGCTGATGGGCATGATCCCCGGCGTGGGTGAATTCACCGCACAGTTCCTTAGCTACACCTACGCGCAGAAGACCTCGAAAGACCCCGACGCGTTCGGCAATGGCTCGCCCGAGGGGCTGGTCGCCAGCGAGTCCGCGAACAACGCCGTGCCCGCCGCCGCGATGATCCCGCTGCTGGCGCTTGGCATTCCGGGCGAGGCTCTGACAGCGATGATGCTGTCTGTGTTCTACGTCCACAACGTGATCCCCGGTCCGGGGCTGTTCCAGAACCAGCTGGACTTCGTCTATGCCCTGTACATCGCGATGATCGCGCTGAACGTGATCGTGGTGGTGTTCATGCTGTTCGCCTCGAACTGGCTGATGAAGATCATCCGGGTGCCGACTCGGTTCCTTGGCGTGACGATCCTGACGCTGTCCTTCGTCGGCGTGTACAGCCTGCGCAACTCGATCACCGACTGCGCCATCGCGGCGGGGTTCGGGGTGTTCGGGCTGATCCTGAAACGGCAGAACCTGCCGGTGGTGCCCATCGTTCTGGGCATGGTCCTTGGCGGCATCATGGAAGTGAAGCTTCGGTCGGCCATGGCGCGGGTGAAGACGCCCCTGGATTTCGTCGACCGGCCCATCGCGGCGATGCTGGCGCTGGCAATCGTGGCGCTGATCGTGCTGCACGTCCGCGGCGTGATCCGCGAGCACCGCAACAACCTGCCCGAAGACGCCCACGACCACGACATCCACGACAGCCAGACACGGTAGGAGGAGACCATGCTGGACCAATCCCGTATCGACGCCCTGCGCGACGCCCCCGTCGCCGCCGGTGCGCATATCATCGACGGTGAAAGCCGCCCCGCCTCGGACGGCGCGACGATGGAGGTGATCTCTCCCCTCGACGGAGCGGTGCTGACGACCGTGCCAAAGGGTACGGCCACCGATGCCGAGGCCGCCATCGCCAGCGCCCGCGCCGCGTTTGACGACGGTCGTTGGTCAGGGCTTGCCCCTACCGCGCGCAAGAAGGTGCTGCTGAAATGGGCCGACCTGATCGAGGCAGAGGCGCTGGAACTGGCCGTGCTCGGTGTGCGCGACAACGGGACCGAGATCGGCATGGCGCTGAAGGCCGAACCGCTGACCGCCGTCGCCAACATCCGTTACTACGCCGAGGCGATCGACAAGCTGTACGGTGAGATCGCACCGACCGCCCCGAATGCGCTGGGGCTCGTCCACCGCGAACCGGCGGGCGTCGTCGGGGCCATCGTGCCGTGGAACTTTCCGCTGATGATCGGCACGTGGAAGCTTGGCCCAGCGCTGGCCGCCGGTTGCTCTGTCGTACTGAAACCGGCCGAGACCGCGTCTCTGACGCTGCTGTGGATCGCGGAACTGGCGCTGGACGCCGGCCTGCCGCCGGGGGTGCTGAACGTCGTGACCGGCGAGGGCCACGTCGTCGGCGCGGCCATCGCCGAGTCGATGGATGTCGACGTGCTGGTCTTCACCGGTTCCGGCCCCACCGGCCGCCGACTGCTGGAGGCCTCGGCCAAATCCAACATGAAACGGGTGTATCTCGAACTTGGCGGCAAGTCCCCCAACGTGGTGTTCGCCGACGCGCCCGACCTTGCCGAAGCGGCAAAGGTCTCGGCGGCGGGCATCTTCCGCAACTCCGGACAGGTCTGCGTTGCCGGCTCGCGCCTGCTGGTGGAACGGTCGATCCATGATGAATTCGTCGACCTGCTGGCAGAGGCCGCGCGAAAGATGAAGGTCGGCGATCCGCTGGACCCCGCCACCAACGCGGGCGCGGTGAACTCGCAGCGCCAGTTGGACCAGAACCTCGCCTTTGTCGACGAGGCCCGCGCGCAGGGCCGCGAGATCCGCATCGGCGGCAGCCGCATCCTTGAAGAGACCGGCGGCTACTACATGGCGCCCACCATCGTGACCGGCGTCGCGCCGACCGACCGGCTGGCGCAGCAAGAGATCTTCGGCCCCGTGCTGGCCGTCATCCCCTTCGACACCGAAGAAGAGGCGCTGCGCATCGCCAACGGCACCGACTATGGTCTTGCCGCGGCGGTCTGGACCGCCAACCTGTCGCGGGCGCACCGGATGATCCGCAAGATCAAGGCCGGCGTCGTTCACGTGAACACCTATGGCGGCGCCGACCTGACGGTTCCGTTGGGCGGCGTGAAGCAGTCCGGCAACGGGCACGACAAGTCGCTGCACGCCTTCGACAAGTACCTCGACCTCAAGACCGCATGGATCAAGCTGTGACCGAACCCACCATCCTGATCGTCGGAACATGGGACACCAAGGACGACGAGTTGCATTACCTCGCCTCGGTTATCCGGGCGCGGGGCGGTCGGGTGCGAACGATGGACGTCAGCGTGCTGGGCGACCCGTCGCAGCCGACCGATCACTCCAAGCACGAGGTCGCGGCCGAGGGCGGGCATACGATCAAGGAAGCCATCGACGGCGGCGACGAAAACCTTGCGATGCAGATCATGGCGAAGGGCGCGTCGCTGTTGGCCGCACGGCTGCATACCGAGGGGAAGATCGATGGCGTCCTGATCCTTGGCGGCACGATGGGCACCGACCTGGCGCTTGACGTCGCCTCGGCGCTGCCGCTGGGGGTTCCGAAGTACATCGTCTCGACCGTCAGCTTCTCGCCGTTGATGCCGCCCGACCGCATTCCCGCCGACGTGCAGATGATCCTTTGGGCGGGCGGTCTGTACGGGCTGAACTCGGTCTGCAAGGCGTCGTTGTCGCAGGCGGCGGGCGCGGTTCTGGGCGCGGCGCGCGCGGTGGAACGACCGGACCGGACGAAGCCGGTGATCGGGATGACCAGCTTCGGCAAGACCGTGCTGCGCTATATGGTGACGCTGAAACCCGCGCTGGAAAAGCGCGGGTTCGAGGTCGCCGTCTTCCACGCAACCGGCATGGGCGGACGCGCTTTCGAGTCGCTGGCGTCGCAGGGCGCTTTCGCCTGCGTCATGGATTTCGCGACGCAAGAGGTGGGCAACCACATCCACGGCTCGGCGATCTCTGCCGGCGCCGACCGGCTGACCGCGGCGGGCCGCAACGGCACGCCCCAAATGGTCGCGCCCGGCTGCTATGATCTGGTGGACCTCGTCGGATGGCAGCCGGTCCCCGACGCGCTTGCAGACCTGCCCAGCCACGCCCACAACCGTCTGCTGACCTCAGTGGTGCTGGACGCCGACCGCCGCCGCGCCGTCGCGCGCGCGCACGCCGAGAGACTGGCGCAGGCCAAGGGGCCGACCGTCCTGCTGCTGCCCGAAGGGGGCTGCAACGAATGGGACCGCCCCGGCGCGGACCTGCACGACGCCGAGGGGCTTGCCGCCTTCCTCGGCGAAATGCGCGCCACCTGTCCCGACACCTGTACGCGGGTCGATCTGAACGCCCACATCAACGACCCGGAGTTTGCAGAGAAGGTGCTTGAGATCTTCGACGGGTGGCTGGCGGACGGGACCATTGCGCGGGCCTGACGCCCATCGCATGTGACGTTGCGACAGGAAGCCAAGCGCAAAAACGCCAGTAAATATTGCATCTCAGCGCGTATTCGCGGGGCACGCCGCCTGCGAAACCGGCTGTCATGAATCGGTTACGCAACCGCAAGAAAAGCGTCGCAAAAGCTTAACAAAACCGACTCCGTCCGCACGTACCAGTCCCCCCGACTTCAGGGGGCATGCATGCTGCACGTATCGTCGCTGACGAAGCGGTTCGGAGAAAGAACCGCAGTAGACAACATCTCGTTCAACGTGGACAAGCCGTGCATGATCGGCGTCATCGGCCGGTCCGGCGCGGGCAAGTCGACGCTTCTGCGGATGATGAACAGGCTGGCGGACGCCAGCGACGGGTCGATCACCTACGAAGGCCGCGAGATCACGGGGCTGAAGGGCGCCCAGCGCCGCGAGTGGCAGTCGCGCTGCGCGATGATCTTTCAGCAGTTCAATCTCGTGCCCCGCATGGACGTCGTGTCGAACGTCCTTCACGGCACCCTGAACAAGCGTTCCACCTTCGCCACGCTGTTCAACCTGTATCCCCAGTCCGACATTCACCGCGCCATCGAGATCCTCGACCGCCTCGGCATCGCCGAGCATGCGTCGAAGCGGGCCGAGGCGCTGTCGGGCGGCCAGCAGCAGCGCGTCGCCATTGCGCGCGCCCTGATGCAGGACCCCGACATCATCCTTGCGGACGAGCCGATCGCCTCGCTTGACCCGATGAATGCCCAGATCGTGATGGAGGCGCTGCGCCGCATCCACGAGGAAGACGGCCGCATGGTCGTCTGCAACCTGCACACGCTGGATACCGCGCGCCGCTACTGCGACCGCGTCATTGGCATGCGCGATGGGCGCATCGTATTCGACGGCGTGCCCGATGCGCTGACGACCGATGCCGCGCGCGAGATCTACGGCGCCGGAGACGACTTCTCGGAAGGCGCCACCTCGACCGAAATCGAAGCCTTGGACAGGACCGAACTGGCCGCTGCGGCCTACGCCTGATCCCTGAACCCGCCCGTAAAGACGGGCAACCAACCATGGAGACAGTGATGAAGACCCGCCTCGTTTCTGGCCTTGCTCTGGCCCTCACCACCACGGCCCTCGCGTCCGGCGCCTTCGCGCAGGACATCGAAGAATTCCGCATCGGCATCCTAGGCGGCGAGAACGCCCAGGACCGCATGAACAGCTATGCCTGCCTGCAGGACTATGCCGAAGAAGCCCTTGGCGTTCCGGTCAAGCTGTTCGCCCCCGCCGACTACAACGGCGTGATCCAGGGCCTCCTGGGCGGCACGCTCGACATGGCCTGGCTTGGCGCCTCGGGCTATGCCGCCGTGTATCTGGAAGACCCGGAAGCCGTGACCCCGGTTCTGGTCAAGATCAACCTCGACGGCTCTTACGGCTACCACTCGATCGGCTTCGCCCGTGCGGACAGCGGCGTCACCTCGCTGGAAGACATGCAGGGCAAGGTCTTCGGCTTCGGCGACCCGAACTCGACCTCGGGCTACCTGATCCCCTCGATCGAGATCCCGGAAGCCACCGGCGCGTCGATGGAGTCGGGCGACTACTTCGGTGAAGTGAAATTCACCGGCGGCCACGAGCAGACCATCGTCGCGGTGTTCAACGGCGACATCGACGGCGGCGTGACCTGGGCCGACGCGCAGGGCAACTGGGAAGACGGCTATAACTCGGGCGCGCTGCGCAAGGCCGTGGACGCGGGTCTCGTCGACATGAACGAACTGGTCGAGATCTGGAAATCCAAGGTCATCCCGGAAGGCCCCGTTGTCGTCCGCACCGCGCTGCCGGAAGAGGTGAAGGCCACCATGATCGGCCTCGTCGACAACCTGCAGGAAACCGACCCGGACTGCGCCTACGGCGTCGCCGCCGGCGACACACTGGGCTTCGACCCGATCACCCACGACGCCTATCTGTCGGTGATCGAGGCTCGCAAAGCCAAGATCGGCGGCTGATCCAGCCTATGCCTTCGCCGGGGGTCCCATCGGGGCCCCCGGTTTCGTTCAGACCCGGATCCCCATGACTGACATCTCGCACCCCGCCGCCGCCGCGGCCCCGCAGCGCATCGCCGATCTGCAATCGGGCTATATGGAACTTGCCCGCAAAAAGCGGCTTTATGGCGGCCTGACGCTTGTCGTCTTCGTGCTGCTGCTGGTGTCCGGCTTCATGGTCGCCGACAGCCGCAACGCAGGCGGTTTCTGGGACGGGCTGGCGAATGTCGGGGACTACCCCGCCGCGGTGATTTCGGAAGCGTGGGAGAAACGCGCCGAACTGCCCGCGAACCTTGTGAAATTCTTCCCCGCGCTGGTCGAAACGCTGAACATCGCCGCCGTGTCCACGCTGGTGGGCGCGATGATCGGCCTTGTCCTGTCGTTCCTGTCGACCCGCGGGCTGGCGCGCTGGCCGCGTCTTGTGCCGCTGTTCCGCCGGATCATGGACATCATGCGCGCCGTCCCCGAGATCGTCATCGCGCTGGTGCTGATCTTCATGCTGGGCGGCGGCCCGGTGCCGGCGATGATCGCCATCGCCTTCCACACCGCAGGCGCACTGGGCAAGCTGTTTTCGGAAGTGGCGGAGAACGCCGATTTGAAACCGGTAGACGGTTTGTCTTCGGTTGGTGCGAACTGGAGCCAGCGCATGATCCTTGGCGTGGTGCCACAGGTCGCGCCGAACTTTCTCAGCTATTCGCTGCTGCGCTTCGAAATCAACATCCGCGCCTCGGCCATCCTCGGCTTCGTCGGCGCGGGCGGGCTTGGCTACGAGTTGCGCAACGCGATGTCGTGGGGCCCCGGCCAGTTCGACGCCGCCGCCGCGATCTTCATCCTGCTGTTCGCCGCCATCGTGTTGTTCGATCAGATCTCCAGCCGTTACCGCAACCGCCTGACCGAGGGAGGCCACGCATGACCGACGCCACCATGATTTCCGGCACCGGCGACCGTCTCGGGTCGGCCAAGGACGCGGCGGACCGCCTGTTCCAGCGCAAGCGGCTGTTCAACTTCGGCCTTCCCGCCATCGTGCTGGCCTACCTCGTCTACATCTTCTTCGCCTTCGACATCGCCGGGCTGGCCCAGCGCGCGCGGCTGGACAATGCGGTGACGCTGGCGTCCGACAGCTGGTCCTACAAGACCCACGTCACCCGCGACCACCGCTCGGGCGACATCGCCTATGCCATCGAGGGCGAGCGCAAGGGCATGTACCCCGAAGGCATGCGTCCCGACTGGGTGTCGGACGCCGGAGACACCACAGTGGTCGATCTGGGCGACGGGCACGTCGTGCGCATCCTTCCCGAGAACCGGACCGAGTACGACGTGCCCGGCTTCGGCACGATCGAAGCGCATTTCGATGGCGGGCGGATCGTGACCAACCTTGGCGACACGCCGCCGGACTGGATCAACGCCGGGGACCGGCGCGTCGCAATCACGACGGACGCGGGCCGCGTGACGATCACCCGTTCAAAGACCGAGGTGTTCCGGTATTTCCCCGGCTGGGAACTGTTCTGGTTCACCCTCGACAGCCCCTATTACGGCAAAAGCTTCGCCCAGATCGTCTTCGGCGAGCAGTGGGACCCGGATCGCGGCAACATCGAAGGCGCTGCAAACGACTTCTGGCACAACCCGATGTGGCGACACTCGGACGTGGCATGGGCGATCGGCGAGACGATCCTGATGGCCTTCCTCGGCACCTTCGGCGCGGCGCTGGTCGCCCTGCCGCTGGCGTTCCTCGCGGCGAAACGGTTCAGCCCGCTGATGGCCGTCCGCTTCGGCATGCGGCGGATCTTCGACTTCGTGCGCGGCGTGGACGGGTTGATCTGGACCATCGTCCTGTCGCGCGCTTTCGGCCCCGGCCCGCTGACCGGCGCGCTGGCGATCCTGATCACCGACACCGGCACTTTCGGAAAACTGTTTTCAGAAGCGCTTGAGAACGTCGACGAGAAACAGATCGAGGGCGTGTCCTCGACCGGCGCCAAGCCGCTGCAACGCTACCGCTTCGGGGTGATCCCGCAGGTGGTGCCGGTGCTGCTGTCGCAGATCCTGTACTTCTTCGAGTCCAACACCCGGTCCGCCACGATCATCGGCGCGATCACCGGCGGCGGCATCGGCCTTCTGCTGACCCAGGCGATCCAGACCCAGAAAGACTGGGAGGAAGTCGCCTATTACATCATCCTCGTGATCCTGATGGTCATGGCGATGGACTGGCTGTCCGGCTGGCTGAGGGCGAAGCTGATCGGCGGATCCGAAGACAAGCACTGAGGTTGTGGGATCGGGAGGGTGCCGTCCCTTTGGGTGGTTCTTTGTAGAAAACGGTCCTTGGGAGTGCCACGGAGCGCGGGGGGCAGCGTCGGGGGTGAGGCCAAACTGACCGCGTCGATTCTGGATGAGATCGCAATTGCAGCATGGGCGCGCCCGTCGGACACGGCCCTTAGTGGACATTCGGCAATTGCGCAGTATTGGTCGGCCTCGTCTACACTTCCGACCTCGGCAAAAATCGCAGTTCGGCAGTGCGCCGAACTGTCCTCAACCAAAGCAAGAATGCCATGCCCCCGGGCCCCACCTTGCCTCCCGTCCCCGTTGCGCGTTACTCCGTCTCGCAACACGATACCCCTTAGAGCCCCCCGAGCCTTCCAATGATGTACACCACTCCGTCCCTCGTCATCGTCGCGGCACTTCTGATCGGCACTTTTGCAGCGATGAGCCTTGGCCATAGGATGGGTCGGACGCGGACGCCGCGGGATGAGACCGAGACGGGTCAGGTCTCGGCCACGCAAGCCTCACTTCTGGGCATTCTGGGCCTGCTGCTCGGTTTCACTTTCAGCGTGTCTCTCAATAGGCATGACGACCGCTCCGGCGCCGTGGTCTCGGAAGCGAATGCAATTGGCACCGCTTGGCTACGCGCCGATCTGCTGCCCGATCCCTCGCGCGTGAAACCGGGGCTCATCGCCTATACGCGAGAGCGTGTGGCGGCCTCGACCATCCCAGCGTCGGAACATGACCGGCGGATCGCCAGCGTGAAAGCGGCGGAGGCACAGTTCAGTCAGCTCTGGTCCACGGCGGCGGGGATCGCGCAGGCGACCCCCAACCCGGCGAGCGTGGCATTTACCAATGCGCTGAACGACATGATCGACGAGCTGTCGGCAAGGGATGCGGCGATCGAACGACACGTGCCGGAGATCGTGCTGATCATTCTCTACGCGACCTTCCTGTTGTCGAGCGGGCTTTTGGGCTATGCATCTGGCGCCTCGCGGTCGCGCGTCACACTGACCGCGCTGGTGATGCCGATTCTGATCGTCGCGCTGATCTATGTGATCATTGACCTCGACCGCCCCCGGCGCGGGCTGATCACGGTGAACCAAGCCCCGCTGATCACGGCGTTCGACGCGATACGGACAGACTAGGTTAAGCGCTCGGAACCGGACCAAACCGATTGCGACGATAGCGACGGCTAAGTGGAAAACCTTCGGGCAACTTTCGTTGCGAAAGTCCGCTTCGGCGTCTGGCCAAGGTTGAAATCGTGCTTGCAGCGAACGGCAGCTTCCCGCCCACCTTCGGTGGCGCTCGCAGACTCGTCGATTCTCAAGTACGCACAGCGAACATCCGCTCCGTCCACTCACCCGACGTTCGGACGCCTCCACGGTCCTCAGCAATTAGCGGAGGTCAGCTCCGCCTCCATCCTGTCGATTTTCTGCGGATCGCACCAAATTCAGCTTTGCTGAAAGAAGTGATCATTTCGCCTGCCCGCGAAACTCTTCTGCCAAGATCCCCATGATGATGTCGTCGTGCCAGACCTCGCCGATCCGGGCGGCCTCGCGTTCTCGTCCCTCTTCGACGAAACCGCAGGCACGATAGCAGCGAATTGCCCGCTCATTGAATGCCAGGACCCGAAGATCGACCCGATGTAGTCCCATCGGTCCGAAGGCATGCGACAAGACCAGTTTGATCAACTCTCGCCCCAAACCCTTCCCAAGCTGTGCAACGTCATAAAGTCCGGTTGCCAAGCGCGCTCGGCTGTCATGTAGGTCAAGACTGTCGAGACGCGCTTCGCCCAGCAAACGTCCATCAACTTCGACCGCCCAACAAAGAGGGTGCTTGATGTTCCTCTCTACCCAAGACCGCGCATCACTCTCGCCATATGGGGAAAGGCCATTTGGGTCGCCGCCAAAGCTCCGCACAATCTCCGGCGAGCGTCCAAGGGCCAACCGTCCGGCAACATCCGATTGGTGGAAGGGTCGGAGGCGAACGCGCGGCCCGCTCAGCTCGGGAATTTCCTGATGCATACTGAAGAATGGCATGCTTGCCGTCGCAAATCTATTCGACAGCAGACATTCGCCCGCAGGCGGCGAACCTGCCTTCGTCCGCATACCCGCCAACCACCCAACGAAAAAGGGCCGCCCCGAAGGACGGCCCTTTCTCAACTCTCACCCGAAGATCAGGCCCTCAGGTCGAACCGGTCGGCGTTCATCACCTTGGCCCAGGCAGCCACGAAGTCCTTCACGAACTTCTCGGCGTTGTCGTCCTGGGCGTAGACCTCGGCATAGGCGCGCAGGATCGAGTTCGAGCCGAACACCAGATCCACGCGGCTGGCGGTCCACTTCACGGCGCCCGACACGCGGTCGCGGATTTCGTAGACCATCTTGCCTTCCACCGGGGCCCAGGTGTTGCCCATGTCGGTGAGGTTGGCGAAGAAGTCCTGCGTCAGCGCGCCGACCTTGTCGGTGAACACGCCCAGCTCGGATCCGCCATGGTTGGCGCCCATCATGCGCATGCCGCCCACCAGGCAGGTGGTCTCGTGCGCGGTCAGGCCCATCAGCTGCGCCCGGTCCAGAAGCATTTCTTCCGGCGAGACGACGTAGCTTTCCTTCTCCCAGTTGCGGAAGCCGTCGGCGAGCGGTTCGAGCGGCTCGAACGAGTCCGCGTCGGTCATCTCGTCGGTGGCGTCGCCGCGACCCGGCTCGAAGGGAACCGACACGTCGTAACCCGCGGCCTTGGCGGCCATCTCGACGCCGACGTTACCCGCCAGCACGATGGTGTCCGCGATCGAGGCGCCGGCTTCTTCCGCCAGCGGCTCCAGCACGGCCAGCACCTTGGCCAGACGCTCGGGCTCGTTGCCCGCCCAGTCCTTCTGCGGGGCAAGACGGATGCGCGCACCGTTGGCGCCGCCGCGCTTGTCCGAGCCACGGAAAGTCCGGGCGCTGTCCCAAGCGGTGGCGACCATGTCCGACAGGCTGAGGCCCGAGTCAGCGATCTTCGCCTTCAGGTTGCCGATGTCGTAGTTCACCGGACCGGCGGGGATCGGATCCTGCCAGATCAGGTCTTCTTCCGGCACGTCGGGACCGACGTAGCAGGCCTTCGGACCCATGTCGCGGTGGGTCAGCTTGAACCACGCGCGGGCGAATGTTTCCGAGAAGTACTCGGGGTCCGCCATGAACTTCTGGCAGATCTCGTTGTAGACCGGGTCCACCTTCATCGCCATGTCGGCGTCGGTCATCATCGGCATCGTCATGATCGACGGATCCTCGACGTCGGGCGACATATCCTTCTCGTCGATCTGGACCGGCTTCCACTGGTTGGCGCCGGCGGGCGACTTGGTCAGCTCCCACTCGTGGCCGAACAGCATGTCGAAATAGCCCATGTCCCACTTGGTCGGGTCCGAGGTCCACGCGCCTTCGATGCCGGACACCATTGTGTCACGGCCGATGCCGCGGCCCTTGGTGTTCACCCAGCCGATGCCCTGATACTCGACGTCGGCCTCTTCCGGGTCGGGCGACAGGTTCTCGGCCAGACCGTTGCCGTGCGACTTGCCGATGGTGTGGCCGCCAGCCGTCAGCGCGACGGTCTCTTCGTCGTTCATCGCCATCCGGGCAAAGGTCTCGCGGATCTGCGCCGCCGTCTTCATCGGGTCGGGCTGACCGTTCACGCCTTCCGGGTTCACGTAGATCAGGCCCATCTGCACGGCGGCCAGCGGGTTAGCCATCGTGTCGGGACGCTCGATGTCCTCGTAGCGGCTGTTGGACGGTGCAAGCCATTCCTTCTCGTCACCCCAGTAGGTGTCCTTCTCGGGGTGCCAGATGTCTTCGCGGCCAAAGGCGAAGCCGTAGGTCTTCAGGCCCGCGACCTCGTAGGCGATCGTGCCGGACAGGACGATCAGGTCGGCCCAGCTGATCTTGTTGCCGTACTTCTTCTTGATCGGCCACAGCAGGCGGCGGCCCTTGTCGGTGTTCACGTTGTCCGGCCAACTGTTCAGCGGCGCGAAACGCTGGTTGCCGGTCCCGGCGCCGCCACGGCCGTCGGCCAGACGGTACGAACCGGCGGCGTGCCACGCCACGCGGGCGAACATGCCGACATAGCTGCCCCAGTCGGCAGGCCACCATTCCTGGCTGTCGGTCATCAGCTTGCGCAGGTCGTCCTTCAGCGCTTCGACGTCCAGCTTCTTAAGCTCGTCGCGATAGTTGAAGTCGGCGCCCAGCGGGTTCGATTTCACGTCGTGCTGGTGCAGGATGTCGAAGTTCAGTGCGTTCGGCCACCATCCGGTCACCGTCGATCCGAGGGCGGTGTTGCCGCCGTGCATGACGGGGCATTTCCCGCCGGTGCTCATGTCATTGCCGTCCATCTTGGGGGCTCTCCTCTGCTTGTTGTCTGGCCAAGGGGCCTTGGAGAGACGGATCGAAGCGCGACCCCTCCTCAAAGGCGGCGCGAGTCCGAATCCCTGTCATCCGGGCCCAACAATACCACTCAAATCCATAAAGGGAATTTCAAAGTTTAAATGTTTATGATAGATGGAGCTTATGAATGGACTCACGATGAAACACCTGCGCTACTTCGTGGCGCTTGCCCGCCATGGGCATTTCGGACGCGCGGCCGAGACCTGCGGGATTTCTCAACCGGCGCTTTCCGTACAGATCAAGGAGTTGGAGACCCTGCTTGGCGCGCCGCTCATCGAACGCGGGGCGCGGCAGATCCGGCTGAGCGGTCTTGGAGAGGAACTGGCAGAGCGCGCGAAAGAGATCCTGCGCGCCGTCGACGAACTAAACGACCTTGCCCGTGCCGCGCAGGGGGTGCTGACCGGGCGGCTGCGGATCGGGGTGATTCCCACCGTCGCGCCCTACCTGCTGCCAGACATCATCAAGACGCTTGGCGCGATGAACCCCGACCTCGACATCCGCCCGCGCGAGGCGATCACCGGCTCGCTGATCCGCGATCTGAACGAGGCGAAGCTGGACCTTGCCGTCGTGGCCCTGCCGGTGTCAGAGGCCGCGCTGCACGAGGAACCGCTGTTCGAAGAGGACTTCGTGCTGGTCCGCCCGTCCGACGACGCGGACCTGCCGGTGCCGAACCCGGAGCGGCTGCGCGAGATGCGGCTATTGCTGCTGGAGGAAGGACACTGCTTCCGCGATCAGGCGCTGTCGTTCTGCAAGGCCACGACAACCGGGCCGCGCGACCTGATGGAGGGCAGTTCGCTGTCGACGCTGGTGCAGATGGTCGGCGCCGGGATCGGCGTTACACTGATCCCCGAGATGGCGGTCGCGACCGAGACGAAATCGGCTGACGTCGCGGTGGCCCGGCTAAGCGCGCCCCGGCCAAAACGCACCGTCGGGATGGTCTGGCGCAAAAGCAGCCCGATGGGCCCGCAATTCGCCGAGATCGCCGACGCGGTGCGCGCGTTGCCGCGTCCCTAAAGGTCTTCGCCCAGCGTCAGGGTGATGCGCTCGCCTGCGAACCATGTGCGGCCGAACTCCACCGGCGCGCCCATTGCATCGACATTGACGCTTTCGGAATACAACAGCGGCGCCCCTTCGGTCAGCCCGAGATGCAACGCCTGCGTCGCGTCCGCCGCCCGTGCCGACAGGCGTGTCGCCCGCCGCACATAGTCGGCCACCCCGAACCGCGCCAGCGCCTGCGTGACGCTGCGCAGTTCCACCAGCGACGCGCCGATGCCGTCGAACCGCGAGACCGGGAAGTGGCTTTCGAACAAGGCCACCGGCTGCCCATCGGCCAGCGACAGCCCGCGATAGACGCAGACCATGTCGCCCTCCGCGATCTCAAGCCGCTCGGCGACCACGCGGCTGGCAGGCACGGCGTCTTCGACCTGCAGGATCTTGCGGTCGGGCGTCCGTCCGGCAGCCAGCAGGTTCTGGTTGAACCGCACCCGGGTTCCAAGCGGATAGTCCGTCGGCCGCGCCGTGACGAAGGCGCCGGCGCCGCGCCGGGTCCGGATCAGCCCGTCATCGACCAGCGACGACAACGCATGCCGCACGGTGTGACGGTTCACGCCGAACCGCTCGGCCAGTTCCGACTCGGTCGGCAGTTTGTCGCCCTCGCGATACCGCCCGTCCGAGATGTCGCCCTTCAGCGCTTCGGCAATCGCCTGCCACAGCGGCGTCTTCTGGGAAGTCTTCGTCGTCATGTCGCCAAAAGTTCATACAACTGGGGTGGTGTAAACCGTCCTGCTGAGGCAGGATGTGTCTAGTTGTATAGTAAACTCGAAAGCTGTCGAGATGCTCGATCACTCCACGAACGGGAAAGCGGACGAAGCCGTCCGCCGGCACTGGATGGGCCTCTTGGCGCGTGCGCCCGAGGGGCGCGTCGCAGCCCTGTCCGCCGACCTGCCGCGCGCCTTTGACTGGCTGCGCGCGCCCGAGATCGGCGCGGTGATGGTGCGCGGACGCGCTGGTGGCACCGGTGGGCCGTTCAACCTTGGTGAGATGACCGTCACCCGCTGTTCGCTGAAGCTGGCGGACGGCACCGTCGGACATGGCTATGTCCAGGGGCGTCGCAAGGCGGATGCCGAAGCGGCGGCTTTGGTGGACGCGCTGATGCAGACCGATGCCTCGGATCAGGTTCGGGCTGCCGTTCTCGATCCGCTTGAGACCGAAGAGACCGGACGCCGCGCCGCCCGCGCGGCTAAGGCCGCCGCGACGAAGGTCGAGTTCTTCACGCTGGTGAGGGGAGAGGACTGATGCCCGCCGCAAGCGCCACCGCGCATCTTGAGGGCGGCTTCGCCCATCCCGCACCGCAAGCCGCCACCGCGTTTCGCGCGATCATGTCGGCCATGGCCCGTCCGGGCCGGATCGAGGCCGTATCGGGCGCGACGCCGCCCGCCCCCTTGTCGCCCGCCGCCGGGGCGGTGCTGCTGACGCTGTGCGACGCGGATACGCCGGTGCATCTTGCCGGTGACGCCGACTGTGCGCCTGTACGCGACTGGATCCGGTTTCATCTTGGCGCGCCGCTCACCGGACCGGACCGGGCGATGTTCGCAGTCGGCCGCTGGGACGCGCTGCCGCTGAACCGCTTTGCCATCGGCACCTCTGAATATCCCGACCGCTCTGCCACGCTGATCGTCGAGACCGACCGGCTTGACGCCGAAGGCGCGACCCTGCGCGGCCCCGGCATCCGCGATACCGCCACGCTGTCGCTTCCCGAAACGGATGCGTTCCGCGCCAACCGGGCGCTGTTCCCGCTGGGCCTCGATTTCGTGTTCACCTGCGGCGACCGGCTTGCCGCGCTGCCCCGCACGACGGAGGTCTGCTGATGTATGTCGCGGTAAAAGGCGGCGAGCGCGCCATCGACAATGCCCATGCGTGGCTGGCCGAGGAACGGCGCGGCGATACCTCTGTCGCGGAACTGAGTGTCGCGCAGATCCGGGAACAGCTGACGCTGGCCGTGAACCGCGTGATGGCCGAGGGATCGCTGTACGACCCCGACCTTGCCGCGCTCGCGATCAAGCAGGCGCGCGGCGACCTGATCGAAGCGGTGTTCCTGATCCGCGCCTATCGCACCACCCTGCCCCGCTTCGGCTATTCCGAACCGGTGGATACGGGCGAGATGGCCTGCGAGCGGCGGATTTCGGCGACGTTCAAGGATCTGCCCGGCGGGCAGGTGCTGGGGCCGACCTTCGACTACACGCATCGCCTGTTGGATTTCAAACTTGCCGCCGACGGCGAGGTGCCCGACGCGCCGGTGCGCGAGCCGTCGCCCGAGCGGGTGCCGCACGTGACAGAGTTCCTGAACCGCGAAGGGCTGATCGAGGAAGCGCCGGCGGACGATACGACGCCGCCCGACCTGACCCGTGAACCGCTGGAACTGCCGGCCGAGCGGGCGTTGCGGCTTCAGGCGCTGACCCGGGCGGACGAGGGGTTCACGCTGGGCCTCGCCTACTCGACACAGCGCGGCTATGCGCGCAACCACGCCTTCGTCGGCGAACTGCGGATCGGGGCGGTCGCGGTAGAGATGGACGTGCCGGAACTGGGCTTCGCCATCGAGATCGGCGAGGTGACGTTGACCGAGTGCGAGACGGTAAACCAGTTCAAGGGCTCGAAGACCGAGCCGCCGCAATTCACCCGTGGCTACGGGCTGGTGTTCGGCCAGTCAGAGCGAAAGTCGATCTCGATGGCGCTGGTCGACCGGGCGTTGCGCTGGGAAGAGTTATGCGAGGACAATGTCGGCGCGCCCGCGCAGGATACGGAATTCGTGCTGTACCACGGCGACAATATTCAGGCGACGGGGTTCCTGGAGCATATCAAGCTGCCGCATTACGTGGATTTCCAGTCAGAGCTGGAACTGATCCGGAAGCTGCGGCGAGAGGCTGGGGCGGATGCTTTGGCCGAGGCTGCGGAATGAGGTTTGTTGGGGCCCCCTCCCTGGCCCTCCCCCTTGGGAGGGGGAGGGAATTTCGCCATGCCGAGGCGTTGTTCCGCTTTCGATATGGTCTGGCAGCGACCAAGCGTTCTCTATCGCCATCTCGAAGGCTCGACTTCCCTCCCCCTGCAAAGGGGGAGGGTCAGGGAGGGGGCCCTTCCCCCCACCCGCAACTTAACCTCGCCTTAACCCCAACCACGCCACCCTTCCCCTTGTCCAACCCGCAGGGGACCACGCTTGACCGGCTTCCGCCACGCGACCCAGAAGGCGCGCGCGAAACAGTTGCGCAGCAACATGACCGAGGCCGAAAAACGCCTGTGGCATCACCTGCGCGCGCACCGGTTCTTCGGCCTCTCGGTCAGGCGGCAGGCACCCATCGGGCCCTATATCGTGGATTTCCTGATCCCCGCGCAGAAGCTGGTGATCGAACTGGACGGCGGCCAGCATGCCGACAACCCGCAGGACGCCACACGCGACGCCTATCTGGCGGCGCGGGGATATACGGTGCTGCGTTACTGGAACCCGGATGTTCTGGGCAATTTGCCGGGCGTACTGGAGGACCTGCGCCGCAGGACCGCCTGAAGACGTCAGTCCCCCTCGGCCTCGCGCAGATGCGCCGCGCGGCGCTGGCCGGCCTTGAGCGGCGTGGTGGCCGGACGACGAGCTGCTGTCTCGCGCCGGCCGAACAGCAGCCGTTTCAGCGCCCATTGCAGCCCGAAGACCACCACGGCGAACGGGATGATCGCGCTGAGGATCGACCACATCGACAGCGACACGCAGGCATCGCCCGCGCCGAACAGCAGCGACCAAAGCAGGCTGACCGTCTCGCGGCAGGGTACGGCTTGGAACATCGAACGTCCTTCGGATGGCTCGACACCACCATGAATGAAGAACGCGGCGCAACTTTGGCGCGACGCGGACCGTACAAAGGAGAGACCCGATGACCGGGACCGTATTCGCCGTCGTGATGCTGGCGGCCCTGCTGCATGCGGGGTGGAACGCGATGGTCAAAGGCGGCGCCGACAAGGCCGCGGCGATGACCGCAGTCATCGTCGGACAGGGTCTGTTCGCGCTGGTCCTGCTGCCCTTCGCCAGTTTCCCCGCGCCCGAGGTCTGGCCATGGCTGCTGGCCGGCGTGGTGCTGCATCTTGGCTATAACGTCTTCCTGATCCAGGCCTACCGGTTTGGCGACCTGACGCAGGTCTACCCTATCGCACGTGGCGCCTCGCCCTTGCTGGTGGTTCTGGGAACGGCGTTGTTCTTTCACCAGAGCTTCAGCACCTTCGAACTCGCCTCGATCCTGATCATCTCGGTTGGCATCGCCTCGACAAGTCTCGCCCGCCGGGCGGACGGGCTGTTTCAAGGCAAGGCCGCGCTGCTGGCGCTGATCACCGGGGGGTTCATCGCGGGCTATTCCATCATCGACGGCCACGGCGCACGGCTCGCGGGCAGCGCGCTGGGCTTCTACGGCTGGCTTGCGGCGATCGACGGGATCGTGTTCCTGATCGGCTGGGGGCTGGTGCGCCCAAGCGTGGTTCGCGACGCGCTGCGGCTGCGCAAGCACTTCTTCCTCGGCGGCGGAGCCTCGTTCACCGCCTATCTTCTGGTCGTGTGGGCCTTCACCCAAGCGCCCATCGCCCATGTCACCGCGCTTCGCGAAACCTCGATCGTCTTCGCGCTGCTGATCGGGGTCACGGTGCTGAACGAACGCATCAACCTCGCGAAGGTCGCGTCCACGGCGATGACGATCTCGGGCGCGATCATGCTGCGCCTTCATCGGAACTAGGATCATGACCGACGACACCCTTGCCGACTACAACTTCGCCTATCTCGACGAGCAGACGAAACGGATGATCCGCCGCGCGATCCTGAAGGGTCTGGCGATCCCCGGCTATCAGGTGCCCTTTGCCAGCCGCGAGATGCCGATGCCCTACGGTTGGGGCACTGGTGGCGTGCAGGTCTCGGCCGCGACGCTGACGCCGGACGACACGCTGAAGGTCATCGACCAGGGCGCGGACGATACGACGAACGCGGTTTCGATCCGCAAGTTCTTCGAGAAAACAGCGGGCGTCGCCACCACCACCCGCACCGCCGAGGCGACGGTGATCCAGACCCGCCACCGCATCCCCGAGGACGACCTGACCGAGGATCAGATCCTCGTCTACCAGGTTCCGATCCCCGAGCCGCTGCGGTTTCTCGAACCGCGCGAGACCGAGACGCGGAAGATGCACGCGCTCGAGGAATACGGGCTGATGCACGTGAAGCTGTACGAGGACATCTCGCGCCACGGCCATATCGCGACCTCTTACGCCTATCCGGTGAAGGTGCAGGACCGCTACGTGATGGACCCCTCGCCGATCCCGAAGTTCGACAACCCGAAGATGGAAATGCCGGCGATCCAGCTGTTCGGCGCCGGACGCGAGCAAAGGATCTATGCGCTGCCGCCCTACACGAAGGTCGTCAGTCTCGACTTCGAGGATCACCCCTTCGATCCGTCGAAGGCGCCGCATCCCTGCGGGCTGTGCGGCGCGGCGGACAGCTATCTGGACGAGGTGATCACAGACGATCAGGGCGGGCGGATGTTCGTCTGCTCGGACACCGACTATTGCGAAAGCCGCCGGGCCGCCGGGCACACCGGCTCGCTGACCGAGGACGCCGCATGATCGAGATCCGCGCCCCCCGCCCCGAGACCGACATCGGCCCGCTGACCGAGGCGACCAACCGGCCCGGCGTCCGGAACGGCACGCTGCGGCTGCCATTCACGCCTGAAGATCTCATCCGCCAGCGGCTGACCAAGCCGTCGCCGGACGTGCACCAACTGGTCGCCTGCTGGGACGGGCTGGCCGTCGGACAGGGCTCGCTGATGCTGAACCGGGGACGCCGCCGCCATGCCGGAGAGGTGTTCCTGTTCATCCACGACGATTACTGGGGCCGCGGTCTGGGCCGGGCGCTGCTGTCGGCTCTCTTGGACCTTGCCGACAACTGGTACGGGCTGACCCGCGTGGGGCTGGAAACCGCGACCCACAACACCCGCGCCATCGCGATGTACGAAGCGCACGGGTTCCAGCGCGAGGGGCTGAAGCGCGCCGATGTCATCAACAACGGGCGGCTGGAAGACAGCCTTGTCATGGGGCGGATCCGCCCCGCGCCCGCCTACGGGGAGGACGCGCAATGACCGAAGATCATCTTGGTATCGACCACCTTGGCCTGACCGTCTCGGACCTCGACGCCTCGGTCCGGTTCTTCATCGACGGGCTTGGCTGGACGCAGTTCGGCGGCAATGCGGATTATCCGGCGGCCTATGTCACCAACGGGCATGCCAAGCTGACGCTCTGGCAACAGAAGGGCGACGACCTGCATGACTTCGACCGGCACGCGAACGTCGGCCTGCATCACGTCGCGCTGAAGGTGCCGACGCGCGAGGCGCTGGACCGTCTTTACGATCGCGTTTCTGGCTGGCCCGGCGTCGCGGTCGAGTTCGCGCCAGAGTTCTCCGGCAAGGGTCCGAAGGTGCATTTCATGATCAACGAACCGGGCGGCGCCCGGATGGAGTTCAGCTATGACCCGCGATGACGCCGTGACCCCGCTGCTGTCGGTCCGCGACGTGACCAAGCGCTACGGCGCGCGGATCGGCTGTGCCGAAGTATCCTTCGACCTCTATCCGGGCGAGGTTATGGGGATCGTGGGCGAAAGCGGCTCGGGAAAGTCGACGCTGCTGAACTGCCTCGCCGGACACGTGCCGCCGGACGGTGGAAAGGTGATCTTCGACACACGCGCCGAGGGTCCGCGCGACACGCTTTCCATGTCCGAACCCGAGCGCCGGATGCTGGGCCGCACCGATTGGGCCTTCGTCCACCAGCACGCCCGTGACGGGCTGCGCATGGGTGTTTCTGCCGGCGGCAACGTGGGCGAGCGGCTGATGGCGGTTGGCGCGCGCCACTACGGCGACATTCGCGACAAGGCGATCGACTGGCTGGGCCGCGTCGAGATCGCCGCCGACCGGGTCGACGACCGGCCCACCGCCTTTTCCGGCGGCATGCAGCAACGGCTTCAGATCGCGCGCAACCTCGTGACCGGGCCGCGGCTGGTGTTCATGGACGAACCGACCGGAGGGCTGGACGTCAGCGTGCAGGCGCGGCTTCTCGACCTGTTGCGCGGTCTGGTCCGCGACATGGGTCTGTCCGCCATCATCGTGACGCACGATCTGGCGGTCGTCCGGCTTCTTGCGCATCGGCTGATGGTGATGAAGGACGGCCACGTGGTGGAAACCGGGCTGACCGATCAGGTGCTGGACGACCCGCAGCATGCCTATACGCAGCTTCTGGTCAGCTCGGTTCTGCAGGTGTGACGATGCTCACGGCATACGGACGATCCGGAAAGGGCCTTGCGCCCCTGCCGACCACACGGAACTCGCTGGCGAAGGATCGCGACGGCGCGGTCGACTTCCCGCCCGAGGCCGTGTGGATCGACCTGTACCGCCCCCTGCCCGCACAGGTCGCGGCGGTCGAGGCGCTGGGGATCGATGTGCCGACGCTCGCCGACATGGAAGAGATCGAGATTTCGTCCCGCCTTTATCGCGAGGACGGCGTCGACTATCTGACCGTAGTGCTGCCGGGCATGTCCTCGACCCAGCAGGCCAGCACCGGACCCGTGACCTTCATCCTGACGCCCGAGCGCATGGTGACGGTCCGCCACCACAACCCACGCCCGTTCGAGACCTTCGCCGCACATGCCGAACGTAACGCCGGCGGCTGCGGCACGGTGGACCGGATGTTCATCGCGCTGATCGACGAGATCGTGGCGCGGCTTGCCGACCTGCTTGAAGCCGCGGGCCGGGTGCTGGACGAAGCGGCGCAGATCCTGTTCGGCGAGGAACAGGAACGCGACGACCAGAAGCTTGAGAAGACCCTGCAGCAGGTCGGGCGGCAGGGGGAATTGATCGGCCGCGTTCGGCTGGCGCTTCTGACCCTGCAACGGATGCTGATCTTCTTCACCACCAAGCCGCGCGAGAAAGAGGTCGTGACACTGGTGAAAAGCCAGATGCGCGACATCAAGGCGCTGGAGGTGCACAGCGACTACCTGTCATCGCGGATCGGGCTGACGGTGGACGCCACCATCGGTCTGATCGGCATCAACCAAAGCAGCGTCGTCCGCATCTTCTCGGTCGTCGCGGTGCTGTTCATGCCGCCGACGCTGGTCGCATCGGCCTATGGCATGAACTTCGACATCATGCCCGAACTGCACTGGCACTACGGCTATCCGCTGGCGATTGGCGCGATGGTCCTGTCGGCGCTTGGGACGTACCTATTCTTCAAATGGAACAAGTGGCTATGATCGACATCCGCGATGTCTCCAAGACCTTCCGCCTGCACAATCAGGGCGGCGCCGCGATCCCGGTGATGCAGGGCGCGACCCTGACCGTCGCCCCCGGCGAATGCGTGGCCCTGACCGGCGCGTCCGGCGCGGGCAAGTCCACGCTTATGCGGATGATCTACGGCAACTACCTTGCCGCGTCCGGTTCGATCATGGTGGGCGACACCGATGTCGCTGCCGCCGAGCCACGAGAGATCCTCGAATTGCGGCGCACGGTGCTGGGCTACGTCTCGCAATTCCTGCGCGTGGTGCCGCGAGTGCCTACGCTTGACGTGGTGATGGAGCCGCTGCTGGCCACCGGCACCCCGGTCGAACAGGCGAAGGCGCGGGCCGAAGAGCTGCTGACCCGGCTGAATATTCCGCAGACGCTGTGGGGGCTGTCGCCCACAACCTTCTCGGGCGGCGAGCAACAGCGCGTGAACATCGCGCGCGGCTTCGCCTATGCCTACCCTGCGATGCTGCTGGACGAACCGACCGCCAGCCTTGACGCCACCAACCGAGAGACGGTGCTGACGCTGATCGAGGAAGCCAAGGCGCGCGGCGCGGCCATCGTCGGGATCTTCCACGACGCAGAGGCACGCGACCGGGTCTGCGACCGGCAGATCGACGTCTCGGCCTTCACCCCGGCGCGCGCCGCATGACCGGGCGGCTGATCGCGGTCGTCGGACCCTCGGGCGTCGGCAAGGACAGCGTCATGTCGGCGCTCGCCGCGCGGCGTCCGTCCATCGAACTGGTGCGCCGGGTCATCACCCGTGACCCCGGCCTCGGCGGCGAGGATTACGAACCGGTGACCGAGGACCGCTTTGCCGAACTGCTTGCCGCCGACGCGTTCTGCCTGCACTGGGCGGCGCATGGCTTGCTGTACGGCATCCCGGCCACCGTGCGGGATCGGTTGGCCGAGGGGACAGACCTGCTGGTCAACCTGTCGCGCTCGGTCCTGCCCGAGATGAAGCGCAGCTTCCCGACATCGGCCATCCTTTCACTGACGGCGACCCCGGAGACGCTGGCCCGCCGCCTGCAGGGCCGTGGCCGCGAGACGCCGGAAAGCATCGCGAAACGGCTGGAACGCTCGGCCCTCGGCATCCCCGAGGGCGTGCCGGTGATCGAGATCTCGAACGACGGTTCTCTGGCCGAAACGGTCGAAGACGCTCTGGACGCCCTTTATCCGGTGAAAGTGTAGCGGTGGATCAGTTCAAACATCCCATCCGGGCGCTCGCCCGCAAGCGCGATCTGGTCGATCACATAGGGCTTGGGCAACACGGGCAGCCGCGCTTCGACCTCGCCCAGCACACGGGTCAAGGCATCGGGCGGCAGGCGGCCGCTGAGGGTCATGTGGAAGCGGAACTCGTCGAACACGTAGGGATAGCCCCAGCGCAGCAGCATCTCTTCCTGCCGTGCGCTCAGCCCCGCCTTGCGCCGACGCTCCAGTTCGGCCTCGGGCGCGGGCGCGCGGAAGCCGTCGAGTTCCGACACGCAGCGCCCGGCCAAAGTCGCCAAAGCGGCGGTGTCCCCCGCGGGCTTCAGCGCAAGAAAATGGCCCAGCGCACCTGGCACCAGCGCATCCAGCACGACGGTGGGCTGGTCGGCGACCATGGCCGTGACGGCGTCATGCAGCCCTTCGGGCGTGCATCCGTGGGCCAGCCGGAACGGCGGCTTCAACGTGCCATGGAAACCGTACTTGCGGGGCGTCGCCGTGACATCGGCGATCCCCTCCACATCGGGCTGCGGCACAGCTTCGCCGCGCCCCACGTCCCAACCAAGCCATTCCGCTCCGAACCGCTGAAGCGGGCCCTCGGGCGGCAGATAGTAGATCGCATATCGGGTGTAGTCTGACATGAATTCCCCTTTCCCGCCGTCCCGGATCGCAGAAACCGATGACAGTCCTGTGTCACAGGAAACCTGCCTCGCCAACGCCCGCATCGTCCTGTCCGACTGCGTGGCGCACGGGCGCCTCACCTTCCACGGCGACACCATCGTCTCGGTCGAGGAAACGCCCGACGTGCCGAAGGGCGCGATGGATTGCGAGGGCGACTATCTTGTGCCCGGCCTTGTGGAACTGCACACCGACAATCTCGAACGCCACATCCAGCCACGGCCCGGCGTCGACTGGCCGCTGGCGCCCGCGATCCTTGCACATGACGGTGAGCTTGCGGCGACGGGCATCACCACCGTGTTCGACGCGCTGCGCGTGGGTTCGATCACCGAGGGCAAGGGGCGATACGACAAATACGCCCGCTCGACCGCGTCCGAGATCCTGCGCCTGCGCGACGCGGGGCTGACGAAGATCAGCCACTTCCTGCACCTGCGGGCCGAGATCTGCTCGGCCACGCTGGCGGAAGAGATGGAAGAATTCGGCCCCAGCGACCGGGTCGGCATCGTCAGCCTGATGGACCACACCCCGGGTCAGCGCCAGTTCCGCGACGTGTCGAAGCTGCGGCACTACTTAATGGGCAAGAAGCACATGACCGAGGCCGAGGTGGAGGAACACTTCGCCCACCTCAAGTCCCTGCGCGACGCCTATGGCGACCGGCACGAGGCGCTGGCGGTGCGCGAGGCGGCGCGCTATGGCGCGGTGCTGGCCAGCCACGACGACACCACGGCGGACCACGTCGCCACCTCGGCCGCGCACGGCATCCGGCTGGCCGAGTTTCCGACCACGGTCGAAGCCGCCCGCGCCTGCCGCGAGCAGGGCATTGCAATCATGATGGGCGCGCCGAACATCATCCGGGGCGGCTCGCACTCGGGGAACGTGTCCGCGCTGGAGCTTGCCGGGCTGGACCTGCTGGACGTGGTATCTTCGGACTATGTGCCTGCCGCGCTGATGCTTTCGGCGTTCCGGCTGGGCGCGTTCTGGGACGACCTGCCGCGCGCGATCAGAACGGTCAGCGCGGCCCCGGCGGCAGCATCGGGCCTGACCGACCGCGGCGCGCTTGAAGAAGGCAAGCGAGCCGACTTCGTTCGGGTGCGAAAGACCGACACCTTCCCGGTGATCCGTGGAAGCTGGTCGCGCGGTCAGCAGGTGGGCTAGCGGGAATTGCCAGACGAACCTGCGCACCACGATCCTGCGAAAGATCGTGGTGGGCGGCTCCTTGTCAGATCCGGAACAGCGGCTGCAACAGCCGGGGCACCAAGGCCCGGAACCGTAGCGGTGCATCCGTCGCCGCAAGGCAGATACAGTCCGGCCCCGGCTCTGCAATGGGCTTGTGTTCCAGATCGTCGTTCGCGACTTCAAGATCGCCAGCGCCGAAACGCCCCGTCTCGTCCGCGAAGGCGCCCTGAAGCACCAGCGTCAGTTCCAGCCCGCCGTGGGTATGGTCGGGCACCGCTTGCCCGCCGGGGATCGACAGCAGCCGCACCGAGCCGGTCGCGTCCGCCGACAGGATGCTTTGCTTCACCCCGCCGCCCAGTTTCGTCCAGCGCGGGCCACGGCCCTTCATCGCGGCGACAACCGGCGCCGGGAACGGTCCGTCGCGGCGGTAGACCGGTTCATCCGGCACGGCATCGTCCAGCCGGGCCATCAGGTCGGCCTTCATATCGCCGGACAGATTGATAAGCGGTTCGTCTTCCAGCAACGCTCCGCCCACCGCTTGGTGAGCCTCCAACGCGGCGCGGCATTCGTCGCACATCGACACATGCGCCGCGACCACAAGCGAAAACGCCTGCGGCAACGTGCCAGCGGCATAAGCCACCAGCAACCGTTCCGGTACGTGATGCACAATCTGCGTCATTCGTCTCGCAGTCCTTTCAGTTCGTGGCGCAGCCGTTCCAGCCCCAGCCGGATCCGCGACTTGATGGTGCCCAGCGGCAGCCCGGTGTCGTCGCGGATGTCCTGATGGGTCATCTCGCCGAAATAGGCCTTCTCGATCACCATGCGCTGCTCGGGGGTCAGGGCCCCCAGCGCGGCGCGCAGCTTCCCGGATTCCTGTTCGACGGCGACGACCCGGCTGGCGTCCGGTTCGGCCTCTGCTTCGTACCCTAGTTCCTCCGGCACAGGCCGGTTTTCCTTGCGGAGCACGTCGATCTGACGGTTCCGCGCGATCTGATAGATCCAGGACGAAACCTGCGCCCGCTCCGGATCGAATTGTGCGGCCTTTCGCCAGACGGTCAGCATGACCTCCTGGACGATTTCCTCGGCCTGTCCGTCGCCGCTGCCCGACCGAAGCACCACCGCCTTCAGGCGCGGTGCGAAATGGTCGAACAGCCGACCGAATGCCACCCGGTCGCGATTGTCGCGCACCGCCAGCATCCACATAGTCTGGTCCGAATACTCGGCCCGCTTACTAGTCACAGTCGTCCGGGCCCCTGCTTGCGCCGAAAGAACCCCTGAAATGTCAGGCAGTTCGTATTCGGCAGGTTCCACGTTTCCGGTCAACATACCGCTGTTACGGCGCATATAAAGGTCTGGATCAAAATTTGATCCGTGAACCTTCGCGGCGCGTAATCGAGGAAACCACCCCAAGGGGAAATCCATGTCGCTCGACCTTGTCAACTCCACGCCGCCGGGCCGCGTCGCCGTCATCGGTGGCGGCATCTCCGGCCTTGCCGCGGCCTACCTGCTGGCCCCCGGCCGCCCGGTGACCGTCTACGAAGCCGCGCCGCGCCTTGGCGGACACGCCCGCACCGTGACCGCCGGGCTGAACGGCGACCAGCCCGTCGACACCGGGTTCATCGTGTTCAACTACGCGACCTATCCGCACCTGACGCGCATGTTCCAGGACCTCGATGTGCCGGTTGTCAAAAGCGACATGAGCTTTGGCGCCACCATCGACGACGGCCGGATCGAGTATGCCCTGCGCAGCCTTCGCGCGATGCTGGCGCAACCGCGGAATGCCCTGCGTCCCGGCTTCGCGCGCATGGTCCGCGACATCTTCCGGTTCAACGCCCGCGCCGAAAGCCATGCAGGCAGCGGCACCATCGGCGAGCTTATGGACGAGCTGCGCCTCGGCGACTGGTTCCAGCGCTATTACCTGACGCCCCTGTGCGGCGCGATCTGGTCGACCCCGACCGACAAGATCCGCGAGTTTCCCGCACGCGCGCTGGTGCAGTTCTTCCGCAACCACGCGCTTTTGTCCGCAGGCGGACAGCACCAGTGGTGGACGGTCGACGGTGGCAGCCGCGAATACGTCACCCGGCTGGAACGTCACCTGCGCGGTCACGGCGTCGGGATCCGGACCGGCACCCCTGTGCAGTCGGTCGAGCGCGACGCGGCCGGCGTGACGATCCGCACCGCCGATGGCGCCGAGCGATACGACGACGTCATCCTTGCCTGCCATTCCGACGCCGCGCTGCGCCTGCTGGCGCAGCCGACCGAGGACGAACGCGCGGCACTTGGCGCGATCCGGTTTCAGGACAATCGCATGGTGCTGCACCGCGACATCCGCCAGATGCCGCGCCGCAAACAGGCGTGGTCCAGCTGGGTCTACAAGGCCGACACCAGCCGCCCCGAGACGGCAATCGGCGTGACCTACTGGATGAACCGCCTGCAGAATATCCCGGAAAACGATCCGCTGTTCGTCACGCTGAACCCCTCTACCCCGGTGGACGAGGCGCTGACCTACGACGAAACGACGTTCCGCCATCCGGTCTTCGACGAGGCCGCTCTCGCTGCGCAGCAACGGCTGCACGGGATGCAGGGCGCGCACCGGACGTGGTATGCTGGCGCATGGACACGGCACGGCTTCCACGAGGACGGTTTCGCCAGCGCGGTCCGCGTCGCGCGCGCGATGCAGCCCGCCTCGCAGGCGCAGGCCGCGTGACGCTCGCCCCCGAACATATTCCAGGCGCCACCACTCACGCACGGCGCGGGTCGATCGGCAACACGTTCCGCTATGGTGTGGACTACGTGCTGATCGACCCTGAACACCGGGGCGGCCCGTGGCTGTTCTCGCGCAATGCGCGGAACCTGTCGGCGGTCCGCGACCGCGACCACGGTGGCCCGCTGGATCATGGCCGGGGCGCGGACTGGGCGCGCGAGGCGCTGGCGGCGCATGGCTTCGCCGTCCCCGCAGGCGATCCGGACCGCAGGCTGCTTCTGCTCACGCAGCCCGCGTTCCTCGGCTATTCCTTCAACCCGGTCAGCTTCTGGCTGGCCTTCGAGAACGACACCCTACGCGCGGTCATTGCCGAGGTCTCGACCCCGTTCCACGACCGCCACAGCTATCTCTGCCACAACGCCGGCTTCTCGCCGATCACCCGCTTCGACCGGATCACCGCGCCGAAGCACCTGCACGTCTCGCCGTTTCAGGATGTCGCCGGCAATTACGAGTTCGCCTTCGACATCCGTCCCGACCGGATCGCGATCCGCATCACCCACCGCAACGGGGACGAAGGCCTGATCGCGACCCTGACCGGGCCGCGCCGTCCGCTGACTTCGCGCGGGATCGTCGCGGCCACCTTCCGGCGCCCTCTTGGCGCGATGCGGACCATCGCGCTGATTTACTGGCAGGCCCTTGTCTTGAAACTGAAAGGCGCGCGCTACCGTCCAAGACCGGAGCCACCCGCCAAGGAGATCACCTGAAATGCCGTTTCTAAGCGACCGCGTCCGGCGCGAATTCCTCGACAGCTGTGCGCGTATCACCGGCGGCACCCTGCGCCTGAAAACACCCGAGGGCGAGTGGCTGACCTTCGGGTCGGGTGAACCCGAGGCGGTGATGGAGATCCACGACTGGTCCGCCGTGACCGCCGCCGCCGCGCGCGGCGACGTCGGGCTGGGCGAGGCCTATGTCGAGGGGCTGTGGGACACGCCCTCTATCGCAACGCTGATCGGGCTGGCGCTGGAGAACTACGACGAGTTCGGCAGCTTCACCGAGGCGGGCTTCTGGCAGACGCTGAAATTCCGCATCGCCGACCGCATCCTGCGGCGTAACTCGCAGACCGGCGCCTCGCGCAATATCCGCGCGCATTACGATGTGGGCAACGAATTCTACCAACTGTGGCTCGACCCCGGCATGACCTACTCGTCAGCGCTCTACACCGCCGACGACGGTGACCTGTCGCGCGCGCAGGACCGCAAGTACGACCGCATTCTCGACCGCCTGCCCGATGGCGAGCGCATCCTCGAGATCGGCTGCGGCTGGGGCGGCTTCGCCGAGCGCGCCGCCGATCAGGGGCGGCACGTGACCGGCCTGACCATCTCGCACGCGCAGAAAGGCTATGCCGACGCCCGGCTCGACGGGCGGGCGGACATCCGGCTGCAGGACTACCGCAAGAGCGACGGCAAGTATGACCACATCGTCTCGATCGAGATGATCGAGGCGGTGGGCGAAGCCTATTGGCCCACCTATTTCGGAACGCTAAAGAACCGCCTGTCCGACGGCGGCCGCGCGGTGGTGCAGGCGATCACCGTGCCGGATCAGCGCTTCGACCTGTACCGGCGGACATCGGACTTCATCCGGCAATACACCTTCCCGGGCGGCATGCTGCTGTCGAACGAACGGATCGCCGAACAAGCCCGCCGCGCCGGGCTGGCGGTGAAGGACGTGTTCTCGTTCGGGCAGGACTATGCCCGCACCTGCGCCGAATGGCAGGACCGGTTGGACGCCCAGTCCTCGCGCATCCTCGCGCTTGGATTCGACGAGAAGTTCCTGCGTTCGTGGCGCTACTACCTCGGCATCTGCTCGGCCTCCTTCGCTGCGCAGAATACCGATGTCGTGCAGGTCGAACTCGTCCATGTCTGACACCGAACTGTTCAGGGGAAAGACGTGGTGGATCGTCGGCGCGTCCGAGGGTCTTGGCCGCGCCGTGGCCGAGGCGCTGGACGCCGAGGGTGCAAAGCTGATCCTGTCCGCCCGCAGCGAGGAGCGGCTGACCGAACTTGCCGCCACCCTCACCGACGCCCGCGCGCTGCCGCTTGACGTCACCGACCCGGACGCGGTGCAGGCGGCGGCGGTGACTGCGGGTGACTTCGACGGGATCATCTACGGCGCGGGGTTCTACGAGCCGGTGAAGGCCACCGACTGGAACCCCGGCGCGGTGCGCATGATGTCAGAGGTCAACTTCACCGGCTGCCTGAACGTGCTTGGCGCCGCCGTTCCGGCGCTTCTCCGGCGCGGCAAGGGCCGCATCGTGCTGATCGGCTCGCTGTCCGGCTTCGCCGGCCTTCCCGGCGCGGTGGGCTACGGCGCATCGAAAGCGGCGGTGATGCATGTGGCCGAGAACCTGCGCGCCGATCTGAAGGGCACCGGCGTAACGGTCCAGCGGGTCAACCCCGGTTTCATCCGCACCCGCCTGACCGACAAGAACGACTTCCGGATGCCGCAGATCATGGAACCCGAGGACGCCGCGCAGGAGGTGCTGAAAGGCATCCGCTCCGGCCGCTTCTCTCACAGCTTCCCGAAGCCCTTCGCATGGCTCTTCACCGTCGGACGCCACCTGCCCCTGTCCTGGTTCCAGAAAATCTTCACCTGACCGACGCCGGCTTCTTCTCTTTACCAATACCTCGGGGGAGTCGCGCAGCGACGGGGGCAGAGCCCCCTCCGTCCGCCCACCGAGACTACTGCCAAGACTACCGCCTGTAGGGGTTTTTGGCGCCCCGGTCCTCCGACAGCGACTGCTGCGACCGCTCCACCAGCAACTCGATCGCATCCGCCAGATGCACTTCCTGGATATGGTCGTCGCCCCGCGCCACCCGGATGCGGTGCGCCTCGATCATCACGTCGGCGTGGCGGTGGCCCTCGGGGGGCTCGAAGCGATAGCAGGCCAGTTCGATCAGCAGCCCAAGCGGGTCCTTGAAATAGATCGAGTCCATGAAGCCCCGGTCCTTCGGCCCGGAGTGGCCGATTCCCCGTGCCTCAAGCCGTTCGACGGCCTGGCTGAAGCTCGCCTTGCTGACGTTGAAGGCGATGTGGTGAACACAGCCGGTGTCGGTGGGCGTGCGTTGCGGATCGACGGGCCGGTCTTCCTTGGTGAAGATCGTGATCAGCCGCCCGTCGCCGGGATCGAAATACAGGTGCCCCTGCTCGGGATCGTCAAGGTTCGGCTGGTCGAAGATGAACGGCATGCCCAGCACGCCCTCCCAGAAGTCGATCGACGTCTGCCGGTCCGCCCCCATCAGGGTGATGTGATGGACCCCCTGCGTCTGGATCTTCCGGATGTCATCGGCCATGGCGCCCTCCCCCACGGTTTCGCAGCAAAGCTTAGCCCGTCGGGAAGGGTTTGCCACCTAGCGGATCATCGTGTCCGGCAGGAACAGCGAGATCTGCGGGAAGGCAAGCAGGATCGCCACCGCCACCAGCATCGCCAGCCAGAACGGCAGCACGCCGCGGAAGATCCGGCCCAGCGAGACGTTCTGCGCCACCGATTTCACGATGAACACGTTGATCCCCACCGGGGGCGAGATCAGGCCCATTTCCAGCGTCAGAACCACCAGAACGCCGAACCAGATCGGATCGACGCCCAGTTGCGTGACCACCGGGAAGAAGATCGGCAGCGTCAGGACCAGCATCGCGAAGCCCTCGAGGAAACAGCCAAGCACAAGGTAGATCAGCAGGATGATGATCAGCACGCCGGTGACCGGCAGGTTCAGCCCGGTCAGCATGTCTCCCACCGCCTGCGGGATATGGGACAGGGCAAGGAACGGGTTGATCATGTGCGCCGCGATCAGGATCAGCATGACCGTCGCCGTGGTGACGATGGAATCGCGGCTGGCTTTCCACAGCGACGCCAGTGACAGCGAGCGCATGGCGAAACCGATCAGGATGACCGCGCCCGCGCCCACGGCGGCCGCCTCGGTGGGCGAGAACAGGCCGCCGTAGATGCCGCCGATGGTCAGCACGATGACGGCGAGGATCGGAACCGCGCCGGCCATCGCCTTCGTCTTTTCCGCCATCGTGGTGCGCGGGCCCGAAGGCCCCATCTCGGGGCGCAGCCAGCAGATGAGGGTGATGGCCAGCAGGAACAGCGACAGCAGCAGGATGCCGGGCAGGACGCCGGCAAGGAACAGGCGGCCGATGCTTTGCTCGGTGAGGATCGCGTAAATCACGAAGCCGGTCGACGGCGGGATCAGGATGCCCAGCGTGCCGCCCGCGGCGACGACGCCGGTGGACAGGCGGGTGTCGTAGTTGAAGCGGTCCATCTCGGCCAGCGACACGCGGCCCATGGTCAGCGCCGCGGCGACCGACGAACCCGACAGCGCGGCGAACCCGCCGCAGCCGATCACGGTGGCCGAGGCAAGGCCGCCGCGCAACTGGCCGATCACCGCGTAGGCCGCGTCGTACAGCCGGCGGCTCATGCCGGTGACAGAGGCGACGTTGCCCATCAGGATGAACAGCGGGATCACCACCAGTTCGGCGGACGAGCCCAGCGTGAAGGCTTCCGAGGCCAGCAGCGAGGTCGCGGCATTCATGCCGTTCAGCACGGCGATGCCGATGAACCCGACGACGAACATGGCGAAGGCCACGGGAATGCGCAGGGCCAGCAGCACGAACAGGGCGATGATGCCCACAAGGCCGGTCGCGGCAGGGGTCATGCTTCGGGGGTTCCTTCCTTGCGCACGTCCCGACCGGTGAAGGTCAGTTCCACCGCGCGCAGCAGCATGCCCAGCGCGGTGATGACGGCGAAGGCCGACAGGGCGTACTGGAACCACGCCTTCGGCAGCTTGATGAGATTGGTCGAGAGGTTCAGCATCACCGACAGCTTGGCGCTTTCAAGCACGGCCCAGGCGAGGCCGGCGAAGATCACCGCGCCGATCAGCGCCGCCGCCACGTCGAAGACGCGGTTCAGCCAGTTCGGAAAGCGGTGTTCCAGAAGGTCGACAGAGATATGCCCGCCGTTGCGGTCGCACAGCGCCATCGCGCCGAACACAAGGATGACCATCGCCATCGTGGTGACGTCCTGCGAGCCGTACAGCGGCGACCCGAAGGCGCGGCCGATGACATCGATCAGGATAACGACAAGCTCGGCCAGAAGGCCGAGCGTGCCGAGGATGGCGGACAGGCCGATCAGCCCGTCCGCCAGTTTTCGTATCGCGTGCATTCAGCCGTTACTCGCCCCGCAGCGCCGCAAGCGCGGCGGCACCGTCGACGCCTTCGACATAGCTGTCGACGACACCCGCGACGGCGTCCGAGAAGGCCTGCTTCGCATCGTCGGACAGGTCCAGCACCTCGATCGAGTCGTCGGCGCGGGCGGCTTCAAGCGCGGCATCCGCGGCGGCATACCACGCGTCCTCGGCGCTTTTCGACAGGCCCATGCCGATGGCTTCGTCCAGCGCGGCCTTCTCGGCGTCGCCAAGGCCGTTGTACACGCCCTCGTTCATCACCGTGTAGAACGTCAGGCGGCCCAGCGGTGCGCCGACGGTCAGCGCCTTGGCGACCTCGTTCAGTTTGAAATCCGACAGGGTCGAGGCGCCGGTGATGACCCCGTCGATCAGGCCGGTCTGCATCGCGTTGTAGACCTCGTTGATCGGCATCTGCACCGGGGTCGCCCCCAGCGCCGAGGCGACGTCGGCGGCGGTCGCGCCGGCCACGCGCACCTTCAGACCGGCAAGGTCGGCGGGCGAGTTGATCAGCTTGTCACGCATAATGAAGATGTTCGGCTCGGACGTCCAAAGCGCCAGCGCCTTGGTGGCCGGGAACTCTCCCGAAAGCTCGCTGTCGAAAGCGGCCCACAGGGCTTCGTAGCCCGGCATCTCTTCGGGGATCGCGCCCGGCAGCTCGGCGATCATCGTCTTCTCGAACTGCGACGAGGTATAGCCCGGCAGGCCCCACGCCATGTCTGCGGCGCCCTGCACCACACGGACATACTGTTCCAGCGGACCCGCGCCCAGTTCGCCGCCGTGATAGCCGCGCACCGTCAGCGCGCCGTCGGTGGCTGCCGAGACATCGGAATTCAGCTTCTCGATGACGCTTGCGTTGATCGTGTGGAACGGCGGCGTGAAGTTGGCGAACTTCAGCTCTTGCGCCGAGGCCGTCCCGGCAAGCCCGACCGCAAGTGCGGCAGCGGCGATCAGTTTGTCGAATTTCATGTCGTTTCCTCCCCTGGTGTCACCAGTGATGTTGACGGGGGCGAACCTAACCTCTGGCCGCCCCCGCGAAAATAGAATTCTTCGTTATTCTGCGGCCTTGGTCCGCCAGCTGTCAGTCGCGTAGCCCTCGCGCGCCTCGCGCGAATAGGGCGTCGGCGACACGCGCACGCGGATCTCGGCCTGCTTGTGCGGCTCGGTCGAGGTCTTGCCGGTGTCGTCCGGCTCGCCCCACTTCATCGTCAGCACGTCGCCTTCCTGAACGCTGTCATCGACCACGCCCAGGGACAGCATGCAGCGTTCGTTGAAGGAATAGCCGTTGAACATGCTCATCCCCACCATCTTGTCGCCCTGCATCACCATGTCGGCGCTGGAGCTGGCGTAGTTCGGCTGCGGGAAGTCGATCCACTTGAACGGCGTGCCGTCCTCGAAGCCGCTGGCGATGACCTTCAGCACATCCTCCTTGTTCCACTCGAAGGTGACCTTCTTGCGGTTCGGGCCGTCCTTCATCTTCGTCAGGGCGTCCTTGCCGATGAAGTCGTCCTTCTTCCAACCGATGTAGAACCCATAACCCAGTTCGAACGGGTTCACGTAATAGTCGGCGATGTTGTCGCTGACATAGCTGCCCCCGATCGAGCCCACCGCCTCGTAGGCGTCTGCACCAAGGTAGTCGCGGTATTCCTGCATCATGCCGTCGCCGGTGTAGATGCCGGGCAGCGGGCTGGGGATCCAGCCGGATTCCAGCGTGTTGGTGGAATAGGCGCGGCTGCCGCAGCGGACGAGGTTCACGCCAGCCTTTTCGGCGGATTCAAGGATCACCGACTGGACATAGGCCTTGTCCTTGTACGGCCCCCAGACCTCCAGCCCCGGCGCGCCGGACATGCCGTGACGCAACGCCTGCACGTCTTTCGAGCCGATCTTGATCCAGTCCACGTGAAAGAACTTGATGTCCGGAACCGGCCCGCCGTTCATCACCTCGAAGATCTTCGGCGCGTCGGGGCCCTGGATCTGGAAGCGGTAGTGGGTGCGCAGAACGCGCTCGCCGTCCGGGCGGCTGTCAGAGCGCGGGTCGTGGATCAGACGGACCTTCCAGCTGCCGATGGCAGCTTGAAACTTGGTCCAGTTCGCGGTGGGCGCGCGACCGACAAGGATGAACTTGTCCTGCCGCTCGCGGAAAATGATCATGTCGCCGATCACGTGACCCGCCGGGGTGACCGGAACGAAGTGCTTGGCCCGGTTCAGATCGAAATTGCCGAACCCGTTGATCCCGACATGGGCAAGAAACGCCTCGGCGTCCGGGCCCTCGACGATCAGTTCGTCCATGTGGTGCGTCTGGTCGAACAGCACGGCGGTTTCGCGCCATGCGCGCTGTTCATCGCGCCAGTTGGTGAACTCGGGGGCGACGACCGGGTAGACATACATCCCGATCTTCGAATTCCGAAGCATGTCGACCGGGTTGCCGGCCTTGGCAATCGCGTCACTGAGACTGGGCATTCTGAGATCCTCCCTTAGGGTCAGTTTTCGGAAACGAGCGCAAGCCCGGGCACGCGCTCGGCGATGTCCGGACCGGCCCGCATGGCGTATTCGAGGTTGATCCGCGCAAGGCGGGCGTGTTCGCGGGCCAGCGCCTCGGCGCGCGAGCCTTCGCGGGCGATGATTGCGTCGAACAGGGCGCGGTGCTGGCGCTGCGCGCGCGGCAGCGAGGCGCGGAAGTCGTGGACGACCTCCTGCCCCTGCAGGAACGCGCTGGGCGACGCGAGCGGCAGGCGCGTGGCGCGTTCCACCTCGCGCTGCACGACGCGGCTGCCCGACAGCGCCGCGATCAGGTCGTGAAAGCGGGCGTTGAGCGGGACGTAGGCCTCGAAATCAATCGCGTCCGCCGAAGCGGTGGCGCGGTCCAGCGCGTCCAGCACGACGCGGCACTCCTGCGCAAGCACCGGGTCCGCGCCGCGTTCGGCGGCAAGGCGGGCGGCAGTGCCCTCGACGACGCCGCGCATTTCGATGGCGTCGATGATGTCGTCCATGGTGAAGCTTGCAACACGGCAGCGCCCGGTCTCGGCGCGTTCCAGCAGGCCTTCCTCGACCAGCCGGTCCATCGCCTGCCGCAGCGGCGTCCGCGAGATTCCCAGACGTTCGGCAAGCGCCGTTTCGGCCAGCCGGGCGTTTGCCTCGACTCCACCGTTCAGGATGAGCGCGCGCAACTCCTGCAGCGCCTTCTCATATTGAGAGACCCTCTCCTCCGTCGGCATGGCTCCTCCCTTTGCCGTTGGCGGGACGGTATTCTGTATACATTTTTCTGTCAAAGAATAACGAAGCGCCAACATGGGGCGGTCAATGACAGCTTGTGTATACAGAACCGATCTACCCGCGCCGGGGCACGACCGCTTCTTTCGCCCCGTATGACTTCGGGCGCAGTTAAGCCAAATTTAACCGAGATTGGTGATTTTCCGGGGCGTTGGGACGCTTGGCGTCAACAGCTGGAGAGACAACCGTGTTGGTAGAATTCAGGCTCTTTCGATGCCGCGAGTGCGGTCATCGGATGCGATTGGGCGGGCACTTGTGCGGCCGGTGTCATGCCCGGAAGGACGTATTGCAATCCCGTGGCGTGATTCTGGCCTCGGGGTCGGCGTTGCTTATCGTCGGCGCGGTCCTTGTCGCGACGCTGTCCGCGCCCATCGGGCAAAGCCAACGGCATGCCGGGCAGGTCTCCGCTGGCTTTTGACACTGGCGCACCGAAGCGGCTAATAGTTGCAAGTTTCGCAATTCCGAGCCTGCCATGAACCTCAAGGGCCTGCGCCTGTTCCGCTATGTCGTCGCCACCGGGTCGCTGTCAGAGGCCGCCGACCGGCTGAACCTGTCGCCCTCTGCCGCCAGCCGCCTGCTGACACAGCTTGAACGGCAACTGTCGCTGACGCTGTTCTCGCGCTCGCGCCGGAACCTCGAACTGACGGACGAGGGTGCGCTGTTCTATCAGCAGATCTCGAACACGCTGGACGGGATCGACGAAATCCCCGTTATCGCCCGCGACATTCGCACCCGCACCCGCAACTGGCTGTCCGTCGTTACCGCCGCGCCGCTGGCGAACGGGCTTGTCGTCCCCACCATCGCACGGCTGCGGCGCGAGGGGGTGGACCTGCAATGCACGGTTCACGTCGAAAGCCGGTTCGAGATCGAAAGCAAGGTCGCCGCGCGGGGCTACAACATGGGCCTCATCTCGCTGCCGGTCGAGAACGAGATCATTCCGATCGACATCATGCCGGTGCTGCGGTCGCGGCTGTGCGTGCTGATGCCCAAGGGGCATGCGCTTGAGCGCGCGACCGAAGTCGGGGTCGAGGATCTGGCCGCCAGCCCACTGGTGTCGCTTGCCGCGGGCCAGCGGTGGCGCGACCGGCTGGAGGACGTGATGGGCACCGCCGGCCTACGGCCCGAGATCGCGTTCGAAACCGGGTCGACCATCGTGACGGTCGAGATGGTGCGGCAGGGTCTTGGGCTGACGCTGATCGACCCGATGGTGATGACCCCGGCGACGATGCAGGGCATGGCGCTGCGGCCGCTGGCGGGGGACCACTGGATCACCTACGCCAGCGTCCACGCGAAGGGGCCGCGCGCTGAACTGTCCGAGGTCTTTCTTGACGGCATCATGGCCCATGTCGAGGACCGGCGCGCGACAGAGCCCGGCCTCGCCGACAGCGTCTATCTGATCTAGACCGCCATCTCCTTGGCGCGGGCGCGCGCAAGGGCCGCCGCATCCCGTGCGATGCGCGCGCTGTCGCCGCAGTATCCGGCGGGGTCCAACCCATCGCGGATCTCTGCCTCGGTCATATGCTGGCGCACCGCGTCGTCCGTCAGCAGAGCGTCCAGCACCGACAGCCCCTCGGCGCGGTGGTCCAATGCGTGATGGATCAGGTCGTGTGCCTCGGCACGCCCGGTTCGCGGCGCAAGCATCATCATCAGCCGCTCGGTGGCGATGGCACCGCCGCTGGCGTGCAGGTTCCGTTCCATCCGCGAAGTGTCCACCGCGATCCGGCGCAACAGGGCATCGAAGCCCTCCGCCAGCCTCCACGCCAGGGGCACGGCGCGGTCCAGCACGATGTTCACCAACTGGTTGCGCACCGCGTCCCCTTCGTGGCTGGACGCGCCGGTTTCCAGCGCCGAACCGGCCAGCCCGCGCAGTTCCGCCGCCTCGGCCAGCACGCGCACGACGTACTTGGGATTGACCTTGTGCGGCATGGTCGAAGACCCGACGGTTCCGGCGTCCAGCGTCTCGGACACTTCGGCGATCTCCTCGGTCATCAGAAGGTAAAGCTCGGACGCGATCCGCTCGATGGTCATCGCCAGCAACGACAGTTGCAGCACGTAATCGGCGAACAGGTCATTGATTGCCCGCCCCGGCACCAGCAGCTCGCCCAGCCCGAACCGCGCGGCAAGCCGCGCGTTCAGCTCCTGCCCGCCGGCACCATAGGCGTGCATCGCGCCCACTGCGCCGCCGAAGGGCAGCACGAAAAGGCGACGGCCACCGTGGTCAAGCCGGTCGACGGCGCGTGTCATCTCTTCGATCCAGCCCGCCACCTTGAAGCCATAGGTGATCGGCAGGGCATGCTGGCGGTTGGTACGCCCCGCCATCAACGTCTCGGCATGCGCCGCCGCCGTATCGGCCAGTTGCTCCAGCACCGACCGCAGCGCCTTGCGGATCGCCCGGTCCGCCTCGCGCACCAGCAGGATGCGCCCGGTCTGGATGACGTTTTGCGTCGTCGCGCCCCAATGGACCCAAGCCCCGGCGTCACCGGCGGCGCGGCCAAGAAGCCGGGTCAGCGACAGGATCGGCGCGTGAGTGACGCGGATGTCGCCCTGCAACGCCTCGATGCCGATGGTGTCGAGACGCGCGGCGGCGCGGATGCCCTCGGCGGCCCAGTCGGGGATCATGCCCATGTCGGCCTGCACCTCGGCCAAGGCCGCTTCGACGTCCAGCCACGACTGCCAAAGCGTTTCCCGCGCGAACAGGGTGTCCGGCGTCAGGTTCGGGGTTCCTAGCTTCATCGGGCATCCTCGGTGACCGGCGCCCCGTCTCCGAAGCGCGGCGCGGCGGCCAGCAGGCGCGCGGTGTAGTCGTTGGTGGGGTTCGACAGGACGTCCGCCGCGGTGCCTTCCTCGACGATCCGGCCCTGGTACATGACCGCGACCCGGTCGGCGGTTTCGTGAACCACCGCCATGTCATGCGTGATCAGCAAGGTCGTCAGACCCATCTCGCGGCGCAGGTCTTCCAGCAGCTTCAGGATCTGCGCCTGCACCGACACGTCCAGCGCCGAGGTCGGCTCGTCGCAGATCAACGCCTCGGGCCGAGTGACCAACGCGCGGGCGATGGCGACGCGCTGGCGTTGGCCGCCGGACAGTTGCGAGGGATAGGCATGCAACAGACGTGCAGGCAGGCGCACGTGCTCCATCGCCTCTTTCACCGCGGCAAGGCGCGATCCGCTGTCGCCCTCGCGCCGCAACACCAGCGGCCGCGCGATGATCTCGGACAGACGGCGGCGCGGGTTGAGCGAGGTGTAGGGGTCCTGAAACACCGGTTGCACGAACCGCGCCCGTTCCGTCGCGGGCAGCTCCGCCAGCGGGCGGCCCAGCATGGACACCTCGCCCGAGCTCGGCTGGTCCAGCCCGAGAAGGATGCGCGCCAGCGTCGACTTGCCCGACCCGCTTTCACCGATCAGCGCCAGCGTCTCGCCGCGCTTCACCGACAGGCTGACGCCGTCCAGCGCCCGGATCTCGCGCCGGGGCCCGAACAGGCCCTTGCGCGACGTGAACAGGCGGGTGATGTCGCGGGCGGCGATCACCTCGTCGTCTGTCTTACGCACCGGGGCGACATGTGCCGGTTCGCCGTCCAGCCGCGGGATCGAGTCCAGCAGCATTCGCGTATAGTCGTGCTGCGGCGCGAACATGACCTGTTTCGCGGGCCCCTGCTCGACCAGTTCGCCGGCGTACATCACGGCGACCTTGTCGGTCCGCTCGGCCACGACGGCCAGATCGTGCGAGATCAGGATCAGACCCATCTGCCGTTCGCGCCGCAGGTCGTCCAGCAGGTCGAGGATCTGCGCCTGAACCGTCACGTCCAGCGCCGTCGTCGGCTCGTCCGCGATCAGCAGGTCCGGGTCCAGCATCAGCGTCATCGCGATCATCACGCGCTGGCGCTGGCCGCCGGACATCTGGTGCGGGAACTGGCCCATCCGGCCCTCGGGGTCCGGGATGCCGACACGGTCCAGCAGATCGACCGCCTTCTTCCGTGCCGCCGACGCGGACAACAGGCCGCGCGCAATGGCCGCTTCGGTCATCTGGCGACCGATCGTGTAGACGGGGTTCAGCGAGGTCATCGGTTCCTGGAAGATCATGCCGATGCGTGGCCCGGCGATGGTCGCCGCGAAGGTCCGGTCGTCGAGATCCGGAAGGTCCTGACCGTCGAAGGCCAGCCGCGCCGCCTTCAGCCGGGCACTGCGTGGCAGAAGCCGCATCAGCGCCAGCGCGGTCATCGACTTGCCAGAGCCGCTTTCGCCGACGATCCCCAGCGCCTCGCCCCGGTCCAGCGTCAGCGAGACGTCCTTGACCGCGTGCAGCATGCCGCCGGGCAGCGCCAGAGAGATATCGAGGTTTTGTATGTCCAGAAGTCGGGTCATTCGTTGCGTCCCTCCGGCGAGGTGATGTCGCGCAGGCCGTCGCCCATCAGGTTTGCGCCGATGACCAGCAGGAACAGGCAGATGCCCGGCAGGATGACCAGCCACGGACGGTAGAACATCGCCTGTTTGCCCTCGGCGATCATCAGACCCCACGACGGCGTGGGCGGCTGGATGCCTACGCCGAGGAAGCTCAGCGAGCTTTCGGCGAGGATCGCGATGCCCAGCTCGAAAGTGAAGATGACGATGATCGCGCTTAGCAGGTTGGGCATGATCTCGTGCCAGATGATCTGGCGCGGGCTGGCGCCCGACGCGGCTGCGGCGGCGACGAAATCCTGACTGCGGATGCGTTGCGTCGCGGCGCGGGTGACGACCAGGTAATAGGTCCAGTGCAGCACGCCGACGATGCCGATCACGACCCAGATCGACGGCCCGATGATGAACACCAGCGCCATCGCCAGCAGCAGCCCCGGCAGCGCCAGTTGCGCGGTCAACAGGAAGCTGATGGCATGGTCCGCCCAGCCGCCGAAATACCCGGCGATGACCCCCAGCGTCACGCCGATCAGCAGACCAACGGTGGCCGCGCCCAGGCCGATGGTGATGGACACGCGGGTTCCGTAGATCAGCCGGCTAAGATAGTCGCGGCCATTCTGGTCGGTGCCCAGCAAGTAGTCCCAGTTGCCGCCCTCGACCCAGACCGGGGGCAACATGCGGGCCGACAGCGACTGTGCGAAAGGATCGTGCGGCGCGATCAGTGGCGCGAAGATCGCGATCACGACGATTATCAGGATCAGCCCAGCGCCAATCAGAAAACCGGTGTGGCCGAACAGCCGCTGGCGGAAGATCTGGCCCGGAGTCAGCGCGGTCTCTGCACCGTCTTCGGCGGGCGTCACGGGAATGGAAAAGTCGGTACTGGTCATCCGATCCGGATCCTCGGGTCCAGCGCCGCATTCAGGATGTCGGCGAGAAGGTTCATGGCGACGAAAACGATGGCGAAGACGAAGATCAGCATCTGCACGGTCGGAATGTCCGCGCCGAGGATCGATTCAAGCGCCAGCCGTCCCAGCCCGTTGATGGCGAAGATCGACTCGGTGATGACCGAGCCGCCGAATTTCTGGCCCAGTTGCACCGCGAGGACCGAAATCACCGGCAGCAACGCGTTGCGCATCGCGTGGCGGCGCAGAAGCTGCCAGCCGCGGAAGCCCTTGGACCGGGCGGTGCGGACATAGTCTGCGCCCATCACCTCGATCAGGCCGGTCCGGGTCAGGCGCATCACCGCCGGGACCGAGGACGCGCCCAGCACGAAGGCCGGAAGGACGAAGTGCATCCACGTGTCGTCACCCGAAACCGGGAAGATCGGAACCATCACCGCGAACAGGATGATCATGATCAGGCCCAACCAGAAGTTCGGCACCGCCTGCGCCGACACGGCGACGCCCAGCGCGAAACGGTCGATCCAGCTGTTGGGGTTCAGCGCGGCCAGCGCGCCCAGCGGAATGGCGATCAGGATGGTGACGGCCAGCGCCGACAGCGCCAGCGTGATCGTCTCGTCCGCGCGGTCGGCGACCAGTTCGGCGACCGGCTTGTGCCAGTAATAGCTTTCGCCGAAGTCGCCCTGCAGGACGCCGCCGAGCCAGTCGAAGTAGCGGACGGACAGCGGCCGGTCGAGCCCATAGCGGGCACGGATCGCTTCGACCACGTCGGGGGTCGCGTCCTCTCCGGCGATGGCCTGAGCGGGGTCGGCCGCAACGTTCAGCAGCAGGAACGCGGCCAGCGAGACGGTGAAAGCGACAAGAAGCGCGAGAAGGCCGCGCAGGGCGATGTAACGCAACATGAGACAAGGGTCCTTTCAGACGCAGGGGCCGACACTATCGGCCCCTGCGTGGGACGTGTCACTTCCAGCTGGAATTCTGCAGACGGGGCAGCCCGTCCGGATCCAGCGGGAAGTCGAGCTCGGGCGAAACGAGGTAGTTCGCCGAGTACGAGAACAGTGGGGCCCACAGGGCCTCGTCCGCGATCTTGCCGATGGCGTCGGAATAGATCGACTTGCGCTCTTCCTGATCGCTGGTCTGCTCTGCCGACAGTACAAGGTCGGCCAGATCCGTGTCGCCCGACATATCACGGTCGGATTCGCCCGAGAAATGGATCCGCGCGATGGCGGCGGTGTCGGCGGTGCCGCCCGAGCCCCACGTGCCGAAGTAGGCCGGGATCTCGCGCGCGGCGCGGGCCTGGTTCAGGCTTTCAAGCTTCACGTAGCGCAGGGTGACGTCGATGCCGACTTTCGTCAGGTCAGACGCGATAGCCTCTGCCGCGGCCTTGTCGCGGTAGGCCCACAGTTCCAGCGGGAAGCCATCGGGATAGCCGGCTTCGGCCAGTAGCGCCTTCGCCTTTTCGGGATCGTAGGGATAGGCCACCGCGTCCTGATCGCAACCAAACTGCGCAGGGTGGCATGCGGTGTGGATCGCCTCGGCCGAGCCGCCGATCAGGAACTCTGCCATCTCTTCGGTGTTCAGCGCGTGGTTGATGGCGCGGCGCACCAGCACGTTGGTCAGCGGGCCATCCGGATCGGTGTAGCCGCCCGCGTCCAGAACAAGGAAGCCGACCCGCAGGTCCGGACCGCTGAGATGCGACGCCATCGGCGTTGCGCCAAGGCTTTCCGCCAGATCGAGCGGCACCTTAAACATCCAGTCGATGCCGCCGGACATCAGCTCTGCCTGCTGGGTGCCGACGTCGGGAATGTTGCGCACCACGATATTGCCGATGGCCGGCGCTTCGCCGAAGTAGTCGTCGAACCGCTCCAGCACCAGCTCGGTGCCCGGCTCGAAGCTGACGACGCGATAGGGACCGGTGCCGATCAGATCGCTGGACATCGCGTCACGGTCGATTTCGCCGCCTTCGTTATAGGTGCCGTCCTTGCGGATCATGATCCGGTTGGCCATGTCGCGGATCACCAGCGGATAAACCGACTTCAGGTGGAACCGCACCGTGTTCGGACCCGTGACCTCGGCGTTGTCCAGCCAACGCTCGACGACGCCCGTGGCGTTCGACTCGCTCTCGGGATTGGCGATCCAGTTGTAGGTATAGGCGACGTCCTCGGGGGTCAGCGCGCTGCCGTCGTGGAATTTGACGTCGTCCCGCAGCGTGACGTCCAGCGTCGTGTCGTCGATCCACTCGTACCCGGTCGCAATCGAGGGGTTCACCTCCTGCGTCTCGGGATCGATGTTGAACAGCGTCGCATCGGTCAGTTGCGCAAGGATGATGTACTCGCGCTTGGTGGTGTAGTTGTAATCGAGGTTCAGGATCTCTTCGGCCATCGCGGCCCGAAGCGTGTCGTCTTCGGGGCTGGCGTGGGCCGGGGCGAAGGACGTGGCGAGCGCAAGGGCACTCGCGGCGCAGACACTGCGCCAACGTGACATTCTCATGGTTTCCTCCCTTTCGGTACCTCCGACACTAGCGCCGCCAGCTAGATGCTAAAATTGCAAAGATACGACCTTCACTTGCAAATCCTGCATCCTTTGCGCGGAACACACCTATCCTCCGCGCGCCACCGCGGCGAACGCAAATGTCACCGCGCGACGCCGAAGCGTCGTCGCCGTATCTGATACTGATGACTGAAGGGGTGGTGGTAGCGGAGGAGGGACTTGAACCCCCGACACAAGGATTATGATTCCTCTGCTCTAACCAACTGAGCTACTCCGCCGGAACCGCCGGCGTAGGTATGCGAGGCTGCGGGGGGCGTCAAGCGGGAAAAACCGCCCGCGTGGCGGATTTTGCAAATGGCGTCCGCGGCGCGTTCAGCGCTTGGGCGCGCCAGACTTGATCTCGCCAAAGGTCAGCACGGGCGAGGCATCCATTTCCTCGGCATCGAGCATCGACGCCACACGTTCCAGCGACGAGATAAGTTGCGCCTGTTCCCAGTCCTTGAGCGACTCGAAGGACTTCACAAAGCGCTGCTGCAGCGCATCCGGCGCCGTATCGACCGCGGCGCGGCCCGCGTCGGTGATCACCACGTCGGTCTGGCGACGGTCGGCCTCGGACCGGTAGCGGGTGACCATGCCACGGGCCACCAGCTTGTCGACCAGCGCCGTCACCGTCGCCTGGCTGACGCCCATCCGGCTTGCCAGCTCTTTCGGCGTCACCCCGGCGTTCTTTCCGCCAGCCACCAACTGCAACACGCGAAGCTGCGCAGGCGTCAGCCCCGCCGCCTGCGCAAGGGTGCGTTCATACAGCTCTGTCGCGCGCAGAATCCTTCGCAACGCGATCAGGCTTTGGTCGGTCCGGGGGCTTAGATCTTCGGCCATGGACCCGGTTTATCCCCGGTCCGTGCAGGTCGGCAACACCCTGCCGACGACACATCCTTCATAATGCGAAGGACTTTTCGGGCCATATTCCTTCGCTATGTGAAAGATTTTTTCCGTCAGTAGCCATTTCAGCAACAAATTCGTGGATTTTTCTTTCATTCGTTGAAACCAAATGCCCTCCAATCTATTTAGTCTACCGAACGAAATGCGAGGAACGGTCAAAACGATGCCGAAAGACACCATCACACCCCGATCGCGGACGCCCCTTCTGCGCAAGCCGGACGCGACGGACGGGGCCGAAATCTGGGAGCTGGTGAAAGCCTGCAAGCCGCTCGACGAAAACTCCATGTACTGCAATCTGGTTCAGGCCGATCATTTCCGCGACACCTGCGTGGTGGCGGAACTGGACGGCGAAATCGTGGGCTGGATCTCGGGTCACATGATCCCGGCGAAGGAAGAGCTTTTCGTCTGGCAGGTGGCTGTCGGCGCCAAGGCGCGCGGTCTCGGCCTCGGGCGCAAGATGCTGCTTGAGCTTGTGAACCGTGACGAGTGCGAAGGCGCGACGCATCTGAAGACCACGATCACCGAAGACAACAACGCCTCGTGGGGCCTGTTCCGCAGCTTCGCCCGCCATGTCGGCGGCGACCTGTCGGACGAGCCGCATTTCGAGAGCGAAGAACACTTTGGCGGCCAGCACGACACCGAGCACATGGTGACGATCGAGCTGCCCCAACCGGCCCCGCTGGCGCGCGCTGCATAAGCGCCGCCGCACCCGGTTTCCCCTGACAGAAATTCCTTCCCGAAAGGAGCATGACATGCCGAAAGACATGAACAAAAGCTATGAGATCTATGAACGTCGCGAAAGCGAAGCGCGCTCTTACTGCCGCGGCTTCCCGACGTCCTTTGCCAGTGCGTCCGGTTCCGAACTGACTGACGACAAAGGCAACACCTACATCGACTTCCTGGCCGGTTGTTCGTCGCTGAACTACGGCCACAACGACCCGGACATGAAGCGCGCGCTGATCGACCACATCTCGTCGGACGGTCTGGCCCACGGCCTTGACCTGCACACCGACACGAAGGGCGACTTCCTGAGCGCGTTCGAAACGCACATCCTCGAGCCGCGCGGCATGGACCACAAGGTGATGTTCACCGGCCCGACCGGCGCGAACGCCGTCGAGGCTGCGATGAAGATCGCCCGCAAGGTCACCGGCCGCACCAACATCATCGCCTTCACCAACGGGTTCCACGGCGTGACGATGGGCGCGCTTGCCGCGACCGGCAACGGGTACCACCGTGGCGGCGCCGCCGGCGCTGCCCTGACCGGCGTCACGCGCATGCCCTTCGACCGCTACATGGGCGAAGACTGCGACACGACGAAGTTCCTTGAAGCCGTGCTGAAAGACGCCTCGTCAGGTGTCGACGCCCCGGCTGCGATCCTGCTGGAAACCGTGCAGGGCGAAGGCGGCCTGAACGCCGCCCGCACCGAGTGGGTTCAGAAGGTCGCCAAGCTGGCCAAGGAACACGGCGCGCTGCTGATCGTCGACGACATTCAGGCGGGCTGTGGCCGCACCGGCACCTTCTTCTCGTTCGAGAAGATGGACATCCAGCCGGACATCGTGACGATGGCCAAATCGGTTTCGGGCTTCGGCCTGCCGCTGGGCCTTGTCCTCGTGCGCCCGGAACATGACGTGATGGGCCCGGCCGAGCACAACGGCACCTTCCGCGGCAACACCCATGCCTTCGTGACCGCCCGCGTGGCGATCGAGAAGTTCTGGGCCGATGACAGCTTTGAAAAAGAGCTGGCCGAGAAGGAAGAGATCCTGACGCAGGCGCTGGCCGACCTGGCCGAGATCGTCGGCGACGGCAAACTGAAGGGTCGCGGCCTGATGCGCGGCGTCGATGTCGGCTCGGGCGAACTGGCCTCGAAAATCTGCGGTCGCGCGTTCGAGAAAGGTCTCATCATCGAGACCTCCGGCCCCGACGACGAAGTCGTCAAGGTGCTGGCGCCGCTGACCACCCCGAAGGAGACGTTCCGCAAGGGCCTGAACATCGTTCTCGATGCGGCTCGCGACGTCACCGCCCACAACACTATTGCTGCGGAGTAACCGACATGATCGTTCGTGACTTCAACAAGATCGTAAAGGACGAGCGCGACCGCGTGGTGTCCGACGCCAACTGGACCAGCGTGCGCATGCTGCTGGCCCAGGACGGCATGGGCTTCTCGTTCCACATCACCTTCCTCGAAGCCGGTTCGGAACACACGTTCCACTACAAGAACCACTTCGAGAGCGTTTACTGCATGCAGGGCAAGGGCACGATCACCGACCTCGCCACCGGCGAGACGCACGAGATCACGCCCGGCGTCATGTATGCGCTGAACGAACATGACAAGCACACGCTGAAGGCCGAGGAAGAACTGGTCATGGCGTGCTGCTTCAACCCGCCCGTCACCGGCACCGAGGTGCATCAGGAAGACGGGTCCTACGCCCCGGCGAAGGAACTTGCCGACTAAGCCATGACCCAGAACATGCACACAGTCGAGAAAATCGGCGGCACCTCGATGTCGCGCGTCGATGAGCTGCGGGACACGCTGTTCATCGGCGAGCGCGCGGGCGCCGACCTGTATGGCCGCGTATTCGTCGTGTCGGCTTTCGGTGGCATCACCAACCTGCTGCTGGAACACAAGAAGACCGGCGACGCGGGCGTCTATGCCCGGTTCGCCAATTCCGACAACGACCACGGCTGGCACGAGGCGCTGGACAAGGTGGCCGAGGCAATGACCGAGGCGCACCGCAAGGTGCTGGACCATTCGGCCGATATCGAACGGTCCGACGGCTTTGTCCGCGAACGCATCGAAGGCGCGCGCAACTGCCTTATCGACCTGCAGCGTCTGTGCTCTTACGGGCACTTCCGCCTGTCCGAGCACATGCTGCAGATCCGCGAACTGCTGTCGGGACTGGGCGAAGCGCATTCCGCCTTCGTCACGGTCCAGATGCTTCAACGCGCGGGCGTGAATGCGCGTCTCGTGGACCTGTCGGGCTGGCGCGATCAGGGCGACGTGTCGCTCGAGGAACGCATCACCACCGCGATGGAGGGCGTCGATCCGGCGACCGAAATGGCAATCGTGACGGGCTATGCGCAATGCGCCGAGGGCCTGATGCGCGAGTTCGACCGCGGCTATTCCGAGGTGACCTTCTCGAAGCTCGCCGCCCTGACGGGCGCGCGCGAGGCGATCATCCACAAGGAATTCCACCTGTCGTCCGCCGACCCGAACCTTGTCGGGCAGAACGCGGTGCGCAAGCTAGGCCGGACCAATTATGACGTGGCCGACCAGCTGTCGAACATGGGCATGGAAGCGATCCACCCGAAAGCCGCCAAGACGCTGCGTCAGGCCGACGTGCCGCTGCGCGTGACCAACGCGTTCGAACCCGGCGACCCGGGCACGCTGATCGACGACCAGCCGGCTGAAGAAGCTGCGGTCGAGATCGTGACCGGCCTCGACATCATCGCGCTTGAACTGTTCGAGCAGGACATGGTCGGGGTGAAAGGCTACGACGCGACGATCCTCGAGGTGCTGACGCGTCACAACGTCCGGATCGTGTCGAAAGTGTCGAACGCCAACACGATCACCCACTACGTCGACGCATCGCTGAAGACGATGCGCCGGGTAGAGCGGGATCTGGCAGAGCGCTACCCGTCGGCCGAGATCCGGTCGCGCACGCTGAGCGTCGCCTCGGTCATCGGCCGCGACCTGCGCGGGCTGTCCGTCCTGACACGCGGCCTGCAAGCCATCGCCGACGCCGGGCTCGAGTCCATCGGCGCTTCGCAGGGCCCGCGCAACGTGGACGTGCTGTACGTGCTGGAACGCGACGACCTGAAACCGGCAATCAAGGCACTGCACGGCGCACTGATCGAAGACCAGCCGGTCGCCTTCCCCAAGAAGGCCGCGTAGGTCGCTACCGGCTTGAACAATCTGCAAGGGCCGTTCCTTCGGGAGCGGCCCTTACCAATTCTTACCCCACCGACCGCAGCGCGTCGCTTTGCGCGATCATGCTGTCTTCCGGGACGTCCAGCTTGTCGAGCGGGACCGCCGCAAGGCGTTCGGCATCGTCGGGGTCCACGCCCATCGCCCGCAGCATCGCGGCGACGAAGGCGTCGACGTCGACCTCGCCGCCCTTGTGCAGGCGGCGCAGCAGCGCAAGCGAGCTGGACTCGAGGATGTCGATCGCGATCTGGGGCGGGATCGGGCGGAAGAGACCGGCCTTGACCCCTTCCTCAAGGTACTTCGGCGTCACCTCTCGGACATAGCTGCCCGGTCCGGCGCCGCGCATCCCGAGGCGTGACAGGAACTCGAGAAACAGCGGATAGCGCCGCGCCACGTCGATGAAGCCCTTCAGGCCCTGCACCATCTGCGCGCGGGCGTCGCCGCTGTATTTCTTCGCAGAGGACGACGCCAGCTGGATGATCTCGCAGCCCAGTTCGTTCTTGGCGGCCTCCAGCAGCGCGTCGATGCTGCGGAAGTGGTTGTAGAACGTGCCGCGCGCAACGCCGGCCTCTTCGATGACGTGCTCGATCACGGTGCCCTCGGGCCCCTGCCGCGCGAAGACGCGGGTGGCGGCCTCGATCAGCCTCCGCCGCATCTTCACCCGCCTTTGCTCGGCCACGCGCGAGCGGTGATCCCCCATCACGGTCATGCTTCCTTCTCCGGTCGTTTCACATTGAACACGGCGCAATACAGCGCCGGCACGAACAGCAGGGTGATCAGCGTCCCTGCAATGATCCCGCCCATCATCGCGAAGGCCATCGGCCCCCAGAAGATCTGGCGCGAGATCGGGATCAGCGCGAGGCTGGCCGCCGCCGCGGTCAGCAGGATCGGCCGCGCGCGCTGGTCCGACGCCTCGAACACCGCGTCCCAGCGGTTTCGGCCTGCATCCAGAAGATCCTGAATCGCCTGCACGAGGATGATCGAGTTGCGGATCAGGATGCCGACCAGCGCCAGCACCCCCAGCACAGCGACAAAGCCCATCGGCGCACCCGACCCCAGAAGCGCCACGACCACACCGATCAGCCCCAGCGGCGCGACGGCCATCACGATGGCCATCAGGCGGAAGCTTTGCATCTGCATCATCGTCAGCGTCAGGATGATCAGGATCATGATCGGCACGACGGCCACGATGGGCGCCTGACTTTCCGCACTGGATTCCACCGTGCCGCCGATTTCGACCGTGTAGCCGGTGGGCAGTTCCTGCCGGAACGCCTCGACCGCGTCGGTCTGGTCGGTGACGATGGTCGCGGGCTGATCGTCGCTGATGACGGCCGCCTTCACGGTGATGACCGGCTTGCGGTCCTCCTGCCGGATGATCGGCTGTTCGGTGGTCCATGTCAGGCTGGCGATGGACGACAGCGGGATCGGCGTACCGTCGCCGCCGGCGAACTGAAGATCCTCCAGCGACGACAGGGTCGAGCGGTCCTGCGCCTCGCCACGGGCGAGCACGTCGATCAGCGTGCGCTCGTCGCGCAGCTGGGTGACGGTGGTACCCTCGAACAGGCTGGTCAGAACGTTGGCCACATCGGCCTGCGTCAGCCCAAGCTGCCGCAGACGCGCCTGATCAAGATCGACGCGGATCACGCGGCTGGGCTCGTTCCAGTCGAGACTGATCGCGTCAAGCCGCTGATCCGCGGAAAGGACCGCCGCCAGCTTCAACGCCTCGTCGCGCAGCACGGCATAGTCGGGACCGGCGACACGGTACTGAACCGGCTTGCCGACCGGCGGACCGAGTTCGATGAACTTCGGGAAGAACTCGACCGCGACATGCGCCATCGAATAGGCGCGGATCTTCTCGGTCAAAGCGTTCCGCGCGTCGAGGTCGGGGGTCATGATCACGACCTGCCCGATGTTCGGCCCGGCGGTGGGTGCGTCGTGGGTCAGGATGAACCGGGGCGCGCCGTCGCCGATGTAGGCGGTCCAGAACGACGGTTCCTCCTGCTCGGCCAGCCATGCCTCGAACTTCGCCATCTCGGTGTTGGTCGCGTTGAAACTGGCGTTCTGGCGCAGGGTGACGTCGACCACGATCTCTGTCCGGTCAGAGGTCGGGAAGAACTGCTGCTCGACCTTCGACATGCCGACGACCGAGGCGGCGAAGGCCGCTACCGTGATCAGGATGGTCAGCCAGCGGAACCGCATCGCCTGCCGCAGCACGCCATGGAACCGGCGGCGCAGCCAGCCCGGCTCGCCATGGGTGTGCTTCCACTTCTTCGGCAGGAAGGTCGCGCCCAGCACCGGGGCGAACAGCACCGCGACGATCCAGCTGAGGACCAGCGAGATTGCGATGACGTAGAACAGCGAGATCGTGTATTCGCCCGCCTGACTGCCGTTCAGCCCGATGGGAATGAACCCCGCCACGGTGATCAGCGTGCCGGTCAGCATCGGCCATGCGATGGTCGTCCACGCATAGGACGCCGCCTTGGTCCGGCTTTCGCCGCGCTCCAGCCGTGAGATCATCGTCTCGATGGCGATCATCGCGTCATCCACCAGCAGGCCCAGCGCGATGATCAGCGCGCCAAGCGAGATCCGCTGCAGGGTGATGCCCATTTCGTTCAGGATCAGGAACGTCAACGCCAGCACCAGCGGGATCGACAGGCTGACGACGAACCCGGCGCGGACGCCCAGCGACACGAAGCTGACCGCCAGCACGATGATCACAGCCTCGGCCAGCGCCTGCACGAAATGGCCCACCGACTCGTCCACGACATGCGGCTGGTCGGCGACCTTGTGCACCTCGATCCCGATCGGCAGTTCCTTGATCATCTCGGCCATCAGCGCGTCGATCTCTTCACCGAAGTCGAGGATGTTCTCGCCGGGGCGCATGCCGATGATCAGGCCGATGGCCGGCTCGCCGTTGTAGCGCACCAGCGAGTCGGGCGGGTCGATATAGCCCTCGCTCACCTCTGCCACGTCGGACAGGGTGAAGAAGATATCGTCCGACCGAAGCGGCGCGGCGGCAAGGTCTTCGGCCTCGTCGAACTGGCCGCCGACACGGATCAGAAGCCGCTCGCCCTCGGTATGGATGGTGCCGGATGGGACGATTGCGTTCTGGGCCGCCAGCGTGTTCAGCACCGTCTGAGCGTTCAGGCCCAGCGCCGCCATGCGTTCGGACGAGAATTCGAGGTAGATCACCTGTTCCCGCGTTCCGATCAGGTCGACCTTGCCGGCGGCGTCCAGTTGCTGAACCGCGTCGCGCACGTCTTCGACGTAATCCTTCAGCTCTTCGGGACGGTATCCGTCGGCGGTGAAGGCGAAGATGTTGCCGTAGACATCGCCGAAGTTGTCGTTGAACCCGAAGCCCGCGAACTCATCCGGAAATTCGCCCCGGATGTCCGACATCATGTTGCGGACCTTGTTCCACGCAATCGGGATCTCGGACGAATCCATGTCGTCGCGCAGGTCGACATAGACGACGGCCTGCCCCGGATAGGTGACGGACCGCGTGCTGTCGAGCACGTCCAGTTCCTGCAACTTCCGCTCGATCCGGTCGGTGACCTGCGTCACCGTCTCTTCCGCGGTCGCTCCGGGCATCGAGGCCGAGACGACCATGGTGCGGATGGTGAACGAGGGGTCTTCCTCGCGCCCCATCGACAGGTAGGACAGCGCGCCGCCAACCAGCGACACCAGCATCAGGAACCAGACGAAGGACCGGTGCCCCAGCGCCCAGTCGGAGAGGTTGAAACCCTTCATTGCAGATGCTCCCCGACGATCTGTCCTTCTTCGAGGCTTGCCGCGCCCCGCACGATGATCTCGTCGCCGTCACCGACGCCCGAGGTGACCACAACGCGGCGGCCCACCACCGGGCCAAGTTCCACGGGGACGAATTCGACCGCGCGGCCCGCGCCGACGCGCCAGACGCCCGGCGCATCGTCCGTGCCGGAGATGGCCGTCGCGGGCACCGAAATGACCGGCGCGCTTTCGGTGGCGTAGGTCGCAGTGATCAGGCTGCCGATGCGGAAATCGTCCGGTGGGTCCTGCAACGTCAGGCGCAACCGCCGGGTCTCAAGGTTGGCGTCCGCCACCGGCTCTACCAGTCGCAGGATCGCCTTGACCGGCGTGACGGTGTCGGAATGGTGCCGCACGTCGAAGACCGCGCCGCGCGGCAATAGGGCGACATATTCGGCGGGTACGTCGATCACAGCCTCGCGGCCACGCACGTCGACCAGTTCAAGGATCGCCGTCCCGGGCGAGACGAGCGTACCGGCTTCGGCCTGCGTCGACAGGATGATGCCGTCGCGCGGCGCCGTCAGGGTGCCATAGGCGGCAGCGTCTTCGGCCTGCGAAAGCTCGGCCTCGGCGCTGCGCAGGCTGGCGGCGGCGGCGTCACGGTTGGCGCGTGCCTGTTCCAGCGCGGCGGTCGTGGCGACGCCAAGCTCGACTAGCCGCGTCGTGCGCTCGAACTGCTGCCGGCCAAGCCGCGCCTCGGCTTCGGCGGCGCTGACGGCGGCGCGTGCCGCGGCAAGGTCTTCTTCTAGCGTGATACCGTCCAGCGTCGCCAGCACGTCACCGCGCGCAACGACATCGCCCGCGTCCACGTCCAGCGTCGACAGGCGACCGCTGGTCTGGAACGCCAGCGTCACGATGTTCTCGCCCTGCACGACACCCGCGAAACCGCGTTCGGTGCTTTGCCCTTCCGACACGATTTCCGAGATCACCGGGCGCGGCACGTCGGCCTCGACGATGGGTTCTTCGGCCAACAGGGGCGCCGCACCCAGCAGGGGCAGCGAAAACACAAGGATCAGGCGCTTCATTCCGACCCCTCCCCGGCTTCGACCAGCCGCCCTTCGTACATGAACTGCGAGCCGGCACCGACGACCAAATCGCCTTCCTCCAGTCCGCCGATCACCGCCACGAAGACGTCCGCATAGGCGCCGACCTCGACGCTGGCCAGGCTGACCCGCATGGTGTCGGGATCGACCAGCCAGACGGCGGGACCGTCCGCCGTGGCCGTCAGGGCGTTCCACGGAACCCGCATGATGGGCATGCTTGCAATCGTGACCGACCCGGTGACGGACGCGCCGATCACCATCGCTTCGGCCAGTTCGTCCGGGATCTCGGCGCGCACCTCGACGGTGCCGCTGTCGGTCAGCACCGGCGACACCTCGCGGACGCGGGCCTTGAATTCCTCGTCGCTGTCGCGCGGCGACACGGTAAAGCTGTGACCCACGAAGGACGACAGGCCGCCAACGTCGGGGGCGTAGAACACCGCCTCGCGCTTGCCCTGACTGGCCAGCGTCACCACGGCGGTGCCTGCGGTCGCCACTTCGCCCACGTCGGCAAGACGTTCGATCACGATCACGTCCTCGATGGCGCGGATCTCGGTGTCCTCGACCGCTTGCCGGGCGCGGGCCAACTGCGCAGAGGCCTGATCGCGGGACGAGATCGCCGAGGTCAGAGCCTCTTCCGCCTCGTCCAGCGTCGACTGCGTTCCCACGCCGCGTTCGACAAGGTTGGCCGCCCGGTCGCGCGCCTGTTCCGCCTGCACCAGCGCCGCTTCGGCTGCGGCCAGCGAGGCCTCGGCAGCGCTGAGCGAGGCGTTGGCCTGCGCCGGATCGACGCGCGCGATCAACTCGCCCCGCGCCACGCGGTCACCGACCTCGACAGCGATTTCGACGATGCGGCCACCGGTGCGGAACCCTGCGGGATAGCTGTTCTGCGCCTCGATAGACCCGATCAGCACATGCTCGCGCGGCAGCGAGCGCGTCGTCACGGTGGCAATCTGTACGGGAAGCGCCGTTTCGGCGATGGCGGACGCGGCAGTTGCCACGACAAGCCCGACCGCAAGCGCGGCGTGCAACGTCTTGATCATTATCCCAACCTCCGGACCGAATGGCCCGCGGGTGGAAAATGGTCAAAATGACACTTCTGTCAATACTACATTTAAAAACAGTCCGTCGGCCGCTTCCCGCCCGCATCGCCGGGCCGCGCGGAACCCCGTGCGCCCGTGTGCGTTGTCCAGTCGGCGCGTGCGCGACGCTTCGCCGACACCTAAGCGTTGGAAAACCGTGACTTGCACCGGTTCGACGCGCGCCACATATGCCCGGCATACGCGGGGCCCCGCGAGTACCGAACGGTTATTTGTCCGAGGACACGAGATTGACCAGCACCGACACCCAATTGGGTCAAAGCGCGATTGCCAACGGCGCGGCTCACCGCGACGGGACGCACGACTCCGGGCCCGCTTCGGTCTCCGAGGTGATCGACCGCATGGAGAATGCGGCCGAAGGGTCCGAGACGACCTTGCGCGACGTGGTGTCGGCACTGGGTGAAGCGTCGTTCGTGCCGGTCCTGATGGCGCCGGCGCTGGCGGTCGTTTCCCCGCTGTCGGGCGTCCCGGTGTTCTCGTCGATCTGCGGCATCACCATCGCGTTGGTGGCGATCCAGCTTCTGTTGAATCGCGACCACCTCTGGCTTCCGGACTGGATGATGCGGCGCAAGGTCAAGACCGAGTCGCTGCGCAAGGCGACCCAATGGCTTCGCAAGCCTGCTGGCTTCCTTGACCGCATGTCGCGCGAACGCATCAGCTTTCTGGTCGACCGCCCGTTCTCGTGGATCACAGAACTGGCCTGTCTTTTTTGCGGGATATCCATGCCGTTCCTCGAACTCTTGCCCTTCACCTCGTCGATCCTCGGCGGCGCGGTCACAATGTTCTCGCTGTCGCTTCTGGTGCGCGACGGACTGATCGCCGTGTTCGGCTTTGCCGTGGTCGCCTGTGCGGCGACGCTGGGCTACGTTCTGGTCGTCTAAAGACAGCCTTCAAGGTCGGCGGCGATCCCGCGCATCAATTCGGCATAGAAGTCCGGCCCGGTCGGATATTCCGCGCCCTGCAGATCGACGACGACATAGGGCACATCGGCCCCCGCGGCCCGCGCCAGACCCGGGCTGACATGCGGCTCCATCACGATGCAGGCCTGATCGAGTTCGGCGACCCTTCCCGCAAGCTCTTTCAGACTGCGCGGGCTGGGCGCGCTGTCACCGACCGTCATCGTGCCGGCGGCGTGCAGGCCGAAGCCCTTTTCAAAGTACTGCGTCGCGTCGTGATAGAGGACAAGATCGACCGACCGGATGGGCGCAAGCGTGTCCGACAGTTCCGCGAACAGCGCCGACAGCCGATCCCGCGCCGCTTGGGCATTTGTTTGGTAGGTCTCGGCATTGTCCGGGTCGAGATCAGACAACTGCGCGGCGATCAGATCCAGCCATGACAGCGCGTTGGCGGGCAGCAGCCAGACGTGAGGATCGTAGGCACCGTGATCGTGGTGTTCGTCGGCGCCCCCGGCCTCGTCGTGCGCCTCATGGTCATGGTCGTGATCATGATCGTGTTCGCCGTCCTCGGCACTTTCGTCATGGTCTTCCCCGCCAAAGCGGAACGGCAGCACCTCTGTCCCTGCGGCCTCCATCAGCGCCACCTGTTCGGCACCACCCGCAAGCGTGCCCAGCGGCGCGACCAGCCAAGGCGACAGCGCATCGCCGACCCAGAAGACCAGATCGGCCTGTTCCAGCACGCTCGCCTCGGACGGCCGCATCGAGTAGGAATGCGGGTTCGCACCGGGCGGAAGAATCAATCCCGGCTCGCCCAGATCACCCATCACCATGGACACCAGCGAATGCACCGGTCCAATGTCCGTAACCACCACGGGAACATCGGCAAAAGCCGCCAGCGGAGTTGCGGAAAGCAGGGCGGTCAGGGCAGTCTGTCTGAACATGGAATGGGTCTCCGGAACCAACACGAGCGGGGTTGATAATTGATACACTATAACATATCAAGCATGAATCCACGGAGGGCATGACGATGGAGCCTGTCGGTTTCGAACGCCACGATCATCACAGCTGCATCGCCGGCGGCGTCGCGGCCGCCGATGCCTTCTGCGCCGAGAACGGCCTGCAGTTCACCGCCTCGCGGCGGCGGGTGCTTGAGATCCTGTTGGAAAAGCACCGCGCACTGGGCGCCTACGAGATCCTTGACGTGCTGCGTGAGGAAGGCCTTGGCTCGCAACCCCCGGTCGCGTACCGGGCACTCGATTTCCTGACAAAGCACGGCTTCGCGCACCGGATCGAACGGCTGAACGCCTTCGTCGCATGCGCCCACCCCGGCGCCAGCCATACGCCCGCCTTCCTGATCTGCCGCCTGTGCGACAGCGTGGCAGAGGCCAGCGCCGACCCCGCCAGCGGCATGCTGGGCCGCGCCGCGGAAGAGACGGGGTTCCTGATCGAGCGCGCCGTGGTCGAGGCGGAAGGCGTCTGCCCGAATTGCCGGGAGGCCGCGTGAGTCTTGTCGATATCCGCGGGCTTGCGGTGCGGGCCGGCGGGCGGCAGATCCTGCACGATGTCGCCTTCGCCATCGAACCCGGCGAGATCGTCACCGTGGTGGGTCCGAACGGGTCGGGCAAGTCCACCCTTCTGCGCAGCATCGTCGGCGCTGTCCGGCCCACCGCGGGCCTTGTCGCGCTGAAGCCGGGTCTGCGCATCGGCTACGTCCCGCAGAAGCTGCACATCGACCCGACCCTGCCGATCACCGTGCGCCGGTTCCTTGGCCTGCCGCATCCCGTCAGCGATGACGAGGCGCAGATGGCGCTGACCGAAGCCGGCGCGGGCGACCTCGGCACGCGGCAGATGGCCGACCTGTCCGGCGGGCAATTCCAGCGCGTGCTGCTGGCCCGCGCGCTTCTGGCGCGTCCGGATCTGCTGATCCTCGACGAGGCGACGCAGGGCATGGACCAGCCGGGCTCTGCCGAGTTCTACCGTCAGATCGAGAAAGTGCGCACCGAGCTTGGCTGCGCCGTGCTGATGGTCAGTCACGAATTGCACGTCGTGATGGCGGCGTCCGACCGCGTCATCTGCCTGAACGGACATATCTGCTGCGAAGGCGCGCCGGAACACGTCGCCTCGGCCCCGGAATACCGGGCACTGTTCGGCACCGGAACGCGCGGCGCGCTGGCGCTGTACCGGCACGAGCACACGCACAGCCATGATCACGGGCATGACCACGACCACGCGCACGGCCACCACGACCACGAGCACGCCGAATGAGCTTTCTCGACAGCTTCCTTGCCCGCGCCACGCTGGCCGGGATCGGAACCGCGCTGGCTGCCGCGCCCCTTGGTTGCTTCGTGGTCTGGCGCCGCATGGCCTATTTCGGCGACGCCACGGCGCACGCCTCGATCCTGGGCGTGGCGCTGGCGCTGACCTTCGACGTTCCGGTCTTCGGCGGCGTCCTGCTGGCCGCGCTCGTGATGGCGACCTCGGTCTCGGTACTGGCCGGGCGGGGCTTCGCGATGGACACTCTGTTGGGCGTGATGGCGCATTCGGCGCTGGCCTTCGGCCTGGTCGCCGTGTCCTTCCTCGACGGCGTGCGGATCGACCTGATGGCGTATCTCTTCGGTGACATTCTCGCGGTCGGGCGCGTCGATCTCGCTTTGATCTGGGGCGGCGCGGTTCTGGTTCTCGGGCTGATGTGGTGGCGGTGGTCAGCGATCCTGACGGCGACCCTGAACCCCGATCTGGCCCATGCCGCCGGGATCGACCCGCGGCGCGAGCAAATGGTCCTGACCGTTGCGCTGGCCATCGTCGTCGCCGTCGCGATCAAGGTGGTCGGCGTCCTGCTGATCGTGGCGCTGCTGCTGGTCCCCGCCGCCGCCGCGCGCCCCTTTGCCCGCACACCCGAAGGCATGGCGCTGGTCGCCGCCGGGATGGGCGTCGCCTCTGCCGCGGGGGGCATGCAGTTTGCCTATCTGCTCGACACGCCCACTGGTCCGACCATCGTCTGCGTCGCCGCGATCCTGTTCGCGATCACCAGCACCGGCGACCTTCTGCGCCGCCGTCTATTTCGCTAACGCAGCGAAATTATTTCAAAAATTTTCTTGCCCAAAGCGGTTTGGGCCGCAAGTATGCGCTTGGGAGGAATGGAAGGCATCCCCGGCTCGTACCGTCGACCGTGATCAAGGCCCGTCAGAGGCCGGTCGCCGCGAGCATTCTTCTGCCCTGTTTCGGGGACGGGATGGCCTCTCGCACAGACGCTACGGACGACGTACCAACAGGGAGACCTTCATATGCATTTCGGACATTCTATGCGGGCGCGATATCTGCTCGGCGGCGCAATGGCGCTGGCGCTGACCGCGACCGCCGGGCTTGCCGACATCCGGTTCTGGACCACCGAGGAACAGCCCGAACGCCTGGCCAAGCAACAGGAGATGGCGGCCGCCTTCGAGGAAGAAACCGGCATCGCCGTCGAGGTCATTCCGGTGACCGAAAGCGATCTGGGCACCCGCACAACCGCCGCCTTCGCGGCCGGTGACCTGCCCGACGTGATCTATCATACGCTGCAATACGCCCTGCCGTGGTACGAGGCCGGCATCCTCGATTCCGACGCCGCGACCGAAGTGATCGAAGCGCTCGGCGAAGACACCTTTGCCCCCGGTGCACTGGGCATGGCGTCGGTCGACGAAGGTTGGGCCAGCGTCCCGGTCGACGGCTGGACGCAGATGATCATCTACCGCAAGGATCTCTTCGACGAGGCCGGGCTGGAGCCGCCCAGCACCTACGCCAACGTCCTTGCCGCGCTCGAGGCGCTGCACAACCCGCCCGAGATGTTCGGCTTCGTCGCCGCGACCAAGGTCGACGAGAATTTCATGAGCCAGGTGCTGGAGCACGTGTTCCTCGCCAACGGCGCGACGCCGGTCGGCCCGGACGGGTTCACCGGCTTCGACGAGGCCAAGACCACCGAGGTTCTGGAGTTCTACAAGGCCATCGCCGAAGCCTCGCCGCCGGGCGAGCTGTACTGGGACCAGTCGCGCACGCTCTACTTCGCCGGGCAGGCCGCGATGATCATCTGGTCGCCGTTCATCCTCGACGAACTCGCGGGCCTGCGTGACAGCGCACCGCCCACGATCACCGACGATCCCACCTCGCCCGAACTGGCGTCGAAGACCGGCATCGTGACCAACTTCGCCGGCCCCTCGAACCCGGACGGCGCGGCTTGGGCCGACATCCGCTATTTCGGCATCACCGTGGACGCCGACATCGAAGAAGCGATGCAGTTCGTCGAGTATTCGATGAGCACCGGCTACACCTCGACCCTGTCGATCGCGCCCGAAGGCAAGTTCCCGGTCCGCAACGGCACCGCCGAGAACCCGACCGAGTTCATCGAAGCCTGGGCGACCCTGCCGATGGGCGTCGACCGCAAGGCGCCGATGGGTGACGTCTATGCGCAAGAGATGATCGACGAGGTCGTCGGCGGTCTCGACGTGGCGCAACGCTGGGGCGTCGACGACGGTCAACTGGCGCTGGCGTCCAAGATCATCAACTCCGGCGCGATCAACCGGATCGTGCGGCAGTACATCGACGGCGAGATCGAAGCCGCCGCCGCTGTCGAGGCGATGAACACCGAACTGTCCGCCATCGAGTAAGGCAGATACTGCCCTCCCCCCACAACCGGGGGGAGGGTCACAAAGGGGGATGTCCCCACAAGCCGGACGCGACGCATGACCTCAGCCACACCACCGACGGGCCGCGGCCCGCTTGCCCGCCGCGAGGCGCGGCTGGCCTGGGGCCTGCTGCTGCCCACGATCCTCTCGGTCTCGCTGGTGGTGATCCTGCCGCTGCTGTCGATCTTCTGGATCAGCTTCAAACCCATCGGCCTCGCCGACCTGCGCCCGCCCGCGCCCGTGGTGCGCGAGTCGCTGCGCGGCCGGCCCGAGGCGGCGGGCGACGAAGGCGAGGTGCAGTACCGTCTGCGCAACTCGTCCCAGGACAAGCCGATCCTCGGCGTCACCCTGTCGGACACCCTGCCCGAGGGGCTGACCGTCACCGGCGACATCGACCCGCGCTGCACCCTCGACGACCGGGCCCTGTTCTGCGACTTCGGCGATCTGGAAGGTGGCCAGCGCGAGACGATTGAGATCCCGGTCATCGCCGAGGCCGCCTATTTCGACAGCGGCGCCGATGTCGAGCGCACCGTGCCCGAGATCACAGGTCGCGCCGACAACATCCTGACCAACTCCGAGTTCACGCTGGACAACTTCGCCCGGATCTTCCGCGGCGACGAGTTCTTCACGGTGCTCTGGGCCACGATCTTCTACACGGTGTTCGGCACCGTCGGCGCGCTGCTGGTGGGCCTGTTCGCGGCGATGCTGCTGAACAAGGAATTCAAAGGGCAGGGCATCCTGCGCGGGCTGTACCTGTTCCCCTACGTGGCCCCCGTGATCGCGGTGGCCTTCACGTGGGTCACGCTGTTCGATCCGTTCTCCGGCTCGGCCAACGCGCTGTTGGTGCAGATGGGCGTGGTGAACAGCCCGATCAATTTCTTCGGCCAGCGCCCGCTGGCGCTGATCATGGTCACCGTGTTCGAGATCTGGCGCTATTTCCCGCTGTCCTTCCTGTTCATCCTCGCCCGGATGCAGTCGATCGACCACGACATGTACGAAGCCGCCGACATGGACGGCGCCTCGCCGTTCCAGCAGTTCTGGTACCTGTCGATGCCGCAGCTTCTGGGCATCCTGTCGGTGCTGTTCCTGCTGCGCTTCATCTGGACCTTCAACAAGTTCGACGACATCTTCCTGCTGACCGGCGGCAACGCCGGGACGCGGACGCTGACGGTCAACGTCTACGAACAGGCGTTTGCCGTCTCGAACATCGGCGCCGGCGCCGCGGTCGCGGTGGTGATCTTCTGCGTGCTGCTGGTCTTCTCGATCTTCTTCCTGAAATACGTAAGCCGCGAGGAGGGCCTGTGATGACCGCTTCGCCGCTTCTTCTGTCCGGAAATATCCCGGGGGAGCCGCGCGCCAGCGCGGTGGGGGCAGAGCCCCCTGCCCGGCCCATCCATGCGGAGGTGTCCCGATGAGCGCCCTGCGTCACGGATGGCTGACCGGCCTTGTCATCGGCGTGCTCTGGCTGTTCGTCCTCGCCGTCGCGGTGGCCGTGGCGGTGGCGTTCGGCGCCGGCGCCGCGATCCGCCCGGCGATCCCCTTCATCGTGGTGCTGGGCGCCGTGACCGGGCTGGCCTGCGTGGCCCTGCGGCTGGCGCCCCCGGTGCTGTGGGCGGGCGTCACGGTCGTTTTCGCCGCTCTCGGCGCGGCGGAACTGGCTCCGATCGTCGGCACCGACGCGACCACACCGGTGCTTCTGGCTGTCACCAACGGGGTACTGGGCCTTGCCTTCGGGTGGTCGATGACGCGCATCCTCGGCACCATGTCGACCGGCGCGCTGACCCGGCACGTGTTCGAGGCCGCGGTGATCCGGTTCCTGACCGGCACCGGCTATATCGTCTTCACCGCCATCGTCGCGATCCCGTTCTACGTGATGGTGATGACCAGCCTGAAGAACCAGCAGCAGTTGGTGCAGAACCCTCTCGACTTCTCGCTGGACCTCTCGAAAGGCTGGGGCCTGTTTTCCAGCTATGTCGAGCTGTTCGGGCAGTTCAACTTCGGCAGCTACCTGTGGACCTCGTTCTACGTGTCCTGCCTGACCGTCGCGATCACGCTGCTGTTCTCGGTCCCCGGCGCCTATGCCGTCGCGCGTCTGCGTTTCGCGGGGCGGACGGCGTTCTCGCGCTCGATCCTTCTGATCTACATGGTGCCAATGATCGTTCTGGCGCTGCCGATCTACATCGTCTTCTCGATGACCGGCCTCAGGAACACCATCTTCGGCATCGTCATCATCTACCCGGTCACGACCATTCCCGTCGCGCTGTACATGCTTCAGGGCTATTTCCGCGGCCTGCCCGCAGAGGTCGAGGAAGCCGGGCTGATGGACGGGCTGACCCGGCTCAAGGTGATCTGGAAGATCACCCTGCCCCTGTCGCTGCCCGCGCTGGCCTCGGTCTCGCTCTATGTCTTCATGATCGCGTGGAACGAGTTCCTGCTGGCCTTCATGCTGCTGGACGATCCCTCCAAGTTCACCCTGACCCGTGGCGTCGCGATGCTGAACTCGTCCGAGATCCCGCGCCAGCACTTGATGGCCGGCGCGGTGATCGCGACGGTGCCGATCATGGTGCTGTTCCTCGGGCTCGAGAAGTTCATGACCAAGGGCCTGACCGCCGGGTCGGTGAAAGGATGACGACCTTGGCCGCAACCGACCGGACACGAAACGCAAAGGACACGCCTGCCAATGGCTGACGCCACCACCTGCGACCGCGAAGCCCGCGCCATCCTCGCGAAGAACGATCGCGGCGGGTACACCGTGCCGACGGCGGGGCTGTATCCCTACCAGTGGAACTGGGACAGCGTGTTCGCCGCCCTTGGCTTTGCCGAGCACGACATGGACCGCGCGTGGAGCGAGATCGAGACTCTGTTCCGCGGCCAGTGGCCAAACGGCATGGTGCCGCACATCCTGTTCCACCAGGTCGATCCCGGCTATTTCCCCGGCCCCGACGTGTGGGGCGGCGTCGGACCGATCCCGTCTTCGGGCATCTCGCAACCGCCCATCGCGGGCACCTTCGTGCGCTGGCTCCTGGACCGAAACCCCGGCGCCCAGCCCCGCGCCCGCGCGCTGTTCAAGCCGCTGATGGATTGGCACCGCTGGTTCATGACATGGCGCAACGAGGGCGGCGCCATCGTCGTCACCCATCCGTGGGAAACCGGCCGCGACAACTGCCCCGACTGGGACGGCCCCTTTGCCGCGATCGAACCAGAGGGTGTCGAACAGTACTATCGCCGCGACACCACCCACGTCGTCGAAGAGGAACGTCCGCGGCGCTACGATTACGACCGCTACCTGTACCTCGTGAAGCTGGGGGCCGAGAGTGGCTGGGACGAGGCCTATCTGAAGGACACCACGCCCTTCCGCGTGGCCGACCCGACGATGACCTTCACGCTGCTGCGCTCGACCCGCGACCTGAAGGTGCTGGCCGAACGGTTCGGAGAACCGGTGGACGAACTCGACCGCTGGATCGCCGAGATGGAGGAAGGGTCCGAACGGCTGTGGAACGCCGAGGCCGGGACCTACGACTGTTATGATATCCGCGCGGGCAAACACACCGGCGTCGTCTCGAACGCGTCGTTCCTGACATGGTACGCGGGTGTCGGCGGCGACCGGATGCTCGACCAGTTCGACCGCATCGCCGGGCTGACCAAGTACTACGTCCCGTCCACCGATCCGGCTCATCCGGCTTACGAGCCGAAACGCTATTGGCGCGGGCCGGTCTGGGCGATGATGAACATGCTGATCGCCACCGGGCTGGGCGAGGCGGGCCACACCGACCGCGCGCAGGCGCTGACCGAGAACACCCGCGCGCTGATCTCGAAGAACGGGTTCGCGGAATACTTCGACCCGACCAACGGCGCCCCCGCGGGCGGGCGCGACTTTACATGGACGGCCGCCGTCTGGCTGGCTTGGGCCTCTCCCAACACGGGGAAAACACCATGGGCAGCATAAGCCTTCAAAGCGTCGAGAAATGGTTCGGCGATCTTCAGGTCATCAAGGGTATCGACCTTGACATACACGATGGCGAATTCGTCGTGTTCGTCGGTCCCTCGGGCTGCGGCAAGTCCACGCTGCTGCGAATGATCGGCGGGCTGGAAGAGACGTCGCGCGGCAAGCTGCTGCTGGACGGCAAGGACGTCACCGACCAGCCGCCGCACCAGCGTGGCCTGTCGATGGTGTTCCAAAGCTACGCGCTGTACCCGCATATGTCGGTGCGCGACAACATGGGCTTCTCGCTGAAGACCGCGGGCGCGCCGAAGTCCGAGATCGAAGAGAAGGTGAACCGCGCCGCGGCGATCCTGAAGTTGGAACCCTATCTCGACCGCCGGCCCAAGGCGCTGTCGGGCGGCCAGCGCCAGCGGGTCGCCATCGGGCGGTCCATCGTGCGCGCGCCCACCGCCTTCCTGTTCGACGAACCGCTGTCCAACCTCGACGCCGCCCTGCGGGTCGAGATGCGCTATGAGATCGCCAAGCTGCACCGGGCGCTTGAGGCGACGATGATCTACGTCACCCACGACCAGGTCGAAGCGATGACGCTAGCCGACCGGATCGTGGTGCTGGAATTCGGCACCATCGCGCAGGTCGGCACGCCGAAAGAGCTGTACGAGCGCCCCGCGAACCTGTTCGTGGCGCAGTTCATCGGCTCGCCCGCCATGAACATCGTGCCCTGCACCACGTCGGACGGCCGCTATGCGCTCGAAGGCGGGCGCGGCGGCGTCTACACCGGCGACCATGGCGCGGTTCAGCTGGGCATCCGGCCCGAGCACATCGACATCGGCGCACCGGGAGAGGGCCAACTCGATGCCCGCGTCGACGTGCTGGAGTACCTCGGGGCCGACAGCTACGTGATCGTCGATGCCGGTCTGCTGGGCCAGATGACGATCCGCAGCCATGGCGAGCAAGAGGCGGAGCCAGGCCAAGAAATCGGCCTGAAGTTCCGCGAGGACCGGCTGCATTTCTTCGACGACAAAGGGCTGGCGGTCCGGCACTAAGCCGCCCTATACGGAGCGGCCATGAGAACCACCGCCGACCGTATCCGCCATTCGCTGCTGCTCGAATTCTTCGCGCTGCTGATCATCACGCCGCTTGGCGCGCTGGTGTTCGGCGTGCCGATGTTCGACTTCGGTACGGTTGCGCTGGTCAGCAGCATGGTCGCAATGCTGTGGAACTACGCGTTCAACATCGGGTTCGACCGGGCCATGTTCCGCGCCACCGGAGGCACGGCGAAATCCCTTCGCCATCGCGTTCTGCACGCGGTGCTGTTCGAGGCCGGGCTTCTGGCCCTGCTGGTGCCGTTCATCGCGTGGCACTTGGGCGTGACGCTTTGGGTCGCGCTGGCGATGGACTTGTCGCTGGCCGGGTTCTTCCTTGTCTATACCTTCCTTTACAACATCGCCTACGACGCGGTGTTCCCGATCCCACCCGCGCCCGCATCGCCGAAAGCCTGACCGGGCCGCACAATCCTGCGCCGGAACCGGGGCTGCAACGGGCCAGCCGCACAACCCTGCTGCGAAAAGTTCTTTGACCCAGGCAATTGATGGGCCAGAATTGAAGTGTTTTAGCAAGTGATGGAGAGAGAGATGTCCGACAGCACCCCCGCTTCGGAAGGCAAGGGAATGTCACTGACCGTCAAGGTCATGATCGGGATGGTCGCGGGCCTGATCGTCGGTGTCATCTTCAACGCCATCGGGTCCGATTTCATCGCCACGCATATTGTCGGCGGCCTGTTCGCGATGGTCGGCAGCATGTTCGTCAACGCCCTGAAGATGCTGGTCGTGCCGCTGGTGATCTTCTCGCTGATCTGCGGCGTGACCGGGATCGGCGACATCCGGGTCCTTGGCCGCGTCGGCGGCAAGTCCTTCGGGCTGTACCTGTTCACCACCGCCGTCGCGATCGCCATCGCCATCCTGATGGCGCTGGTCGTGGCGCCGGGCGACGGGTTCGACATGACCGGCGTCGACACCTCGGGCGTCACCGGGCGCGAGGCGCCGACCGTGTGGGAGGTCTTTGCCGGCATCGTTCCCACCAATCCCATCGCCAGCTTCGCAAGCGGCGAGATGCTGCAGATCATCTTCTACGTCATCATCGTCGGCATCGCCGCGCTTATGATGGGCGACCGGTCGAAGCCGTTCATCGAAGCCTGTGAATACATGAACGAGCTGATGATGAAGGTCGTGGGCATCGTCATGGCCTTCGCCCCCTACGGCGTGTTCTGCCTGATCGCCAAGACCTTCACCGAGCAGGGGATCGAGCTGTTCGTGCCGGTACTTGCCTATGTCGGCACGCTGACGGTGGCGCTGTTCTTCCACCTTTTCGTGACGCTGATGATTATGCTCAAGGTGCTGTCGGGGCTGAACCCCTTCACCTTCATGACCAAGATCCGCCCGGCGCAGATCTTCGCCTTCTCGACCGCCTCGTCGAACGCGACGATCCCGGTCACCTTCCGTTGCGTGACACAGCGCATCGGGGCGGACAACTCGGTGGCCTCGTTCACCGTGCCGTTCGGCGCGACGATCAACATGGACGGCACCGCGATCATGCAGGGCGTGGCGACAGTGTTCCTTGCCAATGTCTATGGCATCGACCTTGGCATCGGCGGCTACCTGACCGTGATCGCGATGGCGGTGCTTGCCTCCATCGGCACGGCGGGCGTGCCGGGCGTTGGCCTTGTCATGCTGACGATGGTGCTGGGTCAGGTCGGCCTGCCGATCGAGGGGATCGCGCTGATCCTCGGCGTCGACCGCCTGATGGACATGATCCGGACCGCGGTGAACATCACCGGCGACGCCGTCGTCTCGACCATCGTGGCGAAGACCGAGGGCAAGCTGGACATGGCGGTGTTCAACGACCCCGACGCGGGCGTGATCACCGACCACGATCTGGACATCGACCCCGAGGCCGAGGCCCGTCTGGCCGACGCGGCGCACCCACCCCGGAGCGCACCGGCAGAGTGATCCGCCGGCCATGCCGGGGCGCCTGTTTCTGACCGCTCCGCTGGAGGAGGTCGCCGATTTCCTCGGCGCCGACCCCGGCGGGGTGGCGCCGGACCCGCCCCGCTTCAACATCGCCCCGGGCGAGCAGGTCGTCGCCTGCCCGCCCGGTCTGGCTTTGACGAAGATGCGTTGGGGGATGATCCCCGTGGGCCGGGTGAACGCGCGTGGCCGGCCGGTGATGGAAACCATCGTCAATGCGCGATCCGAGACGGTCTTCACCAAATCCGCATTCGAAGGCGTCACCCGTGCGCTGGTGCCCGTGACCGGCTGGTACGAATGGACCGGCGAGAAACGGAAGAAGACCGCATGGCGGATTGCCCGCCCCGACGGTCGCCTGTTGGCTTTCGCAGCGATCTACGATGTCTGGAACGGACCCGGCGGCATCCAGCTGCCGCAACTGGCCACCGTCACCTGCCCGCCCTCGGGCGATGTGAAGGACATCCACGACCGGATGGGCGTCCTGCTGGAACCGTCGCAGTTCGCGACATGGCTGGGCGACGACACCGAAGCGGCGGCGGCCCTGATGCACCCCTACCCGGACGGCAGCCTCGCGGTGAAGGAGGCGACCGGCGTCGACTGGACCGTGCCCTGAGGCGTCCGCGCCGCACTGTCGTTAATCCCGCTTTCCTTTCCCCCGCGGCCAGTTCAATGATCCCGGCATGGAACTCACCGCGACCTTCTGGATCCTCGCCGCGCTCGGCTCGCTGTTCGTCGGCATGTCGAAGGGCGGCTTGCCGATCATCGCGCTGCTGGCGGTGCCGATCCTGTCGTTCGTGATGCCCGCCGCCGCGGCGGCCGGGCTGTTGCTGCCGGTCTACATCATCTCGGACGTGTATGGCGTCTGGCTGTACCGGCGGGAGTTCTCGGCGCGCAACCTCAAGATCCTGATCCCCGCAGCCGCCATCGGCATCGCGCTGGGCTTCGCCACGGTGGCGTGGGTGCCCGAGGATGCGGTTAAGCTCGCGGTGGCGCTGACCGGGCTGTACTATCTCGCCGACAAGCTGCGGCGGCGGCTGAACCCCAGCATTCCGCCCCGGCCCGCCGATGTGCCGCGCGGGCTGTTCTGGGGCGCGCTGGCGGGGTTCACCAGCTACATCTCCCACGCCGGCGGACCGCCGTTCCAGGCTTACGCCCTGCCGCAGAAGATGCCGAAGATGGTGTTCGCCGGCACCTCGACCATCCTGTTCGCCTGCGTGAACATCATGAAGGTGCCGCCCTATGTGATCGCCGGGCAGATCACGCTGCACAGCCTGTCGGTGATCCTTTGGCTGACCCCGGTGGCGCTGTTCGGCGCGTGGTCCGGGTTCCGTCTGACGCAGATCCTGCCCGAGAAGCTGTTCTTTGCCTTCGTCGAGACGGCGCTGCTGATCCTGTCGCTGAAACTGATCTACGACGTGGTCGTCTGACCGCCGCGCCCACTTGCCACTTCCGTTCGCCCGTATATCTTCGACGCTCAGTCACAGGAGGACCGCCCCATGCAGATGAGTTCCGAACGCGAGATCGCCGCCCCGCCCGAGGAAGTCTGGGCCGCGATCCTCGACCCCGAAGTGCTGAAGGCCTGCGTGCCCGGCTGCACCGAGATGTCCGGCAATGCCGACGAGGGCTTCGAGGCGACCGTGGTCCAAAAGGTCGGCCCGGTGAAAGCCACCTTCAAGGGACAGGTCTCTGTCGACAACCGGGTCGAGCACGAAAGCCTGACGCTGGTCGGCGAAGGCAAGGGCGGCCCCGCGGGCTTCGCCAAGGGCTCGGCCGACGTGAAGCTGACGCCGACCGAGACCGGCACGCTGCTGAGCTACGACGTCGACGCGAAGGTCGGCGGCAAGCTGGCCCAGCTGGGCAGCCGCATCATCGACGGCTTCGCCAAGAAGATGGCCGACCAGTTCTTCGAACGCTTCCAGACCGCCATCGAAGGCACCGCCGAGGACGTGCCGGACGATGCGCCGGAGGAAGAGAAAAAGAAAGGCTGGCTGTCGCGCCTGAAAGGCTGACGCCGGCTGGGGGCTCTGCCCCCGCCGCGCCTTTCGGCGCGTCTCCCCCGAGGTATTTTAAAAGAGAAGAAGCAGCACCCTTCGCCTTCTTCTCTTCCGAAATACCTCGGGGAGCGCGAGGGGCAGGCCCCTCGCTTCCGTCGCCGGCGATCAGGCCGCGCGGTCGGGGAACAGGGCGGCCAACCCCTCGGGCGAGGCAGCGGCGATGCCGCGTTCGGTGATCAGGCCGGTGACCAGACGGGCCGGGGTCACGTCGAAGGCCGGGTTCCGCGCGCCGGTGGTGTCGGGCGAGATCTGCACCTGCGTCACCGTCCCGTCGGCAAGCTTGCCTTGCACGTGGGTCACTTCCGCAGGGCCGCGTTCCTCGATCGGGATGTCGAAGCCGTCCGAGATCGTCCAGTCGATGGTCGGCGAAGGCAGCGCCACATAGAACGGGACGCCATTGTCCTGCGCCGCCAGCGCTTTCAGGTAGGTGCCGATCTTGTTGCACACGTCGCCGCGCGCAGTGGTGCGGTCGGTGCCGACGATGACGAGGTCCACCTCGCCCCGCTGCATCAGGTGCCCGCCCGCGTTGTCGACGATCAGGTCGTGGCTGACACCGTGGCCGCCCAGTTCCCACGCGGTCAGCAAAGCGCCCTGGTTGCGGGGGCGAGTCTCGTCGACGAAGACATGCACCGGAATTCCCGCCTCGTGCGCCTGGTAGATCGGCGAGGTCGCGGTGCCCCAGTCGACCGTCGCGATCCAGCCGGCGTTGCAGTGGGTCAGGACGTTGACCGGCCCGTCCTTCTTCGCCGCGATCTCCTTGATCAGTTCCAGCCCATGCACGCCGATCATCCGGTTGGTCTCGACATCCTCGTCGCAGATCGCCGCCGCCTTCGCGAAGGCCGCCGTGGCGCGGTCCCCGACCGGCAGCGGGCGCAACGCGGCCTGCATCGCCTCGAGCGCCCAGCGCAGGTTCACCGCGGTGGGGCGTGTGGCGTTCAGCGTCTCGCAGGTCGTGGCGAGGTTGCCGTCCGACGCGTCGCGCGCCATCGCGCAGGCCACGCCATAGGCCGCCGTCGCCCCGATCAGCGGCGCACCCCGCACCCACATGTCGCGGATCGCGGTGGCGAAATCGTCAAGGCTTTCCAGCGGCACGATGCGGAACTCGTGCGGCAGCCAGCGCTGATCGATGATCCGGACCTCGCCGTCTTCAAGCCAGATAGAGCGGTAGTGGGTGTCGCCGACCTTCATGCGGGCCTCCCGTGGTTGCAGGGTGTCGTCCGGAGTCTCGCCCGTGGCCGGGCTTGCATCAAGTGGAAAGGCAGGCCGTCCGATGTCCGAACCCCATTGCACTCTGTCGCGCCGCGCGCGACGGTCCCTGCCATGACCGCCACCCCCCTGATCCGCGACGTCGGCCTGTCCGGCATGCTCGTCACCTTCGCCGACCGTCTGTCAGAGCCCGCGAACCGCGCCGCGCTGGCGTTTCGCGCGGCGGTGGACCATGCGGGCTGGGACGGGGTGCGGGAAACGGCGACCTCTCTCGCATCGGCCTTCGTCCGGTTCGATCCGCTGACGCTGGACCACGACGCGCTGAAGGACCGGCTGGCCGAGATGCTGGCGAGCCGCGACTGGCTGGCCGCACCCTTGCCGCAAGGACGCGTGTTGTGGACCATTCCCGTCGCCCTTGGCGGCGACAGCGGGCCGCAGTTCGAGGAAGCGGCCGAGGCGGCGGGTCTGACCCCCGAAAAGGCCACCGAAGAGATCGCAGCCGCCCGGACCCGCGTGCTGACGATCGGCTTCGCACCCGGGCAGGCGTATCTGGGCGAGTTGCCCGCGCACTGGAACATCCCTCGCCTGCGGCAGCTGTCGCCCAACGTGCCGCAGGGCGCTTTGGTGGCCGCGATCCGTCAGTTGATCGTCTTCGCGCGGACCACCCCGACCGGCTGGCGGCATATCGGGCAGACCGCCTTCCACTCGTTCCGGCCCGGGACAGACACGCCTTTCCCGCTGACGCCCGGCGACGAGATCCGGTTCGAGCCCGCCACGCCCGAAGCCATCGCCCGTCTGGCGGAAAGCGACGGTATGGGCGCCACGTCAGAGCCCATAGCATGAGCCGCCTGACCGTCATCAGCGCGGGTCCGGGCGTCACCGTGCAGGACATGGGACGCCCCGGTCACCTTGCCACCGGCCTGTCGCGCGGCGGTGCCGCCGATCCGCTGGCGCTGGCCGAGGGGGCCGCGCTGCTTGGCCAGTCGCCCGAGACCGCCGCGATCGAGATGGCCGGCATGGGCGGCGTGTTCACCGCCGATCGCGATCTGCGCATCGCGCTGACCGGCGCGCCGATGCAGGCGACCGTCGATGGCGAGCGGCTGCACTGGAACACCAGCCACCACCTGAAAGCGGGTCAGCACCTTGCCATCGGCGGGGCGGCGCGTGGCGCCTACGGGTTTCTGCACATCGGCGGCGGCATTGCGACCGAGCCGGTTCTGGGCTCGCGCGCCGCACATCTGGCTGCGGGTCTGGGGGCCGGCTTGACCGAGGGCGACACGCTGCCGCTTGGGCAGGACCGCGCGGGCGAGACGGGGCTGACGCTGGACGTCGCCGACCGGTTCTCGGGCGGCACCGTCCGGGTGATCCCGTCGATGCAGACCGACCAGTTCGCCCCCGGCGACCTTCGGCGGTTCGAGGAAACCGCCTTCTCCCGCGATCCGCGCGGCAACCGGATGGGCGTGAAGATGCGCTTCGACGGCGCGCCCTTCGCCGCGCAGGATCAGCTTGTCATCCTGTCCGAGATCATCGTGCCCGGCGACATTCAGGCCACCGGTGATGGCGCGCCTTTCGTCCTGCTGTCGGAATGCCAGACCACGGGCGGCTATCCCCGGATCGCCACCGTGATCCCGGCCGACCTGCCGCGCATCGCGCAGGCCGGTCCCGGAGCGCCGGTCCGGTTCGTCTTCGTCAGCCGCGCGCAGGCGCTTGCCGCGCATCGCGCCCATGCCGACCATCTTGCGCAGCTTCCGCGCGCGCCGCGCCCCCGCATCCGCAACCCGCACGACATTCCCGACCTTCTGAGCTATCAGCTGATCGGAGGTGTCACAGCCGGAGACGAGACATGACCATTTCCGTGGACCTGAACGCCGACATGGGCGAAAGCTTTGGCCCCTGGCCGATGGGGAACGATGCCGCGCTGCTGAAGATCATCAGCTCCGCCAACATCGCCTGCGGCTTCCACGCGGGCGATCCGGATCACATGGCGCGGGTGATGAGGCTGGCGGTCGAAAACGGCGTCGGCATCGGTGCGCATCCCGGCCTGCTGGACCTGCAGGGCTTCGGTCGCCGCAGGATGCAGGTACCGCATGCCACGCTTGCCAACTGGGTCCGCTACCAGCTTGGTGCGGCGCAGGCGATGGCGCGGTCCGTGGGCGGCGGGGTCCGGCACCTGAAGCTGCACGGCGCGCTGGGCAACATGACGTCGGAAGACGAAGCGATGGCGCGCGCCTGTTACGAGGCGGCGCTGGACGTCGACCCCGACCTGACGATCATGGTGATCGCCGCCACCGCCCAGCAGCGCGCGGCCGAGACGCTGGGCTGCGCCTATGCCGCCGAGATCTTCGCCGACCGGGCCTATAATGACGACGCGACGCTGGTGGACCGGTCGCAGCCCGGCGCGGTGATCCATGATGCGGCCTACGGCGCCGAGCGGATCGTGAAGATGGTGAAGGCGGGCGCGATCCTGTGCGAAAGCGGCAAGGAAATCCCGACACGCATCGACACCATCTGCGTCCATGGCGACAACGCCGAAGCCGTGGCGCTTAGCACCGCGGTCCGCGACGCGCTGGAACAGGCGGACATCGCCATCCGGCCCATTGGTGGCTGAAACGCACACCCGCTGTTAACCCGAATCCGCCTATGCCCCCCCGGAAACCTTGTGAAGGAGACGCGGGTGATGCGGACTGGAAAACGGGGCGGCGCCGGGCAGGCCAGCGGGCTGTCGGGCGACCTTGCACAAGCGGTCCGGGGCAATATGGCCGTCGCCTGGATCTCTCCCGAGGGCCGGATCGAGGATGCGAGCGACCGGTTCTGTGGCCTGCTGGGCTATGACGAAGGCACCATGGCCGGCATCTCGCACGACGACCTGCTGGAACCGAAAGATCGCGGCAGTTCCGAGTATGGCGCATTCTGGGACGATCTTCGCGCGGGAAAGACCTGCGGCAACGACGCCTTTCCCCGCATCGACAGCAGCGGCAACGCGGTCTGGATCGGTGCGAACTACTTCCCGGTCATGGGCGAGGACGGCAGCCTGCAACGCGTCATCCTGTTCGCACGGGATGTGACGAAAGCGGTGCGTGGCGATGCCGAGGCGCAAAGCCGGCTGGATGCTCTGGATCGGTCCCAGGCGCGCGTGGAATTCGACCCGAGCGGTACGATCCGGATGGCCAACGACAATTTCCTGAAGGTCGTCGGCTATACCCGGGACGAGATCATCGGCAAACACCACAGGATGTTCTGCGACCCGGAGCTTGCGGAAAGCACCGACTATGCCCAGTTCTGGGCCGCGTTGGCGCAGGGCGAATTCCGGTCTGGCGAGTTCCGCCGCATTGGCAAGGGCGGGCGCGAAATCTGGCTTCAGGCCAGCTACAACCCGATCCTTGGACCGCGCGGCAGCACGCGTGGGATCGTCAAGATCGCGTCGGACATCACGGCGAAAAAGCTCGACTCGCTGCTGTCACAGTCGCGTCTCGAGGCGCTGAGCAACGCGCAGGCCATCATCGAGTTCGAACCCGACGGCACGATCCGGGACGCGAACGAGAACTTTCTGACCTGCGTCGGGTATTCGCTGGACGACATACGCGGAAAGCACCACCGCATGTTCATGCCGCCGGAAGAAGCCGGGACGCCTGAATATGCGCAGTTCTGGGACGAGCTTCGGCAGGGTCACTTCCACGCCGGCGAATTCCGGCGGATCGGGAAAGGCAATCGCGAAATCTGGCTGCAGGCCACCTATAACCCCGTCGCCGACAGCGAGGGGCGCGTGTTCCGGGTCGAGAAATTCGCGAACGACATTACCGGATCGAAGACAGCGATCACGGCGTTCCAGAACGCGATGTCGCGGCTTGCGTCGAACGATCTTACAGTGCGCCTTGCGGTCGAAGTTCCGCCAGAATTCGAGGCGCTGAAATCCCAGTTCAACCAGTCGCTGGACGCGCTTTCCACGGTGATCGCCGGCATCTCGGAACGGGCGGACAGGATCCTGTCGGATGCGGCCCAGATCGAATCGGCCGCCGACGATCTCAGCGTGCGGACGGAACGGCAGGCGGCCACGCTTGAAGAAACCGCGGCGGCGCTGGACCAGATGGCCGGATCGGTGCGCGACGCGGCGGCCAGCGCGGAAGAGGCCGCGGCGACCTCCACCTCGGCCGAGGACAGTACGACAACCGGGCTCGAGACTGTGAAACGCGCGGTGGCGGCAATGAACGAGATTGCCGACAGCTCGAACAAGGTTTCACGCATCACCGACACGATTGACGCGCTGGCCTTCCAGACCAACCTTCTGGCGCTGAACGCCGGAGTGGAAGCGGCGCGCGCTGGCGAGACCGGGCGCGGCTTTGCCGTCGTCGCATCCGAGGTGCGGCAGCTTGCGCAGAGGTCGTCCGAAGCGTCTCAGGAAATCGCCGATCTCATCCGCTCGACCTCCAGCCAGATACAGGCGGGGGTCAAGCTGGTCGACGATTCCGGCGGGGCACTGGAACGGATCGCGGCCTTCGTGGCCGACATTCGCCTGAAGGTGGCCGGCCTCGCCTCTGCCGCGCAAGAGCAGTCGCGCGGGCTGGACGACATCAACGCGGCGGCGGGCGAACTGGACAAGGTCACCCAGCAGAACGCTGCGATGTTCCAGGAAACCACCGCGGCGACACAATCGCTGAAGCGCGAAGTAAAGGATCTGTCGGACAGCACCCGCCAGTTCTCGCTGAGCGAAGATGACGACGCTGACGCCTGGGACGAAGGCGAAGACTCCGCCGTACGGCGAAGCGCCTGACGAAGCTGGGTGCGCGCCATCCCACCGGCGCGGCGGGAAGTTGCACATCGCGAAGGCGGCTTTCTGTACCGCGACCGGGTTGTGGCACGGGCTGGTAGAGCGCGAGCAGGCCAGAGGGTCGCGAGGTGGCCAGAATTTCAACGCACGACCAGAACGGTAGGAGCACCGGAGACGTCGGGAGCCTCGCGAGTTTCAGGAGCACCGGGAGCGTCGGGAGCGTCGGGAGCGTCGGGAGCGTCGGGAGCGTCGGGAGCGTTGGGAGCGTCGGGAGCGTCGGGAGCGTCGGGAGCGTCGGGAGCGTCGGGAGCGTCGGGAGCGTCGGGAGCGTCGGGAGCGTCGGGAGCGTCGGGAGCGTCGGGAGCGTCGGGAGCGTCGGGAGCGTCGGGAGCGTCGGGAGCGTCGGGAGCGTCGGGAGCGTCGGGAGCGTCGGGAGCAGCCCACCCCTCGACAGCAGAAGCAACCCTTTCGCTGCGACGCAGGGCCTGTTGACCGCACCCTGATCCTCGGCCATCACCGGGCCAGATCCCTACCCGGTGGCGCCTGCGATGAAACCCTTTCTGATCCTGCAACTTCGGCCCGAAACGGACGCCGCCGACAACGAGTTCGAGGCGTTCCTGTCCAAAGGCGTGCTGTCGCCCGACCGGGTCCATCGGATCCGGCTTGATTGCGAACCGCTGCCGGACGATCTCGACCTTGGCCGCTATGCCGGGACCATCGTCGGTGGCGGGCCGGGCTGCGTGTCGGACCCGCCCGAGAAGAAATCGGAGGTGGAAGCGCGGATCGAACACACGATGCTGTCGCTGATGCCACAGATCACCGAAGGCGACCTGCCGTTTCTGGGCTGCTGCTACGGGATTGGCATCCTTGCCCACCACCTTGGCGCGGAAGTCTCGAAAAAGCAGTTCGGCGAGCCGGTGGGAACCTCGCTGTGCCGCATCACCGAAGACGGCGCCGCCGATCCGCTGCTGGCGGGTCTGCCGCAAAGCTTCGAGGCCTTCGTGGGCCACAAGGAAGCCGCGCAGGACCTGCCGGACGGGGCGGCGCATCTGCTGGCGTCAGACGCCTGCCCGTTCCAGATGATCCGCCACGGCGCCAACGTCTACGCGACCCAGTTCCACCCCGAGGCGGATGCCGCGGGCTTCCATGTTCGGATCGATATCTACCGCCATCGCGGCTATTTCCGCCCGGAAGAGGCCGACGATCTGCACGCGATGATCGACGCGGCAAAGGTACACGCGCCGGAACTGATCCTGCGGAATTTCGTGGCGCGCTACGGTTAGGTCACGGGCCGCGTTCTGAGGAACAGGTATAGCGGCAGGCCGCAGCTGACGCCGATGCAGAAGGTCGCCGGGATCGCCCACAGGGCGACCCAGTTGCGGCGCACCCATGTCTCGGCCAGCACGAAGACGGTCAGCGCGATGGCCGCGATGGTCAGGTCCCAGACCAGCCCGGTGCTGCCCGCGTTCACGAACCAGCTGTCGATCAGCCCCCCCAGCGACAGGCCTTCCTCGCGCCAGTGACGCACGAACCACCACATCGGATGCACGGCGCCCCACACGGCGAGGCCAAGATAGATCAAGCGCAGCGGCGACATCCCTAGAAGAAACCGTCCGGGTCGATCTGGCTGGGATCGGTGATGTTGCGCGGGTCGATGCCCGACCCCGGCGGCACGGGCGCGCCGTCGACCCCGCAGGCCGCGACCAGCGTCAGGATCAGCAGCGCCCAGACCGGTTTCATCCCAGCATCTCCTTCCAGCGCGCCAGCTGAGCGCGGACCTGTTCCGGCGCGGTGCCGCCATAGCTCATCCGGCTGGCGACCGAGTTGTGTACGCCCAGCACCCCGAAGACGTCCTCGCGGATGCCCTCGTGTACCGATTGCATCTCGGCCAGCGTCAGGTCGGGCAAATCGCAGCCCTTCTTCTCGGCCATGGCCACCAGCGTTCCGGTCACATGATGCGCATCGCGGAACGGCAGGTCCAGTTCCCTGACAAGCCAGTCGGCAAGATCCGTCGCGGTCGAGAAGCCGGACGCCGCCGCGGCCTCCAGGCTGGGGCGGTTGGCTTCCATGTCCTTGACCATGCCTTCCATCGCGGCAAGCGCCAGCATCAGGCTGTCGGCGGCGTCGAAGGTCTGTTCCTTGTCCTCCTGCATGTCCTTGGAATAGGTCAGCGGAAGGCCCTTCATGATGGTGAACAGCGCCACCTGCGCGCCAAGGATACGTCCGATCTTGGCGCGGATCAGTTCGGCGGCATCGGGGTTCTTTTTCTGCGGCATGATAGACGATCCGGTCGAGAACCGGTCGGACAGCGCGACAAAGCGGAACTGCGCCGACGACCAGATCACCAGCTCTTCCGCGAAGCGCGACAGGTGCATGGCGCAGATCGAGGCGGCGGACAGGAATTCCAGCGCAAAGTCGCGGTCGGCCACGGCGTCCAGCGAGTTCGCCGACGGGCGGTCGAAGCCCAGCGCCTCGGCGGTCGCGTGGCGGTCGATCGGGAACGAGGTGCCAGCCAGCGCCGCAGCGCCCAGCGGGCTTTCGTTCATCCGGACACGTGCGTCGGCAAAGCGGCTGCGGTCGCGGGCGAACATCTCGACATAAGCCATCATGTGATGGCCCCATGTCACCGGCTGCGCGGTCTGCAGGTGGGTAAAGCCCGGCATCACCCAATCGGCACCGGCCTCGGCCTGCGCCACCAGGGCGGTCATCAGCTCGGTCAGCCCGTCAATGGCGGCGTCGCACTGGTCGCGAACCCACATACGGAAATCCAGCGCCACCTGATCGTTGCGGGACCGTGCGGTGTGCAGGCGGCCGGCGGGTTCGCCGATCAACGCCTTCAGCCGTGCCTCGACGTTCATGTGGATGTCTTCCAGCGCGGTCGAGAATTCGAAGCTGCCGCCTTCGATCTCTGACAAAACGGTGAGCAGGCCTTCCCGGATCGCCTCGGCGTCTTTATCGGTAAGGATGCCCTGCGCCGCCAGCATCGCGGCGTGGGCGCGCGAGCCCCGGATGTCCTGGGCGTAGAGCCGCTTGTCGAAGCCGATCGAGGCGTTGATCGCCTCCATGATGGCGTCGGGTCCCGCGGCGAAGCGTCCGCCCCACATGGCATTCGATTTCGTGTCGTTCATTGGCTGACCCTCGGAGGGAAAATTACATGCGCTGGTTCCGGTTCGCCGTCCTCTACACCTGCCTCGGCCTCGGCGCAAATGGCGCCTTGGCGGCCGATCCGTCGGCGCTGGAGGCGATGCGCGAGGGCGACATGCGCAAGCTGGTGGTTCATCCCGAGCCGGAAGCGGTGCCCGAGGTCAGCTTTGTCGACGCTGCGGATGCCGAGGTCGGGCTGGACCAGTTCCGGGGCAAATACGTGCTGGTGAACTTCTGGGCCACGTGGTGCGCGCCCTGCCGGAAAGAGATGCCGTCGCTTTCGGCGCTTCAGGAAGAGTTCGGCGGAGACAGTTTCGAGGTCGTCACCATCGCAACGGGCCGCAATCCGGTCGCCGGGATGCGGCGGTTCTTTGAAGAGGTCGGTGTCGACAACCTGCCGCTGTACCGTGACCCCAAGCAGCAGCTGGCCCGGCAGATGGCGGTTCTGGCGCTGCCGGTCAGCGTGATCCTCGACCCCGAGGGGCGCGAGATCGCGCGGCTGATGGGCGACGCGGACTGGCACGGCGACAGTGCGCGGGCCATCGTGGCGGCGCTGATTGGGGGCGACAGCTGACGGATCAGATCGGTTTGGCCATCGCCGCGACCTCGGCGTGGCGCGGGCAACCGGTCATGTGGTCGTTGACCATGCCGCAGGCCTGCATCCACGCATAGACGATGGTCGGCCCGCAAAACCTGAAGCCCGCTTTCTTGAGATCTTTCGAGATCTGACGCGACAGCGGCGTTTCTGCCGGCACCTCGGCCATCGAGGCGAATCCGTTCTGGATCGGCGTTCCGCCGACGCGGTTCCACAGGTAGTCCGAGAACCCCTCGCCCGCCTCGATATCAAGATAGGCGCGGGCGTTGCCGATGGTGGCTTCGATCTTGCCGCGATGACGGACGATGCCGGGATCGGCCAGAAGTCGTGCCACCTCGGGCTCTCCCCAACGTGCGATGACCTCGGGATCGAACCCCTCGAACGCGGCGCGGAAGTTGTCGCGTTTGCGCAGGATGGTGATCCAGGAAAGCCCCGCCTGGAAGCCGTCGAGAATCAGTTTTTCCCAGAGCGCGCGGCTGTCGTATTCGGGAACGCCCCATTCGGTGTCGTGATAGGCGACGTAAAGCGGGTCGTCCCCGCACCAACTGCACCGGCCGTCCATTTATCATTCTCCATCAAATAGATAAAAGAATTCGGGCATCCTTTTCAAATTAGAACAAACCAGAAACTTCACCTTATGTAAACATCCATCGCGCACCGTACGAAGGACTGAACGGAGTGTGAGATGCCCCAGACGGACAGACCTGCCGTCCCTGCCTTGGACGAACCGGAAAGCCCGCTTGTTCACGCAGTTACGGAACGCGACAGGGGTATCCAGGGAATGGTTCGCGACGCGATTGCGCATCGCAACGTACTGTTGGCGTTCCAGCCTGTCGTGCAGGCGGCAGAGCCCTATCGCCCCGCCTTCTGGGAAGGTCTGATCCGCATTCTCGACAGTTCCGGAAGGGTCATTCCCGCAAGGGACTTCATCAATGATGTCGAAACCACCGAACTCGGGCGCCAGATCGACTGCCTTGCGCTTGAACTCGGGCTTGCGACGCTGGCCGACCACCCCGGCCTGCGCCTTTCGATCAACATGAGCGCGCGATCCATCGGCTATCCCCGCTGGACCGAAACGCTGGATCGCGGGTTGCGGCGCGATCCGACGGTGGCGGAACGGCTGATCCTCGAGATTACGGAATCCTCCGCCATGGTGATGCCCGACACCGTGCAGGTCTTCATGGCCGACATGCAGCATCGCGGCCTGTCCTTCGCGCTGGACGATTTCGGCGCGGGCTATACCGCCTTCCGTTATCTGCGAGAGTTCTATTTCGATATCCTGAAGATCGACGGCCAGTTCATCCGCAACATCCACGACAATCCCGACAACCAGGTACTGACCCAGGCGCTGATCTCGATCGCCCGGCATTTCGAGATGTTCACCGTCGCGGAATACGTCGAAACCGCCGAGGATGCAGAGTTCCTGAGCGCGATCGGCATCGACTGCATGCAGGGCTATTATTTCGGCGCGCCGACGACCCGACCCTTCTGGACCGTAAAATCCGACGACCTCCAAGTCGGCTGACGACGCGCCTCGCGGATGCGCGGTGCGCGGGGCGACCTCGGCCGGGCTTCCCCGCGACCGGTTGTTGCACCCACGTCAATCTCTTGCATTGACCTGCGCCACCGCATACCACCGAATGCGAAACGGGCGGAACGTCGACGCTTTCTGACCATGGGGACCGGCCTCCGCCCGGCGACCCTGATGGAGGAAGATCAGTCATGACCAATGTCGTAATCGCATCCGCCGCGCGTACCGCGGTCGGCAGCTTCAACGGCTCGTTCGCGAACACCCCGGCCCACGACCTCGGCGCCGCCGTTCTGGAGGCCATCGTCGCACGTGCCGGCATCGACAAAGCGGACGTCAGCGAAACGATCCTTGGTCAGGTGCTGACCGCCGCGCAGGGCCAGAACCCGGCGCGCCAGGCCCATATCAACGCCGGCCTGCCGCAGGAAGCGGCTGCGTGGGGCATCAACCAGGTCTGCGGTTCGGGCCTTCGCGCCGTCGCACTGGGCGCGCAGCACATCATGCTGGGCGACGCCGCGATCGTCGCAGCCGGCGGCCAGGAAAACATGTCGATGTCGCCCCACGCCCAGAACATCCGTCAGGGTCAGAAGATGGGCGACATGAAGTTCATCGACACGATGATCAAGGACGGCCTTTGGGATGCCTTCAACGGCTATCACATGGGCCAGACCGCCGAGAACGTCGCAGAGAAGTGGCAGATCAGCCGCGACCAGCAGGACGAATTCGCCGTCGCCAGCCAGAACAAGGCCGAGGCCGCGCAGAAGGCCGGCAAGTTCGATGACGAGGTGATCGCCTACACCATCAAGACCCGCAAGGGCGACATCGTGGTCGATAAGGACGAGTACATCCGCCACGGCGCCACGCTGGACGCCATGCAAAAGCTGCGCCCGGCCTTCACCAAGGATGGTTCGGTCACCGCCGCGAACGCCTCGGGCATCAACGACGGCGCCGCTGCCGTGCTGCTGATGACCGACGCCGAGGCCGAGAAGCGCGGCATCGAGCCGCTGGCCCGCATCGCGTCCTACGCCACCGCCGGTCTCGATCCGTCGATCATGGGCGTCGGCCCGATCCACGCCTCGCGCAAGGCGCTGGAAAAAGCCGGCTGGTCCGTGGGCGACCTTGACCTTGTCGAAGCCAACGAAGCTTTCGCCGCGCAGGCCTGCGCCGTGAACAAGGACATGGGCTGGGATCCGTCGATCGTGAACGTCAACGGCGGCGCCATCGCCATTGGTCACCCCATCGGCGCGTCGGGCTGCCGTGTGCTGAACACGCTGCTGTTCGAGATGAAGCGCCGCGACGCCAAGAAGGGCCTTGCCACGCTGTGCATCGGCGGCGGCATGGGCGTCGCCCTGTGCGTCGAGCGTCCGTAAGCTGAACCGGGCGGGCCACGTGCCCGCCCCTTTCATATGGAAAACACAAAACAGATCGTATTCTCCGGTGGCGGCCTGCGCTGCTTCTGGCAGGGCGGCTTCATGACCGTTCTGGACGAAGAACACCCGCTGCGGCCCGAGCGCGTGACCGGCGTCAGCGGCGGTGCGCTTGCCGGGTCGGCGTGGCTTGCAGGCCGGGAACGGCAACTGCTTGAAACGATGTGCGAGGTCTTCGAAACCAAGGGCAGCAACGTCGACCTGTTCCATGACGGCGACAAGGGCCTGACCCCACATCAAAGCCTGTACTGCGAAGTGGTCGAGAAAGTTCTGGATGCCGAGGCGCAAGAAAAGGTGGCGGCGGGCCCGTCGTTCCAGATCCTGATCGCGCATCCGCCGGAACGCCCCTCGCCCATCCTGACCGGCGCCGCGATGACACTGGCCTACGAGGCGGAACTGCACATCGTCGGATCGCCGCATTTCGACTGGGCCGAGAAGGTCGGCCTGACCGCGCGCCTGATCGACGCCAACGCCGCGGCGCGCGACGGAAAGCTGGCCGAACTCGTCTGCGGCGCGGCGGTGATTCCCCCGGTGTTCGAGCCCGCAGAGTGGGACGGCACACCGGTGATCGACGCGGGAATGGCGGATCAGGCGCCGATGCCCGATCCGGATGAGGGCGACACGCTGGTGTTACTCACCCGGCGCTACAAGTCGCTGCCAGAGGTCGACGGGCGGCGCTATGTCATGCCGTCCGAAGAGACCCCGGCGGACAAGATTGATTTCACCGACGGGCAGAAGCTGCGGGACACATGGGCGCAGGGCGAAAATGACGCGCGTAGATTCCTTGACCCAAAGGGCCACGCCTGATTTGAGCGAACGCAAAAAGTTTCGTAACGTCAGAAGTGTGGAGGAGAGGAGAGGAATTCCATGGGTAAAGTAGCGCTTGTCACCGGTGGCAGCCGGGGCATCGGCGAGGCCATCTCGAAGGCCCTGAAAGCCGCCGGATACGACGTCGCGGCCACGTACGCGGGCAACGACGAGAAGGCCGCGGCCTTCACCGAAGCGACGGGGATCAAGACCTATAAATGGAACGTCGCTGATTATGACGCGTCCAAGGCCGGTATCGAGAAGGTCGAAGCCGATCTCGGGCCGATCGACGTCGTCGTCGCCAATGCCGGCATCACGCGGGACGCGCCGTTCCACAAGATGACCCCGGAACAATGGAAGGACGTGATCGACACGAACCTGACCGGCGTGTTCAACACGGTTCATCCTATCTGGCCCGGCATGCGCGAGCGCAAGTTCGGCCGCGTCATCGTGATCAGCTCGATCAACGGCCAGAAGGGCCAGTTCGCGCAGGTGAACTATGCCGCGACGAAGGCGGGCGACCTTGGCATCGTCAAGTCGCTGGCGCAGGAAGGCGCGCGCTACAACATCACGGCGAATGCGATCTGCCCCGGCTATATCGCGACCGAGATGGTGATGGCGGTGCCCGAGAAGGTGCGCGAAGCGATCATCGGCCAGATCCCCGCCGGCCGTCTTGGCGAGCCGGAAGAGATCGCGCGCTGCGTGGCGTTCCTTGCTTCGGACGATGCGGGCTTCATCAACGGCTCGACGATCTCTGCCAACGGGGCGCAGTTCTTCGTCTGAGACGCGGCTTGTTCTAAGTCTGGATTTTGCGGTGCGCCGGTCCCCTTGGGGACCGGCGTTTTCGCTGGCCGCCTGTCGCCGCGCCTTTTAATGACGCCGGCCGCTAGCCCAAGGTCTTTCGCCGAACCGATCTTGCCGGTGAGGCGGGCGCCCGGGCCACTCGCGCAGCCCGCAGCGGTCTTGCGTGGCTTTGCGCTCAGGCGCTGCTAAGACGGTGAATTTCTTCCTTCAGGCGAAGCTTTTGCTTCTTGAGTGCGGTGATTTCCAAATCGTCGGTGCCTGGCCTCTGTAAGGCCGTTTCGACCTGCGCCGACAGATTTTCGTGCTTTCTACGGAGTTCCTCGAGATGTGAACTCAAGCTCATCGCCGTCCTCCTTCTCTGCTGATAGGGACAAGTGCACCACAAAATTCTGATTTTGTCACGCTACTGTCACCCGTGGACGTAAACGATTAGTTAATCACCCTAATTCGGTCTGCCACCCGGTCGGCAGCGGTTCGCCTTCGCGCAGGACACCCCGAATCTGCGGCATATAGCTGTCGCCGTCGCGCTCGTGTCGGTCGCCGCTGTGCAGCACAATCGGAGAATGCAGGCGAAACGGTCCACGCGCGCCCTTGCGCGCCCTCATCAAAACCAGCTCGGCAGGCTTGCCTTCGCGCGGAGCGATGGGCTGTACCGCCAGGTCACCCAACCTTCCGTCACAGGCGGACAGCAGGTCGGGAAGGCGATCCGCGCGCTGGATCATCGTCAGCACTCCCCGAGGCTTCAGACGCCGCGTTGCCGCGTCTACCCACGCGGCCAGCGGCAGCGTCTCGCCCAGCGCCGTCTCTCGCGTGCTGCCCTGTGCTGCGGTGCCGCTATCGCGCAGGTAGTAAGGCGGATTGGCTAGTACATGGTCGAAGTTCCGCGCACGCAGGTTCGGGGGCATATGGGAAATGTCGCCTTCGACAACATCCATGGACAGTCTGTTTTCTTCAGCGTTCCGCTGCGCCAGCCCGGCATACAGCGGCTGAAGCTCCAGCCCCGCCAGATCCAGACCGCCTACCCGTGACTGCAGGCACAGGCTTGCGACGCCGGCGCCGCAGCCGAGCTCCAGAACTGCGTCACCGGGCCGCGCCGAGACAGCCGCGGCAAGCAGCACCGGGTCGACCCCGGCCCGGTAGCCTTTCGCGGGCTGATATATGTGAAGCCGTCCGCCAAGGAATCCGTCGCGGGTCAGTTCCGCGTCAGACATCCACGGCAATGTCATTGTCGCGCAAGACGATACGGGCGCGGTCCAGATCCTCGTCGCGCACCATCAGGCGGCGGGGCAGGATGCCGATTGACCCCTCGAGCACGCTCATGTGCACGTCCATCTGGAAGCTGTCGATCTCTTCGCCATCCAGAAGTGCCGAAGCGTAAGCGATGACTGTGGGATCATTGGTGCGCAAAAGCTCTTTCATCCTGTGGATTAAGGGATAAGAAGGGGCCGATGTCGAGTAGGCTGACGGAATGGTGAGACCGATGCGTGACGCACCGCTGAAACCGCACGAGCAACTGGCCGAGACGCTGGCCGGTGACATGGATGCGGTGAACGCCCTGATCCGGACCCGAATGGCGTCCGAGCATGCGCCGCGTATTCCCGAAGTAACGGCGCACCTTGTCGAGGCCGGCGGAAAGCGCCTGCGCCCGATGCTGACCCTCGCGGCGGCGCGTCTGTGTGGCTACGACGGCCCCTACCACGTGCACCTTGCCGCAACGGTCGAGTTCATTCACACCGCGACGCTGCTGCATGACGACGTGGTTGATGAAAGCCGTCAGCGGCGCGGGCGTCCGACGGCGAACCTTCTGTGGGACAACAAGTCCAGCGTGCTGGTCGGCGACTACCTGTTCGCGCGGTCGTTCCAGCTGATGGTCGAGCCAGGCAACCTGCGGGTGCTGGATATCCTGTCCAACGCCGCCGCCGTGATCGCCGAGGGCGAGGTGCTGCAGATGACCGCGGCGCAAGACCTGAAGACAGACGAGGCGATCTATCTGCAGGTGGTGCGCGGCAAGACGGCTGCGCTGTTCTCGGCCGCAACGCAGGTGGGCGGCGTGATCGCCGCCGCGCCCGAAGAACAGGTGCAGGCGCTGTACGACTACGGCGATGCGCTTGGGATCGCGTTCCAGATCGTCGACGACCTGCTGGATTACGGCGGCGACACTGCCGCGACCGGCAAGAACGTGGGCGACGATTTTCGCGAGCGCAAACTGACGTTGCCGGTGATCAAGGCGGTCGCAGCGGCGGACGAGGAAGAACGGGCGTTCTGGAAGCGGGTCATCGAAAAGGGCGACCAGCGCGACGGCGACCTTGACCACGCGTTGGATCTGCTGGCCAAACACGGGGCGATGGAAGCGACCCGCGCCGATGCGCTGGCATGGTCCGAAAAGGCGAAGACCGCCATCGGCACACTGCCCGCCAGCGACCTTCGCGATATGCTGCACGGGCTTGCCGACTACGTGGTCGCGCGGATCAGCTAAGCCGCATAGACCTCGGACCCGCCAACGTAGGTTTTCAGCACCTTGCCCTGAAGCCGCGCGCCGTCGAACGGCGTGTTTTTCGACTTCGAGTTCAGCGTCCAGCGGTCCAGAACCACGGGCGCGTCCGGATCGAACAGCACAAGGTCGGCCGGAGCGCCCGCCGCGAGCCGCCCGGTCGGCAGGCCCAGCCGCTTCGCCGGGTTCAGCGCCATCGCGCGGAACAATTGCGGCAGCGTCAGCGCGCCCGCATGGTACAGCCGCAGCGCCGCTGGCAGCAGCGTCTCCAGCCCGACAGCGCCCGAGGCCGCCTCTTCGAACGGCAGGCGTTTCGATTCCTCGTCCTGCGGCGTGTGCATCGAACTGATGATGTCGATCAGGCCGGAAGCGACGGCCTCGACCATCGCCAGTCGGTCGTCTTCGTCCCGCAGCGGGGGCTTGATCTTGAAGAAGGTGCGGTAGTCGCCGATGTCCAGCACGTTCAGCGTCAGGTGGTGGATGTCGACACCGGCGGTCACGTCCAGCCCTGCGGCTTTCGCGCGTTCCAACGCGGGCAGCGCGGCGGCGGTGGACAAGGCGTCGGCGTGGTAGCGCGCGCCTGTCATCTCGACCAGCGCCATGTCGCGTTCCAGCCCCAGCCGCTCTGCCATCGGCGACACCGCCGGGATGCCCTTGAGCGAGGCGAACTTGCCCGAGGTCGCCGCCGTGCCTTTCGACAGGATCGGCTCCTGCGGGTGGGCGATGACCAGCGCGCCAAGGGACCGGGCATAGGTCAGGCAGCGGGTGAAGACCTTCGTGTCGGCCACGACGCTGTCGGCATCGGTAAAAGCGATGGCGCCCGCATCCAGCAGAAAGCCGATCTCGACCATCTCGCGGCCCTCGCGGCCCTTGGTCAGCGCGGCCATCGGATGGATGCGGACGGGCGCGGCCTCGGAGGCGCGGCGCGAGACGAATTCCAGTTGCTCGGGACTGTCGATCGTCGGCAGCGTGTCGGGCCGGGTGATCATCGTCGTGACGCCCCCCGCCGCGGCGGCGCGTCCGGCGGACCGGAAGCTTTCCTTGTGGCGCTCGCCCGGTTCGCAGATCTTCACGCCCAGATCGACAATGCCCGGTGCAAGGCATTTGCCGCCGCAGTCGATCACCGTGTCTCCGGTGGCGTCGGCGGGGCCTGCCAGGATCTCGGCGATCCGTCCGCCGGTGACACGCAAAGCGCCGATCGTGTCCGTCCCGGCCTCGGGGTCGATCAGGCGGGCGTTGGTGAAAAGCGTGCCGGTCATGGGCGTTTCCCTTCTTGGCGGTCGGGGTAGGCAGGCGTGTCCTGCCGCAATTCCCGCCGGAAGACCACAGTCTTCATGGTGCGGTCGTCATCCGGTTCCGGTCTGCACCTTGCGGCACAGATCGTAGACCTCGCGCGCGCCGACGATCCGCTCGAACCCGATGGGGATCTTGCGCGAGCCTTTCTTGGTCTTGCGGTATTCGCTGGCGAACCAGACGTTGCCAGGTTCGCCGTCGTCCCACGTCAACGCGGTCTGCGACTCGATCGGATAGTCCTTCAGCTTGCGCCCCATCAGCGGAATGTCGGTGGCGATGAAAGCCCGGCGGCTGGTCAGCGTGTACCACGTGTGGCGACGGCTCCATGCGCTCCAGAACGGGGGCAGGACGCCGATGGACAGGCCGACAGAAAAGTGGATCAGGCCGAACATCCAGAAGAAGCCGCCCGCCTGCGCCGCCAGGATCATCCAGAACAGCGCGATACCCGAGAAGAACAGACCGAAGATCATCGCGCCGATCTGGGCCACGCCGAACACCACCCGCTGACCGGGCCGCCCCTGCCACAGGATCGTTTCGCCTTCTTCGAGAATGCCTTCCCAGCCCGCAGGCACCGTGCTCATGCGCGGCTGCTCCCGAACAGGAACGCCAGCAGCAAGACCAGCACCCCTGCGGCCAGCAGGATCAGCAACATCGCAACGCGCGGCAGACGACCGACGGGCGGCGCGGTTTCCTGCTCCGGTTCGGTCGGTTCGGGCCGTTCGGCAGAGGCGACGCGCGGCATCTGTCCCGCCGGATCGGCCTGCGCCATGTGGTACGTGCCAAGCCACCGAAGCCCCATCTTCGGCGCAAGGGTCACGTCCCCGCCGCCGAAAGCCCGCGAATGCAGGATCACGATATACCCGGTCTCGGCTTCCAGCCCAATGCGGGCCGGTTCGACCTCGGCGTCGTCGATGCCAAGGCCGTCGACAAGATAGCCCGCCAGACCGACGCCGCGCAGGTCCGAGACCGGGAAAACCTCGACATGGGCGCGGTCAAGAAACGGCACCCCGGTAAGCTCGGCCAGTGGAGAGGGCCGTCCGTTCGACGCGGGCTGATCCGCAAGCCGTTCGGCCTGATCCTCGGGAAGGTCCAGCGCGAAGAGCCGCACCACCTCGGCCTCGCCAGCCGGGACGTGAAGCGGATCGCCCGTCATGCCGCGTTCCCCCCGGCGCGTTCCACCGCTTCGCGCAGGCGGGTAAGCGTGTCGGTGACGTCGGGCTGGTACTTCATCAGGTGCTTGTCGCCGCCGGCGGTGACGACCTGCACCGTGCTTGCGAAGGTCCGCAGCTTGGTGATCTCGGCCAGCCGCATCTCGCGCCCGCCCGGGCCCAGCAGACGGCGGTGGGTCAGATCCCAGCGCACGGCAAGTTCCTCGGACGCCAGATACCAGCCGCGCAGGCCGATCGCGGCAAGCCCACCGATCGCCCCGGTCCAGACATGCGGATTGCCCGCGATCCACAGCACCAGCATGCCGCCCGCCATGGCGATGGCCGCCATCCATGCGTTGTCGCGGATGTATGCCGACCGCGACGGGCGGAACGAGTGCACGATCTCCTCGTCATCCCGCAGCGGGACAGAGGGGGTGCGGTTCCCGCCGTCAGGCATGGGCAAGCGCTCCGGCACGGGCGGCCCGCAGGTTGCGGGCCAGCAGGTCCATCGCCGCCATCCGCACCGCGACGCCCATCTCGACCTGATCCTGAATGACCGAGCGGTTGATGTCGTCGGCGATGGTGCCGTCGATCTCGACCCCGCGGTTCATCGGGCCCGGGTGCATCACGATGGCGTCGGGCTTGGCGAATGCCAGCTTCTCGGCATCAAGGCCGAAGCGGTGATAATATTCGCGCTCGGACGGGATAAAGCCGCCGTCCATGCGTTCCCTTTGAAGGCGCAGCATCATCACGACGTCGACGTCCTTCAGCCCCTGTTCCATGTCCTGATAGACTTCGACCCCGAACTCGCCGATCTGCGAGGGCATCAGTGTCGGCGGCCCGATCAGGCGCACGCGGTTCTCCATCTTGCCCAGCAGCAGCAGGTTCGACCGCGCCACGCGCGAATGGGCGATGTCGCCGCAGATCGCGATGTTCAACCGGTGCAGCCGCCCCTTTGCGCGGCGGATCGTCAGTGCGTCCAGCAGCGCCTGCGTCGGATGCTCGTGCCGCCCGTCGCCTGCGTTCAGGACGGAACAATTCACTTTCTCGGCCAGCAGGTTCACCGCGCCGGAATGTGGGTGCCGCACGACCAGCAGGTCGGGGTGCATCGCGTTCAGCGTCAGCGCGGTGTCGATCAGGGTCTCGCCCTTTTTGATCGAACTGGCCTGCATCGCCATGTTCATCACGTCCGCGCCCAGGCGCTTGCCGGCGATCTCGAAACTCGCCTGTGTACGGGTCGAGTTCTCGAAGAACATGTTGATCTGGGTCAGACCCTTCAGCACGTCGCCATGCTTTGTCTCGGACCGGTTCAGATCGACGTAAGTGTCGGCAAGGTCGAGAATCTCGGTGATCTCGAGCGGGTGAAGCTCTTCGATCCCAAGAAGGTGTTTCTGGCGGAAATTCATGTGCCCCCCGGCGGTGCCTTGCCCGTTTATAGAAATCCCGGACGGCGCGGGCAAGAAGCCGCGGCCGGTCGCAAGCGGGATTTCAGGCCGACAGGGCGGAGTGGGGGCTCTGCCCCCGTCGCTTCGCGACTCCCCCGAGGTACTTGGAAAGAGAAGAAGGTGTACTTGTGCTTGACAGAATGCCGGGCGCGCTGGAAAAGACAGTTATGGATACACGTCTTCACAACACGCGCTTTTATTTCGTCCTGCAATAGCGGGGCGGTGTCGTGACGTGAGTTTATGGCCGCCGGAAGGCGGCCATTTTTCTTTTCCGCCTCCGGCCTGGAGAAGGAAAAGAACATGCAACACATCAGGATCAGACAGGTAGAGCAGCGCGACCTGCCGAAGGTGCGCGACATGATCGCGGCGCTTGCCGCGCACCATGGAGAGGGGGCCGGGGTCACGGTTGCCGATTTGCGGCGCGACCTGTTCGGGGCGACGCCGTGGCTGACCCTGCTGGTGGCCGAGGATGCCAGCACCTGTGTCGGCTATGCCGCGATGGGGCGCCGCGCGAAGCTGGCCGATGGATTGCGCGGGATCGAGGTCGAGCACCTGTACGTCGACGCGGACCGGCGCGGCTGCGGCGTGGGGCGGCGGATGCTGTCGGCGGTCGAAGCCTCGGCGCGGCGGCTGGGCGGCAGTTTCGTGACCATCGGCACGCAGGCGGAGAACGCGGCGGCGCGCGGGGCCTACGTTGCCTGTGGCTACGAGCCGCTGCCGCACGACCCCCTGCGGCTGAGGAAGCGGCTGGCGTGACGGCAGGCGCGTCGCGGGCCATTCAACTTTCCCGCCGCGCGGCCTAGCATGGCGGCATGCAGGTGGAATCGATGGATCACTATGCGCTGAGGGCGCTTCTGGAATGGCAGGTCGAGCTTGGCGCGACCGAGGCCATCTGCGAAGCGCCCATCAACCGCTATGAAATCCCGGACAAACCGCCGAAACCCGCCGCCGAGGCGGCGGCGAAGGGGGAAGCGACCGGGCCGGTCCCGGTGCAGAAGGTCGATGCTTCCGGGATCGCCCGCGCCGATGCGGCCAAGGCGGGCTCGCTGGAGGCGCTGGCCGAGGCGATCGCGGCCTTCGACCATTGCGACCTGAAGCGCGGAGCGCGGAACACGGTGTTTTCGGACGGCAATCCCGCCGCGCGGGTGATGATCGTGGGCGAAGCGCCGGGGCGCGACGAGGACATGCAGGGCAAGCCCTTCGTCGGCCGGGCGGGGCAGTTGCTGGACCGGATGCTGGACGCCATCGGCATGGGACGCGCGGATCCGGATGCGCTGCAGTCGGTCTACATCACCAACATCCTGCCGTGGCGCCCGCCGCAGAACCGCGACCCGACACCGGAAGAGATCGGCATGATGCTGCCCTTCGTGGCGCGGCATGTGCAATTGGCGGACCCGGATGTGCTGGTGCTGATGGGCAATATCTCGTGCCTCGCCTTGCTGGGGCGGAAGGGGATCACGCGGCTGCGCGGCACCTGGACCGAGGCGCTGGGGAAGCCGGCGCTGCCGATGTTCCACCCGGCCTATCTGCTGCGGAATTCCCACGCGAAGCGCGACGCGTGGCACGATCTGCTGATGCTGCAGCACCGGTTGAGGAGCGGCGAATGAAGATCATGGCGTTCTCCGACCTGCACCTGTCGGCGCCGCGTGCCGCGTTGCTGGTCGACGCCTCGGCGGAGGCCGACCTTGTGATCGGCGCCGGGGACTTCTGCAACATGCGCAAGGGTCTGCCCGAGGCGATGGCCTTGCTGTCCGGTATCGCGGCGCCTTTCGTCGTGGTGCCGGGCAATGCCGAAAGCGCGGACGAGCTGCGCGCCGCCGCGCCCGGCGGCGTGACCGTGCTGCATGGCGAGGGCGTCGAGATCGACGGGCTGCGCCTGTTCGGGCTGGGCTATGGCGTGCCGGTGACGCCGTTCGGCGCATGGTCCTGCGACCTGTCGGAGAAAGAGGCCGCCGCGATGCTGGCGGGGTGCGACGCGGCGGACGTGCTGGTGACGCATTCGCCGCCGAAGGGTGTGGCCGACGTGACCTCGGGCGGGCAGTCGGTGGGCTCGGAGGCGATCCGGGACGCCATCGCGCGGATCGCGCCTAAGCTGGCGGTCTGTGGACATATCCACGACAGCTGGGGCGCCGAGGGGATGATCGGCGGGACGCGGGTGGTGAACCTTGGCCCGGTTCCGAACCGGTTCGAGGTGGCGCCATGATCGAACCGCTGGTGCTGCTGGCGTTCGTCCCGGCCTCGCTGGCGCTGAACCTGACGCCGGGGGCGGACATGATGTTCTGTCTTGGGCAGGGCTTGCGCCATGGGCCGCGCGCGGCGGTGGCCGCCAGCGCCGGGATCTCGATGGGCGGTCTGGCGCACGGTCTGGTGGCCGGGCTGGGGCTGGGCGCACTGGTGGCCGGGCTGCCGTGGCTGTTCGACGTGATCCGATGGGTCGGTGTCGGCTATTTGCTGTGGCTGGCGGTGCAGGCCTTGCGCAGCGGGCCGGTGCGCGACGTGCCGGGCGGGTCGCACCATGCGTTCCGCGAGGCCTTCGTGGTGAACCTGACCAACCCGAAGATCGTGCTGTTCATGCTGGCCTTCGTGCCGCAGTTCGTCGATCCGTCCCGCGCGGTGCTGCCACAGTTCCTGATCTTCGCGGGTGTGCTGTCGGTGGGCGGCTTCTTCGTGAACGGCGCAGTCGGCGTGTTCGCGGGCGGGATCGGCCGAACGGTGGCACGGTCGGAACGGTTTTCAAGGACGCTGGGATGGGTCAGCGCCGGGGTGTTCGCGGCGCTGGCGCTGCGGCTTGCTGTGATGGATGAGGCATGAGCCGGATCGACGAGACAAAGGACTTCGTGCCGGTGCGGATCGCCGTGCTGACGGTGTCGGACACGCGCGCGCTGGACGAGGACCGCTCGGGCGGAGTGCTGGTGGAGCGGATCGAGAAAGCGGGCCACGAAGTCGTCGCGCGCGAGATCCTTCGGGATGAGCGCGGAGAAATCGCGGCCAAGCTGAGAGAGTGGTGCGCCGATCCGGGGGTGGACGTGGTGATCTCGACCGGCGGCACCGGGCTGACCGGGCGGGACGTGACCGTGGAGGCGCATCGCGACGTCTACGAGAAAGAGATCGACGCGTTCGGGACGGTGTTCACCATCGTGTCGATGCAGAAGATCGGCACCTCGGCTGTCCAAAGCCGCGCGACCGGCGGGGTGGCGAACGGGACCTACCTGTTCGCGTTGCCGGGCTCGCCCGGCGCCTGCAAGGATGCGTGGGACGAGATCCTTGAGAGACAGCTGGATTACCGGCACCGGCCCTGCAATTTCGTCGAGATCATGCCGCGTCTGGACGAGCATCTGCGGCGGAAGTAACGCCCTTTGCCGGCCGCATCCGTGGGGGCTCTGCCCCCGTCGCTGCGCGACTCCCCCGAGGTATTTCAAAAGAGAAGAAACCTAGCGGGGGAAGGTCCCGAGGCGGTCGATCTCGTAGCCGTCGGGATAGGTGGCGCGGCGTTTCCCGGTCTGAAGGTAGGGCTTGCGGCGGGGCGGCAGCAGGCGCAGCAGGCGGGCGCGAAGGCGGAGACCGGCGGGGACGGCGGCGCGCAGCCAGCGGGGCGCAGGCGGGAACCCCATCGCCTTGCGCAGCGGGTCGTCCAGCATGGCGTGGACCACGGGGCGGCCCATGGGGATCAGGCGTTTGGGGAGGTAAAAGCCGAGCAGCAAGTCGCGGGTGCGGCTGCCGACCAGCGCATTGCTGTAGGCGGGCCGGAAGTGGCGCGTCTCGTAGTCGCGGTTGAACCTCTCGTAGGCGGTGATGTCCGCCGGGATGTCCGTGATGCCCATCCGGACGCCCATGTCGCGATAGAAGGTGAAGATTGCCTGCGTTTCGGCCGGTGTCAGGTCGCGCCAGCCGAAGCGCGCGATCCATCGGATCGGCTCGAACACGAAGGTCGACAGGACGTAGAGCATATCCTCGTTCGCGATCCGGAACCGCCCGTGCATCGCATTCATCCGCGCCAGCGCCGCCGCGCCACGGTCGCTGTCGGCGCCATGTTCGAGGATCTCGGCGAGGATCAGGGCGGTGTCGTCGTAGCGCTTCGCCGGGCGATGCTCGAATTCGCCGGTGCGGGCGAGCAGGCCCGAGATCGACGGGACCGCGTAGGTGCGGAACAGCGCGAATTCCAGCGCCTTTTCGATGTCCCACGGGAACTCCCACGCGCCCAGCAGGAACACGATCTCGCGCGCGTCGGTGGCCGGGTCGAGACGGGCGATCTTGTCGCGCATGCGCACCTGCGATGCTCCTTTACTTGGAATGTCGCATCGCGATTATCACACCGCGCGGGAAATTTCCGCGACGGAATCCGCGGCGCGGGCCGTAACACCGTTGTGGCTTGGCGTTAAGCCGGGCTGTGGGTAGTTTGAGACAGCAAGAACAAGGGTTGCTCCCCCCAATGCGATTTCTGCGCCGATCCCTCGTGGGCCTTTTCCTGATGGCGGTGACCGTCGGGCTGCTGACCTATGCCGGCTATGCCGTCTATGGCGCGCTGGAAACCGTGTGGAACCGCGAGGAACGCGTGCGCCCGGCGAACGAGCGTGTCTTCGCGGTGAACGTGCGGGCCTACGAACCCGTGTCCGTGACCCCGGTTCTGACCAGTTTTGGCGAGGTCCGCAGCCGGCGCACGCTGGAGGTGCGGGCGACCGCGTCCGGCACCGTCGTCGAACTGGCGGAGGATTTCGAGGATGGCGGCTCGGTCAGCCAGGGCGAGTTGCTGCTGCGGGTCGATCCGCGCACGGCGGAGGCCGCGCTGGAAGTGGCGAAGACCGACCTTGCAGAGGCCGAGGCCGAGTTGCGCGATGCGCGCCGCGCGCTGGTGCTGGCGCGGGACGACGTGACCTCGGCCGAGGAACAGGCGGCGCTTAGGACGCAGGCGCTGGCGCGGGCGCGCAATATGGCGTCCAGCGGCATCGGGACCGAGGCGGCGGTGGACGACGCCGCGCTGGCCGAAGCTTCTGCCAAGCAGGCGATCCTGTCGCGCCGGCAGGCGCTGGCGGATGCAGAGGCGCGGGTGGACAGCGCCCAGAACGCGCTGGCGCGCGCCGAGATCGCGCTGTCCGACGCCGAACGGGCGCTGGCAGATACCGAGCTTCATGCCGAGTTCGCAGGTACTCTGTCCGACGTGACGGTGGTCGAGGGACGGCTGGTGCAGAACAACGAGCAGGTGGCGAACCTTGTCGATCCGGATCGTCTGGAAGTCTCGTTCCGGATCTCCAACACGGAATACGCCCGGATCCTCGATGCCTCGGGCGACCTGATGCGGTCGCCGGTTCGGATCTCGCTGGACGTGCTGGGCGGCAACCTTGTGACCGAAGGTGTGATCACCCGCGAAAGCGCTTCTGTCGGGACCGGCACGACCGGGCGGCTGATCTTCGCGCGGATCGATGCGCCGCGCGGCTTCCGGCCCGGCGATTTCGTCAGCGTTCACGTAAACGAGCCGGAACTGGACAACGTAGCCGTGCTGCCGTCGACCGCGCTGGACGCGGCGAACACGGTGCTTGTCGTCGGTGACGATGACCGGCTGGAGGTCGCGCAGGTGGACCTGCTGCGCCGACAGGGCGACGACGTGATCGTGCGCGGCGCGGGGCTGGACGGACGACTGGTGGTCGCCGAACGGTCGCCCCTGCTGGGAGCCGGCATCAAGGTGCGGCCGGTGTCGCCCGAGCTTGAGAGTGCCGAGGCCGAAGCGCCGGCGATGGTCGAGCTAAGCGACGAGCGGCGCGCGGAACTGGTGGCGCTGGTCGAGGCGAACCAGTTCATGCCGCAGGCCGCGAAGGACCGCGTGCTGGCGCAGCTGGCGCAACCGATGGTGCCTGTCGCCACGGTGGAACGGATCGAATCCCGCATGGGCGGCTGACCTCCCAAGGGAGGCGCGCCCGAATGAGAGGCGAGAATGGCTGAACGTTTCCGACAGGTCGGCGGTATCCTGTCCTACTTCACCCGCCATGCCACCGCGGCGAACCTGCTGCTGGTGCTGCTGATCGCCGCCGGCGTTCTGGCCTTCCCCCGGATGCGGGCGCAGTTCTTTCCGGATGTGATCGTCGATGAGATCGAGGTTTCGGTCAGCTGGGACGGTGCCGGGGCCGAGGACGTGGACCGCGCCATCGTTCAGTTGATGGAGCCGGTGCTGATGGCGGTCGAAGGCGTCGCGTCGACCGAAGCGCGGTCGTCGGAAGGCAGCGCGCGGATCGACCTCGAGTTCGAGCCCGGATGGGACATGGCGCGCGCGCTGGACGATGTCGAGACGGCAGTGGACAGCGTAAGCAACCTGCCGGAGGACGCCGACGACCCGCGCGTGTCGCGGGGCGGCTGGCGCGACCGCGTGACCGACGTGGTGATCACCGGGCCGGTGGGCGTGGACCAGCTGGGCCGCTTTGCCGACGAGTTCGTGACGCGGCTGTTCGCCGAGGGCGTGACACGCACCACGATCCGCGGCGTTGCAGCGCCCGAAACCGTGGTCGAGGTGCCAACCATCGCGCTGATCGAGCATGACATCACCATGCAGGAGATCGCCGACGCCATCGCCGCCGAGGCAGAGGCGAACCCCTCTGGCGACGTGGACGGCGCGAATGCGCGGGTGCGAACCGGCGTGGCCAAGACGCGCGCCGACGAGATCGCGGGCATCGTGCTGCGCACCAACGAAGACCGCTCGAAGCTGACCATCGGAGACGTGGCGACGGTGACGGTCGGCGGGGTGGACCGCGAGCGGGCCTATTTCGTGGGGCCGAACCCCGCGATCTCGGTCCGGGTGGACCGGTCGGATCAGGGGGACGCCATCGGCATTCAGCAGCAGGTCGAAGAGGTCGCCGCCGAGATGGAGACCACCCTGCCCGCCGGCGTGTCCATCGACCTGATCCGCACCCGCGCCGAGGCGATCACCAACCGCCTGAACATCCTGACCGACAACGGGCTGATGGGGCTGGGGCTGGTTTTGCTTCTGCTGTTCCTGTTCCTGAACGCCCGCAGCGCATTCTGGGTGGCGGCCGGCATCCCGGTGGCGATGACCAGCGCCATCGCGATGATGTATGCCTTCGGGCTGACCATCAACATGATCTCTTTGTTCGCGCTGATCATCACGCTGGGCATCGTGGTGGACGACGCCATCGTCGTCGCAGAACACGCCGATCACCGCGCCCGCAGGCTGCCGGAATCCCCGGTCGAGGCCGCCGAGAACGCGGCGCGGAAGATGTTCCCGCCGGTGTTCTCGTCCACCATCACCACCGTCATCGCCTTCTTCGGCCTCGTCGCCATCGGCGGGCGGTTTGGAGAGATGATCGCGGATATTCCATTCACGGTCATCGTGGTCCTGCTGGCCTCGCTGATCGAGTGCTTCCTGATCCTGCCGAACCACATGGCGCATTCCATCGCCCATTCCGGCAAGGAACACTGGTACGACTGGCCCAGCCGCACGGTGAACAAGGGCTTCCGCTGGTTCCGCGAGACGCTGTTCCGCCCGTTCATGCGCTTTGTCGTCTGGGCGCGGTATCCGGTGGTTGCGCTGGCGGTGGTCCTGCTGGCGCTGCAGGCGGCGGCGTTCATCCGGGGCGATCTTCAGTGGCGGTTCTTCAACTCGCCCGAGCAGGGGTCGGTGTCCGGCAACTTTGCCATGGCGCCCGGCGCCACGCGCGAGGACACGATGGCGATGATGCGCGAGATGCAGCGCGCCACCGATGCCGTCGCCGAACGTCTGGCGGACGAGCACGGCGCCAACCCGCTGGACTATGTGATCGCCGAGATCGGCGGCAACACCGGGCGCGGGCTGGCCGGGACCGAGAACAAGGAGGACTACCAGCTTGGGTCCATCGCGATCGAGCTTATCGGGGCCGACCTGCGGCCCTATTCCAGCTTCGAGTTCGTCGCGATGCTGCAGGAAGAGGTGCGCCAGCACCCGATGGCCGAGACGGTCAGCTTCCGCGGCTGGCGGTCCGGGCCCGGCGGCGACGCCATCGACGTGCAATTGTACGGCGCATCGGCGGATGTACTGAAAGAGGCCGCCGAAAGCCTGAAGCAGTCGCTGGCGCAGTATCCCGAGGTCTCTGCGCTGGAGGACTCGCTGTCCTACGACAAGGAAGAGATGATCCTGCAACTGACGCCGCAGGGGCAGGCGCTTGGCTTCACCATCGGCGAGCTTGGAAGCGTTCTGCGCAATCGTCTGAACGGGATCGAGGCCGCGACCTATCCCGACGGTCCGCGCACCGCGTCGATCATGGTCGAACTACCGCCCGGCGAACTGACCGCCGATTTCCTTGAACGCACCCGCATGCGGTCGGCCGCCGGGGACTACGTGGCGCTGGCGGATATCGTGACGGTGCAGCGCGAGGCCGGTTTCTCGACCGTTCGACGCGAGAACGGGTTGCAGTTGATCTCGGTCAACGGCGACCTGTCCGAAGACGATCCGGCCCGCGCCGCGCTGGTGATGACCGAACTGGAAAACGTGATCCTGCCCGCGCTGGAAGAACGCTTCGGCGTGTCCTCGCAACTGGCCGGGCTGTCGGAGCAGGAGAACGAGTTCCTGAACGACGCCCGCACCGGGTTCCTTCTGTGCCTGCTGGGCATCTACCTTGTGCTTGCATGGATCTTCGGCAGCTGGACGCGTCCGGTCGTGGTGATGTCGATCATCCCCTTCGGCCTGATCGGGGCGTTCTACGGCCACATCCTGCGGGAGGTGCCGCTGTCGATGTTCTCGGTCGTGGGCCTGATCGGCATGACGGGGATCATCATCAACGACTCGATCGTCCTGGTGACCACGGTCGACGAGTACGCTGCCGAGCGTGGGCTGTTCCCGGCCATCGTGGACGGCGCCTGCGACCGTCTGCGGGCGGTGATGCTGACCACGCTGACCACCGTACTTGGCCTTGCGCCGCTGCTGTACGAAAGCTCGCAGGATGCGCAGTTCCTGAAACCCACCGTCGTCACGCTGGTCTACGGGCTTGGCTTCGGCATGGTGCTGGTGCTGATGGTTGTGCCGGCGCTGATGGCGATGCAGCAGGACGTTGCCCGGCAGACGGGCGCGCTGCGCCGCGCGCTGCGGATGCCGTCGCAGGGCCGCGCCGTGTCGGTCGCGGCGGTGGTCGCGGGGCTGGGGGTCGTCGCGCTGCTGGTCGGAACGCTGGGGTGGACGATCGCGACTGGCGGGCTGCCGCAGCCGCTGAGTGGTCTGTTGCCCGAGGGCGCAGAAGGCATGACCGTCGCGCTGGTGCTGTTCCTTGCGGGAACGGCCATCTGGGTGCTGGCGGTGTGGCTGGTGTCGGTGGTGCTGGCGCTGGTCACGGGACGGCGCGGCGGGGCGACACCGGCAGAGTAATCAGGGGCGCGGGCGGTTCAGCCCGTGCAGCCCCAGATGTCGACCGCGCGGCCATTGCCCAGAACCGTGATCCGAAGCTTCGAGCGATCCAGCGAGAACGGCTTGGCGTTGGGCGGCACCATCTCGGTTACCGCGGTCAGGGCGCCACCGTCACGATGGGCTTCGGCTTCGGCGACCCAGATCGTCTGATCCGGATGCTCGAACACGGCGACTTCTCCGGGCCCGAGGCTGGGCATCGACAGGGTCGCGGTGATGCGCAGGCCATCCTTGATCGGTTCGACCGAACAGCGGGCCGAGGCGACGCTGGCCTCGGTCTCGGAGAACGGCTGCGCCGCCAACGCGGCGCGGATGCGGGGATCGGCCTGCCCCGGCTCGGACAGGTCGGCGGAGACGGTCACGTTCAGCGGCAGGCAAACGTCGTGGCAGACGCCAAGCTGGACCGCCGCGTTCAGGACGATGGGTTGATCCGGGCGTTCCGGGGTCAGTTCGATGGGCAGGATCAGCTCATTCTTGTAGCCGATGGTTCGCATGCCGTTGACGTCGAACACGGACGGCACGGGCCAGTGAAACGCCACCGTCCGCAGGTTGCTGCTGCCGTGCCAGTCGAAGCGCGGCGGGATGCCCGCATCGCCGGGCGCACGCCAATAGGTCTTCCACCCCGGCGACAACTGAATGCGCAGCGCAGTCATCCGCGTGCCCGACGGCGTGCGCCATCCGGGCAGTACCGTCACCTGCGCGGCCTGCTCGGGCAGGACGGCCTGCGCGGCTGCGGGAGCGGGCAGAACATTGCCCGACCCGACGGCCGCCATTGACAAAAGGGCGTATGCGCACAGCTTCTTAATCATCGCCGCCAACTTATGCATCACCGGCGAAACCGGAAATCACATTCGGGCGATGCCATCGTGGGTGTGTTAAATCACCCACTTGCGGCACGGACCGGAATCTGCGGAGAATGGCACCATGGTCCCCGACAGCCATTTCAACGATCTGAGCGGCAAACTTCTGATCGCGATGCCCGGAATGGGCGATCCGCGATTCGAGAAAAGCGTCGTCTTCATGTGCGCCCATTCTGACGACGGCTCGATGGGGCTGATCGTCAACAAGCCCGCCCCCGGCGTGGCGATGGACGATCTTCTGGAACAGCTCGACATTCCGCGCGGCGCGGCAAGCGAAGGCGTGGGCGTCCACTTCGGCGGCCCGGTCGAGCACGGGCGCGGCTTCGTCCTGCACAGCGGCGACTACGCGACGCAGTCCTCGACGCTTCAGGTCGACGACCGGTTCGGCATGACCGCGACGCTGGATATCCTGCAGGACATGGCCAGCGGCGGCGGGCCCGAGAAGCGCATACTTGCGCTGGGCTATTCCGGCTGGGGCCCGGGACAGCTTGAGGACGAGATCCAGCAGAACGGCTGGCTGACCTGTGACGCGACGCCCGAGATCGTGTTCGCGGCGGACAACGGCGGCAAATGGTCGGCGGCGCTGGCCTCGCTGGGCATCGACCCGCTGTCGCTCTCGGCGGAAGCCGGTCACGCCTGACGCCTCGGACCATTCCGGGATAATCGGCTAAGCGCGTTCTTTCGGATGATCGTTTTACGTCAGTCTTTGGGTGCGGCAGCCCGGCGCAGGCGGTCGTTGATCGCGCGGCCAAGCCCATGGTCCGGGATCGGCGCCACCGCGATGGGTTTGCCGATCTCGTCCAGCTTTCGCATTGCCGAGAACAGGTTCGCCGCCGCTTCGACAAGATCGCCGGCGGGCGACAGGTTCAGGTCGCAGTCCATGTGTCCGAAACCCAGCAGGCTTTCCCCCGGACGCGCCGCGTCGGCCTCCAGCCGGATCGCCGCCTCGGGCGCATAGTGGGACGTCATCTGCCCCGGTGCGTTGATCCCGCCGCCGTGGGCGGCCAGCGGCGCGCCAAGGCAGGCTTCGATCGCTTCGACCGGCAGACCGCCCGGACGCAACAGCGTCGGTTCCGGCTGCGTCGTGACGATGGTCGATTCCACTCCCACCGGGCAAGGCCCGCCATCCAGCACGGCGGCGATACGCCCGTTCAGACCGTCCAGCACATGCTGCGCCGTGGTCGGGCTGATCCGCCCAGAAGGGTTGGCCGAGGGTGCCGCCACAGGCCGTCCGGTCAGACGCAGCAGGTCGCGCGCCAGCGGATGCTCGGGCACGCGGACCGCCACCGTGGGCAAGCCCGCAGTCACCAGCGGCGCGATGCCCGCGTCCGGTTTCAGTGGCAGCACCAGCGTCAGCGCGCCGGGCCAGAACGCATCTGCCAGCCGCCGCGCGTCTTCATCCATCTCGACATAACGCTCGGCCTCGGCGGCGTCGGAGAGGTGGATGATCAGCGGGTTGAAACTGGGACGGCCCTTTGCCTCGAATATCCGCGCGACGGCGGTGTCGTCGGTGGCGTCACCGCCAAGGCCATAGACCGTCTCTGTCGGCAGCGCGACCAGCGCGCCAGAGCGCAGCAATTCAGCGGCGCGGGCCAGCCCCTTGGTATCGGGTTGCAGGTGTTCGGTCCGGTATTCGGTTATGACGCTGCGTCCTTGCTGCGGCGGTGCGAAACCGCATGTTAGGTTCCGTGGGATGTAGCGGGATGGGTCCCCGCTGCGCAAGAGAGGAGGGCCTGGGATGCCGTATCGCGCCCCTGTCGCCGAGTTCCGGTTCCTGTTCGACCACGTGGTGGGGTTCGCACAGCTGGCCGAGACCGAAACCTTCGCCGACGCCACGACCGATGTCGTCGACGCCATCCTGACCGAGGCCGGCCGCATGTGCGAGGACAAGCTCGCACCCCTGCAGCGGCCCGGCGATCTGAACCCGGCCCGGCTTGAGAACGGCGTGGTCCGCACCTCGCCCGGTTTCGCCGATGGCTACGCCGCGATTGCCGAGGGCGGGTGGATCTCGACCAGCGCGCCCGTCGAGTACGGCGGCATGGGCCTGCCCCTGACCCTGACGACGGCGGTCAACGAGATGATGGGCTCTGCCTGTCTCGCGCTGCAACTGAACCCCTTGATGAGTCAGGGCCAGATCGAAGCTTTGGAGGCGCATGCCAGCGACGAGCTCAAGGCCCTGTACCTGCCCAAGCTGATCTCTGGCGAATGGTGCGGCACGATGAACCTGACAGAGCCGCAGGCCGGGTCGGACGTGGGCGCGCTGCGCAGCAAGGCCGAGCCGAACGGCGACGGCACCTATGCGATCAGCGGCCAGAAGATCTATATTTCTTGGGGTGACAACGATTTTACAGGCAACGTCTGCCATCTCGTGCTGGCGCGGTTGCCCGATGGCGTGCCGGGAACGAAGGGCATCAGCCTGTTCCTTGTGCCCAAGTACATCCCGGACGCCGAAGGCAATCCCGGCAAGGCGAACGACCTGCGTGTCGTCAGCCTTGAACACAAGATGGGCCTGCACGGCTCGCCCACCTGCGTGATGGAATACAGCGGCGCGACCGGCTGGCTGGTCGGCCCCGAGCATGGCGGCATGGCCGCGATGTTCACGATGATGAACAACGCCCGGCTTGGCGTGGGCGTGCAGGGTCTGTCCGTGGCCGAGGCGGCGACGCAGAAGGCGCTGGAATACGCGCTGGAGCGTACGCAGGGCCGCAGCCCGATCCAGAACGGCACCGGCACCATCGCCGATCATGCCGATGTGCGGCGGATGCTGGCGACGATGAAGGCCGAGACCTTCGCCGCCCGCGCCATCGCCCTGTCGAACGCCATCGCCATCGACATGGCAAACGCCACCGGCGAGGCGGATTGGAAGACCCGCGCCGCCTTCCTGACCCCGATCACCAAGGCCTATGGCACCGACACCGGCGTTACCGTCGCCGAGCTTGGCGTGCAGGTTCACGGCGGCATGGGCTACATCGAAGAGACCGGCGCGGCACAGTACTATCGCGACGTCCGCGTCACCGCGATCTACGAGGGCACCAACGGCATTCAGGCGATGGACCTTGTCGGCCGCAAGATGATGGATGGCGGCGAGTGCGCCTACCGCCTGCTGGACGAAATCCAGTCCTGCGCCGAGGAATCCCGCGGCGTGATGGCCGACCTTGCACAAGAGGTCTGGGACGCCGCCGAAAACCTTCGCGAAACGACCGAGTGGCTGGCCGGGCAAGAGATGTCCGAACGCTTCGCCGTCGCGGTGCCGTTCCTAAAGGCGTGGGCGCGGGTGCTGGGCGCGCATTACCTGCTGCGTGCGGCGTTCGCCGAGGACGGCGCGGGCGATCACACCCCGCTGGCCGCCTTCCACATCCGGCGGCTGCTGCCTGAACACAAAGGGCTGTGCGCCCATGTCCGGCAGGGCTCGACCGGGCTGTACGACGTGACGACCGAGGCGCTGGCAGTCTGATGGACGGCTCCGCCCCCCTTCGCTTCCCGCACGAGACGGCGCCGGAACCCGGCGAGGCCGTCGAGATGGCCAAGGGGGTGCTGTGGCTGCGCATGCCGCTGCCGATGAAGCTGGACCATGTGAATTGCTACGCATTGGCGGATGACGATGGCTGGACCATCGTGGACACCGGCGTGTCCGACGACCGGACCAAGCGGTACTGGCGCGAGGCCCTTGAAGGGCCGCTGTCGGCGCGACCGGTCAAGCGGCTTCTGGTGACGCATCACCACCCCGACCACGTGGGGCTTGCCGGCTGGTTCCAGTCGGAACTCGGGGCCGAGCTGATCATCCCCCGCACCGCATGGCTTCTTGCGCGGATGCTGGTTCTCGACGAACAGCACCGGCCCGCGACCGAGCAGCTAGAGTTCTGGCGCGCCGCCGGCATGGCTGCGGACCTGCTGGAGAAGGCGAAGGACGAACGCCCGTTCAACTTTGCCGACGTGGTCGAGCCGCTGCCACTGGGCTTCACACGCCTGCGCGAGGGCGACGTGCTGCATCTGGCCGGGCGCGACTGGGACGTGCGGATGGGTGACGGGCACGCGCCCGAGCATGCAACGCTCTGGAGCCGGGATGGCGAGCTTGTCCTTGGCGGCGATCAGTTGCTGGCGTCGATCTCGCCCAACCTCGGCGTCTATGCGACCGAACCGAACGCTGACCCCGTGGGCGAATGGCTGGACAGCTGCCTGCGCCTTGCGCCCTTCGCTGTGGACGAACAGCTTGTGCTGCCGGGGCACAAGCTGCCCTACACCGGCTTGCCGACCCGCATGGTGCAACTGCTGGACAACCATCACGAGGCGCTGGCCCGGCTGCTGGATTCTCTGGATACGCCGAAGACCGCTGCGGATTGCTTCTCGGTTCTGTTCCGCTCGACCATCAACGAGGGGAACTATGGCCTTGCCCTTGTCGAGGCGGTGGCGCACCTGAACCACCTGCTGTTCCTTGGAAAGGTCTCGCGTCAGCGGCGCGGGGATGGTGCATGGCTGTGGCAGCGGATAGGGTCCGGCCATGACCAACGAACGGACCACTGACGAGATCAGGACCACCGCCGAAGCGCACGAGAACGACGCCATTCCGCGCGCGCATTCCGTGCATGCCGACCCCGAGGAAGAGGCGCGGAACTGCGCGCTTGAGATCCCCGAGGTCGTGGCGGAAAGGCCACTTTCGGCGAAAAGCCCGGCCCGTTGGGCCTATGAGCGGCTTATCCTCTACATCCGCAATTTCGAGAAACAGCTCGACAACCAGCACGAGGTCGCGATGGGCTTCACCGGGGCCGAAGCCGGGGTGATCCGGATCGAGGGGATCGGGTACTATGACCCCGATATCGTTACCTTTTACGGCACGGACCCGGCCGGTGGGCGGAACCAGCTGATCCAACACGTCAGCCAGTTGAACGTGCTGCTGCGCGCGGTGCCGAAACGCACTGCCGAGGACGCGCCAAGGCGTATCGGGTTCCGGCTTGCCGCCGATCTCGAAGAAGACGCGTCCGCTGCCGACGAGGCCACGCCGGATCAGGTCTGATCTGCGGCGCAGCGCCACGTGACAGGGGGGGCGGAATCGTCTAAACCCCGGTTCGACAAAGACACAACTCGATCGGGAACTTGCGATATGGGCGACTACAAGCCGGGCGAAATGGACATCACCGAGCAGGAAAAGACCTTCCACGGGTTCATCAAGGCCGTGGGTTGGGGTGCTGTCTGCATCCTGGTCTTCCTTGTGCTTCTGGCGATGATCAACGGCTAAGTCCGAACCTGACGGGAGACGCGCGATGCGGCGGATAGCCCTTGTTTTGCTGATGCCGCTGTTTCTGGCCGCCTGTGGCGCAGAACCGACCTGGGCGCCCGACGACGCGGTGCAGCGTTCGCTGTACCGGCACGACGGGCCCCCGACCATCACGCTGTTCACCGTCATTTCCAACCAGAACGGATCCGGCGGGCATTCCGCGATCATGGTCAACGGGTCGCACCGCGCCATCTTCGACCCCGCCGGGACCTTCCAGCACCCCGCCCTGCCGGAACGCAACGATGTCGTGTTCGGCATGAGCGACAAGGCGGTGCAGTTCTACAACGACTACCACGCTCGGGTGACGTGGCACGTGGTGCGGCAGGATGTCGTGGTGTCTCCCGAGGTGGCAGAGGCCGCGCTTCAGCGGATCCAGTCTTACGGCGCGGTGCCCAAGGCGATGTGCGCGCAGGCAACCTCGTCCATCCTGAATGACCTGCCCGGCTTCCAGCATGTGCCGCAGACCTTCAGCCCGATTGCCGTGATGAACGCCTTCGACAATATCCCTGGCGTGAAGAAATCGGTGTTCCGCGACGACTCGCCCGCGAACAACGATTTCATCAAGGCCCCCGCGGTGCTGTAAGCGCCGCCGCTTTTCCTCAGCCGAAGAAGTACAGCATCACGACCAGAACCACCGCCCCCGATCCGGCGGCGGCCATGAAGTTCTTGGTGAAATAGCCCGCCAGCAACGTCGCCGCAGCCGCCGTCATGCGGGCGGCGTCGGGCTGGCCGCCGGTCGCCTCTGGCCAGATCACCAGTGGGGCGCACAGGCCCGGCAGAACGGCGACCGGCGTATAGCGCAGGTGGCGCAGCACCCAAGCCGGAAGCTTGCGGTCCCCGATCAGCCCAAGGAACGAGAAGCGGATCAGGAAAGTTCCGATGCCCAGAAGAACGATAATCGCCCAGATCGCGGCGGACGAGTAGGTCATGCCTTGCGCGCCTCCAGCCAAAGTTCGACCCTTGCGCCGACGACCATCGCCGCCAATGCCGCCAGAAGCACGCCCACGCCGGACGGCATCCAGACCAGCAACAAAGCCATGACGATAGAGGTCAGCGCCGCCGCCACATGAGCCAGCGTGCGCAGCGCCGGCGCGATGATCGCGAGGAAGGTGATCGGAACAGCGAAATCCAGCGCCAACTCGGGCGGGATACGCGCGCCGACAACCGCGCCGATCCACGTGAACAGATACCACGGCGGACAGACGGGCGTCGCGACGCCAAGGAAGAACGCCACGCGTTCCGGCACCGTCATCGCGGGCCGCTTTTCGTACTCGGCCTGCGCCAGCGCGAAGGTCTGGTCGACGTTGAAGTAGGCGATGACCGCGCGCTGCCACAGGGGCGCGGCGCCGAGGTGCGGCACCAGCGCGGCGGAATACATCGCCATCCGCAGGTTCACCGCCAGCGCGGCGACCAGCACCATCAGCACGGGCGCGTTGTCCTGCATCAGCTGCAAAGCGGTGATCTGCGCCGCCCCCGCGATGACCAGCGCCGAGAATCCCAGCACCTCGGCCACAGACAGGCCCGCTTCGGTCGCGACGACGCCGAAAACCATCGCGAATGGGATCAGCACCACAAGGAAGGGCACGCCAGCGCGGAACCCGCGCCAATAGGCGGACCGGACCTGCGATGTCACGCGAAGACGCCGGTTACACGGCCAAGCAGCATGAACGCGCGCGCGGTGCGCGTGTTCGACAGCTGGGCAATCTCGCTATCGTTGGCGCGGGGCTCGAAATCGGCAAGCATCTTGTCGAAGCGACGAAGGAACTGGTGCGCGGCGCTGCGGAATGTGGGGTCCTGCCGCATCCGCCCCGCCGTCAGCGCCAGCGAGGACCGGTCACGCACGCCACCAAGTCCGGCCACCGCCCTGCCCCGCTCGCCCTGGGCGAAGCGGCGCCAGATCTCGGGGCGCGCCCGGTCCGGCACCAGATCGTCCATATAGATGCCTTCCTCGGCAAGCAGCGTCAGCACATCCTGCGCCGACGTGATCAGCTGAGCGATCTGCCGGTCGTGCAGCGCACGGCGCAGCGCGCGGAAGCCTTCCTTGTCCTCGCCGTTTTCCGGGAAGTTGAGCGCCCGCAGGAAATCGGGAGTCGAGACCGGCTCGGCGATATCTTCCGCCGAAGTCCCCAGCGCAAGCGCCGGCTGGTCGTCCGTCGCGGCGGCGGAAGCCGATGCGGGTGGCGGCAGGTGGCGGGTGTGGATCTCGACCGGCTCGCGGATCGAGGTGAAGGTCGCCAGCGCGGTTTCCGTCTTGCGGGCAGCGCGGGCGATCTCGTCCAGCTTGTCCTCGACCGTCGGGCGCGGAAGCCCGCCGGGGTACTGCTGCTGCATGTAGGTGTTGCGCATGGCGTCGATGGTGGCGTTCAACCGCGCGCTCTCCTCGCGCATGACGCGGCTGGCGCGGGCGGTCGCAGCGGCGACCCAGATAACCGCGACCGGCATGAAGATCGCAATCAGCGTCATCACGAAGTTGCCGGAGTCGACGGACGGACGGTCGCCGCTGGTGAACAGGAAGAACAGGCCGACGCTGGCGATCCACATGACCGACAGGACGATGGCGATGATCTCGGCCGCCGTTATCCGGTAAGGCGTGTCTTGCCGCGGCACCGCCGGTCGCCTGGTCTTCGTGTCGGTATCGGCCATGCCGGTGTCAACGCTTCCAGAAGAGGCCGCAGCCTACTTGTACTCGATCGAGAGAACCTCGTAGCTCTTCTCGCCGCCGGGGGTGCGAACCTCGACGCTGTCGCCTTCGTCCTTGCCGATCAGCGCGCGCGCCAGCGGCGAGGCGATGTTCAGCTTGCCAGCGGCGATGTCCGCCTCGGGCTCGCCGACGATCTGATACACCTTCTCTTCGTCGGTGTCCTCGTCGACCAGCTTGATCGTCGCACCGAACTTGATGGTGCCCGACAGCTTTTCCGGGTCGAACACGTCGGCGCGGCCGATGATCGCTTCGAGTTCCTTGATCCGCGTCTCGATGAAGCCCTGCTTTTCGCGGGCAGCGTGATACTCGGCGTTCTCCGACAGATCGCCATGCTCGCGCGCCTCGGCAATCGCCCGGATCACGGCGGGCCGTTCGATCGACTTCAGCGTCTTCAGTTCGTCGTTCAGCGCGGTGTAACCCGCGCGGGTCAGCGGTATCTTTTCCATGCGTCCGGCGGCCAGATTGAGATTGGGGATTGGATTTGCCTTGGCGCACTACCTCATAGCATGGGCCGCGAAAGTCAAGCGCCGCACCCGGACAGGCGCGGCGCCGCCGGGCGGACGCAACAGACCGCCGGCAGGTGTCATGCGTAGCTGACGACCTCGAACTCGATGCCGTCACCGTCGTGGAAATAGAAGCGGCGTCCGGGCTCATAGTCGGCGTGGCTGTGGGTTTCAAACCCCTGCGCCTTGACCCTGGCCTCGGTCTTGTCGAGGTCGTCGACCACGATGCCCACATGGTTTAGGCCGCCGATGGTGTGATAGTTGTCGTCGGTCGCGGGACGCGCGCCGCCGGGATTGTAGATCGCCAGATAGCTGTCGTCAGTGCCGACGTGGATCGACCGGCCGCCATGGATCGCGTCGCCCTGCCAGCGGATCTTCCAGCCGAACACATCGCACAGCCAGGCGGCGGTGGCATCGGGATCGGCGACGGTGAAATTGGTGTGCTCGAGTACGGAACGGGTCACGAAAATCTCCTCTCTGCTTTTCGGGTCCGAATCGAGTTGTAGTTCCTCAAGTCCGCTTGAGGTCAAGCGCCCTGCTACGCCGTGTCCCGATTGACCCCCGCCGCGCCTGACTTTACCTGTGTTTCAACTCAGCGCACCACGCGGACAGCAGGACAGGGAGACGCAAGGCATGGCGGAGATCGAACGCGAGTCGATGGAATATGACGTGGTCATCGTGGGCGCAGGCCCCGCCGGCCTGTCCGCCGCCATCCGCCTGAAACAGCTCGATCCCGACCTGAGCGTCGTTGTCCTTGAGAAAGGGTCCGAAGTCGGCGCCCACATCCTGTCCGGCGCCGTTCTGGACCCGTCGGGCATCGACGCGCTGATCCCGGACTGGAAGGAAAAGGGCGCGCCCATCAAGACGAAGGTGACGAAGGACAACTTCTACCTTCTGGGCGAAGGCGGTCACATGCGGGTGCCGAACTGGCCGATGCCGCCGCTGATGAACAACCACGGCAACTACATCGTCTCGATGGGCAACGTCTGCCGCTGGATGGCCGAACAGGCCGAGGAACTGGGCGTCGAGATCTTCCCGGGCATGGCGTGCTCGGAACTGGTCTATGACGGCGACCGCGTGAAGGGTGTCGTGGCCGGCGTCTTCGGGCTGGAGCCCGATGGCAGCTATGGCCCGAACACAGAGCCGGGGATGGAACTGCACGGCAAGTACGTGTTCATCGCCGAGGGCGTGCGCGGATCGCTCGCGAAAGAGCTGATCGCCAAGTACGACCTGTCCAAGGAAAGCGGCCCCCAGAAATACGGCATCGGTATCAAGGAAATCTGGGACATCGACCCCGAGAAGCACCGCGAGGGCACGGTCACCCATACGATGGGCTGGCCGCTTGGGTCGAACGCGGGCGGCGGGTCCTTCGCCTATCACGCCGAGAACAACCAGCTGTTCCTCGGGTTCGTGGTTCACCTGAACTACAAGAACCCGTACCTGCGCCCCTATCAGGAATTCCAGCGGATGAAGCACCATCCGGTGATCGCGGACCTGCTGGAAGGCGGCAAGCGCGTCGCCTATGGCGCCCGCGCCATCACCGAGGGCGGCTATCAGGCGATGCCCCGTCCGGTGTTCCCCGGCGGCGCGCTGCTGGGCTGCTCGGTCGGGCTGGTGAACGTGCCGCGCATCAAGGGCAATCACAACGCGATGCTGTCGGGCAAGGCCGCCGCCGAAGCCGCCTATGAGGCGCTGAAGGCTGGCCGCGAGGGGGACGTGCTGGACAGCTACGCCACCGAGCTGAAAGAAGGCCCGGTCGGCAAGGACCTGAAGCGGGTCCGCAACGTGAAACCGATGTGGTCGAAGTTCGGTCTGACCGCCTCGCTGGCGCTGGGCGGGTTCGATATGTGGACGAACAACCTGTTCGGCCTGTCCCTGTTCGGCACGCTGAAGCACGGCAAGACCGACGCCGCCGCGACCGGCAAAGCGTCGAGCTTCAAGCCGATCGACTATCCCAAGCCGGATGGAACCATCAGCTTCGACCGCCTGACCTCGGTCAGCTTCTCGATGACCAACCACGAGGAAAGCCAGCCCTGCCACCTGCGGCTCAAAGACCCGGAGGTGCCGATCAAGGTCAACCTGCCCGAGTTCGACGAGCCGGCGCAGCGCTATTGCCCCGCAGGCGTCTACGAGGTGGTCGAGAAGGACGGCAAGCCCGAGTTCGTGATCAACTTCCAGAACTGCGTCCACTGCAAGACCTGCGACATCAAGGATCCCAGCCAGAACATCAACTGGACCACGCCGCAGGGCGGGGACGGGCCGAACTATCCCAACATGTGACCGGATGACCGGCGCGGCGAAGAACCGTTTCGCGGGCCGTTCGCCGCGTTTCCGGGCATTTCCGGGCGGAAACCTGCGCATTTCCCTTCAAATGCTGGTTCCGCAGGGTAACACTCCCGTGTGGCGGCCTGCCGTCGCGGCGCCGCTCATTGCGTCGTAACCCCTCCGGGTCTAGTCTTCGCCGACTGGTAGAAAGAGGCTTGACCGTGTCCGACCGTTTTTCCGTGAAAGTGATCGCCTTCGCCCTTGCCGGCCTTGGGCTGAGCGCACCGGCGCCGGCCGCCGCGCAGGGCGTGGCCGGGCCCTATCTGGCCGCCCGCCACGCGTCGATCTTCAGCGATTTCCGTGCCGCCGCCGACTACTACGGGCAGGCGATCATGAAAGACCCGTCGAACCCCGCGCTGCTGGAAAGCGCCGCGATGTCCTACATCGCTCTGGGTGACGTCGACAAGGCGGCCGCCGTGGCCCGCCGGCTAAGCTCGCTGGGCGTCAGCAGCCAGATCGCCAACATGGCGCTGCTGGCCGAGGAACTGAAATCCGAAAGCTTCGACACCGTCATCGACGACATGGAAGGCGGTCTGTCGATTGGCGAGGCAATGGATCCGCTGATCCGCGCTTGGTCACAGATCGGCGCCGGCCGCATGTCCGAAGCCATCGCGACCTTCGACGAACTCGCGCAGAACGACGGGATGGAACTGTTTGGCCTGTACCACAAGGCCATGGCGCTTGCGACGGTGGGCGACTTCGAGGGTGCCGAGGAAATCCTGTCGGGAGAGACCGCGGGCCCGCTGAACCTGACGCGCCGCGGCATCATCGCCTACGCCGAGGTACTGAGCCAGCTGGAACGCAACGCGGACGCCATCGAACTGCTGCAACAGGCATTCGGCGAAAGCCTCGACGCCGAACTGGAAGGCATTCTGGCTGACCTTGAGGACGGCGAAGTGCTGCCGTTCGATTCCGTCCGCAACGCCAAGGACGGCGCCGCAGAGGTGTTCCTTGTCGTCGCCGGCGCGCTGTCGGGCGAGACCGCGGACAGCTACACCCTGCTTTACAGCCGCATCGCGGAATACCTGCGCCCCGGCCATGTCGACGCGATCCTGCTGTCGGCCGGTCTGCTGGAAAGCCTCGAGCGCTATGAACTGGCGACCGAAGCCTACAACAGCATCCCGCGCAACCATCCGGCATTCGCCGCCGCGGAACTTGGCCGCGCCGAAGCGCTGCGCAAGTCCGGCAAGACCGAGGCCGCGGTCGAGGTGATGGAACAGTTGACCCGGTCCGAGCCTGACAATCCGGCGGTCTTCGTCACCCTTGGCGATACGCTGCGCGGGCTGGAACGCTATGACGAGGCCACCAAGGCCTATGATGCCGCCCTCGAACTGTTCGACGAGCCGCAGATCGGTCAGTGGATCCTGTATTTCGCCCGCGGGATCACGCATGAACGTGAAAAGCGGTGGGAAGCGGCAGAGGCCGATTTCCGCAAGGCGCTGGAACTGAACCCCGGCCAGCCGCAGGTGCTGAACTATCTCGGCTATTCCTTCGTCGAGATGGGCCAGAACTACGACGAAGCGCTGAAGATGATCGAAGAGGCCGTCGCCGCCGCTCCGAACTCGGGCTACATCATCGACTCGCTGGGCTGGGTGCAGTTCCAGCTGGGCCGCTATGACGAGGCCGTCGTGAACCTTGAACGCGCGGCAGAACTGATGGCGGTGGATCCGGTGATCAACGACCACCTCGGCGATGCCTACTGGGCCGTGGGTCGCGTCACGGAAGCCGAATTCCAGTGGAAGCGCGCGCTGTCCTTCGACCCCGAAGAGGAAGAAGCCGAGCGTATCCGGCGCAAGCTGGAGGTCGGGCTGGACGCGGTCCTGACGGAAGAAGGCGAAGAGCCGATCCGCATGACCCAATCGGATGGCTGACGCGGGGTTTGCCCCGGCAAAGGTCAACCTGACACTTCACGTCACCGGCCGGCGGGACGACGGGTATCACCTGCTCGACTCGCTGGTCGTCTTCGCGGACATCGGCGACCTTCTGGAAGTGTTTCCGTCAGGCCGACCGTCGCTGCGCGTGTCCGGACCGATGGCCAAGGGCGTCCCGGTTGACGACAGCAACCTTGTTCTGCGCGCCGCGCAGACGATGGGCTTCAACGATATCGGTTTTCACCTGCAAAAGCATCTTCCCGCCGCAGCGGGGATCGGGGGCGGCTCGTCCGACGCGGCGGCGGCGCTGCGTCTGCTGGCAGAGATCAGCGGCGCCCCCCTTCCCGCCGACCGGGGCCTGTCGCTGGGCGCGGACGTGCCGGTCTGTCTGGCCGCCGAGCCGGCGCGCATGTCCGGAATCGGCGAGCGTGTCGAGCCGCTGCCGCCACTGCCGCCCTTTGGAATGGTGCTGGCGAACCCCGGCGTTTCGGTCCCGACCGGAGCGGTATTCGCCGCGCTGTCCAGCCGCGACAACGCCCCGATGCCCGCGGACTTGCCGAACTGGCCTGACGCCCGTGCCTTCGCGCGCTGGCTGGGCGAGCAACGCAACGACATGGAAGGCCCGGCGCGCGGGATCGCGCCCGCCATCGGCGTCATGCTGTCCCGTCTGGGCGCGACGGACGGGTGCCTGCTGGCGCGCATGTCGGGATCCGGAGCGACCTGTTTCGCGTTGTACGAAACACTGACAGAGGCAGAAGCCGCCGCGTCGGTCCTTGCCGACCTGCACCCGGATTGGTGGATCGCCGCCGCCGCACCCTACAGCGCCTGCGCCGCCTAGACGCTCATCGCCAGAACGCGGCTGATCTCGGTAAAGCTGCGGCCGGACTCTGCGGCCCAGTCGTTGAACGCGCTTTGAACCCGCGCCATCGCGGTCTTCGACGTCGGCGGCTTGTCGATGACTCCCTCGGCCACCAGCCGGGCGACGACGTCTTGCGAGGGGATGAAGCTGTCGACGCCCATGAACCGCAGCGCATAGGCCCCCGTATTGCCGCCCAGCCGGTTGCCCCGCTTCTTCAGCAGTTCCAGAAGCCCTGCATAATTCTCGCGCGGCCATTCGGCAAAGCACCGGCCCGCGCTGCCGTGGTGGTCCGCAAGGTCGCGCAGCATCACCGCGTTGTCGCGTACCGACCGGATCTTTGCGCCGTGCCGCACGATCCCGGTGTCCTTCAGAAGCGCGTCGAACCAGTCGTCGTCCATCATCGAACAGCGGCCCACGTCGAACCCGGCGAAGGCCTCTTCGAAACCGGGCCACTTCGCCTCGACCACTTTCCAGTTGAAGCCGGAGTTGAAGATCATCTGCGTGAACTTCGCCAGCCACCGGTCATCGGGGATCGCCGCCAGCTCGTCGGGCGACTTCGGCCGGTCCAGCAGCGACTCCAGCACGTCTTCGCCACCTTTTCGGTCGGCGGCAATCTCGTAGATTTCGGCAAAGCTCCTCATACCGGCCATGGTAACACCGGCAGGTCGCGTCGGGTCAATCTTGCTTCGGCTTGTCGTCGTACTGATCGGACAGGATACGCTGGCTGTCGCCGTCGGGATCGTCGTATTGCCGCGATTTCAGCGTCCAGACGAAAGCACCCAAGCCCAGCCCGCCAAGGATCAGCGAGATCGGGATAAGGTAGACGAGCACTTCCATCTCAGCGCAGCCTCAGCGCGTTCAGGGACACGCAGATCGACGAGCCGGACATCGCCAGCGCCGCCGCAAGCGGGGTGGCGAAGCCTGTCAGGGCTATCGGGATCGCGATCATGTTGTAGATCGCGGCGATACCGAAATTCTCGCGGATGCGGCGCGTCGCCGAACGGGCGGTGGCCAGGGTGTCGCCCAAAGGCGCAAGCGAACCGCCCAGCAGCACGATGTCCGACACGACCCGCGTCGCCTCGAGCGCCGAGGCGGGCGAGATGGACGCATGTGCGGCGGCCAGTGCCGCGGTGTCGTTCAGCCCATCGCCGACCATCAGGACACGGCGGCCATCGGCCATCAGCGCCTCGACCCGCGCGGCCTTGTCCTGCGGCAGCACACCGGCCTCGAAGGTTTCGATGCCCACGCGTCCGGCCAGCTCCGCCACCGCAGTCGCGTTGTCGCCGGACAGCAGCAGCACGCGCATCCCCTGCGCCTGAAGCGCGGCGACCGCTTGTTCAGCGCCGTCGCGCAGTCGGTCGGCAAAGCGGAAAGTCAGCACCCGGCCACCAACCTGAAGATAGGTCGCGGTCTGCGCGGCGGCGTCGGCACCGGTCCAGTCGGCGCGGCCAAGCCTGACCCGCTGGCCTTGCCACACCGCCTCGACGCCGTGGCCCGGCACTTCGCGCAGGTCGGTCACATTGGCGGGCCGGACCCCGGCCGTGCGGGCAGCCAGCGCCAGCGATTGCGCCAGAGGGTGCGCGGACCCCTCGGCCAGCGCCAGCGCAAGTTCCAGATCGCGGCGCGCGTGGTCGCCAAGGTTCTCGGCCACGGGCGCGCCGGTGGTCAGTGTGCCGGTCTTGTCGAAGACAACCGTGTCGACCTCGGCCAGACGTTCCAGCGCGGTGGCGCTTTTGATCAGCAGCCCGCGCTTGAACAGGCGGCCGCTGGCGGCGGTGGTCACGGCGGGCACCGCGAGGCCCAGCGCGCAGGGACAGGTGATGATCAGCACCGCGACCGCGATGTTCAGCGAAAGCCGGACGTCGCCGCCCGAGATCCACAGCCAGCCGACGAAGGCCGCGAAGGCCAGCAGGTGTACCGCCGGCGCATAGATCCGCGCGGCGCGGTCGGCGAGCGAGGTATAGCGGTTGCGCGTGGTTTCAGCCACGGCGACAAGGTCGGCAAGGCGATGCAGCGTGCTGTCTTCGCCCGCGGCCGTCACGCGCACCGTCAGCGCGCCGGTCAGGTTGACCTCGCCCGCGTTCACCTCTGCGCCTTCCCCGGTCGCCACCGGCAGGCTTTCGCCCGTCAGCAGCGAGCGGTCGATCTCGCTGGCGCCCGAGGTCACGATGCCGTCCACCGGCACCCGCGCGCCGGGCAGCACGCGCACCATGTCGCCCACCGCCAGTTCGGATATCGGCACCATCGCCTCGCCATCCGCGGCCACTCGCAGCGCGCGCGGCACTTCCAGCGCGGCGAGTTCCTGCGCGGCAGAGCGCGCAACGGATCGCGTGCGGTAGTCAAGGTATCGTCCCGCCAACAGGAAGAACGTCAGCGACAGCGCCGCGTCGAAATAGGCGTGCTCGCCGGATTGCGCGGTTTCGTAGACGGACATCCCCGCCGCCAGCAGGATCGCCAGCGAGATCGGGACGTCCATGTTCAGACGCGCAGCGCGCAGGGCGGTCCACGCGTTGCGGAAAAAGGGTTGTGCCGAGAAGGCGATGGTCGGGATCGCGATGGTGGCGCTGATCCAGTGGAACAGGTCGCGCGTTGCCGCCTCGGCCCCGGACCAGACCGCGACCGACAACAGCATGACGTTCATCATCGCGAAGCCGGCGACGCCCAGCCGCATCAGCAGGTCGCGGCCGGTGCGGTCGACCTGCGTGCCGGCCAGCGTGGCGGCGTCGAGTTCGTGCGCCTCCCACCCCTCGGACGTCAGCGCCTGCGCCAGCGTGGCGGGTTCGGTGCCGGGATCGACGTCGATCATCGCCCGCTTCAGCGTCAGGTTCACCCGCGCGCGGCGGACGCCCGGCATGGCGGACAGGCTACGCTCGACGCCAGAGATGCAGGCGGCACAGTGGATCGCGGGAAGAGACAGCATGACCTCGTCGCCACCCGAAGGCGCGCGGCCCGCCACCTCTTGCGCGAGGGGAGCCGCGGCGCAGGCCGGGCAGGCAGAGGTCTGGACGGTCGCGCTCAATTCAGCCCTCGACGTTCAGGATGATCCGCTGACGGAAAGCGGTGCCGTCCTCGGCGGTGGCGGCGACGCGCAGTTCCCATTTGCCGGGCTCAAGCGCCAGATCTGCGATGTGGGCGGCGCCGTCGAAGGTCAGGTCCGGCGTCACATCATGGTCGCGGACGGTCGTCCGGCCGACCATCGCCGAGATTTCCGGCGGCGCGACGGGTTCACCGTCGGGGCCGGTGATCGAGATGCGGACCTGCCCACCGTCCGCCGTCGCGGCCACGTCCCAGCCCAGCGCTTCCTGCGCCGCGCGGGCGGCGTCGAACTGTTGGCTGGCGACGTACGAGTTCTTGGTTTCCAGCCCCGGGAATGTCCCGACCGCCTTGACCGCCATCGTCACGTTCACCGCGATGATCACCGCGAAGGCCGAGGCCGTGATGAAAAAGACCTTGCGGCCCGTGATTGGTTTCGCGCTCATTCGCCGCTCCCGTGGAATGTGCTGTCCTTGTAGGCTCGTTCGCCGTTCGCGAGGTCTTCGACCCAGATACGGATGTCCGTGCGTCCGCCGTCCGCGGCTTCCGAGTCGGGGGCCGCCACGACATATACACGCTGCAGCATGGTTTCGTCCGCCGGAACCGTGACGGTCTCGTATGGAGTGCCTTCCAGCGACACGCGCAGCGCGGGGTCGCCAGTGATCGAGATCCGGAACGGCCGGTCCTCGCCGTGCTTGTTCAACAGCCGCACGTCATAGGCGTTGCGGATCGACCCGTCGGACAGGGTGACAAACAGCGGGTTGCGCACCGGGGCGACGGTTACGTCGATGTCGCTGCGTATGAACAGCGCGACCAGCAGGCCGACCCCCACCAGCGTCCACAGCGTCGTGTAAAGAACCGTGCGCGGGCGCAGGATGTGCTTGATGACCGGCTTCGGAGGCTGACCCGCGCGTTCGCGCGTTTCGTCGGTCAACGCCATATAGTCGATCAGACCGCGCGGCTTGCCGATCTTGTCCATCACCTCGTTGCAGGCGTCGATGCACAGGCCGCAGGTGATGCAGGCCATCTGCTGCCCGTCGCGAATGTCGATGCCTGTGGGGCAGACGTTCACGCAGGCGTTGCAGTCGATGCAATCGCCATAGCCATCCTTGGTCGGGATCGGCCCGCCCACACCGGACGGCAGGCCCGGCATCGGCACCTTCGGCGAGGTGCCGCCGTGCTTGTCGCCTGCGGCATAGGTCACGGCTTCGGCCTGCTCGGCGATCTCGCGCCGGCGCTTGCCCTTGCCGCGCGGTTCGCCGCGCCACTCGCGATAGGCGATGGTCAGCGTGTCCTCGTCCATCATCGCGGCCTGAATGCGGGGCCAGGGGCACATGTAGATGCACACCTGCTCGCGTGCGAAGCCGCCGAACAGGACCGTGGTGAAGGTCAGGATCGCCATCGTCGTATAGGCGATCGGATGCGCGTTCAACGTCACCAGGTCGACCAGAAGCGTCGGCGCGTCGGTGAAATAGAACACCCACGCCCCGCCGGTGGCGAGACCGATGAAGGCCCAGATCACCCATTTTGTGATCCGCAACCGCCATTTGCGGGCGTCCCAAGGCGCTTTCCACAGGCGCACCCGCGCGTTGCGGTCGCCTTCAAGCCAGCGCTCGGTCAGGATGAACAGGTCGGTCCACACGGTTTGCGGACAGGTATAGCCGCACCACACCCGGCCCAGCGCCGAGGTGAACAGGAACAGCCCGAGCCCCGCCATGATCAGCAGGCCCGCGATAAAGTAGAATTCGTGCGGCCAGATCTCAATCCAGAAGAAGAAGAACCGGCGATTGGCGAGGTCGACGAGAATCGCCTGATCCGGCAGTTCCGGACCACGGTCCCAGCGGATCCACGGGGTCAGATAATAGATGCCCAGCGTGATCGCCATGATCACCCATTTGAAGCGGCGGAAGTTTCCCTTGACCCGGCGCGGGAAGACAGGCTCGCGCGCGGCGTAAAGGCTTTGTGGCTCTGTGCTGCTCATGAAACGGATTCCGTTCGGTGCATTCTGGCTGTCCCCGCTTCTCGCAGGCGGCGAGGGACCGGTCCTTGACCTGAATCAAGTGTCTTTAAGTCACCTTTTCAGGGCTCTAGGACAGAACGCCGCATGCAAGGCTGCGAATATGTCAGGCCCCTGCCTGCGCTTCCTTCATCAGCCAGCGCATGAACGCGCGCAAAGCCGGGCGCTGCACACCGGGGCGGGTGACGAGGAAATATCCGGGTCCACGGCCGTCATCCTGAAACAGAACGACGATATCGCCGTTCTCCACCTCGCGCTCGACGAAGGCCAAAGCGGTGGCCGCAACGCCCTCGCCCGAGCGAAGCGCGTCCTGCAACAGGTTTCCCGGCAGGCTGGTCATGTTGCGCACGCGGCCCTCGGTCACGCCCTGCCCGGTCAGCCACTCCTTCGCCTCGTCGGTGCCGATCTCCTGCAGCCAAGGGAAATCCAGAAGCTCGGCGGGGCTGTCGATGGTACGGTCGCCGATCAGGCTGCGGGCGGCGGTGATCACGAAGGGCGTGCGCAGGAACATCTGGCTTTCCAGCCCCTTCCAGTCGCCCTTGCCGAACCGCACGGCCAGTTCCACACCGCCCGGCGTCAGTTCGATGACGTCCGCCGACGGGTTCAGCATCAGGTCGATCTCGGGATGTTGCGCGCGGAAGCTGCCAAGCCGGGGCATCAGCCAGCGGGCCGCGAAGCTGGGGGTCGTGGTAATCTGCAAGGGCCGGTCCGCGTCCGATCCGGTCAAATCGTCGATCTCGCGCGCGATGGTGCCGAAGGCATCCCGCAAGACGCCGCCAAGCCGCTGGCCCTCGGCGGTCAACGCGATGCCGCGCCCCTCCCGCACGAACAACTGGACGCCAAGCCGTTCTTCCAGCGCGCGGACCTGCTGGCCGATGGCAGCATGGCTGACATTCAGAAGCGCACCCGCCGCCGACATGCCCCCGGCTTCGGCAAGCGCCGCAAAGGCGCGCAACTGGGACAGGGGCGGAAGCTCTCGAAACATGATCTGAAACCCAAGCTTACATATCGGAATTTTTCCTGATTCGCATTCACAGCGCCAAAACGCAATATTCCAAGCATACCGCAGCGCATTCAGGAGCCAGACCGATGATCAACCCGCTTGCAGATAGTTTCATGATCGCCACCCGCACCCGGCATTCCGCCTATTGGGAAAACGAACACTTCGCCAATGTCCGCGACCGCGAACTGCGTCCGCGCCTGCTGGCCGCGCCGAAGGTGAACCGCACCCCGGCAAAAGCGCCCGGCATTGCCCCCAAGACCCAGCGCCCACTGTTCCGTCTGCCGCGCCTGACCGGCATCCGCCTGTTCGGTCGCCGCGCCGAGGCGGGACTGCGCGGCCTTTGACATTGCGATCCACGACCGAGACAAAATGAAACCGGCCGCCCAGAAGGACGGCCGGTTTTGATTTGCGGCGTCGGGTCCGGAAAGAAACGCGCGAACAGGATCCCGGAACCGACGCCTCCTCCGCAGCCGAAGCCGCGGAGAATTCTTTTACTGACCGCCGCCCAGCTGGTGGACGTAGGCCGCGACCGCATTGATCTCGGATTCCGACAGGCCGAAGGCGCTGCGGTAGTCCTGAGACCATGCCGGCATCACGCCGAAACGCGAATTGGTGATGGTCTCGGTAAGCGTCGCGACGTCTCCGCCATACAGCCAGATCGCATCGGTCAGGTTGGGCGCGCCCAGCCCGACGTCGCCGGTGCCGTCATCCATGTGACAGGCGGCGCACTGTTCGAGGAACACTTCCTCGCCGCTTGCCGCGAGGCCCGCGTCGTGGTCCTGACCAGAGATCTGGCGCACGTATTGCACCACTTCGGCAATCTGTGCGTCCGTCAGGATCTCGTCCCGACCGAAGGCGGGCATCTCGGACCAATGCGCGTCAAAGCTGTCCTCGTTCCGGATGCCGTTGGTCACGGTATAGGCGATCTCGTCGATCGCACCGCCCCACAGCCAGTCGTCGTCCAGCAGGTTCGGGAAGCCTTCCGCCCCCTGCGCACCTGAGCCGTGACACTGAGAACAGTTGTTGCGGAAGACAGCCGCGCCCTTGTTGATGGCGAAGTTGTGCAGGTCGCCGTTGTCCGCAAGCGTCGTCAGATCGACGCTCGCAAGCTCGGTTTCGAGGCCAGAGTTCTGCGCCTCGAAGGTGGCGATCTGCTCTTCCACCTGACCGCGGGTCGAGAAGCCAAGGATGCCCCCCGTCGCGCGCTCGACCAGCGGCCACGCCGGATACAGCAGCGTGTAGATCACACCCCAGACGATGGTGGCGTAGAAGGTCCACAGCCACCAGCGCGGCAAGGGGTTGTTGTACTCTTCGATACCGTCCCAGGAATGGCCGGTGGTATCGACCTTGGTCGGTTGATCGGCCGGTTTCTTGCTCATGGCCGGTTCTCCTTGGACGCAATCGGTCTGTCTTCATGGCGGAACGGAATGTTCGCGCTGTCCTGATGTGCCTGGCGGCTGCCGGGGCGGAACGCCCACAGCACGGCGCCGACGAAGAACGCGAACAGGATCAGAAGAACCCAGCTGTCCGCGATTTCGCGAAGGATGTGATAGTCCATCGTGTCCCCCTAGCGGCTTTCGTCCGGGTTGAAGGTCGAGAAGTCGACCATCGTCCCCAGAACCTGGAGATAGGCGATCAGCGCATCCATTTCCGAGATGCCCGGCTCGCCGTCGAAGTTGCGCACCTGCGCGCCCGGATAGCGTTCCAGCATGTCCTCATAGTCGCTGTCGGGATCCGCCTGCGCCCGGAAGTCGGCAAGGCCGTTTTCCAGCATCTCGTCGGAGTACGGGACGCCGACGAAGGCGTTGGTGGCCATCACGTCCTCGATGTACCGGCCGTCGATCAGGGTGTTCTTGAGGAACCCGTATTTCGGCATCACCGATTCCGGCACGACCGACTGCGGGTCGACAAGGTGCGCGACGTGCCACGCGTCCGAGTACCGGCCACCCACGCGGGCAAGGTCAGGCCCCGTCCGCTTGGAGCCCCACTGGAACGGGTGGTCGTACATCGACTCGGCCGCCAGCGAATAGTGCCCGTACCGTTCGACCTCGTCCCGCATCGGGCGGATCATCTGGCTGTGGCAGACATAGCAGCCCTCGCGGATGTAGACGTTCCGCCCCTCCAGTTCGAGCGGAGAGTAGGGCCGCACGCCTTCCACCTCTTCGATGGTGTTCTCGAGGTAGAACAGCGGTGCGATCTCGACGATGCCGCCGATGGTCACCACGAGGAACGAGAAGACCAGCAGAAGCGTGGCGTTTTTCTCGAGGATCTTGTGGCGATCGAGGATGCCCTGCTTGCGCGGCTTCGGCGCTTCGGGCGTGTTGACTTGGGTATCAGCCATCTCCGGCACTCCTTACTCGGCCGGGACCATGGCGGGTTCATCCGAAACTTTCGGCTGGGCCCGCACGGTCATCCAGAGGTTGTAGCACATGATCAGCGCGCCGGTGAGGTACATGACCCCGCCTAGGGCACGGACGACATACATCGGGAACTTCGCGGCCACGGTGTCGGCGAAGGAGTTCACGAGGAAGCCCTGCGCATCGACTTCACGCCACATCAGGCCTTCCATGATGCCGGTGACCCACATCGACGCGGCGTAGAGAACGATGCCGATCGTCGCGAGCCAGAAGTGCCAGTTGACCATCGACAGGCTGTACAGCTTCTCGCGGTTCCACAGGCGCGGAACCAGGAAGTACAGGGCGCCGAAGGTGATCATGCCGTTCCAGCCAAGCGCGCCAGAGTGGACGTGACCGATGGTCCAGTCGGTGTAGTGCGACAGCGAGTTGACCGCGCGGATCGACATCATCGGGCCTTCGAAGGTCGACATGCCGTAAAAGCCGATCGAGATGACCATCATGCGGATGATCGGGTCGGTGCGCAGCTTGTCCCATGCCCCCGACAGGGTCATCAGGCCGTTGATCATGCCACCCCAGGACGGCATCCACAGGATCACCGAGAACACCATGCCCAGCGTCGAGGCCCAGTCGGGCAGCGCGGTATAGTGCAGGTGGTGCGGACCGGCCCAGATGTACAGGAAGATCAGCGCCCAGAAGTGGATGATCGACAGCTTGTAGCTGAAGACCGGACGCTCTGCCTGCTTCGGCACGAAGTAATACATCATGCCAAGGAAGCCGGCGGTCAGGAAGAAGCCCACGGCGTTGTGGCCATACCACCACTGGGTCATCGCGTCCTGCACCCCGGCGAACACCTGCACAGACTTAGAGCCGAAGATCGACACCGGGATCGAGAGGTTGTTGACGATGTGCAGCATCGCGATGGTGACGATGAAGGACAGGTAGAACCAGTTCGCCACGTAGATGTGGGGTTCCTTGCGCTTCATGATCGTGCCGAGGAAGACGACCAGATAGGCGACCCAGACAATCGTCAGCCACAGGTCGATGTACCACTCGGGCTCGGCGTATTCCTTCGACTGCGTGCCGCCCAGCAGATAGCCGGTGGCCGCAAGTACGATGAACAGGTTGTAGCCCCAGAACACGAACCAGGCGAGGTTGCCGCCAAACAGGCGCGCGGCCGAGGTTCGCTGAACCACGTAGAACGAGGTGCAAAGCAGCGCGTTGCCCCCGAAGGCGAAAATCACCGCCGAGGTATGCAGCGGCCGCAGCCGTCCGAAGTTCGCATAACCCTGCGCCCACTCGAAGTTGAGCACCGGGAAGGCCAGCTGCGCGGCGATGAATACGCCCGCCAGAAAGCCGACCGCGCCCCAGAAAGCGGTCGCGATTGCGCCGGCCCGGATCGGGCCGTCCAGATATTCGTTCGGATTGGCTACCGCCACCGGTTCGTCGAAGCGCCGCAGTGTCCAGATGAACAGCCCGGCGGCGACGAACATGATGATCACGGCGTGTACCTGATATGACAGGTCACGGCCGTAGTTGGCGGCGATCGCGGCGAACAGCGCCACGAGTCCAAGCACCACCAGCTTCACTGTGTTCCACATGGAATCGTCCCTTTTGTCCTTATCCCGACACATGGATCTTCCGTGTGCCGGTCCCTTTCCGACATCCTGCATTTGCACGCACGCCGCCGGGAATTCCTTGATCCATGTCAAGGCTCCGGCAGGCCAATTTGCCAATATGGATTTGTCCGCACGGATCGGGCTTTGCGTGACTGCAAAGCCAAAAAACAATCTCCGGAGGAATGGAGCATGTCCTACAAAACAATAGCCACAATCGTTACCGATCTGGAAAAGGACCGCTGGGCTCTGGAGGCGGCGATTGCGCTCGCGACTCGCGAAGAGGCCCATCTTGATGTGCTTTGCCTTGGCGTCGACCGTACGCAGCCGGGCTTCTACTATTCCGGCGCCAGCGCCGTCGTGCTTCAGGACAACCTTGCTCAGGCGCAGGCCGAGGTCGCGACGCTGGAGAAAGCCGTAGAGGCCAAACTGGCGATGGTGGGTCTGCCCTTCGCAATCCGCGCGTCCACGACTCAGATCGCCGCGATGTCGCCGCTGGTCGCCTACCGCACCCGTCTGGCCGACATCGTCGTGCTGCCCAAGCCCTATGGCGAGGGGAAGAACGTCGAAACCGAAGCGGTGCTAGAGGCCGCGCTGTTCAACGGCTCGGTTCCGGTGCTGGTGATTCCCGATGGAACCGAATTGCCCGCCAGCTTCTCGAACGTGGTGATCGGCTGGAATGAAAGTTCGGAATCGCTGCGGGCGGTGCGCTGTGCGCTGCCGTTCCTGAAGCAGGCCGACGACACCTGCATCGCCATCGTCGAACCGCCGGCGCACGGGCCCGACCGGTCCGACCCGGGCGGAGAACTGTCGCAGGTTCTGGTGCGCCACGGCGTCCGGACCGAGATCAGCGTGCTGGCGAAATCCATGCCGAAGATCTCGGACATCATCCTGCGGCTCTGCGATGACCGCGGCGCCAACCTTGTGGTGATGGGCGCCTACGGACACTCTCGCTTCCGCGAGGCGATTCTTGGCGGCGCAACGCGCAACATGCTGGAAAACGCTGATATTCCGGTTCTTATGGCGCACTGACACAGTGCGGCATCGAACGGCCTAGACCGGCAAGCCACCATCCGAGTCATCGCCGGTCTCGGCCATAAGCGCCTCGAAATCGGGAACGGTTACGAGGCGCTTTCCTTCCAGCTCGATGATCCCGTCCCGTTTCAGCGCCGACACCTGCCGGCTGACGGTTTCAAGCGTCAGGCCAAGGTAGTCGGCCATCGCCTCGCGGGTCAGCGGCAGTTCAAAGCTGGAACCGTCGGTCGGGCGACGCTTGCGCAGCGACGCTTCGCGCTGGGCGATGATGATCAGCAGGCTCGCGATCTTCTCGCGCGCGGTCTTGCGGCCAAGGATCAGCATCCATTGGCGCGCGGCGTCCAGTTCGTCCAGCGTCATCTCTAGCAGGCGCTGGGCGATGGACGGCGTGTCTTGCAGAAGTTTCTCGAACGGTTTCCGGCGGAAGCAGCACAGCGTGAGGTCGCTGTTCGAGGTCACGTCATAGGGTGCGATGGCGCGGCCCGGTCGTCCGAGGAAATCGGACGGCAACAACAGGCCGACCATCTGCGTGCGCCCGTCTTCCATCGTCTGGCTAAGCGTCGCGATCCCGCTGACGACCGAAGCGACAAAGTCCATCTCGTCGCCCGCCCAGACCACCGGCTGACCGGCATCATAGGTTCTGTAGTATTTGATACTGTCCAGAAGCTCGAGTTCGTCCGCCTCGCATTTGGAACACACCGCCCGATGTCGGATCGGGCAGGTATCGCAATTCCGTTCTTCCAGGAACAACTCGGTCATGACTGTCTTTCTTCTGCCACTTGATCCGGATCAAAGTGGCCCCCATCGCGCCGTGAAATGCTACGCTCATGGAACAGTTAACGCAACTCAAGCGGTTGGGTCTCTTTGACGCGCGCGTTCCGCGCTACACAAGCTACCCCACCGCCCCGCAGTTCTCCGACGCTGTCGGAGCCGACGAAACCCAGTCGTGGCTGCGGGCGGTTCCTGCAGGCGGTCGCGTATCCTTGTACGTTCACGTGCCGTTTTGCCGTCGCCTGTGCTGGTTCTGCGCTTGCAGAACACAGGGCACCTCGACGCTGTCGCCGGTCGCGGCCTACATCGAGACACTGAAGACCGAGCTTGCGACCATCGGGCGCGCCTTGCCCGAGGGCGTGACGCTGGAACACCTGCACTGGGGCGGCGGAACGCCGACCTTGCTGTCGGGGGACATGATCCTTGATCTTGCCCGTGCGATCTTCGACGTCACGCCGCTTGCGGAAGGGGCGCAGTTCTCGGTCGAGATCGACCCGAACGAGATCGACGAAGCCCGCCTTGACGCACTGGCCGAGGCCGGGATGAACCGCGCTTCGCTGGGCATTCAGGACTTCGACGCACAGATTCAGGAAACGATCGGACGTCCGCAAAGCTATGACGTCACGCGCGATGCGGTCGACGGCCTGCGGGCGCGCGGCATCAACAGTCTGAACGCCGACATTCTTTACGGTCTACCCTATCAGACCGAGGCGAAGATCGCGGATTCTGTGCAGAAACTGCTGTCGCTGAACCCCGACCGCGTAGCCCTGTTCGGCTACGCGCATGTGCCGTGGATGGCGAAGCGGCAGGGCCTGATCCCAACCGACGCGCTGCCCGCACCGGAAGAGCGTCTTGCCCTGTTCAACACCGCCCGGCGGCTGTTCCTGTGGGACGGGTTCGAGGAAATCGGCATCGACCACTTCGCCCGCCCCGGCGACGGGCTGGAGGTCGCGTGGCGCGAGGGCTCGATGCGGCGCAATTTCCAAGGGTACACCGAAGACAGCTCGACCACGCTGATCGGGGTCGGCGCCTCGTCCATTTCACGCTACCCGCAGGGCTATGCGCAGAACGACCCGTCGACCTCGGGCTATCAGCGCCGCGTGCGCGACGGCGCGCTGGCGACCACGCGCGGCCACGCCTTCACAAGCGAAGACCTTCTGCGGGGCCGTATCATCGAGATGCTGCTGTGCGACTTCCGCGCCGACGTGGATCAGGCGGCGGACGAAACCGGCGTGGATGCGGCGAAAGCGCGGAAGCTGACCGACGGACTGGCAGAGGCGTTCCCCGACATGCTGACGGTCGAGGACGGTCTGGTCGAGATCCTGCCGCAGGGCCGCCCGCTGGCGCGGATGATCGCACGGCACTTCGACGCCTATGCGGCCCCGGCTTCGGGTCACAGCCACGCGGTTTGACGGCGGCAAATGCCTGCACGGAAAAAGCCGCGCGTGGGGAAACGCGCGGCTTTTTCTTTCGGCTCAGGCGCCCGTTATCGAGGATCGCGATAAACGACTACCACCTGATCCCGTAGCGCACGGCGTCGTAGATCCCGGCGTGGATGTTGCGCGACGCCACCGCGTCGCCGATGCGGTACAGCAGGAACGCTCCGTCGGCATTCCGCTCGGGCAGAAGCTCTCCCTTGCCGGTCGCAAGCGCATCGTAGTCCACCGCGCCAAGGTTCCGCGACATCGGTTTCAGCGCGAAATACAACTCGTCCAGCGCCTCGGTGCCGTGCTCGACCACCACCTGATCGACGCGCCGCTCCTCTGTGTAGCCGGGCGCGTAGTCCGACCCCAGAACCGCCACCAGTTCGTTGCCCTCGCGCCGAAGCGCCGTAACGCGGGTGTTGATCGTGACCCGCACGCCGGTCTTCTGAAACGCCGCCATGTACGGCGCGTGGTTCATGCCGCCGATCTCGGGGGCGAACTGGCGCTCGGGGCTAACGATCTCGACCGTGGCGCCGGTGGCGGCAATGATCTCGGCCGCGCTCATGCCGGGATGGCCGCCGTTGTCGTCGTAGACAAGTACCCGGCCCGCCGGCTTGGCTTCGCCTGACAGAACGTCCCAGCTTGAGACGGTCAGCGCATCGCCCTGCATCTCGGGCGGCTGCGGCAACCCGCCGGTGGCGACGATCACCACGTCGGGCCGCTGGCCCAGCACATCCTCGGGCTCGGCATACAGGTTATAGCGGATCTCGACACCTAGTCGGTCGAGTTCCTCGAGCCGCCAGTCGACGATCCCGATCATCTCGCGGCGGCGCGGATTGGCGGCCAGCAGGTTCACCTGCCCGCCCGCGCGGTCAGAGGCTTCGAACACGACGACCTCGTGCCCCCGCTCGGCGGCCACCCGCGCGGCCTCGAGCCCCGTTGGTCCGGCACCCACGACAACCACGCGCTTCGGCGTTTCCGCCTTCGGGATATCATGCGGCAGATCGGCCTCGCGCCCGGTTGCGGCGTTGTGGATGCACAGCGCGCCGCCGCCTTCGTAGATCCGGTCAAGGCAATAGGTCGCGCCGACACAGGGCCGGATGCGATCCTCGTGCCCCGCCGCCACCTTCCGCGCGATGTGCGGGTCGGCGATGTGGGCGCGGGTCATGCCCACCATGTCCAGCTTGCCCGATGCCACCGCGTGCCGCGCCGTCGCCACGTCCGAGATCTTCGAGGCGTGGAACATCGGGAAATCCGTTGCAGCGCGCACCTCGCCAGCGAAATCAAGGTGCGGCGCGCTGGCCATGCCCTGTACCGGTATCACGTTCGTCAGTTCGGCATCGGTGGCGATGCGGCCACGGATCAGGTTGATGAAGTCGAACTTGCCGCTGTCGGCGACGCGGCGCGCGATTTCGACACCTTCCTCGCGCGTGACGCCCTTGTCGAACTGTTCGTCGGCGACCATCCGCAAGCCGACGATGAAATCCGGACCCACCGCATCTCGCACGCCGTCGATGACCTGCCACATGAACCGCAGCCGGTTGTCCAGCGACCCGCCATAGTCGTCGTCGCGTCGGTTCTGATAGGGCGACCAGAAGGCGTCGATCAGGTGGCCGTAGCTTTCGAACTCGATCCCATCGAGGCCAGCCGCCTGCATCCGCTGCGCGGCGGTGGCATAGTCTGCCACGATCCGCTCGATGTCCCAGTCCTCCATCGCCTTCGGAAAGGCCCGGTGCGCCGGTTCGCGCAGCGCCGACGGCGCAACGACCGGCAGCCAGTCGCCCTTGTTCCACCCGGTCCGCCAGCCAAGGTGGGTCAGCTGGATCATCACCGCGCAGCCTTCCTCGTGGCAGGCGTCCGCCAATTCGGACAGCCACGGAACGATCTCGTCCTTCCACGCCAGCAGGTTGCCGAAGGCCTCGGGGCTGTCGCGCGACACCACGGCGGAGCCCGCCGTCATCGTCAGCGCACAGCCGCCCTTGGCCTTTTCCTGATGGTAAAGGCGATAACGCTCGGTCGGCATCCCGTTCTCGGAATAGGCCGGCTCGTGCGCTGTCGACATGATGCGGTTCTTCAGCGTGAGGTGCTTCAGGCGGTAGGGCTGAAGCAACGGATCGTTGGACATGGCAGTACCTCCGGGCGCGACCCTAGCGGCCAAGCCCTTGCCGGTCAGGGCGAAAAACGTCATGTGAAGGTTCATCCGCGCATCATGGGAGGGACGCATGGATCTTATCGCACGGCTCAAGGACATCGTGGGCGACACGCAGGTGCTGACCGGCGCGGAAACCGCCCCGTATCGCGACGACTGGACCAAGAAGTTCCCGTCCGACCCGCTGGCCGTGGTGCGCCCCGCAAACACCGCCGAAGTCTCGGCCATCGTGAAGCTGGCAGGCGAAGCGGGCACGCCCGTGGTCCCCGCAAGCGGCCGCACCGGCCTGACCGGCGGCGCACAGGCGAACGGGCAGATCCTGCTGTCGGTCGAGCGGATGAACAAGATCCGCGAAATACGGCCCGAAGCGCGCACCGCCATCGTCGAGGCGGGCGTGATCCTGAGCCAGTTGCACGACGCGTGCGAGGAAAAGAACCTTGTGTTCCCGCTGACGTTCGGCGCGAAAGGCTCGGCGATGATCGGCGGCGTGCTGTCGACGAACGCGGGCGGGTCGAACGTGGTGCGCTACGGCTCGACGCGCGGGCTGTGCCTTGGGCTGGAAGTCGTGCTGGCGGACGGCCGCGTGATGGACCTGATGAGCGAGCTGCACAAGGACAACTCTGGCTACGACCTGAAGGACCTGTTCATCGGGGCCGAGGGCACGCTGGGAATCATCACCGCCGCCGTGATGAAGCTGTCGCCCAAGCCCGCCGCCTATGCGACCGCCATGGTCGCGACGCCTTCGCTGCCGGACGCGCTGAAGCTGCTGAACCGCCTGCAGATCGCCACCGGCGGCGCGGTCGAGGCGTTCGAATACATGCCGCGCAGCTATATCGAAGGGCACCTCGCCTGCTTCCCGGACCAGCGCGAACCCTTCGACGCCCCGCATGACATCAACGTGATGGTCGAGGTCGGCGCGCTTGCGCCGCGCGATGCGACGCCGGGCGACGTCGGTTCGGTCCCGATCGTCGACTACCTCGAAGAGGTTTTGGCGGAACTGTTGGAAGAGGGCGCCGTGCTGGACGCGGTCGTTGCTCGCAACGAAGCGCAGCGCCGCGAGATGTGGCAGCGCCGGGAGGAAGCCGCGCAGGTCACCACGGGCCGCCTGCCGCTTGTGAACTGCGACGTCGCGCTGCCGCTGGACAAGGTGCACGTGTTCCTTGACCGGATGGAACAGGTGCTGGCCGAACTGGACGCCGATGCCGAATGGATCTGCGTCTCGCATCTTGGCGATGGCAACGTTCATTACACCGCCTACCCCTCTAGCAAGGACCCGGCGCTGCAAGACGCGCTGGTCGAACGGGTCGAGGACGTGGTGCTGTCTCTTGGCGGGTCGTTCTCGGCGGAACACGGGATCGGGCAGTACAAGAAGCCCTCGATGGCGCGGCGGAAGAACCCCGTGGCGATCGACGTGATGCGTACCATCAAAACCGCGCTTGACCCTCAGAACCTGCTGAACCCCGGCAAGGTCTTGCCCGATTGAACGGGTACGCTAGGCTTGGGCCAGCAGAGGGCCCGCGCCGCAGCCTGCGGCGGCGGCCTTCCTGCCGGGAGGAAATCGGACGCCGATGGCGACACGGGACGAAATCGAGGAACTGATCGCGCGGGTCAAACTGCGGGATCGGCAGGCGTTCTCGACGCTGTATGCCGAGACTTCGGCGAAACTCTACGGTGTCTGCCTTCGTGTCTTGAAAAACAGGGCGGAAGCCGACGAGGCGCTGCAAGACGTCTACGTGCGGATCTGGAACAAGGCGGATGCGTATTCCGCCAACGGGTATTCCCCGATGACGTGGCTGATCACGATGGCGCGCAATATCGCCATCGACAAGCTGCGGGCGCGCAAGGCGCCGTCTTCGGGCATCGAGGAAGCCGCAAACCTCGCCTCGCCGGGGCTGACGCCCGAGGGGGAAGTGATCGCCGCATCCGAACGGCAGCGAATCATGGACTGCCTCGAGGAACTGGAAGCGGACCGGGCAGGCGCCGTACGAGGCGCCTACCTTGACGGGGACAGCTACAAGGATCTGGCGGAACGCTACGGCGTCCCGCTGAACACGATGCGCACATGGCTGCGTCGCAGCCTGCTGAGCCTGAGGGATTGCCTGACGCGATGACCGCTGCGACGGACCATAACGACGACGATGTCGCCCTTGCCGGCGAATACGTCCTTGGTCTGCTGCCCGCCGATGACCTGCGCGGGTTCGAACTTCGCCTGCGGGATTCCTCTGACATGCGCCGGCTTGTCGTCGAGTGGGACGAGTATTTCATCCCGCTGGCGGCGGAAATCCCCGAGGTCGCGCCGCCCCCCGCCATTCAGGCGCGGGTGGAACGCCGCCTGTTCGGCGCGCCGCGCCGCCGCTGGCCGCTGCCGTGGCAGGGCACTCTGGCCGGGGGACTCATTGCGGCGGCGCTGATCGTCGGGCTGATGTTCCTGACCCCGCCCGACCAGCCGGACGCCCTCGCCACCCACACGGCGCAGATCGCCGCCGAGGACCGGTCGCTGCTGATCGCGGCGACGCTTGACGACGACACCGGCGAGATCCGGCTGCACCGCACCGAAGGCGCCGCCCGCGCGGGCCGGTCGCTGGAACTCTGGCTGATCCCGGAAGGCGCCGACGGCCCGATCTCGCTTGGCCTTCTGGGCGATGACGAGGTCACCGTGCTGACGCTAGCCCCGGAACAGCGCGCCGCGCTTCAGGGCGCGGTGCTGGCGGTGTCCGACGAACCCGAAGGCGGCTCGCCGACCGGCGCGCCCACGGGCGAAGTGCTGGCGGTCGGGGAAATCTCGCCCGCGGCCTAAAGGCTCCACGTTTCGGGCTGCACCGCATAGCCGATGTACAGCGGGTGCTTCGGATGCCCATGCTTCGAGAGCCCCAGATGGAACAGCGGCAGCCCCGTTTCCCGCAGCAGGCGTTCCACCTGCGGCCCGCGATCCAGATGCGCGCCATGCGTTCCCCACGCACAGACGATCTGGTCGGCCCAGGGCGCGCTGTCGGCGATGGCCGCGTCGTTCTCCGGCCCGACCGGATCGACAGCCGCGCGCATAACTTTCGGATCGGTGGCGCGATACGCGAAGATATTTGTAACCCTGAACGCTCCGAACCCCAGCGCCCGCGCCCGGCGCTCGCAGCGCTCGACGGTCGGATCGTTCTGCACCTCGGTCGCGGTGGACGGGTTCAGCATCACGAACAGCGCCTTGCGGCCTGCCGGGTCCCACGTGCGGGTCAGCAGATAACGATACTGCTCGCAGTCGGAATAGACGGCGGTGGACTGCGCGTCGCCCTTCTGGAAATCTCGGCTGATCACTGGTTGAACACCCGGCTCGGGTGCAACTCGCCCGCGCGGTAGGTGCCTACGGCCACCGCGCGCCCGTCATAGGACGCCCAGGCTTCGTCGCCGTATTCCGCGTCGGACGTCAGCACCATGCCCGGATTGCCGTTCTTCAGCTTCGCCGCGCCCTCGGCCGTCGCCCGCAGTTCCGGCAGGTCGGCCAGACCTTCCTCCAGCGGCCGCAGGTACTGATCGAGCTCCTCGGATTTCGCCAGTTCGTCCAGCAGCGCCAGCGACACGCCGTCTTCGGCCTCGAACGGACCGGACCAGACGCGGCGCAACGACACGACGTGCCCGTTACAGCCCAGCGCCGCACCCAGATCGCGCGCGATGGACCGGACATAGCCGCCCTTGCCGCACACCATCTCCAGCTCGACGTGGTCGGCATCGGGGCGCGCGACAAGGTTCAGTTCCTCGACAAAGAGCGGCCGCGCGGCCAGTTCCATCTCTTCGCCGTCGCGGGCCCGCTTGTAGGCGCGCTCGCCGTCGATCTTCACCGCCGAGAACTGTGGCGGGACCTGCATGATGTCGCCGGTGAACTGCCCCAGCGCGGCGCGGATCTCGTCATCCGAGGGGCGCGCGTCGCTTTCGGCGATCACCTCGCCCTCGGCGTCGTCGGTGTTGGTCGCCTGCCCGAGCCGGACAACGAAGCTGTAGGCCTTCATCGCGTCGGTGATGTAGGGCACGGTCTTCGTCGCCTCGCCCAAAGCCACCGCCAGCACGCCGGTCGCCTCGGGGTCCAGCGTGCCCGCATGACCCGCCTTCTTCGCGTCGAACGCCCAGCGCACCTTGTTGACCACCGAGGTCGAGGTGATGCCGGCGGGCTTGTCCACCACCAGCCACCCGGAAATGTCGCGGCCCTTGCGTCTGCGTCCCATCACCGTCTCCGTTGAAAACCGAACGCGCGGGCTAGCCCGGCGCGCGCGTCAAGTCAACCTGCCGGCACCACCGTGCCCAGCACCGGCCCCATCGGCCGCCCGCCGTCGATCCGGTCCAGCTGCGGCGCGTACAGGCGCGAGACATTGCCGTCGAGATACAGGGCGTTCGGCGTTCCGGCCATGTCGCGGAAAAACCGTGCGAACAGGTGAAAGTTCACCGGCTCGTCAGAGATCGCCAGCACCAGTTCGCGGCCACCGGGCCGGACGCCCACGCCGTTGCGGACATAAGTGCTGTTGCTGGACGCGAAGAACCGCGGGTGCAGTTTGCCGTCGATCACCAGCATCGGCCCCGATTGGGTGGCGAAGCGGCAGGCGGGCGGGTTGGCGGCGAAGGCGCGGCTTTCGACAACCAGCGCCCCGTCGTCCTGAAGGCAGAACACCCCGTTGGGCAGCATGCCGAAGTTGCCGGGTCCCTTCGAGGTGACAATCGGCGACAGTTCCACCCCGTCCTCGACATACAGGCCCACCGGCGCGCGGTCCTGGTGGTACATGCCCGCGTTCATCGCGACACCCAGCCGCTCGCCCTTCGGCGCCAGCGACTCGTCGATCCTGGCGAAGGTGCCATAAGGCGCGGACTCGGCATCGTTCAGCCACAGCCGCATCTCTTCGGCGGCAAGGTCCACGGTGCACCATGTAAAGCGCGCGCCGTCGAAACTGTCGCTGTGGCAGGCGCCAGCGTGGACGGCGGCCGGTGCCGCGGCCAGCCCGAGAAGAAACGCCAGCAGGCGCATCGGCTCAGTCCTCGTCGAGATCGCGGCGCACGTCGTCGCGGTTCAGCAGCTGCCGCGTCTCGTCCATCCGGTCGAAGCTTTCGTCGATCACGAAACGCAGCTCGGGGGAGTACTTCAGGGTCAGACCCTTGTTCACCGCGCGGCGCAGCTCGTGCCGGTTCCGCCGCAGCGCCGCCAGCGCCTCGTCCCGGTTGCCGCCGCCCAGCGGCATGACATAGGCCGTGGCGACCTTCAGGTCCGGGGAAGTACGCACTTCGCCCACGGTGATCGACATGCGGTTCAGGTCCGGATCGTGGATCTCGGCCCGGTTCAACACGTCGGACAGCGTGCGGCGAATAAGTTCACCGACACGCAGCTGGCGCTGGGAGGGGCCCGCGCCCCGGTCTGATAGCTGTCTGGCCATGGCCGCCATCTAGGGCGGAACGGGCGTTCTTGCAATCCCGGCCTTTGCCAAACGCGCGCTTCGGCGCTAAGTCCGGTCGAACCCAGCAACGGGCCGAAGGACGGAGAGACGCATGGAAAGCACGCCGGGAATCGTGGTGACGGGGGCATCGGGCCGTATGGGGCAGATGCTGGCGAAACTCGTCATGGCATCGGACAACCTGCGCCTCGTCGGCGCGGTCGAGCGCGAGGGAAACGACTGGGTCGGGCGTGACCTCGGCGAGGCGATGGGCGGCCCGCAATGCGGGATCACCGTGACCGACGATCCGCTGGACGCCTTCGCCAAGGCTCAGGGTGTGCTGGATTTTACGACGCCCGACGCGACAGTGCAGTTCGCCGGCATCGCGGCGCAGGCCCGCGCGGTCCACGTGATCGGCACCACCGGGCTCATGCCCGAACATCTCGAAAAGATCTCCGCCGCCGCCCGCCACGCGGTCATCGTGCGGGCCGGGAACATGTCGCTGGGCGTGAACCTTCTGGTGAAGCTGACCAAGATGGTCGCCGCGGCTCTGGACGACGACTACGACATCGAAATCGTCGAGGCGCACCACAACCGCAAGGTCGACGCTCCCTCGGGCACCGCGCTGATGCTGGGCGAGGCCGCAGCCGAGGGGCGCGGCGTGGACCTCGACAAGGTCCGCGATTCGGGCCGCGACGGCATCACCGGCGCACGCAAGACGGGCGACATCGGCTTTTCCGCGATCCGCGGCGGCGACGTGGTGGGCGAACATGACGTGATCTTCGCAGGGGCCGGCGAACGCATCGTTCTGCGCCACCTCGCCTCGGACCGCAGCCTGTTCGCCAAGGGCGCGCTCAAGGCGGTGCTGTGGGGGCAGGACAAGAAGCCCGGCGAATACGACATGCTGGACGTGCTCGGCCTGAACTGAGCTTTCGCCCTTCTTCTCTTCCGAAATACCTCGGGGGAGTCGCGCAGCGACGGGGGCAGAGCCCCCTTGCGCTTTCCATTCAGCGCACCTTCGGTACGACGGCGGCAGAGCCCCCTCGCGCTTTCCACTCAGCGCACCTTCGGTACGACGGGGGCAGAGCCCCCGCGCCCGGTCAGAAATCGACCGCGATTCCCTTCTTCTCCCAGTCGCCATAGCGCACGGGTTCCGGGCCGTCGCGGCCGCCAAGCTCGGTCGGCAGTTCCACCGCCTTCGCGGCCTTGCGGCGCTCTTCCGCTTCGGCCAGCGCGCGTTGCGCGGCGGGGGGCAGGTCTTTTTTCGTCTCGTCGGGCATGGGTCAGGCTCCTTGCCGGTTCGCGCCCTGTGATATACCCCGCGTGGGTCGTTTCGCAATTCAAAGGTCCCGTCCGATGACCAAACCCGGCCTCGCTCCGCGCCGCAGCGCCCTCTGGCTTTTGGGTCAGGTGACTGGTGAAGGCCGGCTGCTGTCGGAACTTCTGCCGCGCGCGCTGGACAAGCTGCCGCCCGAAGACCGCGCCCGGGCGCAGCGGCTGGCTGTGGAAACGCTGCGTTGGGCCGACCGCGCAGACCGGATGCTGAAGCCTTTCCTCAAAAAAGCGCCCAGCCTGCCCGTCCGCAATGCGCTGCGCATGGCCGTGGTCGAGATGGCCGTCGATGGCGCGGCGCCGCACGGGGTCGTCGATGCCGCCGTCACCCTGATGGGCGAGACGAAGAAAACGAAGCCCGCCGCCGGGCTGGCGAACGCCGTGTTGCGGAAAGTGGACATCGCGGCATGGGACAAGGCGCCCGCGCCGAAGCTGCCCAACTGGCTGCGCGGTCCACTGGTCGCGGGCTATGGCCGCCGCAAGGTCGAGGCGATGGAGAACGCCCACGCCACGGGCGCGCCGCTCGACCTGACGCCGAAGGATGGGGACGCTGGCGCACTCGCCGCACGGCTGGAGGGCGAGGCGCTGCCCACCGGCAGCGTCCGGCTTGACGGGCGTGTGCAGGTCACCGCCCTGCCCGGCTTCGAGACCGGCGACTGGTGGGTACAGGACGCCGCCGCCGCGATCCCGGCCCGGGTTCTTGCGGCGCGGACTGGAGAGCGGGTGCTCGACATGTGCGCCGCGCCGGGCGGCAAGACCATGCAGCTGGCCGCGGCGGGCGCCGAGGTCACCGCGCTCGACCTGTCCGAGCACCGGATGAAGCGGGTGGCCGAGAACCTTGCCCGAACCGGGCTGTCCGCCACGACGGTCACCGCCGACGCGCTGGAGTGGGAACCGGAACAGCCGTTTGACGCGATCCTGCTGGACGCGCCCTGTTCCGCTACCGGCACGATCCGGCGGCACCCCGATCTGCCCCACGCCCGCGACGGCGCCGAGTTCCCCGGTCTTTTTGCGCTGCAGGAAGCGATGCTCGACTGCGCTGTCACGTGGCTGAAACCCGGCGGGCGGCTGGTGTATTGCACCTGCTCGCTGTTACCTGACGAGGGCGAGGTTCAGATCGAAGAGGCGCTGGCGCGGCATCCCGGTCTGACCCTTGACGCCGAGGCGCTTAAGGTCCCCGGAATCGAGGCCGACTGGATCGGCCCCGAGGGCCTGCGCCTGACGCCGGATCTGTGGAAAGACCGGGGCGGGATGGACGGCTTCTTCGTCGCTGCACTGCGAAAAGACGCCTGAGCCGGAATACCGGCATGACTCGGAGCGGCCTTCTGCCTAGTATGCCGCCAAACCACGGAAGCGGTTTAAGAAACGGGTGAGGCGGGACTTGTCCCTGAAGCAACGCGTCTCCGGGCGCTGGTCGCATTGGATGAACCGGTACCATGCGCGCCGGGCCGGTTGGGTCCGGCCGGCGACGGGATTCGTGTCGCAACCCGAACCGCGCTCGATCGGCCGCTATGCGCGCGGCAAGCAACTGTGCGCCGGTAATTTCCTAGTCGCAGGGCGGGTCGTCGAAGCCCCCGACGGTTCGATCTGGGACCTCGGCGATTTCGGCCCCGCCTTCGATAACGAGATCCACGGCTTTGCCTGGCTCGACGACCTTGCTGCCGTCGGCAACCGGCAGGCGCGGCTTCTGGCACAGCGCTGGACGGCGGAGTGGCTGGCCCGCTACGGCACCGGGCGCGGACCAGGCTGGACGGCCGACATCACGGGCCGGCGGGTCATTCGCTGGATCAACCACGCGGTGTTTCTGCTGCAGGGCGACGGCAGCGCGATGTCCGACGACTATTATCGCTCGCTGACCCGGCAGACCATTTTCCTCAGCCGCCGCTGGAAGGCCGCCGCCCATGGCGTGCCGCGGTTCGAGGCGCTGACCGGCCTGATCTATGCCGGGCTGTCGCTGATCGGCATGGAAGAGCATGTCGAACCGGCGGAACAGGCGCTGGCACGGGACTGCAATGCGCATGTCGACTCGGCCGGGGGTATCCGCACCCGGAACCCCGAGGAACTGCTCGAGGTCTTCACCCTGCTCGGCTGGGCCGCGCAGGCGCTGTCCGAGGCGGGCAACGACCCCGCGCCCGACCATCTTGCCGCGATCGAACGCATCGCCCCGACGCTGCGCGCGCTGCGCCATTCCGATGGCGGGCTGGCCCGCTTCCATGGCGGCGGACGCGGGCTGGAGGGTCGTCTGGACTCGGCGCTTGCGGCCTCTGGCGTGCGGGGTCGCGCGCGGATGGGGCTGGCCATGGGCTTTGTCCGGCTTCAGGCCGGGCGGACCTCGGTCGTGGTCGACGCGGCGGAACCGCCCGCCGACGGCGCATCGGCGCAGGCCCATGCCTCGACGCTGGCGTTCGAGCTGACCTCGGGCCGGCGTCCGGTCATCGTGAATTGCGGCGATGGCCGTCAGTTCGGCCCCGAATGGGCCCGCGCCGGGCGCGCCACCGCCTCGCACTCGGTGCTGGCGATCGAAGGGTACAGTTCCTCCCGTTTCGGCGGCGCGATGCGCGGCGGCGCAGGCGAGGTTCTGGTGGATCGCCCCGGTCCGGTGAAGCTTCAGATCGGGACCGACGCCGCCGAAGCGGGGTTCGTGGCCGGGCACGACGGCTATGTCGCCACCCACGGCCTGACCCACGTCCGCCAGATCGAACTGGCGCAGAACGGACGCGGCGTGGCGGGCGAGGACATGCTGGCCGCCATCGAAGATGCGCACCGCACCGCTTTCGACAAGGCGATGGACCGGATGCGTCTGCAGGGCATCCCGTTCCAGATCCGATTCCATCTGCACCCCGATGTCGACGCAGAGCTGGACATGGGCGGCAACGCTGTCTCGATGGTACTGAAAAGCGGCGAGGTCTGGATCTTCCGGCACGACGGAGCGGCGAAACTGACGCTGGAGCCCTCGGTTTACCTCGAAAAGGCGCGGATCAAGCCCCGCGCGACGAAACAGGTCGTTCTATCTTCCCGCGCGATACGCTATGCGACGCGCGTTCGCTGGACGCTCGCCAAGGCGCAGGACACGCCTTCGCACCTTCGGGATCTCGAGCGGGACGACAGCGAGATACTGGAACAGACCTGAGGATCCGCCGAAATGACCGACCTTCATCCCGTGCGCCGCGCGCTGATTTCCGTTTCCGACAAGACCGGGCTGGTCGATCTGGCCAAGGCGCTGGCGGAGCGCGGCGTCGAGTTGCTGTCGACCGGCGGCAGCGCGGGCATGCTGCGCGAGGCGGGGCTGACGGTGCGCGACGTGGCCGACGTGACGGGCTTCCCCGAGATGATGGATGGCCGCGTGAAAACGCTGCATCCGGCGGTTCACGGCGGCCTTCTGGCCCTGCGTGACAAGGACGATCACGTGCAGGCGATGAAGGATCACGGCATCGGCGCCATCGACCTTCTGGTGGTCAACCTTTACCCGTTCGAGGCCGCGCTGGCCCGGGGCGCCGACTATGACGAGATGATCGAGAACATCGACATCGGCGGCCCCGCGATGATCCGCGCCGCGTCGAAGAACCACGCCTTCGTCAACGTCGTGACCGATGTCGAGGATTACCAGCCGCTGCTTGACGAACTGGCGGCACACGACGGGCAGACGTCGTACAGCTTCCGTCAGCGGCTGGCGCAGATCGCCTATGCCCGCACCGCCGCTTATGATTCGGCCGTGTCGAACTGGATGGCCGGCGCCATAGGCGAAGCCACCCCGCGCCGCCGCACCTTCGCCGGTTCGCTGGCGCAGACGCTGCGCTATGGCGAGAACCCGCACCAGCAGGCGGCGTTCTACCTTGATGGCACCGGTCGCCCCGGCGTGGCGACCGCGAAACAGTGGCAGGGCAAAGAACTGTCCTTCAACAACATCAACGACACCGACGCCGCGTTCGAGCTGGTGTCCGAGTTCCGCCCCGAAGACGGCCCCGCCTGTGCGATCATCAAGCACGCCAACCCTTGCGGCGTGGCCGTGGGCGCCTCGCTGGCCGAAGCCTATCGCAAGGCCTTCGATTGCGACCGGACCTCGGCCTTCGGCGGTATCGTGGCGCTGAACCAGAAACTGGACCGCGAGACTGCGGAAGAGATCGTGAAGATCTTCACCGAGGTCGTCATCGCGCCCGAGGCCGACGCCGACGCGATCGAGGTCTTCGCGGCCAAGAAGAACCTGCGCCTGCTGACCACCGGCGGCCTTTCCGACCCGTCCGAGGACATCACCACCTACCGGCAGGTGTCCGGCGGGTTCCTTGTACAGGGCAAGGACAACGGTCAGGTCGCGCCCGACGCGCTGAAGGTCGTGACCAAGGTCGCACCCGACGAGGGCCAGCTGGCCGACATGCGGTTCGCGTGGAAGGTCGCCAAGCACGTCAAGTCGAACGCCATCGTCTACGTCAAGGACGGCGCCACCGTGGGTGTCGGCGCGGGCCAGATGAGCCGCGTGGATTCGGCGCTGATCGCCGCCAAGAAGGCCGAGCGCATGGCCGAGGTTCTGGGACTTCCCGAACCGCTGACGAAGGGTTCCGTCGTCGCTTCCGATGCGTTCTTCCCCTTCGCGGATGGCCTGATGGAAGCCGCCGGCGCAGGCGCTGCGGCTGTGATCCAGCCGGGCGGCTCGATGCGTGACGACGAGGTGATCGCCGCCGCCGACGAAGCCGGTCTGGCGATGGTCTTCACCGGGATGCGTCACTTCCGTCACTGATCCACGGATCGGGGCAATTTCGCCAAGTTGAAGCCCCCCGCGCGCCGGGGGGCTTTCGTTTTGGCGGGACGCGGGCTAATCCCACGGGAACCTCGGAGAAGGGTGAAGGGCAGATGCGCAGGTTCTGGATTGCCGCAGCGGTGGTGTTCGTGCTCGACCAGCTTTCCAAGCTGGCGATCCTGCATGTCGTGAACCTTGACCAGAAGATCGCCTATGACATCTGGCCTCCGTTCCTGAACCTTCGGATGGCATGGAACTACGGGGTCAACTTCGGCCTGTTCTCGAACGGCGACGGGCCGCAGCGCTGGGTGCTGATCGCGGTGGCGCTGGTGATTTCCGGCTGGGTTGTCTGGTGGATGCGGCGCGAGAAACGCCCGATGGCGCATGTCTCGGGCGGGCTTCTGGTAGGCGGCGCGCTGGGCAACGTGATCGACCGTTTCGCCTATGGCGCGGTGGCGGATTTCCTGAACATGTCCTGCTGCGGCTTCTCGAACCCCTACAGTTTCAACGTCGCCGACATCGCGATTTTCGCCGGCGCGGTGGGGCTGATCCTCTTCACCGGAGAGCCGCGCAAGAAGCGGAAGAACACCTCGTGACCTCCGGGTTTCGATGCGTTAGACATACGCGAAAGCGCGAAAGGTGCATGGAATGCGGGGCATGATCGGGAAAGCAGTGTGTGGCGTACTGGCCGCGGCCGCCTTGGCCGCGTGCAGCAGTGGCGACCCCAAGCTTCTGAACCTGACCACCACGACCGAGGGTCCGGACGAGTTCGCGATCGTGCCGAACAAGCCGCTTGAGGCCCCCGACAGCTATGCCAGCCTGCCTACTCCGACGCCCGGTGGTTTCAACCGCTCGGACGCGAACCCCGAGGCCGAGGCGATCATCGCGCTTGGCGGACGGCCCGAGGCGCTGAACGATATTCCCGGCACCGACGCCGCCATCGTCAACACGGTGACCCGTTACGGCGTGACGCCGAACATCCGCGCGACGCTGGCCGCCGAGGATCTGGAATTCCGCCGCAAGAACGACGGCCGCCTGCTGGAACGGCTGTTCAACGTCAGCGTGTACTTCAAGGCCTACCGCCGGATGTCGCTGGACCAGTACGCCGAACTCGAGCGGTTCCGCCGCCTTGGCGTCCGCACGCCGGCCGCTCCGCCCGAGCCGCAGTAAGCCCCGACCCTATCGTCTTTCACAACTCCGTTCCCGCCGCTTGCGTCGCGGGCCGTGGCCTGTACCTTGGCGCCCATTCCGATTGAAGGACGGGAGGGCCCATGCGCCGCTTTGTTTCCCTGCTGATCGCCTGCTGTGTGGCGGTCCCGGCTTATGCCGCCGACGTAACAAGCTATGAACTGGACAACGGGATGGAGGTCGTCGTGCTCGAGGACCACCGCGCGCCCGTGGTCGTCCACATGGTCTGGTATCGCGCCGGCGCCGCCGACGAGCCGCCGGGCGTCTCCGGCATTGCCCACTTCCTGGAACACCTGCTGTTCAAGGGCACAGACGACATGGAAGCGAACGAGCTGTCGCAGACCGTCGCCCGCAATGGCGGGTCGGACAACGCTTTCACGAACCAGGATTACACCGGCTATTTCCAGCGCGTCGCCGCCGACCGGCTGGAACTGATGATGACGATGGAAGCCGACCGGATGCGCGACCTGCGCCTGACCGAAGAAGACATCGTCACCGAACGGGACGTGATCCTTGAAGAGCGCAGCACCCGCGTCGACAACAATCCTAACAGCATGTTCATCGAACAGCGGATGGCCGCGCTGTTCCAGAACAGCCCCTATGGCATTCCGATCATCGGCTGGCGGCACGAGATGGAAGCGCTTGGCATGGACGATGCGCTGGCCTTCTACGAGACGTACTATGCCCCCAACAACGCGATCCTCGTCGTCGCCGGCGATGTCGAGCCGGAAGAGGTGCTGGCGCTGGCCGAAAAGCACTATGGCCCGCTCGAACCGACGCCGGGCCTCGGCGACCGCGTCCGCCCGCTTGAGCCGCCGCAACTGGCCGAGCGCCGGTTGGTCTTCGAAGACCCGCGGATTTCCGAACCCTACATCGTCCGCGACTACATCGCCCCCGCCCGCGCGGCGGGCGCGCAGGAACAGGCCGCCGCGCTGGTCATCCTTGCCGAGATCCTCGGCGGCAACGACTTTACCTCGGTTCTGCCCCGCAAGCTGGTCTTCGAGGACCAGAAGGCGCTGTATACGTGGGCTTACTATTCGCCCCTGTCTTTGGAAGAGACGACCTTCGGGCTTGGCATCATGCCGTCCCCCGGCGTGTCGCTGGAGGACGCGGAGTCGGCGATCGACGTTGCGCTGGCGGAGTTCATGGAAGACGGCATCGACCCCGATCAGTTCGAGCGGGTGAAATTCCAGCTTCGCGCGGCGCATATCTACGCCGAGGATTCAACCGAGGGCATGGCACGCCGCTATGGTGCGGCCCTGACCTCGGGGCTGACCGTCGAAGACATCGAAGCTTGGCCCGACGTGCTGGCGGCGGTGACGGTCGAGGACGTGATGGCCGTTGCGGCCAGCGTGCTGGACAAGCGCAGTTCCGTCACCGGCTGGGCCCGCCCGCCGCAACCCGAGCAGGAGGTGACCCAATGATCCGGGCAGCCCTTATCCTTGCGGCGACGCTGTTCGCCGCCCTCCCCGCCCATGCTGCGGTCGACATCGAACTGGTGGAAAGCCCCGGCGGCATCAAGGCTTGGCTGGTCCACGAGGACGAACTGCCGTTCACCGCGCTCGAAATCCGGTTCCGGGGCGGCACATCGCTGGACGCCGAAGGTAAGCGGGGCGCGATCAACCTGATGACCGGCCTGATCGAGGAAGGCGCAGGCGATATGGACGCGCAGGGCTTCGCCACCGCGCTTGAAGCGCTGGCAGCCGATTTCGACTTTTCGGTCGGTGGTGACGTCCTTTCGGTCTCGGCGAAGTTCCTGAACGAGACCCGCGACGAGTCGGTGGCGCTTTTGAAGACGGCGCTGACCGAACCGCGCTTCGACGAAGACGCCATCGAGCGGGTGCGCGAACAGGTGCTGTCAGGCATTCGCAGCGATGCAAACGACCCCGCCACATTGGCGTGGGCCGCGTTCGACGCCTACGCCTTTCCGAACCACCCATACGCCACCAGTGGCGATGGCACCGCCGAAAGCGTGGCCGCGCTGTCCCGCGACGACCTGATCGAAGCGCACCGGCGCATCCTGACCCGCGACCATATCTATGTCAGCGCGGTGGGCGACATCACCGCGGAAGAACTGGGTGCGCTGCTGGATAACCTGCTGGGCGATCTTCCGGCCGAGGGCGCACCCTACCCGGACCAGACGCAGATGAACTTCGAGGCGGGCGTCACCGTGGTTCCGTTCGACACGCCGCAGTCCACGGCGGTGTTCGGGCACGAAGGGCTGGAGCGGGACGACCCCGACTATTTCGCGGCCTACGTCATGAACCAGATCCTTGGCGGCGGTAGCTTCACCTCGCGGCTGTTCTACGAACTGCGCGAGAAGCGGGGGCTGACCTATGGCGTCTATACCTACCTGTCCGACTGGGACTATGCGGACGTACTGAACGGTCAGGTCAAATCCGCCAATGGCACCATGGCGGAAGCCATCGAACTGGTCCGCGCCGAGTGGCAGAAGTTGATCGACGAAGGCGTGACGGCGGAAGAACTGGAAGACGCGAAGACCTACCTCACCGGCTCGTACCCGCTGAGGTTCGACGGTAACGGGCGGATCGCGCGTATTCTGGTCGGCATGCAGATGATCGGCCTGCCGCCCGAGTATATCGAGACCCGCAACGCCAACATCGAGGCTGTGACGTTGGAGGATATTCAGCGCGTCGCCGAGCGGGTGCTGCAACCGGATCGGCTGCATTTCATCGTGGTCGGACAGCCGGAAGGTTTGGAAACCACCAATTAGAGGTGAGCGTGGCGCGCGGGGACCGCGCGCCCTACTCTGGACGGGCGTTGTAATCAAAAGGGCACGCAGAGCGATCTGCGTGCCTTTTTCCGTTTCGGGATAGCGGGCGGATCAGGCGCGCGCTTCGTCCATCAGGCGGCGCATCTCGGTGATCGCGGGGCCGAGGCCAAGAAAGATCGCCTCGCCGATCAGGTAATGGCCGATGTTCAGCTCCATCACCTCGGGCAGCGCCGCGACGGGCTGCACGGTATCGTAGGTCAGGCCGTGTCCGGCGTGAACCTCCAGCCCCAGTTCATGCGCCAGTGTCGCCATATCGCGCAGCCGCGCCAGTTCAGCGTCGCGCTCGTCGAACCGGCCCTCGGCATGGAAATCGCAATAGGCGCCGGTGTGCAGTTCGACCACGGCCGCGCCGATCCGCGCGGCGGCCTCGATCTGCGGGCGGTCGGCGGCGATGAAGATCGACACGCGGCACCCGGCGTCCGCCAGCGGCGCGATGAAATGCGCCAGCCGGTTCTCGTCGCGCGCCACTTCCAGCCCGCCCTCGGTCGTGCGTTCCTCTCGCTTCTCAGGAACGATGCAGACGGCGTGGGGCTTGTGGCGCAGGGCGATGGCCTGCATCTCGTCCGTTGCCGCCATCTCGAAGTTCAGCGGCACGGTCAGTTCCTCGGCGAGCCGTGCGATGTCGTCGTCCGAGATGTGTCTCCGGTCCTCGCGAAGGTGCGCGGTGATCCCGTCGGCGCCGTGTTCCTCGGCCAGTTTCGCGGCGCGCACCGGATCGGGATAGGCCGACCCCCGCGCGTTCCGGACGGTGGCCACGTGGTCGATGTTCACCCCAAGGCGAAGCCTGCCCAACGGTTCCATTCACAGCTCCTTACTCGGCCGGAGCTCCGTCGGATTTGCCGGGCTCGGCCTTTGACATCGCGGCGCGCCGCTTTTCGAAACGGTCACGCAGTTTCTTGACCCGGCGCGCCTGGTAGGCCTTCACCGCCGGGAGCGCCAGCATATAGGCGATGATCGCGGCCACAATCCCCGGAAGGATGCCGCCCACCATGTAGGGCAGAAAGGCTTCGTGCCAGAACCGCCCCAGCCGGTCCCAATGCGTCGGGTCGTGGGTGAAGACGGAAACGAGGTTGTGCCAGATTTCCTGGCTGGCCTGACTGAACGCGCCGAAGACGCGGTGGATCGGAATGGCGTGCCGCCCCATCAGGAATTCGCCCAGTTCAAGGCTGATCGCGGCGATGAAGGGGAAGGTCAGCGGGTTGCCGAAGAAGGTCGCCATCAGCGCGGCGAAGATATTGCCCTGCATGATGATCGCAAGAAGCGTCGCCAGGAAGAAGTGGAAGCCGAAGAACGGGGTGAAACAGACGAAGACACCCGCCGCGATGCCGCGCGCAATGCGGTGCGGCGGGTCCGGCAGGCGGCGCAGCCGGTGCGCGACATAGTAAAACGCCCTGTTCCAGCCGCCACGCGGCCAGAAAGCCTCGGCTATGACCTGAAGCCAGGTACGTGGCGTCCGGCGCTTGAAGACCACAGTCTGCCTATTCCCCTCTTAGGGCCGTCGGTTCAGATCCCGGTATCGACTGATCGAAGCGACGTCGCTTTCTGCCTCGACGGCCAGCATGACCGCATGAAGGTGCTCAACATCCCGCAGGTCGACGTCAATAATCAGGCGATAAAAGTCCGGTTTCCTGTCCGCGAAATGCAGATCAGAGATATTTGCCTTCTGTTCGCCAATCAATGTGCAAATACGCCCCAGTACCCCGGCGTCGTTGCTGATCGTTACGTCAAGGCTGACAGTATGGCCCGCGGGGTGGTTGCCCGAGTGCCAGTGCAGGTCGACCCAGCGCCCGGGCTCGTCCTGGAACTCTTCCAGCGCGGGGCAATCGATGGCGTGGACGATTACGCCCTTGCCGCGATACGAAATGCCGACGATGCGCTCTCCGGGCACCGGCTGACAGCATTGCGCCCGCTCGAAGCTCTGGTCCGGCCCCAGACCGATGACCGAGCGTGACAGGTCGATCTCGTCGGGCTCTTCGCCGCCGAGGTCCGGATAAAGCGCCGACACGACCTCGCGCGCCGTCAGTTCCGCCGAACCCAGCCGCGCGAGCAGTTCGCTTGCCTCGCCCAGCCCCATCTGGCGGGCAGCGGTGTCGAGCGCTTTCTGCGTGGCCCGCTTGCCGACATGCTCGAAGGCCACGCGGGCAAGTTCCCAGCCCAGCTTGACGAACCGCTCGCGGTCCTCCTCGCGCAGCGAGCGCCGGATCGCAGCCTTGGCGCGGCCAGTCACCACGATGTCGATCCAGGTCGACTGCGGGCGCTGACCGGCGGCGGTCATGATCTCGCAGCTTTGGCCGTTCTTCAGGCGGGTCCACAGCGGAACCCGCATGCCGTCGACCTTGGCGCCCACGCAGCTGTCGCCGATCCGGGTATGGATCGCATAGGCGAAGTCCAGCGGCGTGGCGCCGCGCGGCAGCTTGACCACGTCACCCTTCGGCGTGAAGCAGAACACCTGGTCGGCGTACATTTCCAGCTTCACGTGTTCTAGGAATTCGTCGTGATCCTCGGCCGCCTCGAACTGTTCCGTCAGCGAGGTGATCCATTTCTTCGGATCGACGGCGAAGGGGTTCTCGGACGGCACGCCGTCGCGGTAGGACCAGTGCGCCGCGACGCCGGCCTCGGCCACGTCGTGCATCTGGAAAGTCCGGATCTGGATCTCGACCCGGCGCCCGTCGCGGCCCGACACCGTGGTGTGGATCGAACGGTAGCCGTTCGACTTGGGCTGGCTGATGTAGTCCTTGAACCGCCCCGGTACCGCGCGCCAGCGCTGGTGCATCGCGCCAAGGATCGCATAGCACTCGGCCTCGGTCGAACACAGGATGCGGAAGCCGTAGATGTCGCTGAGCCGCGAGAAGGACAGACCCTTCTCCTGCATCTTCCGCCAGATCGAGTAGGGCTTCTTGGCGCGTCCGCGCACCTCGCCCTCGATCGCGGCCTTCTTCAGTTCCTTGCGGATGTCGGCGGTGATCTTCTTCACCACGTCGCCGGTCTCGCGCTCCAGCCGGATGAAGCGGCGCATGATCGAGTTGCGCCCTTCCGGGTTCAGCACGGCGAAGGACAGGTCCTCCAGCTCGTCGCGCATCCACTGCATGCCCATCCGGCCCGCGAGCGGCGCGTAGATATCCATCGTCTCGCGCGCCTTCTGCACCTGCTTCTCGGCGCGCATGGACTTGATGGTCCGCATGTTGTGCAGACGGTCGGCCAGCTTCACGAGGATCACCCGCAGGTCCTTGGACATCGCCATCAGGAGCTTGCGAAAATTCTCGGCCTGCTTGCTTTCGGACGAGGACAGCTGAAGGTTCGTCAGCTTGGTGACGCCATCGACCAGTTCGGCGATGTGAACACCGAAGGTCTGCGACACTTCCTGATAGGTCGACCGGGTATCCTCGATCGTGTCGTGCAGCAGGGCGGTGATGATCGTCGCATCGTCCAGCCGCATCTCGGTCAGGATCGAGGCGACGGCGACCGGGTGGGTGAAATACGGCTCACCCGACTGCCGGAACTGTCCGGCATGCATCCGGCCGCCATAGTCATAGGCGGCCCGGATGAGTTCTTCGTTAGAGCGGGGATTGTAGGCGCGGACCCGTTCGATCAGGTCGTCGACCTCGATCAGGCGGTCCAGCGCCATGCACGCATCCCCTTACAAAGGCCCTTACTTGGGCTCCTGCGCTTCCATGAGGGCGCGCAGCAGTTTCTCTTCGGACATATCGTCCTCGACCGGCTTGTCCTGCTCGGCGCCCATCAGAAGCGCCATCGCGTCTTCTTCCGGTTCGTCGACCTCGATCTGGGTCTGGTTGCTTTCGATCATGCGCTCACGCAGATCTTCAGCCTGCTGGGTTTCCTCGGCGATCTCGCGCAGGGACACGACAGGATTCTTGTCGTTGTCGCGATCCACGGTGATCGGGGCACCCGAAGAGATTTCGCGTGCGCGGTGAGCGGCAAGCATCACCAGCTCGAACCGGTTCGGTACCTTGTCAACGCAATCTTCGACCGTAACGCGGGCCATGTCTGCTCCAATCCTAAACTGGGGGAGATGTCGAAACGCTTTATTACGCGCATATACCCCTGTTGACAAGGCGAAGGGCGCAAAACGGCGTGATCTACAAGGGCCTGACGGCCACCCGGTCCGCCTCTGGCAGCTTCGCGACCATCTCGCGCACCGTGATCCCGGTGACGGGGTGGCGCCAATCGGGGGCGACGTCCAGCAGCGGAACAAGCACGAAGGCGCGATCCTGCAGGCGCGGGTGCGGCAGAATCAATTGGTCGGGCGCGCGCTGGCCCTGCTCTGACGCGGGCAGTTTGACCCATGTTTCATGGGTTTCGCTGTCGGGAAGGACGGCGTCGCCCATCGCGATCAGATCAAGATCCAGAACCCGGCTGCCCCAACGCTGCAACCGTTCGCGCCCGAAAGCGGCTTCCGCGGCATGCAGCGTCTCAAGCACCTGCTGCGGACCATCGCCACCCGCAAGGATCGCGGCGGCATTCACATAGTCGGGGCCTGCGCCAGCGGGAAAACAGGGCGTTGCGTAAAACGGGCTGACCACCCTTACGTGAAGCCCCGAATCACCGAGAAACTCCAATGCTGCCCGTAGCGTAGCCTCTGGTGGACCCGCATCGCTTGCCAGGTTGGCGCCAAGCGCGATCACGGCATCTGCATCGGACGTTACGGAATTATGACGCATTTGACCCGACTGCCGTCTTGCGAGCTTGGAAATTCAGCTTATTTTACATGCCAGTTTCGCCACAACGATTGTTTTCAATCTCACTCACGGAATCACATTGGCGAAACGCATTATCGAAGGGGCGATATAAATGTTCTACAGAGACGAACGGCTTGCGCTGTTCATCGACGGTTCGAACCTGTACGCGGCCGCCAAGTCGCTTGGGTTCGATATCGACTACAAGCTTTTACGCCAGGAATTCATGCGGCGTGGCAAGCTTCTGCGGGCCTTTTACTATACGGCTTTGCTGGAAAACGACGACTACTCGCCGATCCGTCCGCTGGTCGACTGGCTCCATTACAACGGGTTCTCCATGGTGACGAAACCCGCGAAGGAGTACATCGACAGCCAAGGGCGTCGGAAGGTCAAAGGCAACATGGACATCGAACTGACTGTCGATGCCATGGAGCTGGCGAACCACGTGGATCACATCGTGCTGTTTTCCGGCGACGGCGATTTCCGTCCGCTGGTCGAAGCTCTTCAACGAAAGGGCGTCCGGGTGTCGGTTGTTTCCACAATCCGCTCGCAGCCGCCGATGATCGCCGACGAATTGCGGCGTCAGGCCGATAACTTCATCGAGCTCGACGAGCTTAAGGAAGTGATCGGCCGCCCGCCCCGCGAACCGCGCGAAACCGCGGACAACGCGGAAGAGACGGTGGAGTAATCCACTCGCGCGATTGCGCATCAAGAACGCCCCGCCGGCCACTCCGACGGGGCGTTTTTCATGCGGGACGCGCTTTGCGCCGAACTGGACGCGCAGGCTTCAAACGGCCAGAAGGCCGAAAACCCCGGATCCGGAGTGCAGCATGAGGACCTATATCGCGGCGGCGGCCAGCCTTGACGGGTTCATCGCGCGCGAGAACGGTGCGCTGGACTGGACCGATATCCCCGGGCAGGCCGCCGAGGACCACGGCCGCGACCGGATGGAAGCCGCGACAGACGCCTACCTGATCGGACGCGGTTCATTCGAAACGCTGATGGAGCTGTACGGCTGGCCCTATGCCAAACCGGTCTGGGTCATGAGCCGCAGCCTGTCCCCCGACGACGTGCCGCGCGCGCTGCGGGACAAGGTCGTCATGACCGGCGGCAGTCCGGCCGAGGTCATCGGGCAATTGCGCGCGGCCGGTTTCGCCCGCGTGAACATCGGCGGCGCGGAACTTTGCCGCAGCTTTCTGCGCGAGGGGCTGGTGAACGAGATCGTGATCCACCGCCTTCCGGTGCTCATTGGCTCTGGCATGCCGCTGTTCGGCAGCCTGAATGGCGACTTGCCGCTAAAGCACGTTGAGACCCGCGCCTTCCCGTCCGGCATCGTGACATCGACATACGAGCTCGCCCTCGACAGGACGGCAGACCGCACATAGGTTCCGCACAAGATGACCAAAGACAAGCTTACCCTCTACCTTGCCGCGCCCCGCGGTTTCTGCGCCGGTGTCGACCGGGCGATCAAGATCGTCGAGATGGCGCTCGAGAAATGGGGCGCGCCGGTCTACGTGCGGCACGAGATCGTCCACAACAAGTACGTGGTCGACGGTCTGCGCGAGAAGGGCGCCGTGTTCGTCGAGGAACTCGACGAATGCCCGACGGACCGCCCCGTGATCTTCTCGGCCCACGGCGTGCCAAAGGCCGTGCCCGCCGAGGCCGCGCGGCGCGAGATGGTCTATGTCGACGCCACCTGCCCGCTGGTGTCCAAGGTGCATATCGAAGCAGAGCGGCACCACGCCAACGGCCTGCAGATGGTGATGATCGGTCACGCCGGCCACCCCGAGACGCTTGGCACCATGGGCCAGCTTCCCGAGGGCGAGGTGTTACTGGTCGAGACCGAGGCAGACGTCGCCGGGCTGGAACCGCGCGATCCAGAGAAGCTTGCCTTCATCACCCAGACCACGCTTTCGGTGGATGACACCGCCGGGATCGTCGCGGCGTTGAAGGCGCGGTTCCCGGCAATCGTCGGGCCGCACAAGGAAGACATCTGCTATGCCACCACCAACCGGCAGGAGTCGGTGAAGGCCATTGCGCCGAAGGTGGACGCGATCCTTGTCATCGGCGCGCCGAACTCGTCGAACTCCAAGCGGCTGGTCGAGGTGGGCGCCTCTGCGGGTTGTTCCTATTCGCAGCTGGTGCAGCGCGCGACCGACATCGACTGGCGTGCGCTGGATGGCATCCGCTCGGTCGGCATCACCGCCGGAGCCAGCGCCCCCGAGGTGCTGGTGAACGAGGTGATCGACGCCTTCCGCGACCGCTATGACGTGACGGTCGAGCCAGTCGAGACAGCGGTGGAGCGGGTCGAGTTCAAGGTGCCCCGCGTCCTGCGCGAGCCCGCCTGACCGGTTGACGCAGCGCCATTGCCGCGCAAGGGTCTCGCGTACCACGGAGACCCCGACATGACCGCCGAATTCCTGCTGACCGCCATCGTCGTCTGCCTGATCCCGGGCACCGGTGTAATCTACACGCTGGCCATCGGGTTGGGTCAGGGACGCTGGCCGTCGATCTGGGCGGCGCTTGGCTGCACCTTCGGCATCGTGCCGCACCTTGCGGCGGCGACACTTGGGCTGGCGGCGGTGCTGCATGCCTCGGCGGTGCTGTTTACCGTCGTGAAGGTCGCGGGCGTGGCCTATCTGCTGTGGCTCGCGTGGCAGGCCTTGCGGTCTGGCGGCGCGCTTGCGGTGCAGGAAGACAAGCGCCGCGAGCCCGGCCTGCGGGTCGCGTGGCGCGGGGTGCTGCTGAACGTGCTGAACCCGAAGCTGTCGATCTTCTTTCTTGCCCTGCTGCCGCCGTTCCTGTCCGGCAATCCGGCCACGGCGACGGTCGAGATGGTGGAGCTGGGCGCGGTCTTCATGGCGCTGACTATTGCGATTTTCACCGTCTACGGCCTTTTCGCGGCGCAGGCCCGCGCGTGGCTGCTGTCCAGCGCCCGCGCGATGCGCTGGCTGAACCGGTCTTTCGCGGCGATCTTCGTGCTGCTGGCGGGCCGCCTCGCGATGGAGCGGGCATGACCGGCAACCCGACGCTTACCGTCTATGACCGGATGGCCGATGAGTACCGCGAAATGGCGACAGCCGCCGACTTTGCCGGTCTGGACCTGTTCCTGAAGGCGCTGCGCCCCGGCGGGCGCGTGCTGGACCTTGGCTGCGGACCGGGGCACGAGGCAGAACGCATCGCGGCTGCCGGGCACGAGGTGCTGGCCGTCGACGGCTCTGCCGAGATGATCGCGATGGCAGAGGCGCGCGAGGGTGTCACCGCCCGCCACGCGATGTTCGACGACATTCCGGACTTCGGCCTGTTCGATGGCGTCTGGGCCAGCTTCTCGCTGCTGCATGCGCCGCGCGCCGACCTGCCCCGCCACCTAGCCGACCTGCGCGCCGCCAGCCGCGATGGCGCGGTGTTTGGCATGGCGATGAAGACCGGCGACGGCGAGGGACCCGATCGGCTGGGCCGGTTCTATACCTATTACGACGAGGAAAACCTGCGCGATCTTCTGGCACAGGCGGGGTTCGTGCCGGTCGATGCACTGTCCGGAACATCGCCCGGTCTGGCAGGTCAGACCCAGCCCTGGCTCTTCCTGCTGTCGCGGGTCTGAATGCCGCTTGTCGCCCCCCGGCGCGGTTGGTAAGCGGCGCGCATGCCTGATCTCTATGCCTATACCGACGGAGCCTGCTCCGGTAATCCCGGCCCCGGCGGCTGGGGCGTTCTGCTGCTTGCCAAGGATGGCGACACGGTTCTGAAGGAACGCACCCTGAAGGGCGGCGAGGCCGAGACCACGAACAACCGTATGGAACTGATGGCCGCGATCAGCGCGCTGGAGGCTTTGGGCCGGTCCAGCGAAATCACGGTGGTGACCGACAGCGCCTATGTGAAGAACGGGGTGACCGGCTGGATCCACGGGTGGAAGCGGAACGGCTGGAAGACCGCCGCGAAGAAGCCGGTGAAGAACGTCGAGTTGTGGCAGCGGCTGGACGAGGCGCAGAAGCGGCACAACGTGACGTGGAAGTGGATCAAGGGCCACGCGGGCCACGAAGAGAACGAGCGCGCGGATGAACTGGCCCGCGCCGGGATGGAGCCGTTCAAGCCCAAGAAGTAGGGCTTACTGCGGCACCCTGTGGTGTCCGACCATGCGCCACGCCCCGGACTCGCGCCGGTAGCGGCTGGTGCAGCGGGCGACGACGGGGCGCAGTTCCGACCCCCAGCCTGCCGCGCGGTAGGACAGCACCGCCTCGCAACCGTCGTCCGAGCTTTCTGCTTCGTCGAACTCTACAAGGGCCAGCCGCGGCTCTGCCGCAAGGCGCGCTTGCAGTTCTTCCGCGGCGATGCGCCCCACAGGCGGCAGGAATTCGATCTGTGCGTCCTGCGCCATATGCGATCGGCAGAACTCGGGCGAGTCCAGCCAGAACGCACGCTCCAAAATCCAGATGTCAGCTTGATCGGCCATGTCGCTCCCTCCGCGATGAACCAACGTACCGACAGTAGAACTGTGAGCGTTAACGGTCGGTTCCGTGACGGGGCGGAACCCTGGACCAAAGATGTCCGATGGGGCGAGACGAGCCGCCAGAAGTCGCCTTTTCGGGCATAGGTGCTGCATCACGAAGCAGAGTGCGCATCCTGACCCTCGCGTCGTTCGACCGGCCCATAGCTCAGAACCGCAGCGGTCCCACCCTTAAGACCGCCCATTGCGTCAATGTCATGACGCGACCGTGCCGGCGGGGGGTCCCGCCGACACGCGCATTCAATCAGGCGGCGTCGTCCAGAAGGCCGCGACCTTTCAACAGGGCCTCGACCCCCGGCATCTTGCCGCGGAAGCGGGTATAAAGCACATCCGCCTCTTCGCTGCCGCCCGCGGACAGGATGTTCTGCTCCAGCTTCTCCGCCATGGCCGGGTCGAAGGCGCCACCGTTTTCCTTGAACGCCTCGAAGGCGTCGGCGTCCATCACCTCGGACCACATGTAGCTGTAGTAGCCGCAGGAATAGCCGTCGCCCGCGAACACGTGGGCGAAATGCGGCGTGGCGTGGCGCATGCCGATGGCCTTGGGCATCCCCAGTTCGTCCAGCACCTCTTGCTGCCGCGCCATCGCGTCGGCGGGGGCGTTGCCATCATGGAATTCCAGATCCACCAGGGCCGAGGCGACATATTCGACGGTGGAATGCCCGGCGTCATAGGTCGTCGCGGCAAGCAGGCGGTCCAGCAGGTCCTTCGGCATCGGCTCGCCCGTCTCGGCATGGGTGGCGAACTCGCCCAGCACCTCGGGGACTTCCAGCCAGTGCTCGTACAACTGGCTGGGCAGTTCGACGAAGTCCCGCGCGACCGACGTGCCCGAGATCGATTCATAGGTCACGTCCGACAGCATCTGGTGCAGCGCGTGGCCGAATTCGTGGAACAGCGTGCGCGCGTCGTCATAGGACAGCAGCGCGGGCTTGCCCTTCTCGGGCTTGGCGAAGTTGCAGACGTTGATCACCACCGGACGGATGTCGCCCGCCAGCTTCTGCTGCGACCGCATCGCGGAACACCATGCACCCGACCGCTTGGAGCCGCGTGCGAAGTAATCGCCAATGAACACGGCCAGATGCTTGCCGTCGCGCAGCACCTCGTAGGTGCGCACATCCGGGTGATAGCCGGGCACGTCAAGCGGGCGGAATTCCAGCCCGAACAGGCGGTTGGCACAGGTGAACGCCGCCTCGATCATCCGGTCAAGCTGCAGGTACGGCTTCAGTTCGGCCTCGTCGAGGTCATGCTCAATCTTGCGCCGCTTTTCCGAGTAGTAACGCCAGTCCCACGCCTCGAGATCGCCATTGATCCCGTCCTCGTGCAGCATGTCCGTCAGCACGGCGGCGTCGGCCTCTGCCGCGACCTTGGCGGGTTTCCAGACCTGCAACAGCAGGTCGCGCACCGCTTCCGGCGACTTGGCCATCTCGGTTTCCAGCTTGTAGGCGGCGAAGTTCTCGTACCCCAGAAGCTTGGCCCGTTCCTCGCGCAGCTTCAGGATTTCGCCCGAGATCTCGCGGTTGTCGGTCTTGCCGCCGTTCATCCCGCGCGACGTCCAGGCGCGATGCGCCCGCTCGCGCAACTCGCGGCGCGGCGAGAATTGCAGGAACGGCACGATCAGCGACCGCGACAGGGTCACCACCGGACCGTTCGCCCCCTTTTCTTCGCCAGCGGCGCGGGCGGTGTCGACAACGAAGCCCGGCAGACCCTCAAGGTCGTTTTCGGTCAGTTCCATGAACCACGAACGCTCGTCGGCTAGCAGGTTTTGCGTGAACTCGGTGCCCAGCACGGCCAGCCGCTGCTTGACCTCTTTCAGCCGGTCGCGTTCCGCACCGTCCAGCTGGGCGCCGGCCCGGACGAAGCCGCGATGCGTCAGGTACAGCACGCGCTTCTGCTCGTCGGTCAGGTCCAGCTTCTCCTTCTGCTCCCACAGCGCGGCGATCCGGTCATACAGCGCCTTGTTCATCGTGATCTCAGAGCCGTAGGCCGCCAGCTTGGGCGAGAACTCGCGCTGCAACGCCTCGCGCTTGTCGTTACTGTCGGCGCCGGCGATGGCATAGAAGGCGGACAACACCTTGCTTAGCGTTTCGTCCGCGCGCTCCAGCGCCTCGATCGTGTTCGCGAAGGTCGGCGCCTCTTGATCGTCGGCAATCGCGGCGATGTTCGCCCGCGCCTCGACCATCGCAGCTTCGAACGCCTCGGCATAGTCGTCGTCCGTAATCCGGTCGTAGGGCGGCATGTCGAAGGGCGTGGTCCAGTCTTCGAGAAGCGGGTTCGTCATGGGGGACTCCTTTGGTGTTGTGTTGAACCTAGGAACCCTTCGGCGGACCTGCCAGTGGGAAACGCCCTATTCCGTCCGCCTGGCCCGCAACCGCCGTTCCAGCCGCCGCAGCGCCAGCGACAGCGTGATGGTCATCATCAGGTAGATCAGCGCCACGACGTTGTAGGTCTCGAAATAACGAAAGTTGCCTGCCGCCGTCACCTTGCCCAGCTGGGTGATGTCCGTCACTCCCAGCACCGACACCAAAGAGCTGTCCTTCACCATCGCGACAAAGTCGTTGCCCAGAGGCGGCAGGATCATGCGGAACGCCTGCGGAAATACGATGTGGCGGAACCGTTGCCACCCCGACAGGCCCAGCGCCTCGGCGGCTTCGATCTGGCCCTCGTCGACCGATTGCAGACCGGCGCGGAAAACCTCGGCGATAAAGGCCGAATAGCCAATCGTCAGCGCAAGGATCGCGCGCCACAACAGCGGGAAGTCACGGGTGCGGATCGGCTCAAACCCCAGCCCGGTCGCCGCCCAGTTCCAGGCCGCGACCAGTGCGGGCGCAATGACGAAGGCCACGTATAGCAACAGAACGATGATCGGGATGCCGCGCACGATTTCGATGTAGAACCGCGCCGCCTGCCGCAGCACGAGAAAGCGCGACAGGCAGGCGGAGGCAAGCAAAAGCCCGATGACACAGGCCGAGAAGAAGCCGACGAGCGTCACGAAAATCGTGATGCCGATGCCTTTTGACAGGGTCGTCAGGATCTGCGTGTAAAGGTCGTCCGTCACGACCTCATAGATCATCCAAGCGGCAATGACCCCGGCGACGACCAGCCACCACGGAAAATCCTCGTCGTTCTTCGGAGAGGGTGTCACGCGCGGCACACTGGAATGGATTGCACCGCGCGCGAGGTCTTAGCCGCCGATCTTGTAATCAAGGAACCACTTCTTGTTCAGCGCATCGATCGTGCCGTCTTCCTTCATCGCCGCAATCGCCGCGTTCATCGGTTCGACAAGGTCCGAGCCCTTGGGGAAGATGAACCCGAAATCCTCGGTGCCCAGCTTCTCGCCCACGATCTTCAGCGCGCCGTCCGAGGCGCTGACATAGCCCTCGCCGGCGGTGCCGTCGGTCAGAACAAGGTCGACGTCGCCGGTGCGCAGCGCCTGCACGCCTGCGCCGAAGGTCTCGAACAGCTTGACGCGGGGGTTCGCCTCGTCGCCGTCCAGCACGTCGTAGACCGCCACGTAGAACGGCGTCGTGCCGGGCTGCGCCGCGACCAGAAGGTCGCTGTCGGCCGCGAAGCTGGCGGCGTCCGCGAAACGCTCCTCGTCGCCGCGGACCAGCATGACCATTTCGGACCGCATGTAGGCATCCGAGAAATCGACGACCTCGGCCCGATCCTCGCGGATCGTGATGCCGGTCATGCCAAGGTCGAACTGACCCTCGGCCACGGCGGGGATCATCGCGTCCCAGCTGATCGTCTCGTATTCGACAGTAATGTTCAGCCGCTCGGCGATCTCGGCCATCGCGTCGTATTCCCATCCGATGGGATCGCCGCTGGCGGGATCGACGAATTGCAGCGGGGGATAGGCGTTTTCGGTCGCGATCACGACGGTGCGGCCTTCGAGGTCGGGCATATGGCTTTCCGCATGGGCGGAAGTGCTCATGACGGCGCCTGCGGCAAGCGCGACGGCAATAATCTGACGGCGGTTCATCTCGGGAAATCTCCTGACAAGACAATATGTCTGAACCGAAGCCTATGGCGGCAACGGCCCTGCTTGCAAGGCGCTACAGGTCCTTCACGAAGACCCACGTCTGCACCGGCACGCCGTCCCCGACTTCTTGCCCGAACCGTGTTTCCGACGTGCGATCCAGCCGCCAGCCGTTGCGGCGGTAAAACGCAGCCGCGCGTTCGTTGCCAACGGCGCATTTCAACCACGCGCGCTCTACCCCGTCTTCCCGCATCTGCGTCTCGGCATCCTGCAACAAAAGCGCGGCCAGCCCGGTGCCACGCGCCTCGGACGCGACGAACAGCTGGTAGAGCTGATCGCGGTCGACGATGCACAGGCCCAGCGGGCGGCCCAGCGGCCCCGCCACCTTCATCCGGGAAAGGTTGTCATGCGTGCGCTTCAGGAACAGGTCGGGCGACCGCTGTGCCACCAGTTCCTCGGGCACGTGCCCCAGATGCCCGTCGCGCCAGGCGGTCCGCCACATCAGCGCCAGCGGCTCGGCCTCTTCCGCTTCGGCCCAGCGCAGGTTCAGACCGTTCCGCATGTCTCGCATCCTTCGCGTCGCTTCACGCCGATGGTGCGGGTCTCGCCCCACAGCGCGTCGTAGATCATCATCGAGCCCGTCAGCCCCTGCCCGGCCCCGGTGATGTGCTTGATCGCCTCGACCGCCATCATCGACCCCACGACGCCCGGCAAGGGCCCCAGCACTCCGGCCTCGGCGCAGGACGGCGCAAGGCCCGCCGCCGGGGCCTCGGGGAAGATGCATCGATAACAGGGAGCGCCCGAGGCCGGGTGAAACACGCTCAGTTGTCCCTCCCACTGGGTCAGCGCGCCCGAGACCAAAGGCACGCCCGCCGCGACGCAGGCCGCGTTGACCGCATAGCGCGTGTCGAAATTGTCCGTGCCGTCCAGAACGATGTCGTACTCGGCCACCAGTTCGCGCGCGATCTCGGGCGTCAGGCGGCGGTTGTAGGGCCGCACGTCGACATAGGGGTTCACCGCCTTCATCGCCGCTTCGGCCGAGAACACCTTGGGCTGCCCAAGCCGCCCGTCAGCGTGGATCACCTGCCGCTGCAGGTTGGTCACCTCGACCACGTCCTCGTCGATCACCCCGATCCGGCCCACACCGGCGGCGGCAAGATACAGCAGCGCCGGAGACCCCAGCCCCCCGGCCCCGACGACCAGAACGCTCGCCTTCTTCAGCGCCGCCTGTCCCGGTCCGCCGATCTCGCGCAGGATGATGTGGCGGGCGTAGCGGTCGATCTCGCCCGGTGCGAAGGTGCTGCCCGTTGGCGCGGCCTGCGCCACCTCGGCCTCGCCCGCCACGGCGCGCCGCTTCAGCCGCCCCAGCACCAGCGAATAGGCCCACACAGCGACGGCCAGGGCGCCCAGCACCAGCCATTCGCCAACGCTTCCCCCCATCGCCTGCGCGAAACCGCCGCCCCGAGGCGTCACCACCAGCAGCGCGAGGATCAGCACGTACAGCAGCGCGATCATCAGCCACCGCGCATTGCGCGGCGCGCCCAGCCGGCTGCCGAGAAACCAGAGCCCCGCCGCGAGAACGAGGAACCAGACCATCAGCCGCGGCCCGTCGACCCGAAGCCGCCCGCACCGCGCGAGGTCTCGCCCAGCGCCTCGACAAGGTCGAACCGCGCCTGCACCACCGGCGCCACGATCATCTGCGCGATCCGCTCGCCATGCACGACGGTGAACGGCTCGGCGCCCCAGTTGACCAGCAGCACGCCCAGAGGGCCGCGATAGTCGGCGTCAATCGTCCCCGGCGCGTTGGGCAGGCCGATGCCGTTCTTGAACGCCAGACCCGACCGCGCCCGTATCTGCACCTCGAACCCCTCGGGGATCTCCAGCCGCAGCCCCGTGGGCACCAGCGCCCGCGCGCCGGGGTCCAGCACCAAGCCGCTGTCCCGGTCCTCGGGCTTCAGGTTCGCCCGCACATCGGCCCCCGCCGCGCCCGCCGTCTCGTAGGAGGGCAGCGGCACATCCGCATCCGCCCAGTCGTCGCGCACCACGCGCAAGATCGGTCCGCTCACGTCATTCCCTCTCGTGCATCCATATGTTTCTTCTGACCGGAAACATCCCCGCCCAAGGCGGAAAACTCACGGCGCCAACGCCTCTGCGATCAACTCGGCCAGCCGGTTCGCGACCAGCGACTTCCGCATTCGCGGCCAGCGGTCCGCGCCCTTGTCGGTGATCAGAACCACCGCATTCTCGTCACCGCCCATGATCCCGGTCTCGGGCGACACGTCATTCGCCACGATCCAGTCGCAGGCCTTGCGGTCGCGTTTCGCGGTCGCATGCGCCTCGACGTTCTCTGTCTCGGCGGCGAAGCCCACCACCAGCGCGGGGCGGCCGGTTTTCAGTTGCGACACGGTGGCAAGGATATCCGGGTTCTCGGCAAAGGACAGGATGGGCGGCTTGCCACTGCCGTCCTTCTTGATCTTCTGGCCGTGATCCTCGGCCATCCGCCAGTCGGCCACGGCGGCGGCGAAAACGGCGGCGTCGGCCGGCAGCGCGGCCTCGACGGCGGCCAGCATCTCGCGGGCGGTCTGAACCCTGACCACCTTCACCCCCTCGGGCGGCGGCACGGTGGCCGGTCCGGTGACAAATGTCACCTCTGCCCCCAGCGCCGCCAGCGACCGCGCCAGCGCGGTGCCCTGCGCGCCCGACGAGCGGTTCGCGATATAGCGCACGGGGTCGATCGGTTCGTGCGTCGGACCGGATGTCAGAACGACGTGCTTCCCCTTCAACGGCCCGTCCGCCAGCGCGCCCTCGATGGCCGCGACGATCTCCAAAGGCTCTGACATGCGCCCGGGCCCATGCTCGCCGCAGGCCATGTCTCCGTCGTTCGGGCCGCAGACCAAAACGCCGTCGTCGCGCAGCGTCGCAAGATTTCGCTGGGTCGCGGGGTGGTCCCACATGCGCACATTCATCGCAGGCGCGATCAGCACGCGCTTGTCGGTGGCCAACAGCAGGGTCGAGGCAAGATCGTTCGCGTGCCCGCCCGCCATCTTCGCCATCAGATCGGCAGTCGCGGGCGCCACGACCAGCAGATCGGCGTCGCGCGACAGTTCGATGTGGCCCATCTCGGCCTCGTCGGTCAGGTCGAACAGGTCGCGGTAAACCTTCCGCGCCGCCAGTGCCGACGTGGACAGCGGCGTCACGAATTCCTCGCCCGCCTTGGTGAGCACCGGCGTCACGGTAGCTCCGCGTTCGCGCAGCCGGCGGATCAGGTCCAGCGCCTTGAAGGCCGCGATGCCGCCGCCGATGATCAGGAGAATCCGCTTGCCAGCGAGCATGTATGCCTCGGCTTTCTGGTCAGAAAAGGCCCGGCGTCAGGTCTACGCCGAGCCTTCCGCGAACTCAAGCGCGGGGCCCATCGCCCGGATCGTCACTGGTTGAACGCGGCGCAGGGATCTTCCCGCTCGGCGGCCTCGGTCACCAGCCACAGATCGAAGGGCGGCACGTCGGGCGCGTCGTCCTCGAACTGGCCGAGCGTCAGCACGGTGACATCGGGCGCGGCGCTGGCCAGCGCGCGGGGCAGCCCCCAGTCGCGGCGGGCGTGCCCGTTGCCGGTAATCACCGCCACGGGCCCACCGGTCTGCTTCAACGCCATCAGCGCGGTCTTGGCGAAGGCCGCGTCGCGTAGCCGCTGCGCTTCCAGCATCCCCGGCAGCATCTCTTCCGGCAGCGCACCGCAATGGGCGTCGGCAAGGTCCGCCTCACGCACCGCAGCCTCGTCGCCCGGCAAGGGCAGGTCCAGCCCGTAGTCCCCCGCGCCCGCGCCGAACACCGACGCCGCGCCTTCGCTGATCGACCGGCGCACTTCTTCCCGTGGCAGCGCGGCGCCGTAGATCGCCGCATCGCCGGCGGCTTCGAAGATCGGATGATAGATCGCGAAGTCGGGCCAGCCCTCGGACCACTGCAACGCCGCGCCAAGCGCCTCGGCGTCGCCGGCAAGGTCGGGGTCCCACCCTGCCGCCTGTTCGGGCGTCAACATCTCGAACACGACGGCCGCGTACCCCGTCCCGACGACAGCGGCCTGATTCAGGTGATGCTGTGGATTGTCGTGAACCTCGCCCAGCACGACGATATCGGCCTTGGCCAGGTCTGTCAGATCGGCCGCCGTGACCTCTGCCGCCAGCGCCGGGCCCGCAAAAGAAACGGCCGCCGAAAGAACGGCGGCCGTGACGGTAATTCCGAAGCTCTTCATGCGAAGAAGTGAAGCACTTCCCGCGACTGGGACTCAAGGCTTTTGCGCATCTTGCCGAACGCCGCCGCTTCCAGCTGACGCACCCGCTCTTTCGACAGGCCCAGCTCGTTGCCAAGGCTTTCCAGCGTGCGCGGATCTTCCCGCAGCTTGCGTTCCTTCACGATGAACCGCTCGCGGTCGTTCAGGCCGCCCAGCGCCGTCACCAGCCAAACCCGCAGCACGTCGTTGTCCTTGTGGTGTTCGACGGTCTCGGAGGCCTGCGCGCTGTTGTCTTCCAGCGTGTCGATCCACTCGCGGCCCTCGTCCTCGACGGACTGGGTCGCGTTCAGCGAGAAGTCGGAACCGGACAGGCGGCCTTCCATCAGTTCGACGTCATGCAACGGCACGCCGACCTCTGTCGCGATCAGTTCGCGCATCTTGTGGCGTTCCAGCGTCTTGCCTTCGGATGCGGCCTCGCGTTCCAGACGGGCCTGAACCCGGCGCATGTTGAAGAACAGAGATTTCTGGGAAGAGGTCGAACCGGTGCGGACCATCGACCAGTTGCGCATCACGTAGTCCTGGATCGAGGCCTTGATCCACCAGACCGCGTAGGTCGAAAAGCGCACGCCGCGGTCGGGGTCGAATTTGTCGGCGGCTTTCATAAGGCCAAGGCTGGCTTCCTGGATCAGGTCGCCCATCGGAGCACCGTAGCGTTTGAACTTCGCAGCCATCGAAATCGCCAGCCGCATGTATGCGTTGATCAGCCTGTGAAGTGACGCTTCGTCCCGCTCGTCGCGCCAGGCGTAGGCAAGTCGCAACTCGGTTTCCGCGTCCAAAAGCTCGGCCTGCATGGCGCGGCGCGGAAGGGTTTGGTCATTGAATCCATCGAGTGGCATGTCTGTCTTCGGCCCCCAAGCCAGTCCGCGAACGCGGAGCACTTATATTTTACCGACAATGCTGTTACGGATCGGCCCCGGTCCCAGATCAATCGGCGCATTTAGATGTCCTTCCAACGCGCACTCGTCCTCGGAGGTTCCCGGTCCGGTAAGTCATTTCTTGCCGAGCGACTGGTCACGGGGCTTCAGGCCCCCTGGACCTACCTGGCCAGCGCGCAAGCCTATGACATTGAAATGTCGGACAGAATATCGACCCACAAGGCGCGCCGCGGGGCTGATTGGCGCACAATTGAAGAGCCAAAAAAAATTTCCGAAACGCTCGGAACCCTCCCGTCCGACGCGCGTGTCCTGTTCGATTGCGCCAGCCTCTGGCTGACCAATCACCTCCTCGGCGAAAGCGATCTTGGGGCCGAAACGGACCGCCTTCTGACCAGCCTATCTAGCTTCGGCGGAACGCTTGTCACGGTCTCGAACGAGGTCGGAAGCGGAATTGTCCCGGAAAATGCGCTGGCCCGCCGGTTCTCGGACGCGCAAGGGCTTCTGAACCAGCGGCTTGCAGCGGATGCCGACCTTGTCGTTCTGGTCGTGGCAGGGCTGCCTTTGGTGCTTAAGGGCGCGCTGCCGGAGTACATGACGTGACCCGGCTGTGGTGGGTGCGCCATGGCCCGACCCACGCGAAGGGAATGATCGGCTGGACGGACCTGCCCGCCGACCTGTCCGACACCGACCGTATCGCGCGCCTGTCCGCCTTCCTGCCTGACGCACCCGTCATCAGCTCTGACCTCAGCCGCGCCCGCGACACCGCCGACGCGCTGTGTGGCGACCGACCCCGGCTGACCGCCGACCCGGCGCTGCGCGAGATGCATTTCGGCGACTGGGAAGGGAAACGCGCCGACACGATGCCGCCAGAGGAGGCCGCCGCGTTGCGCTCGTTCCACGAAAGCCCCGGCACCGTTCCGGCCCCCGGCGGCGAAAGCTGGGATACGCTGTCGGCCCGTGTCTGTGCCGCCGCCGACAATCTGGCGCGCACGCATCGCGGCGGCGACGTGATCGTGGTGGCGCATATGGGTGTGATCCTGACGCAGGTGCAGCGCGCGCTTCGGCTGTCGGCCTACGAAACGCTGGCGATCCGCATCGCGCCGTTATCGGTGACGCGCCTGACGCTGGACGGCGGCTGGCGAGCGTCCGAGATCAATCACGAACCGTGAACGAAAACATCTTCAAAAAGCGTTTCTCTGCGGTGCGGCGTTGCGGCTAGCGTACGGCGCATGACCTATGATCTTTATATCGCCGACCGGAGTTTTTCGTCCTGGTCGCTCCGTGGCTGGCTGATGTTTGCCCGCTTCGGCATCCCCGTCCGTACCCACATGATCGGACTGTACGACGGCACCATGCGGGAAGACCTTGCACCGCTTGCCCCGGCGCGGCTGGTGCCTGTGATGCGCACGCCCGAAGGCACGGTTGTCGGCGATACGTTGGCGATGGCCGAGACCCTCCACGAACGCCACCCCGACGCCGGCCTCTGGCCCGCCGATCCCGCGCTGCGGGGCCTTGCCCGCTGGATCGTGGCCGAGATGCACTCGGGCTTCGGCGCCTTGCGCGGCGATTGCGCGATGCAATTGCTGTACCGTTACGAAGGGTTCGTCGCGTCCGACGCCGTGCTTGCAGACATCGACCGGGTGCAGGAGCTTTGGGCAACGGCGCGCAAGGCCTCTGGTTCCGATACGCCGTGGCTGTTCGGGGACTATTCGCTGGCCGATGTGTTCTATGCCCCCGTCGCGGCCCGCATCGCAGGCTACGGCCTGCCGATTGGCGCCAAGGCGCAGTCCTACGTCGACGCCCACCTTGCGCAGCCCGATTTCCGCCGCTGGCGCGCGATGGGTCTGACGAAATCGTATTCGCCGGTCCCTTACGCGCTGGACCTGCCCACCGGCCCTTGGCCCGGCCCTGCGCCGATCCCCGCCCGCGCCGTCGACAGCGGACCGTCGGTGAACGAAACCTGCCCCTATTCCGGCGATCCGGTGACTCATTTCCTTGAAACCGGCAGCAAGGTCTATGGCTTCTGCAACGCCTTCTGCCGTGACAAGACCGTTGCCGATCCAGCGGCGTGGCCGAAGTTCACCGCGTTGCTCGAAGCCACGGCTTAACACTTCCTAAACCATCCCTGCCGTACCCGTTAACCACTGTGACTCCAGTCTGACGGAGGGCAAGGGATGGTCGCGCGCGCCTATACCGTGGCGTTCGAAGGGCTCGAGGCGCGCATGGTCGAGGTGCAATGCGCGGTGGCTCCGGGTGTGCCGTGTTTCACCCTCGTCGGCCTGCCGGACAAGGCGGTGTCCGAGGCGAAAGAGCGGGTGCGCGCGGCGCTGGCCACCATGTCGATCGCGCTGCCGTCCAAGCGGATCACGCTGAACCTGTCGCCCGCCGACCTGCCGAAGGAAGGCTCGCATTTCGACCTGCCCATCGCGATGGCGCTGCTTGCCGCGCTGGAGATCCTGCCGAAGGATTCGGTCGAGCACTGCGTCGCGCTGGGGGAACTGTCGCTTGACGGAAGCCTTGTCGCGGTGACCGGCGCCCTGCCCGCGGCGATGGCCGCCGCCGAGGAAGACCGCACCCTGATCTGCCCGCAGGGCTGCGGCGCCGAGGCCGCGTGGGTCGGGGCCTGCACCGTCATCGCGCCCGCATCGCTTGCCGAAACCATCGCGCATTTTACCGGCCAACGGGTGCTGGACCCCGCCACTCCGGGCGAGGTCACCGACCCCGCCCGCACCCGCGACCTGCGCGAAGTGAAGGGGCAGGAACGCGCCAAGCGTGCGCTTGAAATCGCGGCGGCCGGGCGGCATCACGTTCTGATGGTCGGCACGCCCGGTTCCGGCAAGTCGATGCTGGCCGCCCGGTTGCCGGGCATCCTGCCCCCGCTGTCCCCCGCCGAGGCGCTGGAGACCTCGATGATCCACTCGCTGACCGGGCTGCTGGACGAGGGCGGCATCTCGCGCACACGCCCGTTCCGCGAACCGCACCACACCGCGTCGATGGCCGCCATCGTCGGCGGCGGGCGCAGCGCGAAGCCCGGAGAGATCTCGCTGGCGCACAACGGGGTGCTGTTCATGGACGAATTCCCCGAGTTCTCGCGACAGGTGCTGGAGACCCTGCGCCAGCCGATCGAAACCGGAGAGGTCGTCGTCGCCCGCGCCAACGCCCATGTCCGCTATCCCTGCCGCTTCATGCTGGTGGCGGCGGCGAACCCCTGCAAATGCGGCTATCTCAGCGATCCGAACCGCGCCTGCGGGCGGGCGCCCAACTGCGGCGAGGATTACATGGGCCGGATCTCGGGGCCTTTGATGGATCGGTTCGACCTGCGGATCGACGTGCCGCCGGTGTGCTACACCGACCTCGATCTGCCCGAAGGCGGCGACAGTTCCGCCACCGTCGCCGCGCGCGTGGCCGAAGCGCGGGCGCGGCAATTGGCGCGCTACGCCGACTTTCCCGGCACGCGCTCCAACGCCGATGCGGAAGGGGCGTCGCTGACGTCCTGTGCCACGCCGGATGCCGCGGGCAGCGCGCTGCTGTCACAGGTGGCGGAACGCTTCGGACTGACAGCGCGAGGCTATCACAGGGTGCTCAGGGTCGCGCGCACCATCGCCGACCTCGAAGGAAGCGACGCGGTGGGCCGTGCCCATGTGGCCGAAGCCGTCAGCTTCCGGCTTGCCGACGCGCCAGTGCCGCAACAATGAACCGCGCCGCCTTGTGAAGCGAGGCGTTGGCCTCCGGCACCATCCCGTGAAACAGCTGCCAGACGTGCGGCGCATCCGCCTGCACGTCCTGCTCGACGAAGGCGCCGTTTTCGCGCAGCACGCGGACCATGCGCACCGCGTCGTCGCGCAGGATCTCGGTTTCCGACCACGAAACGAAGGCCGGCGGGCAGCCCGGAAAGCGGGCGAACAGCGGCGAAACGCGCGGATCGTCGGGCTCCAGCGCACCGACCACAAGGTCTCGTATCTCGTGGACGCGGGCGGCCGGCAACAGCACGTCGGTCGCGGCATTGTCCTTCAGCGACGCGCCGGACAGGGTCAGATCGGTCCAGGGTGAGAAGGCGACAATCCCCGCCGGTCGCTGCCCCTCGGCCAGCACATGCGCCAGCAGCGCCAGCGCCAGCCCGCCGCCCGCGCTGTCGCCGGCGATGATGATCTCGTGCGGGCGATAGCCATAGCCCAACAACGCCTCCCACGAGGCGACGGCCGCGTGGAAGGCAGCCGGCGCGGGGGATTCCGGGGCAAGCGGATAGTCCGGAAGATACAGGCGGTGCCCGGTCTGGCGCGCCAATCGGCCCGCCAGTTCCCAATAGGTACCGGGGCTGCCGATGATGTAGGCGCCGCCATGCAGGTACAGGATCACGCCGGGTTTCGGATCGTCCTGGCCCATGACGAACAGACCCGGCGCCAGCGCGCCTTCGGCCTTGGCATAGCGGGTGCCGCGCACGCTGCGGAACGCCAGCGTCGCCGACAGACGGAAGGCGGTGCGGGCCAGCCCCCAGTTTCGCACGCGGCCCATGACCGGATAGGCGGTCCAATGCAAGGACCGCCGCAGCGCTGCAAGCTGCCAGCTCATTTTCCGGCGCGTTTCGCCTCGATCGCATCCCAGATCAGGCCAGCGGCATTGGTGCCGTCGAAGCGCTCAAGCTCTTGCAGACCGGTGGGCGAGGTCACGTTGATCTCGGTCAGGTAGTCGCCGATCACGTCGATGCCCACGAAGATCTGGCCATATTCCTTCAGCCGAGGGCCGATGGCGGCGCAGATCTCGCGGTCGCGGTCGGTGAGTTCCACCTTCTCGGCGCGGCCGCCCACGTGCATGTTCGACCGGGTCTCGCCCGGCTGCGGCACGCGGTTGATCGCGCCGACCGGTTCGCCATCGACAAGGATCACCCGCTTGTCGCCCGCGCTGACGTCGGGCAGGTATTTCTGCGCGATCAGCGGCTCGCGGCTCATGCCGGTGAACAGCTCGTGCAGCGAGCTGAGGTTGCGGTCGTTCGGGTCCAGACGGAACACGCCCGCACCGCCATTGCCGTATAGAGGCTTCAGGATGATGTCGCCGTGCTCTTCCTTGAAAGCGCGGATCGCACCAAGGTCGCGGGCGATCAGCGTGGGCGGGATCAGTTCGGGGAACTGCAGCACCAGCAGCTTCTCAGGACAGTTGCGGACCCAGAACGGATCGTTCACCACCAGCGTGCCGGGCATCAGCCGCTCAAGCAGGTGCGTCGTGGTGATGTAGCCCATGTCGAACGGCGGGTCCTGCCGCAGCCAGACGACATCGAAATCGCCAAGGTCGACGGTCTGCCGCTCGCCCAGATCGAAATGGTCGCCCTTCACCCGCTTCACGGTCAGCGGCCAGCCGTTCGCCGTCACCTTGCTTTCCCGCCACGACAGGTGGTCGGGCGTGTAGTAGAACAGCGAATGACCGCGCGCCTGCGCTTCCTCCGCCAGACGAAAGGTGCTGTCGGCGTCGATGTCGATCGGGCCGATCGGGTCCATCTGGATGGCGACTTTGAGGGACATGTCCGGGGCTCCGCGCAAGTTGGATCGCCCCTTACATGGCGCAGGCACCCCGGAACGGCAAGGCGCTAGAAGGCCAGCGCGTTTTCCAGGATCTGGATCTCGCCGCGACCGTCCACCAATGCGGCGTCGACCTGCATCTCTGTGGCCTGGCCCATGGGCATCCGACCGAGGTAGCAACTGGCCGACGTCAGGATGCGGTCGACCTGCCGCTGGGTGATCCGCGCCGCCGCCAGCGCGAAGTCCCGCGCCTTCTTGACCTCGACGAAAACCAGCGCGCCCGCTTTTTCGAAGATCAGGTCGATTTCACCGCCCGGTCCGCGCCAGCGCTGTTCGCGCAAGGCGTAGCCGCGCCGCTGATAATCGCGTGCGACGATCTCTTCCGCCGCCAGACCGGAGTAATAGGAAACCCGACCGCCCATATCGCACACTCCGCAACCGGCCACACTGGCCTTGTCCAACCTTCGGGCCGAAAACCGGCCCGGGAATATCAGTCCTCGTCGCGATCCAGCCGCAGCGCCGCCTGATAGACGTCTCGCTTCGGCAGACCCAACGCGCCGGCCACCGCTGCCGCCGCATCCTTCACGCTCATGTCTTCCAGCGCCGCCCGCAGCGCCGCCTCCATGTCCTGTTCCGAGGCCTCTTCCCGGCCCCGGTCCACCACCAGCACGATCTCTCCCTTCGGTGGGCGTTCCGCGGTGGCGGCCGCAAGTTCGCCAAGCGTACCGCGCAGCGTTTCCTCGAACCGCTTCGTCAGCTCCCGGCAGACTGCCGCCTGCCTTTCCTCGCCCGCAACCTCGCACAGTTCATATAATGTTCGGTTAATGCGTTTCGGGCTCTCGTAAATCACCAGCGTCGCCGGGACCTTCGCGATCTCCGCCATCCAGCTTTTGCGCGCTCCGGCCGCCGCTGGTGGAAAGCCCGCGAACAGGAACCGGTCGGTGGGAAGCCCCGCCACAGTCAGCGCCGCCGTGACCGCCGAGGGGCCCGGCACCGGCACCACCCTGATCCCTTCCGCCACCGCCTCGCGCGCAAGGGGATAGCCCGGATCGGCCACCAGCGGCGTGCCCGCCTCGGACGCGTAAGCCACTGACTTTCCTTCCTGCATCAGTCGAATCAGCCGCGGCCGGACCTCGGCTCCGTTATGGTCGTGATACGCGATCATCGGGCGGTCGCCGGCGGCGATCCCGTGCAATTGCATCAGGTGTCTCAACGTGCGCGTGTCTTCCGCCGCCAGCACGTCGGCCGACGCCAGAACGTCAAGCGCGCGGAGCGTGATGTCGCGGGCCGCCCCCAGCGGCGTGGCGACGAAATACAGCCCGGCGGGAAGCTGCCTGATCTCTACGGTCACGAATTTCCCTCGCGTTTGGCAGACGTTTACTCTCCTCGTTGTAGCGCATAGTCTGACCCGGCCTGCAAGCGCAGCACAAAGGCCAAGGACAGACCATGACGACCACTTTCCGCCGGACCCGCCGCCAAGCGGTGCGGCTTCTCGCTATCGCCTCTGCTCTCTGGCTTGCTGCCTGTGACAGCCTTCCGACCCCCTCCCCGAACGGGCCGCGCCTGAACGCGGGCGACCCGGTGCAGGTTGCGCTTCTGGTGCCCGCAGGCTCTGGACAGGCCGGGGACGAGGCGCTGGCGCAGTCGCTTGAAAACGCCGCCCGTCTCGCCATGGCCGAACTGCAGGGGGTCGAGATCGACCTGCGCGTCTATCGCACCGCCGGCGACGCGCAGACTGCCGCGACCGTCGCCGCCGAAGCCGTCAGCGACGGCGCAAAGATCCTGCTGGGCCCGGTCTATGCCGCCTCTGCCAACGCGGCGGGCGCCGCCGTGGCCAGCCGTGGCGTGAACGTCCTGAGCTTCTCGAACAACACCGGCATCGCGGGCGGCAACGTCTTCGTGCTGGGCCATACGTTCGAAAACACCGCAAGCCGCCTGACCTCGTATGCCGTCGGTCAGGGCAAATCGAACATCATGATCGCCTACGGCAACGACACCGCCGAACGGCAGGGCCGCGACGCCATCGCAAACGCGATCGGCGTGTATGGCGGTTCGCTGGCGGGCGAGACCTCGTTCGAGTTGTCGCAGAACGGCGTCGTTCAGGCCGTCAGCGAAGTGACCGACACCGCGAAAGCCTCGGGCGCGAACGCGATCTTCTACACCTCCGGCACGGCGGGCGCGCTGCCGATCCTGACCCAGCTGGTCAGCGAAAACGGCATCGACCCGACCGAAACGCAGTTCATCGGCCTGCAGCGGTGGGACATCCCGCCCAGCGCCCCCGACCTGCCCGGCCTGCAGGGTGGCTGGTTCGCCCTGCCCTCGCCCAGCCTGACCCGCCAGTTCGAAGCCCGCTACGAGGCCGCCTATGGCGAGCCGCCGCATCCGATCGCCGGGCTTGCCTTCGACGGCATCGCCGCGATCGGCGCACTGGTCAGCGCGGGCAACGCAGGATCGCTGTCGGCCGCGGCGCTGACGCAACCCACGGGCTTCGTCGGCGTGAACGGGATCTTCCGGTTCCGGCCCGACGGCACGAACGAACGCGGTCTGGCCATCGCCACGATCATCGACAAGCAGGTAACCGTCATTGACCCCGCCCCCCGAAGCTTCGCTGGCGCCGGCCTCTGACGGATCGCCGGCCCGGGACCACGTTCCGGGCCCCGCCGACCAGACCGACGACCTGATCCTGCCCGCAGCGCAGGTGTTCGACGCCGACGCCGTGACGGCGCGGCTGGAAGAGGCCTGCCGCGACGCGGCCGACGACAAGGCGATCCGCGCCGCCGCGGTGTCGATCCTTGGCGCGGCGCTGAAGGACGGGCGCGAAGCCATCGCCGCCGCGTTCCGCGCCGATCCGCTGAACGCCTGGCCGACGGTCCACGCCTATTCGCACCTGACCGACGGCGTCGTCACCGCGGTCTTCCGCATCGCGACGCAGTACATCCACCCGCTGTCGAACCCCACCGACGCCGAGCGCATCGCGGTGCTGGCCGTCGGCGGCTATGGCCGTGCAGAGATGGCGCCATTCTCGGACGTCGACCTGCTGTTCCTGACGCCCTACAAGATCACCGCATGGGCGGAGAGCGTGATCGAGTCCATGCTCTACATCTTCTGGGATCTGCACCTGAAGGTCGGCCATTCCAGCCGCACCGTGAAGGATTGCGTCCGGCTGGCCAAGGACGACTATACGATCCGCACCGCGCTGCTGGAACACCGGTTCGTCGACGGCTTCGCCCCGCTTGAGAAAGAGCTGAAGCGCCGCCTGTGGAACGACCTGTTCAAAGGCACCGCGACCGAGTTCATCGAGGCGAAGCTGGACGAGCGCGCCAAGCGGCACCGCAAGCAGGGCGGCCAGCGGTACATGGTCGAGCCCAACGTGAAAGAGGGCAAGGGCGGCCTGCGGGACCTGCAATCGCTGTTCTGGATCGACAAGTACGTGCATGGCGTGGAATCCGCCGCCGACCTCGTGGAACTCGGGGTGTTCCGGCAGGACGAATACGACGCGTTCCTCGCGGCAGAGGATTTCCTGATGGCGGTTCGGTGCCACCTGCACCTGATCACCAACCGCGCGATGGATCAGCTGACCTTCGACATGCAGGTCGAGGTGGCCGAGGCGATGGGCTATGTCGACGCCGCCGGCCGGCCCGCGGTCGAGATCTTCATGCAGGACTACTTCCGCCACGCGACAGAGGTGGGCGAACTGACCCGCATCTTCCTGACCGCTTTGGAAGAACGGCACGTCAAGAAGGAACCCAAGCTCGTCGGCCTGTTCAAGCGGCGCCGGAAGGTCCGCGACGGCTACAAGATCGTCAACAACCGCCTCGCCATCGCGGACGAAACCGCGTTTCTGTCCGACAAGCTGAACCTTCTGCGGATCTTCGAGGAGGGTCTGCGCACCGGCCTGCTGATCCACCCGGACGCGATGCGCCTTGTCACCGCGAACCTGAAGCTGATCGACGACGACATGCGGTCGGACAAGGAAGCCACCCGCATCTTCCGTGACCTGCTTCTGAAGCACGGCAACCCGGAACGCGCGCTGCGGCGGATGAACGAGCTTGGGGTGCTGGGCACCTTCATCCCGGAATTCGCGCCCATCGTCGCGATGATGCAGTTCAACATGTACCACTCGTACACGGTGGACGAGCACACGATACAATGCATCTCGACCCTCGCGCAGATCGAGCGCGGCGAACTGGTCGAGGAACTGCCGATCGCCAGCAAGATCCTGAAGGAAGGCGTGAACCGCCGGGTGCTGTACGTGGCCCTGTTGTGCCACGACATCGGCAAGGGACGCGACGAGGACCATTCGGTCGTCGGCGCCAAGCTGGCGCGGACCATCGCGCCCCGGCTCGGGCTGAAGCCGGGCGAGTGCGTCACCGTCGAATGGCTGGTGCGCTATCACCTGCTGATGTCGGACATGGCGCAGAAACGCGACATCGCCGACCCGCGCACCGTGCGCGACTTCGCCAAGGCGGTTCAGACCAAGGAACGGCTGGATCTGCTGACCGTGCTGACCGTCTGCGACATCCGTGGCGTCGGGCCGGGCGTGTGGAACAACTGGAAGGCCGCGCTGCTGCGCGCTCTGTACCGTCAGACCGCCCGCGCGATGGAAGACGGGCTGGAGGCGCTGAACCGCGGCCAGCGCAGCACCGAGGCGAAGCGCAACCTGCGCGAGGCGCTGGAAGGCTGGGAAAACAAAGAAATCAAGGCCGAGATCGACCGCCACTACGAACCCTACTGGCAGGGTCTGCACGTCACCGCCCATGTCGATTTCGCCGAGCTGCTGCGCGGCCTTGGCGCCGACGAGTTGCGGCTGAAGCTGACGCCGGACGAGGATCGCGACGCCACCCGCGTAACCTTCACGCTGGCCGACCACCCCGGCATCTTCTCGCGTCTGTGCGGAGCGCTGGCGCTGGTCGGCGCCGACATCAAGGACGCGCGCACCTTCACCACGAAGGACGGCTGGGTCACCGCCGCGTTCTGGATTCAGGACAGCGAGGGCTCGCCCTACGAAGCCAGCCGTCTGCCGCGCCTGCGCCAGATGATCGAGAAGACGCTGCGCGGCGAGATCAAACCGACCGAGGCGATGCGCCAGCGCGACAAGCTGAAGAAGCGCGAGGCCGCGTTCCGCGTTCCCACCTCGATCGTGTTCGACAATGAAGGCTCTGAAATCTACACGATCATCGAGGTCGACACGCGCGACCGTCCGGGCCTGCTGTACGACCTGACCCGCACGCTGGCCGCCGACAACATCCAGATCTCCAGCGCGGTGATCGCGACTTATGGCGAACAGGTGGTGGACAGCTTCTATGTGAAGGACATGTTCGGGCTGAAGCTGTATTCCGAGAACCGACAGCGGTCTCTGGAACGCAAGCTGCGCGAAGCCATCGAACAGGGTGCGATCCGCGCCAAGGAAGCATGACAGGGCGCAAGCTAGGTCGGCAAGGGCTGGCCCGGCTTGCGCCGATACAGCGATAACACGGGGCAGATTTCGCCCCAGCCGGGACTTCCATCCAAGATGAAACCCATCCGTCTCATGGCCGCCTTCTTCACCGTCGGGGTCTGGACCATGGCGAGCCGCCTTCTGGGCTTCGCCCGCGACATCATGATTGCGGCCTACCTTGGCTCTGGCCCGGTGGCCGAGGCATTCCTGATCGCCTTCTCACTGCCGAACATGTTCCGCCGCTTCTTCGCGGAAGGCGCGTTCAACATGGCCTTCGTGCCGCTGTTCTCGAAAAAGCTCGAGACAGACCAGGACCCGAAAGGCTTCGCGCAGGACGCGTTCTCGGGGCTGGCGACGGTGCTGATCGCCTTCTCGCTGATCGCACAGGCGGCGATGCCGTGGCTGGTGCTGGCGATGGCATCCGGCTTTCGCGGGGACGAGCGGTTCGACCTTGCGGTGGTCTTCGGGCGGATCGCCTTTCCCTACATCCTGTTCATCTCGCTGGCGGCGCTGCTGTCGGGCGTGCTGAACGCGACCGGCCGCTTTGCCGCCGCAGCCGCCGCACCTGTGCTGCTGAACGTGCTGTTCGTGTCGGCCATGGTGCTTGCGAACGCGCTGGGGTGGCCCGTGGGCCTGACGCTGGCGTGGACCGTGCCGATTGCGGGCATCGCGCAGCTTGCGCTGGTCTGGACCGCCGCCGCGCGCGCCGGGTATCGGCTGGTGCCGACCCGCCCGCGGCTGACGCCGGAACTGAAGCGGCTGGCCCGCATCGCCGCCCCTGCCGCGCTGGCTGGCGGAGTGGTGCAGGTGAACCTGCTGATCGGGCGGCAGGTCGCCAGCTTCTTCGAGGGCGCGGTCGCGTGGCTCAACTATGCCGACCGGCTGTACCAGCTGCCGCTGGGCGTGGTCGGCATCGCCATCGGCGTGGTGCTGTTGCCGGACCTATCCCGCCGCCTTGGCGCAGGCGACACCGCGGGCGGGCGCGACGCCTTCAACCGTGCGGCCGAGATCAGCCTGGCGCTGACGATCCCCGCCGCCGTGGCTTTGGTCGCAATCCCGCTGACCCTGATCGGCGTGCTGTTCCAGCGCGGCGCGTTCGGCGCGGACGATACCGCGGCGACGGCGCTTGCGGTCGCGGTCTACGGGCTGGGCCTGCCGGCCTTCGTCCTGCAAAAAGTGCTGCAACCGCTGTACTTCGCGCGCGAGAACACCCGCACGCCGTTCTATTACGCGCTTGGGTCGATGGTGGTGAACGCGGTGGTCGCGATCGGGCTTGCGCCCTTCGTGGGCTATATCGCGGCGGCGCTTGGCACGACGCTGGCGGGGTGGTCGATGGTGCTTCAGCTATGGCTCGGCTCGCGCCGCTATGGCGAGGCGGCGATGCTGGACGACCGGTTCAAGCGGCGCATCTGGCGGATCATCGTCGCCGCGCTGCTGATGGGCGTCGTGCTGTGGTTCGGCAACCTGCTTCTCAGCCCGATGCTGGGCGGCGGCTCGTGGCGCTATCTCGGGCTGGCGATCCTCGTGACCGCCGGCATCGTCAGCTATTTCGCGCTGGCGCACTGGCTGGGCGGTCTGCCACTGAAGGATATCCGCAAGACGCTGCGGCGCTGACCTAGCGCTGCCGCAGACGGTCCATCACCCGCCCCCAGCCGCCGGGGCTGACCACGAAGGACAGCAGGAACCCGGTGGCGAAGCCGGCAAGGTCGCCGACCCAATCCAGCCCGCCGCCGAACAGCAGACCGAACAGCAGCTGGAACGCCATCAGGAAGCCGATCAGGAAGAAGGCCCGCGCCTGCGGCCCGCCGCTGGCGGCAAGCCGGGTCCACAGCAGGAAGGTGAAGGCGCCGATCAATCCGTATGCCGCCGGGTAGCCGCCGAACAGCGGCATCTGCGATGGAAGCACAAGGCTGTAGACCAGCCCCGAAACGATCGAGGCCCCGAAGAACACGACCAGCACCGCCCAGGCCGCGAAGATCTCGGCCACCATCTTGCCCAGTGCAAGGATGAAGACGATCACGAAAATCGCGTGACCGAAGCTGGCGTGGATGAACGGATACGCGACCAGCCGCAGCAGATGTTCGGGCGGCCACGTGCCTTGGGCCCACATCGCGCGAAACAGTTCCGGTACGACCGAAAACCGCTGGATCAGCGCAAGCCGCCAGCCCACCGCCTCGGGTCCGCCGACAAGCCCGCGCTCGCCGAGTTGCAGCACAACCTCGACCCCGACGATGGCAAGCGCCAGCAGCACCACGACGGGCGGCAGCGCGTTGAACGGACTTTCGCTGTGAGGGTCGGTGCTGCTCATATCCGGGCTTCCTTGACGGCCATTGCCCTTGGCGTTACGCGAGTGCGGCGCAGAAATCCAGACGGAGACACTCATGGCCGCGTTCACTCCCCGCGTCTTTTCGGGCATCCAGCCTTCGGGCGGCCTGACCCTGGGCAACTACCTGGGCGCGATGAAACGCTTCGTCACGATGCAGGACGAGGGGAAATTCGAGACGGTCTACTGCATGGTGGACCTGCACGCGATCACCGTCTGGCAGGACCCCGCCGCCCTGACCCGCGCCACCCGCGAATTGTGCGCCGGGTTCATCGCCGCGGGCATCGACCCGTCGAAATCGATCCTGTTCAACCAAAGCCAGGTCGCCGAGCACGCGCAGCTTGCCTGGATCTTCAACTGCGTCGCCCGCATGGGCTGGATGCAGCGGATGACCCAGTGGAAAGACAAGGCCGGGAAGAACTCGCAGAACGCCTCGCTCGGGCTGTTCGCCTATCCCGCGCTGATGGCGGCGGACATTCTGGTGTATCACGCCACCCATGTGCCGGTGGGCGAGGATCAGAAGCAGCACCTGGAACTGACACGCGACATCGCGATCAAGTTCAACAACGACTTCGGCGTGGACTTCTTCCCCGAAACCGAGCCGGTGATCGAGGGCGCCGCCACGCGGGTCATGAGCCTGCGCGACGGGTCCAAGAAGATGTCGAAGTCCGACCCTTCCGACATGAGCCGGATCAACCTGACCGACGACGCCGACACCATCGCCCAGAAGATCCGCAAGGCGCGCACCGATCCCGAGGCGCTGCCGTCCGAGGTCGACGGGCTGGACGAGCGTCCCGAGGCCCGGAACCTGGTGAACATCTACGCCGCCCTGTCCGAGACCACGCCCGAGGCGGTGCTGGCCGACCACGGCGGAAGCCAGTTTTCGGCCTTCAAACCAGCGCTGGCGGATCTGGCCGTCGACAAGCTGGCGCCGATCTCGACCGAGATGTCGCGCCTGATGGAAGACCCCGCCGAGATCGACCGCATCCTTGCGCAAGGCGCGGCGCAGGCCCGCGAAATCGCGGCGCCGGTGCTGAAAAAGACCTACGAGATCGTGGGGATGGTCGGGGCCTGAGGGGGCTCTGCCCCCGCGCGCGTTGCGCGCTCCCCCGGGATATTTCCAGACCAAAGAAGGGGCGGCGCGGCCTGGCTCAGTCCGCGTAGATCTCGACCTCGTAGTCCAGTTCCGAGGTGACACCGGTTCCGTAGAACCCGCCCTCGACCGGCATGGTCGCGGCCTGATCGGGCGCGGCGGACAGCGCGACATGGCCGTCGGTCACCGGCAGCCCGTGCGTCGGGTCATAGCCCTGCCAGCCGTGGCCCGGCAGGAAAACTTCGGGCCATGCGTGCAGGTGGCGCTGGCCGTCGACGCTTTCCGCGTGGGCCTGATAGCCGCTGACGAAACGGGCCGGGATGCCCTGTGTGCGGGCGGCCTCCATGAACAGGACGGTCAGGTCCCGGCACGCGCCCCGCGCGGTGCGCAGGGTGACCGCCGCAGGCTGCGCCGCGCCGTCGGGGCGGATGTGCCGGTCGGTGCGGGAGAACAACGTCTCGTTCAGTCGCTCGAGGAACGCCGCCGCTTCCCAGTCGGAGGTGCGCACGATCTCTTCGGCGAAGGCGGTCACCGCCGGATCGGCGGCGGCCGCTGGAAGGTAAGCGGGTTCGCCGGTGCCGCGCGGCCATGGCAGCGGCGGCAGATCGGCGCGCGAGACGGGCGGCGGCGCGATCGTGTCGAGTTCAAACGCGCTTTCGAAGGCCAGAAGGTCGGCGGAGTGACCGAATTCCAGCTCGGTTACCGGATTGCCGAACGGGTCCAGCGCATCGCGCCGCGTGGCCGGTTCCGGGGCGACGTGGATTTCCTGGTAATGCAGCGCGACGTTCTGCCCGCGCGGCGACAGGCGCAGGCGGTGCGTGCCGAAGCGCACCGGCTCGGAATAGCGGTAGACCGTCGCGTGGCGGACCGAAAAGCGCATCTCACCCCCTGCGCCTGAGTGTGGCCCCGATTGCAACCGGCCAGCCGGGTCCGGTCAAGCCTTTGACATGCAAAGCATGCCGCCCGCCGGGACACGGGATGAAAACTTGTGCACCGGCAGGTCCGTGACTTGTGGATGAAACTTATCCCCGACTTTCCGAAGTCCGGCGGCGGATACCGGGGCATTGTCACATTCCCGATTCGCGCCTGTCATCTCGCGTGCACATGGCCTTCCTAGCGTCCGCCCCATCGGACGAAGCGTGCGCGCGGACACGTATGTTTTTCAGCACCGGTTCATTGGGCGCCGCGCTTGGTTCGACGACAGTCCTGGCTGGCCGCAGATCGTCCCGTCAGCGCGCGGTCTCGCGACCCGCGTACCCCGGTCGGGCCAGGCGAATACGGGCGGTCCCCAACCGCCGAAACCTGCCTTGCGCCTCCGGTCAATTGACGGCCGGAGGCGTTTTCTTTGCCTGCGCTGGACCTCTGCCTGACGGAGGCCTAGGGTCGCGCGGCAATCGTGGGAGGCACAGACATGGCGACCGGCAGCAACATCCACACCTGGTATGAAGGCACGTGGCACAAGGGCGACGTCCCGATCATGCGCGCGGCGGATCACGGGGCGTGGCTGGGCACCACGGTGTTCGACGGCGCACGCTATGTCGACGGGGTAGCGCCGGACCTGGAACCGCACATGGCGCGGGTCAACCGGTCGGCCGAGGCGCTGATGCTGACGCCGTCGAAGACGACGGCCGAGATCGTCGGGATCGTGCAAGAGGGGCTTGCGCTGTTTCCGAAGGATGCCGCCGTTTACATCCGCCCGATGTACTGGGGCATCGAGGGCGGGCACCTTGGCATCCTGCCGGGCGATGCGCCTGCCGGCTTCTGCGTCTGCCTCGAAGAGATCCCGATGGCCGCGCCGGACCTGTCGGTGACGCTGACCACCACGCAATTCCGTCGCCCGGTGCTGGAGAACGCGGTGGTGAACGCGAAAGCGGGCTGCCTGTACCCCAACAACGCGCGAATGCTGCGCGAGGCGCTGTCGAAGGGCTACAGCAACGCATTGGTGGCCGACGCCATGGGCAACGTGGCAGAGACGGCCAGCGCCAATATCTTCATGGTGAAGGACGGCGAGGTCTTCACGCCGATCCCGAACGGCACCTTCTTGGCAGGCATCACCCGCGCGCGTCACATCTCGAACCTGACCGCCGACGGCGTGGCGGTGCACGAGACGGTGCTGGGCTTCGACGATTTCCGCGCGGCGGATGAGGTGTTCATGTCCGGCAACCTGATGAAGGTGACCCCGGTGACCGAGTTCGACGGCACGCATTACCAGGTCGGTCCGATGACGCGCAGGGTGCGCGAGCTGTACTGGGACTGGGCGCGCTCGGGCCAATAGTCCCGCCGGCAAACCGCCTGTAACCGGCGGGCTTGCCTGCCCGCAGCCCCTGCGCCATTATCCGGCGGACGAACGGAGTGCCCCCTGCATGCGCAAGTTCCTCGTGATCCTCGACGACAGCCGCGAATGCCTGAACGCGATGCGTTTCGCCGCGATGCGCGCGGCCAACACCGGCGGCGGTGTCCAGATCCTATCGATCATACCGCCCGAAGAGTTCCAGCACTGGATTGGCGTCGGCGCCATCATGCGCGAAGAGGCCCGCGAGCGGATCGAGGCGCATTACGAGGTCTTCGCCAAGTGGATGCGCGACCGGCAGGGGATCGACCCCGAGCTGGTGATCCGCGAGGGAGAGTCGGTGCCCGAAATCCTCGCGCAGATCCGCGAGGATGCGGACATCGGCGTGCTCGTTCTGGGTGCGGGCGTCGACAAGGGCGGTCCGGGGCCTCTGGTCAGCCAGATGTCCCGCAACGCCGGCACGCTGCCGGTGCCGATCACGATCGTGCCGGGCGACATGTCGAAGGAACGGCTAGAGGCGGTGACCTGAAGCCGTTCCCGAAAGGCGTCACAGCAGGAAGTCTGACTCTGTCACACCAAGCGCGCCTTCGAGGATGATCCGCATGTCGCTGCTGCCGTTGCCGTCCACATCGACCCGAACCACCGTCGTGGCGCCGATTTCCTGCGTACGCAGCGACGGGCCCGTCCCGGTGAACGATCCGCCGATCTGAGCGTCGAGCAGCCCCGGCACGACACCCGACAGGTCGATGACGTCCGCGCCCGGTGTGAAATCGAGGATCACGTCCGGCGTCGCCACCGGAGAGTCTTCCAGAGCCTCGAAGACGAAGACGTCCGAACCGCCCTCGCCCGACATCAGGTCGACTCCTTCGCCGCCGACGATGGTGTCGTTGCCGGGCCCGCCGAAGATCGTATCGTCGCCGATGCCGCCCAGCAGCAGATCGGCGCCGCCGTCGCCCTGAACCAGATCGTCGCCGGATCCGCCATCGACGGTATCGGTGCCCGCGCCGCCCGAAAGCGTATCGCTTCCGGCATCGCCATAGGCGACATCCTTGCCATCGCCGCCAAGGACAACGTCCGCGCCGCCGCCGCCCAGCATCGTGTCGTCGCCCAGCCCGCCGAACACGGTGTCTGTGCCGTCGACGCCGGACAGTACGTCATTGCCCGAACCGCCGAACACCTGGTCCTTGCCCGCGCCGCCGTGCAGCGTATCGTTTCCGGCATCGCCCAGCATCGTGTCGTTGCCCGACCCGCCCAGCATCGAGTCGTGGCCGAGGCCGCCGCTCATAAGGTCGTTGCCGCCGCCGCCAAACATGGTGTCCTGCCCGACGCCGCCGAACAGGTAATCGTCGCCGCTGTTGCCGTTCATGTAATCGTCGTCGTAGCCGCCCAGAACGTCGTCGTCCCCGGCCTGGCCATGCAGCACGTCCATCCCGGCGCCGCCGATAATCGTATCGTCGCCCTCGGCGCCCGCAATCGTGTCCTTGCCGGCCTTGCCCTCGAACTGCTCGAACAGGAACGTGCCGGTCAGGCTATCGTTGCCCGATGTTCCCACGATGGGATCGACCGGAATGTTCGCCGGGTCGAGGTCGAAGATGCCGAGCAGCGAGACCTCGCTGTTCAGGGGATAATAGGCGGGGTTGGGGTCGGTGATCATCTCGACCGTGGTCCCATCCGTTTTCCAGATCGCGCTGCCGTCAAGATTCCGGGACGCGAAGATGAGGAAGCCGTCCAACTGGCCGAGGAATTCGATGGTCGTGCTTCCCGTTCCCGGATTGGCGTCCATGACCAGCTTTGTCCCGGCCTCGGTGCCATCGGTCACGAACAGTTCGCGTCCAATGCCGTCACGAAACGCTATGAAGAAGACCTTGTCGCCGACCACGTAGGTCGGGAAGCCGAAGCCAAAGGACAGTTCGCCGACCGTGGTCCCGGTTCCGCTGATGGCCATCGTGCCCGCAGTCGTGCCGTCCGAAACCCAAAGTTCGTCTTCGTCCGCACCGCCATCGTCTGCGATGAACACAAACAGGTCGCCCAAGGTGGCCACGTCATCGACATAACTCGTCGCATAGTACGAGTTGGACGGGCCGGTGTTGATGTCAGCGACCAGCGACCAATCCCCGACGGTGCCGTCCGCGACATATGGTTCAATGCCGGTGCCGCTTCCTTCGACAAAGAAAGCGTACAGAAGATTGTCACCGGCCCCGCTTGCCTGGAAATACAGAACGTCGCCGCCCGTATTCTCGGCGACGTTCATCTCGGTCACGATGCCGGTCTCGGGGTCGTATCGGAAGAAATCGTTGTTCGAGTCGTAATCGTCGGCGCGCACCCAGACATCGCCCTGGAAGCCGAAGATATAGTCGATGGCGAAGCGCGGCGTACCGGCGCCGCCTCCCTTCTCCAGGACCAGTTCGATCGAAAGGTCGGGACGGACCCGGTACAAAGCGTTGTCGTTCAGCACATACAGGCTGTCACCGACAACTTCATACTCTTCGACCTCGTCGAAGAGCTTGATCGGCGCCCCACCACCCTGCGTGATCGACAGGTCGAAGCGGCCGCTTTCAGAGTAGACCGTTTCGCCGTTGAACTCGATGAACCCCTCGGGGTCTTCGACGTCGTCACCATCCGTGTCGAATAGGATCTGGCTGACAGCGCCGCCTTGTGAAAAGGCAAGATACTCTGATCCGCTGTCAGGCTTGGAACGGAACACGAAACCATCACCGACGGCGCTAAATCCGTTTGATCCGTTGCTTTCGGAAAGAACTTCGTTTGAGATTTGGTAGGTATAGTCAGCCTCCGGAACGTAGCCATAGACGCCGCGGCCGGACGGATCGTTGAATATGAGAACAGTGGTCATGACGCCCTCCCCCAAGGACAAATGAGTTACTCGTTAGTAATGCCGTTAAATTCTATGGCCTTGCCTTTCATAAGCAATCGCCGCCCCTGAACTCGGACCGTTTTGCCCCCATAGGGGATCGTCCACGTCCAAACCGCACCCCCTTAGGGTTGAGCATTCCTTAGAATCATTCCAAACCTTGACGCTTCGCCCGGGAAACCGCATATCGGGGGTCTGATAGGGAGCACGCCATGTTCATCCAGACCGAATCGACTCCGAACCCCGCGACGCTGAAGTTTCTGCCCGGCCAGACCGTGCTGGACAGCGGCACCGCCGACTTCCCGTCGGTCGAGGCTGCCGAGAAGTCGCCGCTGGCGCGGCGTGTCTTCAATGTCGAGGGTGTGACTGGGGTATTCCTTGGGTCCGACTTCGTAACCGTGACCAAGGCCGAAGCGGTGGCTTGGGAACACGTGAAGCCCGCGATCCTTGGCGCCATCATGGAACATTTCCAGTCCGGCGAGGCCGTGATCGAGGGCGACGGCGCCGGCGCGGCTCATGCCGAGCATGACGGCCCGGACGGCGAGATCGTCGGCCAGATCAAGGAACTGCTGGACACCCGCGTGCGGCCCGCCGTGGCGCAGGACGGCGGCGACATCACGTTCCACGGCTTCGAGCGTGGCGTCGTCTACCTGCACATGCAGGGCGCCTGTGCCGGATGCCCGTCCTCGACCCTGACGCTGAAGATGGGGATCGAGAACCTGCTGCGGCACTACATTCCGGAAGTGACCGAGGTGCGCCCGGTTGCCTGACCCACTGGTCCTTGGCTTCGACACATCGGCCGCGCATTGCGCGGCCGTTTTGCTGCGGGGTGACAGCGTTCTGGCCGAGCGTCACGAAGAGATGGGCAAGGGTCAGGCCGAACGGTTGATGCCGATGCTGGAAGAGGTGCTGGCAGAGGGCGGCGCCGACTGGGCCGCGCTGGACCGGATCGGTGTCGGCGTCGGGCCGGGTAACTTCACCGGCATCCGCCTGTCCGTGTCCGCCGCACGCGGTCTGGCGCTGGCCCTGAAGATCTCGGCGGTGGGCGTGTCGGTGCTGGAAGCCTTGGCGCTGGGAACCGAGGGGCCGCTGGTCGCCTGCCTCGACGGGCGCCGCGGGAAGGTGTTTCTGCAAGTCTTCGGGCAGGCCGACAGTGCGCCGGTGATGGCTGATCTCGACGCGCTGCCCGAAGGCCTTCACGGCCTGCCCTGCATCGGCAGCGGCGCAGAGGCCGTCGCCGCGATCACCGGCGGTCCGGTGTATCCCGCCCGCTATGCCCCCGCGTCCGCCATCGCGCGCATCGCGGCGGTCCGGCCAGCGGATGACATCGACCGCCCTGCGCCGCTGTACCTGCGGCAGGCCGATGCCGCCCCCCCGCGCGAGGCGCCGCCGGCGATCTTGCCGTGACCCCGGCCGATCTTGCGGCGCTGCATGGACGCTGTTTCGTCACGCCCCGCCCGTTCTCCGAGCCAGAGTTCGCGGCGCTGCTGGACACCAGTTCCGTCTTTCTTTGCACCACCGCGCATGGGTTTGCCCTTGGCCGGGCGCTTGCCGGCGAAGCCGAGCTTTTGACGCTCGCCGTCGACCCCGACGCACGGCGGCAGGGGACCGGGCGCAGACTGATGGCCGGCTTTCATGACAATGCGATCCAGCGCGGCGCCGAGACAGTGTTCCTTGAGGTCGCCGAAGACAACGCTGCGGCGCGCGCGCTGTACACCGCTTGCGGATACGTCGAGGTCGGTCGCCGCAAGGCCTATTACCGTCACCCGGATGGAAGCCGCGTTGACGCACTGGTCATGCAAAAGGCACTTTCCGCAGCGTAGACCACGTTGACCGCATGTCTTCTCATACGAAAGATGACCATTCGGTAAAATTGCGGTTGACCGTCCCATTTGGCTTTGAACTAAATCCCTGTATCGTGGGAAAATGTCCTGCAAATGGGTGGCGCATACGAACGCCCCCCACAGCCAACTGGGAGAATTGAATGACCCTTCTCAAGAGCTTTCTGAGCGCCGGCGCCGTGTTCGCCGTCAGCGCCGCGGCGGCAATCGCCGAGCCCGGCCTGATCATCGACCTTGGCGGCAAGTTCGACAAATCGTTCAACGAAAGTGCTTTTAACGGCGCCACCCGCTGGGTCGAAGAGACCGGCGGCGAGTATCTCGAGACCGAACTGCAGTCGGAAGCGCAGCGCGAGCAGAACATGCGCCGCATGGCCGAGCGCGGCGCGAACCCGATCGTCGTGCTGGGATTCGCCAACGCGTCGACGCTGGAAGTGGTCGCACCCGACTACCCCGACACCATGTTCGCCATCGTCGACTCGGTCGTCGATCAGCCGAACGTGAAGTCGATCGTGTTCTCCGAGCATGAAGGCAGCTTCCTTGTCGGCATGATCGCCGGCCTGAAATCCGAATCCGGCACCGTCGGCTTTGTCGGCGGCATGGACGTTCCGCTGATCCGCAAGTTCGCTTGCGGCTATGCACAGGGCGTCAAGGCGGCCAACCCGGATGCGACCGTCATCTCGTCGATGACCGGCACCACGCCCACCGCATGGAACGACCCGGTGAAGGGCGGCGAACTGGCGAAAGCCCAGGTCAGCCAGGGCGCCGACGTGATCTATGCCGCCGCCGGCGGTACCGGCGTGGGCATCCTTCAGGCCGCGGCGGACGAAGGCGTGTTCTCGATCGGCGTCGACTCGAACCAGAACTTCATGCACCCCGGCTCGGTCCTGACCTCGATGCTGAAGCGCGTGGACAACGCGGTGTACGAGGTGTTCACGGGTGGCCTTGAGGGCTTCGAGCCCGGCGTCACCGTGCTGGACCTGGAATCCGAGGGCGTCGGCTATGCCGTCGACGAGTTCAACGAGGAACTGATCACCGACGAAATCTCCAGCGCCGTGGAAGAAGCCAAGGCCGGCATCATCGCGGGCGAGATCGAGGTGCACGACTACACCTCGGACGACAGCTGCCCGGCTCTGACCTTCTGAGAATGAACGTGACGCAAGATACGGGGCGGCCTGACGGGGCCGCCCCTGCCATTGAACTGAAGGGCATCTCGAAGGCGTTCGGGCCCGTTCAGGCGAACAAAGACATTTCGATCCGGGTGATGCCCGGTACGATCCACGGCATCATCGGCGAGAACGGCGCGGGCAAGTCCACGCTGATGTCGATCATCTACGGCTTCTATCAGGCCGACAGCGGCGAGATCTGGGTCAACGGCAAGAAGACCGAGATCCGCGAACCGCAGCAGGCAATCGCCGCCGGGATCGGCATGGTTTTCCAGCATTTCAAGCTGGTGCAGAATTTCACGGTGCTCGAGAACGTCATTCTCGGCGCCGAAGACAGCGCCTTGTTGAAGACATCCGTCTCCAAGGCGCGGAACGAACTGAAGCGGCTTGCCAAGGAATACGAGCTGTCGGTGGACCCCGATGCGCTGATCGAAGAGATCGGCGTCGGGATGCAGCAGCGGGTCGAGATCCTGAAGGCGCTGTACCGTCAGGCCGACATCCTGATTCTTGACGAGCCGACCGGCGTTCTGACGCCCGCCGAGGCGGACCACCTGTTCCGCATCCTCGAAGGTCTGCGCGCGCAGGGCAAAACGATCATCCTGATCACGCACAAGCTGCGCGAGATCATGGAAATCACGGACACCGTCAGCGTCATGCGGCGCGGCGAGATGACCGCGACCGTAAAGACCGCCGAGACCGACCCAGAGGAACTTGCCGAACTGATGGTGGGCCGCAAGGTCCTGCTGCGGGTCGACAAGAAACCGGCCGAGCCGGGCCGCAAGGTGCTGGAGGTCGAGAACCTGCGGGTTGTCGATGACGATGGCGTCGAGCGGCTGAAGGGTGTGTCTCTCGAAGTGCGCGCGGGCGAGATCCTGGGTATCGCGGGTGTCGCCGGAAACGGCCAGTCGGAACTTCTGGAGGTGCTGGGCGGCATCACCCGCGCGACCGGCACGGTGCGGATGAATGGCGAGGATATCGACCTGACAGGGGCAAAGTCCGACGGCCAGTCGCGACGCGCGCGTGGTATCGCGCATGTGCCCGAGGACCGGCAGCACCTTGGCCTGATCATGGAGTTCTTCGCGTGGGAGAACACCATCTTCGGCTATCACCACGACGACGCGTACCAGAAGAACGCCGTCCTGATGGACAACGCCGCGATCCGGGCCGAGACGCAGGCCAAGATGGACCGCTTCGACGTGCGCCCGCCGAACCCGAACCTGCCGGCAAAGTCGTTCTCTGGCGGGAACCAGCAGAAGATCGTCTGCGCCCGCGAGATCGAGCAGAACCCGGACCTTTTGCTGGTCGGCCAGCCGACGCGGGGCGTCGACATCGGCGCCATCGAGTTCATTCACAACCAGATCGTCGCCCTGCGCGATCAGGGGAAGGCCGTGCTGCTGGTGTCGGTCGAACTGGACGAGATCATCTCGCTGTCGGACCGCGTCGCGGTGATGTTCGACGGACAGATCATGGGCGAACGGCTTCCGTCCGAGACGGACGAGCGCGAACTGGGCCTGCTGATGGCCGGCATCACGGACACGACCAAGGATGTCGCCGTGGACGAGGTGGAAGCGAACCTCGCTCAGTCTCAGGGGAAGGTGACCTGATGAAAGGAATTGTTAACGTGGCTGTGCGAGCCATATCCCCGAAAGAGGAGTTCGACCATGCGCTTGCACGACGTTTCCGGCCCGATCTGCCTTCGGCCGCCACCCGCCGGTACCCGCGACCCGATGGCGTCGCTGCTGTTCGCAAGCTCTTGGACGCTGCTGGGCGCGGCGCTGCTGATCCTGCTGGGCTGACGCCGGCCGCCTTTGCGGGGGCGGTGCGATGACCAAGATCCCGGCTTGGGTGGACATCGCCCTTATCCCGTTCATCAACCTGCTGCTGGCGCTGATCGTGTCGGGGCTGGTGATCCTTTACATTGGCGAGAACCCGTTCGAGGCGATCTCGATCATGGTCAACGGCGCTATCGGCTCGGCCTATGGCTGGGGCTACACGCTGTATTACGCCACCAACTTCATCTTTACCGGCCTTGCGGTGGCCGTCGCGTATCAGGCGCGGTTCTTCAACATCGGGGGCGAAGGACAGGCCGCCATCGGCAGCCTTGGCGTCGCACTGGTGTGCCTTGCCGTGCCGTGGCCGCACTGGCTGCTGGCGCTGCCCGCCGCCATCATCATCGGTGCGCTGTTCGGCGCGGCATGGGCGGCGATCCCGGCCTATTTGCAGGCGAAGCGCGGCAGCCACATCGTGATCACCACGATCATGTTCAACTTCATCGCCTCGGCGCTGCTGGTCTACCTGCTGGTCAACGTCATGAAGCCCGCGGGCGTGATGGCACCGGAAACCGCGCGGTTCCCCGAGGGCGCGCATCTTCCCAACGGCTACGACATGTTCTCGTGGCTGGGCTTCTCGCGGTCCGCCCCGATGAATGTCACCTTCTTCGTCGCGGTGGCGTGCTGCGTTCTGGTCTACCTGCTGATCTGGCGCACACGGCTGGGCTACCAGATCCGCGCCTTCGGCCAGTCCGAGAAGGCGGCCGTCTATGCAGGCATCAACCCGGTGAAGATCACCATGATCACCATGCTGATCTCGGGCGGGCTGGCGGGCCTGATGGGTATCAACGCGGTGATGGGCGAGGCCGAGCGTCTTGTCATCGACCCGGTACAGGGCGCGGGCTTTGTCGGCATCGCGGTGGCCCTGATGGGCCGCAATCACCCGCTGGGCGTATTCCTTGCGGGGCTTCTGTTCGGAATGCTCTATCAGGGCGGCGGCGAGCTGGAATTCGAGATACCGGCGGTCAGCCGCGAAATGATCCTCGTGATTCAAGCAATGGTGATCCTGTTCACCGGAGCGCTGGACAACATGATCCGGCGACCGTTCGAGAAGTTCTTTGCGCGGCAGCAGAAGGCGGGGGCGTAGACCATGGACTGGGCAACCATCATCCCGATCCTCGACGCGACGCTGCGGGCGGCGACGCCGTTGCTGTTCGTTTGCCTTGCGGGCCTGTTCTCTGAACGCTCGGGCATCATCGACATCGGGCTGGAAGGGAAGCTGCTGATCTCGGCCTTCTTCTCGGCCTCGATCGCGGCGATGACGAACTCGGTCTGGCTCGGGCTTCTGGCGGGCATCGGCGCGTCGCTGGGGCTGTCGCTGATCCATGGTGTCGCTTCGATCACCTTCCGCGGCAACCAGCTTATTTCGGGCGTGGCGCTGAACTTCCTCGCCTCTGGCCTTACGGTCGTGATCGGCGAGAACTGGTTCGGTCTTGGCGGGCGCACGCCCCAGCTTGAGGGACCCGGACGCTTCCAGCCCATCGACCTGCCCGGCGCCTATGCGCTGCAGGACGTCCCGGTGATCGGCCCGATCTATTCCGGCCTGATCTCGGGGCACACGATCCTTGTCTACGGCGCCTTCGTGACCGTCGCCCTGACGTGGTGGGTGCTTTATCGCACCCGCTTTGGCCTGCACCTGCGCGCGGTGGGCGAGAACCCGGAATCGGTGGACACCGCCGGCATCTCGGTCACCCGGCTGCGCTATGCCGCCATCGTCATCGCCGGCGTCCTGTGTGGCATCGGCGGCGCCTACCTTGCCACCGGCCTTGCCGCGGGTTTCGTGAAGGAAATGAGCGCGGGGCGCGGCTATATCGCGCTGGCGGCGCTGATCTTCGCCAAGTGGCGGCCGTGGTACGCGCTGGGGGCCTGCCTGCTGTTCGGCTTCCTCGACGCCATCGGCAACCGGTTCCAGAACATCGAACTGCTGGGCATCAACATCCCGACGCAGTTCATGCAGGCGCTGCCCTATATCCTGACGGTGGTGATCCTTGCCGGCTTCGTCGGCAAGGCGATCCCGCCGCGCGCGGGCGGCCAGCCCTATGTGAAGGAACGGTAGGGTGATGGGGTGAAACCCCATCCTACGAATGGACGGAGCAAGACGACAATGAGCGATCCGCAATCCCTTGCGGCCCTAATCCGCGACCGTGCCGGTGACGCGGCCCCTGCCTTCGGGCTGGTGCTGGGGTCCGGCCTTGGCCACCTTGCCGAAGCCGTGGCCGGCGTCGCCATCGACTACACCGACCTGCCCGGCTTCCCGCATGCGGGCGTCAGCGGTCACAATCCAAAGCTGGTGGTCGGCGATCTCGAAGGCTGCCGCGTCGCCGTGTTCGGGGGGCGGGCGCATTACTATGAAAGCGGGCGCGGCGATGCGATGCGGCTGCCCTTGGAGGTGCTGAAGGAACTGGGCGCGGGCGGGCTGATCCTGACCAACGCCGCCGGTTCGATGCGGCCCGACATTCCGCCGGGCGACCTGATGCTGCTGTCGGACCACATCAACTTTTCAGGTCTGAACCCCCTGATCGGCGAGCCGACGGACGCGCGGTTCGTGCCGATGAAGGACGCCTATGACCCCGAGATGCGCGCGGCGCTGACGGCCTCTGCCGAAGCCGAGGGAATCGACCTGAAGGACGGTGTCTATGCGTGGTACTCCGGCCCGTCGTTCGAGACCCCGGCCGAGATCAAGGCGATCCGAATCCTTGGCGCGGACGCGGTGGGCATGTCGACGGTGCCCGAAGTCATCCTTGCCCGCTTCCTTGGCCTGAAGGTCGCCGCGATCTCGACGATCACCAACATGGCCGCCGGGATGAGCGACGAAGCGATCAGCCACGAGCACACCAAGGCGATGGCGCCGCTGGGCGCTGCGAAACTGGAACGCATTCTCAGAGGCTTTCTGCGCACGAAGGCGGCGACATAACCCGACGGATATGCCGCACGCGGCAAATTGTATGGGCTGGCATTTGACTAGGACTCGGCAATCGGGTCATTAAACGAGCACCCGCCGAACGCACTGGGTGCCCATGCAGATCTACCTCCCCATCGCCGAGGTATCGGTAAACGCCTTCCTTTTGCTGGGGCTGGGCGGGATCGTGGGCTTGTTGTCCGGCATGTTCGGCGTCGGCGGCGGGTTCCTTCTGACACCGCTGCTGTTCTTTACCGGCATCCCGCCCGCCGTTGCGGTGGCGACCGGTGCGAACCAGATCGTCGCCTCGTCCTTTTCCGGCCTGCTTGCGCACCTGAAACGCAAGACGGTCGACATGCGGATGGGCTGCGTGTTGCTGGCGGGCGGTCTGGTCGGGTCGGCGGCGGGGGTGCAGGTGTTCGCCTACCTGCGCACCCTCGGGCAGGTCGATCTTCTGGTGACCCTGTTCTACGTCGTGTTCCTTGGCATCATCGGTGCGCTGATGTTCGTCGAGAGCCTGAACGCGCTTTTGAAGACGCGCTCGGGCAAGCTGCCGAAGCGGAAGAAACACAACTGGGTCCATAACCTGCCGTTCAAGATGAAGTTCCGGACCTCGGGGCTGTATATCTCGGTGATCCCGCCGCTGCTGGTCGGGCTGCTGGTTGGCGTACTGGCCGCGATCATGGGCGTGGGCGGCGGCTTCATCATGGTGCCCGCGATGATCTACCTGTTGGGGATGCCGACAAAGGTCGTCGTCGGCACCTCGCTGTTCCAGATCATCTTCGTCTCGGGCGCCACGACGCTGATGCATGCGACGACGAACTACTCTGTCGACATGCTGCTGGCGCTGGTTCTGATCGTGGGCGGTGTCATCGGTGCGCAGATCGGCACCCGCATCGCCGTCTATCTGCGCGGCGAACAGTTGCGCATCCTGCTGGCCCTTCTGGTTCTGGCGGTCTGTATCAAGCTGGCGCTGGACCTGTTGCTGGAACCGTCCGAGCTGTACTCGATCGCACCGGTACGGGAGGGCTGAGGCGATGCGTTGGCTGCTTCTGATCCTGATGCTTCTGGCCCCCGCCGCCCGCGCGGACGAAAGCGTCGTTGCCGGCATGAGCCAGAACCGCGTGTCGATCACCGCGAACTTCGACGGGTCCGAGATCCTGATCTTCGGCGCGGTGAAGCGATTCCAGCCGATCCCGGACGAGGTCGCACCGCTGGAGGTGGTCATCACCGTCGCCGGGCCGTCGGTTCCGGTCACCGTCTGGCGCAAGGAACGCGTGGCCGGCATCTGGGTGAACACCGACGCGGTCGAGGTCGACCGCGCGCCCAGCTTCTACGCCGTCGCGACCTCTGGCCCGTTCTACGAGGTGATGTCCAACGTCGAGGATCTGCGCCACAAGGTGTCCCTGACCCGCGCGATCCGCTCGGTCGGGGCACCCGCCACGGTGGCGGACGCAAGCCAGTTCACCGCGGCGCTGATGCGCATCCGCGAGCGGTCCGACCTTTACCAGCTGCACGAAGGCACGGTCGAAGTGCGGGAAGAGACGCTGTTCCGCACCTCGGTCGGACTGCCGGCGAACCTGCACGAGGGCAATTACACCACCCGTATTTTCCTGACCCGCGGCGGCACGGTCGTCGACGCGTTCGAGACGGTGATCTACGTGCAGAAGGTCGGGCTGGAGCGCTGGCTGTACGTGTTGGCGCAGGAGCAGGCGCTGATCTACGGGCTTCTGTCCATCGCGCTGGCGATTGCCGCGGGCTGGCTGGCTTCTGCGGTGTTCCGCTACCTGCGCAGCTGACGACGTCCGGCCGCTACATCAGGTCCGGCAGGTCGCAATGGACGCTGCGCTCCATCGTGCAGCACATGGCGCGCGCCTTGGGGCCGTAGGGTCCGCCATAGCAGGCAAGCCCGCGCGGCGCTTCCGAATCGGTTACGCGGAACCACGCCCCCAGCCCGCCAAGGTCGCGGGACGACAGGCCGTTCAGGTGCTCGATGGTCGCCGCGGCGCGCGCGGGGTCGGGGCGGCGCGGCACCTCGTGGACGCCCTTCAGCGGCACCGCTTCCAACGCGGCAAGGCGGACGTCGCCGCCCTTCACCTCGAAGTACGCCTTGCCCATCAGGCCATAGTCGTGCCCCAGCGGGCGGCTGTCCTTTTCAGCGCCGCCGATGAACAGGAAGTTGCCCAGCGAGTAGAAGATCGCGGCATTGTCGGCCGGGCGCGCTTCGACCGCGCGGACCACGTGGGGGTGGTGGCCGATCACAAGGTTGACGCCCGCCTCTTCGACCGCGCGGCGGAACAGGTCGGCCTGCCCCCAGCCAAGGCCGATGTCGTTCTCGGTGCCCCAGTGGACCGACAGCATCTTGATCTCGGCGTCGGTGCGGCGCAGCGCGTCGAGGATGCGGTCGTAGTCGCCGATATAGGCCATTCCCGACCGGCCCGGGCCGGGCCCATAGGCGCCAGAGCCGAAGGACATCGCCGACAGGGCGACGCGGATGCCTTTTACCGTGATGACCTTGGGCTCGTAAGGTGTGTGGTCCGGACCGACGCCGGCGAACAGCAGCGGACGGTCGGCGCGGTCCTCGGACGAGAAAAACGCATGCGTCATCTCAAGCCCGGGCCAGCCGTGATCCCACGAATGGTTGTTGGCCAGTGCGAAGGCGTTGACGCCAAGATCCATCAGGTGCCGGAATTGGTCCGGGTGGCTGCGGAAGACGAACTGCTTGCCCTGCGGGATGCCGTCGTAATAGCCGACCACCGTCTCGACATTCACGAAATTGACGTCGCCGGTCCACTCTGTGCGGACGGTGGCGGTCAGGTCGTCCAGCGTGTGGGTGCCCCATTTGCGTACAAGGGCGGGGTTCGGGGTCTGGTGCGACCCGGCAAAGTTGGTGTCACCGGCGAAGGTGATGACGATCTCCTGCGCGGGGGCGGCCATGGGCACGCCCAGCAGACCCGCCCACATGGCGAGCGTTCGGCAAATCCCGCGCAGGCGGCTCACAGATCGTCCCGGAAGATCACGAACAACGCGGAATAGCCGGGCTTGGTCAGCCGCTCGCCCGCCTCGTCGAAATGGAAGCTGCCGTCGCGGGTGTAGTTCCAGCGCACGTTCCAGTTCTGCTCTGGCTCGGAGGTGAAGTAGCGCGGCACCGAGGCGGACCACAATGGCGAGCCTTCTCCCGGCGCGCCGTCACCGTGGAACATCGACCAGATTGCGTCGGCGTTGGGCTGTTCCATTCGGATGCAGCCATGGCTGTCGGGGCGGCCCAGCAGGGAATACTTCGACTGCGTCGTGCCGTGCATCGCCACGCCCGAGATCCGGCCGCCACTGTAATGCAGGTCGATGAAGATCGAGTTGTACATGCCGGGCGCGCCCCAGCCCCGGACATGGCGATAGGCGCGGTCGTCGACGTTGAACACGCCCAACGGCGTCGGGCCAGAGCGGTTGTCGCCCTGATAGTACCGGCCCGTCGAGACCGGCCACGAGTATTCCGGCGTGGCATCGCCCCACAGCTCGGGGTCGTACAGCGCCAGTTTCCAGCCCCTTGCGGTGCCCGAGGGGGCGCGTTCGATGATCCACATCTTCTGCGCCCCCGGCCCGGACAGCGCGGCATTGATGTAAATGACATGGCTATAGGCAAGATCGATCCGGGAAGGCGGGATGAAGGCCATCCCATCAGGCAGCGCACCAGGCCGCCCCAGCCCCTCGAGATAATCGATGCCGACGCCCGGGGTCTCTATCCCCAGCGCGGGCCGCGCGACAAATGCCGCGCCAATGGCCAAAGCCATTCGTCTTGAAAAGTCCATATCACAGCAATCCCAGGCCTCTGTGAATTGCCATGCGCATGGACCCAAAGACATCCGGCAGCGAAAGACCGGCTTTCCAGTCTTCCAGCACGACAACCCCGGCGATGATCGTATCGTCGAGTGACCCTAGGTCCATCATGTTGAAAACCGCATCCAGGAACCGCTCTCCCGAAAGTAGCCAAGCTGCAACAAGTGCGGCGAAGCAGGCGAGGGTGAAGCGGGTCATCTGGCTCATCTTGGTCTCAGAACTGGAAATAAATGAAGGGTGCGACGCCTTCTTGTGCCGTTGCGAACAAAGTGAAGATACCGATTCCGAGAATCAGTGCCTGTATTTCAGGGCCGAGTCTGGCCAGGGTCATCGTCGCCCGATCTCGCCAGGACAGGGGCAGCCAGTTCATCGCGAAGCCCACCGCGATCAGGGCCCAGACCGTCACCGTCAGTTCGGGCGCGGCGTAGCCCTCGGTCTTGCCGAAGGCGGCAAGCATCGACAGCGTGTCGGGGAAGGTGTGCGCCCTGAAGGGGATCCACAGCAGGGCGACGATCACGAAGGTCACGGCGATGGCCAGCAGACGCGGAAGCGCGACGTTCATTCCTCGGAAGCCGCGCTCTACCGCCTGCCCCGCGCCGTGCAGGAAACCCCACAGGATGAAATTCCATCCGGCCCCGTGCCAAAGCCCGGCCAGCGTCATCGTCAGGATCAGCGTGAAGGTCCGGCGCGGCGCACCGCCCTTGCCGCCGCCAAGCGGGATGTAAAGATAGTCCCTGATCCACGTCGACAGCGAGATGTGCCAGCGCTGCCAGAAGTCGCGCAGGCTGTCAGCGCGGTAGGGCTGGTTGAAGTTGCGGTTGAACTCGTACCCCAGCAACAGCGCGACGCCGATCGCGATGTCCGAGTAGCCGGAGAAGTCGCAGTAGATCTGGATCGCATAGCCCAGCGTCGCCGCCAGCGCGGACAGCCAGTATTGCCCGTCCGGCAGCCCGTAGGCGGGATCGACCAGCAGCACCGACAGGTAGTTCGCGACGACCATCTTCTTGAACAGGCCCGACAGGATCAGCACCACCGCCGTCGCCCGTGCGGCGGCATCGGGGCGGCGCGGGTTGTCGAGCTGCGGCAGGAAATGCGCGGCCCGCACGATGGGGCCCGCGACAAGCTGCGGGAAGAACGAGATGAACAGCGCCACGTCGAACGGATTGCGGCAGGGCGGGATATGGCCGCGGTCGACGTCCATCACATAGCTGATGGCCTGGAAGGTGTAGAACGAAATCCCGACCGGCAGGATCACCGTCATCCATGTCAGATCGCGGGCAAAGGCGGTGTCCTGTAGCAGCGCCTGCAGCTGGAACATGAAGAAGTCGAAGTATTTGAAAACCGCCAGCACACCCAGCATCGCGGCGATGCTTGCGACCTTCGACAACCGGCGCAGCCCCGGCACCCGCACACCCAGCCCGGCAGCCCAAGCCACCAGCGAGACGAAGGCCATCAGCAGCACAAAGCGCGGGTCCCACGCGGCATAGAAAACGTAAGAGGCCAGAAGCAGCATGCCCTTGCGCAGGGCATTGCTGTTCCAGAATAGCCCGTTCAGCGCCAGGACAACGGCGAAGAACCCGATGAACTGGAGCGTCGGGAAGACCATGGTTTATTGCAGGCCCGCAACCTCCACCGAGGGCGGATTGAATATGCCGGGATTGTCCCGTTCGATCGCCCGCAGGATGTTGTCCACCACAAGGTAGTACCCGTTCGCGGTGAAGTGCGATCCGTCACCGGCGCGAATGGTGGTGCCGCCGGCGGTCGTGATGAACTCGCCACTGGGACCTGCCGCGAAGGCGGGGATCGAGATGAAATGCGCGCCGGCCTTCAGCGCCTCTTCGCGGAACCAGACGTTTGCGCGGGTCAGCAACGAGTTGCGGTGCGCGTCACGGTCGGGTGCCGGCCCAAGCCAATAGACGACGGCGCCGGTCGCGGCGGCGGCCTGAAGCATCTTGCGCGCCTCGCCGCGATAGGCGGCTTCCCATTCCGGCGTGTCGTAAGGCACCGACCCGCCGCCCGCATAACGCAGCGGCTGGTTGTCGTTGGCGCCGAAGTGGAAAACCACCACGTCCGGGCGGTTGGCGGCGGCCATCGCGGCGAAATTGCCGGGCCAGTCGTAGAAGTCGCCCCGCGCAAGACCGGTCGAGGTCTTGCCGCGATTGTCGACGCTGATCGGCAGGCCGCGGTTCGCGACACGCTGTTTCATGAAGATGCCGAACCCATCGGCAAGGCTGTCGCCGACGATCATCATCCGCAGCGGCGTTTCCGGCGACACGGCGCGTGTCACCTTGGCCGGGATCGCACCGCCGGTGGGGGCGAAGAAGGCCTGACGGTTCGAGCTGGGCGGCGGAGTGGTCACGGTCGTCTCGGTCTCGGCGGTGGTTTCAGGCGCTGGAGAGTGAAACTCGACCGACAGATCCTGCGCGCCCGCGGATCGCGGCGGGGTGCTGCAGGCGGTCAGAAGAACCAATACGACGGGCAGTAGCGCCTTACTGAAGTTGTACATCTTGCAATGCGATCCTGCGATTATGATTCTCGATGACCTTGTCGAGGTCCGCAAGCACGACGCTGGCGACATAGTCATAGCCCGGCTTCGTGAAGTGAACCTTGTCGGCGGCACGCAGCTGCATCAGCCGGCCCTCGAAATTCCCGTTCATCGAGAAATCGCCGGTGCCGAAGGTGGTCAGTTCATGGATGTCGACGAAGGTGCCGCCGGTCTTGCGCACGGCGGCGGACTGAAGCTGCGAGATGATCCGGTAGGACGGCTCCCAGCTGGTGTTGCCGACGATCGGCAGGCCGACCCAGTACAGCTTGGCCGAGTTGGCCTCCAGCGTGCGGGCAAGCGTCACGACGCGCTGCTGGTACAGCGCGTTCCAGACCTCGGTGTTGAAGCTTTCGCGGGTGCGGCCGTTGCGGATCGTGGTGATGTCGTTGGCGCCCATCTGGACGATCACGATGTCGTTCGACTTGTCCTGCGGCTGGCCGGCCTTGGTCAGGTACCGGTGAATCCAGTCCTGATCCGACGTCTTCGCAAGCCCGTCCGAAACGGCGGTCAGGCGCACGACATTCATCGTGTCGCACTGGGCGAAGACCCGGTACAGCGACGACCAAAGACCGTCGGCAAGGCTGTCGCCCAACACGACGACGCGCATGGGCGTCTTCGGGCAGGACGGCGCGTCCAGTGCCTGCGCCGGGCTCATTGCCGAGACCAGCGCCGAAAGGCCCAGAATGGCCCCCAAAAGGTATTTCCTCATGCCTGCCCCCTCTCGGTTCTCGCTCGTGCTCAGCCCTGCCCCGTCAGAGAGTCCGCGTATTCGCGGATCGCTGACACCGTGCCCGGACCGGGTACCCCATCGACCCGGCCGCGGTACAGGCCCGCGTCTCTCAATTTGGACTGAATGATCCGCACGACCTCGCGATCCCGGTTGTTCAGCTGTGTTGTCAGGCGGTCGGTCGCGGTCGGGTCGCCCTGTTGAAGAGCATCCCAGTACAGATCGGCAGCCAGTTCAGCACTGGCAATACCGTTCACGCCGCGTTCGTGCAACTCGGCAAGGAAGGAATAGGCATGCGTGTAGCCCTGTTCCACCGCCTTGCGCAGCCACTGGGCGGCCATGTCGTCGTTCTGTGCGACGCCGGTCCCGGTCAGGTAGTAATAGCCGACGAAAAACTCTGCCAGAGGGTTCCCCTGATCCGCGACGGCCTTGGCGACGGCGAAGGCATCGGGTCCGGATTTGCCCGGAACGAGGTCCTTGGAATAGATCACCGTCAAGATCTCGTGGCTAAGCCAGTCACCCATCGCGGCACCCTTCGCCGCCAGTTCCTCGACCTTGTCGAGATCCACGACGGCGCCGCCCTGCGGCGAGTAGAAGCTGTAGGCGGCCAGACCGTAAGCGGCGGGAACTTCCTGTTCCATCCCAAAGGCATAAGCCTCTTTCGCGGCCTCGAAATCGCCGGCGGCTTGCGCGATGCGGCCCAGCGTGGTGCGCAGCAGACCGTCCTCGGGAAACTCGCGCAGGGCTTCTTCGCAGACGTTCACCGCGCGGGCCTGATCGATGTCTTCCAGCTTGCGCGGTCCCTCGAACTGCGGAAGCCCGGCAAGCGCGAGGCACGGTTCGCGCATCGAATCGAGCTTCGAGATCATCGCAAGGGTCTGGGACACCTCGGCCTCGCCATCACAGACGGTGCAGGACCGCATGTACTTTTCCAGACGGGCGGGATTCCGCGTACGCACCGCCTCGGCCAGCAGGGCGCGCTCTTCCTGATAGGCCTCGTCCGTCTCGATCTGTTCGATCAGTTGCTCGGCCTCGGCGCGGTAGGTGCAGGCGACGCAGCTTTCGGCATAGGACCGCAGCGCCGCCAGATCGCCCGCCTCGCGCGCCGCGGCGAAATCGGACTGTTCCTGCGAATAGGCGGCGGCTTTCGCCTCGATCAGGTCGATCATCGACGTCGCCTCGTCCCGGTGGGCGCACAGGACGCAGTTCTCGACATAGATCGCCAGCCGCTCGCGGCTTTCATCCTGCTTGATGCGGTCCCAGATTTCCTGTTCCAGCATCGCAGTGCGGGTCTCGTCCTCCATCGCCTTCATCCGTCCGGCGAGTTCGGCCTCGTTCGGACAATAGACGCAGGATTCGAGGAATGTCTGCACGCTGCCGATGTCATCCGATTCCATCAGGAACATCGCCTCGAACGTCTCGTGGTACAGGCGATTCTCCATCTCGACGAACGGCGCGGCGGGCTGGCCGACGACCGCGTGCTCCGGATCGTCGGTCGATTTCAGGATCAGGCTGTAGGCCGGCCCGCAGCCACGCGCGTCGGCGCGGCCCAGCGCTTCGGTCAGAAAGGTCTCGACCTCGGCCATGGTCGACACGCCATCGGCATCGCCGAACGGCGCACGGTCGGCCATGCCACTGACGACGCTATAGTGCAGCGGCTGCCCGGCGGCGCAGTCTGCCGCACCGGCACCTTCCACCATCAGCACCATCATGTCGAAGCCAAGCTGGTCCAGAACGGTCTGAAGCTCGGGCACCGCTCGGGGAAATACGTCGTTCTCGTCGACGATGTGCAGGAAGCCGACGTGCCGGTTCAGCGGATCGAACGCCTGAACGGCGGATCCAAGGCGGCTGGCAAAATCCTCGGGCGTGAAGTCGCCCTCGCCCAAACCAAGACGGAAGCCCTCGGCATTCGCGGTCAAAGTCGCACGGGCGACAAGAAAGAACTGTTCGAACTGCTTGCCGGTTTCGGTCGGCGTCGACACGAAAGTGGACACCGGATTGGCGCGCAGCCGGGCGGCGAAGACTTCCTGCCGCACGGCGTCGGCCTCGGGCAGCGCGCCGATGGCGATCACAGGGGCGTCGGCGGGCAGTCCCTTTTCAAGACCGGCCTCGGGGGCGGCCCCGACGAACAGGATTTGCATGCGCGGGTCTTCCTCGGCGGCGCGGGCGGGCGCGGCGATGGAGACGGCGAAAAGCGTCAGAATGGACGCGAAAGTTCTGAAAGAGCGAGCCAGGGGCACAGGAAAACTCCTCATGGGCGCTGCGGAGGGTTCCGCATCGAGGCAAGACGACGGTAGTGCCGTGTACCCTATCCGACAACCGGCAGTCCCGGACCTCCCCGGTTTTGTGATCGGAGTCCCGCCTAGCGCCGGACGGAATGTTGCAGCCCGGGCACAAACAGCGGCACGGGAAGCTATCCACAGGCCCGGTTTCGCGCGGAATGACGGCAGTTGAAAGGGAATCAGTTAACGACCGGGTGCCGCCCACCCGCCGTGGTATTCTCGAAAGCGACGGCGGAAATCTTTCTCTTTCATGCACTTCCGCGAATGCATTCGATTTACGCCCGTTGCCGCTCATTGCCACGCATTCGGACGGCCGACACGTGGCGAACGTGACGTCTCGGGCAACCTTCTTGACACTGGCGAAACCTCTGCGGCTAATCCCGCCGAAGATTGACTGGAAGACATGCCATGGCCAAGACCCTCGACCTGATCTCGCCGATTGACGGTTCCGTATACCTGACCCGCGACGTCCTGAGCCTCGACGCGGCGGTGGACGCCGCCGCCCGCGCCCGCGTGGCACAGCCCGGCTGGGCCGCTTTGCCGCTGGAAGACCGCGTCGCGATGGTGCGCAAGGCGAACGAGATCATCGGCGCCTCGACCGACCGCATGGCGCTGGAACTGGCGCACCAGATGGGCCGCCCCGTCCGCTATGGCGGCGAGTTCGGCGGGTTCAGCGAGCGTCTGACCTACATGGCCGACATCGCCGCCGAGGGGCTGGCCGATGACGTGATCGAGGACAGCGACACCGCCCGCCGCGTGCTGAAGCGGGTTCCGTGGGGCACGGTTCTGGTCATCGCGCCGTGGAATTATCCCTACATGACCGCGATCAACACCATCGCGCCCGCGCTGATCGCCGGGAACACGGTGATCCTGAAGCACGCGCAGCAGACGCTGCAGGTCGGCGAAAGGCTGGCCGAAGCCCTGCACGAAGCCGGCGTGCCGAAGGACGTGTTCCAGAACGTCGTGATCGACCATGACACCACCGGCGCCCTGATCGCGGACCGTCATGTGGATTTCGTGAACTTCACCGGCTCGGTTGGTGGCGGGCAGGCCATCGAGCGCGCGGCGGCCGGCACCTTCATCCCGGTCTCGACCGAACTGGGCGGCAAAGATCCGGGCTATGTCCGGGCCGACGCAGACGTCGACAAGGCGGTCGACGGGCTGATGGACGGGGCGATCTTCAATTCGGGCCAGTGCTGCTGCGGGATCGAGCGCATTTACGTACACGAAAGCCTGTACGACGCCTTTGTCGAGAAAGCCGTCGCGTGGGCCGGGGCGCAGGTGCTGGGCAATCCGCTGCTGCCGGAAACCACGCTTGGACCGATGGCGCATGTCCGCTTCGCCGCCGAGGCGCGCGCGCAGGTGGCCGAGGCTGTCGAAGCGGGCGCGACCGCGCACATCGCCACGATGCCCGCCGATGATGGCGCCGCCTATCTGACGCCGCAGGTGCTGACCGGCGTCACCCACGACATGCGCGTCATGCGCGACGAGACCTTCGGGCCTGTGGTGGGCATCATGCCGGTGAAAGACGACGACGAGGCCATCGCGCTGATGAACGACTGCCGTTTCGGGCTGACCGCCTCGATCTGGACGAACGACCCCGCCGCCGCCGAAGAGATCGGCGACCGGCTGGAAACCGGCACGGTCTTTCTGAACCGCTGCGACTATCTCGACCCGGCGCTGTGCTGGACGGGCTGCAAGGACACCGGCCGTGGCGCGGGGCTGTCCAAGCTGGCCTATCAGGCGCTGACCCGGCCGAAATCCTACCATCTGAAGAAGGCGTAGACATGTCCCCTACCGCGAACTGGTCCTATCCCACCGCCGTCCGCTTTGGCGCCGGCCGCATTTCCGAGATCGCCGAGGCCTGCCTTGCCTCCGGGATCTCGAAACCGCTGCTGGTCACCGACCGCGGTCTTGCCGGGATGGAGATTACCGCGAAGACGCTGGACCTTGTCGAGGCGGCGGGACTTGGGCGCGCGCTGTACGCCGAGGTCGATCCGAACCCGTCCGACACCAACCTTGAAGCGGCGCTTAAGGTTTACCGCGAGGGCGGCTATGATGGCGTGATCGCATTCGGCGGCGGCTCGGGTCTCGATCTGGCGAAGACGCTGGCGTTCATGGCGGGCCAGACCCGGCCGGTCTGGGACTTTGAGGACATCGGCGACTGGTGGACACGCGCCGATCCGGCAGGCATCCACCCGATCGTTGCGGTGCCGACCACCGCCGGCACCGGGTCCGAGGTGGGCCGCGCCACGGTTCTGACCAACACCGCGAGCCACGAGAAGAAGATCATCTTCCACCCGAAGATGCTGCCTTCTATCGTGATCTGCGATCCCGAACTGACCGTCGGCATGCCCAAGCACATCACGGCGGGCACCGGGCTTGACGCGTTCGCACACTGTGTCGAGGCCTATTCCTCGCCGCACTACCACCCGATGAGCCAGGGCATCGCGCTGGAAGGGATGCGGCTGGTGAAGGAGTACCTGCCCCGCGCCTACGCTGATGGTACCGACATCGAGGCGCGGGCCGAGATGATGAGCGCCGCCGCGATGGGAGCGACGGCGTTCCAGAAGGGGCTTGGCGCGATCCATTCGCTCAGCCACCCGATCGGCGCACATCACCACACCCACCACGGCACGACCAACGCTGTGTTCATGCCGGTGGTGCTGAAGTTCAATGCCGACGCGATCCGCGACAAGTTCGACCGCGCGGCGGATTATCTTGGAATCACGGGCGGCTTCGACGGGTTCTGCGACTTCGTCGACGACTTCAACGACAGCCTCGGCATTCCCAAGACCCTGTCGGCGTTGGGGGTCGAGAACCCGGATCTGGACGTGCTGACGGCTGATGCGTTGAAGGACCCGTCCTGCGGCGGCAACCCGGTGGAGATGACCGCCGAGAACACGCGCCCGCTGTACGAAGCGGTGCTTTGAGAATGCTGCGCCGCAGCTAGACTGCGGCGCCATTCACCTACCAGATGTAGTGTTTATGGCGAGATTTTTGCCGTTCGCTTAAACGCGCGTCGCAGATATCGCTTAATTTTTGGGCGCACCATCCGGACGGGAGTGCTGCGCGCGCGAAAAATCTTGGTGTTCACCGCAGCCAGCGCCATTCTCGAAGGTGCAGAGCGTGACGGGTCCGCCCTCTCCTCCTCCTCCCGAGGGTCTGACCCAAGGCATGCTGCCCGCCCGGCACACCGGGCGGGTTCATGGCGGGGCGATCCCCGGAGAGTGCTGCGACAAAGGGTCTGACCGGCCTCTCCGTCTACCGCCCCGGTCTCACCCCCTTTTTCACGGAAAGCCTATTCGGCGGCCAAAGGCACCTCGGAACGCCCGATTGCGGTAAGCTCTGCCACGACCCCACGGATCAGAGTGCGGAACCGGTCGAAGTCAGAGTTCGGTCGCACCAGCCGCTCGTTCATGTAAAGCGAGCGGTCGATCTCGACCTGCACCACGTGCTGACGCCGCGAGGGCCGGCCATAGTGCTGCGCCGTGTAGGCGCCGGCGAAGGGAGAGTTACGCACCACGCGCAGCCCGGCCCCGGCAAACGCGGCCTCGATCCGCTCGACGATCGCGCCATCGGCGGCGGCGCCGAACCGGTCGCCCAGCACGATCTGCGGATGCGGAGTGCCACGGGTGCCGACGCTGTCGATCGCCTCGTGCGGCATCGAGTGGCAGTCGATCAGGATCGCCTCGCCATGCTGCGCGCGGGTTTCGTCCAGCAGCTTCTGCAACCGCTCGTGATAGGGGCGCCAGTGATCGCGCAGCCGCTCGTGCGCTTCTTCCAGCGAAAGCTTGCCGCGATAGATCGCGCGCCCGTTCGCGACGACACGGGGAATCACCCCAAGGCCCGACGTGACGCGCGGGTTATGCGAACTGCGCCGCACACCTTCGATCAGCGCGGGATCCAGTTCCTCGGCGCTGCGATTCAGGTCGATGTAGGCGCGGGGCGCCGTGGCCGCGAGCAGCGGAGCACCGTATTCGGCGGCGCAGTCGAACAGCTGGTCCACGAACGCATCCTCGGACGACCGAATCGCCCGCTCGTCGAGAACCGAATTTCTCAGGAAGGACCAAGGGTAGTCGCGACCGCTGTGCGGAGACGCAAAGACGACGGAAGTGGTCTGCTGCTTCGGAACCCGAAGGGTAAATGGCGCCTTGGACAAATGCGGTCTCCTCTTCGCGCCAATATAGACATACCGATTGCCTGCCAAAAGCCCTTGAACACGTCGCACAGACCTTTTATAGGCTTGCCGACCGGCGCGGGGTTCACCCGCGTCTTGTTCGTTAAGGGCAAGACGCAGCCACGCGCAGGAGGGCGGTTAGCTCAGCGGTAGAGCACTACGTTGACATCGTAGGGGTCACTGGTTCGATCCCAGTACCGCCCACCATACGGCCCCGTTATCGGGGAGAAACGCAACCACTGGCGCACCGGCGCCGGCAACAGGAGATGACCGATGAAGGTTCGGAACTCGCTCCGCTCGCTGAAGAACCGGCACCGCGATTGCCGGATCGTGCGCCGTAAAGGCCGCGTTTACGTGATCAACAAGACTCAGCGGCGGTTCAAAGCTCGTCAGGGCTAAAACCACCAAGCGCGTCGCTGCGCGAAAAAAGCCGCCCTTCGGGGCGGCTTTTTCTTTTTCCGGCCGCCGCATCCGATCCCGAACGGGAACCAGAGCGGGCGTCCGCCCGGTGATTCTGCAACCCCAGCTTGCCGCGTGCCTCTGCCGTCTCCGGCAAGGCCGTGCGCGAACCGGCAAGCCCGGGCCACAGCGGCCCGGTCCCTTTCTCAGGAATAGTCCCGCTGGTCGTCAATCACCTTGCCGTCGTTCGGCAGGCTTCCCTTCGGCACAAGCTGCACCTTGCCGCGCAGCTTCAGCACCTCGACAGCGCTGGCCTCATAGGGCGCGGTGTCCTGCGCATCGGTCTCAAGCGCGATCTCCATCACGTCCTGCTCGTCGGCCCGCGTCACGGTGACCCGCGCCTTCGCGACCTCCGGATGCCGCGCGACGAAGTCGGCCACCTGCTCGGGGCGCACGAACATGCCCTTGATCTTGGCGGTCTGGTCGGCGCGGCCCATCCAGCCCTTGATGCGCAGATTGGTCCGCCCGCAGGGGCTGGTTCCCGGCATCACCGCCGACAGGTCGCCGGTCGCGAAGCGGATCAGCGGATAGTCGGGGTTCAGCGTGGTCACCACGACCTCGCCGACTTCGCCATCGGGCACCGGGTCTCCGGTGCCGGGGCGGACGATCTCAAGCAGAACGCCCTCGTCCACGATCATCCCCTCCATCGCCGGGCTCTCGTAGGCGATGTTGCCAAGATCGGCTGTGGCGTAGCACTGCAGGCACGAGATGCCCCGGTCCGCGTATTCCTGTCTCAGCGACGGGAAAAGCGCCCCGCCACTGACGGCGGCCCGCGCAAAGGACAACTCCAGCCCCATCTCGGCGGCCTTGTCGAGGATCACCTTCAGATAATCCGGCGTCCCGGCGTAGGCGGTCACGCCCAGATCCGCCGCCGCGCGCGCCTGCAACTCGGTCTGGCCGGTCCCGGCTGGAAACACCGTGGCGCCGACCGCGCGCGCACCGCTTTCGAACATCATCCCCGCAGGCGTCATGTGGTAGGAAAAGCAGTTCTGCACGATGTCGCCGGACCCGATCCCGGCGGCATGCACGAAGCGCCCCAACCGCCACCAGTCGTCGCCCAGCCGCCCCGGCTCGTAAATCGGTCCGGGCGACTGGAACACGTGATCGAAGGCGACAGCTGGTTGCGCGGTATAGCCGCCCAAAGGCGGTGTCTCGGACTGCGCCTTGCCCAGCGCCGATTTGCGGATCACCGGCAGCGCGGCAAGCGACGCACGGTCGATCACCTCGCGCGGGTCGATCTCGGCCAACGACTCTGCCAGCGCGGGCGCGCGGGACTGCGCGTGCGCGATCTGCTTCGGCAGCAGTTCGGCCAAGGCGTCGGCGCGCGCGTCGGGGCTGCGCGTCTCCAGCGCGTCGAAATAGGATGTCATGCGGTTTCCTCCTCGCTCCGCCGCCACCTCAGCATGCGCGGGCCGTCCGGGTAAAGCGCGGCGTCCGCCGGTCAGCTCAGCCAGCGCTTGCGACGCCGGTACGAGCGCACGTCGCGGAACGATTTGCGCCCTTCCTCGGACATGCCGAGATAGAATTCCTTCACGTCCGGGTTCTCGCGCAGCGCATCCGCCGGACCGTCCATCACGACGCGCCCCGACTCGAGGATGTAGCCATAATGCGCGAACCGAAGCGCCACGTTGGTGTTCTGTTCGGCCAGCAGGAACGAGACGCCTTCGTTCTCGTTCAGGCCCTTCACGATGCCGAAGATCTCTTCGACCAGCTGCGGGGCAAGACCCATCGAAGGCTCGTCCAGCAGGATCGTCTCGGGACGCGACATCAGCGCCCGCCCGATGGCGCACATCTGTTGCTCGCCGCCCGAGGTGTAACCCGCCTGGCTTTTGCGGCGCTCTTTCAGGCGGGGGAAGTAGTCATAGACCATCTGAAGGTCCGCATCGACCGCGCCCTTGCCATCCTTGCGGGTGTAGGCGCCGGTCATCAGGTTCTCTTCGACCGTCAGGTGTTCAAAACAGTGGCGGCCTTCCATCACCTGCACGACACCGCGGGTGACAAGGTCGTTCGGCGTCAGGTCCTGCACCCGCTCGCCACGATACAGGATCGAACCCTTCGTCACCTCGCCACGCTCGGACCGCAGCAGGTTCGAGATCGCCTTCAGCGTCGTCGTCTTCCCGGCCCCGTTGCCGCCCAGCAGCGCGGTGATGCCACCCGCCGGCACGCTTAGCGACACGCCTTTCAGGACAAGGATCACGTGGTTGTAGATCACCTCGACGTTGTTGACCTCCAGCAGGGTCTCTTCGGTGCGTCCAGCGTCCAGCATTTTAGCGCGTCACTCCCCGTCCCGGACCTGCGCCGGGACCTTTCCGTTGGATCGGCGGGGGCGGCATCCACCGCCCGCGCCCGTGGTGCGGCGCCCCGGATCGGGTCCGGGGCGCGCGACCGGTCACTCGCAGCGCATATCCACGCCGTTCTCGTCCGCGTAGGCCATCGAGTCTTCCGCGATCAGCGGATCGAGAACCTCGCGGTCCGACGCGATGTAGTCGGTGATCTGCGTCCACGTACCGGCAGCGGCATCCCACTGCTGCACAATGCCCAGACCGGACCCGCCGTGGTTGTCGCAGGACACTTCGAACTCGGGCCCGAAGTTCGGGATGCCGAGGCTCTCCATCAGCGCGGCGTCGATCACCAGCGCTTCCATCCCGTCGCGCATCATCGCGGGGGTGATGGCCGAGGTGCCGTGGATCTCCTGTGCCTTCTTGGCGGCCTCGACGGCCAGCATCGCGGCATAGAGACCCCGGTTGTACAGAACCGTACCTGCCTGATCGCCCGCGCCGGCGGCCATGCCGGTGTCGTAGACGTAGGTCTTCAGATCCTCGTAGATCGGGAAGTCCGCGCCCGGCAGGTGCATGTTCAGCGCCTTGTAGCCGTTCGCGCCCTCGCCCACCGGCAGCACGTCATTCTCGGACCCGGACCACCAGATCCCGATGAAGTTCTCCATCGGATAGCGGATGTTCGCGGCCTCCTGAATGGCGACCTGGTTCATCACGCCCCAGCCCCACATCAGCACATAGTCGGGCCGGTCACGCCGGATCTGAAGCCATTGGGACTTCTGCTCTTGCCCGGGATGGTCGACCGGCAGCAGGCTGAGTTCGTACCCATGCTTCTTGGCCAGTTCCTCAAGCGTCCGGATCGGTTCCTTGCCGTAGGCCGAGTTGTGATAGACCAGCGCGATTTTCTTGCCGCTCAGGTCACCGCCGTTGATCTCGAGCAGGTGCTTGACCGCGATCGAAGCGCCGTCCCAATAGTTGGCCGGATAGTTGAACACCCATTCGAACACCTTGCCGTTCGCGGCAGAGGTGCGGCCGTAGCCCATCGAGTGCATCGGGATGCCGTCGGCGGACACCTTGGGGATCAGCTGATAGGTGATGCCGGTCGACAGCGGCTGGTAGATCAGGCTGCCCTGACCCTTGGTCGACTCGTAGCATTCCACACCCTTCTCGGTGTTATAGCCGGTCTCGCATTCGATCATGTTGATCATCTCGCCGCCGATGCCGCCGTCACGCTCGTTGATCAGCGTGAAATAGTCGGCATAGCCATCCGCGAAGGGAATGCCGTTCGCGGCGTAAGGCCCGGTGCGATAGCTCAGCGACGGGAACGTCAGGTCTGCCAGCGCCGGACCGGCGGCGACCGCCCCGGCCAGCGCCAGAGCTGCTAGTCTCAGTATCATCGTGTTTCTCCTCCCTTGGTTCTTGTTCGATGCCCCGCGCGGCCTCCTCTACCGCGCGCAGGCACCCGCTTGCCCAGCCCTAGTATGGGAAGGGCCAGAGTCTCAGCTTCTCTTTCGCGACGCGCCACAGCTGCGCCAGCCCGTGCGGTTCGGCGACAAGGAACGTGACGATCAGCCCGCCGACGATCAGGAACTCGATATGCGCGGCAAGGTCGGTGGCCCAGCCAAGCCCGCCGACCAGCACGTTCTTCAGAAGCACCGGCATCAGCACCATGAAGGCCGCGCCCGCGAAGCTGCCGAAGATCGACCCGAGGCCGCCGATGATGATCATGAACAGCACGAGGAACGACTTCTGGATGCCGAATGCCTCGCCCACCTCGACCGCGCCAAGGTAGACCGCGAAGAACAGCGCGCCCGCGATGCCGACAAAGAACGACGACACGGCGAAGGCGGTCAGCTTGGCGGTCAGCGGGTTCACCCCGATGATCTCGGCCGCGATGTCCATGTCGCGGATCGCCATCCACTTCCGCCCCACCGAGCCGCGCGTCAGGTTCCGGGCGATCCACGCCACCGCCACGACGAAGACAAGGCAGAACAGGTAAGCCGCCCAGGGTTCCGTCGCGGGGCCGGTCACCGGCAAGCCGAACACGGTCCGCTCGGGCGCGCTGATCTGGCCGGAGGCCGAGTAGTTGTAGAACCACGGCACCCGGTTGAAGAGCCAGACAAGGAAGAACTGCGCCGCCAGAGTCGCGACGGCAAGGTAGAAGCCCTTGATCCGCAGGCTGGGCAGCCCGAATAGCACACCGACACCCGCGGTGATGAACCCCGCGCCGATGACGTGGAAGAAGATGTTGATGTCGGGGAAGCCGGTCATCAGCTTGTAACAGGCATAGGCCCCCACCGCCATGAACCCGCCCGTGCCCAGTGACACCTGCCCGCAATAGCCGGTCAGGATGTTCAGCCCGATCGCCGCGATGGCGTAGATCAGGAATGGCAGGAAGATCGCGTTCGCCCAGTAGTCGTTGATGACGAAGGGCACGACGAGAAAGGCGATGGCCAGCACCGCGTAGTACCGCCACCGGTCAAAGGCGATCGGGAAGGTCTGGCCGTCGTCGGTATAGGATGTGCGGAACTCGCCCGCTTCACGGTAGAACATTCAGTCCTGTCTCCCCATCGTCCAGCGCCGCAGGACGAAGATCCAGCACACGCAGGCCAGCGCAAGAAACAGCAGCGTCGCCGCCAGCGGCGCCCGAAGCGTCACGCTTGCACCCCAAAGCGCCGTCGTGATCGCCGCCACGCCCAGCAGCCGCGGCATCGGCCAAAGGCCATCGCCGGACGGCGCGCCGTCTTTCAGGTAGTCTCCCATCGCCCGCAAGCTCATCGGCTCCTCCCCCGCTTCCACGTCCTAAACGTCCCCGCGGACAAGCCGCAGGTAGCACCACACGCCGACAACCAGCCCCATGAAGGCCAGCACAGCAGCGCCGATCATCTGCCCGACCGCATCCGCCGGCGCGGTGAGGGCCAGAAAGCCGAACACCCAGAACACCGACCAGCCCAGCACGTTTCCATTCGCGATCCATTTGCGCAAAGCCCTGTGGTTCATCGCGCAGTCCTCCATTTCGCATCGCCGCTCTCGGGCGCGGCGCGCCGTGACCGGTCAAACCCGTTCAATGATCTTCTCCCCGAACAGCCCCTGCGGCCGGAACACAAGGAACAGCAGCGCCAGCACGTAGGCGAACCAGTTCTCGGTCGCGCCGCCCACCAGCGGGCCGATAAGGAATTCGAACAGCTTCTCGCCCACCCCGATGATCAGCCCGCCGACGATGGCGCCGGGGATCGAGGTGAAACCGCCCAGCATCAGCACCGGCAGCGCCTTGAGCGCGATCAGCGACAGGCTGAACTGCACGCCCGACTTGGCGCCCCACATGATGCCCGCGACCAGCGCGACGAAGCCCGCGACGGACCAGACCAGCACCCAAATGAAGTTCAGCGAGATCCCCACCGACAGCGCGGCCTGATGGTCATCGGCCACCGCACGAAGCGCGCGGCCCTGCTTGGTGTACTGGCTGAAGATCACCAGCCCGATCACCAGCAGCGCGGCGATCACCGTCGCGACGATGTCGAGATTGTCGATGAAGAAGCCGTAGCCGAAGGCGTTGTAGGTGGTCTCGTCGATCCACAGGTTGATGCCCTGCGGCAGGCCGACGTCCAGCTTCTTGATGTCAGAGCCCCACATCAGGTCGCCGAAGCCTTCAAGGAAATAGGCAAGCCCGATGGTCGCCATGAACAGGATGATCGGTTCCTGGTTGACGAGGTGGCGGAAAATGAACCGGTTCACAGCCCACGCAAGCACGACCATCACCACGATGGTCAGCAAGATGGCGGCGACAGCGGGCACGTGCCAGCCGAAGTGGTGCACCTCGGTCCCGAAGATCGCGTTGATCAGGTGCGAGAACGGCACCTGCCCGTCCATGATCCCGACCAGCGTCAGCGCCGCGAACAGGGCCATCACGCCCTGCGCGTAGTTGAAGATGCCCGACGCCTTGTAGATCAGCACGAAGCCCAGCGCGACAAGCGCATAAAGCACCCCGGCCATCAGCCCGTTCAGGGTGACCTCGGCGGCGAAGAGAAGCTGGTCAGGCATGGTCGCACATCTCCGTCGGTTGCGGGAAAACGCCGGGGCCCCGGGCCGCGCCGGTCATGAAAACAGGAAGACGGTCAGTCATGCGCCACCCCCAGGTAGGCGTCGATCACGTCCTGATTGCCGCGCACCTCGTCCGGCGTGCCGTCGCCGATCTTCTTGCCGTAGTCCATCACGACCACCCGGTCGGACAGGTCCATCACAACGCCCATGTCATGCTCGATCAAGGCGATGGTGGTTCCGAACTCGTCGTTCACGTCGAGGATGAAGCGGCTCATGTCCTCTTTCTCTTCGACGTTCATCCCCGCCATCGGTTCGTCCAGCAGCAGAAGCTTCGGCTCGGCGGCCAGCGCCCGCGCCAGTTCGACCCGCTTCTTCAGGCCATAGGGCAGCCGCCCCACCGGCGTCTTGCGGATCGCCTGAATTTCGAGAAAGTCGATCACCCGCTCGACATGCGCGCGGTTCGCGACCTCTTCGTTCTGCGCCTTGCCCCACCACAGGGCCTGCGCCGGCAATCCGGCCTTCATGTGGGTGATCCGCCCGGTCATGACGTTGTCCAGCACGGTCATCCCCTCGAACAGGGCGATGTTCTGGAACGTCCGCGCGATCCCCTCGCGCGCCACCTGATAGGGCTTCACCGGCCCGCGCCGTTCGCCGCGGAACCAGACCTCGCCCTCCTGCGGCTTGTAGAAACCGCTGATGACGTTCAGCATCGACGACTTGCCCGCACCGTTCGGACCGATGATCGCGCGGATTTCGCCCTCGCGTATGTCGAACGAAATGTCCTTGATCGCCACGACCCCGCCGAAGCGAAGGGTGATGTTCTTCATCTCCATCAGCACGCCGCCGATGGTCCGGCCATCAGGGGTGGTATAGCTTTCGACGGTGTCCTTCATGGCTCTCCCCGTTCGTTGCCGCGCACCGCGTCCGCGCGCAGCGTGAACACCAGCGCGGGCGCACGGCGGTTGGCTGCCGCCTCGCGCAGATCCACCGATTGCGCAAAGGCGATCCCCTCACGCCCTTCGGCCGGCGGCACGCTCCACTCGGTCCGCGCGATGTCGCCGTTGCGGGGCACCGCGCAGACGATCGCGCCGGGAAAGCGTTCTGCCGCCCAGTCGCCGAACAGCGCCGCCGCCGCGCGGATCCACGCGCGGGGAACGACGCAGCGCTCGCGCAGTTCAAGTTTCATCGTGCGTCCGCTGTCGCCGGGCAGGATCGCTTCGGTCAGGGACCATGCGGCGCCCTGCGGATGTACCGGACGCACGAACAGGTCGCGCCCCTCGCAGGCCGAAACGCACCGGCGCACCCGGTCGAGATAGTCGGACACGAACTGGCCGCAGTCCGAGGGCGCGGGCGGCAGCGCGCGGGCGCCTGCGCGGAATGGCAGGACCTGACCGCGGGAGGGCGGGCGGGGCGAAGCCGAAGGCGAGCGCCGCACCGTCATTCCGCCGCCATCTTGGGTTCTTCGCCACCCACCACGGCGACGTCGCGGATTTGCAGCGTCGCCTTGATGCTGCCCTTGCGACCGTCTTCATAGGTCACTTCGGTCTCGGTATAGATCTCGTCCGATCCGTCGTAGAGCGCGGTCACAAGGTCCGCGAACTTCTCGGCGATCACCGCGCGGCGGACCTTGCGGGTGCGGGTCATCTCGCCGTCGTCCGCGTCCAGTTCCTTGTGCAGGATCAGGAAGCGGTGCACCTGACAGCCTGACAGCATCTCGTCTTCGGCGACCGAGCGGTTCACCTCTTCGACATGCTCCTGCACCATCTCGTAGACCTTCGGATGCTGCGCCAGTTCCTGATAGCTCGCGTAGGCGATGTTGTTGCGCTCGGCCCAACTTCCCACCGCCGACAGGTCGATGTTGATGAAGGCGCAGCACCGGTCGCGGCCCGCGCCGAACACCACCGCTTCAAGGATATTGGGATAGAACTTCAGCTTGTTCTCGACGTATTTCGGCGCGAACAGCCGCCCGTCCGCCATCTTCCCCACGTCCTTTGCGCGGTCGATGATCCGCAGGTGGCCGGTGCCTTCCTCGATAAAGCCCGCGTCGCCCGTCGCGACCCAGCCCTCTGCATCCTTGGTCGAGGCGGTGCTGTCGGGGTTCTTGTAATACTCCACGAAGGTGCCGGGCGAGCGATAGTACACCTCTCCCGAGTCTCCGATCCGGATCTCCACGCCCGGCGACGGCACACCCACCGTATCGGCCCGCACTTCGTTGTCGGGCTGCTGGGTGATGAAAACCGACGCCTCGGTCTGACCGTACAGTTGCTTCAGGTTGATCCCGAGCGAGCGGTAGAACTCGAAGATCTCGGGCCCGATCGCCTCGCCCGCGGTATAGCCCACGCGCACCCGGCTCATCCCGGCGCGGCTGCGCAGCGGGCCGATGATCAGCACTTCGGCCAGCTTGTAGCGCAGGCGATCCCACGTGCCGACGGGCTTGCCGTCCAATAGGTCCGGGCCGACGCGCTTGGCGAAGTTCAGGCACTTGTGGAACAGCCAGTGCTTGAAGCGGCTGGCGTCTTCCATCCGGATCATCAGCAGCGTCAGGCGTTCTTCGAAATAGCGGGGCGGTGCAAAGAAATAGGTCGGCGCGATCTCGTGCAGGTTCTCGTACATCGTCGCCGGGCTTTCCGGGCAGTTCACGCAGAACCCGTTCCAGTAGGCCTGACCGATCGAGAAGATAAAGTCGCCGACCCACGCCATCGGCAGATAGGCCAGCACCTCGTCGGACGACCGCAGGTGGTCGAACGCGGAAGACGCCTTCGAGGACTCGATGATGTTGCGGTTGGACAGGACCACGCCCTTCGGCCGCCCCGTCGTGCCCGAGGTGTAAAGCATCACGCAGGTGTCGTCATAGCCGATGGCGGCGATGCGGGCGTCGAGTTCCTTCTCGAACCGCTCATGCGCGGCGCGGCCCTCGGCCGAGACGTCGGACATCGCATGCAGGCGGGCGTGGTCGTACTTCCGCATCCCGCGCGGGTCGAGGTACAGGATGTGCTCGATCGCGGACACGCGCTCTTGCACCTCGATGACCTTGTCGACCTGTTCCTGATCGCCACAGACGGCGAAGCGCGCGCCACAGTGTTCCAGCACATAGGCCATCTCTTCGGCCACGGCGTCCTGATACAGCGGAACCGGTATCGCGCCGCACATCTGCGCGGCGACCATCGACCAGTATAGCGCGGGGCGGTTGCGCCCGATCACCGCGACGTGGTCGCCCTTCTCGACACCCAGCGCCAGCAGGCCCAGCGCCAAGGCGCGGACCTCTTCAGCGGTCTCCGCCCATGTCCAGCATTGCCAGATCCCGAACTCTTTCTCGCGATAAGCGGGGCGTGCGCCGAACTCTCGGACGTTTCGCGCCAGAAGCGCAGGTACGGATAGATAGTCAGCCTTTTGGCTGCTCTGTTTTGGCACGCGGCTCCTCCCTTGTGGCCGGCCCAGCCACGCGCTCCAACCGCCTCCCAACGGCGGAACGTACGAAAGATTGTTTCTTTTGCATGCGACCTGTCAACGGATTTCCGGTGCGGCGACCGCCACGGAAACTTTTTGCCGCGACGTCATACGTGCTAGCATTGCCGCATGGATCCGGTGACCATCGCTTTCTACGCCATCATCTGCGGCGGCCTCAGCGCCGCGTCGCCCGCGATGCCGCGCCTGCCTGTCCGGCTGGCCGTCGGCGCCGCGGTCGGGATCGCCGCGAGTTTCGCGCTGCCGGTGCTGCGCGGGATGGCGGGCGGTTACTAGGTCACAGCTTCGACACGGCCCGCGCCAGCACGTTCAGTCCGGACACCAGATCGGCTTCGGCCGTGTCCTCGCTGAAGTCGTGGCTGATGCCGCCGATGGACGGGACGAACAGCATCGAGACCGGCATGAAATGCGATACGTTCGTCGCGTCGTGCAGCGCGCCCGACGGCATCCGCCGCCACTTGCCCGGCACTTCCTCTTCGGCGGCCTCCGCCAGCGCGTTTTGCAGGCGGGCGTCCATGTCGACCGGGTCCAGCCCCAGCATGTCCCCGAACGACAGCCCCAGCCCGCGCGCGTTGGCGACCTCTGCGGCGGTGTCGCGGATGATCTTCTCCATCCGGTCCAGCCGGGACGCGTCGCCGTCGCGCCACTGCATCGAGAACACGGCCTTCCCCGGCACGATGGACGAGGCCGAGGGCGTCAGCGCGACATGCCCGATGGTCCAGACGGTAGCATCGGTCACAAGCCCCTCGAACCGCGCGGCGATCTTCGCGTTGAAGTCCGCCAGACCCTGAAAGGCGTCCTTCCGAAGATGCATCGGCGTGGTGCCGGCGTGGTTCTGCTGGCCGGTGAAGGTGATACGCATGTCTCGGATACCGACGATGGCATTCACCACGCCGATCTTCTCGCCCGACTGCTCCAGCCACGGGCCCTGCTCGATATGCGCTTCCATGAAACCGGTGAACATCTCCGGCGACACCCAGTCGCCCGCAAGATCCGCCATCCGCGCCCGCGCTTCGCCGAAGGACAGCCCGCCGTGATCCGTCAGCCGGTCGGCCGCCTCCAGCGTCAGCTTGCCCCGCCAGACCGTGCTGCCGGTGGTGACGCCCCAGCGGCCCTCTTCGTCCTGAAAGGACACGACAGACACCGGCGGCCCGCCCGCCTCTTTCGCGGCGCGCGCCACCTCCAGCCCGCAGATCACGCCAAGCGCACCGTCCAGCCAGCCGCCTTCGGGCTGGCTGTCGGAATGCGAGCCCATCAACAGGCTCTTCTCGCCCGCGATGCCGAACAGGTTGCCGACCGGGTCGAACCGCGGCTCCAACCCCGCCTCAGCCATGCGTCCCGCCAGCCATTTCCGCGCCTCGATATCGGCATCGGAATAGGCCGGTCGCACCACGCCCTTGCCGATTCCCGAGGCCCCGAATTGCCGCAAAGCATGCAGATCGGCAAGGAAACGGTCGGGCTGGACGGGGATCATTGGGGTCTCCTCGGGCTTCGGGATTCCACCCGAGCATAATTTATCATGATCGTTTTCGCCATGCCCCGCTGACGTTGGGCCAATCGGGGCCGATCCGGGCGTGACCTGCCGCGCCACCCACGCTAAGCCACCGGGGAAGGAGTACACGATGGGTGAAGTCATCCTTGTCCGTCACGGACAGGCAAATTCCGCGTCGCAGGACGAGGCCGGCTATGACCGGTTGTCGGATCTCGGACGCCAGCAGGCGCTGTGGCTGGGAGACTGGCTGCGGGACCACGAGGCACCGTTCGACCGGGTGCTGATGGGCAGCCTGCGCCGTCACCGGCAGACCGCCGAGGCGATCGGCGAGGTGGGTGCCGCCCCCGAGGAAGACGTGCGCCTGAACGAGATGGATTACTTCAACCTTGGCGCCGCCCTGCGCGACCATTCCGGTCGCCCGATGCCCGCCGGGCCCGAGGATTTCGCCAGCCACATCGTCGAGGTGATGGAGGCGTGGCACGCGGCCCTGATCCGTGGGCAGGAGACCTTCGCCGACTTCGAGACCCGCGTCGCCGCCGTGCTGCAAGCCGCCGCCGAGCCCGGTGTGCGGGTGCTGTGCGTCACCTCGGGCGGGGTGATTGGAATGGTCATGCGGCACCTGCTGCAACTCGACCCGCGCCGGATGGCCCATGTGCTGATGCCGATCCGCAATTCCTCGGTGCATCGCGTGATGGTCGCGCCCCACGGCACGATCCTTGCCGGGTTCAACGCGACGCCGCATCTCGACATCGCCGACCGCGCCTTCGCCCGCACCACCTATTAGGAGCCAGCCATGACACATCTCTGGGTCCGCGCCGAGCAGCGCGATCACGAACAGCGCGTCGGCCTGATGCCCGAGGGGGCGAAGGCGCTGATCGCCAAGGGTATCCGCGTGACGGTCGAGGACAGCGCCAGCCGCGCCATCCCGCTTGACGGCTACCGCGCCGCCGGCTGCGAGATTGCCGCCGAGGGCGCGTGGCCGGATGCGCCCGCCGACGCCATCGTGTTCGGGCTGAAGGAACTGCCCGAGGCGAATACGCCGCTTACTCACCGGCACATCATGTTCGGCCACGCCTACAAGGGGCAGGCGGATGGCCGCATGTTGCTGGACCGCTTCAAGCTGGGCGGCGGCACGCTGTACGACCTTGAATACCTGACCGATGAAACGGGCCGCCGGGTCGCCGCTTTCGGCTACTGGGCCGGCTTCGCGGGCGCGGCGGTCGCGCTGAAATGCTGGGCCGCCCAGCAGCGCGGCACGATCTGCGGGCCGGTCGGGGTCTACCCGTCGTCTGACGCGCTGAAGGCGGACCTGTCGGGCGAACTCGACGCGACCGGCCAGCCGCGTCCCCGCGCGATCGTAATCGGCGCGCTTGGACGCGTCGGAACCGGCGCATCCGATCTCTGCGCCGCCATGGGCGTGGAAACCACCAAATGGGATATGGCCGAAACGGCGCATGGCGGCCCGTTCCCCGAGGTGCTGGAACACGAGATCTTCCTGAACTGCATCCTCGCCAATCCGGGATGCCCCGTTTTCGTGCCGCGTTCTGCCGTCACGATGCAGCGCAAGCTGACGGTAATCGGCGACATCGCCTGCGATCCGACCTCGGACTTTTCGCCGATCAAGGTCTACGACCGCGTCACCACGTGGGAGGATCCGGCGATCCGCACGGCGGGCAAACCGCCGCTGGATGTCACCGCCATCGACAACCTGCCGTCCCTGCTGCCTGCCGAAAGCTCCGAGGACTACGCGGCCCAGCTTCTGCCGTCGCTTCTGACCCTCGATGCGCTGGACAAGGGTGTCTGGGCACGGGCAAAAGCGGAATTCGACAGGCACGCCTGATCTTCTTCTGACCGAAAATACCCCGCCGGAGGCATGAAGGTTCCGGCGCAACGACAGGAGCCCTCGCATGACCATCCATTGGTGCGGCACCGGCCTTTCCGCCATCCCCGGCCTGCGCAAGCTGATCGCAGACGGTCATCGGGTCACCGTCTGGAACCGCACGGTCGACAAGGCGCAGGACGCGGTGGGCGACCTGACGGACGACATCCGCGCTTTCGATCTCGACGCGGTGACGGACGCGGTCGCGAAGGGCGATGTGATCGTGTCGATGCTGCCCGCGGACTGGCACGTGCCGCTGGCAAAGCTGGCCATCGCGAAAGGTGCGAGTTTCGTCTCGTCCTCCTACATCGCGCCCGAGATGCGGGCGCTGGACGACAGCGCAAGGACCGCCAGCGTCGCGCTGGTGAACGAGGTGGGGCTGGACCCCGGTATCGATCACGTGATGGCGCACTGGCTGATGGCCGACTACCGCGCGTCGGGGGCGTACAATCCGAAGAACACGCTGTCCTTCCTGTCCTACTGCGGCGGCGTGCCGAAAATCTCCAACGCGTTCCGCTACAAGTTCTCATGGGCGCCCGCCGGTGTTCTGAAAGCCCTGCGATCGCCGTCGAAGTCGATCCGCGATTTCACCGAGCTTGAAGTCAAACGCCCGTGGGATGCGATCACCAGCTACACCGCGCCGCTGCCCCAGCCCGAGAGTTTCGAAGTCTACCCGAACCGCGACTCGCTGCCCTTCATGGCCGAGTACGGGTTCGAGCAGGGCTGGCCGGTGAAGGAATTCGTGCGCGGCACCCTGCGTCTGAATGGCTGGGCGGACGCGTGGTCCGACATCTTCGCCGAGATCGAGACGCTGAAAGGCCCCGAGGGGGATGCCCGTATCGCCGAACTGTCGGCGGAACTGTGGGAGAAGAACGCCTACGACGAGGACGAACCCGACCGCGTCGTACTGTGCGTCGACCTGAAAGCCGAGGATCACGGCAAACCGGTCTATCACAAGACCTACGTCATGGATGCCTGGGGCGATGCGCGCGGCACCGCGATGGCGCGACTGGTGTCCGAACCCGTGGCGCTGGCGGTCGAGGCGGTTATCGCGCGGGAAATCCCCGCGGGCGTCAGTGCGGCGCCGAAAGACCCGAAGCTGGTCGCGCGGTGGATGGGCCTTGTGGATCGTCTTGCGCAGCACCTGCAGGTGGTCGATCACCTGCGCTGACGTGACAGGTCAGGCGACCTCGGCGTGCTCGAAGATCCGGCACAGGCCGTCGTTGTCTTCGACCAGTTCGTCCAGCATGACCTTGTCGAGATGGGCGTAGAACGCTTCCATCGCCCCAAGGATGCACCCGCGCAGACGGCAGGCGCCGACCAGCGGGCAGGTGTTCTCGTCCGCGACCATGCACTCGACCAGCGGCACCTCTGCCTCCAGTTTGCGGAACACCTCTCCGACCGAGATCTCGTTGGCGGCCCGCCCAAGCCGGATCCCGCCGCGACGGCCCCGGATCGTGGTCAGGAAATCCAACTGCGCCAGCCGGTTTACGACGTGGCCAAGGTGGTTTTCCGAAGAATTGCAGCCTTCGGCGATCTCTGACTTGGTGACGTTTCTGTCCTTGTGCACGGCGCAAAACATGAGGACACGCATGGCAAGGTTGGTACGCTTCGTAATTCTCATCGGCCGGACTCCTGGAATAACGGCATTCAAATGCCAGTAGCACCGAGTCGCGGAACCGTTATTGATGCAAATCAAGTGCGCATTAATCACGAAATATGATGTATTATTCCGGCACTTTTACCGGACGCACCGTATTCACGTGGCGTCGGTGTCCATGTAGGCCCCGATCACCTGCTGGTCGAAATCGATGACCGAGCCGGTCACGACGCCCGATTGCGGCCCCAGTAGAAAAGCGACCTGACCGGCCACGTGTTCGGGCTTCACCAGCATTCCGAAGGGCAGGCTCGCCTCGACCTCTTTCTGCCAGCCCGGCCCGCGCCCGTGCCATTTCTGCTGGGTGATATTCTCGCCCGGAGTATCCATCCAGCCCACGTTGATCGCGTTCACCCGGATGCGGTGCTTTGACAGCGCGGCGGCAGAGTTTTTCGTCGTGAACAGCAGCGCGGCCTTCGACGCGCCGTAGGGCGCAAGGAAAGAGGTGCCGCCATGTACGGTGATCGACAGGATGTTGACCGCCGTCCCGGCGATGCCTTCGTCGACGCAGCGCTGCGCAAAGCGTTGCAACGCGAAGAACGGCCCCTTTGCGTTGACGGCCATGACCCGGTCCCACAGCTCGGGCGTCGTGTCGAGGATCGAGCCCCGGTCCATGATCGCCGCGCCGTTCACCAGCGACGTGACGCGCCCCATCTTTCCGGCAGCGTCGTCGACCATTCGCGCGGCGGCCTCGGTGTCGCCCATGTCCACGTGAAGGAAATGCGCTTCCACCCCTCCTACCGACAGATCCGCTGCAACCTTGGGCCCGGTCTCGGCGTCGATTGACGCCAGCACCAGCCGCCTGCAGCCCTGCCCGATCATCTCGCGTGCGATGGCCAGCCCAAGCCCCTGCGTGCCGCCGGTGATCAGGGCGCAGGTGTCGGCGTGATACTCGGTCATGGGGGCGTCTCCTTCTGATGCCGCGCGATTGGCGCAGCATTGCGGGACAGGGTCAAGGCCGGCACCGCCGTTCTGCGGCATCACCGGGAACGCAACGGTTGCGTGCCTACCTCGCGCGGCTAAAGTTGACCCATCGGAAGGGAGGAGCCGATGACGAAACGCGACTACAGCCTGACGGGCGAGGATGGCCGCCGCGCGGTGGAACGCGGGCTTGCCGCCGCCGAGTGGTACCACACCGACATCCCCCGCAAAGAGATGAAGGCGCTGATGAAGCGCGAGGATGGCCCGGCCCTGCGCGACACGGCGATCTATTACGGCGCCATGATCGTGCTTGCGGCAATCGGCATCTGGCTGTGGCCAAGCTGGTGGTCCGCGCCATTCTGGCTGGCTTACGGGGTGCTGTACGGCTCTGCCTCGGATTCCCGCTGGCACGAGTGCGGGCACGGCACGGCGTTCAAGACGAGGTGGATGAACAACGTCGTCTATCACATCGCCTGTTTCATGATCGTGCGGAACCCCTACGTCTGGCGCTACAGTCACGCCCGGCATCACACCGACACGATCATCGTGGGGCGCGATCCCGAGATTTCCGTGATGCGGCCACCCGACCTGTTCAAGCTGCTGCTGAATTTCGTCGGCGGCCTCGATGCATGGCACAGCTGGCGGCGGATGCTGGTGAACGCGACGGGGCATTTCTCGGACGACGAACTGACCTATCTGCCCGAGGTCGAGCGCCCCAAGGCCGTGCTGACCGCGCGGATCTGGGTGGCGATCTACGCCGCGACCATTGCCCTGGCGGTTGCCATGGGCTCGATCCTGCCGCTGATGGTGATCGGTTTGCCGCGCCTTTACGGCGCGTGGCACTTCATCATGACCGGCTACCTTCAGCACGCGGGGCTGGCCGAGAACGTGCTGGACCACCGTTTGAATTCTCGCACCGTCTACATGAACCCGATCAGCCGCTTCATCTACTGGAACATGAACTATCACATCGAGCATCACATGTTCCCGATGGTGCCCTATCACCGGCTGCCGGAACTGCATGACCGCATCAAGGATGACCTGCCCGCGCCCAACACATCGATCGTGCAGGCCTACCGCGAGGTCTGGCCGGCGCTGAAGCGGCAGCTTCGATACGACGACTACTTCATCCAGCGAAACCTGCCGTCGACCGCAAAGCCCTATCGCGCCGATCTCGAAGCAGATGGTCTGGCGATGCCGGCCGAGTAAGACCTAGTCGCTGCGCGCCAGCGCCAGCGAGGTGACAACCGCGTGCAGCAACTCGGCGCGCCCCACGGGTTTGCGAAGGACCGGTCCCGCCGGTTTGAACGGCCCCGCTTCGTGCTGGCCGGTCAGATAAATGACCGCCAGACCGGGAGCCATAGCGCGCAGGCTACCGGCAAGGTCCGGGCCCTGTACCGCCCCGGGCAGACGCACATCGGACAGCAGCAGGTCGAACGGGCCGTCGCTGGCATGCACTTTTTCCGCCGCATCCGCGTCGCCGGCCAGCGTGACCCGGTGGCCCATCAGCGCAAGCTGGCGCAGCAGGACCCGCGCCACCGCCGGATCGTCCTCGACCAGCAGGATGCGCAGCGCGGCACCCTCGGGCGTGCGCAGTTCGTCGATGTAGTCCGACGCCGTGTCAGGCGGGTCATCGGCCGGAAGGAACACCCGGAAGGTCGAGCCCTGCCCGGGCACGCTTTCGACCTCGATCCGCCCGCCCGCGCCGGACACCATTGTCTGCACCATCGACAGGCCGAGCCCAGAATTGGTATCGGCCCCGCGCGTGCTGAAGAACGGCTGGAACAGGTTGGCCTTGACGGTCTCGGTCATGCCTTCGCCGGTATCGGTGACCTCCAGCACGACCCAGCGCCCCCGCGCGTCCCGACGGTCCGATCCCGAGATCGTCAGCGCCCCGCCGCCGGGCATCGCGTCGCGCGCGTTCAGGACAAGGTTCATCAGCACGCTGTCGACCAGCCCTCGCTCGACCCGCACCGGCCATGTCACCTCCTCCATCCGGCGGACAAGGTCGACCCGGGGCGGAAGTGCGCGACGCAGCAGCGGCGTCATCTCGTCGACGATATTGCCCAGCCACAGCGGTTCCGTGCGGTCCTGCGGGCGACGCGCAAAGCCCAGCAAGTTTCCGGTCAGGTCCCTCGCGCGTCCCGCGGCGGCGGACACCTCTTCCAGCAGGGCCTGCCGCTGGCTGTCGTCCTGCGTCACGTCCAGCAGGTCGAGGTTGCCAAGGATCACGGACAGGAAGTTGTTGAAGTCGTGCGCCACTCCGCTGGTCAGGCGGCCCATGCTTTGCATCCGCTGCGCCTCGGCGTCGTCGCGCGCGGCGCGGTTTGCGCCCGACACGTCCTGCGCCACGCACATCACGCGGCAGGCGGGGCCCGGAAGGCGCTGAATCAGCAGGCGGACGCGACGCACCTGTCCCGCCTTGTCGGGGCGGACGAAGAGTTCGCGCGTTTCACCCTCGGGGCCCACCGATCCCGCGATTGCCGTGCGAAGGCTTTCGCGGTCCGCGGGCCACAGGGCGTCCGACAGGTCAAGGGGCCGGGGCATGCGCGCGAGGAAAGCGTCGCGCGGCATTCCGAAGACCGCCGCCATCTCTGCCGTACAGGCCTCGCACCGGCCGGTGTCGGCGTTCCAGACGGCATAGCCCAGCCCCGACAGCCGCCCGGCGAGTTCAAGGACGTCGCTTGCCGCCTGCGTCTCTGCCGGGGCGGCGCGCGGCGGGCGGTCCCGGTGTCTGAACGCGACGGCGGCGAGTGCGGCCAATCCGATTACCGACAGGATCGCGGCCTGTGGCTTCGGGACGGCGGAGAGCGGCGCCCATGGTGCGACGATCAAGCCGCCGAGCAATGCTCCGAGTAGTAACTTCCGTGCAAGCAGCGTTCTGTCCGATGCCGCTGCCGCCCGGCAGGTTGCGGGTTCGGTACTGGTCACGACGGCTTCCCCCCACCCTAAGAAATGGGCAATGCCGTTCCCCCCGATAAAACGAGGAATGGAACATGGTAAATACTTCAACTCTCAAAACGAGAGCGCCTCCTCCGGAATAATTGCACCCGAAGCAAGTGAAGGGAAGTTATTTGATACAAACACATCAATATCTCTCGAAAATATTGATTTGCATCGCTGAATAGCTAATCTAACAGTATTTAGATTTCAGGCTTATCTGATCTATAGTATCCAAGGAAAATATCTTCCTGCACGAGTTCAGGATCTCTTTCCGCTGGATTGCCGTATCCGCCGCCACCCGGCGTTTTGACGTGAACACGGTCCCCGGCCATCAGCGGAATGTCCTGTTCCTTGGACAGATGCTCTGGCACGTGCGGCGACCCGCCCCGCCAGACCGTTACCGCGTTCGGTGCGCCGTCCTCGCCGCCAAGCGCCCCTTGCGGGCCGAACCGCCCGTGGTCCATCACGAAGCTCGCCCGTGCCTCGCCCCGGCGCAATTCGACCATGTAGTCCAGACCGAACCCGCCCCGATGCTTGCCCGCGCCGCCCGAACCTTCGTGGATGCGGTAGTGGTGGTAGAGCACGGGAAAGGCCTGTTCCATGATCTCGACAGGCGGCGCCTTCGAGATACCGATGGTAGAACAGCCGTTCGACAGGCCGTCGTGATCCGCGTTGCCGCCATATCCGCCACCGGACAGTTGATACATGACATAGCCGCGCCCGCGTTCGGGATCGAACCCGCCCAGCGCGAAGTTGCCAGAGGTACCGGCGGGCGCCGCCGTCACCCGGTCGGGCAACGCCTGCACCAGCGCGGCGAACACCGCTTCGGCGATCCGCTGGCTGACCTCGGCGGCGCAACCCGACACCGGGCGCGGATATTGCGCATCAAGGAACGTGCCCTCGATCCCCGTCACCGTCAGAGGCTCGAACGCGCCCGCGCTGATCGGCACCTCGGGGAAGATGTGACGCATGGCGAGATAGACCGATGACAGCGTGGTCGCGCGAACCGAGTTCATCGGACCAAGGCAAGGCGCGCTGGACCCGCTGAAGTCGAACTGCAAGGTGTCGTCCTTGCGCGTCACCGCCAGCCGGATCGCAAGCGGTTCGTCCACCACGCCATCGCTGTCGATCCAGGCGGTCGAGTCATACCGGCCCTCGGGAATGCCCGCGATGAAGGCGCGCATCTGCTGCGCGGCACGGCGGCGCAGCTCCGCGATCGCCTCGGTCACGGTGGCGTCGCCATAGCGATCCATCAGCGCGTTCAGTCGGTCCTCGCCGACCGTCAGCGCCGCGGCCTGGGCCTTGACGTCACCAATCCGCTGCTCCGCCACCCGGATGTTGGAACAAATGATCTGATAGATCTCGCGATCCATCTCGCCGCGCTTGAACAGCTTCACTGGCGGCAGGCGAAGCCCCTCCTGCTCCACCGCCGTCGCACTGGCCGAGAAGCCGCCGGGCACCGCGCCGCCGGTGTCGGGCCAATGGCCGGTGTTGGACAGCCAGCAATAAAGTTCACCGTTGCGATAGAACGGCCGGGCAAAGCGCACGTCCATCAGGTGCGTGCCGCCAAGGTAGGGGTCGTTGACGATATAGACGTCGCCCGGCTCGGGCGGCGCGGTCTGTCCGCTGGCGATACGTTCGGTCAGGACGCGGGTCGAATATTGCATGGTGCCGACGAAGACCGGCAGCCCGCCCGCCCCCTGCGCGATCAGCGCGCCGTCTTCAGCGGCGTAGATCCCGTCAGAACGGTCGTTCGCCTCGGCGATGACGGGCGAGAAGGCGGCGCGCGAGAAAGAGAGATCCATCTCGTCGCAGACCTGCTGCAAGCCCGCCTGAATGACGGAGAGGGTGATGGGGTCGAGCGTCATGCGTGGACCAAGCACAACAGAGGGCAGCGCCGGCCCGCGGGGTGGCGCAATAGCGCCGCCCCATGGGGGCGGGTCTCGCGGGCATCGCTTTGCGATGCCCTGCCGACAGGCGATTGCAAGCAATCGCCGAGAGGCGGCGCTGCCCGGCGTGCCGCCGGGCGGTGGATCATTGCCAACGTCACGCGCCCACCTCCACCAGCAAGTTCCCCTGAGCATCGCCCCGAGCCACGTCGCCCGGCTCCAGAAGCACCGTCGTGTCCATCTGCTCGACCACCGCCGGCCCATTCAGCACCGCGTCCAGCGGCAGCCACTCGCGCCGGTAGACCGGCGTCTCGAATACCGCGTCACCGAACCGCACCGGCCGCACCCCGGTTTTCGCCTCGGCGACAGAGCCCTTCCGTCCCGCCGGGTCGATCAGCGTCGACAGGTCCACCGGCAGCCGCTCGCCGATGACCGAGGTGTTCACGTTCACCACGCTTGCCCGGATCTCGGACAGCTCGACGCGGAACCGGTCGAAATAGACCCGCTCGAACGCCGCCTGCAGATCCTCGCGGGATAGGCCCGGATCGGGAACCGGCACCCGGATCAGGTGGGTCTGGCCGATGAACTGCATGTCGACGGAGTGCACCCGCCGGATACCCGCCAGCCGCACCCGCTCGGCCGAGATCAGCGCCTCTCCCTCGGCGGCCTGTTCGTCGAAGGCCGCACGCAGGTCGGTCATATCCAGCGTGTCCAGCGCCCGGCCCAAAGTACGCACGTAGTCATGCCGCAGGTCCGCCACGACGCAACCGATCGCGTTGGTGATGCCGGGGCGCGGCGGGACCAGAACGCGGGGAATGCCCAGTTCCTTCGCCAAAGCGCAGGCGTGCAAGGGCCCGGCGCCCCCGAAGGCGAACAGCGCGAAATCGCGCGGGTCCGCCCCGAGAGAAACAGACACCATACGGATCGCGCCTGCCATCCGCGCGTTCGCGACCCGGATTACCGCCTCGGCCGCTTGCCCGGCGTCCAGTCCCAGCGGGGCGCCCAGTACGGCGAACGCGTCTCGCACCATCTCCAGCGACACGCCGCCCTCTACCGCCAGCCGCGCCGGGTCGAGGCGTCCCAGCAGCAGGTTCGCGTCCGAGATCGTCGGCTGCGTCCCACCCCGGCCATAGCAGATCGGCCCCGGCACCGACCCGGCGCTTTCCGGCCCCACCTGCAACAGCCCCGCCGCATCGACCCGCGCGATGGACCCGCCGCCCGCGCCCACGGTGCGCACGTCGACCATCGGCACGTGGATCGGCATCGCGTACTCGATTTCCGTCTCGTTCGAGACCTGCGGCTCTGCATCCCGGATCAGCGCAACGTCGGTCGATGTGCCGCCCATGTCGTAGGTGATCAACTCTCCGATGCCCGCCGCGCGCCCGGTATAGGCCGCAGCCATCACGCCCGAGGCGGGGCCGGACATCACCGTCTTCGCCGCCTCGTCGGCCACGCGTCGCGACGACACCATCCCGCCGTTGCCGTTCATCACCAGCAATTCGCTGCCATAGCCGCCCTCGGCCAGCGCATCTTCGAGCCGCCGGATATAGCGCGCCAGCAAGGGCTGGACCGAGGCGTTGACCGCCGCCGTCACGCCCCGCTCGAACTCTCGGCTTTCGGACAGCAGCGCGTGGCCCAGCGTGATGTGGTCGTTGGGCCAGACTTCGCGCAGGATCGCACAGCAGGCCAGTTCGTGTGCCGGGTTGGCGTAGGCATGCAGGAAGTGAACGACGACCGACTCGCAGCCCGCATCCAGCAGCGCCCGCGCCGCTTCGCGCACCGCTTCTACGTCCAGCGTGATCAAAACCTGCCCCGACGCGTCCATGCGCTCGGGCACTTCCAGCCGCAGGTTGCGCGGGATGATCGGGCGGAAACTGCCCTTCATGCCGTAGGGCTGGGGGCGAGTGCGGCGGCCCAGTTCCAGCACATCGCGAAAACCCTGCGTGGTGATTAGGCCGGTCTTCGACAGCTTGCGCTCCAGCACCGCGTTCGTCGTCGTGGTCGTGCCGTGGACGATCAGGTCCAGCGCGGCAAGATCGCTGCCCGCCGCCTCTAGCGCGTTCAGCACCCCGAAGGCCTGATTGTCGAGAGTCGAGGCGACCTTGGCGAGCCGGACCTCTCCGGTCTGCTGGTCGATGCGGACAAGATCGGTGAACGTGCCGCCCACGTCGACACCCGCCACCTGCCCGGTTCCGTCACTTGCCATCCCGTTCGCCCGCTGTCCCTGCCGCGCCAGTGAACGACCGTACCGCGCCGGGTGTCAATCCGCCGTCAGTGTGACGGTGGCGTCAATCGGTCCCGCTTCGGTCGCATAGGCGCGGTGATCGTTGGTGTTCAGCGCGACCCGCAATTGGTGGGTGCCGGCGGGCAAAGCGCCGATCCGGAACTCGCCACCGTAGACGCGGCCAAGCTTCAGCCCGTTAAGATAGACGTGCCCGTGCCCCGTGCCGGGAACATGCGCCTGATCGACCGCCTCGGGGTCAAAGGTGAAATCCGTGGTGGCAATGCGGATCAGCCACCCGCCCTCGCCCGGCTCCGCCTCTAGCGCGACCGTCGGCGCGGTCTCGCCCTCGGGAACCACGTAGCTTTCGTCATGCGACATCCCGCCAGCGCTGTCGATCCGGGCACGGGTGGTCACGTCTCCGGCGACCTCGAAGGTCAGGGTTACCGGCACCAGCCGGCCGTCCGAGCCATCGCCAAGGCCGCTCAGCATCCCATGCGCACCGTCCATCGCCAGCGACGGCGCGGACCCCGCGGGGATGGCCAGCCCAGCAGAGGACATGGCGCCCATCAGGTGCAGGTGCCCTTCTTCTGTCGAGACCTGCATCAGACGGTCCGGTCCACCCGGGTTGTCGATGGTCAGCGTCAGGGCAAACGATCCGCCCATAGGGACCAGAACCGCGTTGGTCACGGTCAGGGGCGTTCCGGACCTGAACAGGCCGGACAACACAAGGACGCCGCCCGCCATCACGAGAACAAGGAAGGCTCCGAGCAAGGCAAGGGGTTTCAAGACGCGCTCCACCGGTTAGACATCTTGCATGAAGCCTAGCCGCCGTTCTCTGCTGTACAAGACCATACCGCTTCTGTTGCCCGTAAAGGCGCAGGCGCATGCCTCGGAACAGGGGCTGGTGCTGCTTTTGCCGACAGATGTTTACACCGGCGCCGGGGTCGCGGCGGTGGTGGCGACGGTTCTGCTGTTGGCCTTCGCGCCCGCCGGCCTGATGCGGCGGCTGTTCGCATCGTTGCCTCTGTGGCGATGGCGACCGGGCGTCTGGCCCGAGATCACCAGCACGCTGTCGTTCCTGTTCCTGTCTGTGGTGGTGGCCGCGGGCTTTCTTGGGCCGCGCGACCCGCTGGCGAACCCGTTGCCGCTGACGGTGTGGACGGTGTTCTGGGTGGCGCTGGTGACGCTTCAGGGTCTGTTCGGCGATCTATGGCGCTGGCTCAACCCGTGGTCCGGGCCGCTTTTGCTGCTGCGGCGCGTGCTGGGACCATGGCCCGTCTACCGGATCCGGGGCACGTGGCCGGGCGCTTTGACCTTCCTCGCCTTCGCGGGCTTTCTGCTGGCGGACCCGGCCCCGTCGGACCCCGACCGGCTGGCGACAATGGTCGCGCTGTACTGGCTGGCGATGTTCTTCCTGGCCTGCGTTTTCGGTCCCCGCTGGCTGCGGCGGGGCGAGGGGCTGACGCTGGCCCTGACCGCCTACGCGCGGCTGGGCGTGTTCGCACGTCGCGGCGGACGGCTGCGGGCCGGGCTGCCGGGTTGGCAGATCGCGACGCGGGGCGCAGGAGCGGGACTGGCGCTGATTTCGGTCCTGCTGCTGGGAAGCGGCAGCTTCGACGGCGTGAACGAGACGTTCTGGTGGCTGACCCGCCTTGGCCTGAACCCGTTCGAGTTCCCCGGCCGCTCCGCCATCGTGCCGCAGACGCTGCTGGGGCTGATCCTTTGCAACCTGCTTCTGATCGCGGTGCTGGCGCTTTCACTGTGGCTGGGTCTGCGCCTTGCGCGCAGCGGCATGACCCTGACGCGCGCCTTCATCCTGTTCGCCCCGTCGATGCTGCCGATCGCGCTGGGCTATCATGTGGCACATTATTTCACGAGCTTCCTTGTCGACGGCCAATATGCACTGGTCGCGATCAGCGATCCGTTTCTCACCGGGGCAGACCTGTTGGGGCTGGGCGACTTCTACGTCTCTACCGGCTTTTTCAACACGACCGACAGCGTGCGGCGCATCTTCCTGACTCAGGCGGGCGCGGTGGTGGCCGGGCACGTACTGGCGGTGCTGGTGGCGCACGCCATCGCCGTACGGGCCTTCGGCGGGCACCGGCGCGCCGCGCTCAGCCAGGCCCCGCTGGCGGTGTTCATGATTGCCTACACTTTGTTCGGTCTCTGGCTGCTCTCGTCGCCACGTTTCTGATTTTCAACGTTTCCGTGGACATGCGGGGCCCTTGCCTTGCATGGTTACCGCAGAACGGGACCAAACCGGGGGGTTCAAGACATGACCGACACCAAGACCACCACCACGCGCCGCAGTGCGCTGAAAACGCTTGCGGGCGGTGCGGCGGCGCTGCCGCTCTGGGCCCGCTACACCCACGCCCAGACCGCCGAGCCGATCAAGATCGGCTTTCAGGTCCACAGCACCGGCATCGGGGCCGCCTATGGCCGCTGGTACGGCCGCACCACCGAGGCCGCCGCTGCGCTGATCAACGAAGCGGGCGGGATCAATGGCCGCCCTGTCGAAATCATCGCCGAGGACGACGGCACCGACCCGCGCCGCGGCGCCGAGGTGGTCGAGAAGTTCGCCAACCAGCACGGCTGCGACATCGGGTTCGGCACGCTGTTCAGCCACGTCGTCATGGGCTCGGCCCCGCGTGCGGGCGAACTGAAGCTGCCGTATTTCGTGGTTTCCGAAGGCCATCACGTCGCCTCGGGCGCGCTGAACCGCTGGACCCTGCAGCCGGGCATCACCGACGTGAAAAGCCAGGTGACGGCGATGGCGCCTTTCATCTCTGGCACGTTGGGCAAGAAGGTCACGATGATCTATCCCGACTATGCCTTCGGCCACGACCATCGCGACAACCTGAAACCCGCGATCGAGGCGGCAGGCGGCGAAGTGGTCGGCATGATTCCGATCCCGCCGACAGAGACGTCTTTCACGCGCTACTTCCCGCAAATCCCGCGGGACACCGAGGTGCTGTATCACGTGATGATCGGCCCCGCCGTCCTGACCTTCGTCAAGGAACTGGGCGAGTTCTTCGGCCCCTCTGCACCCGCGATCTTCGGCTTCATCGACTCGCTCGAAGCCGTCGACCTGTCCTCGCCCGGGCTCGAGTTCCTGGACGGGACATACTTCTGGGAAGGCATGCCCCGCTATTCGCAGGGCAACAACGAGTATGACGCCTTCTACCGCGAGAAGGTCGGCGTAGATGACAATGGCGCCTCGGTGTCTGACCCGTCCGACGTGTCGACCTATGCGCACATGTTCGGCTGCTGGGAGACGCTTCACATCGTGAAAGCGGGTATGGAGGCTGCGGGCTATTCCGGCCCCGGCGACCGTCAGGCCCTGATCGAGGCGGTCGAGGCGATGACCGACATGCCGCAGTCGAACGAGCACCCGCAAGGCGCCAAGGTCTTCAACGGCAAGACGCACCAGGTCTTTGGCCACCAGTACATCTCGAAGGTCGAAGGCGGCCGCCTGAACGTGGTCCACACCGCCTCGATCGAGGACGGGATGTACCCGGACGAGGTGGATTATACGACAATGTCGTTCTGACGAGGCGCCTCCGGCTTCGGGCCGGGGGGTGCCACGCGATCGGGGCCCCGGGTCACGCCCGGGGCATCCCACGCGACCGTTTAACGGTCGTGAATGCCCTTCCCCTCCATGATCAGCGGCACGGCCTTCTCGACCCGGCTCTCGCGGGTTTTCGACTGCTTCGCGCCGCCGATCTGCAAGACCCACCCGCGTCGCCGTCCGGGAGTCAGCCCGTCCCACGCCTCGCGGAACGTGGCGTCCGCGTCCAGCGCCTCGGACAGTTCCTCGGGCAGCTCGAAATCATCCGCCGGCAGGTCGACCTTCTTGCCCGCCTTCTCGTTCTCGATCGCCTCGGCCAGCAGCGCGCGCAAAGCGTCTGCCTTCCCCGTCACGTCATCGACCGAATGCAACGGTACGATCCGGGCCGAGCGTGAATTCGGCCCCGGCGGCTCAAGCAGCCGATCCGGGTCCGTCAGCAGCACGCCCTTGAAGAAGGACAGCACGCAGCGCCCGCCATAGCTGTCGAGGGTGCAGACATTGGCGCCGTCAAGGCAATAGACCGGCTGCCGCCACTTCAGTTCCTCGGTCAGCGGGAACTCTAGCACGATCTCGCGCAGCGCCTTCTTCTCGTCCTTCCAAGCGGTGTCGCGCTCGAAGAACGTCTCGAAGCGCGGGTTCTTCTCTCCCATGGCGCTCTCCTCCGGCCAATCGCCAAGACTGTCGCCCAACGAAACGGCGCTGTCCATCGGCGTGGCCGCCGCGCGCGGGAAAGCGCTTGCCCGCCCGCACCTTACCGGGCAACGTCCCGAGCATGGAATTCGGTCCCTACCTGATGCTCGCCTCGCTGGAAGGCGCAGTCACCGCGGCGGTGCTGGCGCTGACGGCGGTTGGCCTAAGCCTTGTCTTCGGCATCATGCGCGTCGTGAACGTGGCGCATGGCGAGTTCTTCATGCTGGGCGCGGTTCTGGCATGGTGGGTGTCGTCTTGGTTCGGTGGCCCGGCCGCCGTGGGCTTCATCGCGGCGGCGGTGATCGCGCCGGTGCTGGTGGGGCTGCTGGCGGCGGCGGCGGACATGACCCTGCTGAAACGGATCGACTACGACCCGGAACGCACAATCGTCGTGACCATCGGCCTTCTCTACGTGATCCAGCAAGTCACCCTGATGACCTACGGCCCCGAGGCACGCCCGGTCGAGCCGCCGTTCAACACGCGCCTTGCGCTGCCGTGGTTCGAATGGGGCGAGAACGGGTTTCAGCTTTACTGGCCGTGGGGGCTGTCGACGACGTCTTACAAGCTGTTCGTGATCGCCGCGGCGGCGGCGGTTCTGGCTGCGGTCTGGCTGCTGATGCGCCACACGAAGATCGGCCTGATCATGCGCGCCACCCAGCTGGACGGCGAGATGGCGCAGGTTTTCGGCATCCCGGTCGAGCGGGTCTATGCCTTCACCTTCGGCCTTGGCGCGGGGCTTGCCGCGCTGGCGGCGGTGCTGATCGTGCCGATCCAGCAGGCGCATTACCTGATGGGCGGCGACCCGCTTCTGCTGTCCTTCATCGTGGTGATCATCGGCGGCCTCGGCAGCCTGCCCGGCACCGTCGTCGCGGCGCTGCTGATCGGCATGTCGGACGGCATCATCTCTGTCTTCTTCTCGCCGACGCTGGCGAAGATCCTCGCGACGCTGCTGGTGGCGCTGGTGCTGGTGTTCCGCCCGCAGGGCCTGTTCGGAACCCGCGCGGCATGACCGAGACCGGCAAGGCCATCGCGCTGCACGCGGGGCTGGTCGTCCTGCTGTTCGTGCTGCAATGGGTGCTTCCCGCCTATCACCACGGCAATCTTGCGCGGGTGATGGTGCTTGCGACCTACGCGATGGGGTACAACCTGCTGTTCGGCTACACCGGGCTGCTGTCCTTGGGCCATGCGATGTTCTTCGCCGCAGGCATGTACGGCATGGCGCTGACGGTGAAGCACCTTGGCTGGGCCCCTGCCCCGGCGCTTGTCGCGGGGATCGGGGCGGGCCTGCTGCTGTCGCTAGCCGTGGGCGCGCTGGCGCTGCGGACGGCGGGGGTCGCGTTCATGATCGTGACCCTGATGTTCGCGCAGGCGGTGTTCCTGACGATCCTCTATTTCGGCGAGTGGACCAACGCCGACGACGGGTTGGTGCTGCAACGCGCCGAACGGATGATGTGGGGGCTCGACCTTAGCAACGACGCCACCCGCTACGTCGCCGCGTGGGTGCTGTTCACCGTTTGCCTTGGCCTGTCGCTGTGGCTCGTCCGGTCGTCCTTCGGCAAGGTGCTGATCGCGATCCGCGAGAACGAGCCACGCGCGCAGATGCTGGGATACGACACCTTCCGGCACAAGCTGGCGGCAGTCACTGCCTCGGGCACCATGTCGGCGGCGGCGGGCGCGGGCTATGGGCTGCTGTTCGGCTACGCGGGCGCCAGTTTCGCCGGGGTGCAGTATTCCATCCTGCCGCTGCTGTGGGTCCTGCTGGGCGGCGCGGGAACAATTGTCGGTCCGTTCATCGGCGCGCTGTTTACCTTCTATCTGATCGACATCGCGTCCGGCTTCACCTCGGCCTACATGGCGGTGGTCGGTGGGGTTCTGATCGCGCTGACGCTGTTCGCGCGGCAGGGCATCGGCGGCGAGTTGCGCCGCCGTGTCTGGAGGTGGCTGCCATGAGCCTTCTCGAAACCCGCGGGCTGTCCAAAAGCTTCTCCGGCCTTCGCGCCGTACACGAGGTCGACTTCGCCCTGCCCGAGGGCGAGGTTCGCGCGCTGATCGGACCGAACGGCGCCGGCAAGACCACCTTCGTCGGCATGCTTTGCGGGCGGATCGAGCCTTCGTCGGGCACCGTCCGTTTCTCCGGCGCCGACGTTTCCCACCTGCCCGCGCACCGGCGCATCCGGGCGGGCATGGCCTATACGTTCCAGATCACCAGCATCTTCGCGAAACTCAGTTGCCGCGAGAACGTCGCGCTTGCCGTGCGCCGCCGCCACGGCCCGCAGTCCGACGTGATCGAGGCGCTGGCCCGCGTCGGTCTGGACGACCGCGCCGACCAGCTTGCGGGCGACCTGAGTTATGGCCACCAGCGCCTGCTGGAGATCGCAATGGGGCTGGCGCAGAAACCCCGCCTGCTGATCCTTGACGAGCCGACGCAGGGTCTGTCCGACGGCGAGATCGACGCCTTCTGCACGCTGATCCGCGAGCTGAAAGCCGAGACCACGATCCTGTTGATCGAGCACAACATGGCCGTCGTGATGCAGACCGCCGATCGCATCACGGTGCTGAACTTCGGCGAAATCCTCGCCGAGGGCGCACCCGACGAGATCCGCGCGAACCGTGCCGTGCAGGCCGCCTATCTGGGGACCGAGGATGCTTGAGCTATCCGATGTCTCCACCGGCTATGGCGAGGCGCAGGTTTTGCGCGACGTGTCGCTCGACGTTCGGGCGGGCGAGATTCACTGCCTGCTGGGCCGCAACGGCGCGGGGAAGACCACGACGATGAAGGCCATCACCGGGTTGCTGCCGCTGTGGGGCGGGACGATCCACCTTGACGGCGCCGAGATCGGCGCTCTGCCCGCGCACCGCGTTGGGCAGACCGGGGTCGGCTATATCCCGCAGGGGCGGCGGCTGTTCGGGGAACTGACGGTGGCGCAGAACCTTGAGATCGGGCTGATGACGCGCCGGTCTTCCGCCGCCGTGCGGGAACGTGCGCTGGACCTGTTCCCACGCCTGCGCGAGCGGATGGGCCAGCGGGCGCAGACCCTGTCCGGCGGCGAGCAGCAGATGCTGGCGACCGCCCGCGCGCTGTGTACAGAGCCAAAAGTCTTGCTGCTGGACGAACCGACCGAAGGGCTGCAACCGTCGATGATCGCGGCGATCCGCGACGTGATCGTTCAACTTCGCAGCGAAGGCACCGCGATCCTGCTGGTGGAACAGCGCATCGACGCTGTGCTGGCGGTGGCCGACCGGGTGACGTTCCTTGAGAACGGCCATGCGCGCGAGACCTGGGCCGCCGCCGACCTGCGCGGAAACCATGCGGTGATCGACCGCTACCTTGGGGTCTGACGCCGGCGGCGCAGCGGTTCGCAACCCGCCTTCGCCCTGACCGTTTTCCCGGCATCCCGCGAACCGGACGGCGCCCGCGCCACGCGCCCATTGACAGGTGAACCATCGGACGCGCAGGCTTTGACCGGACAGTCAAAGGGAGCGCCGATTGCCGGCTTACCATCGCCCATCCACCCTTGCGGACGCGCTGGATATTCTGGCGTCGGATCCCGTGACGCTCGCTGCCGGCTGCACCGACCTTTATCCCGCGACGCAGGCCAAGGCGCTGCCGGGCGACATCCTCGACATCACGGCGATTCCCGATCTGCAAGGCATCAGCCAGGACGACGCGGGCTGGCGCATCGGCGCCGCCGTGACTTGGGCCGAGATCATTCGTCACCACATGCCGCCTGCTTTCGACGGCCTGAAGCGCGCAGCGCGCGAGGTGGGGTCGGTGCAGATCCAGACCGCCGGGACGGTCGCGGGCAATCTGTGTACCGCCTCGCCTGCGGGCGACGGCGCGCCGTGCCTGATGACGCTGGACGCAGAGGTCGAATTGATGTCCGCCACCGGCACCCGCAGTCTGCCGCTGGCCGCATTCCTTACTGGCGCACGGCGCACGGCGCGTCGCGATGACGAACTGGTCTCCGCCATCCGTATTCCGGCGCGGGCGGCATCGGGCGAGGGCGACTTTCTGAAACTCGGCGCGCGCCGTTATCTGGTGATCTCCATCGCGATGGCCGCAGCGCGGTTCGAGACGAAGGACGGCGCGATCACGCGGGCCGCGCTGTCGGTCGGCGCGTGCAGCCCGACGGCCGTCCGACTGACGGAACTTGAGAAGGCGCTTGGAGGTGCGCCCCTTGCGACCGCAGCAAAGCTTGTCTCGCCAGCCACCGTCGCGCCGCACCTGTCGCCCATCGACGACATCCGCGGCGACGCCGGATACCGCAGCGAAGCGGCGACCGAGCTTGTCCGCCGGCTGATCCTTCGCTGCGCAGAAAAACGCGCGGAGGTCGCGGCATGAACCGGCCCTTCGGAACCACGACGATGCGGCTGAACGGCGCGGAGACGCCCTTTGCGGCCACGCCCGGACGGCGCCTTTCCGAAGTGCTGCGCGAGGATCTGCGGCAGTTCGGAACCAAGATCGGCTGCGATGCGGGCGATTGCGGGGCCTGTACCGTTCTGCTGAACGGCGACCCGGTCTGCGCCTGCCTGACTCCCGCGATCCGCGCCGACGGGGCCGAAGTGACGACCGTAGAGGGGGTGCAGCATATCGTGCCGATGCTGCAGCAATCCTTCCTGCGGCATGGCGCTGCTCAGTGCGGCATTTGCACCCCCGGCATGCTGACCGCCGCTGCAGCATTGCTGCAGAAAAATGCCGCGCCCAGCCGCCGCGAGGTCGAAGATGCTCTGGGCGGCGTGCTGTGTCGCTGCACCGGCTATGCCAAGATCATCGACGCGGTCTGCGACCTGTCCGGCATCTCTGAACCCGGACGGCCGGACGCCGGCGCGGCAGTGGGCGCGCGGTTGGAACGGCTGGATGGCGGGCCGAAGGTTGCGGGGACCGAGGTCTATGGCGCGGACCTTGTTCTGCCCGACACGCTGGAGGTTCGCGCGATCCGTTCGCCGCATCATGCTGCGGCCTTCACGCTTGGCGATGCCGCGGCATGGGCCGCTACCGCGCCCGGCGCTGTCGAGGTCTTCACAGCCGCCGACATCCCCGGACCGAACCTGTTCGGAACGATCCCGGATTTCGTCGATCAACCTGTGCTGGCCGAGGCGTTCGTGCGCCAGCGTGGCGAAGCCGTGGCGATCGTCGTCGGCGAGACCGCCGTGCTGGATGCGCTCGACTTCTCGCGCTTCCCGGTCGACTGGACCCCGACGCCCGCCGTCACCGATCTGGAATCCGCGCCGCCCAAAGACCTGCACCCGAACCGCCCCGGCAACCTGATGATCCGGGGCCTTGTCCGATGCGGCGACGCCGAAGCGGTGCTGGACACGTCAGCCTTCACCGCCGAGGCACAGGTGGACACCAGCTTTGTCGAGCACGCCTATATCGAGCCCGAGGCGGGCATCGCATGGATGGACGGCGATACGCTGGTGATCCGCGCCTGCACGCAGGCCCCGGTGATGGACCGCGACGAGACGGCGAAGGTGCTGGGCCTGCCGCTGGACAGGGTCCGCGTTCAACCCGCAGCGACCGGTGGCGGGTTCGGTGCGAAGCTCGACGTGTCGCTACAGCCGCTGATCGGTCTTGCTGCGCTGAAGACCGGGCGGCCCTGCCGCATGGTGTACACCCGCAGCGAAAGCATGGCGTCGACGACCAAGCGGCACCCCGCGAAGATGACCGGCCGCGCCGGATGCGATGCGGAAGGCCGGGTGACGGGCATGACATTCGACGGCGACTTCAACACCGGCGCTTATGCCAGCTGGGGTCCGACCGTCGCGGTGCGCGTGCCGGTTCATGCCTCTGGCCCCTACCGCACGCCCCACTATCACGCAGAGGCGCGGGCGATGCACACGAATGGCCCCGCCGCAGGCGCGTTCCGCGGCTTTGGCGTGCCGCAGGCGGCGGTGGTGCAAGAGACGCTGTACGACGACCTCGCGATTGCCGCCGGAATTGACCGGCTGGAGTTTCGTATCATCAACGCGCTGCGCGACGGCGACACCACCGTCTGCGGCCAGACACCCGACGGCATCGGCATTGCCGAATGTCTCGAAGCCCTGCGGCCCGCATGGCAGGCCGCGCTGGCGTATGCAGACACCTCGGACCCGCGCAGGCTGCGCGGCGTTGGTGTCGCGTCCTGCTGGTACGGCTGCGGCAACACCGGGCTGCCCAACCCCTCGACCATCCGCGCCGGGATAAATTCGGACGGGGCGCTGGTGCTGCACCAAGGTGCTGCGGACATCGGCCAGGGCTCGAACACCGTGATCGCACAGATCTTCGCGGACGCGGTCGGACTGCCGGTCGGGCACGTTGCGCTGGTCGATGGCGACACCGCGCTGACGCCCGACTGCGGCAAGACCTCGGCCTCGCGGCAGACCTTCGTGACCGGAAATGCTGCGCTGCGGGCGGGACGGATGCTGCGAAGCGAGATCCTGTCGCTGACCAACGCCGGGGCCGCGGCGAAGCTGTCGCTGGAAGGCGGCGCGCTGACGGTCAGCGACGGGCGTGCGATCCGGACCATCCACCTTGCCGACCTGCCCGCGAACCCGCTGGGCTATGTCCTGTCTGCCGAGGAAACCTATGACCCGCCGACCCGGCCGCTGGACGAAAACGGACAGGGCGAGCCCTATGCCGTCTACGGCTACGGCGCGCAGGTGGCAGAGGTCGAGGTGGACGCGACGCTGGGCACGGTGCGCGTTTTACGGATGACAGCCGCGCACGACCTTGGTCGCGTGGTGAACCCGCTGCTGGCCGAAGGGCAGGTCGAGGGAGGCATCGCGCAGGGCCTTGGTATGGCACTGATGGAGGAATACATCCCCGGCCGCACCGAGAACCTGCACGACTACCTGATCCCGACAACCGGCGACATGCCGGAGATCCGCTCGATCTTCATCGAGAAGCCGGATCCCGAGGGGCCGCTTGGGGCAAAGGGGCTTGGCGAACACGTGCTGATCCCCACCGCCCCCGCAATCCTGAACGCGATCCGCCACGCCAGCGGCGCGCGGATCACGCGGCTTCCGGCGCTGCCGCATCGGGTGCGCGCGGCGATCCGGGAGGCGGGCCGATGATACCGGACCTTATCAAAGCAACGCCCGCCCGGCGGCACCGCCGGGTAGCCCCCGACCGCCCCCCCGGGCGGGGGCTTCACCCCCACCCGCGGCCGGGGGCTGCCCTATTCCCCTCACTCGCCACATGACCACCCGCGCCGATACCTCGACCGGCGAGACGCCACGCACCAAACCGGACAAGATCCGCTGCGATGCGTGCCCGGTGATGTGCTATATCGCCGAGGGCCGCGCCGGGGCCTGCGACCGTTATGCCAACGAGAACGGGCGGATCATTCGCTGCGATCCGCTGACGATCCTCGACAGCCGGCTTGCCGCCGGAGAAGACCTTGTCCCCTTCCTCGCCCGCGACTGGGACGGCACCATCGCCCCCGACGCCGAGTTGTTCCCCACGGCCATCGGCGCAGGCACGACCTATCCGGACTACAAGCCCGCGCCGTTCCTTGTGTCGCGCCAGATCGATGGCGCCGATTTCGTCACCGTCGTGACCGAGGCGATCTTCAGCTATTGCGGCGTGAAGGTGAAGATCGACACCGACCGACACCTTGGCCCCGAAGCCGCCGCCGTCCGCGCCGGGGGCGAGGTCATCGGCCATGTCACCACCGCCGAATACGGCAGCCAGATGCTGTCCCTTGGCGGTGTCGACCACCTGACCGGCGGGTCGAAATCCGAAGGCCGTGCGACCTGCGAGGCGATGCTGGCGCTGTGCAATGGCGAGGCGGTGACGCTAAGCGTCGACACCGGGGCCGAGGTTGTCGTGCAGGCCGGACAACCGCCCATCGTCGACGGCCAGCGCGAAGAGCGGATGCGCGTCGGCTGCGGCTCCGCGACCATCGGCATGTTCGCCGACCAGTGGCAGGGGCTGGTGGACGAGGTGGTCGTCGTCGACGATCACATCACCGGCGTCGTCAGCGAGCATCAGGCGGGCAAGGTGATCGATTGGCCCGACACGGGCATCCGCATCAAGGGCCGCAGGTCCACGCCCGGCCGGTATTTCCAGGTGGCCGAGCCGGGGTTGGGCTGGGGCGGCACCGATATCGAGAACCCGCTGACCATTCTTGGTCCGTGGCGTCCGGAGAAGGGCGCGCGGCCGGGTCTGACTCTTCTGATGGTGTCCACCACGGGCGAACAGTACGGCTATTACGTGTTGAACGACGATCTCATCCCAGAGCCCGCGCCATTGCCAGCCGCGCTGAAGCCGACGGTCGATCTGATCGAAGAGAACTGCGAACCCGCACTGTGCACCGTGATGTTCATGGGCGGCGCGGGCGGGTCCTTGCGCGCCGGGGTGACGCGCAATCCGGTGCAACTGACGCGCTCGGTGCAGGCGCTGAAGACCACAGTCACCAGTGGCGGCGCTCCGGTCTATGTCTGGCCGGGTGGCGGCATCACGATGATGGTCGACGTCACGACGCTGCCCGCGCGGGCCTTCGGTTCGGTTCCGACGCCTGCGTTGGTCGCGCCGCTGGAGTTCACGCTGCGCCGCGACGACTATGCCGCGATGGGCGGGCACGAGGCGTCGATCCGAAGTCTCGAAGACATCCTTGCCACCGGTGGCGAATACGGCGCGGCGACGAAAGGCACGGGTCGCCCCTGATGGAACGCGCGTCCGCTGCGATGCTGCCCGACGGGCGGCTGCACCTGCATCATGGCCCCATCGACATCATCGCCGACGCCTCTGGCCCAGCGCGCGACGAGGCGCTTCGCTGCGCAGCGAACCGGTTCGACGGGGTGCTGGAGGATCTGGCCTCGGAACTGCCGATGCTGCGGACGCCCGTCACGGAAAAGCCCCGCATCGAAGGCCCCATCGCCCGACGTATGCTTGCCGCCACCGCCCCTTTCGCACCGCTGTTCGTCACCCCCATGGCCGCCGTCGCTGGCTCGGTCGCCGACGAGATCGTGGCGGCCTTGGCGATCGACGGCGTGACGAAGGCGCATGCCAACAACGGCGGCGACATCGCGTTCCATCTGACCGAGGGCGAAAGCGCGAGCGCCGTTCTGGCGGGTCCGGTCCCGGCGACGATCGACCTGCCGTTCGAGGGTCCGGTGCGGGGGCTGGCGACCTCTGGCTGGCGGGGGCGCAGCCACTCGCTTGGCATCGCGGACAGCGTGACCGTTCTTGCCGCCAGCGCAGCGCAGGCCGACGCCGCGGCGACGCTGATCGCGAATGCCGTCGACCTTCCCGGGCATCCCGGCATTCTGCGCACCCCGGCGGACGCGCTGTCGCCCGACAGTGACCTTGGTCCGCGCCCGGTGACGGTGGATGTCCTGCCCCTGACCGACGCCGAACGCGCCATGGCGTTAAGCCGTGGCGTCGCCGTCGCCGAAAGCTACCGCGCGCGCGGCCTGATCGTCGCCGCGCTATTGGTGCTCGGGGGCGACACACGGGCCACCGGCGCGCTTTTCCCCGTGGCAGAATCGCGCTGAGCCATGCTATCCCTTGTGGCATGTCCAGCGCACACCCCAAGATAGACCCGGCGGAAACCGTCCGCAGCCCGATCCGTCAGCTTGACGAGGCGGCCATCAACCGCATCGCGGCGGGCGAAGTCGTGGAACGTCCGGCCTCGGCTGTGAAGGAACTGGTCGAGAACGCGCTGGACGCAGGCGCAAGCCGGATCGACGTCGCCATAGCCGATGGCGGCAAGACGCTGATCCGCGTCACCGACGACGGGCACGGAATCCCCGCGGACGAACTGCCGCTGGCCCTGTCGCGGCATGCCACGTCGAAGATCGACGGAAGCGACCTGCTGAACATCCACAGCTTCGGGTTCCGGGGCGAGGCGCTGCCCTCGCTTGGCGCGGTCGGACGGCTGACTATCACCTCGCGTTCGGGATCCGAGGCCGCGACCATCGCGGTATCCGGCAGCCGTCTGGACCCGGTGAAGCCCGCCGCGCTGAACCGGGGCACCGTGGTCGAGCTGCGCGACATCTTCTTCGCCACGCCCGCCCGTCTGAAGTTCATGCGCAGCGACCGCGCCGAAAGCCAGGCAGTAAGCGACGTCATCAAGCGGCTGGCGATGGCCGAGCCATACGTCGGCTTCACCCTGCGCGACGTGAGCGGCGGCGGCGAGGGCCGCACCACCTTCCGCGCCGATCCGGAAACCGGAGATCTGTTCGACGCGCTGCACGGTCGGCTTGGCCGCATCCTTGGCGCCGAGTTCGCCGAGAACGCGCTGCGCATCGGCGCCGACCGGAGCGGGCTGGCGCTGTCGGGATATGCCGCGCTGCCGACCTATTCACGCGGGTCCGCCGTGGCGCAGTATCTGTTCGTCAACGGACGCCCGGTGCGGGACAAGATGCTGCTGGGCGCGCTACGGGCTGCCTATTCCGATTACCTCTCGCGCGACCGGCACCCGGCGGCGGTGCTGTTCATCGAATGCGATCCGCACCTTGTCGATGTGAACGTCCACCCCGCGAAATCCGAGGTGCGGTTCCGCGAACCCGGCATGGCGCGCGGGCTGATCGTGTCGGGCCTGCGTCATGCGCTGGCAGAGGCCGGGCACCGCGCCTCGACCACCGTGGCGGGCGCGACGCTGGGCGCGATGCGGCCCGAGCCGGCGGAAGGGTCGGAACCCCGCATCTATCAGATGGATCGCGCGCGCGGCTACGCTGCGCCGCAATACGCCTCGTCCCGTGCATTGGCAGAAGCGCGGTCGTGGCAGGCTCCGCCCGCCCCGCCGCCCCAGTACGGCTTCGCGGAAACCGAGGCGCGACAGGCGCGGGTCGACCCCGTGATCGAAGATGACGCGCCCGAGACCGCACCGGCGCATCTGCCGTTGGGCGCGGCGCGGGGTCAGGTTCACCAGAACTACATCATCGCCCAGACCGATGACGGCATGGTCATCGTCGACCAGCACGCGGCGCATGAACGGCTGGTCTACGAAAAGTTGAAACGCCAGATGGCGGAGAACGGCGTCGCCGCGCAGGCGCTTCTGATCCCCGAAGTGGTCGAATTGTCGGACGGCGACGCCGCGGCCCTTCTCGACATGGCCGATGACCTGCAACGGCTGGGCCTGACCATCGAACCTTTCGGCGCCGGTGCCGTGGCGGTGCGCGAAACGCCCGCGATCCTTGGGCAGGTCGACGCGGCCGCCATGCTGCGCGACATCGTCGACGAGCTTGCCGACATGGGCGACAGCCAGACCGTGAAGGACCGGATCGAGGCGGTGCTGTCCCGCGTCGCCTGTCACGGCTCGGTCCGCTCGGGCCGCCGGATGACCGGCGACGAGATGAACGCCCTGCTGCGCGAGATGGAAGCGACGCCGCATTCCGGTCAGTGCAACCACGGGCGTCCGACCTACGTGGAACTGAAGCTGTCCGACATCGAACGGCTGTTCGGGCGGACATGATCGAGATCGGCGGCGTCGCCTATTCGCTGGAAGACCCGATTGTTTGGGCCGCGCTTGGCGGCGGCGCATTTCTTCTGTTGCTGGTTCTGCTGCTGATGGTCTCGATCCGCCGCGCTGGCCGCTCTGCGGCGGCGGCCGAAAAGGTGTCGGCCCATATGGCGGGCCTTGGCCAGCGGGTGCAGATGTTGTCGGACGGGCAACAGCAACTGTTCGGCGGGCTGAACTCGGTCTCGGAAGCGCAGGCGATGCAACAGGCGCAAACGCTGCAGTTGATGGAACAGCGGCTGGCCGAGGTCAGCCGGGTGACGGGCGAGGCGCTGCAAGGGTCGGCCACACGCACGGCCCGGTCGCTGGGTGCATTGCAAGAGCGGCTGGAAGCGATCGACAAGGCGCAGGAGAACATCACGCGCCTGTCGGGCGACGTGCTGTCTTTGCAGGACATCCTGTCGAACAAGCAGACGCGCGGGGCGTTCGGGGAAATCCAGCTGAACGATATCGTCGGCAAGGCGCTGCCCTCGGACAGCTATACGCTGCAGGCCACGCTGTCGAATGGACGGCGGGCGGATTGCCTGATCCACCTGCCGGAACCGCCCGGCCCCATCGTGATCGACGCCAAGTTTCCGCTGGAAGCCTACGAGCGCTTGCGTGCCGCCGAGGACAAGGCGGCGCTGGCCGAGGCGCAGCGACAGATGCGCACCGCCGTCCGGGCGCACCTGCGGGCAATCTCGGAGAAATACATCCTCGACGGCGAGACGGCGGATGGTGCGCTGATGTTCCTGCCGTCCGAGGCGGTCTATGCCGAGTTGCACGCGAACTACCCCGAACTGGTGCGCGAGGGGTTCGACGCGCGGGTTTGGATCGTGTCGCCGACCACCTGCATGGCCACGCTGAACACGATGCGCGCGATCCTCAAGGACGCGCGGATGCGGGCGCAGGCCGGGGCGATCCGGCAGACGCTTCGGCTGCTGCACCGCGACGTGGAACTGGTGCTGCAACGCGCCGGCAAGCTAGAGACCCACTTCCGGCAGGCCCGCGAGGATGTCGAGGGGATCGGCACCGCCGCCGAGCGGGCGGGCAAGCGGGCGGCGAAGCTGGACAACTTCGACTTCGAAGAGCTGGAACCGGACCGCGACCGCGCGGTGGTGCCTCTGCCGCGGCAGGGCTAGGGCGTAAGGTCCAGCCGGATATCCGACGCAGTCGCGAACGGCGCGCCCTTGAGCACTGCAACACGCGTACCGTTCAGCGACACTTCGGCGTCCTGCCCCTCATCGGATGGCGTCACCTTCACCAAGGGCGGACCGTCCAGCGCCCAGCCTTCCCCGACCTGCACGCGCAGCAGTTCTTCCCCCGGGCTGAAGCTTGTAACCTCGGCCGGTGCGGCGGCGGACCCGTCCAGCCAGCCGCTTTCGGCGTCTGGATCGACCGGGTCAATTACATCGCCCGATCCCGCCGGCCCGGGAACGTCGGGCGTTTCAGGGTCGACCGGGTCCAGCACCGGGCCCGTCACCTCGGGCCCCGGCGTGTCGGGCGCATCGGGGTCCACGGGGTCAAGCGGGTCCGAGGCAGTGTCAGGATCATCGGCGATGTCCGGATCGACGGGGTCGATAACCGGGCCGTCGACCTCTGGGCCGGGTGTGTCCGGCGTGTCCGGGTCAACCGGGTCGGTCACATCCGCCTCGCCGTCCGGGCCAGGGGCGTCCGGGGTGTCCGGGTCGGTCGGATCAAGGACGCCGTCGCCAAGGATCTCGGCCGCGTCCCCGAGGCTGACCTGGTAGGGATCGTCGCCCGACCCGTCCGAGACGGAAAGGAATATGTCCTCAACCGGGACGTCCTGAAGCCCGGGGAAATCCAGCGTCATGACCTCGTCGTCGTCGAAGGCGATGGAAAGCCTGGCCCCGTCGGGCAGGCTTGCGGTGTCGAAGAACAGGTCGTCGCCGACATCCGTCATGTCCAGCAGGATGCTGTCCTCACCCGGCCGGAAATCCGGGAAGGCATGCGCGCCCGCGCCCGGCAGCACCGCGTGACGCGTGCCGCCAGCGAAGTCGTCTTCGGCGTCACTGGCCACCTCGTCCAGCGGGGTGTCTTCCGTTCCGTTCGGGGTATCTGGGTCCGGGTCCCGTTCAGGGGAATTCCCCCCGCCGAACCCGGTTTCAAGGATGGGCATCGCTGCGAACGGCAGCAGCCCGAGCAAAAGCAAAGCGGCAAGCAAAATCCCACCTCCGGCCGTGTCCCCCACGTGCGTTGTAAGGACCAGACCTGAAGGAAGAGTCGCAATTACCTTTTGGGTTTGAAGTTAACGGCCCGCGATCAACCGGCTTCGACTAGCCGCACAGCGTCGGCGGTCAATGCGCCGTTCACCGCCTGCACCCGTGCGACCTCGGCCCCGTCGAGCGCGACCACGGAGGTGCCGTTGTCGTCTTCGACCGTGACATCGGGGTCGGTGGAGCCGCCGGCGACCTCTACGACGACCACGTCCTGCTCTGCATCGAATTCCTCGATCAACACCGAGTCCCCGGCGGCGGCGCCCTCTTCGTCGCCCACCAGCGCCGCGACATCCGTCACCGGCGTGTCGCCAGAGTCGCCGTTGGCGACCTCTTCATCCTCGGAAGCCGGTTCGTCGTCATTGGACAACGCGTCAAGCGACATGCCCAACAACATCATGCCCAGCAGCAATGCGAGACTCATCATACCCGTAACCCCGAATTCTCGTGACAGCAGCATCGGAACGGTACCGTTTCGCCATGACTTCGACAAAGTTCTGCCCGATTTCGGCAAGCACGGGACATGCACGCGCCACTGTCCCACCGTGATGGGTGGATTGACCGCTTCCGGGAAACGCTGACGACAACGCCGTGAGATTCGCACTTTGCAAAGCGAAGGCGATCCTCTATACGCGCGGCTTCCGTTCGGACGATCCGGGCGGATTCTCTCCACGGGCCTTGCTGGACGACATCCCGGCTTGCGCCATCAATCCGAAAGGAGACCCCGATGTCGATTACTGTCGAAGAAAAGACCCGCCTGATGAAGGAATTCGCCACCAAGGACGGTGATACCGGTTCGCCGGAAGTCCAGGTTGCGATCCTGACCAGCCGCATCTCGACCCTGACCGAGCACTTCAAGACCCACAAGAAGGACAACCACTCGCGTCGTGGCCTTCTGAAGCTGGTGGCCCAGCGCCGCAAGCTGCTGGACTACACGAAGGCGAAGGACGAGAAGCGCTACCAGGACCTGATCCAGCGCCTCGGCATCCGCCGCTAAGCGACGGCCCAGCCCGATCTTCGACGCCCGCACGGTCCGCCGCGCGGGCGTTTGAGTTTTCAGGGTCCCGCATCTCGGGCCCCGAATTTTCGCCGAAAATTCACGCCCGCCTGACGTCACACAAGCCGGCGTATCGGGGCGTGGCTGCAGATCACGATGAACTGTCCGCCCGCCTCCAGAAGATGAAAGCCGCGCGCCTGCACTTCGGCCACGAAGCGTGCCCGGCCGATCTCGTTCTCGACCCACGCGACCGAGCGCCGGACCACCCCGCCCTTCTCGACCGCCTTTGCGGAGAAGACGAGCGCGATCCATTCCTCGGGGCGACTTTGAGACGGAGCAACCATGCCGCATCCTCGTCCCGACAGACTTAACAAATCCTGAACAGGCGACGTACCGTCAGAGAATCCGGTTTCAAAATGTGCCATTCTCCTGTATGGCCCGCCCATCTGAGACGATGTGCACCAGTCCCCGGCACGCGAAATGGATGACAGGGGACGGCGGCAATGGGGCCGCCAATCAAACGGGAGACCCGGGATACGCCTGGGAGGGCTCCCTCATAGGATACGCATATGTTCAACGTTACGAAGAAATCGATGCAGTGGGGCGAGGAAACGCTCACGCTGGAAACGGGCAAGATTGCCCGTCAGGCCGACGGCACCGTTATCGCCACCCTGGGCGAGACGTCGGTCATGGCGAACGTCACGTTCGCCAAGAAACAGAAGGAAGGGCAGGACTTCTTCCCCCTGACTGTCCACTACCAGGAAAAATACTACGCCGCCGGTAAAGTCCCGGGCGGCTTCTTCAAGCGCGAGGCGCGGCCGACCGAGAAGGAAACGCTGACCGCCCGCCTGATCGACCGTCCGATCCGTCCGCTGTTCGTCCCCGGCTTCAAGAACGAAGTTCTGGTGATGTGCACCGTGCTGTCGCACGATCTGGTCAACGACCCCGACATCGTCGCGATGATCGCCGCCTCGGCCGCGCTGACGATCTCTGGCGCGCCCTTCATGGGCCCGATCGCCGGTGCCCGCGTGGGTTACGAGGATGGCGAATACATCCTGAACCCGGAAGTCGACGACATGCACAAGCTGCGTGAGAACCCGGACCAGCGTCTGGACCTCGTCGTCGCCGGCACCAAGGACGCCGTGATGATGGTGGAATCGGAAGCCTACGAGCTGACCGAGGCCGAAATGCTGGGCGCCGTGACCTTCGCGCACGAGCAGATCCAGCCGGTCATCGACCTGATCATCGCGCTGGCCGAAGACGCCGCGAAAGAGCCCTTCGACTTCCAGCCGCCCGATTACTCCGCTCTGTACGACGCGGTGAAGGCTGCCGGCGAAGAGAAGATGCGCGCCGCTTACGCGATCACCGACAAGCAGGAACGGACCAACACCGTTGCCGCCGTCAAGGAAGAGATCATCGCCGCGCTGACCGAAGAGCAGCAGTCGGACGAGAACCTTGGCTCGGCGCTGAAGAAGCTGGAATCCGGCGTTCTGCGCGGCGATGTCGTGAAGAACGGCCGCCGCATCGACGGCCGCGCCACCGACGAGGTGCGCCCGATCGTGTGTGAAACCGGCCTGCTGCCGCGGACCCACGGCTCGGCCCTGTTCACCCGTGGCGAGACGCAGGGCCTTGTGGTCACCACGCTCGGCACCGGCGACGACGAGCAGATGATCGACGCGCTGAACGGCACCTACAAGTCGAACTTCCTGCTGCACTACAACTTCCCGCCGTACTCGGTCGGTGAAGTGGGCCGCGTGGGTTCGCCGGGTCGCCGCGAGATCGGCCACGGCAAGCTGGCATGGCGCGCCCTGCAGGCCGTTCTGCCTGCTGCGACCGACTTCCCCTACACCATCCGCGTCGTGTCCGAGATCACCGAATCCAACGGCTCGTCCTCGATGGCGTCGGTCTGCGGTGGTTCGCTGTCGATGATGGATGCGGGCGTTCCGCTGAAGGCTCCGGTGGCTGGTGTGGCCATGGGCCTCGTGCTGGAAGAGGACGGCTCTTACGCCATCCTGACCGACATCCTTGGCGACGAGGATCACCTCGGCGACATGGACTTCAAAGTGGCCGGTACCGAGAACGGCATCACCTCGCTGCAGATGGACATCAAGGTCGCGGGCATCACGCCCGAGATCATGGAGAAAGCCCTGGCGCAGGCCAAAGAGGGCCGGATGCATATCCTCGGCGAGATGGCCAAGACCCTGAGCGAGGCTTCGGGCTTCTCCGAGCACGCTCCGCGCATCGAGACGATGACGGTTCCGCAGGACAAGATCCGCGAAGTCATCGGGTCGGGCGGCAAGGTCATCCGCGAGATCGTGGAAGTGTCCGGCGCCAAGGTCGACATCAACGACGACGGCGTGATCAAGATCGCCTCGCCGAACGGTGAAGCCATCCAGAAGGCCTATGACATGATCTACTCGATCGTGGCAGAGCCGGAAGAGGGTAAGGTCTACAAGGGCAAGGTCGTGAAGATCGTCGATTTCGGCGCCTTCGTGAACTTCTTCGGCAAGCGGGACGGTCTTGTCCACGTGTCGCAGATCCTGCCCAAGCGCCTGAACCATCCGTCGGACGTTCTGAAGGAAGGCCAGGAAGTCTGGGTCAAGCTTCTGGGCTTCGACGATCGCGGCAAGGTTCGCCTGTCGATGAAGGTCGTCGATCAGGACACCGGCGAAGAGATCGCGGAAGAGAAAAAGGAAGAAGCCGCCGACTAAGGCGCGACTTCTTCACAGATCGAAAGGCCCCGGCATCGTCCGGGGCCTTTTTCGTTTCCGGGTGTCGCGCCTGGCAAGATCGGCCGGGCGCGTCGTAATTTGCGCCCCACAAGCATGAGCCTGTCATGAATATGAAATACACCCGTTTTCACGACAGTATTTCTGCTAACTTAATAAGCATTCGTAAACCATGATCGCAGGTTTCCGTACGGTGAATCTTGATCGGTTTCCGGAACTGCCTTTTATCCGGCCCTGCGTTCCGAAGCATTCCAGCTATACGAGGGCAAGGCAGACCATTCTTTCCGGCGCTGATCGACGAAACCTAACAAACTCTCCGCGCTGAGAAGGTAAATTCAGACCAAATACGACCCGCAACAAGCATTAATGCAAGAAGACGGAATCTTAAATTTGGAAACATCTGAATCAACGGATTATAAACCCGACTCCCGCTGTATAGCCTGATCGGCCCAAATGACCGGCCGGAACGCCAAATCGACCAAAACCGCCCGGAAGTCTTGGCCGGGCGCCCCCTAACCTTCTTACCACCGCAACTGTAAAGAGACCTGTACCGTGACACATCCGTTCAAGCGGCCGCTGACCGGCCTTCTTTTCGCAGCGACGCTTACCGCCTCGGGCGCCGCGCAGGCGCAGGACGTGCAGCAAGCCGTCATTGATTTCATCCAGTGCTATTCCGAGCCTGACGCGGCAGAGACCATCGCGGACATGGCGACCGGCGGTATCCTGAACCTGTCCGCCACGCGGTACGAGGACAGCAGCAGCTGCATCCCCTTCAACCGCGGCGGACTGACCATCAACGGTGTGACCTTCGACACGATCTGCGCCTTTGACGAAGACGTAAGCGTTCCGGACTGGTCCCGCTATTTCCAGCGCGGCCCCGGCACCAGCCCCGGCACTTTCCTTGAACTGCGCACGCAGGCGTCGGTCGGTCTTCTGCAAGCATGGGCACTGGAACTGTCGCCCTCTGGCTATGGCGTCCAGATCGACAGCCTGTACGGCGGCGGCGCCTATGTCCTGTGCTCCAGCCTCTATCAGCAGAGCGAAGAGTACTACGAGGAAGAGCAGGGCTATGGCGAGTACATGGATGCCGTCGTGGTCGATCCCGACGGCTACACCAACATCCGCAGCGGCCCCGGCACGAATTATCCGATCGTCGGCCGCGTCTATGTCGACGAACTGGACATGCAGGCGATCCCGACCAATCAAGATTGGTGGGAAGTCCGGACTTACGGCGGAACCGAAGGCTGGATGCACGCGTCGCGGATCGAGCTGATTTACCTCGATCAGAACTGATCCGAAGCCGTTCAACCCGGTCTTTCAGGGCCGCCCCAGACAGCGTTCGGGGGCGGCCTTTCCATGTCTTGGCCTGATGCCTGGGCTGGGTCACGAAAGCATTTTTGAACCTTTTCCAAGGGTTCCGCGTTCTTCCCCGGACAGAGCAAGGAACACGAGCATCCCCGCGACCCTGCGCGGGGCACCCAAAGAAAGGATCCAGAATGGTTTCCCGTCGCACTTTCCTCGCCAGCGGTTCGGCCACCCTTGCCGCGCTGGCCACCGCCCCTGCCCTTGCGCAGGAGACCTACACCGTTCCGCAGGAACACATGCCGATGCGCGTGCGCGTGTCCAAGGACTATCCGGCGGGTGAAATCCACGTCGATCCGAACCGCTATTATCTGTACCTGACCGAAGGCGACGGAGAGGCGCTGCGCTATGTCGTGGGCGTCGGTCGCGACAGCCTTTACGAGTCCGGCACCTTCACCGTTGGCCGGAAAGCCGAATGGCCGACATGGACGCCCACCCCGGACATGATCGAGCGCGATCCGACGAGCTATGCCAAGTACGAAGACGGCATGCCGGGCGGCCCGGACAACCCGCTGGGCGCGCGTGCGCTGTATCTCTACAACGCCAACGGCTACGACACCGCGCTGCGCATCCACGGTACGCCGCAGCCCTGGACGGTGGCGCAGGCGATCTCGAACGGTTGCGTGCGGCTGGTGAACAGCCACGTCGCGCACCTGTACGAGCGCGTCGCGGAAGACACCAAGGTGGTGCTGCATCCGAAGATGGCTCCCACCGCGTAAATTGTGCAGCCGTGAATGAAAAAGGCCCCGCCGAATGGACGGGGCCTTCTTTTGTTCGGGTCGTACCCTTTACGACGGCAGCTTGGCCTTGCGGAGGTACGGGAACACGGTTTCGAAATCGCCGTACTTCGCCTTGGCGTCGTCGTTCGAAACAGAGGTCGGGATGATCACGTCCTGACCGACTTCCCAGTTGGCCGGGGTCGCGATGGTCTCTTTCGCGGCGGTCTGCAGACCGTCCAGAGCGCGCAGCACCTCGGCGAAGTTGCGGCCGACGTTCATCGGATAGGTCATCGACAGCTTAAGCTTCTTGTCCGGGCCGATGATGAAGACGGAACGCACGGTGGCGCTGTCGGCGGGCGTCGCGCCGTCCGGCAGGTAGTATTCCGCCGGCAGCATGTCGAAGGCCTTGGCGACGGCCAGATCGGTGTCCGCGATGATCGGAAAGCCCACGTCCGAGGACGCATAGCTTTCGATGTCGCCGATCCATTTCTTGTGGTCCTCGACCCCGTCGACCGAGATGCCGATCACCTTCGTGCCGCGCTTGGCCCATTCATCGGACAACTGCGCGACAGCGCCGAACTCGGTGGTGCAGACGGGGGTGAAATCCTTCGGGTGCGAGAACAGGATCGCCCAGCTGTCGCCGATCCAGTCGTGAAAGCTGATCTGACCCTGGCTGGTGTCGGCCTTGAAATCCGGCACGGTGTCGTTGATGCGAAGTCCCATGACATCTCCCTTTCGTAACCCCTGAACGGGGCGAAAAATTTCGGCGCGGGCAATCGGCCCGCGCCTTCTACATGATCCGATGGGCGCGGAGCGGCAACCCCGCGCGCCGCTTTGTCGCTAACGGATACGCTGACCGTTGGCGCTGATCTGCCCGGTCTCGCCGTCGATCACGATCTCCGAGGAATAGGTCCCCTCGTCATCCTTCTGCGCGAAGCCGCCCAGCATCATCCGCGCCATGCCGGCCTGATCCTCGGGCACCAGCCCCATGCCGATCAACGTGTCCAGAAGCGCGTCGAAACCTTTCAACGTCACCGTGGCCGCGCCATCCGTGGCAGGGAAACCGCCGAAGGTCTCGAGATCGGAGTTGTCCAGCGTGAAGCCCCCGGTCGCCATCAGGTCGGCGCCCACGGCGTTCACGCGGATTTCGGAAATGCCCACCTCGGACACCTCTGCCGGCACCTCGTCAGAGTCTTCCAGCGCCACGAGTTGTTCGTAGTCGACCATGTCGAACAGCAGTTTCACCTTGGCGGTCATGTCGACGACAAGCTGCGCCGGGTCGCGCGGCAACTGACCGGCCGGATCGAACATACCCCACAGGGAGTCGCCGATGGTCAGGCCTTCGAAATTGAGCCGGATATGCGAATCCACCGCCTCTTCGCTGCTCAGCACGGGCATCGACATGCTGCCGTCGGCGGCTGCGATCGCGAACTGAAGCGGCATCGGTACGATCATCGGCTGGAACATCTCCATCTCGTAGCCTTCGACGCGACCGGTCAGGTTCAGACCGTCGGCGCTGAAGCCAAGCGAGCCGTCGGTCATGCCGTAGACCGCGCTTTGCGACCCCATCGGCTCGCCGTTCATCGTCTGCTCCTGCCGGGACTCCTGACCTTCAAGGCGATACTCGTAGCTGACCATGAGGCCGTCGCGCAGCGCTTGCCCAAGCGCCATGACAGAGGTGCCCTGCGGGATCGCAACCTCGGCCGAGCTTTCCATCGCGCCCATCGTGGCGGTGTTGGTCTGCGTGACCGTATCGCCATCCGGCGAGGTGAAGGAAAAGCCCATGTCGAATGCGCCGGTCTCCATGGTTCCGCGCATCGACATGCGGACCACGTCTTCGCCCCAGATGCGATAGAAGCCCTTCATGCCCTCGAACCGCATCGTGCCGGTGATCTCGGGCGTCCCCATCTCCTCGGCGGCGTCGCCGGTCAGTTCGAGGCCGGTGAACGTCGCATCGTACGTCTCGAGTTCGTAGTGATAGGTGACGTCACCGGGTTCGCCCGTCGCCGTGGTCAGGTAGTTCGGCGTATCCATCCGCATCGTGGCGCTGAACCCGCCCTCGCCCGTCAGTTCACCGCCGAAGGTCATGTCCTGCGACGCGGGCAATTCGATCAGGACGGTGCCATCGTCGCGGCCGGTCAGCACCATGTCGCCCATGTGCATCTCGAAGCTGCCCGTGTCGTTCGGAAACGTGAAGCGGGCCACCATGTCCGAGACGGTCATCGTCGCGCCATCCTCGGCAACGTCGGCGGTGACTTCCGCGCCCATCGCGTTCATCGCGGTGGTCATGTTGGCCCAGACATCCTGAGGCGTCACGTCGGCGGCGGCGGCCAGCGGGAACAGCGTGAACGCGGCCAGCGAAAGGGGGGCGTGTTTCATCCGTAATCTCCTCAAAACGAACGTGCCGCCGCGATGAAACGCGACGGCACGAAAAACGCAAGTCTTTGTTATGCCAACAAAGCCTTACTGCAGGCGCTGCCCGTTGGCCGAGATTGCGCCGGTAGCGCCGTCAATTTCGATCTCGGACACCAGCGAGTCCTCGCCTTCGCCGGGACGGGCGAAGAGACCCATCATCATGCGCGCGCCCATCGCCTGATCCTGCGGCAGCAGGCCCATCGCGACGAGGTTGTCGAGAAGCGCGTTCGCGCCGGTCAGTTGCAGGTTCAGACGGCCGGTCGGAGCCGGGACGCCGTCGAAGGTTTCAAGGTTGTTCATGTCGAAGGTGAAACCGCCGTTGCCGGTCAGATCCGCCCCCGCCACCTCAAGCTTCAGCTCGTTGACGTCCAGTTCGTGGATCTCGGCAGGCATTTCGGCGTCGACCATTTCCATCGATTCCGGGTCGAACAGGTCGAACAGGAAGTTCGCCTTGCCGGCCAGATCCAGACGCAGCGTCGCCGGGTCATGCGGCAGCGCGCTGGACGGGTCGATCAGACCCCAGATCATTTCGCTTACACCCAGCTCGTTCAGGGTCAGGGCAAAGGCGAAGTCCTGCGGCTCTTCGGATTTGGAGACCGGCGTGGTCAGGGCAAAGCCCATTTCCGCCATCGTCACCGCGACCTCGGGCAGCGGGATCTGAGCGCCCGACAGGTTCATCGCGATACCGGTGTTCGACACGTCGTAGGTCAGCGCCTCGGAGCTGAGGCCAACCGTCAGCGCACCGCTTTCGGCCGAGCCGTTCAGGTCGAAGCTGTCGTCCTTGTTGTCCAGAACGACCTCGTAGCTGCCGGCACCGTGGGTAACGGTGGTCATGCTCGACTGGCCATTGGCAAGAGCGGTCGACAGTTCCTTCACGCCTCCGGCCATCAGCGCAACCGAACCTTCGGATTCCATGCTGATATCGGCAAGCTCGGCGGTCATGTCGAAGGTGCCGTCGCCGCCGTCCGGCTCGTCCATATGCGCGACAAGGTTCATCGTTGCCGCGGTGACCTTGGACACGACGGATGCATCCGCGCCGGTCTCGTAAGAACCGGCCACGTCGGACAGGGTGACGTCCACGTCCAGTTCCATCTGCTCTTCATCGACGACAAGATCGCCGACCGAGATGGTGACGCTGCTGGCGTCGAAGTCGTAGTTCACGGCGTCCGGGTCGCCCGACGCGGTCAGGTTCAGACCCTCGTAGGCGATGTTCAACGACATCTCGACGGTCTCGCCGCCTTCTTCCGGCGTGACGTTCAGCATGACGTCGTAGCTCGGCGTCATCGTGATCGACACGGTGCCGTCGCCGTTCTCGGTAAAGACGACCTCGGGGATGGTGCCCGTCGCGCTTGCGTCGGTCGTCTCCATCGAAACGGCCATGTCGGTGACGGTAAGCGTGCCGCCGTCCTGAGTTTCGGAACCGGCGGTGAGGGTTTCGCCCATCTGCGTCGCCATCGACTGCCATGCGGCCCAGACGTCGGCGCTGGTCACATCGGCCTGCGCCGCGGACGTGCCGGCCGCAACCAGAATGCATGCGGTGCCGCTGAGGAGATGCCAGTGTTTCATTTGTTTCCTTCCAGGAATAATTTGAATGATGCCAACTTCCTTTGGCTGGCAATCGGGGTCAAGCTAGGTCTTTTTTGAGGCAAGGTATTCCCGACCTGCTCAAAAAACGCATGACAAGGAGGTGATAGCATGGATTTCAGCGGAAAAGCGGTGCTTATCACGGGCGCAAGCCGCGGCATCGGCGCCGCTGCGGCACGGGCCTTCGCGGGCGCCGGGGCCAAAGTGGCGCTGCTTGCGCGCACCGAGACAGAGATCGGCGTGCTTGCCGGAGAGATCGGGCCGTCGGCAATCGCGATCCCCTGCGACGTCAGCCGCTACTGGGAGGTCGAGACGGCGGTGAAGGCCACCGTGCAGGCCTTCGGCAGCCTCGACGTGGTAATCAACAATGCCGGCGTCATCGAACCCATCGCGCATATCGCCAAGTCCGACCCGGAAGGCTGGAGCCACGCCATCGACGTGAACCTGAAGGGTGTCTACCACGGCATGCGCGCGGCGCTGCCGGTGATGCTGGCCGCCGGTGGCGGCTCGATCCTGACGGTATCGTCGGGCGCGGCGCATCACCCGGTCGAGGCATGGTCGCACTATTGCGCGTCGAAGGCAGGCGCGGCGATGCTGACCCGGTCCGCCGATGCCGAGTACCGGGGCCGTGGCATCCGCGCCATCGGGCTGTCGCCGGGCACCGTCGCCACCCAGATGCAGCGCGAGATCAAGGCCAGCGGCATCAATGCGGTCAGTCAGCTGGACTGGTCGGCGCATATCCCGCCCGAATGGCCCGCGAAGGCGCTGATGTGGATGGCGACACCCGAGTCAGACGACTGGCTGGGCGACGAGATCTCGCTGCGCGACGAGACGATCCGCGCCCGTCTGGGCCTGACCGCGTGATCCGGCTGGACCGTGACGGCGGGCTGTGGACGGTCACGCTCGACCGGCCCGACAAGGCGAACGCGCTGACCGGCGCGATGCTGGGGGACCTGGCCGGCATCGCCTCGGACGCCGCGGGGAAGGCGCAGGCGCTGATCCTGACCGGCACCGGCAAGGTCTTTTCCGCCGGCGCCGATCTTGACGCGGCCCGCGCCGGGCTGGCCACCGATCCGGTGTGGGAACAGGTCTCGGGTGCCATCGCGGCGCTGCCCTGCCTGACCATCGCCGCGCTGAACGGAACGCTGGCGGGCGGCGCCTTTGGCATGGCGCTGGCCTGCGATCTGCGGATTGCCGTGCCGTCGGCCAAGTTCTTCTACCCGGTGATGAAGCTGGGCTTCCTGCCGCAACCGTCGGACCCGGTGCGGCTGGCCGCACTGATCGGTCCGGCCCGCGCGAAGATGATCCTGATGGCGGGCCAGAAGATCACCGCCGACACGGCGCTAGCCTATGGTCTGGTCGAGGAACTGGCAGAGCCGGACGCGCTTTTGCCGCGCGCCCGGCAATTGGCGACCGACGCGCTGGCGGCAACGCCCGCGCATGCCGCCGCGATCAAGGGGATGATCTGACTTCGGGTCAGACGCTTCGCTGCGCGGTCGGAGCTTTCACCGAGACCCATTCCCGCGCTTCCGCAACCTCGGCCAGACCGAACACCCGCGTCTCGATCGGAGAGATCACCGAAGCCGCCCCGGCAAACGGCGCCAGCCAGGGCAGGTCGGTCACCAGCGCGGCGCGGCGCAGCTTGCTCATCGTCTGCAACCCGGTCCACGCATGCCCTACGGCGGCGGGAAGGTTCACGAACCCGATTCCGCGCACGACCTTCATCACCGAGATCTCGCCCTGCTCGGCGATAAACGCTTCAAGCCGCGGCATGACCTCGTCGAAGTCCGCCTTGCCGACCGTCCCGTCGACCACGATCTCGAAATACCCGGCGTCCGGGTGTTCGACACAGGTTACGCTCATGTTTCCACCTTTCTCACGCTGTCGCCCACGGACACGGTGCCGTCCCGGACCACCCGCCCGTATATCCCCCGCAGCCGCAGATCCCTGCCGCGCCCGGTGTTCACGAACACGCAGGCATCGCGCCCATAGCGGTCGATGAAGCCCTGACAGCCGTTGTGCGGCTCTTCGGTGATCACGATCTCGGCCGAGCCCATCGCCAGCCTTGTTCCCGGCGGGCAATTGCCCGGCGACAGGTCCATATCGATGAACAGGTTGTCTCCCGCAGGCCCCCAGTTCGCCGTGTCCGGCCCGGCGATCGCCTCGATCACGCGGGCGGGCATCAGGCAGATCTGAACGTCAGGATGCGGCGCGCCGTCCTCGGTCTCGCGCCAGCAGCCCTTTGACCAGTGATCGCCGTGCATACCGGCGGCAAGGCTCATCGCGTTCGACCCCGGCATCTCGCGCGCGCCCTTCTCGGGGCGGACCACGATGGCGCGGATGGTCCCCTCTGCCGGGGCGGCTTCTATCCGCGGCAGCGCCGCCTGCAAGTCGTCCATCGTGGCATGAGCCATGCGCGCCTCCGTGTTTGATGTCACCATGCAGCCCTTCGCCGCATCCGCAACCCCTCAGCGCCGCGCCCGGCGCTTTCCGGGGGTCTTCGAATGGAAGTCCGGCGGCCGCTTGCCGACCCATGCGATGAACTTCGCCAGACGCGGATGCGCCCGCAGCGCCTCGGGCGTCGCATAGCTGCGCGCCAGCTCGGCCTCGGTCAGGGTGGCGTGGATCTCGTTGTGGCAGATCTGGTGCAGCAACACAGTCTCGCCCCCCTTGCCGCCGCGCAGTTTCGGCACAAGATGGTGCAGGCTTTGCTTCGCCCACGGCGGAACCACTCGCCCGCACAGGGCGCAGACCGGCCAGTCGTCTTGTCCTTCGTCGCTCACGGTGCCAGAGGATGGCGCGAAACCAGCGACAGGCAAGCGTGATGACCAAACCCACCGCCCTCGTGATCGGCGCCGGCCCCGCCGGGCTGATGGCGGCTGGCGAACTGGCATCGGCAGGCATCGCGGTAGCGGTGGCCGAGGCGAAGCCGTCGGTCGCGCGGAAATTCCTGATGGCGGGCAAGTCCGGGCTGAACCTGACCAAGGCCGAGGACCCGGCAAGCTTCCGCGCCGCCTATGGCGAGGCCGCCGACTGGCTGGCGCCGATGCTCGACGCCTTCGGACCTGACGCGGTACAGGACTGGGCACGCGCGCTGGGACAGGACCTGTTCACCGGCTCCACCGGGCGCGTGTTCCCAAAGGCGATGAAGGCCTCGCCCCTGCTGCGCGCATGGCTTGCAGGCCTTGCCGCGCAAGACGTCACGATCCGAACCCGCTGGCGGTGGACCGGCTGGGAAGGCCACACGCTGACCTTCGACACCCCGGACGGCCCGAAGCGCCTGACGCCCGACGCAACCGTGCTTGCCCTGGGCGGTGCAAGCTGGTCGCGGCTTGGCTCGGACGGAGCCTGGGCGCCGTGGCTGGACGCCAAGGGCGTCGACCTCGTGCCCTTCGCCCCCGCCAACGCCGGTCTTCGCATGGACTGGTCACAGCACATGGCGCGCCACTTCGGCACACCGGTGAAAGGCGTGCGACTGTCCGCCGGCGGCAGCGAAACGCGGGGAGAGTTCGTCATCTCGGAGCGCGGCCTCGAAGGCGGCGCGATCTATGCCCTCTCGCGCGCCCTGCGCGACGGCGCACCGCTGGTGGCCGACCTGAAGCCCGACGTCGCGCGCGACCGCCTCGCCGCCCGGCTCGCGCGGCCCTCGAAAGCCTCGGCCTCGAACCGGCTCCGCAAGGACGCGGGCCTTTCGCCGGTGCAGATCGCCCTGCTGCGCGAGGCGCTGCCGGACCTTCCGTCCGGTGACGACCTCGCGAAAACCATCAAGGCGCTGCCGATCCCGCATGCGGGCCTGCGCCCGCTGGACGAGGCGATCTCGACCGCCGGGGGCATCGCAAGGTCGGCACTGGACGACGGCCTCATGCTGCGCACCCTACCCGGCACTTTCGCCGCGGGTGAGATGCTGGATTGGGAGGCGCCGACCGGCGGCTACCTTCTTACCGCCTGTTTCGCCACCGGCCGCCATGCCGGTCGCGCCGCGGCAGACTGGATCGGCCGACACACCTGACCCCGGCCCGCCCTTCTTCTCTTTCGAAATACCTCGGGGGAGCCGCGCAAAGCGCGGCGGGGGCAGCGCCCCAAACCCAGCCCCGTCAGGACCCCAGCGCGCGCCGGAACGCGGGGCGCCCCAGCATCCTGTCGCGGTAGTCCGCAACCGCGCCGTCCGGCTCCGGGAACTTCGCCGCCCGCGCCCAGCTCAGGCAATGCGCCGCAACGATGTCGGGCACCGTCATCGTGTCGCCCATCAGGAACGGGCCGGCGATGCGCGCGGCAAGGCGGTCCAGCGAGCGGGTGTATTCCCATCGCAGGCTCTCTTTCACCTCCGGAACCCGGTGTTCTTCGGGCAGGGCGAAGGAATGCCGCGCGGCGGTCCACAGAAGCGCGTCCATCTCGTCCAGCACGAAGTGGGTGGCGCCGTCCTGCCGCGCGCGCTCCAGCGTTCCGGCAGGGAAGGTCAGGGCGTTGTGGCGGTCGGCAAGGAACTGCAGGATCGCGGTCGAATCGGTCACCGCCGTGCCGTCCACCAGCAGGACCGGGATCTTGCCCGAGGGGTTATGGCGCCGCGCCTCTTCGGACTGCGGCCCGGCGTCGATCCGGTCATAGCGCTGGCCGATCTCTTCCAGCATCCACAAGACCCGCAGCGCGCGGCTGCGCACCGATCCGATCACCGTGTACATCCTGCGTCCTCCCCCTGTTCCCGTTTTATCGGCGCGCCGCGCCCAGCATCGACAGCCGGATCAGCGTCCGCTCCACCAGCGCCATCGCGGGCGCGCGTTGCTGGGCGGATCGCAATTGCAGGTCGGTGTCGGTCAGCATTTCCAGCGCCTGCGCCAGACGGGCCGCGCCCCAGCCCTGCGCCTGCCGCTGCATCCTGTCGCGGCGGGGCCCGAACACCGGTGGGCGGGCGCGGGCGATGCCGGCGCTGGGGCCGCCCGGGTCCGACGCGGCGGCGTAGAGCGTGCGGAAATGGCGCGTCGCGCCGATCACAAGCCCGACGGGCTGCACGCCCTGCCCTTCCAGCTTCTGCATCAACGGCCCGATCTCGCGCGTGCGGGCCTCGGCGACCACGTTCAGCACATCGTCCATCGCGGCCTCGGTCGTGGCGGGGGCGCAGGCGGCGACATCCTCGGGCATCACGGGGTCCGGATCGTCCAGCTTGTACAACGCCAGCTTCTCGATCGTCTGGCGCAGGTCGCCGGGGTCCAGCACCCGCGACAGGGCGACGATGTCGGTCATCGCATCGCCTCCGATCTTGCCCAGCCCAGCCTTGGACAGCTCCGCTTCCAGCTCTTCGCGGCTGGGCGGGTCGTTGTAGATGCCGACGGCAAAGCCGGACTTCATTCCTTCGAACAGCTTGCGCAGCGCCGACTTCGCGGTCAGCGATCCGGCTGTCACGACGACATGGGCGTCCCCGGTGCGCCAGTCCTCCAGCGCGGCGGCAATGGTCTTGGCCAGCCCGTCGCCCGCCTCCTCGACGAAAACGGCGCGGGGGCCCGGAAAGAACCCCGTCTCGCGGACCGCATCCGCCAGAAGGGCCGCGTCCTTGCGCAACTCGGACGCCGGGATGCGGGTCAGGCGCATCTCTTCCTCGCCCTGCGGACCGACGAGAGACGCGACAAGCTGCTGGCGCTTCAGCGCAACGCGCATCGCGTCCTGCCCGTAGATCAGCGTGGCGCAGCTGTTCGGGTCGGGTTTCGAGAAATGGCTGGCGGCGTCCCGGGTGGAAAGCTTCATTTCCGCCAGTCCGGCGCGGTGGCGATCAGTTCGGTCACCAACTGGTCGGCAAGGATGACCATCAGCCGCTCATAAGCGTCCTCGGTGGCCGAGATCTCGCCGATGATCGAGCCGGTGGCGGAATAGCCCGTGAAGTTCTCGACCTTGCCCTTCGCCAATTCGGCGTCGGTGACGCGGTCCTTCAGGGTATAGTCGATGCGGCCCAGCACGTTGTAGCGGGTCGTGGCGCGTTCGGTGGTGATGCCGACACCGTCCTCGCGCACCGAGATGGTGTAGTCGAGCAGGTAGGGTGCGGCCTCTGGCAGACCCAGCCGATCTTCCATCCGCGCCACGAAGACAAAGGCCTTCCGGTCTCCGGGATCGGCGACAAGGATCTCTCCGCGCAGTCCTTCCGCCTGACCGCCGGGACCGAACACCGGGGTAAAGCCGCAGGCGGAGAGGGCCAGCGCGCCAACAAGCGCGATCATGCCTCGGCGGGAAACGGTCTGGTTCGGGGAAAGCGTCATCGCAGGGTCCGGTCGGTCAGTCCTGATTGTCATGCGTCTCGCCGGGCCCGGACGGCAGGGCCGGTGGCGGTCACAATCGCCCTGCGGGGGGCGAATGACAAGCGGTTGCTTCACCCGCGCCAGCCGGTGGCGCGGCGCTTGCGGGAACCGGGGAGGGGGCTCTGCCCCCGTCGCGCGCCGCGCGACTCCCCCGAGGTACTTGGAAAGAGAAGAAGGGGCCGGTCAGACCACCACGTTCACGATCCGGCCCGGCACGACAATCAGTTTCTTCGGCGCGCCGCCGTCGAGCGCCTTCTGAACGGCGGCATCGTCCAGCACCAGCTTTTCGACCGCGTCTTTCGGCAGGTCCTTGGCGACCGTGATCTCGGAGCGGCGCTTGCCGTTGATCTGGATCGGCAGGGTCACCGTGTCCTCGACCAGCATCGCCTCGTCCGCCTTGGGCCACGGGTGGCCGGTGACCAGACCCTCGCCGCCCAGCATCTGCCAGCATTCCTCGGACAGGTGCGGGGTCATGGGCGACATCAGCTGCGCCAGCACCTTGGCCGCCGCGCGCTTTGCCGCGCCGCCGGCGTCGGATTTCGCCAGCGTATTGGTGAAGGCGTAAAGCTTGGCGATGGCCGCGTTGAAGCCGAAGGATTCGATTCCCATCGTGACGTCGTGAATCGCACGGTGCATGGCGCGGGTCAGATCCGCGTCGCCCTTGCCAGCGCCGTCGTCCAGCGCGGCGATCTCGGACGTCAGGCGCCAGACCCGGCCCAGATGCTTGAAGGCGGCGTCGGCGCCCGAGGCGGTCCATTCCACGTCGCGTTCCGGCGGGCTGTCGGACAGGACGAACCAGCGGGCGGTGTCGGCGCCGTAGCTTTCGATGATCGCCAGCGGGTCGACCACGTTGTTCTTGGACTTCGACATCTTCGCCGAGGGCACGATCTGTACCTCGCGGCCATCCTCTTTCAGAAAGGCTTTGCCGTCTTTCAGGTCCACCTCTTCGGGATAGTGATAGACCGGCCGGCCATCCTGTTCCCGTGTGGTCTGGTAGATCGCGTGGGTCACCATGCCCTGCGTGAACAGCGCGTCGAAAGGTTCGCGCGCCTTGTCGGGCAGCATGCCGCATTCGTTCATCGCGCGGGCGAAGAATCGCGAGTACAGCAGGTGCAAGATCGCGTGTTCGATACCGCCGATGTACTGGTCGACGTTCATCCAGTAGTCCGCCTCGGCCCGGTCGGTGGGCGTGTCGGCGCGCGGCGCGGTGAAGCGGGCGAAGTACCACGACGAATCGACGAAGGTGTCCATCGTGTCGGTCTCGCGCCGGGCGGGCTTGCCGCAGCGCGGGCAGTCGCAGTTGCGCCAGCTTGGGTGGCGGTCCAGCGGGTTGCCGGGGACGTCGAAGGTCACATCGTCCGGCAGGCGGATCGGCAGGTTTTCCTTCTTCTCGGGCACCACGCCGCAATCTTCGCAATGGACCACGGGAATCGGGCAGCCCCAGTAGCGCTGGCGGGACAGGCCCCAATCGCGCAGGCGGTACTTGGTGATCCCCTGCCCGACGCCGTTCGTCTCGCAGAAGGCCACCGCCGATGCGATTCCCGCGTCGCCGGTCTGGATCTCGTCGCCCGCGAATCCGCGGATATAGCGCACCGGCTGCGGCTTGGGCGGGACATAGGCCTCGCCGCCGTTTTCGGGCGCCACGTGGTCTTCCGCCTCGACCGGTTCGAAGGTCGAGTTGACCGGCAGGTCGTACTTGCGCGCGAACTCGAGGTCGCGTGCGTCGTGCGCCGGGCAGCCGAAGATCGCGCCGGTGCCGTAGTCCATCAGGATGAAGTTGGCGATGTAGACCGGAAGTTCCCAAGCGGTATCAAAGGGATGCAGCACCGTCAGCCCGGAATCGAAGCCCAGCTTCTCGGCGGTTTCCAGTTCTTCCTCGGACGTGCCCATCTGGCGGCATTTGGCGCAGAAGGCGGCGACGTCCTCGTTCTCGCGCTCCAGCTGCCTGGCCAGCGGGTGGTCGGGCGAGATGCCGACGAAGGACGCGCCCATCAGCGTGTCGGGGCGAGTCGTGTAGACGTCGACCCGGTCATGGCCGTGCGGGCCGTCGACCAGCGAGAAGGCGAATTGCAGGCCGGTGGACTTGCCGATCCAGTTGCGCTGCATCGACTTCACCTTGTCCGGCCAGTCGTCCAGCCCGTCGAGCGCGTTCAGCAGGTCCTCGGAATAATCGGAGATGTTGAAGAACCACTGGGTCAGCTCGCGCCGCTCGACCGCGGCGCCCGACCGCCAGCCCTTGCCGTCGATCACCTGCTCGTTGGCCAGAACGGTCATGTCGACCGGGTCCCAGTTCACCGTGGCGGCCTTGCGGTAGACCATGCCTTTTTCAAGGAAATCCAAGAACATGGACTGCTGCTGACCATAGTACTCCGGATCGCAGGTGGCGAATTCACGGGTCCAGTCGATCGAGAAGCCCAGCGGCCGCAGCTGATCCTTCATCGTCTCGATGTTAGTATAGGTCCAGTCCTTGGGATGCCCGTTCGACGCCATCGCCGCGTTCTCTGCCGGCATGCCGAAGGCGTCCCAACCCATCGGATGCAGCACCGAGAAGCCGCAACTGGACTTGTAGCGCGCGATCACGTCGCCCAGCGAGTAGTTCCGCACGTGGCCCATGTGGATTCGGCCCGAGGGATAAGGAAACATCTCGAGCACATAATACTTGGGCTTCGACTCGTCGCGTGTCGCGGTGAAGCTGCCGGCCTCGTTCCAGGCGGCCTGCCATTTCTGTTCGATTACGCTCGCGTCATAGCGGGACATTGCGCGGGACTTCCTGTTCACCAAAGAAAACGCCGGGCGATCCGGCCCGGCGTTGATACTTTGGTCAGACTCTGGGGTCTAGGGCGGATCAGAGGTTGCTGTCGCGCACCCGAAGCTGCCGCGCACGGGTCAGAATCGCGTCTTCGATGGCGCGCACCGTTGCGGGATCGGCCGGGCCCGACTGGGTGTTCAGCGCGACGGTCAGCGACCGGGCGTCCAGCGCCGGGTCCTGCACATAGATCGTCGCGCGATAGGCGCGTCCGCCGCCGGGCGGGCGGCCATAGCCGGTGACGATCACACCCGAGAACGGGTCCGCACCCTCGATCGGCAGGAAGGACAGAACATCCAGCGCGGCGTTCCAGATATACTTGTTCACCTCAACGGTGACATTGGGATCGTCGGAATTGGCGCCGAACAGGTCCCAGATGGTGCCACGCTCTTCGCGCTCCCGATTCTCGATCTCGATCGGAGAATTCTGCCGCTGCTCCATTACAGCGTCGCTGACGGGACCGTCCGCGCCGTCCCCGAACACACCGTTGCCGACGCCCGCGGTCCCGCCGCACGCCACCAGAAGCGGCGCACCAACAAGAATGCCGAGAGCTTTCAACGGTTTGAAATAGGTCATGCCAGAGTGCCCCGTGCCCTTTGTCTGCTGGGGTGTAACGGACACACATGCGAGCGACAAGGCATTTTCATTTCAGTGGCTTCCGGGCGGCGAAAACTCACTGTGGCATAGGTGCATCAATCCTTTCCGCTTTGGCTGAGCCGGTCCGGTCTTCGTTGCATTCGAAGACAGTTGGAGCGACACACCCAACATACTCAATTCGAATACCGGGTTGAGGTGCACCTTTTAATGAATGAGGGAAAACCAATGAAAAAGGTTCTCTTCGCGACCACCGCCCTCGTGGCCTCCGCCGGTATCGCGTCCGCTCAGGGCGTGTCGATCTCCGGTTGGGCTGAAATGGGTATCGTCGGCGGTAGCGTCTACGGCGACGAAGTTCAGTTCTGGACCGACGTCGACATCGAATTCCGCATGTCCGGTGAAACCGACAACGGCCTGACCTTCGGCGCCGGCGTCGACCTGGACGAGAACAACGCGTTCTCGGGCACCACGCAGGGCGGTGAATTCATCTTCATCTCCGGCGCGTTCGGCACCCTGACCATGGGTGACACCGACGGCGCGTTCGACTGGGCTCTGACCGAAGTCGGCATGGGCGCTTCGATCGACGACGCGCACACCTCGCACTGGGGTTACAGCGGCAACAGCTCGTTCGACGGCTTCGGCGGCAAAGACGGCCAGGTTGCTCGTTACGACTACTCGTTCGGCGACTTCGCCTTCGCCGTGTCGGCTGAACTCGACGACACCGGCACCTACGATCCGACCCTCGCGATCGGTGCCAAGTACTCGACCTCGTTCGGCTCGGTCGACCTGGGCTTCGGCCTGGCCTACGTCACCTCCGAAGACGTCAACGGCACTGCCGAAGGCATCGGTGGTAGCGTCGACGTGACCTTCGCTGGCGGCTTCATGGCTGTGGTGAACTACACCTCGATCGACGGCCTGTTCTACAACCCGGGCGGCGTTGGTGCTCGCGAAGTCGACTCGCACATGGCGATCGGCCTCGGCTACACCACCGGCGCGATCTCGGTCTCGGCCAACTACGGTGTGTTCACCGGCGTTGCCGCGGACAGCGACGCGATGGGCTACGGCCTGCAGGCTGGCTACGATCTGGGCGGCGGCGCCGAGATCCAGTTCGGCTACGGCTACTCGGAAGACCAGCTGACCGACACCACCGCGGACCAGTTCTCGCTGGGTGTTGCGATGAGCTTCTGATCCATCAGGATCATTTGTTCCGGAAAGGACGGGTCAATCGACCCGTCCTTTTCATTTTCAGGCACCACTTTTCCTATTGAACGGCATTCGACATGCTCCGGCGACCGTGCTAGCTGATCGCCGAAGGGCCCGATGGCCCACAGCGCCGGTTCACACAGCGATTTGCCCCCATGTTACCACTTGGTCCCGCCCAGATTCCCGCACTGATCAAACAGGCCCGCGCGCTTGAGGGCGCAGGTCAACTGGAACAGGCCCGCGCGAAATATGCGAACGCGCTTGCCATCGACGCCCGGCTTGCGCCCGCGATGTTCCAGATGGCGCAGATCGACTTCAAACTGCAGCGGTTCGACAGCGCCGCCGGTCTTCTGGACCGGGCGCTGAAGCTCAAGCCCGGCGAGCAGGCGCTTTGGGGGCTGTATGTCCGCGTTCTGGAAAAGCTGGACGACCGCGCGCGCACCGCCAGCTTTCTCGAACGGGCCAAGGCGGCCCCCCTGCCGCCGAAATTCGTGGTCGCGATGCAGGACGCGCTGACCGGAAGCCGCACGAAATCCCGCGTCGACCTCGGCGGCGCCCCGCCTGCCGAGGTGCAAAAGGCGATCCGCATGATGGAGACCGGCGATCCCGCCGGTGCGGTTCGCGTCGTCTCGGCCCTGCGCCGGTCGCATCCCGACGTGGCGCTGCTTGCCGATATCCTGGCCAATGCGCAGGCCGTGCTTGGCAATACCGCCGAGGCCGATGCCGCCTTCCGCGACACCATCCGCCTTGCCCCGGACTATGCCGAGGGGCTGGCGAACTACGGCGCCTTCCTGCAACGCACCGGCCGGCCCACCGAGGCTATTCCGCACCTGCAACGTGCGGTGAAGCTGATGCCCCGAATGACCCGCGCTTGGGTGGCGCTGGGGGCGGCGATGGTCGCCGCCGATCGCCCCGGCCCGCAGGCCGAAGCGGCGTTGCGCAAGGCGCTTGCGCTTGACCCGAAACATCCCCAGGCGCTTCTGGAACTCGCGCAGCTGCAATTGCAGGAACACCAGGCCCAACAGGCAGTCGAAACCGTACGCGCCGCGTTGAAGGCGGGTGCGGACCCCGAAGTCGCCCGCCTGTGTCTTGGCCGCGCACTGGCCGAACTTGGCGACGAGACCGGCGCCTTGGCGGAGTTCGACGCGCTTCTTGCCGCGAATCCGGACTTCGGCCCCGCCTATACCGCGCGCGGCGGCACGCTTCAGACCCTTGGCCGCTTCGACGAGGCCCACGCCGACTTTCGCAAGGCTTTGGAGATCATGCCGAAGAATGGCGAAAGCTACCGGATTTTCCTGCTGGCCGAGAAGATCTCGGCCGACGATCCGCTGATTCCGCAGATGGAGGCGTTGGTCGAGGACGAAACGGTTACCGAGTTCTCGCGCGCCAACATCGGGTTCGCGCTGGCGAAAGCGATGGAGGACACGAAGCAATACGACCGCGTCTTTACCTACCTCCGCCCGGCCAACGACCTGACGCGCAAGCTTCACCCCTATGACATTTCAGAGCGGCACGACCGCATCGACGCGATCCGCACAGTGTTTGGCGGGCGCGACCTGCCCGCGCGCAAGGTCGCGGGCACCAGCGATTTCGCCCCGATCTTCGTGACCGGCCTGCCCCGGTCCGGCACGACACTGGTCGAGCAGATCATCGCCAGCCACTCCCGCGTCACCGGGGGTGGCGAACTGGGCTACCTGCCCTCCGAGGTCGAGCGTGTTCTCGCAGGCCCCGACCACGTGTTCCACGACATCGACAAGGTTTCCGACGCCGACATCGCCCGCGCCGGCAAAATCGCGGCCGAGCGGATGCTGGCGCTTCACCCCGGCGCCGATATCGTCACCGACAAAAGCGTGCAAAGCTATCTGATGATCGGCCCGATCCGGATGGCGCTGCCGAAGTCGCGCATTATCGTGGTGCAGCGCGATCCGCGCGACAATCTGCTGTCGATCTATCGCAACATGTTCGCGCCGGGCCTGCATCTTTACAGCTACGATCTCAAGGATCTCGCGGCCTACTACCACCTTTACGAAGAGATCCTCGACTTCTGGCGCGCCGAGGCCCCCGGCTGGTTCTACGAGATCCGCTACGAAGACCTGATTGCCGATCCCGAAGCGCAGTCGCGCGCCCTGATCGAGGCCTGCGGGCTGGAATGGGAAGACGCCTGCCTGAACTTCCACGAGAACAAGCGCCGGGTCGACACATTATCGGTTCACCAGGTCCGTCAGCCGATCTACAAGAGCTCGCTGAAAGCGTGGGAGCGCTACGGCTCGGAGATCGACGAGCTGCTTGACGCGCTCGGCGGCGATTACGCCAGGAAGGATTGACCATGGGTCTCGACGACATCACCACCCGTGTTCGCAAGGCCGAACAGGACGCGGGCCGCGCGCCCGGCTCGGTGGATCTGATCGCGATCTCCAAGGTGCAGCCGCTGGAGCGGGTCGAAGACGTGCTGAAGGCCGGGCACCGGATGTTCGGCGAAAACAAGGTGCAGGAAGCGGCAAGCAAATGGCCCGGCTTCCGCGAACGGTTCGACGGCGTCACGCTGCACCTTGTCGGACCGCTTCAGACCAACAAGGCGCGACAGGCGATAGAGCTGTTCGACGTGATCGAAACCGTCGACCGCCCGAAACTTGCCCGCACGCTGGCGCGGCTGAAGGACGAACTGGGGACCTGCCCGGACCTCTACGTGCAGGTGAACACCGGCGAGGAAGAGCAGAAGGCAGGCGTCTCGCCCGACGAAACCGACGCGCTGGTGGCCGAGTGCCGCGAGTTGGGCCTGCCCGTCGTCGGCCTGATGTGCATCCCCCCGGTCGACGAGGAACCGGCGCTGCATTTCGCGCTGCTGGCGAAGATCGCGGCGCGCAACGGGCTTGAGAAGCTGTCGATGGGCATGAGCTCGGATTTCGAGACGGCCATCGCACAGGGTGCGACCAGCGTGCGCGTGGGCTCTGCCATTTTCGGCGACCGCGTTTACTGACCACCGCTACGCCGCGGGCCTCCGCCGGGCTCTTTCACCTAGAGGAAGCGAGGGTGCGCGGGACGACCAGTTCCGCACCCGGCTTCAGCCAGGCCGCCAGCGCGTGCAGGTGATCGCGCCGCAACGCCACGCAGCCCGCGGTCGGATACCGCGGCATACGCCACTGGTGCATGAAGATCGCGGACCCACGCCCCGGCGTCGCGTCCGGGTAATTCCAGTCGGTTATCAGGATCAGGTCGTACAGGGGATCGGCCCGGCGCAGGTGTTCGTGGCTGGGCGCGTAGGGTGCGCGGACAAGGTGGTTATAGGCCGCGTCGCCGCCATCGTCGGACCACAGGTCGCGCGGCCCGATGGGAACGGCCCAGCCGTTCGGACGTGCGATCCGGTCGGCCCGGTATAGACAACCGACGATGCGGTGAATGCCGACCGGCGTCGCGCCGTCCCCCTCGCGCTTGTCCGCCCGGACACCGCCCCGTCCGATGGCGCAGGGAAACAGCCGCGCCCCAACGCGCAGCCCCTTTGGGCTCAGCACCATTCTCTGCTTCTTTGGTCCTGAAATATCCCGGGGGTTCGGGGGCAGCGCCCCCGACGGATCGTCGCCGAAGGCGGCGAGCCCCTTCAAAGGATATGCCCCGACTTCTTCGCCTTGGTATCGAGGTACTTCGCGTTCAGCGGGTTCAGCCCGACCTGCAGCGGCACACGCTCGGTCACCGCAACGCCGTGGCCCTCCATCATCGCGACCTTCTTCGGGTTGTTCGTCAGCAGCCGCACCTCGCCAAAGCCCATGCGCTTCAGGATGTCCGCGCCGATCCGGAAATCGCGCTCGTCATCCTCGAAGCCCAGCCGGTGGTTCGCCTCGACAGTGTCGAAGCCCTGATCCTGCAGCGAGTAGGCGCGCATCTTGTTGGCCAGCCCGATGCCCCGCCCTTCCTGGTTGAGGTACAGCAGAACGCCTGCCCCTTCCTCTCCCATCTGCGCCATCGCGGCGCGCAGTTGCGGACCGCAGTCGCATTTCAGCGACCCCAGCACATCGCCGGTGAAGCAGGCCGAGTGCAGCCGCGCCAGCACCGGCTTGTCGCGCGGCGGGCGGCCGATCTCGACGGCATAGTGTTCTTCGGCGCCGTTGTCGGGGCGGAAGACGTGGACACGCCCTGCCTCGGACACGGCCATCGGCACGCGGCCCGAGATGACGTCACGCATCGGGCTTGCGGCTTCCATCTCGGGGCCCGCCGCCGCCGCGTCGATCAGGGTCAGGTGGTGCGCGGCCGCCAGCGCCATGCCGTTCTCGACCGGCACCAGCACCGCGGCGGGCAGCAGGCGGGCGGATTTCGTCAGCGCGATCGCCGCGCGGGACAGCCCGGCGCCTCCGCCGCGCAGCGAGACATGCGGTCCCTTCATCGGCATCGCAAGATCGTCCGCCGGGTCGGCCATGCCGCTGATCCAGCCGATGTCCGCAACGTCCGGCACCGTCACCCGCGCCAGATCGCCGTCGTAGGCGCGGGCCTTCAGCGTCTCGGCCCGCCGCGCCGTGATCGCCAGGTGCGGCACACCCAGCGCTCGCAGATCCGCAAGCCGCGCGGCGTCCAGCGTCTCGGCCGAGGCCGCAAGCGCCGCGCCGCCGGTGTCGAACAGGACGACCGGCAACCCCATGCGCAGGTCGGCGCGGGCGCGCGACAGCTGTTCTGCGATGGTGGGGTCCAAGGCCATTTACGAAATCCGGCTGTTTCGGTGCCGTTTGTTACGGGTAGCCTGAGATATGAAACATTTCCGCCTGTGTCGACACGAGCGCGTGAAATCGTTGCAGCAAATCTTGCAGGGAACCGGTTTCGCGCTCAAGTCGTTGATCACGAACGAAGGAGATCGCCGTCCATGTCTACGAATTTGAAGAAGATCCTGCTTGTCGACGACGATGACGACCTGCGCGAGGCGCTGAGCGAACAGCTGGTCATGACCGAGGATTTCGATGTGTTCGAGGCCGGGAACGGCCACGATGCGCTCGAAAGGGCCAAGGAAGGTCTGTACGACCTCGTGATCCTCGACGTCGGCCTGCCCGACACGGATGGCCGCGAGCTGTGCCGCGTGATGCGCAAGCAGGGGGTGAAGTGCCCGATCCTGATGCTGACCGGCCATGACAGTGACAGCGACACGATCCTCGGCCTCGACGCCGGTGCGAACGATTATGTCACGAAGCCGTTCAAGTTTCCCGTCCTGCTGGCCCGCATCCGCGCCCAGTTGCGACAGCACGAACAGTCGGAAGACGCTGTCTTCCAGCTTGGGCCGTACACCTTCAAGCCCGCGATGAAGATGCTGATCACCGAGGACGACCGGAAGATCCGCCTGACCGAGAAAGAGACGAACATCCTCAAGTTCCTCTATCGCGCGACCGAAGGCGTTGTGGCGCGCGACGTGCTGTTGCACGAGGTCTGGGGCTATAACGCGGGCGTCACGACCCATACGCTCGAGACACACATTTACCGTCTTCGGCAGAAAATCGAACCGGATCCGTCCAATGCGCGCCTTCTTGTGACCGAATCCGGGGGCTACAGATTGGTGGCATAGGATGCCCCTGCGTAAGGTATTCCGGACTATCGCAAAGGTTGTCACCGCGTAGTCTGATCACCATATCGCAAAGAGACCCCGCCGCATGTCCGGGTAATGGCATGCACCTCCCTGTTGGACTGGCCCGGGCACCTTTGCCCGGGCTTTTTTTTCGCGGCAACGGTCGCGCATTCAGTCCTCCTCGGGCGCCAGTGCGGGCACGCCGCACATCACCGAAACCTCGTCCAGCGCCGCGTGACTGCCGCTCAGGCTGATTTCCTGGATCACCGCGGCCAGCCCGGTGCCGAAGATCAGCCGGGCCCGGCTTCCCGCCATCAGGGCGGCGATCATCGCCTCGTCGCGGGCCGCGTCGAAGGGAGTGGCGAAATCGGCCATGTCCTCGTCCGGGCCGTCGTTCGGCAGGCGCGACAGAAACAGGTGCGAGACCATCTTGCCGTCGACCTGTACCGACAGCGGAACGTCGGGCTGGGCCATGTCCTGCCCGCCCAGCGCTACCCGGATCAGCGGGTTGCCGCCCTCGGGCAAGCAGGCGACGGCGAAGCAGAAGAAGGCGCCGGTGTCGGCGTCGTCATAGGGGCAGACGGCGGCGCCCTTGCCAAGATCGTGGCTGAACGTCTCCCATCCTTCCGCCATGGCGGGGCCTTGTGGAAAAAGCGTCAACGCTATGAAAAGGCATGAAGCAGGGCGCAGCATTCGTGACATTCACCGAGTCGTCCGTAGCGGGCCGCCCCATCTTGGCGCGGACGCCGGACCGGTCAAGCGCGCAGGTCCCCGCCCGCCGAAACGTGATGCGCGTGGTCGGGCGGGGGGCCTTTTGGCCGGACCGCGTGCAGGCTAGTCTGCGGGGGATGTAACCAGACGGAACCAGCCGATGCTCCGCATGTTGATCCTTGGGCTTTGCCTTGCGCTTGTCGCCGGATGCGGCGGGCGCGAACGCCGCGCCGCAGAGGTGCCGCTGTACCAGGGCGAGTCGCCGGAACTCCGGGCGCTGATCAACAAGTACGCCGACTATTACGACGTTCCGCGCGCGTTGGTGCATCGGGTCGTCCAGCGCGAAAGCCGCTATACCCCCGGCGCGCGCAATGGCCCCTACATGGGGCTGATGCAGATCCACCCGACCACCGCGCGCACCATGGGGCACCGGGGCCCGCCCGAGTCGCTTCTGGATGCCGAAACGAACCTGCGCTACGCGGTCAAATACCTGCGCGGCGCGTGGCTGGTGTCAGGCGGCGACATGGACGAGGCGATCGGCTGGTACGCGCGCGGCTATTACTACGAGGCGAAGCGTCTGGGGCTGCTGGAAGAAACCGGATTGCGCTGACAAAGCACCCAGAGGGAGAGCGCCGGGCGCGGCGCGCCTTCGCCCTTGAGCCTGTCCCGCACCCCGCCTAGGGTCCGCCGCACCGCGAACCGGAGACCCCCATGCCCTTCACCCTTGCCACCTGGAACATCAACTCTGTCCGCCTGCGCGAGCCGCTGGTGCTGAAGCTTCTGGCCGAGGAACAGCCCGACGTCCTGTGCCTGCAAGAGTGCAAGAGCCCGGTCGACAAGATCCCGGTCGAGAACTTCAAGGCGCTTGGCTACCACCACCTCGTCGCGCGGGGTCAGAAGGGCTACAACGGCGTCGCCGTGCTGTCGAAGATCCCGATCGTCGACGTGGGCGACATGGATTTCGCCACGCTGGGCCACGCCCGCCACGTCGCGGTGAAACTGGAGAACGGGGTCACGATCCAGAACTTCTATGTCCCGGCGGGCGGCGACGAGCCGAACCGCGAGATCAACGAAAAATTCGGGCAAAAGCTCGATTATCTCACCGGCATGCGCGACTGGTTCCACGCCGAACGGCCGCAGAAGGCGATCCTTGTGGGCGACCTGAACATCGCCCCGCGCGAAGATGACGTCTGGAACCACAAGCAGCTTCTGAAGATCGTCAGCCACACACCCACCGAGGTCGAGCATCTGGCGCAGACGCAGGACGCTGGCGGCTGGGTCGATATCACCCGTCAGGATATTCCCGAGGGGCTTTTGTACTCGTGGTGGTCCTACCGCGCCCGCGACTGGTCGGGGGCGGACAAGGGGCGCAGGCTCGACCACGTCTGGGCCACGTCCGACATCGCGAACGCGGGCCACTCCAGCCGCGTCCTGCGCGACGCCCGCGGGTGGGAGAAGCCCTCGGACCACGCCCCGGTCTTCGCGACGTTCGATCTGTAGGCTTGCCAGACCCCGTTCCCCGCGCAACGCTTCAAACAGGGGAACAGGGGACAGCCAATGCCACAACGCGCCGTAGACGCCGTCACGCCCGACGAGATCCTGTCGTTCTGGTTTCCGGACAGGCTTGCCGACGGCGTCCCCGAGGACCATGCGGCGTTCTGGAACAGCCGGATGCATGGCGGGATGGATGCGGCGATTGCCGAGACCTATGCCGACGTCACCGCCGCTGCCGCGCGCGGCGCCTTCGACGGCTGGGCGGACACGCCAGAGGGACGGCTTGCGCTGTTGCTGACGCTGGACCAGTTCCCGCGCTCGGTCTGGCGCGACACCCCCGCCGCCTTTGCGCAGGACATCAAGTCCTGCCGCCTGTGCCTTGACGGACTTGCCAACGGTCATTTCGAGACGCTTAAGACCCCGTGGCAACGCCTGTTCTACATGATCGCCATCAGCCACTGCGAAGGGCCGGACCACCTGCAGCGGATGGACCTGATCATCGACATCACCGACACGAAGATCGTTCCCATGTCCCGGGACTTCGGCAACATCTACGACGAGGCTGGCAACCAGCCGCGCCGGGTACGCGAGATCATCCGCCGCTTTGGCCGCCACCCGCACCGGAACCCCGTTCTGGGCCGTCCCTGCACCCCCGAGGAAGACGCCTATATCGCCACCGGGGATTTCCCGCACGAGCGGCGCATCGAGCCGAAAGACTGATCCGACAGCGGCACCATCGCGCACGGCACTTGCAAGACCGCCGGGCATGCTCCATCTAACCCAACGACACCGATTGCACGAGATGATGGGGCATATGCCATGCTGGAACTGGGCCAGAACACCGACCAAGCCGCGCCGCAAGGCGACCTGATCAAGGACGTGACCGAGGCGAACTTCGTCGCCGAGGTGATGGAAGGCTCGCAGGAGGTCCCGGTCATCGTGGACTTCTGGGCACCGTGGTGCGGCCCCTGCAAGACGCTGGGCCCGATGCTGGAACAGGCCGTGACCGACGCCAAGGGCAAGGTCCGGATGGCCAAGCTGAATGTCGACGACAACCAGCGCCTTGCCGCGGCACTGGCGCAGCAGGGCCTGCCGCTTCAGTCCATCCCGACCGTCGTCGCCTTCCACCAGGGCCGCCCGGTCGACATGTTCCAGGGCGCCGTGCCGCAATCCGAGATCAAGGCCTTCGTTGACCGCGTCGCCGCGCTGGCCGGTGACGGCGGCCTTGGCGAAGCCCTCGAGGCCGCCGAGGCGATGCTGACCGAAGGCGCAGCGGTCGACGCCGCCCAGACCTTTGCCGCGATCCTCGGCGAAGAGCCCGAGAACGCCGCCGCCTATGCCGGACTTGTCCGCGCGCATATCGCGATGGACGATCTCGATCAGGCCGAAGCGATCCTGAACGGCGCGCCCGCCGCGATCAGCACCGCACCGGAACTGGAAGCCGCGCACGCCCAGCTTGACCTTGCCAAGCAGGCGTCGAACGCTGGCCCGGTCGCCGAACTGTCCGCGCAGGTTGAGGCGAACCCCGACGACCATCAGGCCCGGTTCGACCTTGCGCAGGCGCTGTACGCGAAGGGCGAGGCGGAAGAAGCCGTCGCCCAGCTTCTGGAATTGTTCCGCCGCGACCGAGAGTGGAACGATGCCGCCGCGAAGCAGCAGCTTTTCACCATCTTCGAGGCGCTGAAGCCACAGGATCCGGTCGCTCTGAACGGCCGCCGCAAATTGTCGTCGATGATATTTGCCTGAGGTATGCGTCGGGCTAGGTTTGGCACATGATTTCAGCCGCCGACCTGCCCGACACGATCCCTGTGTTTCCCCTGCCCGGCGCCCTGCTGCTGCCGCGCGCGAAACTGCCGCTGCACATCTTCGAGCCGCGCTATCTGGCGATGCTGGACGACTGCATGAAAACCCCGCAGCGCCTGATCGGCATGGTGCAGCCCTATGAAAGCCCCGGCGGCACACCGGACCGGCTGCATCGCATCGGCTGCGCCGGTCGGCTGACGGCCTTTTCCGAGACAGAGGACGGCCGCTATTTGATCACCCTGACAGGTGTCTGCCGGTTCCGCGTCCGCGAGGAAATCGACGGCTTCACGCCCTATCGCCGCTGCGAAGTCGGCTGGGACGATTTCTCGCGCGATCTTGGCCCGGCGGAACACGACCCCGGCTTCGACCGCAGCGACTTTCTGGGCCTGCTGTCGCGCTATTTCCAGGAAGAGAACCTCAAGACCGACTGGGAAGCGATGCGGGAAGCCGATGACGAGTTGCTGATCAACTCGCTGTCGATGCTCTGCCCGTTTGAACCGGAAGACCGGCAGGCGCTGCTAGAAGCACCATCGCTGTCGACCCGGCGGGAAACGCTGGTTACGTTGATCGAGTTCGCCCTGAGAGGCGGCGCTGGCGACGAGATCATGCAATGACCGACGATACGAACGAACGCCCCCCGGTGCTTCCTACCCCCAGCGACGACGCTTCGGTCCCGGCCCCCGCGCCCGCGTTCGACCGGCGGATGCTGGAATCGCTGGTCTGCCCACAGACGCAGGCGGTGCTTAGCTACGACGCCACGCATCAGGAACTGATCTCGCGCGCGGCGCACCTTGCCTTCCCGATCCGCGACGGTATCCCGGTCATGCTGATCGACGAGGCGCGCCCGCTGGAATGACGCCGGGCTAGAACAGCAGCCCCATCACGCCGCGCCGGATCAGGTTCAGCCCGGCCACGACCAGCACCAGCAGCATCGCACGGCGGAACTTCACCGCGTCCAGCCGGTCGTGCACCCAGTAGCCCGCGACCATTCCCAGCACGCAGGGGATCAGCATCGCGAAGGACAGCGGCAGCGTCTGCGCGTTCAGCACACCAGACCGCAGGTGCGACGCCAGCAACACCACGGACCCCGCGGCATAGACGACGCCCTGCATCCGCATCGCCTCGCCCTTCGGCGCCTGGATCGCGGTGAGATAGGCCACGGTCGGCGGCCCCCAGACCCCGGACAGCCCGCCGGTGAAGCCTGCCACCGCCCCGATCATCAATTCGGCCCGGGTCCGGTGCTCGGGGCGGATATTCAGCTTCCATCCCATGATCTGCACCAGCGCGAAACCGGTGATCGGGATACCCAGCAGCAGGTAGAACACCCAGCTTGGGATCACCCGCACCAGCTGAGCGCTGCCCGCGATGAAGACCAGCACGATCAGCATGTACAGCCAGTACTTGCGCACCGTCCCCAGCGCCGCCGCGACCCCGTCGCGCAGGGCCTGCCACACGTTCGCCGCCACGGTAGGGATGATCAGCGCTGCAAGTGCGAGTTCGGGGGCCAGCACGGACCCCAGACCGGAAATCATGATCATCGGAAGCGCGAAGCCGACCGCCCCTTTCACGAAGCCCGCGAACAGGGTCACACCGACCGCGAAAGCAAGAATCGCAGGGGGAATCTGGGTGAAGACCTCGAACATCGGCAAAGCTCCTGACCGTTCCCGACCGTCATACAGGCTTGTGCGGCGCTGCCTAGTTGTTAATCCGTAAAGTCATTTTACATCCCCTTGCGTACCATTTTTGAATTATTGTTGCGCTGCGACTGCAAAGGCGCTATCTCCTCCCGACGTAGCGGAAAAGGAATTGCCCGATGCCCCATGACGGACAGGACATGTCGACGGACCCCGTGATGCTGCCGGACCTTCTGGCGCTGACCGCCGATGCCGTGCCGGCGGCCGAGGCCCTGCTGGACAAGGCGCGCGCGCGCGTCCGCGCGGAAGTCATAGACGGCGACCGGGTGTCGCCCGCCCGGATCGAGGCGCACCAGTCCGCCGCCCATGCGCTTGCCTGGCTCGCAACTTACGTCGAATCGCTGCGGCAGATGCAGCATTGGGCCGATGCGCTGGAGGCCGAGGGCCGGTTCGGCGAGATGGAGCGGCTGATCCACCAGATCGCGTTCGGCGAATACCTCTGGCAGATCTACGGCGGCATCCCGATGAGCCAGAACGAGACCGCGCGTCCGCAGGACATGTACCTGACGCAGGACGACCAGCGCACCCTGATGACCCCGTCCGTGATGACCCTGACCCAGTCGGGCAACACGCAGGCCGCGCGCATGCGGCTGGCCACGCTGATGCAGGACAACGCCGGGCACGCCACCTTCGGCGCCACCGGTCTGGACGACGAGCTTGAGATGATCCGCGACCAGTTCCGCCGCTTCGCTGACGAACGCGTCATCCCGTACGCGCAGGACTGGCACCTGAAAGACGAATTGATCCCGATGGAGATCATCGAGGATCTCGCCGAGATGGGCGTCTTCGGCCTGACCATCCCCGAGGAACACGGCGGCTTCGGCCTGTCCAAAGCCTCGATGGTCGTGGTGTCCGAGGAACTGTCGCGCGGCTATATCGGCGTCGGCTCGCTGGGCACCCGGTCCGAGATCGCGGCGGAACTGATCCTCTGCGGCGGCACCGAAGAGCAAAAGGCGCACTGGCTGCCGAAGATCGCGGCCGCAGAGATCCTGCCGACGGCGGTGTTCACCGAACCCAACACCGGCTCTGACCTCGGATCGCTGCGCACGCGCGCGGTGAAAACGGGCGACGACTATGAGATCACCGGCAACAAAACGTGGATCACCCACGCCGCCCGCGCCCACGTGATGACCCTGCTTGCGCGCACGGACCCCGACAGCACCGACCACCGCGGGCTGTCCATGTTCCTTGCGGAAAAGACGCCGGGCACCGACGCCGATCCCTTCCCCACCCCCGGCATGACCGGCGGCGAAATCGAGGTGCTGGGCTACCGCGGGATGAAGGAATACGAACTCGGCTTCGACGGCTTCAAGGTGCAGGGCGGCAACCTGCTTGGCGGGGTCGAGGGACAGGGCTTCAAGCAGTTGATGCAGACCTTCGAAAGCGCCCGCATCCAGACGGCGGCCCGCGCCACGGGCGTCGCGCAGTCGGCTCTGGAAACCGGCCTGCAATATGCAACGGAACGCCAGCAGTTCGGCAAGCCCCTCGCCGCCTTCCCGCGGGTTGCGTCGAAACTTGCCATGATGGCGGTCGAGATCATGGTGGCGCGCCAGCTCACCTACTTCTCCGCCCGCCGGAAAGACAGTGACGAGCGCTGCGACCTCGAAGCCGGGATGGCGAAACTGCTGGGCGCCCGCGTCGCCTGGGCGGCGGCGGACAACGCGTTGCAGATCCACGGCGGCAACGGCTTTGCCACCGAGTACCGGATCAGCCGCATCCTGTGCGACGCCCGTATCCTGAACATCTTCGAGGGCGCCGCCGAGATCCAGGCCCAGGTGATCGCGCGCCGACTTCTGGCCTGACGCCCGACACCCATCGCGCAGGGGGACGCTGTCCCCCGCGCCTTCGGCGCTCCCCCTGAGGTACTTTGGAAAGAGAAGAAAAGGACAGCCGCTTCTTCTCTTTCTAAATACCTCTGCCAGAGGCTCGGCCCGCAGGGCCGATCACTTGGACAGGAACGCCTTCATCCGCCCCAGCGCTTCGCGGATATTGTCCTGCGAGTTGGCATAGCTCAGGCGGATATAGCCTTCGCCCAGTGTTCCGAAGTCCGGGCCGCCAACGGTGGCGACGCCGGTTTCTTCCAGCAGGGACAGCGCGAGTTTCTTCGCCTTCCAGCCGGTCTGCGACACGTTCGGGAAGGCGTAGAACGCGCCCTTGGGCGTGATGCACGAGACGCCGGGCAGGTCGTTGGCGAGGTCGACGACCAGCTTCCGGCGGGCGTCGAATTCGGCGACCATCTTCGCGACTGCATCCTGGGGGCCGGTCAGCGCCTCGAGCGCGGCGTATTGCGAGGGTGTGTTGACGCAGGACCATGCGTTGACCGCCAGTTTCCGGGCCTTGTCGTACAGATCCTGCGGCCAGACCGAATAGCCCAGCCGCCAGCCGGTCATCGCGTAGGTCTTGGACCAGCCGTTCAGCAGGATCAGGCGGTCCCGGATCTCGGGGTAACCCAGGAGGGTGACGTGCTCTTCGCCGTCGTAGAGCATCTGGTCGTAGATCTCGTCCGACATGATCGCCACCTCGGGCCAGTCGGCGAGGCCCGCGACCAGCTTGTCGACCTCGGCGCGCGGCGTGACGCCGCCGCAGGGGTTGGCGGGCGAGTTGACGATGATCAGGCGCGTCTTGTCGTTGATCAGCGACAGGGTTTCCTCGGCCGAGAAGGCAAAGCCGTTCTCTTCGCGGATCGGGATCGGCACCGGTTTCGCGCCGGTGAATTCGATCATCGAGCGGTAGATGGGGAAGCCGGGATCCGGGTACAGGATTTCCGCCCCCGGTTCGCCGAACATCAGGATCGCTGTGAACATGGTGACCTTGCCTCCGGGCACGATCAGCACGTTATCCGGGTTCACCTCCGCCCCGAAGCGGCGGTGCAGGTCGGCCGACACCGCCTCGCGCAGGGGCGGGATGCCGGTGGCGGGGGTATAGCCGTGCTGGCCGTCGCGCAGCGCCTTCACGGCCGCTTCGACGATGTTCTCCGGCGTCGGAAAATCCGGCTGGCCGATGCCGAGGTTGATGACGTCCATGCCCTGCGCCGCAAGTTCCCCGGCGCGCGCCAGCACGGCAAAGGCGTTTTCTTCGCCGATGCGGTCAAATCCCGCGATGGTCTGCATGGCTGTCCTCCCTGTTCCGGCCGTCCCGAGGTTGTTGCGTATCGGACCGCGTTTGGCAATGACCGCGCGGCTTGAAACCGGGGGCCGGGCGGGCTAGATCGCGGGCAGAGGACGGCCTCGCCATCAAGGTAATTCCGACCGGGACGGCCCGGACATACTGGAAGGAAACTCTGTCATGGCGTGGATCATTCTCTCTGCCGCCGGCCTGCTTGAAATCGTCTGGGCGCTGGCGATGAAGAAATCCCAAGGCTTCACCGTGCTTGTCCCGTCGATCGTCACGCTTGTCGCGATGTTTGCGAGCTTTGGGCTGCTTGCGGTCGCGATGCGCACGCTGCCCCTGGGCACCGCCTATTCGGTCTGGACCGGGATCGGCGCGGTGGGCGCTTTCCTTGTCGGCGTCATGTTCCTTGGCGAAGCCGCGACACCGATGCGCCTGACGGCGGTCGCGATGATCGTGGGCGGGCTGGTTCTGATGCGGCTGTCGGGCGGTCACTGACCGCCGGGACGGTCCAGCCGGGCCTGCAGATCGACGAAGCGCTGCCGTGCCGACGGCAGCGCCCGATCTCCCAGCGCGGGCGCCAGCCAATGTTCCATGAAATGCCCTGTCGTGCGCAGCCCCTGCGCCACCTCGGACGACGGTGCGTCGTACAGAATGCGCAAACAACGCGGCAGCGGCAGCAGCCGGTCTTTCCACTCGCCCGCCCCCGCCTCTGATACCGCACGCCCGGTGCGGGGCGAGACATAGTCCAGCCCCTGCGTCGCCCCGGTCACCGCGCAGGCGCTGAAGTCGAGGCCGAAGCCCATCTCGTCCAGCAACGCGAGTTCCCAGTGCAGATAGGCAAGCGGCCAGAGATCCGGCGTATCCAGCATGTCCAGCAGCGCGACGCTGCGGTGATAGAGCGGCTCGTGCGCCTCGCGCTCGGGCAGCGTGAAGGACAGCAGCGCGGTCACCGCGTTCAGCCCGGCCAGCGCCAGCCGGTCGGACATCACCGACGCGGCGCGGCTTTGCAGCGGCTCCACGGTGAAGGCGCCCAGATGATCCTCGAGCCGCGCGCGCCATGTCACGTCAAGCTGCGCCCCCGGTTGAAGGATCGGCGCGGTCTTGCGGCTGGCGCCGCCACGCACGACGCCAAGGTGCCGGCCACGGCCGGGAGTGAAGACCTCGATGATCGCGCCGGACTCGCCGTGGCGACGAGAGGTCAGCAGGATTCCCTGATCGCGCCATTCCATCCGCCAAATATCGCTGCGTCACGGCGGCCTGCAAGTGTTTGCCTCGCGAAGAAACTGAACCAGTATAATTTCATGCTGCTGTCCGCCCCCGCCCGCACCTGTGCCGCCATCGTGGCGGCTTTGGCCGTGCTGTCGCTGTGCCTGAAGTTCGGGATCACGCAGATGGAGACGGGGGACCGGATCGCGGGCGTGCTGTGGGCGCAGGCGCGGTACTTCACGATTCTCACCAACGGGCTGGTCGCAATCCTGTTCATGGCGATGGTGATGGCGGGCCGGCAGGTGTCCGACCGGCTGATCGCCGGGTTGGTTCTGTGGATCGCCTCGGTCGGGCTGATCTATCGCCTGTTGCTGGCCGAGTTGTGGGAGCCGCAGGGGCTGCAACGGATTGCGGATCAGGGGGTGCACGCCGTGGTCCCGATGTCGGTGTTCCTGTGGTGGGTGATCTTCGCCCGGAAGAACGACATCGGGTGGCTGGACCCTTTGCGGTGGCTGCTGTGGCCGCTTGCCTATCTTGCCTATGCGCTGGTGCGCGGCGCGCTGGACGGGGTCTATCCCTATCCGTTCCTCGATCCGGGCCGTCTGGCACCGCCGCAACTGGTGTGGAACTGTGCCCGGCTGATGGAAGGCTTCGTCGGCGCCGGTTACCTGCTGTTCGGCGCGACACGCCTGTCGCCGAGACCCGCCTAGCTGTCGAGCCCTTCCTCATCCAGCAGGTGCCGGCCGGCGCGGTCCTCGACCTCGATCACCCACAGGTCCGGATCGAACGAGCGTTGTTTCGTCACAGAGGCGTCGACCGAAGCCTCGTCTCCCTCGGCCAGCACGACCCAGCGCCGTTCGCCTGTCATCAGGTCGACCGACCGCTGGTACAGCGTCGCCGTTCCGTCGAGCGGGCTTTGCTTTATCAGGACCGCGCCCGCCGTCGCATCGCCCTTCGAGACGACGAAGGCCGGGATATCCGCCAGACGCAGCCGCGCCAGATAGGCCGAGACCCAAAGGTCCGAGGTCAGGCGCGCCATGGGCTCAGCCGTTGCCGTCCGAAAAATCGAGGCCCATCGCGGAGTAGCGTTCTTTTTCGTCCAGCCAGTTGGGCCGCACCTTCACTTGCAGGAACAGGTGGACGGGGCGGTCCAGCATCTCTGTCAGTTCCTCACGCGCCGCCTTGCCGACGGCCTTCACCGTCTCGCCGCGCTTGCCCAGCACGATGCCTTTGTGGCCGTCGCGGGCGACATAGATCATCTGGTGGATCACCGCGGATCCGTCGTCGCGTTCTTCCCAGCTCTCGGTCTCGACCGTCAGCTGATAGGGCAGTTCCTGATGCAGGCGCAGAGTCAGCTTCTCGCGCGTGATCTCGGCCGCGATCATCCGCATCGGCAAGTCAGAAATCTCGTCTTCCGGGTACAGCCACGGGCCTTCGGGCATGCGGTCGGCAAGCCAGTGCCGCAGGTCATCGACGCCATGGCCCTTCTCTGCCGAGATCATGAAGGTCTCGACGAAGGGGAAACGGTCGTTCATCTTCTTGGTCAGCGCCAGCAGCGCGGGGGCCTGCACCCGGTCGATCTTGTTGATCACCAGCGCGACCGGACGGTCACCGCCGCGTTCCTCCAGCCCCGCGATGATCGCCTCGACGCCATCGGTCAGGCCGCGCTGCGCTTCGATCAGCAGCAGCACCTCGTCGGCATCCCCGGCCCCGGTCCAGGCAGCCGCGACCATCGCGCGGTCCAGCCGCCGGCGCGGACGGAACAGGCCCGGCGTGTCGACGAACACGATCTGCGCATCGCCTTCCAGCGCGACGCCACGGATCCGGGCGCGGGTGGTCTGCACCTTGTGGGTCACGATCGACACCTTGGTGCCGACCATCGCGTTCAGAAGCGTGGACTTGCCCGCGTTGGGCTCTCCGATCAGGGCAACGAAGCCGGCTTTCTGGGTCATGTCATGTCCAGTCTGGGAATCGCGCGTTCCTACATGATCCACCGGACCGGGGCCAGAGACCAGTACTTACGACCAGTACCTACGACCAGTACCTACCCGCCCAACTGATCAAGCAACGCCTTGGCCGCCGCCTGTTCAGCCCGCCGTTTGGACGGCGCTTCGGCGCGGGTGGATTCGCCCGACTGCAACGTGACCTCGATGGTGAAAACCGGGGCGTGGTCGGGGCCGCTGCGGGCGATTTCCTGATAGCTGGGCGGTTTCTGGCCCTTGGCCTGCGCCCATTCCTGCAACGCGGTCTTCGGATCGCGGGCGTCTTCCTCGACCGTTTCGATCCGGGCGCCCCAGGTCGTCAGGATCAGCGTGCGCGCGGCCTCGATCCCGCCATCGAGATAGACGGCGGCGATCACCGCCTCCATCGCGTCGCCCAGCAACGCCTGTTTGCGGCGACCGCCCGACAGCATCTCGGACCGGCCAAGGCGCAGGACCTCGCCCAGCCCCAGTTCGGCGGCGACTTCGGCGCAGGTTTCCTTGCGGACCAACGCGTTGAAGCGCGGCGCAAGCTGGCCCTCGGTCGCGCCGGTGTCGGCGCTTAGCAACGTCTCGGCCATCACAAGACCCAGCACACGGTCGCCTAGGAACTCCAGCCGCTGGTTGTCGGGCCGGTTGGCCGAGGACATCGAGGCATGGGTCAGCGCACGTTGCAGCAACTCGCCATTGGCGAACTTGTGGCCCAGCCGTTTGGCGAAGGCGGCTTGTTCGGCGGACAGTCTCACCGGATTCCTTCCATGATGCGCCCTTCCCGCCAGCCTGCGGGGTTCCACAGATAGCGGCCTGCGGCGGAAAAGGCGACCGCCACCGCGCGGCCTTTCACATTCGCCTGCGGGACGAAGCCGACGCCACCGGTGGCGGCACCGATGCGGCTGTCGGTCGAGTTGTCGCGATTGTCGCCCATGACGAACAGGTGGTCCGCCGGCACCGTGAAGGCCGGCGTGTTGTCCAGTGCCATGCGCCCGATCTCAAGCACGGAATAGCTTTGGCCGTCCGGCAACGTTTCGGTCCGCCGAAGCTTGCGGCAATCACCGCCAAGCGGCACGGGGTTGTTGCCGCAGCGGGGGATCACGCCCGACATCCCGGCTGGAGTGTAGGGTTCGACGAATTCGCCGTCCGGGGTCTGCGGCAGCTCGGCGCCGTTCAGGATCACGACGCCATCCCGCATCTGCACCGTGTCCCCCGGCAGGCCAATCACACGCTTGACGTAGTCCTGACCGGTGACCGGGTGGAGGAACACCAAGACCTCGCCCCGCGCGAAAGGCGCGCGGTCGGGGATGACAAGAATGTAGTCGCCCGGAAGCAGCGTCGGTTTCATCGAGCCTGCGGGAATCCAGTAGGGCTCGAACACCATGATCGTCATCAGAAAAAGCGAGATTGCGTGGAGCACGCCGAAGGCTTTCGGTTAGGGCCGATATTTCAGTCGGCATAGCCGATGGCGGGCGGCGGCGGCAAGGTGGCGCGCGCCTACTCGATCGAGGCGAAATAACGCTCGGGCCGCCATGCCCAGATGGCGACCGGCCTGCGCGCGCCGCTGGAGAACAGGACGAACCGCGCCTCGGCCATGATGCGCGCGGTGGGCAGGAACCCGATGCCGCCCTGTTCTGGGGCGAACCGACTGTCGCGGGCGTTGTCACGGTTGTCGCCCATCACGAAAACATGGTCTGCGGGTACCGTGAACACCGGCGTGTGGTCGCCGGGCGAGTTCTGCACATCGAGAATGGTATGCCCCGTTTCCTGCGCGAATTGTTCGACATACATCCGCTTGATGCATTCAGTGCCCGGCGCCGGACCGAAGGCGGCGCACATCGGCCAGATGCGGTTCGGGCCCTGTTCGCGGAACTCTTCCACGAAGGGGCGCAGCGCAAGCCGTTCGACCGGCCAGCCGTTTATGTAAAGCAGTCCGCCCTGCATCTGCACTGTGTCGCCCGGCCGTCCCACCACCCGCGCCGCGCTGTAGTCGCCGTCCGACGGGTGACGGAAGAACACGACGGCGTTGCGGTCCGGCGTGCCGATGACCCGCGTGCCGATCACGTAGTCGCCCACAAGGAATGTCGGCTTCATCGCGGCGTCGGTGATGTGGAACGGCTGCCAGAACACGCGCGACACCGCGAAGCCGACGATACAGCTCAGCAGGATCAGACCTGCGACCGGCCATTCGATCGGGAAAAGTTCGACATCCCCGCGCGCGTCGGTGGGGGCGGTCAGCAGGTAGAACAGGCAGAACAGGCCGATCACCGGGACGAAGACGAAAAACGCCCAAAGCCCCGAGGCGCCCGCGTCGTGATAGCGCCGCACGCAGTAGCCGGCGAAGGGATACAGCAGCAGCGCCATCAGGATGGTCAGCACGACAGCGGGAACCTCGTGCAGCACCCCGGCCAGCAGGATCGCCGTTCCGGCGATCCAGACCGTCACGACCAGGGCAAAGAACAGCCCGAACCGGGTGCGATCTGTCGCGCCGTCCCAGTCAAGCCAGTCGGTGGCCAGTTCCCTGGCCAGCGCTCCTATTCGATGGCCTTGAAGAACCTGTCACTCCTCCACGTCCAGAAAAACAGCATCGACCGGCCCGCGGACGAGAACATGATCCGGTCGGCACGGCCGATCAGGTTTTCGAAGGGCACAAAGCCGACACCGCCCGCGCCCTGTGCGACGCGGCTGTCGGTGGAGTTGTCGCGGTTGTCGCCCATGAAGAAGAAGTGTCCTTCCGGGACGGTGAAGACCGGCGTGTTGTCCAGACGTGTGTTGGCGATATCCAGCACCGAGTGCTCCACCCCGTTCGGCAGAGTCTCGATATATTTCTGCTTGATGCAGTCGGCGCCAAGCCCCGGGCTGGGGTTGGAACACTGCGGCAGGTTTCCGGCCGGGCCCTGCGGTTCGAAGGTCTCGACGAATACGCCGTCGTCGACCTGCGGAACCTCTTCGCCATTGATGAACAGCACGCCGTCCTGCACCTGGACCTTGTCACCCGGCAGGCCGATCACCCGCTTGATGAAGTCCGATCCGGTGGTCGGATGGCGAAACACGACGACATCGCCAAGCTCGGGTTCCTCGCCCATGATGCGGCCCGAGAACGGGCACATGGCGAACGGGCAACTGTACTGCGAATATCCGTATGCCATCTTGTTCACGAACAGGAAGTCCCCGATCAGCAGCGTGTCCTTCATGGACCCGGACGGTATCCAGAAAGGCTGAAAAAAGAGTGTGCGGAACACGCCCGCGATGAGCAGGGCGTAGACAATTGTCTTGATCGTCTCGATGATCCCGCTGCCGATGGAATTGCTGGACATTCCGGTTCCCCGCTCGCCTCGATTTGTGTGTCGTCATGGGCGCGCGCGCCCGCGGTGTCAAGGCAACGGCCTTGCCTCTATGATCACGAAGGCCTGCGCCCAAGGATGGTCGTCCGTCAGGGTGACATGCACCACCGCCTCGTGGCCTTCGGGGGTCATCTCGCGCAGGCGTTCCGCCGCCCAACCCGTCAGCGCCATCACGGGCTGGCCGGTGTTCAGGTTCGACACCGCCATGTCCTTCCACGCGATGCCCATACGCAGACCGGTGCCAAGTGCCTTGGAACACGCCTCTTTCGCGGCCCAGCGTTTGGCATAGGTGCCGGCGGTGTCGCGGCGGCGTTCGGCCTTGGCCTGCTCGACCTCGGTGAAGACACGGTTGCGAAAGCGGTCGCCGAACCGCTCCAGCGTCCGCTCGATCCGCTCGATGTTGGCAAGATCGGTGCCGATGCCAAGGATCATGGAATCTCGAACCGTGGGGAAAGGTCGCCGGTGGACTGGTTCATCGTGACCGCCAGGATGGCGGGATCGAAACCGCCGGTGTCCGGCTCGAAGATCTCGACCCCGACGCGCAGGGTCAGCCCCGCCGCGGGGTCGTAGCTGGCGGACAGCGCGCCGAAATCCATGCTCGAAAAGCCCATACTCTCATCCAGCCCGATGATGCCGCAGCCGGGCGAGCCAAGCTCGTCATAGGGCGGGTGGATGACAAGCAGGTAGTAGGCCGCCGCCGCGGGTTCCACCGTGTCCAGCAACGCCACCCGGATCGCGCCGTTGGCGAAGGTGGTGCTGTTCTGCTCCCACGGTTCGGCGATGTTGCGGGCGCCGCCTTGCCAGCCGTTGCAGTCGATCACGGCCTGCGCCTGCGACGCGGCTGCGCAAAGGGCCAATCCGGCCCCGATCAACAGCGATTTCCACATCCCGGATCCTCCGCCATGGGTTGCCCTGCTTTCGCACGCGTCGGGCGTTTTGGCAAACCCGTGGCATCCCGTGACACCGGGTGCTACGACTTCGCGAACAGGGGAGGAGACCTGCATGACACAGCCATTCGGCATCGCCGTCATCGGCGCCGGCATGGCCGCGACGCCGCATGCCCGCGCGTTGGCGGACCTTGCGCCGGACATCTCGGTGCGCGGGGTCTGGACCCGTGGCGACAGCGGCGCGGCGATGGCCGCGGAGTACGGCTTTCCGCTGGCCGATAGCGCCGAGGCGCTGGCCGCGGACCCGACCGTCGACGCCCTGCTGCTGCTGACCCCACCCGACGCCCGGCTGAATCCGGTACGGCTGTTCGCCGGGGCCGGCAAGCACGTCCTGTGCGAAAAGCCCATCGGCCGCACGCTGGCCGAGGCGGAAGAGGTCGCCGCCCTGTGCGCCGACGCGGGTGTACAGCTTGGCGTCGTGTTCCAGCACCGCTATCGCGCAGGCTCCATCGCGCTGCGGCAGAGACTAGAGGCCGGCGATCTGGGCGCGCTTCAGATGGCGCGCGCCGATATCCCGTGGTGGCGGGACCAATCCTATTATGACGCCCCCGGACGCGGCACGATGGCGCGCGACGGCGGCGGCGTCCTGATCAGCCAGGCGATCCACACGTTGGATCTGATGCTGTCGCTGACCGGCCCGGTCGCGACCGTGCAGGCGCTGGCCGCCACGACCGGGTTGCATGATATGGAGTGCGAAGACTTCGCCACCGCCGGGATGCGGTTCGCGAACGGTGCCGTCGGCTCGGTCTTCGCGACCACCGCAGCATGGCCCGGAAGTGCGGAATCGATACGTTTGGACTGTTCCAAATGCGTCGCAACGCTGCAATCCGGCACTTTGCGGCTCGACTGGCGCGACGGGCGGACGGAAACGGTCGGCGAGGAAACCGGAACCGGCGGCGGGGCCGATCCGATGGCATTCCCGCATGACTGGCACCGCGACCTGATCGCGGGCTTCGTCAAGGCGGCGCGGGCCCGGCGCGCGCCCGATCCGTCCGGCACCGACGCGCTGACGGCGCAACGGCTGATCGACGCTATTCTGCGGTCTTCGGAAACGGGCCGCGCAATCCATCTGGGAGACACTTGAATGACGGGTCCGGTTCTTGGCGTGATCGGCATCGACCACCGCCACATCTACGAAATGCTCGGGCTAATGACAGACCACGGCTGCGCCGGCCGCGGCTGGTGGACCGAGGGAGAGCCCGGCACGCAGGAGGGTTTCGTGAAGCGCTTCCCCGACCTGCCCCGTGTCGACGACCCCGAAACGCTGATCGCCGACCCCGAGATCGACATGATCCTGCTGGCCGGCGTGCCCTCTGAACGCGCGGATTTCGCGATCCGCGCGATGCGGGCGGGCAAGGACGTGATGGTCGACAAGCCGGGCTGCACCACGCTGGACCAGCTTGCCGAGATCAGGAAGGTGCAGGCCGAGACCGGGCGCATCTGGTCGGTCAACTATTCAGAGCACTTTCAGGTCGCAAGCGTTACGAAGGCGGCAGAGCTGATCGCGGCGGGGGCCATCGGCAAGGTGATCCAGACGGCGGGCTTCGGGCCGCACCGGTTGAACCGCCCGACGCGGCCGGACTGGTTCTTCGACGAAAGCAAGTACGGCGGCATCCTGTGCGATATCGGCTCGCACCAGTTGGAGCAGTTCCTGTTCTTCACCGGCACCGACGACGCCGAGATCGTATCCTCCAGCGTCGCCAACTTCGCCAACCCGAAAGATCCGGGGCTGCAGGATTTCGGCGAGATCCTCGTCCGGGGCGACGGCGTTCAGGGCTACATCCGGATCGACTGGTATACGCCCGACGCGCTGCCGACATGGGGCGACGGTCGCCTGACGATCCTTGGCACCGAGGGCTATATCGAACTTCGCAAATACGTCGACATCACCGGGCGCGAGGGCAAGGATCACCTGTTCCTCGTGAACGGTGACCGCTGCGAACATATCGACGCGTCAGACGCGGGCCTGCCGTATTTCGCGGCGCTGATCGCGGACATCCGCGACCGGACCGAGACGGCGATGCCGCAGGCGCGGTGTTTCAAGGCGATGGAACTGGCGCTTCAGGCTCAGGGTAAGGCCGCGCGGCTCGGGAACCTGTCGTGAGGTGATACGGGACGGCGGGCGGGGCGATGCGCGTCAGCGCGAGCGCCGTCGCCGTCCCGCTTCGCGATCCCTCAAAAAGAAATCGGCCGGCGCCCCCGTGCCGACCGATCCCCAAGGCGGTGTCATGGGCCGTGTCAGGCCGACATCATCGCCTTCGCTTCAAAGTTCTTCAGAACCGGGCGGGCCGGAGCGCCGAAGGCGTCCACGTTCCGCTCGAGCTGCGGGAAGATGCGGAACAGCTCGTCGCGCGCAGCGGTGTCCAGCGTCGACAGGCCCAGCTCGCCGGGGTGGAAGCTCTCGGACTCCACGCCGTTGGCATAGACGATCTCGTGCTGCGCGAACATGAAGTGATAGTACACCACCTCGTCCGCGTCATGCTCGACCGTCACGGTGCTGTCGTTGACCAGCGCCTTCGCCGGCACCAGCATCTCGGTCTCGCCGAACAGCGCCTCGCAGCGCCAGTCGGAGACCAGCATACGGTGCTGCGGCGACACCAGCAGGTCGCGCTCGGGCATGTTCTCGCCCAGCGCGCCGGCGCGGATGCGGATCGGGCGCAGGTTGTCGCCACGGTTCAGTTCCGACGCGCCGATGCGGCGGTGCGCGATCCACTGAAGCGGCTGGAACCCGCTGTCTTTCGTCAGGACCATGTCGCCCGGTTGCAGGTCCTCGACCCGCTTCACGCCGCCTTTAACAAGGATCTCGGTGCCACCGGCAAAGCAGATCGGCGCGTCGACAAAATCGATCCCGATGGTCGCCTTGTCACCGTGGTCGACGTCGGCCTCGAGATAGATGGTCTTCTCGTTCCCGTCGCGGTCCAGATAGGTGATGACATACTTGCTGGGCGCGCCGTGGTGACCGTCGGTCTCTTTCAGCTTGTAGGTGCCGTCGCCGAAGTCGTCGCCGTTCTGGTCGCCGGTCTCGCCGCCGCCATAGACGTTGGATGCCGTGTAAACGGGCGAGATCGGATTGCCGTGCTTGTCCACCGCGGTGAAGCTGATGACGTTCGACATATACAGCTTGTCGATCGTCTGGATGCTTTGCACGTTCATGCAGAAGTCACCGACGAAATCGCCCGCGTTCACCTCGACGATGTCCACGTCGTGACCGCCGTCGTCCCAGCGCAGGTTCAGGCTGTCGCCGTAATCCTTGCCGGTCCCGTCGAGGTAGACGTAGGTGTCCTTGTCGACGTTCTCCTGCATCGTGCGGATCGACTTGTTGTCGTACGCACCGCCCGGGTTGTCGATCAGGACTTTGCCATGGTTGTTGATGTCGGCCTGATAGACGCCGCTGCCGTGATCGACGGGATTGCCATCCTCGTCGCACCAGCCCTTGGAAAGGCCCCACCAGAACCAATTCCCGAAAATCGAATATGTCATCAGCAGCTATTCCCCACAGAGGTATGGGGAGAATATATGCCGCAAGGTTATCTAAACAAAGCCCAGATTTTGCCCCAATTCAGAATTGAAAAGGGCCTTTTCCTTGTAAAACAGGTGCTTGCTGCCACAATTTCGTCAATAATCGGTAAGCTCTGTTAACACCGCCACCGCTGCGGCGGTGGTTTCGATATCATCAATCCGGCGCACCGTATCGTATTGTTGCACAACCGTGTCCGACATCGCCGAAATGGATTCTCCGGTCAGCTTGTGAAGCCCCCGGATCATGCCGATCAGATCGAATTCCTTGGCCCTGTAGCCGACTGATTCGAAGTCCAGGCCGACGGCACCCTTGTCGTTGAATTTGAAGTTGTGGGCCGAGACGTCGCCCTTGGTCAGAACGTATTCGGTCAGCGGCACCTGGCTCAGCAAATCGCGCAGAACCGCATAGGCCGGGTTGCCCTCCATCTCGTCGTACTGGCCGAAATGGTCCCACAGGGTCTCGTCGCGCTTCTGTGTCCCGACGGCGGCGTGAAACCCGGCGACCCAGCGCGCCATCATGCCCAGCGCGTCCATTACGCGGCCCTGCTCGATGAAATGCTTGAACCCGTGACCCTGGACCTCGCGCGTGACGATCACCCGTTCGGTGTCTGCGGAATAGACCATGACCGGCATCGGGACCGGCCAGCGCTTCGACAGGATCTGCTTCTCGCGGTCATAGCGCAGGTTCGCGTCGGCGGCGTTCACGTCGGCATCGGTGAAGATCTTGGCGAAGAAGACCTGCCCCTCGCCCCGCAGAAGCATCGTCATGTTCGAGCCGGACCGGGCCATCGGTTCGACCGACAACTCGTTGACGCCGGTCGCCCGGGTGATGTCCTGTGCCAGTTCGCGAAGTACCGCCATCGGACTCCTCCTGCGCTGTGCCCCGTGCCGGATCGGACGACGCCGAGGCGGGTTCTTCGGTTCATGTGCCGCACCCGCCGCCCCTGCCAAGGCAGAGGCTTCCGGAGCGGCAGCCGGCGTAACCGCCGTTGCAGCATGGGACTCCCCCACGTGTAAAGGGGAGGTTGCCGACTTCGGCCTGTCCCGGCCGATTTGCCGGCAGCGCCGGCGTTTTCCACACGCCAATACTTGGGCCGGTTGCCCGCATCGTCGAGCCGCCGCCTATCTTCGGCCCATCTGTTTCTTTTTGCGATACAATATCGCAAACGGAACCATCTTAGGGTGATTCTGAGAAACGTCGCCGCCTAGCCCGCCGTCCAGCCCCCGTCGACAGAGACAGCCGACCCCGTCACCAGCGCCGAGGCGTCGGACGCAAGATACACCGCGGCCCCCGCTACATCGCCGACCTCGCCCGCGCGTCCCAGCGGGATGTTCTGGCCGATCCAGCGCCGGGTTTCCGGCTCGTCGAAAAACGGCGCGGTCAGGGGCGTCAGGATGAAGGTCGGGCAGATCGTGTTCACCCGGATTCCCATCGGCCCAAGGTCGATCGCCATCGCCTTGGTGAAGCCCTCCACCGCGTGTTTGCTGGCGCAGTAGACGGCACGCTTCGGTCCGCCCACCTGCCCCATCTGGCTGGAAATGGTGATCAGCGATCCGGGCCGGCGCGCAGCGATCAGACCCTTCGCCACCGACTGCGCAAGGAAGTACGCGGCACGCAGGTTGACCGACATCACCGCGTCGAAGTCCTGAACCTGCGTCTCGGTCGCGAAGCTGTGCCGCGCGGTGCCGGCGGCGTTCACCAGCACGTCGAACGGCCCGCTCTCGGCCACGGCCTTTCCGGTCGCTTCCAGGTCGGTAATGTCCAACGGCAGCCCATGCGCGGCATGGCCCTCGGCCTCCAGCGCGCCGCGGGTCTCTTCCACCAGTTCGGCACGGCGTCCGGCGACGGTTATCTCTGCCCCGGCGCGCGCAAGGGCGGCGGCGCAGGCAAGCCCGATGCCAGAGGTACCGCCGACGACAAGCGCGTGGCGGCCATCCAGACGCATGTCGGGCGTCATGGGCAGTTTCATCTCGGGCCCTCCGTCAGGCACCGGCCCCGGCCGTCACGCCTGCGATGCGATCGGGCGGCCCGGCTTGTCCCGTCCCATCCAGTGCCACGCGATGACCCCTGCCGCAAGAAGCGCCGCCACACCCCAGACAAGCGGCGCCTTGGCCAGCACCGCCAGCGCCAGCGCAAGACGCAACAGCGCCTCGATCCGGCCCATGCGACGGCCATCGAACCGGGCCAGCACGCTGGCCAGCAGGTACAGCGCCGCCGCAACGCGCAGCGAGACCAAGGCCAGCGCGCCCCAGTGCACCGTCCCGTCCAGCCCCGGCAGATACCGGTCGCCACCCGGCACCGGGTTCAACTGCGCCGGCTCGATCAGCAGAAGCTCGGGATAGAAGGCGAAGATGAAGGGGATGACGAACATCACAACCCCCGCCTTCACGGCGGCAAAGCCGGTGCCCATCGGGTCGCCCTTGGTGATCGAAGCCGCCGCGAAGGCCGCGACCGCGACAGGCGGCGTGATCGCGCTGGCGACAGCGAAGTAGAAAATGAACATGTTGGCGGTGAAGGTCGCGATGCCCAGCCCCACCAGCATCGGCCCCATCAGAAGCGCGACGTTGATATAGGCGGGCACCGTCGGCATCCCCATGCCCAGCAGGATCGCCATGACCATCGTCGCGCCAAGCGCCATCACAAGGAACAGGCTGTTGTCGCCAATGGTGCCGCCCGACGCTCGAAGCCAGCCGATGATGTCCACCGCGATGTAGTTGGAAAGCCCGGTCAGGTTCAGGCAGAAGTCGATCACCGAGACGGCAAGGAACATCAGGTAAAGCCGGCTGACAAGCGTGCCCGCCTCGGCCAGCGCGGTGACGATCAGGCCGGGACGCTGGCGGATCTCGCGGTCGAGGAAGAACAGCACGATCAGCAGCGCCGTCGCCCACCAGCCCGCCGATCCTGCGTCGCCCGCCGAGTTCTGGATCAGTTGCAGCAGCCACGGCAGGTTTTCGGCCCGGCAGCCGTTCTCGGTCACGATCTTCGTGACACCCCAGATGCCCGACAGCGGTCCGCAGCCAATCGCCTCTTTCGGGGTCAGCAGCAGGATCAGGATCAGCAGGATCGGGGCGAAGATCATCAGCAGGTGAATGCGGTCCTCGCGGGTCAGCCGCATGTCGTCTGTGGCGTCGCCGACCGGTTCGAGCCCCTGCTTCCGGGCCTGGAATACGACGGTCAGGAACAGGCAGCCGAAATACGCCACCGCCGGGATCGCCGCCGCGATGATCACGTCGCGATAGGGCACCACCGTCATTGCCGACAGAACGAAGGCCGCGACGCCCATCACCGGCGGCATGATCTGGCCGCCCGACGAGGCCGCCGCCTCGATCCCGCCCGCGAAGTCGCGCCGGAAGCCGCGTTTCAGCATCATCGGGATCGTCAGCACGCCGGTGGACAGGACGTTCACCACCGGCCCGCCCGATATCGTGCCGAACATGGCGGACGAGACGATGGCTGCGTGCGCGGGACCGCCACGCAGGCGGCGGGTCCACAGGAAGGCGATCTTGATCAGGGACCGGCCGCCCGCCGACACCCCGAACAGCGCGCCCAGCACGATATAGGGGAAGACGGTGTTCATCAGGATGCCCATGAACCGGCCCAGCAGGCCCTGCCCGTTGTTCACGAGGATGTCCTCGACGTTGGGCCGCCCGTCGATCAGCTGACGGGGCTCACCGCCCAGCTTGGTGACGAGGTACTTGTTCACGTCGTCGGCGCCGAAGAAGTACCAGACGATCACCGTCAGCAGGGTATAGCTTGCGATCACGATGGCGACCGCCACCAGCGAAACGCCCCAGACCCGCACGTTATAACCAAGAAACACCGTCACCGCCGCGGCGATCAGCGGGAAGATCCACAGTCCGAGGGTGCGGATGCAACTGGGATCGTCGACCGTGGTGGGCGCGGGCAGCCCCATCATCTCGGCGAAGTCTTTCTCTTCCTGAAGGCTTCGGGCGATCAGCTCGGCGCGTTCGCCCGTGAACTGGTCGATCAGGCAGACGGCGTCGATCTCGACCAGATAGCCCAGCGCGATCAGCGTCGCCATCGTGACCAACGCCACGTCCATGAAGATACCGAAGCCGCGCTTGGCGGGTGCCTGCCCGGCAAAGCCGCGAGCGAACGAGTGTTCCAGCGCGACGATGGTCATCATCAGGACAAAAACCAGCGGAAACAGATATTCGTAAGGGAAGCGCCGGATCACCACGCCCTTGCCGAACGCCTGCTCGACCGCGGCGTCCAGTCCGGGAAGTGCGGGCATCGTGTTCAGCAGGCCGATGATCACAAGGATCAGCCCCAGCACGCGCGCCAGCCGGTGCGCGATGTCACGTTCGACGGTATCGGTCATGGCTTGATCCCCGGGCTAGGTCCCTGGCGAGGTGGCCGGGCGTGCGCCGCCCGGCCGAACGGCTTCAGCCCTCGGGCTTGGCGCAGTCGGGCACTTCATAGCCCGCCTCTTCCCACGCGGCGACGGCGCCGGGATGGTACTTCAACGGGTTCACACCGCAGAAACCGCTTAGCTCGGGGTCCAGAACACCGACGTTGATGTTGCCGGCATAGGGCGTCTTCGCCTTCATGCGGTCCATCGTCTCGATATAGGCGGCGGTCAGCGCCTTGGCGGTGTCGAAGTCCATGTCCTTGTGCACCACGTCCGCGAACGCGGTTCCAAGGCCACGGAACACGCCGTCTTCCGAGATCAGGCGCACACCGTCGGTATAGCCCATGTCTTCCCACGCGACCGAGATCGGGACGTTGCCGGGCGCGTTGAACAGCTTGCCGTAGGCCTCGCTTTCAAACACGTCCTTCGGCGTCGAGACGATCACCACGTCACCCGCGGCCTGCATCGTCGTCACGCGGGCCGAGGGGAAGGTCAACGGCACCACGAAGGCGTCCATCGAACCGTCGACCAACTGGGTGGCAAGCTGCGCCCAGTTCGCCTGATGGCCGGTATAATCCTCGCCGTCGGTCAGGCCGGCGGCGCCGGAAATCGCCTGCCGCGCGTTGACCAGAGCGGCGCCTCGGGGCGGGCCGTTCCAGACATTCTTGCCCTTGAGATCATCCCAGGAATCGATGCCTTCGCTTTCCAAGGCGATCAGGCCGTAGGCGCCGGCGTTGTAGGGGTACAGCGCCCGGACGTTGGCGGCCAGTTCCGCACCCTTCTCGGGGCCGATGCTGGAGAACGGGCCGCGCCCGGCGGCCAGCAGGAACGGCAGGATCAGCGGCATGGCCGCGATGTCGGTCTTGCCCTCGGCTAGGTTCACCAGCGAGTTGGTCAGCGTCTGGCCTTCCTGCACCTGCAGGTTCGCGATGCCATACTCGGCCGCGATCTCGGCCATGTGCAGGATCGAGACGTGCGGGCTGTTGCCCGGGCTCGAAGTCTCGGCGGTCAGGTTCGCCTGCGCGCTGGCGCCGGTCGCGATGACAGCCGCCACCGCGGACGCGGCAAAGGCCTTGGTCAGATGTTTCATGGGTCCTCCTCCCCTTGATTTGGCTTCGCGCCGCCCTCCCCGGCAGCGCAGGTCTTCAGGTCTCTTCCGTCTGCTTTCCGCTTTTCATGTTCTTCGCCGTGCGGCCACGGTAGTGCACCGTAAGTTCCAGCGGAACGTCGTTTTCGTCGTACACGCCGATGATCACGCCGCGCCTGCGGGTCGAGGTGCGCATCGCGATCAACTGCTCTTCCGTCCGCGTGGTGCGCTGCGACGTGCGGCGGGCCCAGCGGAACAGCTTGTCGTACATCCGCTCGATCACCGGAGCCATGTCGACCCGGTCGCCAAGGTCGTCGAGTTCGTGCGGGTCATTCACGAGGTCGAACAGGATCGGGCGGAAGCCGCCCTCGCAATGGATCAGCTTCCAGTCCTTGTCCGCGACCATGAACATCACCGCCTCGCGCACGTTCAGACCCAGCTTGTCGGCCAGCGGCGTGGCGGCATAGTCGTATTCACAGATCACGTGGTCACGCAGCATCTCTGTCGCGGTGCCGTGCAGGATCGGCAGCAACGAATGACCTTCCAGAATATGCGTCGCCGGCTTGCCGCCCGCGACCTCGACGAAGGTGGGCGCGAAATCGATGCATTCGACCAGCGCATCCGACACCGTGCCGCGCGTCGCGTCCGCCTCGGGCGAGGGGTCATAGACGATCAGCGGCACGCGGGTCGAGGTGTCGTGGAAGAACTGCTTCTCACCCATCCAGTGATCGCCAAGAAAGTCGCCGTGGTCAGAGGTCAGGACGATCATCGTCTCGTCCATCCGCCCGGTGTCTTCCAGCCACTTGAACAGACGCCCCATCTGGTCGTCGCACTGTTTGATCAGGCCCATGTAGGCAGGGATCACGGCGTTGCGCACCTTGTCGGTCGAGAACGCCTTGCCCACAGGGCTTTCCATCATCCCCTTCAGCACGGGATGCGATCCGTCGTATTCCGCCTCGCTGCGGATCGGAGCCTGCACGTGTTCCGGGCCGAACATATCGTGGTAGGGCTCGGGCACGATGTAGGGCCAATGCGGCTTGATGTACGACAGGTGGCACATCCACGGGCCGTCGTGACCCTCGATGAACTCCATCGCGCGGGTGGTCATGTAGGGCGTTTCGCTGTCCTCGTCGGCGATGTTCGCCGCCTCGGTCGAGTTCTTCAGGAACCAGCCCGACAGCACGTTCCCCTCGGCATCGACGCCGGAGTTGGCAAAGTCGTGCCACGGGTTCTCGGACTCGTAGCCGCGCGCTTTCAGGTACTTGGTGTAGTTGTGCGCGTTGGTGATGCCGCCCTCGGCAAAGCTGCCATCGGGCCCTTTCGTCACCATGCCGTCGTCACGTTCCCAGATGTCAAAGCCGCATTCCGCGACGCGCGCGCCGATCTTCGAATCCGGGTCCAGTCCAAGGCGGGCCATGCCCTCTTCATCGGCCTCCATATGGGTCTTGCCCACCAGCCACGCGTCCATCCCGGCCTCGCGCAGGTGGTCGCCCATGGTCATCTCGCCCACCTTCAGCGGTGTGAAGTTCCAGCTTGCGCCGTGGCTGTGGACGTAGCGACCGGTATAGGTCGACATCCGCGACGATCCGCAGATCGGCGACTGGATATAGGCGCGGGTGAACCGCACGCCCTTCGACGCCAGCCGGTCGATGTTCGGCGTGTGAAGGTGTTCGTGCCCGTAGCAGCTGAGATAGTCCCAGCGGAGCTGATCGAACATGATGAACAGGATGTTCTTCGGCTTGGCCATACTGCGCAAATCCGGCGTCGCGCAGGCCGCGCCGCCGGGGTCCTCCTCCCATTTCCTCGGGCTTCACGCTAGCGACGGGGTGTCCGCAAAGGAAATAGCAATTCCGGAAACATCATAACCGTTCCGCTATGACAGGCCGAGCGCCACCACCTCGTCCCGGATCATCTGGATCAGCAATTGCGCCGGGGCCGACAGCTTGCGCCCCGCGACGTTCGAGATGCCGACAGCTCCCATCAGCTGCGGCGCATCCACGTCCAGGGTGATGACGGTGCCCGCCGCGATCTCCTGTCGCATCGCGCCAAGGGGCAGGCAGACCACCGCGTCAGAGGCCTGAAGGTAGTTGCGCGAGAACTCGAAGGACACGGTTTCGATCATGTTGCTGAAACCACTGACGCCCTGACTGATGACGAAGCGGTTGATCTCGTCGCGGATGATGGTGCCCCCGGACGGCAGGATGACCGGGAAGCCGTCGATCTCGGCGACTTTCACCCCGGTACGTTGGGCAAGCGGATGGCCGGCACGGGCGAAGAACACAAGCCCCTCGCTATAGAGATGCTCGAAGTTCAGGCCCGCCATTTTCTCGGCCGCCGTGATGCGGCCAAAGCCGAAATCGACGTCGCCATCGCGCAGGCGGTGGTGCAGCAGGCCGCTGGCGACGGTCTCAAGCTCGACATCCACCTCTGGGTACAGCGACTTGAACCGCCGCACCGCGCCCGGCATCACGACCCGCACCACGTTGGGCATCGCGAAGGCCGTGACTTTCTGCGCGCCCATCTGGCCGCGCATCGTTTCGATGCCCCGGTCCACCTGTCCGAGACCGGCACTGACATAGGACAGCAGGGTGCGCCCCGCCTCGTTCAGTTCCAGCCCGGTCGAGGTGCGTTCGAACAGGGGCGAGCCCATCTCTTCCTCGAACTCGCGCAGCGACCTCGACACGCTGGGCTGCACGGTCCCCAGCACCTCGGCGGCGCGGGTGGCAGAGCCGTGACGCGCGACGGCAAGAAAGCAGCGCAGATGCCGCATACGAATTCGGTTATGGCTCATGGGACAAGCTATCCCCCATTTCAGCCCTTCGCGAAAGACGGATGTGGACAAGCGCCGGGTTGCCAGGTTGCCGTCGCGGCCTGTCACAAAAGGTTCATGCAGACTTTACAGGATCCTCACACCGGGGACCCAAGGAACGCCTCGGAACACTGCCAGGGAGCTTCCAAAATGAGAGCTATCGCAATCTCTGCCGTCGCGCTTGCCGCGGCGACGGCGGCCAATGCCCAGAATATCGTTCAAATGGACAGCGAGTGGTACGCCGCTGGCCAGGAGGCCATTCAGGCCCAGATCGAAAAGCTGATGAACGAGAACAACGCCAAGAACGTGATCCTGATGGTCGCGGACGGCAACGGCGTCGGCACCAACTATGCCACGCGCCTGTTCGTCGGCCAGATGGAAGGCGGTCTGGGCGAGGATCACGTCCTGCCCTACGAAACGCCCGACTTCTACTCGGCGCTGGTCAAGACCTACAACATCAACGCCCAGACCCCGGACTCTGCTCCGACCGCTGGCGCGATGAACACCGGCGTGAAGCAGCGCTTCAACCTGATCAACCTTGGCGGCGACGCGATCCACGACGATTGCTCGACCGTTGAAGGCAACGAACTGACGCTGTTCTCGGAAATCGTCACCGGGATGGGCAAGTCGGTCGGCATCGTCTCGACCGCGCGCCTGACCCACGCGACGCCCGCCGCCGTCTATTCGAAGACCGCGAACCGCAACTGGGAAGACGCCGTCCCCGAGGGCTGCACTGCCCAGAAGGACATCGCCAGCCAGCTGATCGATGCCATGGAAAGCGGCCTGATCGATTTCGCCATGGGCGGTGGCGGTCGCTACTTCCTGCCCGACGGCACCGAGATGGGTGGCCTTGCCGGTCGTCGCGCCGATGGCACCAACCTGATCGAGATGGCGGAAGGCTTCGGCGCTTCCTTCGTCACCGACCAGGCGGGCTTTGACGGTCTGGATCTGTCGGCCGACGCGCCGATCCTCGGTCTCTACGAAAACAGCCACATGATGTACGAGGCCGACCGCGCCGACGAGCCGTCGCTGGCCGAAATGACCGCTGCGGCGATCGAGTACCTGTCGAAGAACGAAGACGGCTACTTCCTCGAAGTCGAAGCGGGTCGCGTCGACCACGGCAACCACGCCGGCAACGCCTATCGCGCCCTGATGGACGGCAAGGCGTTCGTCGATGCCGTGGCCCTTGCCGACGAGATGACCGATGACGAAGACACCCTGATCATCGTCACCGCCGACCACGAGCACGCCATCGCGTTCAACGGCTATTGCGGACGTGGCTCGCCGATCACCGGCCTGTGCTACGACGTTGCCCAAACCGGTATCGAGCACTCGGACGAGCCGCTGACCGCCGCCGACGGCAAGCCCTACACCGTCATCGGCTACCTGAACGGCTCTGGTTCGGTTCTGACCGAGCAGGCCGACGGCACCTTCGCCGCGCCGGAAGGCCGCGCCGAGGTGACGAACGAGGAAGCGATGGACATCGACTATATCCAGCAGGCGATGATCCCGATGTCTTCGGAAACCCACTCGGGCGAAGACGTTGCCGTCTACGCCAAGGGTCCGTGGGCGCATCTCTTCGACGGCACCATCGAGCAGAACGTGATCTTCCACGTGATGCTGCATGCCGTGAACGCCGAGTAAGGTTCGCCTTCACGAACGTTGAAGGGGCCCCTGACGCGGGCCCCTTCTGCCGTTAATCTGACGGCACGTTTCCCGACCGACTCGATGCACTCGGAGGATCCGATGATTTCCCGCCGCACCCTGCTGACTTCCGCCGCCGCAGCGATGCCGATGGCCGCCGCCCCGTCGCTTGCCGCAACCGAGGGCCCGCTGAAACTGCGCGAGCTTTACAACAAGGACCGCAGCTTTTCCGATCTCGCGCTGTCGCTGGAAGGCCAGCGCCTGACCGTCGAAGGCTACATGGCGCCGCCGCTGAAGGCGGACAGCCAGTTCTTCGTCCTGACCAAGATCCCCATGTCCGTCTGCCCCTTCTGCGAGACGGAAGCGGAGTGGCCGGACGACATCCTTGCCATCTACACCAAGCGAACGCTCGACGTGATCCCGTTCAACGTAAAGATCGAGACGCGCGGCGTGCTGGAGCTTGGCAGCTTCAAGGACCCCGACACCGGCTTTCTCAGCCGCGTCCGTCTTTCCGACGCCACCTACGCGCGGTAAGCAAGCTCCATGACCCTGCCCCTAAGCGTGCGCGGCCTGTCCGTGCCCAACCCGCGCGGCCGCGCGATCCTGACCGTCGACGAACTGGACATCCCCGCGGGGTCGCTGGTGGGTGTTCGGGGGCCGTCGGGCGCGGGCAAGTCCACGCTGCTGTACGCGCTGGCCGGTCTGTGGTCCGGCGCGAAGGGGGCGGTGCGCTGGGGCGAAACCGAGATACTTGCACTGTCCGACGCGCGGCGAACCGCGTTTCGCGCCGATCATTTCGGGATGATCTTTCAGGATTTCCTGCTGTTCGAGGAACTGTCGGCCGCCGGCAATGCCGGGCTGGTCAGCCTGTTCCGCCGTCGCCGCGACCGCGCGGGCGTAACGAAACGCGCGCGTCAGGGGCTGGCGCGTCTTGGCCTGACCGACACGCCCCGCGCCGTCGCCAGTTTCTCGGGCGGCGAACGTCAGCGCGTCGCGGTCGCCCGCGCGCTGGCGCATGACCCGCACGTCCTGCTGGCCGACGAACCCACCGCCAGCCTGCACCGCGAGGCGGCGGACGCGCTGATCGACGACATGGTGAAACTGGTCCGCGACAGCGGCAAGACGCTGATCGCGGTCAGCCACGATCTTGCCCTGCTGGACCGGATGGATCGCGTGGTTTCGGTCATCGACGGGCGGGTCGATTGCGACGTCGAGGTGCGCGCATGATCCGGGATGGCTGGGACGGTTTGCCGGTTCTGACGCAAGAGCTGATCATCTGTGGCGCGCTGCTGCTGCCGCTGGTGGTCATCGCGGCGCTTCTCACCCGTGGCTATGCGCCGTTCCGCCTGACCCGCGCCATCCTGCGCCGGTTCCTTTGGGCGAACGTCATGTTCGTTCTGCTGATTGCCGTTTCGGTCGGCATGGGCATCGGCCTGATCGCGCAGGAGCGCGGACTGCGGCAGGGCATGGCGCATGCCGCGGACAAGTTCGACATGGTGGTGTCCGCACCGGGCAGCGAGTTGACGATGATGCTGGCCGCCGTGTTCCTGCAGCCGTCGAACGTCGGGTTGCTGGACGGCTACGCCTATAACGAGATCGCCGAGCACGAGAACGTCGAGATCGCCGCGCCCATCGCCTTTGGCGACAGCTTTGGCGACGCGCCGGTGATCGGAACGACGGCAGAGTTCGTGACCTATCTGACCGACGGCGCGCTTGAAGGCCGGCTTTGGGAAGCCACCGACGAGGCCGTGGCGGGCGCTGCGGTCGGACTTGCCGTAGGCGACAGCTTCACCCCGTCGCACGGTATCGGTGACAGCGCCGAGGAGCACGGCCACGACGGGGTTGGCTTTCGCGTGGTCGGACAGATGCCGCGCACCGGCACGCCTTGGGACCGTGCGATCCTGATCCCGGTCGAAGCCGTGTGGGAAGTCCATGGTCTTGCCAACGGCCACGCGCCAGAGGCGGGCGACCGGATCGGTCCGCCCTTCGACGCCAAGTTTTTCCCCGGCACACCGGCCGTGATCGTCCGCGCCTCTGCGCTGTGGGCCAACTATGCCCTGCGCAACGAATTCACCCGCGACAGCGAGATGATGGCGTTCTTCCCCGGAAGCGTCTTGGCCAACCTGTACCGCATCATGGGCGACGTGCGGCAGGCGATGTCGCTGATGTCCATCGTCACGCAGATCCTGGTCGCGGCCAGCGTGCTGCTGGGGCTGTTCATCCTGACCCGGCTGTTCCAGCGACAGGTCGCGATGCTGCGCGCGCTTGGCGCACCGCGGCGGTTCGTGATGGCGGTGGTCTGGCTGTATGGCGCGACACTGCTGACAGTCGGAACGCTGCTGGGCGTGGCCTTCGGCTTTGCCGCCGCCGCCGCGCTGTCGCGGATCGTCACGCAGCGGACCGACATCCTGGTCACGGCGTCGCTGGGATGGAGTGAGGTGCATCTTGCGCTGGCCTTCCTGTCGGCGACCTGCGTGCTTGCCCTGATACCCGCGCTGGCACTGCTGCGGCAGCCGATCGTGGCCAATCTGAGGTCCTGACAGCCTTCGGCCGCAACCGTATTGCCACTGTCATACAGCTGTCACCCCGCTGTCATCTCGCGGCGCTAGCCCGGCCCGGCATATTGCCAATAAGGGGACAATCCATGCTTAGCAGACTGCTCCTTGCAGCCTCCTCGCTCGCGCTGATCGCGGGCGGCGCCGAGGCTCAGGTCTTCAACCGCATCGCCAGCTACCCGGTGTCCGAGAACTCGGGCGCCGATGCCGACACCGAAACCTCGCCCGAGATCATCGCGGCGACCGAGGACGGCATGACGCTGGTCTACTCGGACAGCCCGCTGGGCGTCATCGGCATGATCGACATCACCGACCCCGCCGCGCCGAAGGGCAAGGGCGTGATCGAGGTGGACGGCGAGCCGACCGCGGTTTCCGTCATCGGCTCGATCGCCTTCGCCGGGGTGAACACCTCGGAAAGCTACACCGATCCTTCGGGCAAGATGATCTCGATCGACACCGCGACCGGCGAGATCACCGGCGAATGCGTGCTGGCGGGCCAGCCCGACTCGACCGCGCCCGCGAAGGACGGATCCTTTGTCGTGATCGCCATCGAGAACGAGCGTGATGAAGACCTTGGCGACGGCGGCCTGCCGCAGATGCCCGCCGGTGCGGTGCAAATCGTTCCCGTCGCCGATGGCGCGATGAACTGCGACGGCATCATCACCGTGGACGTGACCGGCATCGCCGACATCGCCCCGGAAGATCCCGAGCCCGAATTCGTCGACGTGAACGAGGCCGGCCAGATCGCCGTGACGATGCAGGAAAACAACCACATCGTCATCATCAACTCGGACGGCACCATCGCCAGCCACTTCTCTGCCGGTGCGGTCGACCTGGAAGGCATCGACACCGAAGAGGAAGGCGCGCTGGTCTTCACCGACAGCCAGCCGGGCCGCCTGCGCGAGCCCGACGCGGTTCAGTGGCTGGACAACGACCGCATCGTCATCGCCAACGAAGGCGACTGGAACGGCGGCGCGCGCGGCTTCACCATCTTCAACAAGGATGGCACCGAGCTGTACGAGAATTACACCGGCATCGAGTACGAAGCCGTGATGGCGGGCCACTATCCGGAAGACCGGTCCGGCAACAAGGGCGTCGAGCCCGAGGGGATGGAAGTCGGCTTCTTCGGCGACGACACCTATATTTTCCTGCTGCTGGAACGCGCTTCGCTGGTCGGCGTCTACAAGGACACCGGCGCCGATCCCGAGTTCATCCAGCTTCTGCCGTCGGGCATCGGCCCGGAAGGCGCCTATGCGATCCCGTCGCGTGGCCTGCTGGTCACCGCGAACGAGACCGACCTTGGCCCCGATGGCGGCGTGCGTGCGCACGTGATGCTGTACGAACTGGGGGACGGCCCCGCCGCCTATCCGCAGATCAAGTCGACCATGGACGGTGACACCCCGATCGGCTGGGGCGCGCTGTCGGGCCTTGCCGCCGACCCGTCCGAAGCCGGCAAACTGTACGCCGTGTCGGACAGCTTCTACGGCATGCAGCCGTCGATCTTCACCATCGACGCAACGCAGACCCCGGCGCTGATCACCGAAAAGACGGTCATCACCCGCGAAGGCGTTCCGGCGCAGGGCTTCGACCTTGAGGGCGTGTTCGCCAACGAGGACGGCAGCTTCTACGTGGCCTCCGAGGGCCGTCTGGACCGTGGCATCCTGCACGCGATCTATCACATCGCCGACGATGGCGAGATCGAGGAAGTGATCCCCTTCCCGAAAGAGATCATGGCCGTGGAACGCCGCTGGGCCGCCGAAGGCGTGACCCGTATCGGCGACGTTCTGTGGGTCGCGATCCAGCGTGGCTTCGACGACGACCCCGCGAACCAGGTGAAACTGCTGTCCTACGATCTGGAAGCGAAGGAATGGGGCGGCGTCGCCTACCCGACCGAACCTGTCGAAAGCGGCTGGGTCGGCCTGTCGGACATCACCTATGCCGGTGGCGACGTGGTCTACATCATCGAGCGCGACAACCAGATCGGTGCGAATGCCGCGATCAAGGCGCTGTACTCGGTGCCGCTGTCGGATCTCGAGCCGGTGGCGCTGACCGAGGAACTTCCGGTCGTGACCAAGACGCTGGTGCACGACTTCCTGCCGGACCTGCAGGCGCTGAACGGTTTTGTCGTCGACAAGATCGAGGGCTTCACCATCGACGCGGACGGCAACGCCTATGCCGCCACCGACAATGACGGTGTCGACGACAGCTCTGGCGAGACGCTGTTCTTCAAGGTCGACATGGATATGTAAGGAAAGGTCGGCTTCGGGTCCCACCGGGGCCTTCCGCCAAAAAGAATGCCGCCGCGCGACCCCCATCGCGCGGCGGCTTTTCTTTACGCAGGTGGCCGGCTTAGTCTACGAAACCAAGCCGGTCGAGCGCCTTACGCGCCACGCCGGATTGACCGGGTGCCTTCGACATTACGATGTCGTTCAGTTGCCGGACAATTAGGTGCAGCTCACGCGAGTTCAGTCGATGTTGCACGAACTCGTGCAGTTCGGTGGCCGAAAGATCGTTGATCCTGCGGGCCAACCCCATCCTGGCTGTATCTGCCATATCGCTCCCCATAAGCATGAAGGATTTATGACCCGTGGATACGATTCGGTAAAGGCGCACATAGCGTAATTGTGGTGCAAATGCGGCAATTGCACGATTAATTCTGCGTCGCGGCAACGGAACCAGACGCGGACCTGCGGCGTTGACCCCGGAACTGGAATTACGCGGAGTTGTATGATGGGGCAATTAAGCATGTTCGAGCTTTCCGGAATCGGTGGGCTGATCCTTCTGGCGCTGGACATCTACGCGCTGGTGTCGATCGTGTCGTCGAACGCCTCTACCGGGAAAAAAGTTCTGTGGTCTCTGGCGGTGATCGTGTTCCCGCTTCTGGGCTTCATCATCTGGCTGCTGTTCGGCCCGCGCGGTAGCGCGCGACATGCCTGACGAGAAGACCGGCCAAAGGCTCCCGACAATCATAATGCTATCCGCCGGCGCCGTTGGCATTCTTGCCACCGGCGCCATTCTGCGATCGGCGGAATCCATTCTTGCCCCCATGACGCTGGCTTTGGTGACGGGGATCGTCCTGTCGCCGCTTGCGGTGTCCTGGGAACGGATCGGCATCCCGCACAAGATCGGTGCGATCCTGAACCTTCTGGTCGCGCTTGCCGCCGTGGGCGCGACGATCTTCCTTCTGCAACCCGTCGCCATGCGCCTGATCGAGCAGGCGCCCAAAGTGGTGGCCGATGTGGAATCCACCGTGCGGGACTTGCGCGAAATGGTGCGCGGGATCGATGAGATGTCCGAAGAAGTCGCCAACGCCATGAAGGGCGTGGAGGACGAGGACGCCCCGTCGCCTTTGGATCTGACCGGCTCGAATACCCCCGAACCCGTACCCGAACCCGCGCCGGCGCCAGCCGAAAGCGAGGACGATGGCGGAGGCGTTTCCGCCGATGCGGCGGTGCCTTCGGTGACGGATGTGGTCTGGCTTGCCCCGTCGATCCTTGCGCAGATCGCGATTTTCGCCGGTACGCTGTTCTTCTTTCTCGCCACGCGGGTCGATGTCTATCGCTGGGTCGCCCGCCACATCCCGTGGAATGTCGATCGATCTCTGATGCTTCAGCGCTTGCTGGAAGCGGAAAAACGGGTGTCGCGCTATTTCCTGACGGTCGCGGTCATCAACGCCGGCCTCGGATTGGCGGTATTCGGCGCGCTAACCCAGCTAGGCGTCACGGGCGCTCCGGTCTGGGGCCTTGTCGCCTTCCTGTGCAACTTCGTTCTGTACCTCGGGCCGGCGGCGTTCTTCGTGGCGATGCTGTACGCGGGTATCGCATCCTTCGACGGGATACAGGCATTGCTGCCGGCGGCTTGCTATGTCGGTCTGAACTTCATCGAAGCGCAGTTCGTCACCCCCACAGCGGTCGGCCGCCAGTTGTCGCTGAACCCGCTCGTGGTGTTTTTGGCCGTGGTCTTCGGGATTTTCCTGTGGGGACCTATCGGCGGCATTGTTGCGATCCCCATTTTGGTCTGGATCCTGGTGATCAACAACGCATCGGGCGTCGCTCCCAGCAAGGTACAGGCTGACGCCGCCAAGGCGGCGTAATCAGGGATTGAACCGCGGCATCGCGTCAATGCTCGCCTTGTCGAGGGCTGCGTGTACAACGTAGGCCTCGACCCCGGCGTCGCCCGCATCCTCGATCTTCAGATCGTCGAAAGCGATGACGACCTTTTCACTCGTCAGGCCCAGCGGGCCGCCCGTCAGCCGGACGACGGCGTCGGTGATCCGCCCCGTGCCGCTGACCATCAGTTCGGCCACCGATCCGACCACGCGGTCGTTGCGGTCGATCACCGCGGCACGCATCAGCGCATCGACGTCCAGACCGGTGAAGGTCAGCGCCGTCTCGGGCAGGAATTCGATCTCTGGAATAGCGGTGGTGCTTGCAGCGGCAGGCACCAGTTCCGGCTCGACCGAGTCGTCGATCACGGCCGGGGCCTGAACCATTACCGCAGAGGCAAGGATGAAAGCGCGTGTCAGCATTTTTTCTGCTCTCTTGTTTCGTCCTGTTGTGGATAAAACACGCGAGCGGAGTAAAAAGTTCCGATATCCAATGACTTAAAGAAAAACCGGCAGAGAGAAACTCTCTGCCGGCATCATATTTCAATGATTTTTGAAATTTCTTATTTGCGTCGAGCGGCGATCCCGGCCCCGACCCCTTGCACGAAGGCAGCGGCGATCGTGGCGAAGGCCTGCACCTGCGCGCTTTGCGTCGTCATCGCGGGCGGCGCGACCACGGGGCGGCGCGGGCGGGCGATGCGTGCGATCAGCAGCACCAGAATACCGAGGCCCGCGAAAGAGCCGCCGATGATCAGGGCCGCGTCCAGCGGCGTCGCCACCAGCCTCAGCCCGATCCATCCGGCCGCCGTCAGAAAGCCGATCCCGACCAGCAGCATGACCGCACCGAAAAGGCCCAGCGCAGAGCGCAGGGCCATTGTTTTTGCGGTATAGTTCAGTCCGCCGGGCAGCATCATTTGCGGCGCAGCAGAAGACCGGTCAGAAAGCCTACGCCCGCGGCGATGCCGACGGCCATGGCGGGGTTTTCACGGATCGACTGTTCCGCCTGCGCATAGGCGTTCTGGCCCTTCAGGCGGGCGTGGTCCACGGCGGCTTCGCCCTGAAGCTTCCATTCGGTCGCCTGATCGCTGGCAGCCGTCTTCAACGCCTCGGCGCGGGTTTTGCCGATGTCCTTCATGGTTCCGGTCAATGCAGAGATGTCCTTTTTCAGAACCTCGATCTGCGCTTTCAGTTCGTCGACGTCGGTAGGTTTCGCCATGGTCTCGACCTGGTTGCTCGCTTTTCCGTTTCCGTTCGACTTGGGCGTGGCAGTAGCCATCTTTCGTCTCCTTCACTCGCGTGTGCGGTTGCCCGTGAAACGCGCGGTGTCGAAGAAATGTTCCCGGTCTGCCTTTAAAAATAAGCGGGAACCGGGACGGGGGCCAAGCGTTTGTGTTCCAAATCACGCGTCATGACGACGCGGTGAACCTAAACTCAAGGAGGGTCTCAACATGCTTGGTTGGGCACTTACATTCCTGGTTATCGCGCTGATCGCAGCCGTCTTCGGCTTTGGCGGCGTTGCTTCGGCGTCGGCCGGGATCGCACAAATTCTGTTCTTCATCTTCCTGGTCTTGTTCGTGGTCGCGCTTATCGCCCGCGCGGTCCAAGGCAAGCCGCCAGTGTAAGATGGAGCCGGGCGCGGAGCGGCGGGAAACCCCGCTCCGCGTACCACGGCAGACAACAAGAAAGGCCGCCCGATGCGTCGGGCGGCCTTTTCGTTTGCGTCACACCGATGCGGATCAGGCGTGCAGCGTTTCCGTGCTGGCGAAGAACATCGCCTGGCTGATCGCCGAGCGGACCTGTTCCTCGGAATAAGGCTTGGTGATCACGAAAGCCGGTTCCGGGCGTTCGCCCGTCAGCAGGCGCTCGGGGAACGCCGTGATGAAGATCACCGGAATATCGCTTGCCGCCGAGAGGATCTCGTTCACCGCATCGATGCCCGACGATCCGTCGGCCAGCTGGATATCCGACAGGATCAGGTCGGGCTTTTCCTTCGCGGCAAGGCTCACCGCGCCGGAGGCGGTCCGCGCGACGCCGGTGATGGCGTGACCCATCTCGGCGACGATGTCCTGCAGATCCATCGCGATGATCGCCTCGTCCTCGATGACCATGACACGGCCTTTGACCGCTTCTTCCATCTCGCGGCGGGCGACGTCGATCAGATGCGCCACGTCCTCGGGGTCCAATTCCATCACCTCGGCGATTTCCTGAACCGAAAATTCCTCGACCGTGCGCAGCAGAAGCGCCTCGCGGGTGTTCTTGGTCAGGCGGGACAGATGGCGCTGCGCGCGTTTGGCGATGCCTTCGTCCTCGCCCTCGACCGGGGCGCCGGCGCTGCTCCAGATGATGTGGAACGCGCGGAAAAGGGCGACTTTGTCAGAGTAGCCCTGGTCGAACACAGAGCGGTCCGCAAGAAGCGCCTCAAGCGTCGCGGCCGCATAGCTGTCACCTGTCGTCTGGCTCCCCGTCAGCGCACGGGCGTACCGCCGGAGATAAGGAAGCAGTCCCGCAACCTTCACCGACAGATAGTCGCTTTCGTCCTTTGCCATTGTCCGTCCTGTTTTTTGCATTTTTCATGGAACCGAACGCGGCAACGCGCGTTTGGTTCCGCACCGAGTCGAAAAAAGTGCAAGCTACAGGGAACAAAAACCGAAGCCTCGGCACAGGAAAGAATATGGATCAAGAACGGGACCAAACCCACCTGGAGCAGCAGATCGACGAGAACCTCCGCAAGGTCTTCCAAAGGACCGAGCAGGAACAGGTTCCCGATCGGTTCGCGGCGCTATTGCAGCAGCTCAAGGAGCAGGACACGCAAGATGACTGATGGCCGTGCGTCGGGCGACCCGCGCGAAGAGGTCGTTGAGCATCTTCCCGCGATGCGGGCCTTTGCTGTCAGCTTGACGCGAGATTCCGCCAGCGCGGACGATCTGGTACAGGACACGATCGTCAAGGCGTGGAAGAACTTCGACAAGTTCAAGGAAGGCACCAACCTTCGCGCTTGGCTGTTCACCATCCTCCGCAACACCTTCTATTCCAACCTTCGCAAGTCCAAGCGCGAGGTTTCCGACAGCGATGGCGCCATGGCGGCGACCCTGTCGGAGAAACCGCAGCACGACGGACGGCTTGCGATGGCGGATTTCGAAAAGGTGTTCACCCGTCTGCCGGTCGAACAGCGCGAGGCGCTGATCCTGGTCGGGGCGTCGGGCATGTCCTACGAGGAAGCCGCGGAAACCTGCGAAGTGGCCATCGGCACGATCAAAAGTCGTGTGAACCGTGGGCGGGCCAAGCTGGTCGAGCTGCTTGGCATCCGCGAGGACGAGGCGCTTGAAATGACCGACAGCGCGACGCTGGCGGTTGTGACCGGCAGCCTCCAGCCGAGGAAGAACATCGCTTGATCACGCGAATCCGGGAAGCAAGTCAGTCGCTGACGTTCAGGATCGCGGCGCTGCTTGCGCTCGCGTTGCTTCCCATTGGCCTTATTTCGGTTGCCACCACCTTCCAGCTTCTCAGTCAGGCTGACCGGAAGGCGGAAACGAACCTTATGGCGCTGACCGCGGAAGCGGCGGCGCCTGAGGCGTCGTTCATCCGCACCGGCATCGGCGCGGCCAGCATGCTGGCGTCGATGATCCCGCAGCTGCGCGAAACGGGTTGGGACTGCGAAAGGCAGCTGAAGCGCTTCATCGAGCAGTCCGACGGCTTTTCGTTCGCCGGCTACATCGCGCTGGACGGCACCATCGCCTGTGCCTCGGGCGGTCAGGGTGAAAACGCCAGCGACCGCAAGATCTATCGCGACATGACCGAGGATCCGCGCACCCGCATCACCGTGGTCCGCGACGCGCTGGTCAGCCGCACATCGGTCGTGCTGATCGCCGTGCCGGTCATCGAAGACGGTCTGTACAATGGCTACGTCGTGGTGTCGCTGCCGCACGGCAAGCTGTTCCGCCCGCTGGATCAGGTGTCCGCCGACCGCCCGCTGGACCTGATCACCTATAACAACGACGCAGAGGTTCTGACCTCCAGCCGCGGGCTGGACGATGTCGAGCCGCACCTGCCGCAGCACTATGACCTTGCCGAGCTCCGCTATAGCAAGGAAGGCGCCTTCATCGACCAGACCCGTGATGGGCTGCTTCGGGTCTTCGCGGTGATCCCGGTTGTCCCCGGTCAGGTCTATGCGCTGGGAAGCTGGGAACACAGCCGCAACGATTTCATCGAGGGGCTGTCCGTCACCTCGTCCATGCTGTTCCCCGTCGCGATGTGGCTGGTCTGTCTGGGCGTCGCCTTCTTCGCCGTGCAGCGCATGGTGATCCGCCCGACCCGCAACCTGCGCGCCCGGATGCTGCAGTTCATGCGGTCGCGCCGGATCTCCGAGCCAAAGCACGAGGCCGCCACCCCGCGCGAGCTGCGGGACATGGAAGACACATGGATGCGGCTGGCCGAGAACGTCCTGCACGACGAGGCAGAGCTTTACGACACCATCCACCAGCGCACGGTTCTGCTGAAGGAAGTCCACCACCGGGTGAAGAACAACCTGCAGCTTATCGTGTCGATCCTGAACATGAAGGTCCGCAAGGCCCGCGACCCCGAGGTGCGCAACGCCCTGACCGACATCCGTCAGCGCGTCATGGGCATCGCCCGCGTACATCAGGAGCTGTACGAGACCTCGACCGCCGAGCGTGTCCATGCCGGCGAGTTGCTGAAGGCCATTGTCGGCCACACGGTGCGCAGCGCGATTGACGATGAAAGCTCGATCACCTTCGAGGAAAGTTACGACGAAATCGTCGTCTATCCCGATCAGGCCGTGCCGCTTTCGCTGGCCGTCACCGAGTTGCTGACCAACGCGCTGAAGCATCTGGGCGCGCCCGACGGCGAGAAGCCGGTTCTGACCGTTCACCTGCGCCGCGACGGCGCGGACGACGCAGAGGTCATGATCTGTAACAGCCTTGCCGGGCAGTCCGAGCATGCGGACGCCCCACAAGGCAGCGGGTTGGGCATGGCTCTGGTGACGGCCTTCGCGCACCAGCTTGAAGGTAATGCGACAAACGAAAGCACCGCGGAACAGTTCTGCTCTGTGCTGCGTTTCCCGGTTGCCGATTTCGATGAAACCGATGTGCCCACGGAACTCGCGTGGTCCACTTGATCCGACCCGCGAAGGGACCGAAGCCCATATGTCAAATGCGTCCCTTCAGCCGGTCACCGCACGCCCGAAAATTCTGATCACCGCCGAAGAGGCGTATCCAGAGTTCGAGCGGCGCGTGCTTGCAGCGGAAAATTCGATCACGATGGGCTTCCGCATCTTCGATCCGCGCACCAAGCTGCGTTCGCCCGAAGCGCGCAAGGTCGGCGACACATGGGTCGACCTGCTTGCCGATGCGCTGGAGCGCGGGGTGAACATCGAGCTTCATGTATCGGATTTCGATCCGGTCGCCGCGACGCCGCTGCACAAGCTGTGCTGGCACTGTGTCCGCGTCTTGTGCGGCATGCGCGAGATGATTTCTCCCGAAGCTGCCGGGCGCCTGACGCTGCATGCGGATATTCACCCCGCCAAGATCGGGCGTATCTCGCGCATTTTCTTCTGGCCGATCGTCGCCGGGAAGATGCGGCAGATCGTGCAGAAGGACGAAGGCAACGAAGCATCGCACAAGCGGCGCGCGCTGAAATATGTGCCCGGCGTCGCTTATCTGCGCGCAAAGTTCAAAGGCCGGCCGCTGCTGGCGTTCCCCGCCTCTCACCACCAGAAGCTTGCAAGCTTCGACGACCGTTGGCTTTACATCGGCGGGCTGGATCTGAACGAGCGGCGCTGGGACACCAAGCAGCACGAGCAAGCCGCGCAAGAGACGTGGCACGACGTTCAGGTGCTGGTAGAGGATCCCGAGACCGCGCTGGCCGCCCGGCGGCATATCGAGACGTACAACCATACTGCCGCCGGCCATCACGAGGTGATCGACACGCCGGGCCTGCTGCGGACTTTGTCGCGCGACCAGAGCCACGAGAAACCTTGGACACTGTCGCCGAAAACGCTGGTTCAGGAACTGTCGGACATCCACCATCGCGCGACCGCCGAGGCGCGTGGCCTGATCTACATCGAAACGCAGTTCTTCCGCGACCGGCGGCTGGCGCGCGCGATTGCCCGCCGGGCCCGCGCCAATCCCAAGCTTCGGATGATCCTGATCCTGCCCGGCGCGCCCGATACGGTTGCGTTCGAAGAGAACCCGAAGCTGGATGGCCGGTTCGGTGATTTCCTGCAATCGCGCTGTATCCGCTCGATCCGCCGTGCGTTCGGCAAGCGGCTTCTGATCGCAAGCCCGGCGCAGCCCCGGCGGACCAACGGCATCGACATCGACGCCGAGCGCGCCAGCCTGAACGGCGCACCGATCATCTATCTGCACGCCAAGGCGTCGGTGTTCGACGACGAGCTGGCCGTGGTGTCGTCGGCCAACCTGAACGGTCGGTCGATGCGTTGGGACACCGAGGCCGGGCTGGCATTCCGGAAACCCGAGGACGTCACGATGATGCGCGAGGCGCTGTTGCGCCATTGGCTGCCGGACGATGCCTCGGAAGCGGCGTTCCAGCTGGACACTGCGTTCGAGGAAATGCGGTCGGTCATCTATCACAATGCGATGCACACACCCGAGGAACGGCGCGGCTTCCTTGTGCCCTACGACCGGAAAGCCGCCGAGAATTCGGCGATGCCGCTTCCCGGCGTGCCCGAGGAAATGGTCTGACGATCAGTCCGCTCGCGCGTCACCACGCAGATCTCTGAACACCACGAACCCTCACGCCATCCGGCGCGGCGAGAGTGCGCGCCGCAGTAAGATGTCCGGGCTTCGGATGACCGACGCACGAGAAAGGGCCGCAGCGCTGCTGCGGCCCTGATTGCTGGGTGAGAGACGTATCAGCCGTCGTAGGCCGGACGCTCTTTCAGCTGGTCCTTCGTGGCAGAGATATGCACCTCGACGCCATTGCCTTCCTGCTCGCGCAGCACCTGCAGTTCTTCGAAGTCGACTTCGATGCGGTGCTCCCCGATACCCAGGAAGCCACCCACGTCGATCAGCGCGGCTTCGACCTGACCATCTTCGGTCATCACGAGGTCAGCGATTTCGCCAACGTTCTCTTCGTCAGCGCCGTAGACATAGGTGCCCTGCAGCATTTCGGCAGTCAGGTCGACCATTTGCACGGTCTCGTAACCGTCACGCTCGACTTCCGGGGTCGCCCAGCCGCCGGCGGTGCCATCGGTTTCGGCCATTTCTTCTTCGGCCGGCATCGCTTCGTCGGTCATTTCGGCGTCGGCTTCGGCCATCTCTTCAGACACTTCGGCTTCGGCGTTTTCAGCAGCGTTCTCGACCGCGTTGCCAGCTTCGGCCAGCTCTTCGCCAGCTTCGTCCGCAGCGTTCTCGGCGGCATTCTCAACGGCGTTGCCAGCTTCGGCAAGTTCGTCACCGGCTTCTTCGGCAGCGTTCTCGATCTCGTTGCCTGCTTCGGCCATTTCTTCGCCAGCTTCGTCAGCGGCGTTTTCCATGGTCGCTTCAGCTTCCGCCATCTCGTCTTCCGGCGTCATCTCTGCGTCGGCCATGTCGGCTTCGGCAGTCTCTTCGGTCGCCATGGTCTCGTCGATCGCGCCTTCCGGCGACACGGCGGCCATATCGAACTGCGGTGCCGACTCGAGCATCGCTTCGCTGCCCTGGATCACGATGAAGTAGTCCTCGGCGTCCGCCGTTTCGGTCACGAACTTCAGCTGGCTCATATCAACGGCAACGGTCTTCTCGCCGATGCCAAGGAAGCCGCCGATGTCCAGCAGAACGGCTTTCACTTCGCCGTCGTCGCCGATGATGATGTCGTTGATCTCGCCCACATCGTCCCACTCGGCACGCTGTTCTTCGGTCCAGTCGGCTTCGGCATCCACCTCGGCCTCGGACACGTACAGACGCTTGCCGATCAGTTCGCTGCCGTAGAAATCACCGGCTTCGGACTGGGTCATGAAGCCTTCGGTTTCGGTCGCGGCCATGCCGGGCGTGGCCATCGCAACGGCGACGGCGGTCGTCATGAGAAGCTTACGCATTAGTAGTCTCCCTAAGTCGTTTTGGCTGGTGCGGTCTCCGCACTGCCTTCGGGAACTGAACGTCAGTCGCGAAAACTTGTTCCGAATATTCTGACTCATTTTTGCGCATCGGCCCGCGCACTGGTCCTTGCAGGTTCCCGTGCCAACGTCGAAAATCCAGACATGACACGCGATGCCACCGACACCCGCCTGCGCCTGCGCCTGATGTTTCCGGGCGGCGGGATGCTGGGGCCCGGCAAGGCCGATCTGCTGGATGGCATTGCGCGCACCGGCTCGATCTCGGCAGCCGGGCGGGACATGAAGATGAGCTATAAACGCGCGTGGACATTGGTTGAAACGATGAACGCCACGTTCCGCGAGCCGCTGGTCGAACGCACCCGAGGCGGCACCAAGGGCGGCGGCGCGCAGCTGACGGAACTGGGGTCCGAGGTGCTGGAACGCTACCGGCGGCTGGAAGAAATCTCTCGGCGCGAGGGCGCGGCGGAGATCGCCGCCTTGTCGGCCTTGCTGGGCGATATGTCCGACAAGAAATAACGCTTGCGATCCCGTCCTTGCACCCCGATACCTTGAAGCATCTGCATCAAGGCGCCGGTCGTTCGATGAAGCTTGTCAGAAATCTTCTGTTCCTGTCCGCCCTCGCTGCGCCGGTTCCGGCGCTGGCCGACAGCGTGCTTGTCTTCGCCGCCGCCAGCCTGCGCGACGCCCTGACCGAAATCGCCGAGGACTACGAAGCAGAGACAGGCCACGAGGTTGTCATCTCGTTCGCGGGGTCTTCCGCGCTGGCACGGCAGATCCAGAACGGCGCGCCGGCGGACGTGTTCCTGTCGGCCAACCTTGCATGGATGGACGCGCTTGAGGACGAGGGCCTGATCGACGCAGACAGCCGCCGCGACCTGCTTGGCAACTCGCTGGTCCTGATCGCCTCGGGCGCAGGGGCCGCACCGATCGAGCTATCGCCTGACACCGATCTTCCCGCCCTGCTGGACGGGGGGCGGCTGGCCATGGCGCTGGTCGAGGCGGTGCCAGCCGGGATCTACGGAAAGGCGGCGCTGACCTCGCTGGGGCTGTGGGACAGCGTGGCGGACAGCGTCGTTCAGACAGACAACGTACGCGCGGCGCTGGCGCTGGTCGCGTTGGGCGAGGCACCCTTGGGCGTGGTCTATGCCACCGACGCCGCCGCCGAACCGAACGTGTCCGCGGTCGCGACCTTCCCGCCCGACAGCCATCCCGCCATCGTCTACCCCGCCGCCGCCGTGGCAGACAGCGACAACCCATTGAACGGCCCGTTCCTTGACTACCTCGCCTCGCCATCTGCGGCAGAGGTGTTCGCCCGCATGGGTTTCGAGGTTCTGGAGTAGCGGCGCGGTGGACTGGCTTGGCCCAGAGGAATGGCAGGCGGTGGCGTTGTCGCTGCGTGTTTCGCTTTGGGCCACGCTTGCCAGCCTGCCATTCGGCCTGCTTTGCGCCTTTGCATTGGCGCGCTGGTCCTTCCCCGGCAAGCAGCTTCTGAACGGGCTGGTGCACCTGCCGCTGATCCTGCCGCCGGTCGTGACCGGCTATCTTCTGCTGCTGACTTTCGGCACCCGCGGTCCGCTGGGCGGACCTTTGGACGCCATCGGCATCACCTTTGCCTTCCGCTGGACCGGCGCCGCCTTGGCCGCCGCGATCATGGCCTTCCCGCTGATGGTCCGCGCGATCCGGTTGTCGGTCGAGGCGGTGGATCCCAAGCTCGAGGAAGCCGCGGCGACGCTGGGCGCGACGCGCATTCGGATCTTCGCCACCGTGACCCTGCCGCTGATCCTGCCGGGCATCGTGGCGGGCGCGGTGCTGGCCTTTGCCAAGGCGATGGGAGAGTTCGGGGCGACGATCACCTTCGTGTCGAACATCCCCGGCCAGACCCAGACGATCCCCTCGGCGATCTACGCCTTCCTGCAGGTGCCGGGGAAAGAAGACGCCGCGCTGAAGTTGGTGACCGTCTCGGTCGCGGTGGCGATGCTGGCGCTGCTGTTGTCCGAATACGTCAGCCGAACGGTGGCGCGGCGGGTGGGTGGCCGATGACGCTGTCGGTTCGGATGCGGCACCGGTTCGCCGAACGCAGGCTGGATGTCGCGTTCGAGGCGCCGCCGGGCATCACCGTGCTGTTCGGGCGCAGCGGCGCCGGCAAGACGACGATCGTGAACGCCGTCGCCGGTCTGCTGAAACCGGATGAGGCCCGGATCGCCATCGACGGACGGGTGCTGTGCGACACCGCCAGCGGCACCAACCTGCCGCCGCAGCGGCGCAGGCTGGGCTATATTTTCCAAGAGCCGCGCCTGTTCCCGCACATGACCGTGCGCCGCAACCTGATGTACGGCCATCGCCTTGCCCCAGCCGGCGTCACCCGGCCCGATCCCGACCGGATCATCGGCCTGCTGGGTATCTCGGCCCTGCTCGACCGTCGTCCGGGCACCCTGTCGGGCGGCGAACGGCAGCGCGTCGCCATCGGCCGCGCGCTGCTGTCAGCGCCGGGACTGATCCTTGCGGACGAGCCCCTTTCCTCGCTGGACGAGGCGCGCAAGGCCGAGGTGATGCCTTACTTCGAGTGGCTCCGGGACGAGTTGTCGATCCCGATGCTGTACGTCACCCACTCGGCGTCCGAGGTGGCGCGGCTGGCGACCACCGTCGTTGCGATCGACAACGGCAAGGTGCTGCGACAGGGGCCTGCGGGCGAGGTGCTGAGCGACCCGGCCGTCACTCCGCTGGGCGCGCGGGCCGCCGGGGCGGTTCTGGAAACGCGCGTGGTGCGGACTCACCCGGACGGCATCAGCGAACTGGACGCAAGCGGTCTGCGCCTGTTCCTGCCGGACGTCGGACAGCCCGATGGCGCGCGGGTGCGGGTGCAGATCGCGGCGCATGACGTGATGCTGTCACGCAGCCGGCCCACCGACATCTCGGCCCTGAACATCCTGCCTTGTACGATTACCGGCATCCGGCTGGGCGGCGGACCGGGCGCGCTGGTGCAGCTTCGCGCGGGTGAGAACATGCTGCTGGCCCGGATCACCCGGCGGTCGGTCGAGGCGCTGGGTCTAACCACCGGCGACAGCGTGTTCGCCCTTCTCAAGGCGGTGTCGATCTCAAAGGCAAACGTTGCGGACGTGCTGACAGACCTCTGACCGGAAACCCGCGTTAATCATTTGTTAACGAAGGTTGCGCAATTCTTGCGCCCGTCGGTCGATGCGGCTTTGCCGCGGCCACGGACGGAGGCGGGATGCAGGACGCGATCGACGGCAGTGCAAGCAGGTCCCCCGGCACCCTGTACCCCCGGGACGCCGCCCCTGCGGGATCGGACCCCACCGATCTTGAAGCCGTCGATCGCCGCGCCTTCGTCAGCGCTGAACTGGACAGGATGCAGCGGCTTGTCCGCGACGCCGTGCTGGCGGGGCTGGATGTGCGCGACTGCGTGGTGGCCCTGGACACCGCGCTACACATGGGACTTGGTGCGGCCCCGTCTGCGCAGTCCTGCCCCGGCGCCGGACGACGCGAGACTGTTCTGTACGCCGCACTCTCTCTCTTGGGTGGCGGTCGTGCCGGGCTGGAGCCGCGCGCCGAGCGAAGCGCCGTGCGACGGTTGTCCGTGGATGGCGAAGACCTCGTACTGTTCGCGATGTCGCTGCACGACGAGGACTCGCAGGACCTTGGCGTTCTGGGCCTGACCTTCGCGCCCGAGAACTGGGACGACTCTCGGCAGGTCCGCATCGGCACGATGATCGGCAGGCTGGTCGAAAGCCTTTTGTCCGCCGGGACGCGGCGCGTGGCGCTGGAAGTCGACTATGTCGCGATGAACAGGCAGGCGTCGCAACTGCATCGGCTGGCCCAGATCGATCCGCTGACCAAGCTGGAGAATTCTGCCTCGTTTCAGGAAAAGGCAGAGCGGATGCTGGCCCATGCCACCGGCAGCGCGGCGCTGATCATCCTCGACATCGACCACTTCAAAAGCATCAACGATCTGTACGGCCACCGGTTCGGCGACGCCTATCTGAAAGCCATCGCGCAGGCGATCCTGTCGGCCTTTCCGGAAACCGCGATCATCGGGCGGCTGGGCGGCGACGAGTTCGGCATTTTCCTGTCGATCCCCACGAAAGGCACCAGCTATCTGGAGTCGCTTCTGTCGCGCTGCCGCAGCGCGGTGCAGCGCACCACCGCCTTTCTCGGCAAACCCGACCTTGGCCGGGTCAGCATGGGCGCGGCGACCTACCCCGAGCAGGCGACAGAGTTCGACACGCTGTTCGAACTGGCGGATACCGCGCTGTATGCAGCCAAGGATCTTGGCCGCAGCACGCACCGCATCTTCACCCCCGAGAAGCACGATATGTTCAACGCGCGCGCGATGGGACCGTTGTTCCTGCGCGCGGTCCGGCACGGGCAGGTGCTGCCCTATTTCCAGCCCATCGTCGATCTCGAGACCGGGGTCTGCGTCGGCTATGAGGCGCTGGCGCGCTGGGACGAACGCACGCGCGGCCTGCTGCGCCCGCAGGCTTTCGCGCCGGTTCTGAAAGACCACACCTGCGCCGAAACGCTGACGCGCTGCATCGTCCAGCGCGCATTGGACTGGTACGCGGCAACCTTCCCGGCCTCGGCGTCCGGCGACCGGCCCACGCTGGCGTTGAACGTCACCTCGTTCGACCTGATGAACCCCGAGTTCGTGTTCGAGCTTCAAACCCATCTCGCCGACAGGCATGTCGACTGGAACCACATCGTGATCGAAGTGACCGAGGGCGTGGTGCTGGGCGAGCGCAAGGGGCAGGCGTTCCGGTCGCTGGGCGAATTGCGCACCCGGGGGGCCAAGGTGGCGCTGGACGACTTCGGCACCGGCTATGGCGGGTTGCGTCATCTAAGCGACTGGCCCATCGACCTGCTGAAGATCGACCAGTCCTTCGTGCGCGACCTGCATCTGAACCCGCGCAATGGCGCAATCGTCGACGCGATACTGACCATCGCGCACCAGTTCGGGTTCGACGTCGTCGCCGAGGGGGTGGAACTGCCGGCGCAGGTCGAAAAACTGAAGGCGGGCGGATGCCGCAAAGGTCAGGGATATCTGTTTTCCGAACCGATGAGCGCCAAGCACGCCAGCCGGTGTTTCGGCCCGTTCGGCCGGGCGGCGCCCCCCGGTCAGTGAGGGTCTAGCCGCCCCGACATCGTCAGCCGGATCGCATTCGCAAGCCCCTTCAACGAGACCGGCTTGCGCAGGCGGATGCCGGGAACCTCGCGAGCGGCCCGGTTCAGCAATGCCGCGTTCCCCGACATGAAAATCACCCGCAGCTCCGGATGGCGCGCCACCGCCTCGACGGCCAGCTGGTCGCCATAGATGCCGCCGGGAAGCGCGATGTCGGTCAGCAGGATGTCCGGCGCGCCGCGGTCTTCCAACATTTTCAGCGCCTGCGATGCGTCCTGCGCCACCCAGGGCACGACCCCCAGAAGCTCCAGCGTGCCCACCATCGCTTCGGCAAATGATTGGTCGTCCTCAACCAGAAGCACCCGGATACCGGTCAGCCCCGCCAGTGTGTCCGCGTCCTTGTCCTGCTCTGACGGCTGGGTTTCGCCAGACCGGGGCAGCACCATCTTGATCTCGGTCCCCTCGCCGGGCGCGGACCGGATATCAAGCCGTCCGCCGACCCGGCGCGCGAGGTTGTCGACCATGGACAATCCCAGCCCAGAGCCGCCCTTCGCCCGCCGGGTGGTGTAGAACGGCTCTCGCGCCTTGCGCTGGATATCTTGCGACATGCCCACCCCTGTGTCGCGAACGATGATCGCGACCTCGTCCGCGCCCGCCGACACCTCGATCTCGATGCGGCCCGGCGCACCGCCTTCTTCGACCGCGTTTCTTGCGTTCAGGATCAGGTTCAGCACGGCGCTTTCCAGATCGCCGCCGGACACCGCGACCGGGCACGGCGGAACGTCATCCAGCTTCGCGACAAGTTCCACCCGATCCGCCATCGACCCGCTCGCAAGCAAGACGGCACTTCGGACAATTTCCGCCGCATCGACCGCCGTCTCGGAATAGCTGGGCTCTCGCGACAGATGCAGCAGCCGCTCTGTCAGGTCTGCGCCCCGACTGCAGGCCTTGCGAACCGCTTCCAACTGGCGGCGCATGCCGTCGACGTTGTCGCCAAGAAGCGCCGTGTCGCTGGACAGACGGATGACCCCAAGGATGTTGGCAAGCTCATGCGAGATGCCGCCCGACAGTTGCCCGATCGCGTCCAGCCTCTCGGTCCGGCCCAGAGTTTCTCGCAGCATCCAACTTTGCGTCTCGTCGCTGACGGCAATCAACGTGACGCCATCCGCAGGCAATCTCGTCGCCGAGAACCGAAGCGCGTGCTCGGACCCGCCCGGCCCGAACCAGCCCGCGAAAAGCTCTGGCCCGCCTCGGGCGTCCAGCGCCTGACGCACCGGATGCAGATCGCCCTCCAGCGCGCTGCGGTCATCCAGCGTGTGAAACGGCGCAGAGCGAAGCCAGTCCTCCGCCACCACCCCCTTGCCCGCCATCTTCCGTGCCGCGTCATTCGTCATCAGGACCGTCCCTTTGTCGTCGACGACGAAAACGCTTGCCGCGAGACCGTCGAAGATGCGGGTCAGACGCGCCTGCTCGTCCGCACTTCGTTGCTGTGCCTCGGCATTGAAGCGCGCGGTCCGGACCACCACCGCGACCGACAGCGCGGCCAGCAGGACAGCAAGCGTACTCAGCCGTACATTCGGATTGATGATCCCAACCTCGGTCGACAGCAGCGCGAGGTAGCAAAGAAGGATCGGCGCAGCGACAGCCAAGGGAAGCGCGGCGCGCGCCGCCTCGGACGGCGCGCCGTCAGAGGTCAGGGCAGAGACCCAACTCCCTGACGCGTTGAACAGCAGGACGGCCGTGAACAGAAGCAGCAGCGAGAAAGCCGTGGGAATTGCAAGGCCAAGGAAAACGGCGATGCCCCTGACAGCCGCCGGGTCGAACAGGTAGCCGACAAGCGCGATCGTGCACATGACGACCCCGGCGCTGGCAGGGATCGTCGCGTGTCTGCGCCACGCCGCATTGGACGCCGTGGCGCAAAGACCGGAGGCCGCGACAAGGGGAAGACCGATCAGCGTGGCAAACGCCATGCGGTCCGCCACATCCGGCAACCGGGCGTGCTCTTCGAAATGAAGCGCCAGTTTCACCAAGGCGAAGCCTGCGACAGCGATCTGAAGCATCCGCGCGGTGCGGGCCGCAGGCTCTGTCGGTCGCAACACAAGAAGCTGCGCGACGGCCAGAAGCAGCAAAGAGACCGCAGTGCCCGGAACCATCGCCGGGAACGTCGGGTGCAGGCGCACCACGATCGAGTTCCCCATGCCCCAGCCCACCACCAGCACCACCAGCGTGATGACGATGACCGCTGACGCGCAGATCGCCGCAAGACGGCGGGTGTCGGCGCGGGCGGCGGGCAGCGCGGCGTCCATCTAGACCCGCCTGTTGCCGCGCGGGGCCTGTTCTGCCGCGTATCGAGACCGCGCCCGGCTCATCCCGTCAGCCGCCGGACCAGCGCATCGAGCTCTTGCAAAGTGGCTGTCTTGTGCACCTTCGCCTGTGCCTGTCGCATGCCTTCGCGGAACAGCGGCGAACTGATCAATTCGGGTCGGCCAGTGATCACGACCACCGGAACGCTGCTGTCGTGTTGCCTGACGCTATGCACCAAGGATATTGCGCCGCCGCCCGGCATTACGACGTCGAGAAAGATTATGTCAAAGGTGTATTCTTCCAAAAAACGGCTCACATCTTCGCCATTCGGTGAACAATTAACAATATGACCGAGCGACTCCATCCCCTCACTAAATGCCGTTAAGTAATCGCGATCATCATCGGCGATAAGAATCTTCGCCAACAGAGCCTCCCTCACATTGAAAAGCCATAAACTTATGGTACCAATAATACGCACCCGGTCGCAACGGAGTTTGCATACTTGGAGGAAGAAGTTCCTCTGACGTCTCATTCAGAGACATTGCCCCTCGTATCAATAGGGGCATCCGCAGGCGGGCTGGAACCACTTGAACGTTTCTTCGAGAATGCGCCTGTTGCGGCGGGCTGGTGTTATGTCGTGGTGCAGCACCTGTCGCCGGATTACCGGTCGATGATGGACGAGCTTCTGGGCCGCAAGTCGCGACTTCGCATCCGGCATATCGAGGATGGCGCAGCGCTAGAGCCGGACACGATCTTCCTGAACCGGCCCAACACGATCGCGGAATTGGATGGCGAAGTCTTCCGGACGCGCGATTATCAGTCCGGGGACGCGCTGCCGCACACGCCCATCGACGCCTTTCTGAACTCGGTCAGCAGTCGCGACCCGAAGAGGACCGTGGCGATTATCCTGTCGGGGTCCGGCAGCGACGGTGCGCGCGGTGCCGATACGTTGCACCGGAATGGCGGCGTCGTGCTTGTTCAGTCGCCGGCCGAGGCCGCCTTTGCGTCGATGCCCCGGTCCGTCCTGGCGACGGGCGCGGTGGACCGCGTGATGGTCGCTTCGGACATGCCAAGCGCCATCCGGGACGTGTTCGCCACCGGAAAGCTTGGCGCCGCCGGCGATGCCAGCGGCAACGACACCGCGTCCGCCCAAATCCTGCGGTTGCTGGAAGATCAGCATCACGTGGATTTTTCAGCCTACAAACCGGTGAACGTCCAGCGCCGGATCGAGCGGCGGCAACAGCTTCGCGGGGTGCCAAGCACAGAGGAATATCTTGCCCTTCTGACGGACAGCCCAGCCGCATTGGACGAGTTGTACCAAGACCTTCTGATCGGCGTGACACAGTTCTATCGCGACCCGGATGCCATCCGCCTTCTGCGCGAGACCGCGATTGCCACGCTTGTGCGCAAGGGCGACGAGACGACGCCGCTGCGGATCTGGGTGCCCGGCTGCGCGAGCGGGGAAGAGGCCTATACCATCGGGATCGAGATGACCGAGGCGCTGCGCGAAACGGGTCAGACCCGCCGCTTCAGGATCATCGCCACCGACGTACACCGCCGCTCGGTCGATATCGCATCGGCCGGCGTCTACAGCGACGAAGCGCTGGCGAAGATCCCCGAACCGCTGAGATCGAGGTATTTCCTGAAACACCGCGGTCAGCGCATCGTCGACCCGGCCCTCCGCCAGAAGATCATATTCTCTGTCCACGACGTTCTGTCGGACCCGCCGTTCATGCATCTGGATCTGGTGTCGTGCCGAAACATGCTGATCTACCTGAACGACGAACCGCAGGCCCGCGTCATCTCGATGTTCCTGTTCGGGCTGCGGAGGGACGGATACCTGTTCCTTGGTCCTTCGGAATCGCTGGGAAAATATGCAGGCGAGTTCGAGGTCGAAGATGCCCGCTGGCGGCTGTTTCGCAAGGCGTCGGCCCGGACAATCATCGACCGTTCCATGCTGACGACCCCGATCCGTGGCGCGGCGCAGGCAAGCACGGTGCCCTCTGCCGACGCCGGCCCCCCGCGCGTGCCAATGCTGCGCGAAGTCACGGAACTGCGCGATCGCGACCTGCTGATCCGGGGCTACGACGCGCTGTTGAAGCGGTACGCGCCGTCCTCGATCCTGATCGGCAGCGACGGTCGCGTCCTAGGCTGGTTCGGCGCGGCGTCTTCGGTCATCGACACGATGAACAACCTTGCCGACTGGACGGTCGAGGACATCGTACACCCCGACCTGCATTTCCCGATCAATGTCGCCATGGAACGGCAGCGGCAGGGTCAGCTAGAGGCCTATGTCCGAAAGGTGTCTCTGGACCGTGGACACGACCGGACACAGGACTGCACCGTTCGCATCGAGTCCCTTGGCCGGTCCGCTGGCGGCACCTTGATGCTTGTGACGCTTGACCTGCACCCCGATGACGCGCCGCGTCCCACCGCAACAGCAGTCGAAATCGCCAAGGACGGGGGCGAGGACAGGTCGCTTCTGACCGTCCGGATACAGGAACTGGAGCGCGATCTGCGGCTGACGGAAGAGACGCTTCAACACGTGACAGAGCGGCTGGAAAGCAGCGGAGAAGAGTTGCAGGCCTCGAACGAGGAGTTGCAGGCATCCAACGAAGAGCTGCAGGCCTCGAATGAAGAATTGCAAAGCGCGAACGAGGAACTGCACGCGGTGAACGAGGAACTCGTCTCGGTCAGCGCAGAGCACGAACGCAAGATCACGCTGCTGTCCGACCTGAACGAAAGCACGGAACTGGTTCTGCGGATTCTTGGGGTCGGCGTGATCTTTCTTGGGCCCGACGGCAGGATCGAACGCTATAGCGCGCTGATCGCCGAACGGTTCCAACTGGAAACCCACGACATCGCGCGCAGGCTTTCGGTCATCGGACCGCGCGTGTCATTCGCGGATCTCAGCGCCGTTGCCGAACAGGTGACCGAGACCGGCGACCAGCAGATGCTGTCGGGCGACTTCGAAGGGCGCGAGTTGTTCATTACCGTGCGCGGCGTCCCCGCGGCCCGCCGCAAGGATACCGGCACGGTGCTGATCTTTCGCGGTCCCGCGATGGGCTAGGTGCCGGACGCGCGGCGCAGCATGCCGAACAGGTCGCGCGGGTCGTCGGGGTCGGCCAGCAGGTCAAGCCGGTCGAAATAGGGCGTGTCCTCGATCGCGTCGCGGACATAGCGAAGCGCCGAGAAATCCTCGATCGCGAAACCCACAGAGTCGAACAGCGTAATCTGCGACTGGTCGCGACGTCCGGGGCGCTGGCCCGCGATGACCTCCCACAACTCGTTGACCGGGTGATCCTCGTCCAACTGCTGACATTCGCCCTCGATCCGGGTCTGCGGCGGATACTCGACGAAGATGTCGGACCGCAGAAGGATGTCGCGGTGCAATTCGGTCTTGCCGGGGCAATCGCCGCCGATTGCGTTCACATGCACCCCGGCGCCGACCATGTTGTCGGTCAGGATCGTCGCGAACTGCTTGTCTGCGGTGCAGGTGGTTATGACCTGCGCCCCTTCGACCGCCTCTTCCGGGGTCGTGCAGGTGACCACCTCGAACCCCTCGGCGATCAGGTTGCGTTCCGCCTTTTGGGTCGCGGCGTGGTCCACGTCGTACAGCCGCAGCTTGCTGATCCCGCAAATGGCCCGGAACGCCATCGCCTGAAACTCGCACTGAGCACCGTTTCCGATCATCGCCATCACCTCTGATTCGGCCGGAGCGAGGTAATTCGCCGCCAGGGCCGAGGTCGCGGCGGTGCGAAGTGCCGTCAAAACGGTCATCTCTGTCAGCAGCAGCGGATAGCCCGTGGCGACCGATGCAAGCACCCCGAAAGCGGTTACGGTTTGGTATCCCTCGCGCATGTTCTTGGGGTGACCGTTCACGTATTTGAAGCCGTAGTTCTCGGCGTCGGCGGTCGGCATAAGCTCGATCACGCCATCCGTCGAATGGCTGGCGACGCGGGGCGTCTTGTCGAACTCGGGCCACCGTTTGAAGTCCGCCTCGATGTATTTCGCAAGCCCGGCGATGAACGGCTCGACCCCGGTTTGGTTCACCAGCCGCATCATGTTCTCGACCGAAACAAAGGGCACGTAGGCCAGCGCAGAGGGTTCGGGCACCATGTCAGAAACTCCGTGTCATGCGGTCCAGAACGCGGCGGCCGAACAGACTGGCCGTCAGGTCGCACAACAACTTTGCCGTGCGTCCGCGTTCGTCGAGGAAGGGGTTCAGTTCGACCAGATCAAGCGACTTCACCAGCCCGGAATCCCCCAGCGTCTCCATGATCAGATGCGCCTCGCGGAAGGTCGCGCCGCCCGGCACAGTGGTGCCGACGGCGGGGGCGATGCCGGGGTCAAGGAAGTCGACATCAAGGCTGACGTGCAGCCGACCGTTCGCGCCGCGCACCTTCTCGAGGAAGCCGCGCAGGGGGGCCAGCACGCCGGTCTCGTCCAGCGCGCGCATGTCGTGAACGGTGACCCCCTTGGCGGCGATCAGGCGATGTTCAGCCGAATCAACGGACCGGATTCCCATCATGCAGAGGTTCTCGGGCGGCACCGAGTGGGTCAGTTCCGGGTAGGCGTCAAAGCCCGGCTGGCCGGAAAAATAGGCGACGGGTGTGCCATGCAGGTTACCGCTTTCGGTCGTCTCCAGCGTATGCAGATCCGGATGCGCATCCAGCCACAGGACGAACTGCGGCTGCCCCGTTTCGGCGGCGTGACGCGTCACCCCTGCGACGGTCCCGGCCGAAAGCGAATGGTCGCCACCCATGAACACCGGCAGGTCACTGTCCCGCGCGGCCTCGTAGGCTGCCGTGGTCAGCACGTCGATCCATGCCGCCGTTTCCGCCAGATTTCGGACCGCGGAGTTTGCGCAGGCAATCGGGCCGGTCGGATTGATTGCAGCGTCGCCGCGGTCCTCGACCTTCCATCCGAGGCCGGCAAGCACATCACCAAGCCCAGCCGTGCGCAGGCTTGCGGGGCCCATCAGGCACCCCGGTTGCGCAGCGCCCGTTTGCACCGGCGCGCCCAGAAGTATCGTTTTCGGCATGTCGCACCCTCCGTTCCCCACGAAGTCTGCGGCAATCCGCAGTCGAAATCTCTCTCGATATTGCGCAATTCGCTAGATATTCTACGCATAATGAACAGCCTTTTACACGGAACGACCAATGACCGTGCCTTTGACCGGGACTGACCGCCAAATCATCGCCGCCCTGCGCGACGACGCCCGCATGTCGCTGACCGAACTGGCGCTGCGGGTCGGGATTTCGCGCACCACGGCCAAGGCGCGGCTGGATGCTTTGATCGCCAATGGACGCATACGCCGCTTCACCATCGAGACGGATGCCGACGCCGGGGACGAGATGCGGGCGATTTCCCTGATCGAGCTACAGGGCAGCATGTCGCGGTCGGTGATCCATGCGCTGCGGCGGGTGCCAGAGGTGACGGATGTCTACGCCACCAACGGAAGCTGGGACCTTGTGGCCGAGTTGCGGTTCGACAGCCTTGCCGCCTTCGACCGCGTGCTGCGGGAAATCCGCGAGATTCCGGGCGTCAGGAACAGTGAAAGCTGCCTGCTGCTGGCGCATGTCGCGGGCTAGGCAGAATTTCCGGTTTCGAAATAATCATTAGTAATTCTACAAACTAACTTGCATTCTGAAACGCCAAAGGGTTCTTGACGTCAGGCAGCGCGCTCAGGTTACGCTGCGTAAGCCACTTAGCCATTTTTCCCGGATGCCTCGACCATGGCGCCCAAAGAGCTTCACTCCAGCGAGATACTCGACCGATTGTCGGGTCTGCTGCGGCGTGTTCCGTGGGAGAACGAGGCGATGACGCTGTCCAAGCTGGACGGGTTCATCGCCGGTCTGGCCGTCGGTCCCGTCGAGATCGCCGCGCGTGACTGGCTGCCCTGGGTCTGGGGCGACGCCTTCCTGCCTTCCTTCGAAAGCGCCGAGCTTCAGCGCGCCGCGACGCAGGCCGTTGTCGGCCATCACGACCGCGTCGCCGCCGCGCTTGCGGACAACCCGGGGATGTACGAAGCGGTGCTAAGCCGCGAGCCGGTTCCGGGTGAACCGACCTGGGAACTTTGGACCGGCGGCTTTCTTCTGTCGATGCAGCTGTGCCCCGCAGAATGGGCCGAGCACCAGACACGCACACCGGTCCGCAGAGCGCTGGACCTTGTCTTGGATCTTGCCGCGCTCGCCTCGGCGTCCGAGCCCGGGTGCATATCGGTGATGGACCGGAACGAAACTGTCGCGTCCGAACTATCGGGCATCGTACGGACCCTTGCCGACGAGCGGCCGGCGCAGGCCGAACCGGACCTTTCCGGAACCGTCGTGCCTTTTGTTCCGCACCCCAAGCATCGCCACTCGTAAGCCAGCACAAAACGAACGGATCGGGCGCCGGATTCAGGGGCCAAAATATAATTGTGTGCCAAATGGCAACAATAATGTATTTATAAATGTTATTCAGTGAGTCTTGATGACCAATAGGCTCCTGACAAGCATTCTGCGTCTGTCGTGGGACGACGACAGGGACAAAGTGGACGGACGGGACATGAGCGGCATCTTCTGGATTGCGGTCGCCTATATCGTGGGAGGCGCAACGGGGTTCTTTACGGCGGCTCTGGCCAATGCGGCCAGAGATACCGACAGGCGCGACCGACGAAGCCTTGACCGGGGATGACCGGGTTTTGGCACATTCCTGCCCGACGGGAAGAGAATCGGCCGCGCGACATCAACCGTGGCGCGATTGTGGCAAGGCGAAGCCACACTTCAGGCAATTGACCTCATTATGAGAACAATCGGGGCGAAGCCTTCAGGTTGTCTCTGATCCGAACGGATTACCCACGGTGCATTTTCCTATACCTTTGTACAGGACCGCGCGCTGAGCTACACTCTCCTTAAACGTGCATTCCGCCGATCAAGACATTTAAGCTCTTGATTTGTTGCGCTTTTCTGAAGCTGCACAGCACCCTCCCTCCGTTATCGCGCAAGTTGCGGACACCCCTCTCCCGACCTCGCTTTTGGCGATTCTGTTTACTCAGCAACGAGCCGGCGTATGTTCCGTCTCGTGGTTAACAAGTGGTGTTGGGTACACATCCGCCGGATCCGGCTGCTGCAACATTTGGATCGGACGGACGCTTTTGAATCACTGCTGAAGTTTGCGGTAATCGCCGAGGGGTGACTGTTTTGACGATCCATTTTTCAGATGCGGGCCGTTCGGGTGCGCCCATCAAGGCGCATCCGGCGGTCGATTTCCAGGCCCGCGACACCCGCGGTCCGGCTGGTGGCCTGTACCGCTCGTTCGGCAAGCGTGCCCTCGATATCCTCTTCGTCCTGCTGGTCGCACCGATGGCGCTGATTCTCATCGCTGTCGCCGCTTTGCTGACCGCGCTTGACGGACACAACCCGTTCTACTTCCAGCCCCGCGTCGGCCGGCATGGCCGGACCTTCTGGCTGGTAAAGATCCGCTCGATGGTGACGGACGCCGACGAACAGCTGGCCGCCTATCTGGCCTCCAACCCCGAGGCGCGCCGCGAGTGGGACGACAAGCAGAAGCTCGACAACGATCCCCGCATCACCCGCGTCGGTCACTTCCTGCGCCGCAGCTCGCTTGATGAGCTGCCGCAGCTGTGGAACGTGCTGACCGGTGACATGTCGGTGGTCGGCCCGCGTCCGATGATGGTCGAGCAGCAGGAAATCTACCCGGGCAAGGCCTATTACGACCTGCGCCCCGGCATCACCGGCGCTTGGCAGGTCTCTGACCGCAACGAATGCAGCTTTGCCGGCCGCGCCCGCTTTGACAACGAATACAATGCCCAGCTGTCCCTGAAGCTGGACCTCGACATCTTGTTCCGTACCGCCGGCGTCGTCTTGAAGTGCACCGGCAAGTAACCAGTCGTCCCGTCAAACCGGCTCTCTCTGTCCCGTGAGCACCTGTTTGACTCATCCCGGATGCAGCGGTCGCCAAGGCGGCCGCTGTGTTCGTTTCGGGGGTCAGAAATCCCAGTCGTCGTCTTCCGTCGCCACGGTCTTGCCGATGACATAGCTCGACCCCGAGCCCGAGAAGAAGTCGTGGTTCTCGTCCGAGCCGGGCGAAAGCGCGGCCATGATCGCCGGGTTCACGCGGGTCGCCTCGTCAGGGAACAGCGATTCAAAGCCAAGGTTCTGCAGCGCCTTGTTGGCGTTGTAGTGCAGGAAGTGCTTCACGTCCTCGGTCAGCCCCAGCGGGTCGTAAAGCGACTCGGTATAGCGCGCCTCGATGTCGTAGAGGTCGAACAGCAGCGCGAAGGCGAAGTCCTTCAGCTCTTGCCGCTCGGCTTCGGCCAGCCGCTCCATCCCGCGCTGGAACTTGTAGCCGATGTAATAGCCGTGGATCGCCTCGTCGCGGATGATCAGGCGGATCAGGTCGGCGGTGTTGGTCAGACGCGCCCGGCTGGACCAGTGCATCGGCAGGTAGAAGCCCGAGTAGAACAGGAACGACTCCAGGAACACGCTGGCGATCTTCTTCTTCAGCGGGTTCGAGGTCGCGTCGTATTCATCAAGGATCAGGCGAGACTTGGCCTGCAGGTGCTCGTTCTCGGCGGACCAGCGGAACGCCTCGTCGACCTCGGAGGTCTGGCACAGGGTCGAGAAGACCGAGGAATAGGACCGCGCGTGCACCGCTTCCATGAAGGCGATGTTGGTCAGCACGGCTTCCTCGTGCGGGGTCACCGCGTCGGGCATCAGCGACGGCGCGCCGACGGTGTTCTGGATCGTGTCCAGCAGGGTCAGCCCGGTGAAGACGCGGATCGTCAGGGTCTGCTCTTCCTCGGTCAGCTGCGACCAACTTTGGATGTCGTTCGACAGCGGCACCTTCTCGGGCAGCCAGAAGTTCACCGTCAGGCGGTTCCAGATCTCAAGGTCCTTGTCGTCCTGCAGCCGGTTCCAGTTGATCGCGCGCGGGACGGGTCGGGTGTGGTGCATGTCTTTCATCGGGTCGGTCCTTCGGGTTCGGAGGAGTGCGTAGGGTGCGCATGAATGCGCACCCTACGGGTGGGCGATGCATTGATCCGGGTTGGGTGTTGCGCATGGATTCGCGGCCCACGGGTGGCAGCGCATTGGTCCATGGTAGGGTGCGCATTCATGCGCACCGTCCGAATTTCCACATCACACCCCCCAAAATCACAGCGTGCAGGACACGCAGCCTTCCACCTCGGTGCCTTCCAGCGCGGCCTGCCGCAGGCGGATGTAGTAGATCGTCTTGATCCCCTTCTTCCACGCATAGATCTGGGCGCGGTTGATATCGCGGGTGGTGGCCTCGGCGGGGAAGAACAGGGTCAGCGACAGGCCCTGATCCACGTGCCGGGTGGCGGCGGCGTAGGTGTCGATGATCGCTTCCGGCCCGATCTCATAGGCATCGCGATAGTATTCCAGGTTCTCGTTCGTCATGAACGGCGCGGGGTAATAGACCCGGCCGATCTTGCCCTCTTTCCGGATCTCGACCTTCGCCGTGATCGGATGGATCGAGGAGGTGGCGTAGTTGATATAGCTGATCGACCCGGTCGGCGGCACGGCCTGAAGGTTACGGTTGTAGATCCCGTGTTCCATCACCGCGTCGCGCAGGGCGGCCCAGTCGTCGCGGGTCGGAACAGTCACGCCGGCGGTCTCGAACAGCTCTTTCACGCGGTCGGTTTCAGGCAGCCAGTCCTGCTCGACATAGTCAGCGAAGAAGCTTCCATCGGCATAGGTCGAGGTCTCGAAGCCTTTGAACTTTTGACCTTTTTCCTTCGCCAGCGCATTCGACGCCCGCAAGGCGTGGTACAGCACGGTGCAGAAGTAGATGTTGGTGAAATCCACCCCTTCCGCGCTGCCGTAATGGATCCGTTCCCGCGCCAGATAGCCGTGCAGGTTCATCTGCCCCAGCCCGATGGCGTGGCTTTCGTCGTTGCCCTTGCGGATCGACGGCACCGAGTCGATGGCCGACATCTCGGACACCGCGTTCAGCGCGCGGATCGCGGTTTCGACGGACGCGCCAAGGTCGCCGCCATCCATCGCGCGGGCGATGTTCATCGAGCCGAGGTTGCACGAGATGTCCGTGCCCATCGCCGAGTACGACAGGTCGTCGTTGAACTCGGACGCCTCGTTCACCTGCAGGATCTCGGAACACAGGTTCGACATGGCGATGCGGCCCGCGATGGGGTTCGCCTTGTTCACCGTGTCCTCGAACATGATGTAGGGATAACCGCTTTCGAACTGGATCTCGGCGATCGTCTGGAAGAAGGCGCGCGCGTTGATCTTTTTCTTGCGGATCTTCGGGTTGTCGACCATCTCGGCGTATTTCTCGGTCACCGAGATATCCGAGAAGGGCTTGCCGTAGACCTTTTCGACGTCGTGCGGCGAGAACAGGTACATATCCTCGTTCTTCTTCGCCAGCTCGAAGGTCACGTCCGGGATCACCACGCCAAGCGACAGGGTCTTGATGCGGATCTTCTCGTCCGCGTTCTCGCGCTTGGTGTCGAGGAAGCGCAGGATGTCGGGGTGGTGGGCGTTGAGGTAGACCGCGCCAGCGCCCTGACGGGCCCCAAGCTGGTTGGCGTAGCTGAAGGAATCCTCCAGCAGCTTCATCACCGGGATGACGCCCGACGACTGGTTCTCGATCCCCTTGATGGGGGCGCCATGCTCGCGAATGTTGGTCAGCATCAGGGCCACGCCGCCGCCGCGCTTGGACAGCTGCAGCGCCGAGTTGATGCCGCGTCCGATGCTTTCCATGTTGTCTTCCAGCCGCAGCAGGAAGCACGACACGAACTCGCCCCGCGCCTTTTTGCCGGCGTTCAGAAAGGTCGGGGTCGCGGGCTGGAAGCGGCCGTCGAGGATTTCCTCCATCAGCCGCATCGCCAGCTTCTCGTCGCCGCGAGCCAGCGTGAGCGCGTTCATCACCACGCGGTCTTCGTAGCGCTCAAGGAAGCGTTTCCCGTCCCGCGTCTTCAGCGTGTACGAGGTGTAGTACTTGAACGCGCCAAGGAAGGTCGGGAACCGGAACTTGCGGGCATAGGCGGCGTCCCAGATCGCGCGCTGGAAGTTCTTGGAATACTGGTCCAGCACCTCGGGCTCGTAATAGCCCTCGTCCACCAGATACCCCAGCTTCTCGTCCAGCGAGTGGAAGAACACGGTGTTCTGGTTGACGTGTTGCAGGAAGTACTGCCGCGCCGCCATGCGGTCGGCTTCGAACTGGATGCGGCCCTCGGTGTCGTAGAGGTTCAGCATCGCGTTCAGCGCGTGGTAGTCAAGCGAAGCGGTCGCGGCGTTGTCCAGCATGATCGGTCCTCGTTGAACGATGACGGGCCCGGAACGGTCCGGGCCCGGTGTTGTGTCAGGCTTCGCCCCAGACGTCCTGGGCGACTTTCACGACCAGCTCCAGCTTGCGGCGCTGATCGTCCTCGGTGACCTTGTTGCCTTCCTCGGTAGAGGCGAATCCGCACTGAGGCGCGATCCCAAGCTGGTCCATGTCCACGAATTTCGAGGCGGCTTCAAGCTGCCGCTTGATGTCGTCGATGTTCTCGAGCTCCGGGGTCTTCGTCGTGATGAAACCCGGCATGACGCGCTTGGTGCCCTTGGGCAGCAGGCCAAGGGGTTCCAGCCCGCCGGCACGCTCGCTGTCGTACTCCATGAAATACACATCGACGCTGGTGTGGTTGAAGATCGCATCGGCCGCGGCGTCGTAGCCGCCCGTCGCCACGAAGGTCGACTGGAAGTTGCCGCGGCACATGTGCATGCCGATCACCATGTCTTCCGGACGGTCCTTGATCGCCTCTTCCAGCATCCACGCGTAGCGCTGGATCATCCAGTCGGGGTCCTGCCCCATCGAGCGGCGGATCTCTCGCTGCTTCTCGTCGCCGAGGTAGGCGAAGAAGATGTCGTCCAGCTGCAGATAGCGGCAGCCAGCGTCATAGAATGCCTGCACGGCCTTCTTGTAGGCTGCCGCGATGTCGGCGGTGAACAGGTCCTGATCGGCGTAAGGCGCATGGTGGTTGTGGTCCGGCGTCACGCGGAAATGCACCGCCGACGGGCCGGGGATCGAGATCTTCGGGCAGACCTTGGTGTTGGCGGCCACGAACTTGAAGTGGTCCAGCATCGGATGGTCGGCGGGGAAATCCAGCGCCTTGTCGATGGTCGGCGCAAGGCTGACGGTGGCGCCCTTGAAGCCCAGCGCATCGCCGCCGGTCTCGATGATGTCGAGGCCGGTCAGACCGTCCATGAAGTCATAGTGCCAGAAGGCGCGGCGCGCCTCGCCATCGGTGACGACCTTCAGGCCCACGTCTTCCTGCATCTTGATCAGCGCGGGGATCTCGCTGTCTTCGATCTGCTTCAGCTCGGCTCCCTTTACGCCGGCCTTGCGCGCGGCGGCGACGGGTGCGGGGCGCAGCAGGCTGCCGACGTGGTCGGCACGGAACGGAGGGCGGAAATCGGTCATGACGGTCCTTGGTGGTAAAACGGTAGATAAGGAGGAGACGCCCGCGCCGTCAGGCGGCGGGGCGGAGGCTGTCCCCCATCCGGTCCAGTCCGGACCGGATGCGGGCAATATCGGTGTCGGTCCCGGCAAGCTCGAAGCGGTAAAGCACCGGAACGCCGCATTTCGCGGCGATCACGTCACCCGCGCGGGCGAAGGTGGCGCCGAAGTTGCGGTTGCCGCCCGCGATCACGCCGCGCAGCAGGGCCCGGGTCGCGGAGTCGTTCAGCAGGCGGATCACCTGCTTCGGAACCGCGCCCCGGCCCTCGCCGTCGGCATAGGTCGGGCAGATCAGGACAAAGGGCGCGTCGACCACCGGCATCGGGTCGGACGGGCTGACCGGAACGCGGGCTGCGGGCAGCCCAAGGCGTTCGATCAGCCGCGCCGTGTTCCCGGAGCGCGAGGAATAGTAGACGAGCCCGGGCATGTCTTCAGGACAGCCGGCCGATCATGTCGGGACGGAAACCGGCCCAGTGATCCTCGCCCGCGACGACGACGGGCGCCTGCCGATAGCCAAGACCCTGCACCATCTCCATCGCATCGGCGTCCTCGGTCAGGTCTACGATGTCGAAATCGATGCCGCGGGCCTCGAGAGCGCGGGTGGTGGCGGTGCACTGCACGCAGGCGGGTTTGGAATACACGGTGATGGTCATCTGCTCTGTCCCTTCTGGTCTGTTTGGTGCGAACCGAAGGGGACACGAAAGCGGGCGCTTCGCGCCTGCCTACGCACCCGGGCCCTCCGCCGCGGTCGTCGTTTTTTGTCGCCTTGGCAGGTCTCCTGACTCCGCGGCTCGGACGCCTTGACCCGCCTTCCCGGTGTTGCCTGACACCAGTGGTTTCGGGCCTTGGCTCGCCGCTGACAGTTGCGGGGGCAGTACCGGATTTGCACCGGTTTCCCTTTTCACCCGCGAGTCACCCCGCGAGCACCAAAGCAACACCATATTGGGCCGACGGCCAGAGTGGTGTCAACATATAGGCGGGGGCACAAGAGAAGAAATCTCAACGTGCCGTCGGGGGTGTGTCTTTCGGACCGCGTCAGCTTTTGGCTTCGATCCGCTTCATCGAAGCAAGCCGCGTCATCCGGACGCGACGCATGAAGGCCAGCAGGAACATGGCCGACAGCAGCAGGATGACGGTCGGCGCCGGGGCGCTGTCGAGGAAGAAGCTAAGATAGGCGCCGCCCAGCATAGCGATCAGACAGACGGCGACGGCGGTGACCAGCATCCGTCCGAAACTGCGGACCAGCAGGAATGCGATGGCCCCCGGCGCGATCAGCAGGCCGACTGCGAGAATCAGGCCGGTCGAGGTAAGCGTCGCGACGATGGTCAGCGACAGGATCGTCAGCAGGCCATAGTGCAGCAGGTTCACCCGAAGCCCGCTGGCCTGCGCCTGCGCCGGGTCGAAGGAATGCAGCAGCAGGTCCTTCCATTTCAGCAGCAGCACCGCCGTCACGCCAAGCGAGATCAGCCCGGCGGTCCACAGGTCCTGCGGCCCTACGCCAAGCATGTTGCCGTACAGAACGTGATCGAGGTGCTGGTTGGTGTGGATCGAGGTGTAAAGGATCAGCCCAACGCCGAACATGCCAGAGAACACGACACCCATGACGGTGTCCTGCTTCACACGGCTGTTCTCTGACAGATAGCCGGTGGCGACCGCGCAGGTCATGCCCGCCGCGAAAGCGCCGATGATCAGGGGAATACCGGTGATCCACGCCAACACGATACCCGGCAGGATCGCATGGCTGATCGCGTCGCCCATCAGCGCCCAGCCCTTGAGGACAAGAAAGCAAGACAGCAGCGCCGTCGGCACCGCGACGATGGCGGCGATCAGGAACGCGTTCTGCATGAACGGGAACTGGAACGGCAGCAGCAGGGTGTCGAGGGTCATTCCGCAGGCTCCGGTTTGGCGACGGGCGCAGTCGGCTCAAGCGCCTCTGCCGCAAGCCGGCGGGTCGCCAGCAGGCCGTGTTTCGGCGCGAAGACGAAGGCTGCAAGGAACAACGCCGTCTGCAGCGCCACGATGACGCCGCCGGTGGCGCCGTCGAGGAAATAGCTGATGTAGGCGCCCACGAAACTGGTCAGCGTGCCGATTGCGACCGACAGCAGGATCAGGCGCGGGAAGCGGTCGCACAGCAGGTACGCCGTCGCGCCAGGTGTCACCACCATCGCGATGACAAGAAAGGCCCCGACCGTCTGCATCGCGGCCACCACCGCCGCCGACAACAGCACGAAGAACACCGCCTTCAGCAGGCCCGGGCGCAATCCGATGGATTTGGCGTGGTTCTCGTCGAAGAAGGTGACCATCAGGTCCTTCCACTTCGCCAGCAGGATCGCCAGCGACACGAAGCCGATGATCGCCAGTTGCAGCGTGTCCTCGGGCGTGATGGCAAGGATGTTGCCCATCGTTATGGTCTGGATCGACACCGACATCGGATTGATCGAGACAAGGAACAGGCCCAGCCCGAAGAACGAGGTGAAGATCAGCCCGATGATCACGTCGACCTTCAGCCCCGACCGGTCGCTGAGGAACAGCATCGCCCCCGCCGCCAGCCCGCCCGCGATGAACGCGCCCAGCGCGAAAGGCAGGCCGAGGATATAGGCCCCCGCCACCCCCGGAACGACCGAATGCGAAAGCGCGTCGCCGATCAGCGACCAGCCTTTCAGCATCAGGTAGGCCGACAAAAAGGCGCAGACCCCGCCGACCAGCGCCGAAACCCACATGGCGTTGGTCATGTAGCCATAGGTGAACGGCTGCAGCAGCAGTTCCATCACGAGTCGTCTCCGCGCACCCGCGTCCGGTCGCCATAGTGAACCAGCGGCCGTTCGTCGTCGGTGAAGATCGTCAGTTCGCGCGGGTCGTCGTCGTGGTCGTCGTGCAGGTCGGCACCGCCCAGCGTGAAGTGGCGCAGCACACCGCCGAAGGCCAGCTCAAGGTTCTCGCGGGTAAAGGTCGTCTCGGTCGGGCCGTGGGCTAGGACCGTCCCCTTCACCAGAACGGTACGGTCGCAGAACTCGGGCACCGAACCAAGGTTGTGGGTCGAGACCAGCATCACCCGGCCCTCGTCCTTCAATTCGCGCAGCAGGGCGACGATCTGCTCTTCGGTCTTCACGTCGACGCCGGTAAAGGGCTCGTCCAGCAGGATCACCTGCCCCTCTTGCGCCAGCGCCCGTGCAAGGAACACGCGCTTGCGCTGGCCGCCGGACAGTTCGCCGATCTGGCGGTGGCGGTAGTCCTGCATGTTCACCCGCTTCAACGCGGCATCCACGGCCTCGTGATCCGCCGCGCGTGGGCGGCGCAGGAACCCCATGTGGCCGTAGCGGCCCATCATCACCACGTCCTCGACCAGCACGGGGAAGCCCCAGTCGACCTCTTCCGCTTGCGGCACATAGGCGACGAGATTCTCGCGCAGCGCCTGCTTCACGGTGCGGCCCAGCAATCGGATCTCGCCAGCGGCGGCCGGGACGAAGCCCATGATCGCCTTGAACAGGGTCGACTTGCCCGCGCCGTTGACCCCCACCAGCGCCGTGACCGTGCCGCGCGGGATCTGGAAGCTGGCGTTGTGCAGCGCGGTATGCCCGTTGCGATAGGTGACGGTCACGTCTCGTGCCAGGATGCCGCCGCCGGGACCGTCTTCCGTCGTGAGTGCGTCGAGTGCCGGGCTGGTGTCGAGCATCGGATGTCCTTTCGGCAGGTGTCCCTGCATCTTTCCTTAGAATAGCATGGCCCTGCGGCCCGGAAAGCCGCAGGGCAGGTCTTGTCGTCGCACCGCAATCAGTTCGTGGTCGGCACGAGCCCTTCCGCAACGGTTTCCGAGGTCACGCGCAGCAGGTCGAGGTAGGTCGGCACCGGGCCGTCAGCCTCGGACAGCGAGTCGACATACAGAACCCCGCCGTAAGCAGCGCCGGTTTCGCGCGCGACCTGCTCGGCCGGGGCGGTGTTGACGGTGCTTTCGCAGAAGACCACGGGCACGTCGTGTTCCCGCACCCCGTCGATCACGGCACGCACCTGTTGCGGCGTGCCGGTCTGGTCGGCGTTCATCGGCCAGAGATACAGCTCTTGCATGCCGAAGTCGCGGGCGAGGTACGAGAATGCGCCTTCACAGGTCACAAGCCAGCGCTGGCCCTCGGGGATCTCGGCGATGCGGTCACGCAAAGGCTCGATAGTCTCGCGGATCTGGGATTTGTAGGCTTCGCCATTCGCCGCGTAGATCTCGGCATTGTCGGGATCCTGCTCCGAGAAAGCGGCGACGATGTTGTCGATGTAGACCATCGCGTTGTCGAGCCCCATCCATGCGTGCGGGTTCGACTGCCCTTCGTAGGCGCCCGATGCGATCGGGATCGCGTCGATGCCTTCGGTCAGCGTGACCGAGGGGACGTCTCCGAGGTTGGCGAGGAACTGTTCGAACCACAGTTCCAGGTTCAGGCCATTCCACAGGATCAGGTCGGCATCGTGGGCACGGACGATATCGCGGGGCGTCGGTTCGTAGCCGTGGATCTCTGCCCCCGGCTTGGTGACGGAAACCACCTCGGCGGCGTCTCCGGCCACGTTCTGAGCCATGTCGGCCAGCACGGTGAAAGTGGTCACGACCTTCATCGGTTCGCCATCGCGGGCGTAAGCGGCGGGCGCCGCCAGCGCAAGCGCGGCAGCCGCAGCCGCAGCAAGAAGGTTGGTCGTCAGGGCGCGCATTGAGTTCTCCAGTCTGCGTCAGGTTCGCGAGTCGTGTTAATGCAAATCATTCTCAAGTGTCAAACGAATTGCGAACCATTCTCATCTATTTCAGCTTCCCTTAAAGTCAACGGGCGCCCGACCCAAGCCGCGCGCCCGTTCATTCGTCACCGCACAAGGTCCCGTGCGATCTGTTCCGACAATCGCGTCAGCGCCGCGGCCTGCGCGTTGGCGATGGCGGCAGGGCCGGTCCCGTCCAGCGCCACGGCGATATCGAAGACACCCACCCGGTCCGGCAGCGGAGCGGGCAGCGATTTGGGCTGGTAGTCGGGGTTGTCGAAGTTGTCCTCCAGCGGCGGTTCTTCCGAGCCGATGAAATACTGACCCGCGATCCGGAACGTGCCCTGATTGGTGGCGATGAAGTTCTCGATCCGCACGTCCACGACACCATCCGGCGGCGCGGGAAGCGGCCACGGCTCTGGCGCGACCTTGGCCGAGGTCATCGCGTTCAGATGCCGCGTCACCGTCAGCGTCGTCGCCCGTTCAGGGTCGTCCGCCCACAGGCCCGAGTTCGACGTCTTCACCACGCCGTTCTTGTCCTGAAACGCGATCTCTTCGTCCGCCGCGTAGGTCGGCAGCGACACGGTCCGCACCAGCAGGGTCGACACCGCGGCGCGCACCCGAAGGTTCGACGGCGGCGAGTCCACAAGATAGCGCGGGCCGCCTTCGCCGCAGGCGGCAAGGGTCAGGGCCGTGATCAGGGTCGCAATAGCTCGGGTCTTCATGTCACCGTCCCAGAATGATCGAGTTCGGGTTCCGTTGCAGCGTGCGCGCAAGGTTGCGCAGCGAGTCCGCCGCTTCGCTGATGCTTCGCAGCGTCGAGAGTGTACTGGTCACCAGCCGCGAGCCGTCGCCGAACGTGCTTAGCGTGGCTTCCGCGCGCAACACCAGCGAATCGAGACGCGCCACCAGCGGCGGCAGCCCGGCGGCGGCGTCCTGCACCGACTCGGCCGCGGCAACCGCGGAATCAAGCGCGCCGTCGATCGACTCGGAAATGCCGGCCTCGCGAATGTCCGCCACCACCTGCCGCGCCTCGTCCAGCATGGCACGTGCTTCCTCCAGCGTCGACTCGAGGTCCGGCACCGCCCCGCGCACGGTCTCAAGCGTTTCGTTCACTTCGGGCACGACAGAGCGCATGTCGTCCAGCGTCTGCGTCACGCCCGGCAGCACGGCGCGGGTATCGTCCGAATTCACGAGATCGGTCACCGAATCCAGCATCGTCTGCGCCGACGCGAGGACCTCTTCGATCGGCAGGTCGTTGATCCGCTCGAACACGCCCTGCGCGGTGGCGTTCAGGTCGGCGAAATCCGAATCCGCGGTCGGCAGTTCCGGGGGCCGGCCCTGCCGGTTCACGATCCAAGCCGGATCGGCGTCAGGTATCTCGATCAGTTCGACGACAAGCTGGTTAGACAGGATGCTGGCCGATGCAAGCCGGGCGCGCAGCCCCTGCACGACGTAGTCGTCCAGCAGCGCCAGCGCTTCTTCGGTCGTCGCCTCGTCCCCAAGCCCAAGCCGCGCTGGCGACACCGCAAGCGTCGCGTTCAGGCGAACCACTTTGCGGTCTTCGAAATCCTCGGCGACCATCGCAACCCCGGTCACCTCGCCCACCGGCACGCCCTGGAACCGCACCGCGGTCCCTTCGGACAGGCCGCTGACCACCCCGTCGAACACGGCAAGCAGTTCCAGCGTCTCTGCGGTGCCGTCGGTCAGCAGGCTGGACTGCGCGGCCTCCTCGTTCGGGAACAATTGGTACACCTGGCCCGGCTCGATCGGGTCGCCGCCCGACACCAGCGTATCGAAGCTGACACCGCCCTCGACAAGGGACGCAAGCGACGAGAAGTCCAGCGACACGCCGCCCGGCCCCAGCGAGACGGACACCCCTGAGATGTCCCAGAACCGCGTGTTGGACGACAGCAGCCGGTCATAGGGCGCGTCGATGAAGGCGCGGATCACCACGCCCTCGCCGTTCGGCGCCAGTTCGGGGCGTTCGACCTCGCCCACGGGGATGCCCTTGTAAAGCACCGGCGCACCGTTCGCGATGGAATTGCCGTCTCGCGCCCGCAGTTCGATCGGCGTGCCGGGACGGGTCGGGTCGACCAACGGCGCTTCTTCCAGCCCGGTGAACCGGGTCTGGGCCTCGCCCGCCTCGCTGTCCCAGCTGCCTTCGATGTAGACCCCCGACAGAACGGTATCGAGCCCACTGATCCCGCGCACCGAGACCTCGGGCTGGACAACCCAGAACTCTGCATCGTCGTCCAGATAGGGGGCCAGCCGCCGGTCCACCCGTACGGCCACGATGACCTCTCCGAGGTCTTCAGAGAAGGAAACCTCTTCCACCGCACCAACGACGACGTCGCGATAGCGCAGTTCGGTCCGGTCGGCCCCGATGCCAGAGGCGTTTTCAAACCCGATCTCGATCAGGATGCCGCGCTCGGAATAGCTTTGCCACGCCACGGCAAGCGAGACCGCCAGCGCCAGCAGGGGCACCAGCCAGACGAACGAAAGCCGCGAAAGCAGCCCGCGCGACCGGCGCCGGACATTGGGCTCTGCCGGAGTCGCACCGGGTGTCGGATCCGTTTTCGGATCGCTCATTTGAACTCCTCGTCCGCGTCCCAGATCAATCGCGGATCAAGGCTTTGTGCAGACAACATCGTAAACGCAACCGACAGCGCGAAACTGACGGCCGCGATGCCCGGATTGATGATAGCTACGGATCCAAGCTGGACAAGTGCGGACAGGATAGCCACCACGAAGACGTCGATCATCGACCAGCGGCCGATGAATTCGACCACCTCGAACAGCTTGTGACGCTGATGGGCGTTCATGACCACCGCTTTCCGCACGCCCAGCGCAAGATAGGCGATGGCGATGAACTTGCCGATCGGGATCAGGATGCTGGCGACGAACACGACGGTCGCCACCATGTAGGACCCGTGATGGAACAGCTCGATCGCGCCGCCGACGATGGTGCTTTCCTCCTTGTCCAGCAGCGTCGCGGTGCGCAGCATCGGATAGATGTTCGCCGGGATGTAGACGACGATGCCAGCGAACAGCCACGCCCAGACCCGCTGCAGCGAATGCGGGTCCCGGCTGCGCACCGGGCCGCCACAGCGGCTGCAGTGCTCTGTACCCGCAGGATGCACCAGCCCGCAGCGCTGGCAGGCGATAAGCCCCTGCGCGCGGGCCGTGCTCAGGCGCGGTTCTGTTCCAGAGATTTCCATATCGTGTACCGGCACATGGAGTTGTCCTGAAGGACGGTGACGACCACCAGTCCCGCGAATGCCCAGAATGCCGGGCCGAAGCTGACCGTCGCCAGCCCCGCGACTTTCACCAGCGCCACCGAGACGCCGACGATGAAGATCTCGGCCATCGACCACGGGCGCAGGAATTCCGCAAGCCGGAACGCCTCGGACGCACCGGCAAAGGGCTTCCGGTTCCGCACGAGCGGCCAGACGGTATAGATGATGGCGGCGAACCGGGTCACCGGGATCAGCACGATCAGCATCGCCACCGCGAAGGACAGGGGCAGCATCAGCCCGGTCGAGAAGGCAAGGATCGCGTCGATCACCGAGGTGGTGTTGTGCAGCCCCGCGGCTTCCAGCTCGATGAACGGAAAGAAGACCGCGCCGACCATCAGGATCACCGCCGTCGTCGCCAGCGACAGCACCCGGAGATACGCGTTGGTCCGAGGCGCCGCCAGCACCTGACCGCAGCGGATGCAGGTCGCGGTGTGGTCTTCCGGGATGTCCGGCTCGAAGTGCAGCATGTCGCACTGAGGACAGGCGATGAGGGCCCTGCCCTCGATCAAGATCTTGTCGCCATCCAGCATTCGGTGCCTGCCCTCGCCCGCATTTCTCGAACGCGCAAAGCCGCGCGTTAATGACAATCATGTTGTCGATATAGCGCGACACGCAAGCAGGTCCCACGACGGGGCGCAAGGCAGGGGAATCGTTGGAATGTCCGGCTTTGTACCGCGGCCCCGACCCGACGCTCGCGCATGAACGCGATTCGCAGGGGAACGGCTGTCCGTCGTCTGTCCGGAGGTTCAGTGGTGAGCCGTGCAGGATTCGAACCTGCGACCCACTGATTAAAAGTCAGTTGCTCTACCAACTGAGCTAACGGCCCACTCGAGGCGCCTCTCTAAGAAACCCTCCAACCCCGGTCAAGGCCAAAAAGCACACGTAACGTTACGACCTCTGGATTCGTAATCGTTGCGGGGATATATGCGCCGCCATGCGCGACAACGGGCATCATAACGGGCTGGCCTTCATGAAAATGCATGGCCTCGGGAACGACTTCGTGGTGATCGACCGCCGCGCGGGCGGTGCCGTCGTGTCCGAAGCGCTGGCGCGGGCGCTTGGCGACCGGCACATGGGCGTCGGATTCGACCAGCTGGCGACCATCGAAACCGATTCCGAGGCGGATGCGCGGCTGACCTTCTTCAACGCGGACGGCTCCGTCGCCGGGGCCTGCGGCAACGCCACCCGCTGCATCGCCCGCTTCCTGATGGACGACACCGGCCGCGCCGACCTGACCCTGCGCACCGAGCGCGGCCTGCTGACCGCCGAGGACGCCGGCAACGGCCTGACCCGCGTGAACATGGGCGCGCCGCTGCTGGACTGGTCCGAAATCCCGCTGGTGTCCGAGATGGACACGCTGGATCTTCCGATGCCCGGCGCGCCGGTCGCGACCGGCATGGGCAACCCGCATTGCACCTTCTTCGTGGAGGACGCGGAAGAGATCGACCTGGAGGCCCGCGGCCCCGAGATCGAACATCACCCGTTCTTCCCTCAGCGCACGAACGTCCAGTTCGCTCACCTGATCGGCCCCGACCACTTGCGCATGCGGGTGTGGGAACGCGGCGCGGGCGTAACGCTGGCCTCTGGCTCGTCCTCCTGCGCCACAGCGGTGGCGGCGGCGCGCCGCGGGCTGACCGGCCGCCACGTGACCATCACGCTGGACGGCGGCGATATCGACATCGACTGGCGCCACGACGGGGTCTGGATGACCGGGCCGACCGCCCACGTGTTTTCCGGCCACCTGACGGCTGCGTTTCTCGAGGCGCTGTAGATGGACCGCCGCGCCCCCGTCTTCGCCACCCTCGGCTGCCGCCTGAACGCCTACGAGACCGAGGCGATGAAGGAACTCGCCGCCGCGCATGGCGTCGAGGATGCCGTGGTGGTGAACACCTGCGCCGTCACCTCGGAAGCCGTCCGCAAGGCCCGGCAGGAAATCCGCCGCCTGCGCCGCGAGAACCCGAACGCCAAGGTCATCGTCACCGGCTGCGCCGCGCAGACCGACCCCGACAGCTTTGCCGCGATGGACGAGGTCGACGTGGTCGTCGGCAACGCCGAGAAGATGCAGCCGCAGACATGGGCCAGCATGGCGCCCGACCTGATCGGCCAGACGGAACCCGTGCAGGTCGACGACATCATGTCGGTGACCGAGACCGCCGGGCACCTGATCGACGGCTTCGGCACCCGGTCCCGCGCCTATGTCCAGATCCAGAACGGCTGCGATCACCGCTGCACCTTCTGCATCATCCCCTTCGGGCGCGGCAATTCGCGCTCGGTGCCTGCCGGGGTGGCGGTGGACCAGATCAAGCGGCTGGTCGAGCGTGGCTATAACGAGGTCGTGCTGACCGGAGTCGACATGACCTCGTGGGGGCAGGACCTCCCGGGCGCGCCGCGGCTGGGCGATCTGGTGATGCGGATTCTCAAGCTGGTGCCGGATCTGCCGCGCCTGCGGATCTCGTCCATCGATTCGATCGAGGCCGACGACAACCTGATGCGCGCCATCGCCGAGGAACCCCGGCTGATGCCGCACCTGCACCTGTCGCTTCAGGCCGGGGACGACATGATCCTGAAGCGGATGAAGCGGCGCCACCTGCGCGACGACGCAATTCGCTTCTGCGAAGAGGCCCGCCGCCTGCGCCCCGACATGACCTTCGGCGCCGACATCATCGCAGGCTTCCCGACCGAGACCGAGTCGATGTTCCAGAACTCGCTGCGTCTGGTCGAGGATTGCGACCTGACGTGGCTGCACGTGTTCCCTTACTCGCCCCGCCCCGGCACTCCCGCCGCGCGGATGCCGCAGGTGAACGGCAAGGCGATCAAGGACCGTGCGGCCCGCCTGCGCGCCGCCGGCGACCTCGCCGTGACGCGGCACCTCGCCGCCCAGATCGGCCGCGACCATGCGGTGCTGATGGAAAACCCCCACATGGGCCGGACCGCGCAGTTCACAGAGGTGACCTTCGCCGAACCGCAGGTCGAGGGCAGCATCGTGCCGACGCGGATCGTGGGCGTCGACGGCACGCGCCTGATCGCGGGCTGATGCATCCGAACCCGACCTTCCGGAAGACGGGCCGCGACAGGAACGTGGCCTTCGCCCGCGACCGTGGCTTTGGCACGCTGGCCGTCAACGGCGAACTCGCGCCGCTGCTGGCGCATGTGCCGTTCGTCCTGTCCGAAGACGGCGGCTCTGCCGAACTCCACCTTGTCCGCTCGAACCCGATCACCGCGGCCTGCGCCACCGATCTGCCCGCCGCACTCGCCGTGCAGGGTCCGGACAGCTACATCTCGCCCGACTGGTACGGCATCGACGACCAGGTGCCCACGTGGAACTACATCGCCGTTCACCTGCGCGGCCGGTTGCAGCGGCAGCCGCAGGACAGCCTGCGCCCGATGCTCGACCGGCTGTCGGCGCAGTTCGAGGACCGGCTGGCGCCCAAGCCCGCGTGGCTCACCGACAAGATGCCGCCGGACGCGCTGAACCGAATGCTGAGGATGATCGTCCCCTTCGTGCTTCATGTCGAAAGCATCGACGGCACATGGAAGCTGGGCCAGAACAAGGACGACGCCGTCCGCCTGCGCGCCGCCGAAGCGGTCGCGCGCGACGGCATCGGGCAGCAGGTCGAGCAGCTCGCCCACGCGATGCGACATCCGCCCGCCGACTGAGGTCGCGCGGCGCCCAAACATTCAAGATGATCTATATCAAGGCGGTCTGACCCGCCCTGTCCCAGACTCGATCCCGAGACGCGCGAGTACGCTGCTAGGGAGGAGACCATGCGGCAGACACTTCTTGCTGTTTCACTCACGGCCATCGCCATGTTCGGCGGGCCACAGGCACAAGCACAGGACGCCGGAATTGGCGGGGGCATCTACGCCCAGTACTGCGCGACATGTCATGGCATCGACGGCACGGGCGACGGCCCGCTTAACGAGTTGATGTCCCAAAGCGCCCCGGATCTGACCAAGCTATCCGAGGCGAACGACGGCGTGTTCCCGATGCTCGAGGTGATTCACATCATCGACGGTCGCACCGGGCTTCGCGCGCACGGCGGACCGATGCCGGTCTATGGCCGTGTGTTCGACGAAGAACACGGCACCACGATGCAGGGTGACGTCAGCGCGGTTCTCGAAACACGCGGGCGTGTCCTTTCGCTCGCCATGTTCCTGGAATCGCTGCAGCAATAAGGCCCCGCCGGGCCGGATCTCCGCGCCCGGCGGTACGTTTCGCCACAGTGTTGGACAGCCGGGCCTTCCCCGCCTAAGACTTCGGGCAGGGAACAGGAGACCTCGGCCGCCATGATGAAACTGTACGACAGCACCCCCTCGCCTTTCTGCCGCAAAGTCCGCGTGCTGCTGCACGAAGCCGGGCAGTCGGACGCCGTGGAACTTGTCCCGACAACCGGAAACCCGGTCGCCGACGAGGCACCTTTCACCGAGAACCCGCTGGGCAAGATTCCCTGCCTCCTCCCTGACGATGGCGGTCCGCTGTTCGACAGCCGGGTGATCTGCCGCTACCTCGACACCCGTTTCGGGGCCGGGCTCTACCCGGAGGACCGGATCTGGGAGGTGCTGACGCTCGAAGCGCTGGCCGATGGCCTGATGGATGCTGCGATCCTCATGGTCTACGAATCGCGCTGGCGCTCCGAACAGGAACGGTCGGCTGCATGGGTCGACGGCCAGTGGTTCAAGGTCACCCGCGCGCTGGATGCCCTGAACGACGGCTGGATGCCCCAACTCGGCGCCCCGCTGGACGCGGGCCAGATCGCGGTCGGCTGCGCGCTTGGCTACCTCGACTTCCGCCACGACGCCCGCACATGGCGCACGGGCCGCGAGGCGCTGGCCGGATGGTACGAAGGCTTCTCGAACCGCGCCTCCATGCAGGCGACCCGACCCGAGGCCTGACCCGCCCTGAACGGGACCCGGCCGGCCGTGGCTTCTTCTCTTTGAAAATACCTCGGGGGAGTCGCGCACGGCGCGACGGGGGCAGCGCCCCCTTTCATCCCCAGGACCGGAATCGCGGGAAACGGCTTAGAAGCTGAACGACACGCCGACGTTGATCGCGTTGGTCACCACGTCGGTCTGCAGCGTGCCGCCGCTGGCAAGGTCCGCCTCGTTCATCGAGTAGGTGCCCTTGTACTCGCCGAACACCGCCCAGTTCTCGGTGAAGCTGTACTTGATGCCCGCAACCGCCTGCAACGCCGTGCCGGTCACCTGATACTCGAACGTCTTGCCGCCCGAGGTCTCGACATCGACATGGGGAATCGCAAGACCTGCGCCGGCGCCGACATAGGGCGTCAGCCGCCCGTCCATCCACTGGCCGGGCCAGCGGTACCAGACATTCGCGGTGATCGTGTTCAGCCCGTCGGTGAATTCCAGCCGGTCAAAGCCGTTGGTCGCCAGCGTCTCGTCGTCGGCGTAGACCTTGTTGTGCGAGAAATCGAGACCGAAGCCGAGGTTCGGATTGCGTTCCAGCCAGTAGGTCGCGCGGAAGCCGTAGTAAGGCGGCATCTCGAACGGGCGGCCTTCCCACGTCGACAGAAAGCTGAAATCCCCCACGCCGCCGGGATCGGTGCCCTCGACCCGGCTGTGCGGCGCGGTCTGATAGCCGGTGTAGAAGCTCAGTTCGGTTTCGGCCGCAGCCGGCGCCGCCAGCGTGGCGCCGAAGCCCGCCGCGATGGCAACCGCACCGATGATCTTCCCGACAGCTTTCATGACGTGTTCGCTCCTGTGTCCCGGACCTTGGGCCCGAGTGCGGCCACGATCCGGATGTTTCTCCGCATGTGACGCTTCGCGCGGCGGAATTCAAACCCCTATCGCTACAAAACTCTGCGATATGGGATGTCGGGAACAGAATTTCCGCGAAAGTCGGAAAATCCGTGGCGTTCCGCGACAATGCGCCCCATGCATCGGCGAATGGCCGCTTTACGCGTCTGGGGCTTCCGCCTATTACGACGTGGCATGCAGGTGCGGCCCGTCCGCGCCTCGATCGGTAATGCGGGTCGGGCTCCCGGCCCAGGAATGGAGAAACGCTCGTGTCCCACGCAGAAGACCACGAAGGCACGCGTCGCGACTTTCTGTACTACGCGACAGCCGGCGCCGGTGCGGTGACCGTCGGCGCGGCTGTCTGGCCGCTCGTCAACCAGATGAACCCCTCGGCCGACGTTCAGGCGCTCAGCTCGATCCGTGTCGACATCAGCGGCGTTGCGGAAGGCACCCAGCTGACCGTCAAATGGCTCGGCAAGCCGGTCTTCATCCGGCACCGCACCGCGGACGAAATCGAAAGCGCGAACTCGGTCGACATCTCGTCGCTGCCCGACTCGAACGCGCGGAACGCCAACCTCGCGGCCGACGCCGACGCATCCGACGCCAACCGCGCGCTGGACGGCGAAGAGAAGTGGCTTGTGATGATGGGCGTCTGCACGCACCTCGGCTGCGTGCCGCTGGGCGACGGCGCCGGCGACTTCGGCGGGTGGTTCTGCCCCTGCCACGGCTCGCACTACGACGCCGCAGGCCGCATCCGCCGCGGCCCCGCGCCTGAAAACCTGCCGGTCCCGGTCGCCGCCTTCGACGGCGAGACGACCATCGTGCTCGGATAAGGGAGGAACAGCATGTCCGGAATTCCCCACGACCATTACGAGCCGAAATCCGGCTTCGAGAAGTGGCTCGACAAGCGCCTCAAAGTCGTCGCGCTCGTCTATGACACCCTGATGATCCCCACGCCCAAGAACCTGAACTGGATGTGGATCTGGGGCATCGTCCTCGCCTTCTGCCTTGCGCTGCAGATCGGCACCGGCATCGTTCTGGCGATGCACTACACACCGCATGTCGACAACGCCTTCGCGTCGATCGAGCACATCATGCGCAACGTGAACGGCGGTCACATGATCCGCTACGTTCACATGAACGGCGCCTCGCTGTTCTTCTTCGCCGTCTACCTCCACATCTTCCGCGGTCTCTACTACGGCTCTTACAAGGCCCCGCGCGAGGTGACGTGGATCGTCGGCATGCTGATCTACCTGCTGATGATGGGCACCGCCTTCATGGGCTACGTGCTGCCGTGGGGCCAGATGTCGTTCTGGGGCGCCACCGTGATCACCGGCCTGTTCGGCGCGATCCCGTTCATCGGCGAATCGATCCAGACCTGGCTGCTGGGCGGACCGGCCGTGGACAACGCCACGCTGAACCGCTTCTTCTCGCTGCACTATCTGCTGCCCTTCGTCATCGCGGGCCTCGTGATCGTGCACATCTGGGCCTTCCACTCGACCGGCAACAACAACCCCACGGGTGTTGAAGTCCGCCGCACCTCGAAAGCCGAGGCGCAGAAGGACACGCTGCCGTTCTGGCCCTATTTCGTGATCAAGGACCTGTTCGCCCTGGCGATGGTCCTGGTGGTCTTCTTCGCGATCGTCGGCTTCATGCCCAACTACCTGGGCCACCCCGACAACTACATCGAGGCGAACCCGCTCGCGACGCCCGCCCACATCGTGCCCGAATGGTACTTCCTGCCGTTCTACGCGATCCTGCGCGCCTTCACCGGCGACGTCTGGGTGGTGATGTTCGCAAGCTGGATCACCGGCGGTATCGTCGACGCCAAGTTCTTCGGCGTGCTGGCGATGTTCGGCGCGATCGCGGTCATGGCGCTGGCGCCGTGGCTCGACACCTCGTCGGTCCGCTCGGGCAAGTACCGCCCGATGTTCAAGTGGTGGTTCTGGCTTCTGGCCATCGACTTCGTCGTCCTGATGTGGGCCGGCGCGATGCCCGCGGAACCGCCCTACTCGACCATCTCGCTGATCGGGGCCACCTACTGGTTCGCCTACTTCCTGGTGATCCTGCCCCTGCTCGGCGTGATCGAGAAACCGCTGGCGCGTCCCGCGACCATCGAAGAGGACTTCGCCGAGCATTACCCGCAGTCCGATGCGTCGGGCGACGTGAAACCGGCCGAGTGAGAAAGGCGATGAAGATGATCCAAGCCAAAACCCTTTCCGCCGCCGCGCTCGCCGCGCTTCTGGGCCTGACGCCGCTTGCCGGCTGGGCCCAGGAGGACCACGGGGAAGAGGACAGCCACGCCGCCGAGGAAGAGCACGCGGATGCGTCTCATGCCGAAGGGCACACGACCGACTACGCCTTCTCGTTCGAGGGTCCGTTCGGCGCCTACGACCAGTTCCAGCTGCAACGCGGCCTGCAGATCTACACCGAGGTCTGCTCCGCCTGCCACGGGCTGCAGTACGTGCCGCTGCGCACCCTGCATGACGAGGGCGGTGTCGGTCTTCCCGAGGATCAGGTCCGCGCATATGCGGCCCAGAACTTCGAGGTCTACGACGCCGAGCTGGACGACTACCGTCCCGCAACTCCGACCGACCACTTCCCGGCGAACACCTCGGTCGGCGCGCCCGACCTGTCGCTGATGGCAAAGGGCCGCGCGGGCTTCCACGGCCCCTACGGCACCGGCATCAGCCAGTTCGTCAACGGCATGGGCGGCGCCGAGTACATCGCCTCGATCCTGACCGGCTACACCGGCGAGGAGAAAGTCGAAGCCGGCGTGACCCTGTACGAGAACACCGCCTTCCCGGGTGGCTGGATCGGCATGGCCCCGCCGCTTTACGGAGAGGATGTCGACTTCGAGGACGGCGCACCCAATGACATCGCAGCCGAGGCGCAGGACGTCGCGGCCTTCCTGATGTGGGCGGCGGAACCGAAGATGATGGCCCGCAAGCAGGCCGGCTTCACCGCCGTGATCTTCCTGATCCTGCTGACCTCGCTGCTGTACCTGACCAACAAGCGGCTGTGGAAGCCGGTCAAGAAGGGCGGCACCACGCCTGCCGAGTGATCCGGCCCGCACGAAACACCGAAACGCCCGCCCTCACCGGCGGGCGTTTTGCTTTGGTGGACACCGGACGGAAGGCGCCGGTTCTCTGCAAAGCCGCTTCTTCTCTTCTCAAATACCTCGGGGGAGTCGCGCATGGCGCGACGGGGGCAGAGCCCCTGCCCGTTAGCCTTCCCCGAGATACGCCCGCAGCGTCTCTGGCGGGGCGTCGAACAGCGCGGCTGTCTCGGTCGGCGCGGCGGCCATGCCATCGGCGACCAGCACCGTTTCGCCCCCCAGCCGCAGCGCGTCGCGGGGCTCGTGCGTGACCATCAGGACCGTCGCGCCTGTTTCGGCGGCGACGTCGCGCACCAGACCCAGCATCTCGGCCCGCAGCGCGGGACCGAGGGCGGCGAAGGGTTCGTCCAGCAGCATCAGCGGCCGCGCCCTCAGCAGTACCCGCGCCAGCGCCACGCGGCTTTGCTGCCCGCCCGACAGGGCCGCGGGTTTTCGTGCGCCCAGGCCCTGAAGTCCGACGCGTCCAAGGCTGTCCTCGACCCGCCGCCATCCCGCGCGGTCCAGCTTCAGCCCCGGCGACAGGCCCAGACCGACGTTCTGCGCGACCGTCAGGTGCGGGAACAGGTTGTTGTCCTGAAACACGATCGACAGCGGCCGCGCGCCCGGCTCCAGCGGCGACAGGTCTTTCCCGTCCCACAGCACCCGTCCCGAGCTTGGCGGGAAGAACCCCGCGATCACGGACAGCAACGTCGACTTGCCCGCACCGGACGGGCCCACGACCGGCACCAGCGCCCCGGCCCGGACGGACCAGTCGGCGGCAAGGCGGAACGCGCCCTGCTCGATCACCACACCCTCAAGCGTCAGCACGCATCCGCCCCCCGCGGTCGAAAATCCAGAACAGCGCAAGGCTGCATGCCAGCAGCAGCAGCGCCGTCGAGGCCGCCTGCTCCATCCGGTAGCTGCCCATCAGCGCGTAAAGCTGCATCGGCAGCGTCACCTGCCCCGGATCGGCGAACAGCGCGATTACGCCAAGATCGCCCATCGACAGCGCCGCCGCCAGCCCGGCGGCAAATCCCATGGGCCGCGCCAGCGCGGGCAGTACCATGTACCGCATCCGCGCCCATCCCCGCATCCCCAAGGACGAAGCCAGCGGCCCGCGTACCGTTTCGACCTCGGCCAGCGCGGGCGCGATGGCGCGATAGGCGAAGGGCAGGCTCATCAGCGCATTGACCAGCGCGGTGATCGGCAGCGCCAGCCGCACCGGGTCGGCGAAGGGGTAGACCAGCAGGAACAGCCCCGTCCCGATCACCAGCGGAGACACCGCGATCGACAGCGAGGCCAGCGCCTCGGTTCCGCCCGCCACAAGACCCCGCGCCCGCTGCGCCATCAGGGCCAGCGACAGGGCCAGCGCCAGCGTCAACATCACCGAACACAGCGCGACGACCAGGGACCGGAACGTCGCCTGCAGCACCGAGGGCGGCAACGACAGCAGCCCCGGCGCGCCCCGGATCACGATCAACGCCAAGGGCGTCAGCAGGAACAGCGCCGCCAGCAGGATCGCCGCGGCGTCCAGCGCCCGCAGCCCCGGTGTGGCAATGCCCCAGCGCTCAACCACCCGGCCCAGCCCGCCGCCAAGCCCCGAAGGCAGGCTGACCCGCCACACCGCCACCGCCGCGACCGCGCAGATGCCGAACTGGATCAGCGACAGCAGTGCCGCGCGGCCAAGATCGAATTCGAACCGGAACGCCTGATAGATCGCCAGCTCGACCGTGGTGCCGCGCGGGCCGCCGCCCAGCGTCAAAGCGACCGCGAAGCTGGTGGTGCAGACCAGGAAGATTACAAGAAATGCGCCCGGCACCACGGCGCGCAGCATCGGCCATTCCAGCCGCCGGAACACCTCGCGCGGGCCCATGCCAAGCGAGGCGGCAAGCCGGAAGCGCTCGGCCGGGATCGCCAGCCAGCCTTGCAGGATCAGGCGCACCGCCAGCGGCATGTTGAAGAACACATGAGCCAGCACGACTCCGTGCAGCCCGTAGATGTGGATCGGTCCCAGCCCGACCCAGCCCAGCGCGGTGCTCAGGATGCCGCTGCGCCCGAAAACGGCCAGCAGCCCCAAGACCGCGACGATGGTCGGCAGGATGAATGGCGCGCCCAGCAGCGTGACCAGCAGCACACGGCCCGGAAACCGCCGCCGCGCCAATGCGCGCGCGACGGGCACCGCCAGCAGCACGCTGAACACGGCCGACAGCACCGCCTGTATCAGCGTGAACCGGATCGCGGCCCAGTCCGCCGGGCCAAGGCTGGGCCCGCCGTCGGCCCGAAGCGCCACTGCGACCAGCGTGCCAAGCGTCAAGGCCGCGACGACAAGCGCCGCGGCTCCGCCTGCGATCCGGATCACCGGGTGTCTCGCCCGGCCGGTCACCGGGCCAAAGCGGCCAGCCATTTCTGCATGGCCGTCTCGCGCTCGCCGTCCGCCTCGTCCGCCGGGAACAGCAGCGCGGTTTCGGGCGTCACGAGTCCGTCGAAGCCATCGGCCAGACCGCCCTCGGGCATCACCGCCGGGTACATCCAGTTCGTCTCGGGGATCACCGACTGGAAACCTTCGGTCAGCATGAAGGCAAGGAAGGCGTCCGCCAGTTCCGGCTGGTCGGTGTTCGCCAGCTTCCCGGCGACTTCGACCTGCAGGTAATGCCCCTCGGCGAACGGTGCGGCGGCCTTGGTATCGTCGCCCTCTGCGATGATGTGGTAGGCCGGAGACGTCGTATAGCTCAGCACCATGTCCGCCTCGCCATCAAGGAACAGGCCGTAGGCCTCGGACCATCCGGCGGTGACGGTCAGGATGTTCGCCGCCATCGCTTCCCACCACGCCTGCGCATCGTCTCCGAACGCCGCTTCGACCCACATCAGCAGGCCAAGGCCGGGGGTCGAGGTACGCGGATCCTGGATGATCACGGTCAGGTCGCTTTCCGCCAGCGCCGTCAGGCTGGCCGGCGGGGTCTCAAGCTTGGTCCTGTCGTAGACGAACGCGAAATAGCCCCAGTCATAGGGCAGGAACAGCGGGTCGTCCCACGCCACCGGCAGGGCCAGCCCGTCCGGCGAAACCCCGTGTTCCGCGAACAGGCCCGTTGCGGCCGCGTCGGCGGTCAGGTTGGTGTCGAGGCCAAGGATCACGTCCGCATCCGACCGCTCGCCTTCCAGCTTCACCCGCGCCAGCAGCGACGCGCCGTCGCCCGAGGCCACAAGTTGCAGGTCGCAGCCGCAGGTTTCCTCGAACGCCGCCTCGATCTGCGGGCCGGGGCCCCATTCCGACACGAAGCTGTCGTAGGTCAGCACACGCAGCACCGGCGTATCCTGTGCAATGGCGGGGTGGGCAAGGACCGCAAGCGCGGCGATGGCGGGAAGTTTCATGGCATTCCTCCTCTGTGACGGGCGGGTCAGGATAGAGGCTGAGCCGTTCACCTTCCCTCCGCCGGTATGAGCCGGTTCAGGTTCAACGGGTCCGCTGTCGCGTCTCAGCCCGAATGGGCACCCCGAGGTACGCTCAGACCTAGGGCCAACGCACGGGTTTGGCAAGCCAACCGCGAACGGGCCGCCAACTGCTTGGTTCTGAAAGAAACTCCGTTCTTGACCTCAACCTAGGTTGAGGCGGCATCCTGCGCAGCGATTCAGAAATCGGAAGGAACCGACAATGCAAGACACACTGAGAATCGCCGTCGTTCAGGGCAGCATCCGCGAAGGCCGCTTCAACGACACCGTCACCCGCTGGACGGTCGACGGGCTGTCGCGTCACGGCTTCGACACCACGGTCATCGACCCCCGCGACCCGGCGCTGCTGCCGATCCAGATCGGCGAGACCTCCGCCGCCGATGTTTTTCGAGACCGGATCGCCGGCATCGACGGCTTCGTCATCGTGACCCCCGAGTACAACCACGCCGCGCCCGGACCGCTGAAAACGCTGATCGACAGCACCAAGGACGAATGGGCCGCGCGGGCGGTGGGCTTTGTCTCGTACGGGGGCGTATCGGGCGGCTTGCGCGCGGTGGAAAGCCTGCGGCCGGTCTTCGCGGAACTGCGCGCCGTGACGATCCGCGAAACGATCAGCTTCGCATCGCCGTGGTCCAGGTTCTCCGAAGCGGCGCGGATCGTCGCGCCAGAGGACGCAGCGTCAACCGATGCCGCGATGGACACCTTCGCCGACGACCTTACATGGTGGGCGCATGCGCTGCGGGACGCCCGCCTTGCGCGACCATACCGACAGAAAGCCGCCTGATGGATCTTCTCCGCGACCCGCGCGCGATCGCGCTGCTATTGGCAGCGTCGATCACGATCATGTCCAACGCCACGATCAGCCCGTCGCTGCCGGGGATCGAGGCGATGTACGCCGACACGCCCAACGCGGGGCTGCTGACCCGGTTGCTGGTGACGGCGCCGGCGTTGCTGATCGCCATCGCCGCGCCCTTCGCGGGCATGGCGGCGGACCGGTTCGGGCGCAAGCGGCAGTTGCTGGTGGGTGTCATCCTGTTCGCCATCGCGGGCAGCGCCGGGCTTTGGCTGAACAGTCTCTACGCCGTGCTTGCAAGCCGCCTGATCCTTGGCCTTGCCGTGGCCGCGGTGATGACCGCGCAGGCGGCGCTGCTGGGCGACATCTTCTCGGGGCCCGACCGGGGCCGGTTCATGGGCCTTCAGATGTCGGCGGTGAACTTCGGTGGCTTCATCTTCATCAGTCTCGCGGGCTGGCTGGCCGGGCTGAACGCGCTGTATCCCTTCGCTCTGTACGCGGTCGCGGCACTGTACCTGCCATTCCTTTGGAAGGCGCTGCCCGACACGCGCGGCGGCCCCGCGCCGGAACACGGCCCCGCCTCGGGCGATGGCGAGGCGAACTGGCTTGCGGTGCTGTGCTTCGTCATCTTCCTGTGCGGGCTGGCTTTCGTGCTGTTCTACGTGATGCCTACGCAGGTGCCCTATTACCTTGCCGCCAACGGGCATACCGACCCGTCGATGGCCGGTCTCGTGATGGCCTGCGTCGTGCTGGCGGCGGGCGTCGCCTCGTTGTTCTTCGGCCCGATCCGCATGCGGCTTGGCCGCGGTGGCACCCCCGCGCTGGGGTTCGCGATCATGGCCGTCGGCTTCTTCGTGCTTCAGGTCGTCCACGCGATCCCGGTCTACTGCGCCGGCGCGCTGCTGGTGGGCGCGGGCGTCGGGCTGGTGATGCCCAATTTCGTCGCCATCGCGCTGGACGTCGCGCCTCCGAACCACCGGGGCGCCGTCAGCGGCGCGATCACCACCGCGATCTTCCTTGGCCAGTTCATCTCGCCGATCGTCAGCCAGCCGGTGATCGACACCTTCGGCTATGACATCGCGTTCGAGGCGACGGCGGTCGTGCTTCTGATCATCGTCCCGGCGGTGTTCTTCGGCCTGCGGCGGCCGCGCCGCGAACTGGCGGGGGCCTGATCCGGCCCCTTCCAAATCCGCCGCGCCGCGTCTAAACCGCGCTTACGCGGAGGGACGCCAATGAGTTTCAACACGTTCGGACACCTGTTCCGGGTCACCACCTGGGGCGAAAGCCACGGACCGGCGCTTGGCGCGACCGTCGACGGCTGCCCGCCGGGCGTGCCGCTGGAAGCGTCGATGCTGCAGCACTGGCTGGACCGGCGCAAACCCGGCCAGAACAAGTACACCACGCAGCGGCGCGAGCCCGACGAGGTCGAGATCCTGTCCGGCGTGTTCGAGGGCAAGACGACCGGCACCCCGATCCAGCTGATGATCCGCAACACGGACCAGCGGTCGAAGGACTATGGCGACATCGCGCAGAAGTTCCGCCCCGGTCACGCCGACATCACCTATTGGCAGAAATACGGGATCCGCGACTATCGCGGCGGCGGGCGGTCCTCGGCGCGCGAGACGGCGGCCCGTGTCGCCGCCGGTGGCGTCGCGCGCGAGGCGATCAAGGCGCTGCTGCCCGGTGCCGAGATCCGCGGCTACATGACCCGCATGGGAACGCACGGCATCGACCGGGCGAATTTCGACGCAGCCGAGATCGACAACAACCCGTTCTGGGTGCCCGACGCGACCGCCGCCGGGACGTGGGCGGACTATCTCGACGGGCTGCGCAAATCCGGCAGCTCGGTCGGCGCGGTGATCGAGGTCGTGGCAAACGGCTTCCCCGCCGGGCTAGGTGCGCCAGTCTACGGCAAACTGGATACCGAACTGGCCGCCGCGATGATGTCGATCAACGCCGTGAAGGGCGTTGAAATCGGCGAGGGCATGGCCGCCGCCGAACTGACGGGCGAGGCCAACGCCGACGAGATCTACATGGGCAACGACGGCCAGCCCCGGTTCAGCTCGAACCACGCGGGCGGCATCCTTGGCGGCATCTCGACCGGGCAGGAGATCGTCGTGCGCTTCGCGGTGAAACCCACCAGCTCGATCCTGACCACTCGCAAGACCATCGACCTTGACGGCAACGAGACCGAGATCATCACCAAGGGCCGGCACGATCCCTGCGTTGGCATCCGCGCCGTGCCGGTGGGCGAGGCGATGATGGCCTGCGTCTTGCTGGACCACATCCTTCTGGATCGCGGCCAGACGGGCGGCGTTCGCGGGCCCATCGGCTGAATGCTGAACGTCCTCGGGATCACCTTTCCGATCTTCGCGGTGATCGCGATCGGCTATGGCACCACCGCGCGCGGGCTGTTCAAGCCCGGCGACATGCGGGTGCTGGGGGCTTACGTCCTGAATATCTCGATGCCGGCGCTGATGTTCTCGGCTGTCGCGACGCGCGACCTGTCGCAGATCATCGTGCCCGGCTATCTGGGCGCCTATGCGCTGGCCAGTCTGACCACGATGGCCATCGGCTATGCCGTCACAGCGGCTTTGGGCGGCGCTTTCGGCGGCGGCCCGGCGCGGCGCGCGCTGGGGTCTTTGGGCATGGCGATGCCGAACTCTGCCTTCGTAGGCTACCCGGTGCTGTTGCTTTCGCTGCCGGACATCGCGGGCGCGGTGCTGGCAATGAATTTCCTGATCGAGAACTTCGTCGCGCTTCCAATCGCTCTGGCGGTCGCCGAACTGTCGCGCCCGACCGAGGGCAAAAGCCTGTTCCGCATCATCGGGGGCATCCTGTGGCAGGTGCTGACCCGGCCCTTCATCGTCGCGCTGCTGCTTGGGCTGGCCGTGTCCCTGTCGGGCATTCCGATCCCGGAACCCGTCGCACGCGGGCTGTCGCTGGTGGCGGGCTCTGCCGCCGCCGTCGCGCTGGTGGTGATCGGCGGCACGCTGTTCGGGCTGCCGCTGAAGGGGAACAAGGGGCTTGCCGGGCTGGTCGCCGCGGGCAAGCTGCTGCTGCACCCCGCCATCGCCGCGCTGATCGTCCTGCTGCTGCCGCTGGGCCTGTCGCCCGAACTGGGCACCGCGCTGATCCTCACCTGCGCCATGCCGATGGTCGCGATCTACGCCATCCTCGCCCAGCCGTTCGGCCACGACGGCATGGCCTCGATCGCGCTGCTGCTGGCGACGACAGCGTCCTTCGTGACGATCACCATCCTGCTTGCGCTTCTGCTCTGATCACCGTTCGCACAGCTGGCGGGGACGGTTGCCGTAGGGCTGGAACGTGCAGTCCGACGCGCGGAACGAACGGTATGCCTCGCTGCAGGCCTGAACGTTGCAGGTGCCGCCAACCGTCTCTGTAATGGTGTTTAGGGACGTTTCATCCGTGGACGGGGCGGCTGTCAGGAACTTCGCCCAGATCTGCGCCGGGAACCCGCCGCCGGTGACGCCCTGCATCGGCGAGTTGTCGTCATTCCCGACCCAGACGCCAACGGTGTAATCGTCGTTCCAGCCAACGAACAACGCGTCGCGCGATTCCTGGCTGGTGCCCGTCTTGCCAACCGCGCCCGGCACACCCGCCACGGCGCGGCCGGTGCCAGAGGTGACGACGGCCCGCAGCAGCTGCGTCATCTCCGGCGCATGGGCCAGCAACCGCCGCGCCTCGTCGCTGCTTTCGGGCTTGGTCCGTGCGATGTCCTGTTCGGTGCCGTCGGGAAGTGTCATCGAGGTCAGGCCCCACGCTTCGACCGGCCCTTCGCCCTCGGCAATCGCGGCATAGGCCTCTGTCAGGTCCAGCAGCGTGACGCCGGATGCGCCAAGCGCCAGCGACGGCGTCTCCATCAGGTCCGCCTCGATCCCCAGCGCGCGCGCTGCGGCCGCGACCTTCTCGAAACCGATGTAATAGGCCAGCGTCACCGTCGCCGCGTTCAGCGACCGCACGAAGGACTGGTGCATGGTGACGATGCCGTTGAAGCCGCCGCCGTAGTTTTCGGGGCTGTAGCCGTCCAGATCAATCGGCTGGTCGGTGATGGTGCGGTCCGGGGTGATGCCTTCAGCCAGCGCGGCGAGGTAGACGAAGGTCTTGAAGGTCGAACCGGGCTGGCGCACCGCATCGACCGCGCGGTTGAACTGGCTGTCGGAATAGTCGCGGCCACCGACCATCGCGGCGACGCTGCCATCGGGGCGCAGCGCGACCAGCGCGGCCTGCATCGGGCGGTCGCCAAGCACCTCGGCGATCGCGGCTTCGGCCTGCATCTGCAGTTCGGGATCCAGCGTCGTGCGCACCGTGACGGGCCGCCCGCCGGCCTGCTCGGCGGCTTCTGCCGCGACCCAGTCGGAAAACCAGCCGCCATAGGCCGGCGCGCTGCGGGTGAACGCGCGCGTTTCGATTTCCTGACGCGCGGCGTCGGCCTCGTCGGCGGTGATGCTGTCCGTCCATTCCATGTTGACGATGGCCTGCAACGCGCGGACCCGCAGACGGTCGGTATCGCCGTAGGGGTTCACGATGGAAGGGATCTGGATCGACGCGGCCAGCAACGCGCTTTCCGCCAGAGACAGGTCTTGCACCGGCTTGCCGAAATACACCCGCGACGCGGCGCCTACGCCCCTTGCGCCGCTGCCAAGGTAGACGCGGTTCAGGTACCGTTCGAGGATTTCATCCTTGGAGTATTTCGCTTCGATCTCACGAGCCAGAAGCGCCTCGTGGATCTTGCGGGTGTAGGTCCGCTCGGGGGTCAGGTAACTGATCTTCACCAACTGCTGCGTGATGGTGCTGCCGCCCTCGACAATGCCGCCGGCCCGCAAGTTAGAGACGAAAGCCCGCCCGATAGACCGCATATCCAGCCCGCCATGCTCGCGGAAGCGTACGTCTTCCAGCGCGATGACCGCCTCGGTCAGCGTTTCGGGCATCTCGGCATAGGGGATGTATTCTGACGTTGTGCCCCCCGCCATAACAAGCGCCGCGCCGTCCTGCGTCTGCATGAAGGGCGACGCCTCGGCCTCCATCTCTTCGAGATCGGGAAGCTTGGTCAGCCACAAAAGCCCCGCACCGCTGCCGCCCGCGCCAACAAGAAGCACCAGCACGAAAAGCCCCGCCCAGAGCTTCCAGCGCCGGCGGGGTTTGGTTTTTGCGGTCATGTCGGTTCGGTCGGCCAGCGTGCCTTGTTCGCCCATCGCGCGCGGTCTCCTTTCAAAAAGAACGCGCGCGACGAGGCAGAGGTTCCAACCTCGCGGAAAGATCAGGCGGAGGTCGCGGCCTGAAGCGCGGTGTCCATCAGCGCCTTGATCTCGTCCCGTCCGGTGCCTGCGACGATGCGGCCAAGCTCCATGTCGCCCTTCAGCACCACCAGCGTCGACCGGCGCGGGATCTTCAGCGACTTGGTCAGGTCGGCGTTGGAATAGGTGTCCCAATCCACGTTGATGAAGCTGATCGCCTGTTCATAGGCCGGGTTCTCGGCCTTCAGCGCGCTGATCACCCGCTCTTGCGCGGCGCAGGTGGTGCACCAGCTGGCCTTGAAGTCGAGGAACACGGTCTTGCCCTCGGCCAGTTCCTGCTGGACGAGGCCGGGGGTGTATTCGGTCAGCGCGAGAGCCGGCCCGGCAGCCACCAGCGCGGCAGCGGACAGGATGAAATCGCGGCGGTTCAGTCGGGTCATGCGGGGTCCTCCCTAAAGCGATACGGACAGGTCGATCAGCCAGGGCGGCAGGGTCTGCAACGCCCAGTATTCAAGGTAATGATGGACGCGCAGCAAAAGCCCCACGCCCACAAGAACGAAGACCACGCCAAGGATCGGCCGCGCCTTCGTCGCGACGGCACGCATCCACGCCTGCCGTCTTTGGATCACGCTGCGGGCGCCGTAGCCCAGCGCAAGGATGATGGTCGACACACCGGCGGCGAAGGCGACCATGACAAGGCCCGCGCGGAACAGGCTTTGACCCTGGCTGGCCAGCGAGATCGCGCCGCCCAGCGTCGGGCCGATGCAGGGGCTCCAGACCGCGCCCAGCAGCATGCCGCCAAGGAACTGCCCGCGCGCGCCGGTACGGTCGAGCCCGTCGATACCGGCATCCGCGCGCGCGGCGACACCGGCGGTCGCGGTCTCGAACCGGGCGCCGAACTGCGGCACCAGCAGGACCAGCCCGAAACCGATCATCAGAACCGCGCCCGCGTCCGCCACCATCTCGGGGGTCAGGCCGACCAGATGCCCCAGCGCGGTCACCGCAAGCCCCAGCACGACGAAAGACAGGCTCATCCCCGCCGCGACCAGCGCCGGTCCATGCCGGCCCGCCTGCAGGGCGGTCGCCAGCACGATCGGCAGGATCGGCAGAACGCACGGGTTGATCAGCGTCAGCAGCCCCGCGCCATATGCGAAGATCAGTTCCATTGCGGCGAAGATGCCTTGCCGCAGCGTCGCCTGTCACCCGACAACCTTGTTTCAACCGTTCAAATAGGCGTCAGGTCGTCCGCCGCCGCGCCACCTGCACCGCCCAGATCCCCAGCATCACCACCGCGACCCCCAGCAGATCCAGCAGGCTCAGCCGTTCGCCCAGCAACAGCGCGGCGATGGTCACGCCGAAGAAGGGTGACAGAAAGTGATACGTCGCCGCCCGCACCGCGCCGATCCGGTTGACCAGCCGGAACCAGACGAAGGTCGCCGCCAGCCCCGGCACCAGCGTCGTATAGGCAAAGGCCAGCACCATCTTCAGCGACCACGTGACCTGCCAGTCCTCGAGGATTGCGGCCGTCACCGCCAGCGCCGCGCTGCCCACCAGCATCTGAAGCCCCACGATCATTAGTACGTTGCCACCCGACGACGCGCCGCGCACCGCCATCGTCGCGACGGTCAACGACAGCACGCCCAGCGCCGCCATGCCGACGCCGAACAGATCGACGCCGCCCGACAGCCGCGCGCCCATGATGATCGCGACGCCCAGCATCCCGGTGACCAGACCGCCCACACCCAGCGGCGTCACCCGTTCGCCGAACACCAGCAACCCGCCCAGCGCCACCAGCAAAGGCATGGTCGACGCGATGATCGCGGCCAGCGATGCCTCGATGGTCTGGAGCGCGACGAAGGTCAGCCCGAGATACAGCGCGTTCTGGCAGATTCCGAACACCACCGTCGCCCGCCACTGGGCCCGCGTCAGCCGGGCCGACTGGCCCAGCCATGTCGCGATGCCAACGCCGATCAGGCCCGAGCACAGGAACCGCAGCGCCAGCGCCGTCAGTGGCGGCGCGTCCGCCACGATGATCCGCGCCGAGGTAAAGGCCGAGGCCCACATCACCGCGAAGGCCACGCCCATCGCGATTGCCCGAAGGTCCATTATGTCCGCGCCTCCCTGCGCATCCGGTCGAGGTAGTCGCGCAGTAGCGCAGCGCGCCTCGGGCGAAAACTCTCTTCGGTCACGTCCGCATGCCCGATCCGGCCGATGACGAATTGCCGGAAGTCCTGCCGCAGGCAGCACCACGCAAGGATGACCTGCGCATTGTCCACGAACACCGTCGCAAGCGGATAGATCCGGCGCGTCGTCTCGCGGCCGAACGCGTCGGCATAAGCAATGTCGACGGCGCGCTCGTCCCATGACGCACGGCGGATCAGGTCAAGGTGCTCGGGCGCGCGTTTGTCTTCCCAACGCCGCACCATAGAGACTGCATGCACCGCCTGCTGCGCCACCCGGTCGGGCAGCCGCGCGACGATCTTGTCCAGCGCCGCGGCGGCGGCGGCAGCCAGCGCCGGGTCGCCCGTTGCCTGTACCTCGGCCAGCCCCAGCACCAACGCCTCGACCTCCAGCCGTTCGAACATTTGCGGGGGCAGCGCGGGATCTTCCGTCAGGCGATAGCCATAACCCGCCTCTCCATCGATCAGCGCCCCCGCTGCACGCAGGGCGTCGATGTCGCGATACAGGGTACGTTCCGAAACGCCGGTTTCCTCCGCCAGCCGGGTGGCGGTGACGGGAGGCGGCAACCTGCGCAGAAGATCCAGCAGGCGGAACAGGCGGTCGGTGCGGGGCATTCTCCTCCTGACGGAAACTGACAGGATGGCTGCACCATAGTGGGTTCAGCACAGACCGCCAAGGAGGCCCCAAATGCTGACGCTTTATCATTCGCCCCGCACCCGCTCGACCCGCATCGTCGCCCTGATTGAAGAACTCGGCGCGCAGGACAAGATCACCATCGACCCCGTTTCGGTGACCCGCCAGGATGGCAGCGGCGCGCGCGACACCCGCAACCCGCACCCCGAAGGCAAGGTGCCGTTGCTGGTCCACGACGACGCGGTGATCTGGGAATCGACCGCCATCGCGCTGTACCTCACCGAACTGTTCCCCGCGGCCGGGCTGGGCCGCCCCGTCGGCGCGCCAGACCGGGGCGTGCTGCTGTCGTGGCTGGCGTGGTACGGCGATGTGCTGGAACCGGTGATCGTGCTGAAGTTCGCCGAGATCGAGCATCCCGTCGTGCACACCACCTTCCGAGGCATGGACGAGGTCACAGCCCGCCTGTCGAACGCGCTGAAGGACCGGCCCTATCTGATGGGCGACACGTTCTCGGTCGCCGACCTTGTCTGCGCCTCGGCCTTCCACTTCGCAGAGGGGTTCACCCCCGACGTGCCGCACATCAGGGACTGGGTCGACCGGTGCGCCGGGCGGCCGGCGCTGAAGAACGCCAACGCGTTCGACACCCGCCTGCTGGAGACCGCAGGCGCGGATTGACCCCGCCCGGCAGCGCGGCGACAGTGACGCCATGTCGGAATTGTCCTCATGAGTTCGCTGCCGTTCTGGTTCGTCGTCGCGCACGTTCTGGTGCAGGCCGGATTTATCACGCGCGCACTGCTTCGGCCGCACCGCGGCCCGTCGTCCCGGCTGGCGTGGGTACTGGTGATCCTGTCCGCCCCGGTGGTCGGGATCATCGCCTATCTGCTGTTCGGCGAGACCAACATCGGCACCGACCGCGAAGAGCGCTATCGCGAGACGGCAGGCAAGGCGGACAGCATCTTCGACCCGGCGCCAGAGGCGGATTTCGAGCATGTCACCGAACGGCGGCGGCACATTTTCCGCACCGGCGAGTCGATCAGCGGCCTTGCCCCGGTGAATGGAAACCGCGCGCTGTTGCTTGGGGAAGGCACCGCGCCGGTCGATGCGCTGATCGCCGATATCGACGCGGCGACGGATCACGTCCACCTGCTGTTCTACATCTGGCTGGGCGACACCACCGGTACGCGGGTGGCCGAGGCCGCGATGCGGGCCGCCCAGCGCGGCGTCACGGTGCGGGCAATGGCGGACGATCTGGGGTCGCGCCGCATCATCCGGTCGCCGCTGTGGCAGGCGATGAAAGACGCGGGCGTACAGCTTGCCCGCGCGCTGCCCTTGGACAACCCGCTGCTGCACACGCTGAAGGGCCGGGTGGATTTGCGCAACCACCGCAAGATCGTGGTCATCGACAACCGCATTACCTACTGCGGCAGCCAGAACTGCGCCGACCCCGAATTCCTTGTGAAAGAGAAATACGCGCCGTGGGTCGATCTGATGGTGCGGTTCGAGGGGCCCATCGCGCGGCAGAACCAATGGCTGTTCGCGCAGGACTGGATGGCGCATGTCGACGAGGATCTGCACCCGCTTCTGTCCGGCGACGCCGCCTCTGCCGACGGGACCGTCGTGGCGCAGGTCAACGGAAGCGGTCCCACGGTGCGCGACAGCGCGATGCCCGAGATGTTTGAAACGCTGCTGCATGCCGCGCGCAACGACCTGACCCTGACCACGCCCTACTACGTCCCGACCGAGTCGATGCAGTCCGCGCTGTGCGCCGCCGGTCATCGTGGCGTCCGCACGCGAATGGTGGTGCCCGCGCAGAACGACTCGTGGGTCGTCGCCGCAGCCAGCCGCAGCTATTATCCCGAACTGCTGTCCGCCGGCGTGCGTATTTTCGAGCATGCGCCCGGACTGTTGCACGCCAAGTCGCTGACCCTTGATGGCGAGATCGCGATGATTGGGTCCGCGAACCTCGACCGGCGCAGTTTCGAACTGAATTACGAAAACAACATCCTGCTTCAGGACCACGGCCTGACCGCCGACCTGATGGCCCGGCAGGAAAGCTATATCGCGCAATCGACCGAGATCACCGCCGCCGATGTCGCCGCGTGGACCATGCCACGCCGCGTCTGGAACAACACCATCGCGATGATGGGCCCCATTCTCTGAATTGCTTCTCAGGGACTGTTTTTGGCGTTGCACCGGCATCGAAGGACCGTCGGTCCGAGGGCCTGTCGCAGACCCAGCGACAGGGCACTGGCGGCGTCCATCCGCCGTCAGGGGTTGCGCCCCATCGCGATCTGACGATTATCGGCACATGAAAGCATCAGATTCCCCAACACGCATTAAGACCTGGGCCGAGGCCGCACCGAGACTGGTTGCCGTCGCCGCTGGCCGGGAACCCGCCGACCGCGTGATCCGTGGCGGCAAGGTCGTCAACGTCCATACCCGCGAAGTCCTCGACGGCTGGCAGGTCGCCATTGCCGATGGCCGGTTCGCTTATGTCGGCCCCGACGCCTCTCACTGTATCGGCGACGCGACCGAGGTGATCGAGGCCGAGGGCCGCTATCTTGTCCCCGGCCTGTGCGACGCGCACATGCACATCGAAAGCGGCATGCTGACCCCTGCCGAGTTCGCGCGCGCCGTCACGCCGCACGGCACGACCACGATGTTCACCGACCCGCACGAGATCGCCAACGTCATGGGGCTGGAAGGCGTCCGGCTTATGCATGACGAGGCGCTGCTGCAGCCGGTGAACATCTACACCCAGATGCCGTCCTGCGCGCCCTCGGCGCCGGGGCTGGAAACCACCGGCTACGAGATCGGGCCCGAAGACGTCGCCGAGGCGATGACATGGCCCGGCATCATCGGGCTGGGCGAGATGATGAACTATCCCGGCGTCGTCGCCGGTGACGCCAAGATGCTGGCCGAGATCGCAGAGACCCAGAAGGCCGGCAAGACGGTCGGCGGTCACTATGCCTCGCCCGACCTGACCGACTTCCATGCCTACGCCGCTGGCGGCCCCGCCGACGATCACGAAGGCACGCAGGAATCTGACGCCATCATGCGCGTGCGTCAGGGGATGCGCGCGATGATGCGGCTTGGGTCTGCGTGGTACGACGTGAAGGCGCAGATCACCGCCGTGACCGAAAAGGGTCTGGACCCGCGCGGGTTCATCCTGTGCACCGACGACTGCCATTCCGGCACGCTGGTACACGACGGACATATGAACCGCGTCGTGCGTCATGCGATCGACTGCGGCTGCGATCCGCTGATCGCGTTGCAGATGGCCACGATCAACACCGCCACGCATTTCGGGCTGGAACGAGAGCTTGGCTCTATCGCGCCCGGCCGTCGCGCCGATGTGATCCTGACCTCGGACCTGACCACCCTGCCGATCGACGCGGTCTATGCCCGCGGCGAACTGGTCGCGCAGGACGGCAAGGTCACCGTCGACTTCCCCCATGGCGACTGGCCGCCGCATGCGCGGGACTCGGTGAACATGGGGGCCGACAAGGTGGCCTCTGACTTCATCGTCGCGGCGCCGGATGGCGCGAACCGCGTGAAGGCGAAGGTTATCGGCGTGGTCGAGAACCAGGCACCGACGAAGGCGCTGACCGCCGAGCTTGAGGTGACAGACGGCACCGTCGAGGGTGATCCTGCGCAGGACGTCTGCCAGATCGCGCTGGTCGAACGCCACCGCGCCACTGGAAAGGTCGTGAACGGCTTCGTGTCCGGCTTTGGCTATACCGGCGATATGGCGATTGCTTCGACCGTCGCGCATGACAGCCACCACATGATCGTAGTCGGCACCTCGCGCGAGGATATGGCAAAAGCCGCGAACCGGCTGGCCGAGGTCGGCGGCGGCGTCACCGTCTGGAAAGACGGCGCGGAACTGGCGTTGGTCGAACTGCCCATCGCCGGGCTGATGTCCGACAGCCCCGCCGAAGACGTCGCCCGCACCGCACAGGCCATGGTCGAGGCGATGGCCGCCTGCGGATGCACCCTGAACAACGCCTACATGCAGCATTCCCTGCTGGCGCTGGTTGTCATCCCCGAGTTGCGGATCTCCGATATGGGTCTGGTCGATGTGACCACCTTTACCACCACTGACGTTTTCGAGGCCACCACGTGACGATTTCCCACCGACAGATGCCCGTTCAGACCCCCGACCTTTCCGGCCCAGAACGTTTTGACAATGCCGTCGCCGCGGTGGACCGGCTGACCGAGTTGTACGAAGGCGCGGTTCTGTTCCTGCGCGAGAAGTTCTCGGAAACCATCGGCGGCGGGATGCCCGCCAGCCGGTATCGCGCCTATTACCCCGAGGTGCGCTTCACCACCTCGAGCTATGCCCAGATCGACAGCCGCCTGTCCTTCGGCCATGTCGCCGAGCCGGGCACCTATGTCACCACCGTCACCCGGCCCGACCTGTTCCGGAACTACCTGATCCAGCAGATCGGCCTTCTGATCGAGAACCACGGCCTGCCGGTGTCGGTCGGCCCCTCGGCAACGCCGATCCCGGTGCATTTCGCGATGGACGGCGCGTCGGGCGTGACCGTGCCGCAGGATGGCGTGATGGATTTCAGCCTGCGTGACGTGTTCGACGTGCCGGACCTTGGCACCACGAACGACGACATCGTCAACGGCTACGGTTTTCCCTACGGCGAGGGCGCGGCGCCGCTGGCGCCGTTCACCGCCCAGCGCATCGACTATTCGCTGGCGCGGCTGTCGCACTATACCGCGACCGATCCCGAGCACTTCCAGAACCACGTGCTGTTCACGAACTACCAGTTCTACATCGAGGAGTTCGAAACCGTCGCGCGGCGCATGCTGGACGATCCCGACAGCGGCTACACCTCGTTCGTCGGCCCCGGCAATCAAGAGATCACGTCAGGCGATCAGCCTTTGGAGGTTCCCGCGAAACTGCCGCAGATGCCGACCTATCACCTGAAGCGCGAGGGCAGCGCAGGCATCACGCTGGTGAACATCGGCGTCGGTCCGTCGAACGCGAAGACCGCGACCGACCACATCGCCGTGCTGCGCCCGCATGCGTGGCTGATGGTTGGCCACTGTGCCGGTCTGCGCAACTCGCAGCGGCTGGGCGACTTCGTGCTGGCCCACGCCTATCTGCGCGAGGATCACGTGCTGGACGACGACCTGCCGGTCTGGACCCCGATCCCGCCGCTGGCCGAGATCCAGACCTCGCTGGAACAGGCGGTCGAGGATGTCACCAAGCTGGAAGGCTACGAGTTGAAGCGCATCATGCGCACCGGCACCGTCGCCACCATCGACAACCGCAACTGGGAACTGCGCGACCAGTCCGGTCCGGTGCAGCGGCTGTCGCAATCCCGCGCGGTGGCGCTGGACATGGAAAGCGCGACCATCGCGGCGAACGGATTCCGGTTCCGCGTGCCCTATGGCACCCTCTTGTGCGTGTCCGACAAACCGCTTCACGGAGAGCTGAAACTGCCGGGCATGGCGACCGATTTCTACCGCACTCAGGTCGCCTCTCACCTGTTGATCGGCATCCGGGCGATGGAGCTGATACGCGAAATGCCGCTTGAGCGGATCCACTCGCGGAAGCTCAGAAGCTTCGAAGAGACCGCTTTCCTCTAGGAAAACCGGCAAAAAAGCACCACAAAATGCAGGAAAACAGGGCTTCGAGGCGCACAAATGGTTGTGCGCCTCCCATATATTCCGATAAATTCTGCCGAGAACCCGCTAGGACGGGGAAGTTTGAGGAGACCATACATGGCCAAACCTATGACCAAGACCCAGCTCGTCGCCGCCCTCGCGGAAGAGATGGACAGCGACAAGAAATCCGCGACCGCTGCGCTGGACGCGATCACCTCGGTGATCACCAAAGAAGTCGCTGGCGGCGGCGCCGTGACCCTGCCGGGCGTCGGCAAGATCTATTGCCGTGAGCGCCCCGAGCGCATGGTCCGCAACCCGGCCACCGGCGAGCAGATCAAGAAGGAAGCCGACAAGGTGGTGAAAATGACCATCGCGAAGGCCCTGAAGGACAGCGTCAACGGCTGATCCCGGTCGCAGGCGGGGCCGCATCGCCGGCCCCCTCGCGCCATTTTGAAACGCCCGCCGTCGCGGGCGTTTTTCTTTTGGCATCTTCGGAAAGCCGCGCAGGGTCGCTACCCCAACGCCACCTCCCGCCCGATCCCCACGGCATCCAGAAACGCGCGGTCGTGGCTGACCACCAGAAGCGCGCCGTCATAGCCGCGCAGGCAGGCTTCCAACGCCTCCACCGCCTCGATATCCAGATGGTTGGTCGGCTCGTCCAGGATCAGCAACTCTGGCGGCTCGCCCCCCAACGCGCAGGCCAGCCCGGCGCGCAGCATCTGGCCGCCGCTCAGCCGCCCCGCCTTCACCAGCGCGGCATCACCCCGGAACAGGAACCGCGCCAGCACCGCCCGCGCCGCATTCACGTCGCAGCCCGGATTGCGGGCGCGGTAGTTGTCCAGCACCGACCGCTTCGGATCCAGTGCGCCAAGCGACTGGTCGAGCATCGCGAAAGGCACGTGAACCCGCGCCGTGCCGGACAGCGGCGGCAGCGCCCCGGTCAGGACCTTCAGCAGCGTGCTTTTGCCCGCGCCGTTCGGACCGGTGACAGCCACGCGGTCCGGCCCGACGACCGAGAACGACAGATCACGCAGCACCGGCGCGCGGTACCCCGCGCTCAGCCCCTGGACTGTCAGCACCTCGCGCCCCGCAGGCAGCCCGCTTGGCGGCAGGTCCATTTTCACCGTCTCCAGAACCTCGATCCGCTCCCGCGCGGTGTCGACGGCGCTTTCCGCGTCGGCCATCCGCGCCTCGGCCAGCCGCGCGCTGGCGCCGCCAGTGGCCTCGCTGCGCTCCTTCGCCTTGTCCATCAGCATCTTGCTTTGACTGCCACTGGCCCTCAGCCGACGCCCGGCGCTGTCTGTCCGCGCCTTCCGCTCTGCCCGCGCCTGTGCCGCGCGGCGCACCTCTTCCCGTTGCCGTTCCGCGGTGTCGAGGTCATGCGCCGCCGCCGCCAGTTCGCGGGCCTTCTGCGCCCGGTACAGGCTCCAGCCGCCACCATAGCGCGTGGCGCCCAGCGAGGTCAGTTCAACGATGGCATCCATCGTCTCGAGCAATTCACGGTCGTGGCTCACCACCACCGCTCCCCCGCGCCAACCGGCAAGGAGGTCCAGCACGGCGGCGCGCCCGTCGCGGTCGAGGTTGTTGGTGGGCTCGTCCAGAAGCAGGACGTCCGGCGCATCGAACACCAGCGCCGCCAGTCCGGCCCGCGTCCGCTGACCGCCGGACAGGGCGGCCAGCCGGGCGTCGGGCGATGCGTCCAGTCCGACCCGGACCAGCGCGGCGGCGAGGCGGTCTTCCAGTGTCCAGTCGGCACTGGCGAGTTCATCCACCGTCGCGTCGCCGGTCTCGGCGCGGGACAGTACGGCCAAGGCACCGGTCACGCCGAACAGATCCGCCACGGTGTCCTCGGGCGCGACCTGCACCTCTTGCCGCAACATGCCGATGCGTCCGGAGACGGACACCGAACCGGCAGCGGGCGACGCCTTGCCAGAGATCAATCGCAGCAGGGTGCTTTTGCCGACACCGTTGCGTCCGACCAGCCCGGTGCGTTCCGGGCCAAGCGTCAGCGACAGGCCGTTGAAAAGGGAATGTCCGTCAGGCGCGGACCACGAGATATCGGACAGGGTTATGGAGGTCGGCATGGAGTTTCTCCGCAAGGCAGTTCGGCAGGGCGACGGCGGTGCGGTTCATGTCCATGTCTTCAGTACTCCATCAGGTGCCGTTGCGGCACGCGCCTGACCTAAAGGTCCGTCCGCCGCATTGCAAGTCTTGCGCGCCCGATCCCGCCGCCCCCCTTTCTCACCGGGGTTCGACCCGATAGGTTCGCCGCGAACACGAAAGGACTTCCGATGGACACCGCCCGCATCCCGAACATCGACAACTGGACCGAGCGCTGCGACCTCGCCGCCGCCTTCCGCTGGACCGTGCGTCTGAACATGCACGAGGGCGTGGCGAACCACTTCTCGCTCGCTGTGAACGACGATGGCACCAAGTTCCTGATGAACCCGAACCAGAAGCATTTCAGCCGGGTCCGCGCGTCGGATTTGCTGATGATCGACGCGAACGATCCCGAGACCCTGAAAGGCCCCGATGCGCCCGACCCCACCGCGTGGGGTCTGCACGGCGCGATCCACCGCCACTGTCCGCACGCCCGCTGCGCGATGCACGTGCATTCGATCCACGCGACCGTTCTGGCGATCCTGAAAGATTCGATCCTGCCGCCGGTGGACCAGAACGCGGCGATGTTCTTTGGCCGTCAGGTGGTCGACGAGGACTACGGCGGGCTGGCCTTCGAGGAAGAAGGCGAACGCTGCGCGCAGCTGTTCGCGGACCCGAAGAAATCGGTGATGATCATGGGCAACCATGGCGTCATGGTGATCGGCCAGACCGTCGCCGAGACCTTCACCCGCCTCTACTATTTCGAGCGCGCCGCCGAGACCTATGTCCGGGCGTTGCAGACCGGCAAGGAACTGCGCGTGCTGTCCGACGAGATCGCGGCCAAGACCGCCGACGAAATCGAAGAGTACCCCGAGCAGAACGACCGGCACCTGTCGGAGCTTCGGGCGATCCTCGACGAAGAAGGCTCTAACTACGCCACATGACCGGAACGCTCCTTTCCATCGGCCACGGCTATTCCGCCCGCGCGCTCGCCCGCCTTCTGATCCCGCAGGGCTGGACCGTCCTGGGGACCACCCGCTCGGCCGAGAAGGCCGGCGGGCCGGACGAGGTGACAGAGGCTTTGGTGTGGCCGGGGGATGATCTTGCCCCTGCCTTCGCGCGCGCCACGCATCTGCTGATCTCTGCCGCACCGGGAGACGACGGCGACCCGCTGCTGGCGGCGCATCGCGATCTGGTGGCGGACGCCGCACCGCATCTTGCGTGGGCGGGCTACCTTTCGACCACCGGCGTCTACGGTGATCACGACGGCGGCTGGGTGGACGAGGATACGCCGCTGACCCCGTCGACGCGGCGCGGCCGCATGCGGGTCGAGGCGGAAACGGCGTGGCGCGCGCTGGCGGACAAGACAGGCCTGCCGCTGCACATCTTCCGGCTGGCGGGGATCTACGGGCCGGGGCGCGGGCCGTTCGCCAAGGTGCGGGCGGGGACGGCGCGGCGGATCATCAAGAAGGGTCAGGTGTTCAGCCGCATCCATGTCGAGGACATCGCGCAGGTGCTTGCCGCGTCCATCGCGCAGCCGAACCCCCGCGCGGCCTACAACCTGTGCGACGACGACCCCGCCCCGCCCGAGGACGTGATCGGCCACGCCGCCGAACTGCTTGGCCTGCCGCTGCCGCCTGCCGAGGATTTCGAGACTGCGGAAATGACGCCGATGGCCCGCAGCTTTTATGCGGAATCGAAGCGGGTCAGGAACGACCGGATCAAGGACGAGCTTGGCGTGGTCCTGAAGTATCCGGATTACCGGGCCGGTCTGGCGGAGTTGTTGCGTCTCGAAGAGGCGGATTAGGGACGCAATTCGACGCGATCAGGGCAGCATAGACCCGCGGGGTGGCGCGAAAGCGCCGCCCCATGGGGGCGGGTCTCTCGGGCATCGCCGCGCGATGCCCTGCCGACAGGCGATTGCACGCAATCGCCGTGAGGCGGCGCTGCCCGGCGTGCCGCCGGGCGGGACATATAACTGAAGACAGCCCTCAGGCCCGCTTCGTCTCCAGCTTCGCCACGCCCATCACTTCCAGCACCTTCGCCTCGATGTCCTCGGCGTTCATCTTCGCCTCGGCGTACATCGCCTTGGGGCTCGCCTGATCGATGAACGTGTCGGGCAGCACCATCGACCGATAGGCCAGCCCCCGGTCGAACACGCCTTCCTCGGCCAGAAGCTGCGCGACGTGGCTGCCGAACCCGCCGACCGCACCCTCTTCGATGGTGATCAACGCCGAGTGATCCTCGGCCAGCTTCAGGATCAGGTCGCGGTCCAGCGGCTTGGCGAAGCGGGCGTCGGCGACGGTGGGGGTGATGCCCCGCGCGGCCAGCGCATCGGCGGCCTCCAGCACTTCCTTCAGGCGGGCGCCGAAGGACAGGATGGCGACACCCTTGCCCTCGCGGATCATGCGGCCCTTGCCGATTTCCAGCACCTCGCCGCGCTCCGGCATCTCGACGCCGACACCCTCGCCACGCGGGAAGCGGAAGGCGATGGGGCCTTCGTCATGCGCGACCGAGGTGGCGACCATGTGCTTCAGTTCCGCCTCGTCGGCGGCTGCCATCACCACGAACCCCGGCAGGTTCGCAAGGAACGCGATATCGAACGATCCGGCATGGGTCGCGCCGTCGGCGCCGACAAGACCGGCGCGGTCGATGGCAAAGCGCACCGGCAGACGCTGGATCGCGACGTCGTGCACCACCTGATCGTAGCCGCGCTGCAGGAAGGTCGAGTACATCGCGCAGAACGGCTTCATCCCGCCCGCGGCCAAGGCGGCAGAGAAGGTCACGCCATGCTGTTCCGCGATGCCCACGTCGAAGCACCGGCGCGGGAAGCGTTCGGCGAACAGGTTCAGACCGGTGCCGTCCGGCATCGCGGCGGTCACGGCGCAGACCTTGGAGTCGCGCTCGGCTTCGTCCATCAGAGCTTGTGCGAAGACCTTTGTGTAGGACGGCGCGTTCGACGCGGCTTTCTTCTGCTTGCCGGTCACCATGTCGAAGGTCGACACGCCGTGGCCCTTGTCGGCGGCGTGTTCGGCGGGCGCATAGCCCTTGCCCTTCTTGGTGATCACGTGGATCAGGACCGGCCCGGTGGACCGCGCCTTGACCGTGCGCAGCACCGGCAGAAGCTGGTCAAGGTCGTGGCCGTCGATCGGCCCGATGTAGCTGAAGCCCAGTTCCTCGAACAGGGTGCCGCCAACGGCCATGCCCTTCAGCATCTCCTTCGCCCGGCGCGCGCCTTCCTGGAACGGTTCGGGCAGGAAGCCGACCGCGCCTTTCGCGACAGCCTTCAGTTCCTGAAACGGGCCTTCGGTATAAAGGCGCGTCAGGTAGGACGACATGGCGCCCACGGGCGGCGCGATGCTCATCTCGTTGTCGTTCAGGATCACGAACAGCCGCTTGCCAAGGTGGCCCGCGTTGTTCATCGCCTCGTAGGCCATGCCGGCGCTCATCGCGCCGTCACCGATCACCGCGATGGCGTCGCCCAGCCCGGGCTCGGGCGCACCGCCAAGATCGCGCGCGACGGCAAAGCCCAGCGCGGCGGAAATCGAGGTGGACGAATGCGCCGCGCCGAACGGGTCGTAGGGCGACTCGGACCGTTTGGTGAATCCCGACAGCCCGTCCTTCTGGCGTAACGTCCGGATGCGGTCGCGACGGCCGGTGAGGATCTTGTGCGGATAGCACTGGTGCGAGACGTCCCAGATCAGCCGGTCGCGCGGGGTGTCGAAGACCGAGTGTATCGCGACCGTCAGTTCGACCACGCCCAGACCCGCGCCAAGGTGCCCGCCGGTTTCGGACACGGCAGAGATCGTCTCTTGCCGCAGTTCGTCGGCGACGCGATGCAGTTCGGCATCGCTCAGCGCCTTCAGGTCCGAAGGCAGGTGCACGCGGTCCAGCGTCGGGGTCTCGGGTCGGTTCGACATCAGTTCACTGGCCCTCCGGGGCCGTTCGCCTAGCTCTGGCGGGCGATAACGAAACGGGCCGCCTGCCGCAAGTTCTCTGCCGCCGCACCGAAAGGTTCCAGCGCCGCCTCGCCGTCCTCGACCAACGCTTTCGCGCGGGCTTTGGCCCCGTCGAGCCCAAGTAGCGAGACGAACGTGGCCTTGCCGGCATCCGCGTCCTTGCCGACGCGCTTGCCGGTGGCGGCGGCATCGCCCTCGACATCCAAAATGTCGTCGGCGATCTGGAAGGCAAGGCCGATGGCGCGCGCATAGCGTCGCAGGGGTTCGGGATCGGACTGACCAAGAATCGCGCCCGCCTCGCAGGACCATTCGATCAGCGCGCCGGTCTTGTTGCCCTGAAGCTCGATGATCTGGTCCAGCGTCAGCGGAGCCGCGGCGGTCTCGGCGGCAATGTCCTGCGCCTGCCCCAGCACCATGCCGCACGCCCCGGCGGCACGTGCCAGCGTGCCCGTCAGCGCGATGCGCACCCAGGCCCCGCCCAGCGCGTCACGCGCCAGCAGTTCGAACGCCAGCGACTGCAACGCATCGCCGACCAGAACGGCGGTCGCCTCGTCCCACTTCACGTGGACGGTCGGCTGACCGCGCCGCAGGTCGTCGTCATCCATGCAGGGCAGGTCGTCGTGGACAAGGCTGTAAGCGTGCAGCGCCTCGATCGCGGCGGCGGCGTGGACCGACTGCGCATCGGGGATGCCGAACAGCGACGCGGTCTCCATCACGAGGAAGCCGCGCAAGCCCTTTCCGCCACCAATGGTGTACCGCATGCCGTTGACGACGGGCATATCCGCCCAGCCGTCCATGGCCGCGCCGAGGCAGGCGTTCACCTGCCGGGCGCATTCCTTCAGCCTGTCGTCGAAACTCATTGCGGGTCGAACGGAGCCGTCCCCTTCGGCGCGCCGGTCTCATCCAACGTGATGGCCGCGACCTTCTCCTCGGCTTCCTTGAGCTTTTCCTCGCACCGCTTCTTCAGCGCCGCGCCGCGTTCGTACAAAGCGATGGATTTCTCAAGCTCGACGTCGCCGGATTCCAACTGCCCGACCACGCCTTCGAGTTCGCGCATGGCTTCTTCGAAACTCATCTCGGAAACGGGCTTGTCGGTCACTGCGAAAACTCCATCAGGCCATCCACATGCGCCGCCACCCCGGCGGCCAGCGCCTGAAGATCATATCCCCCTTCGAGAGTCGAGACCACGCGCCCCCCGGCGACCTGTGCCGCCGTCTCGCAGATTGCCCGCGTGACCCACGCGAAATCCTCGGTCGTCCATTCAAGCTGCGCCAGCGGATCGGCGGCATCGGCGTCGAAACCGGCCGAGATTATGATCAGCTCGGGCGCGAAACTGCGGACAGCGGGCAGGATCACGTCCCCCCAGGCGCGGCGCATCTCGGCCCCGCCGCTTCCGGGCGCCAGCGGCACGTTCATCACGTTGCCGGACGCCCCCGTTTCAGAGGCGTCGCCGGTGCCGGGGTACAATGGCATTTGGTGGCTGGACGCGAAGAAGGCACGCGGTTCATCCCACAGCAGGTCCTGCGTGCCGTTGCCGTGGTGTACATCGAAATCCAGCACCGCAACGCGGGCCAGCCCGTGATGATCCAGCGCCCGCTTGGCCGCGATGGCGGCGTTGCCGAACAGGCAGAAGCCCATCGACCGTGCGGTCTCGGCATGGTGGCCGGGCGGGCGCATGGCGACGAAGGCGTTGCCAACCTCGCCCGCCAGCACCGCGTCGACCGCAGCGCAGATGCCGCCGACACCGCGCAAGGCAGGCTCTAAAGAGCCCGCAGAGACATGCGTGTCCGGGTCCAGCGACCGCAGCCCCTTGGCCGGGATCGCCGCCTCGATACCGGCGATGTAGTCTTCGGGATGGCAGCGAAGGATCTCGGCCCTGTCACCCACCGCCGCCTCGCGCCGGTCGAGCGCGTCGAAGCGGTCGGCGTCCAGCGCCTGCATCACCGCCTCATACCGGGCCACCCGTTCGGGGTGGCCCGGCGGCGTGTCGTGATCGAGGGATGACGCGTGAGTGAAAAGCGCGGTAACCATGCTGTGCCCCCAAAGAGAGTGTTCCCCGATGAAAACCAGAATTGCCGCCGTCCTTCTAGCCCTTGCCTGTGCCGGCCCCACCGTGGCGCAGGACGTGGTCGACAGCGCGCTGTCCGATCTGAACGGCGACGGGCTGCGCGAGCGGTTCACGCTGCTGCACTATCCCGGCGCGGATACCGCCGACCTGATCATCGAGGACACCGGCACCGGCCGCATCACCGCGCATGACCTCGTTCACTCGCCGGATGTTCCGGGCCGCATCGCGTCTGTCGACGTCGCGCCGAACGGGTCGATCCGGGTGCTGTCGATGAACGAGAGCATCGGGCGCAACCGCTGGCACCAGACGCTGACCATCGCATTTCGCAACGGCGACTACCGGATCGCGGGGCTGACGTTCGAGTATTACGACACGCTGGACATGGATGTGTTCGGCGGTTGCGATCTGAACTTTCTGAACGGCAAGGGGTTCGCGTGGCACGGGACCCGGAAAAAGACCGCGATCACCCATGACCAGCAGCCGGTCCGCATGGTGGACTGGACCGACAGCACCGAGCTTCCGAAGGTCTGCTTCGCGCCCTGACGGGCGTGCCGCACAAATTCTGTGCAGGCGCGCCCCTTCGCCTGTTCGTCGCAACCCCGTGACAACGCCTTGATAATCCCCGCGTTGTAAAACGCAGGCGCAGACCGCAACGTGACCGAAAACGCGGGGGACAAGTGATGGCGAACGTCGACATGCTGGTGATCGGCTCGGGACCGGCCGGGCGCCGCGCCGCCGTGCAGTCCGCCAAGCTGGGGAAATCCGTGCTTGTGGTGGACAAGGGTCGGCGGCTGGGCGGCGTGTCGGTCCATACCGGTACGATCCCGTCGAAGACCCTTCGCGAAACGGTGCTGAACCTGTCCGGCTGGCGTGAACGCGGCTTCTACGGGCGCGGGTACCGGGTCAAGCAGGACATCACCGCCGGCGACCTGATGCAGCGGCTGCACAAGACGCTGGATCACGAAGTCGAAGTGCTTCAACACCAGTTCATGCGCAACATGGTGCAGTCCGCCAGTGGCGAGGCGAAGTTCATCGACCGCAACCGCGTCGAACTGACGGATGACGACGGCGATATCTCTCACGTCTCCTTCGACAAGGCGCTGATCGCCACCGGCACGCATCCCTTCCGGCCCGATCACGTCCCGTTCGATGAAACCCGCGTGTTCGACAGCGACTCGATCCTCGAGATTCCGCATCTGCCGCGCAGCATGACCGTGATCGGCGGCGGCGTGATCGGGGTGGAATACGCAACCATCTTCTCGGCGCTCGACGTGCCGGTCACGCTGATCGAGTCGCGGGAGTCGATCCTGAACTTCGTCGACACAGAAATCGTCGACGATTTCATTCACCAGATGCGGGACCGGGGCATCGTGATCCGGCTGGGCGCGACCGTGGATCACATCGAAAAGTCCGACACCGGGATCACCGTCGCGCTGACCGATGGCCGCAAGGTCCGGTCAGAGGTGCTGCTGTTCGCCGCCGGCCGGTCGGGGAGTGTCGAGGCGCTGAACCTGCCCGCCATCGGGGTCGAACCGGACAAGCGCGGGCGGATCAAGGTGGACCCGAAGACGTTCCAGACCTCGGCCCCGAACATCTATGCCGCGGGCGACATCATCGGATTCCCGTCGCTCGCCTCGACCTCGATGGAACAGGGCCGCGTCGCCGCGTGCCACGCCTTCGACGTCGCACCGCCTCCGGCGCCCGCGACCTTTCCCTATGGCATCTACGCCGTCCCCGAGATTTCCACCGTTGGCCAGTCCGAGGACGAGGTGCGCGCGTCCGGCGTGCCCTATGAATGCGGCATCGCCCGCTTCCGCGAAACGTCGCGCGGGCACATCATGGGGGTCGATACCGGATTTCTGAAACTGATCTTCGCGCTCGACACCCGCCGCCTGCTGGGTGCGCATATCGTGGGTGAGGGCGCGACCGAGCTGATCCATATCGGTCAGGCGGTCATCAACCTTGGCGGCGGCGTCGATTTCTTCGTCGAGAACACGTTCAACTATCCGACCCTCGCAGAGGCTTACAAGGTCGCGGGGCTGGATGCGTGGAACCGCATGGGACAGCCCGAACCGGGACAGTAACCGGCCAAGGGGCCGGGCGCCGCTTAGGGCACCCGGCCGAAGTCTCAGGCGAACGCCACGTCGGCGGCGTCGAGGCCAAGGCGCGAACGCACCGAAGCCGGCAGCAGGCGCGCGGAAGAGATGCGCGGCAAGTCGAGTTCGGCGATCGCCGGCTCGTCGCCGTACAGCGCAAGGTATTCGCCGTAGTTGTCGAACGACCGGCGGGCGACGTGGTCGACGTAGCTTTCGGCCTCGGCACCCTCGGCCAGCAGGATTTCCTGACGGTCCAACTCGATGTGGTAGAACGTGGTGCGCTCTTCCATCTCGGCGACGGGGACGAAGTCGATATCCGCACCGTTCACCAGCGTCGAAGCGTTGCACAGCGCGCCGTCCAACAGCATCGCGTGATCCGCGGTCACGGTCAGGTCGCGCGCCGGAACATTATCACCCAGCGAACCGGCACGGAACCGCACCGGGGTCAGGCGTTCGGCGGGGGCGAAGGTCTTGTGAATGGTCGTGTGGCCAACCCATTTCACCGCAACGTCGCGGCCGTCCGCCGTGCGCACCATGTCGCCGGTCTTCAGGTCTTCGACGGCGCGCTCGCCTTCGGGCGTCGCGATCATTGTGCAGGCACCAAAGCAGGTCACGTCGTAGGTGTAGGGGGACGTGGTGTCGACGGTGAACTCTTGGCCGGGCGTCAGGTCATCTCTGTCTGTGAACAGGTAGTTGTTGCCGCTGTACTGGGCAACAACGCCGTAATTCGGGATCGTGCCCATCACCGTCCAGCCAGAGACACCCACACCCGCGTCTTCCATGTTGTCGCCAACGGCAGTGAAATCATCATTGGTGCCGTCTTGCGTATCGGCAAACGTCATATTTATTGAGGCCGAGGAACTGCTAACCGTGAAGGTTCCGCCGCTCAGGGTTCCAGTAACGTAGTAGGCTAAAGTCTGAGGCATTATCTCTGCTCCGTGTTATGCTCGCAAGATTCTTGCTAAACACGGCAAACACTTTAACAAGATAAATTTAATGAACTTCCCTGAGGTCATCGCCCAGATTGCTTCCAACACGCTTTTGCCGAGGAAAAATCTGGCAAAGCTGGACCGAAACTGCGCGACGAAATCGATCCGGACGCACACGACGCCTTCCACACTCCAAATGATGAAATGACCGGGCGCCATTCAAGGCACCGGGTCTGAGCATCTCAGGCGAACGCCACGTCGGCGGCGTCGAGGCCAAGGCGCGAACGCACCGAAGCCGGCAGCAGCCGCGCGGAAGAGATGCGCGGCAGGTCGAGTTCGGCGATCGCCGGCTCGTCGCCGTACAGGGCAAGATATTCGCCGTAGTTGTCGAACGTCCGGCGGGCGACGTGGTCGACGTAGCTTTCGGCCTCGGCGCCCTCGGCAAGCAGGATTTCCTGACGCTCAAGCTCGACGTGGTAGAACGTGGTGCGCTCTTCCATCTCGGCGACGGGGACGAAGTCGATATCCGCGCCGTTCACCAGCGTCGAAGCGTTGCACAGCGCGCCGTCCAGCAGCATCGCGTGATCCGCGGTCACGGTCAGGTCGCGCGCCGGGACGTTCTCGCCCAGCGAACCGGCACGGAACCGCACCGGGGTCAGGCGTTCGGCGGGGGCGAAGGTCTTGTGAATGGTCGTGTGGCCGACCCATTTCACCGCAACGTCGCGACCGTCCGCCGTGCGCACCATGTCGCCGGTCTTCAGGTCTTCAACGGCGCGCTCGCCGTCGGGCGTCGCGATCATTGTGCCGGCACCAAAGCAGGTCACGTCGTAGGTGTAGGGCGTAACAGTATCGACGGTGAAAGACTGCCCGTCGGTCAGGCTGTCATTTGCCGAGAAAAGATAGTCAGTGCCGGAAAATTGAAGAACGATACCTACATTCGGAATAGTGCCGACAACTATCCAAGTTTCGATACCGGACAGATAGTCTTCAAGCGGGTCACCCACATCGGTAATAAAATCTCCGGCGCCGTCTTGGGTATCGCCGAAGTTATGGTTCTGGGTATTGAAAGTACCGGATAGGGTGTATGACGTACCGTCAAAGGTACCGGTATAGTAACCCGGGAAAAGTTGCGACATTTCTTCTGCTCCTTGTCGTGCAGGGAGCGAACTATTTCAGTGCTCCCCGCCATGCAAGGCGGGACCTAGCGTGGTTTGATCCATTACAAACGGAATGCCGCAAAACGTGATCGGCGCGTCAGTCCGGCGCCAGCATGTATCCCGCGCCGCGCACCGTCTGAAGGTATCGCGGCTGTTTCGGGTCTGCCTCCAGCTTGCGGCGCAGACGGGTGATCTGGACGTCCACAGCACGCTCCTGCGCCTGACCGCGGTCGCGGCCAAGGTCTTCGACCAGCTTGGCGCGGCTGACGGGCTCGCCCGGCTGGGTCGAGAAGATCTTCATCAACTGCGCCTCGGTCGCGGTCAGGCGGATCGCCTCTTCGCCACGCCACATCTCGCCCCGGTCCACGTCATAGCGGATGTCGCCCAGCTTCAGGAACTTCGGCCCGTCGCCGTTCTCGGTCGGCGCCGCAGGAACACGGCGCAGGATCGCGTTGATCCGCAACAGCAGTTCCTTGGGCTCGAACGGCTTGGCGAGGTAGTCATCCGCCCCCGCTTCCAGCCCCGCGATCCGGTCTTCGGTCTCGCCCTTGGCCGTCAGCAGCAGGATCGGAGTGGTGAGGGTCTCTCGCAACGCCCGGGTCAGGGACACGCCGTCCTCTCCGGGCATCATCACGTCCAGCACCAGCATGTCGAATTCCAGCCCGGCCAGCAGCCGCCGCGCCTGCGCGGCGTCGCGAGCGGCAGACACAAGGAAGCCGTGCCGTATCAGGAACTTTTGCAACAGGTTCCGTATCCGCTCGTCGTCATCGACGATCAGCAGGTGCGCGTCGGGCGCCGTCATGCGCCAGAGTCCTTCAGCCGGTTGAAGTGTCGCCGCATATCGGGATCCATCATCGCCTCCAGCACCGTGCGGAAACCTGCGACCGCTTCCGGCCCCGCGTGCCGGAAAGCGTCGCGCATCCGCGCCCTCTGCGCCGTCGACAGTTCCGCCTCCAGCGCCTCGCCCTTCTCGGTGAGGTACAGGTGCCGCTCGCGCTTGTCACGTGCGCCGATCCTGCTTTCGACAAGCCCGTCCTCGATCAGCGTCCGAAGCACCCGGTTCAGAGACTGTTTCGTGACCCCCAGAATATGCAGCAGGTTGTTCACCGTGGTTCCCGGCGCGCGGTTGATGAAGTGGATCGCCCGATGGTGCGCGCGCCCGTATTCCAGATCGTCCAGGATGCGGTCCGGGTCGGCGGTAAAGCCGCGATAGGCGAAATACATCGCCTCGATCCCTTTGCGAAGCTGTTCGTCCGTCAGGAAAAGGAGACTTTCGCCCCCGGGCGCCGCTGCGCCACCGCCTTCTGCCATAGGTCCCGTCCGTCGTTCACAATCTGCTCTGTGACTGAGCATTTTATGTCAGCCTTGTTGACATTCCAAGAGCCGACTGGTACCGAATCGCAGATTTTGCGCAACTTTATGTCCGATGCGGACGTATCCAGCGCAATTTCCGAACCGACAGCGCAATGGAAGGATAGAACAATGGCTGGCGCTTACGACGACCGCGATGGCTTCATCTGGATGGACGGCAAGCTTGTGCCGTGGCGCGACGCGAACGTACACATTCTGACCCACGCGCTGCACTACGCCTCTTCCGTGTTCGAGGGCGAGCGCTGCTATAACGGCAAGATTTTCCTTGGCCGCAAGCACTCCGAGCGCCTGATCTTCTCCGGCAGCGAGCTGGACATGCAGATCCCCTACACGGTCGACCAGATCGAGGAAGCCAAGTACGCGGTGCTGAAGGCCAATGGCCTGACCGACGCCTACGTGCGCGCCGTCGCATGGCGTGGCGCGGGCGAGGACATGGGCGTGAGCTCGGCGAAGAACCCGGTCCGCATGGCGGTGGCCGCGTGGGAATGGGGCGCCTACTATGGCGACTCCAAGTTCAAGGGCGCGAAGCTGGACATCTCGAAGTGGAAGCGTCCCTCGGCCGAGACGATCCCGGTGCATGCGAAAGCGGCGGGTCTGTACATGATCTGCACCGCGTCCAAGCACGCGGCCGAAGCCAAGGGCTGCTCGGACGCGCTGTTCATGGACTACCGCAACTACGTGGCCGAGGCGACCGGCGCCAACATCTTCTTCGTGAAGGACGGCGAGGTTCACACGCCGCTGGCCGATTGCTTTCTGAACGGCCTGACCCGCCAGACGGTCATCGGCATGCTGAAGGATCGCCAGGTCAAGGTTCACGAACGGCATATCGAGCCGGGTGAGATGGAAAGCTTCCAGCAGTGCTGGCTGACAGGCACCGCCGCCGAGGTCACCCCAGTCGGCCAGATCGGCGACTACAACTTTGAAGTCGGCGAACTGACCAAGTCGATCGCGACGGATTACGAAAAGCTGGTCCGCACCTAAAACACTGAAGTTTTTACGAAAACAGGGCCCCGGCTGCGCGTGACGCCGCCGGGGCCTTGTCATTTTCAGGACATCCGTAAAACTCTTGCCGCGTGTCAAGAAAACACGCCGACCCCGCCAGATTGTCGCCCGATTGAGAACTTAGCGCTGTTCGGCAAAGGGTGATTTTCAGGGGTTCGACGCAATGTCGCCGACACAATTGTTTCTGGCATTTGCCGCCATGCTGGGTGCGGTCGTTTTTCTTTCCTTCACCGGCGAAACCGGTCTGTCCGCCGCCGACGACAGCGGCGTCGAGAACAGCAGCGGGTTTTCCTTGAGCCAGATATTCGGCGGGCCGGTCGACCTGATGGGCGAAGCGCCTGACAAAGTCAGCGACCCCGAGAAACTGCGCCGCCCCGAATTCTACGGCTGGAAGGCCAAGCACCCCGGCGTCGCCGCCTATGGCGACCGGATCCTTCTGCTGCGGGACATCGTCAGCAACTATCCGCGCGAGGTGCAGTACCCGGCCAGCTACCGCGTCGCCAGCTTCGATCCCACCTGCACGCCGCGCCCGCTGGGCGACGGCGAGGCGCTTGCGAATGTCAGCGTCGGACGCGCCGATCTGGAATCCGGCATGCTCGCCTTCAGCACCGCCACTCTGGTGAAGGCGAACCTCTATTGGCTGGAACAGAACTACAAGAAATCCGCCTACATCGACGACGAGGATATCATCGGCGACCACAAGGGCCTGCCCATCGTCAACGTGATCGTGACGGACACCAGCGCGCCGCAATACCTTGTGCTGCAGCACTGGCTGGGCAAGGTCTTGTGGAACGTCGTGCCGGCCCCCGGTGTCGAGATCGCGCATATCGCCGTCATCGGACCCGGCGCCGCACTCAGCCCGCCGCCGGGCGACTATGACGTCCAGTTCCTGTCGACCCGCGGCAGCGATTGCGTACCGGTCGTCGCGCGCAATCCGCGCCAGACGTGGGAGATGTTCCTGCGCATGGATGGCGTCGACAAATCCGAGTACGAGCAGAAGGCCCGCACCGCGTTCACGACCTATGACTTCTGGTTCCGCCAGCACTTCAAGCGCAGCGCCGAGTTCGACGTCGTAGGCTTCGACACGACCCAGCACGCGCTGGTCGGCCCCGTGCCCGAAACACCGATCCCCTATCGCCCCCTGACCGGCGCCGACGTGCTGGTGACCGAGTTCGACTATATTTTCGTGGCTCCGCCGGACGTCCGGGACCCGTTCCTGATGCAGGCGCAACTGGACATGCTGACCGTGGCCGCCGGTGGTGATCTTGGCCTGCTGACGCCGGAACCGATGCTGCGCGAGACCGAGGAGGCCGTGCAATGAAAAGCCGCCTGATCGTTTCGCTTGTGGTGTCGGTGATCGTCGGCATCCCGATCCTGCTGATCAACCTCTATGCCCTTGGTTCGTGGGAGAAGTTCTCGCGCATCATGGAACCCTTCTCGGACGGAAACCCGGCCGCCGCCGGACCTCCGGGCCCGCTGGGGGACGTCGGGCTGTCATTCTACGACATGGTGGAAGGCCACAAGGAAGCGCGCGAGATCGACATGATCTTCGACGCCGACACGCCGACGAAGCACCGCCGCGTGACCTGGTCCCTCTATGTCACCATCGACGATGTGCTGGCCGATTTCGAACCGCGCCCCGAGCCGGAACTCGAGCCGCTTTACATCCTCGCCCGCGCGCCGCGGCTTGCCATGCAGGCCTGCGCCGAAATGCTCGAGGATATGGCCAAGGGCTGTGGCTTCGCCGGGGCAGAGATCGACCCGAAGGACGACGGGATCTACCGGCTTGATATGAAGATCGGTTTCCTGCCGTCCGACCCGGTGGGCGACCTGACCAACGCCGAGGGCGCGACGCTGGAACGCGAATATGCCACGTCGTCCGGCGTGGCCTCGCTTGACCTCACCAGCGTCGCCGAAACCAGTCGTGCCGACGTTCGCCGGAAACTGCGCCGACTGGCGCGCGAGTACTGCAACGAGCTGCGCGACCGCACCGGAACCTGCGTCATCACCAGCCTGTCGATCACCGAACGCCGGAACACCAACGCTGCCTTCACCTACAGGGTCGACCTGCGTGCAAGCTTCGCATGGCTGAAGAAGGATCCGACGCTGTCGTCTGGCATGACCGCCTCGCTAGAGACCGAGTCCGCCGCCACCGGTGTGACCGGGTTCTTCAAGTCGATGGCGTCGAATTTCTCGGGCAACGGCGCCGCGGCGGCGGCAGAAGATCCCAAGCCCGACGCCCCGGTAATCCGCAACGGCGGCGGCGCCTTCAAGGACGCCAGTGGCAACAACAGGTTCCAGAAGGTCGGAGAGTAGGACCGCGTCTCAGCGGTCCTTCATCATGCTGCGCAGTTTGCCCTCGGATGCGCTTCCGCGTCCAAGTTGCCGTTCACGGAACACGATGGCGACACCCGCCGCAATGACCAGCACGGCCCCGCCCAGCATCCCAAGCGTCGGCAGTTCGTCGAAAATGAAATAACCGATGATCAGCGCCCAGATCATCGAAAGATAGGTAAACGGCGCCAGCGTCCCCGCGTCGGCAAAGCGATAGCTGGACGTCAGCAGGATCTGTCCGGCCCCGCCCACCAGCCCGGCGCCGATCAGCCAGACCCATTCCATGCCCACGGGCATTATCCAGCCGAAGGGGATCGTGGTCAGCGCGAACAGGCTGGCCGTGCCCGAGAACCAGAACACGATGGCTTCCGTCCGCTCGGTGCCCGCCATCGCCTTGATGAAGATCTGCGCGAAGGCGGCCAGCGTCGCCGAGGCCAGCGTGACCAGCGCGCCCAGACGCACCGCGCTGTCGCTCTCGAAGGTCAGTTGCGGCCACATGATGATGCTGACCCCCACCAGCCCGACCGCGACTGCGGTAATACGGAACAGGCGCACACGTTCGCCAAGGAAGATCGCGGCGAAAATGACGATCAGGATCGGCGTGACGAAGCGGATCGCGGTGGCTTCGGGCAGCGGGATGTACTTGAGCCCCAGAAAGCCTAGGCCCATCGCCATCGACCCCGCGATGCCCCGCACAAGGTGCCCGGTGATCGAGTTGACCCGCAGCCCCGAAGGCAATTCGCCCTTCAGAAACAGCCACAGTGCAATGACGGGGAGCGCGCAAAAGGCGCGGAAAAAGACGGTCTCACCCGTCGGGATGCGGTCGGCCGCCTTCACGAACGCGGCCATCGCGGCAAAACACGAGATTGCCGAGACCATCAGTAGGATGCCGCGCAGAGGGTGCATAGGGACCGAAAAATGCCAAGTCCCGGCCTAGCTAGCAGACGCCCTCCGGAATGCCCATAGCGTCCCGCCCGGTCGCGCTCCGGGCGGTCGGCAACAGGGCCTCAGGCGAGGTAGCCGCGGTCGATCCGCAGGAACTGCTTCACGATCGACGCGTCGGTGCGTCCCTTGCGACCCCGGCGCGTCAGCAGCCTGATGTTCGGATGCGACGCCTCGCCGGCGCGAATGCGGTCCAGCCGGGTGAATGCCTTCATCCGGCCGGGTGTCTGAACCCGTTCGTGGTCAAGTTGTTTCCTGGACATGCGAGTCTCCTCCTTTTCGCCTTGCCCATGATGTAAGGTCTCATGACCTTAGGAAAACCACCCCCCGCGGCGCAAACTCAAACTTTGTGCAAACGCCTAATCGCCCAGCGGGCGGCATTGCGGACAGTCTCGTCCGGGTCTTCAACCAGTGCCCGCGCCGACGGGATTAGCCGGGTAAGGCCGGAATTCCCGATCGCATACAGCACGTTGCGGATGAAACGGTCGCGCCCGATCCGCTTGATCGGCGAACCGGAAAACCGCTCGCGAAAGCCCGCTTCATCCAGTTTTGCCAGTTCGGCTAGGTCGGGCGCGACAAGATCGTCCCGCGCCGCCAGCTTCGCGTCCCGCCCTGTCCGCGCGAACTTGTTCCACGGACAGACCGCAAGGCAGTCGTCGCAGCCATAGATCCGATTGCCCATCCGTTCGCGCAGATCCTCGGGCACCGGGCCCTTGTGCTCGATCGTCAGGTAGGAAATGCAGCGCCGCGCATCCAGCCGGAACGGCGCCGGAAAGGCGTCGGTCGGGCAGATGTCGAGACAGGCGGTACAACTGCCGCACTTCTCTTCCTCGGGCGCGTCGGGGGGCAACTCGGCGGTTGTGAAGATCGCGCCAAGGAAGAACCAGTTGCCAAGATCGCGCGCCAGCAGGTTGGTGTGTTTGCCCTGCCAGCCCAGCCCGGCCGCCTGCCCCAGCGGCTTTTCCATGACCGGTGCGGTGTCGACGAAGACCTTGATCTCGGGCGCACCGCCGCCCGCCTCGATCAGCCAGCGCCCCAACCGTTTCAGCCGCTTCTTGACCACGTCATGATAGTCGCGCCCCTGCGCATAGACCGACACCGCGCCCCGGTCCGGGCGCTGCAACACCTCAAGCGGATCGGTCTCGGGAGTGTAGGGCTCTGCCAGCATCACGATGGACCGCGCCTCGGGCCAAAGCGCCGCCGGATCGCCACGCCAGTTCATTCGCTCGGCCATCCACTCCATCTGCCCGTGGTAGCCGGCGTCGACGAAGTCCGCCAGCCGCGCCGCAATCCCGGGCATCGCGTCCGGCGTCGTGATCCGGCACTTCGCGAAGCCCTCGGACCGCGCCTGCACCAACAGCCGCGTTTTCAGATCGGGGGACACGCCTGCGCTTCTTCTCTTTCCAAATACCTCGGGGGAGTCGCCCATGGGGCGACGGGGGCAGAGCCCCCTTCCTCCGACCCTATCAGAAATCCAGGTCGGCGTAATGCTGCGGCGGCGGGAAGCCCGGCACCTGGTCGGCAAGGATCGAACGGAAGGCGGGGCGCGACTTGATCTTCGCGTACCAGTCCTTGACGCTTGCGTTCCGGTTCCAGTCGACGTCGCTGATGTAGTCCAGCGACGACAGGTGCGCGGCGGCGGCAAAATCGGCCAGCGTCATCGAGTCGCCCGCCAGCCAGCGCCGCTGATCCAGCAGCCACCCCATGTAGTCGAGGTGATACTTGATCTTCTGGGCGCCCATCTTGACGTTCTTCGATTCCGGATAGCCCAGCCCCATCAGCTTCTTGTTCACCCGCTCGTACAGCAGCTTCGAGGTGACCTCGTTGTGGAACTTGTCGTCGAACCACATCACCAGCCGCCGCACCTCGTGGCGCTGGCGCGGGTCGCGCGGCATCAGCGGGGGTTCCGGGTTGGTTTCCTCGATGTATTCGCAGATCGGCCCGCTTTCGGCGAGCGTCAGGCTGCCCATCTTCAGCACCGGCACCTTCCCGGCGGGGTTGCGGCGCAAGAAGTCCGCTTCCTGTTCCCAGTATCGCTCTTCGACCAGCTCGACCTCGATCTTCTTCTCGGCGAGCGACAGCCGCACCTTGCGGCAGAACGGCGACAGGGGCACGTGAAACAGGCGGTTCATTGGAGTATCGGTCCGGGTCAAGGCACCGGCATGAATGCCGCGTTAACGGCGTGAATTCAACTCTCGAAACAATCGTCCCGCCCATCTGCGCGGATGGTCGCGGCCCCAGAGCGGATCGCAGAGGCCCTGCGCTGTACGAAAGCCGAGGGGTTAGAGGCGGATCTTTCCTTCGGATTGGGCAGGATCGCGGCCAGCAGCGCGGCTTGCTGGTCGGACAGATTCAGTGCCGAAACACCGAAATAGTGACGCGCGGCGGCCTCGACCCCGAACACCCCGGCATCGAACTCGACGACATTCAGGTAGATCTCCAGCAGGCGGCGCTTGGACCAGATGGCCTCGACCGCCGGGGTGATGCCTGCCTCCAACGCCTTTCGCAGCCACGACCGCCCGTGCCATAGGAACACGTTCTTCACGACCTGCTGGCTGATCGTCGACGCCCCGCGATTGCTGCCTTCCTCGATGGCGGCGCGGATCGCGTTCATGTCGAAGCCCCAGTGCAGGCAATAGTTGGCGTCTTCCGCCGCGACCACCGAGCGGGCCATCGCGGGCGCGATCTGGTCCATGTCGACCCATTCGCGTTCGACCCCGCCAAGGCGGCGGCCCTCGCCGACGATGTAGGGCGTCGTCGGCGGATTGACGAAGGCGTATAGCGCGATGACCACGACCAGCAGCATGACGATGCCCCCGAGTATGACGACGGCCCGGCGCAGAACCCAACGGCCCGGCCGGATTGGCTTCTTCTTCTTTTTCGCCGCCGGTTTGCGCTTTGCCATGACAGTCCAAAAGCACGGGGCGCGGGACCGGTCAAGCGGGCGCGAGGATGACGTGGCCAGCCTGTGACAGACCCGTCCCGAGCCCCCGTAAACGAAAGAACCCGCCGCGATTGCGCGCGGCGGGTTCCTGTTTTGGCATGGGCAAGGCTTACTCGGCGGGGACGCGCACGTCCTCGATGCCCAGCGGGTGCTTCAGCTTGTTCAGCATCTCCCTCGGCACGACCTGCACGAAATGCTCGCGCGAAGCTTCCCAGTGCTGAAGGATCTCCTGCGCCTTCTGGCTCATCGTCTCGGCGGCGTGCCGCCCGATCAGGTTCAGCAGCTGCTCTTCCCAGTACTCGCCTTCGACAGCGCAGGTCACGAGAGTCTCCATGTTCATGAAGTTCTTCGCGACGCCTTCCGGGTCGTACAGATAGGCCATTCCGCCGGTCATCCCGGCACCGAAGTTCGCGCCGATGGATCCGAGGATCACGGCGACGCCGCCGGTCATGTACTCGCACCCGTTCGAGCCACAGCCCTCGATCACGACCTGCGCGCCCGAGTTCCGCACCGCAAAGCGCTCGCCCGCGCGGCCTGCCGCGAACAGGTAGCCGTCGGTCGCGCCGTACAGCACGGTGTTGCCGATGATCGTGTTGTCGGACGCGATCAGCGGGCTTGCCATGGTCGGGCGCACCACGATGGTGCCGCCGGACAGGCCCTTGCCGACATAGTCGTTGGCGTCGCCCGCGACTTCCAGCTTCAGGCCCGGCGCCGCGAAGGCGCCCAGCGACTGACCGGCGGACCCCGCCAGCTTCACCGTCAGGTGATCCGACTGCAGGTCGTTGCGCATGCCGAACCGCTTCACGATGTGGCTGGAGGTGCGGGTGCCGATGGTGCGGTGGGTGTTCCGCACCGCGTAGGACAACTGCATCTTCTCGCCTTCTTCGAGGAAACGCGCGGCGTCCGCGACGATCTCGGCATCCAGCGTGTCCGGCACCGCGTTGCGCGGGCGGGTCCGGTCGTACTTGATGTCCTCTGCCCCATCCACCGTGATAAGCAGCGGGTTGAGGTCCAGATCGTCCAGATGCGCAGCACCGCGGCTGACCTGGCTTAGCAGGTCGGCACGGCCGATCACTTCCTCCAGCGACCGGGCGCCGATCTTGGCAAGGATCTCGCGAACCTCCTGCGCGTAGAAGGTGATGAGGTTCACCACCTTGTCCGCGTTGCCGGTGAACTTGTCACGCAGCGCCGGGTCCTGGGTGCAGACGCCCACCGGGCAGGTGTTCGACTGGCACTGGCGGACCATGATGCAGCCCATCGCGATCAGCGCGGCGGTGCCGATACCGTATTCCTCGGCGCCCAGCATCGCGGCCATGACGATGTCACGGCCGGTCCGCAGACCGCCGTCGGTCCGCAGGGTGACGCGGCCGCGTAGGTTGTTCATCGACAGCACCTGGTGCGCCTCGGTCAGGCCCATCTCCCACGGAAGACCCGCGTATTTGATGGACGTGGCCGGCGATGCGCCGGTGCCGCCGTTGTGGCCCGAGATCAGGATGACGTCGGCCTTCGCCTTCGCCACGCCCGCCGCGATGGTGCCGACGCCCGAGGACGCCACCAGCTTCACCGTGACCTTGGCCCGCGGGTTGATCTGCTTGAGGTCGTAGATCAGCTGCGCGAGGTCCTCGATCGAGTAGATGTCGTGGTGCGGCGGCGGCGAGATCAGCGTCACGCCGGGCGTCGAGTGACGCAGGCGCGCGATCAGCTCGGTCACCTTCATGCCGGGCAGCTGGCCCCCCTCGCCGGGCTTGGCGCCCTGCGCGACCTTGATTTCAAGCTCTTCGCACTGGTTCAGGTACTCGGCGGTGACGCCGAAGCGGCCCGAGGCGACCTGCTTGATCTTGGCCGACGGGTTGTCGCCGTTGGGTTCCGGCACGAAATGCGCCGGATCCTCGCCGCCCTCGCCAGAGTCGGACTTGGCGCCGATCCGGTTCATCGCGACGTTCAGCGTCTTGTGCGCCTCGGGCGACAGCGCGCCCAGCGACATGCCCGGGGTCACGAACCGCTTGCGGATCGAGGTGATGCTTTCCACCTCTTCCAGCGGGATCGCCTTGCCCAGCGGCTTGATGTCCAGCAGGTCGCGCAGATGGATCGGCGGCATCGCCTTCATCTTGGTCGAGTACTGCTTCCACAACTCGTAGGACGCGCGGTTGCACGCGGCTTGCAGCATGTGCATCGCCTGCGCTTCCCACGCGTGGGTCTCGCCCGACTTCCGGGCCTTGTAGAACCCGCCGATCGGCAGCACGTCGCGGCCACCCATCCAACCGGCCTTATGCACCTCGATCAGCTTCTTCTGGATACCCGAGACGCCGATGCCCGAGATGCGGCTGTGCATGCCGGGGAAAAACTCGGCCACCATCGCACGGGACAGGCCCACGGCCTCGAAGTTGAGACCGCCGCGATAGGACGAGATCACCGAGATGCCCATCTTGGACATGATCTTCAGCAGGCCGGCATCGACGGCGGCGCGGTAGTTCATCATTGCCTCGGTCAGAGACATGTCGAACAGGCCCCGCTCGATGCGGTCGGCGATGCTGTCCTCGGCGAGATAGGCGTTCACCACGGTGGCGCCGCAGCCGATGAGCACGGCGAAGTAATGCGGGTCGACGCATTCCGCCGAGCGCACGTTCAGCGAGCAGAAGGTCCGCAGGCCCTTGCGGGTCAGCCACGAATGCACCGCGCTGGTCGCAAGGATCATCGGCATCGCGACCTTGTCCTCGTTCTGATGCATGTCGCTCAGCACAAGATGGCCGGCGCCAGAGCGCACGGCGTCTTCGGCCTCGGCGCGGATGCGCGTCAGCTCGGCACGCAGCACGCCCTCGTCACCGTCCTTCGGGAAGGTACAGTCGATCTCGACCATCGGCGCGTTGAAGTTCTTCACCAGAATGTCGAACTGCGCGTTGGCGACGAAGGGGCTGTCCAGAACGATGATCTCGGTCTGGCTGCTGTCCTCGTCCAGCACGTTCTTCAGGTTTCCGAACCGCGTCTTCAGCGACATCACGCGATATTCGCGCAGGCTGTCGATCGGCGGGTTGGTCACCTGGCTGAAGTTCTGGCGGAAGAAGTGCGACAGCGGCCGGTACTTCTCGGACAGGACGGCGGACGGCGTGTCGTCGCCCATCGACGCGACAAGCTCTTTCCCGTCTTCCACCATGGGCGACAGGATCGTTTCCATCTCTTCAAGGCTGAAGCCCGCCGCGATCTGGCGCTTGCGCAGCTCGCCGCCGGTGTACAGCGGCACCTCGTTCGCCTGCGACAGCTCTGCGTCCAGTTCGTTGATCTTGCCGACCCAGTCGCCGAACGGCTGGCTGTTGGCCAGACGGTCCTTGATCTCGGAATCGTGGAACAGCTTGCCTTCCTGCATGTCGACGGCCAGCAGCTGACCCGGGCCAAGCGCGCCCTTCTCGATCACGGTGCTTTCGTCGACCGGCACCATGCCGGCCTCGGAGCCCGCGATGACAAGGTTGTCACCGGTCACGACATATCGCATCGGGCGCAGGCCGTTCCGGTCGAGACCGGCGCAGACCCAGCGGCCATCGGTCATCGCCAGAGCGGCGGGGCCGTCCCACGGTTCCATGACCGAGTTGCAATAGCTGTACATGTCGCGCCACGACTGCGGCAGCTCGATCGCCTGCTGCGACCAGCTTTCCGGGACCAGCATCGTTTTGGCCATCGGCGCGGACCGACCGGCGCGCACCAGCACCTCGAACACCGAGTCAAGCGCCGCCGAGTCCGACGATCCCTGCGGGATGATCGGTTTGATGTCCTCGGCCATGTCTCCGAACGTGCCCGAAGCCATGCGGATCTCGTGGCTCTTCATCCAGTTGGTGTTGCCCTTGATCGTGTTGATCTCGCCGTTGTGCGCAAGCATGCGGAACGGCTGGGCCAGCCACCATTGCGGGAAGGTGTTGGTCGAATAGCGCTGGTGATAGATCGCAAAGGCGCTCTCGAACCGCTCGTCCTTCAGGTCCGGGTAGAACTCGGCGACCTGCTCGGCCAGCATCATGCCCTTGTAGATGATCGACCGGCAGGACAGCGACGCGATGTACAGCTGGCCGACGCCGGCGGCGGCCGATGCCTTCTCGATCCGGCGGCGGATGACGTACAGCTCGCGCTCGAAGGTCTCTTCGTCGACGCCTTTCGAGTTCGAGATCAGGATCTGCTCGATCTCGGGACGGGTCGCGTTCGCCTTCTCGCCCAGCACCTCGACGTTCACCGGAACGTGGCGCCAGCCGTAGATGTAATAGCCCATCCGCAGGACTTCGGTCTCGACGATCGTGCGGCAGGTCTCTTGCGCGCCGAAATCAGTGCGGGGAAGGAACACCTGACCGATGGCGATCAGGCGATCTTCCTTCGGCTTGTGGCCGGTGCGCTCGATCTGCTCGAAGAAGAACGCAGGCGGGATCTGGACGTGAATGCCCGCACCGTCGCCGGTCTTGCCGTCGGCATCGACCGCGCCGCGGTGCCAGATCGCCTTCAGCGCATCAATGCCCGCCTCGACGACCTTGCGGCTTTTCTTGCCGTCGATCGACACCACGAGTCCGACGCCGCAGGACGACTTCTCGTCATCGTCGCGGTACAGGCTGTTCTCGGCCATCCACGCCCGACGCGCTTCTTCACGCGCCGCCCAGGCTTCATCATAGGTCGTCATCTGGCGTCCTCCTTACTGGCTGCCACCGCCGGGCCCACCCGGCAGGGTCGCTCCGCCCGCGGCGCCCCGCGAACGGCTGTAGATCCATAGTCCGGTCCGGACATCGGCAGGTTCGTTCATCCTGCCCGATTCTCCGGTTCCGTGTTCAGTGCGCCGAACCGCTCGATGCAGTCCTGGCGTGTCATCAGTGTCCGGTCGCTGCCTTCGAAGGCATAACTGTCCGGTTTGTGGTCGATGAATATCTCGTTCACCAACCGAAAGCCGTTCGCGTCGTCGAACAGGCCAAGCGGCATTTCCGTGTTCACCTGATCGTCCGCCGTCATCCGGTAGAACAGGTTCGACCCACATTCATTGCACCAGGCGCGTTCCGCCCAGCCGCTGGTCTGCGCGCGCCGGATATGCCCGGCGCCCGACCATTCGATATTCGCCGTCGGCACCGTCACCGCAACAAAGGCCGAGCCGGTCCAGCGGCGGCACATCTCGCAGTGGCAGATCCCGGCATTGACCTGGACCTCGCGCGCGACGAAGCGAACCGCTCCGCACAGGCACCCGCCCGCGCGCGTTCTCACGCCGCGCCCTCGATCGGGGGCACGACCATCGGCGCGCCGCCGGTCACCACCAGCCCGGGATGCGCCGCCTGATAGGCCGCGCGCCGCTGCACCAGCAGCGACCGCCCCAGAAAGCTTTTTTCCAGCGCCAGCCGCACCGCGCGCGACTTCTGCCCGATCGCCTGCGCGACCACGTTGCCCAGCATCCGCCGCTTCGCCAGAACCCGGACGAGGTTGTGCGCCTGTCCGGCGAGGATGAAATGCTCGAACCCCTCGCGCCGCCACGGGAACCGCAGCCAGTGCCACGCCTCCCACGGGTTATCGCCGTGGAAGATGAAATACCGCGTGCCCTCGGCCTTCAGGTCTCCCACATCGCGGAACCGCGCGTCGGGACCGATCTGCGCATCCGGCCAGCGGCCTTCGTCCGGAACCAGTTCCGGATCCAGCGAGAACTGTGGCGCGAACGCGATGACGGTGTTCACCGGCATCAGCTGCGCCAGAACCATGGCCGCGAAACCGCCCATCGAATGGCCCAGCGTCACGATCTCCTCGATGCCGTTGGCATCGCGGTATTCCGTGATCAGCCGCACCATCTCGTCCGCGACGCCCGGGCCGTTCATCCAGCTTCGGCTGTCGTCCTGCACGAACATCGCGTGGTTCTCGCCGGACGAGACCGCCTGACCGTAGAACGCCGGATCGAAACCGCCTTGGGCGCTGCCCGCCAGCACCACCACCAGACGCCGGTTCCGGCCGGGGACGACATACGCGCGCACCGGTTCGGCCGCCTCGACGGGCAGCGGATCTGAAAGGATCAGTCCCGGTTCCACGCTCATGTCACCCTCCGGCCCTGGCCGGTTACTCCGCCGCGACCTGCGCCGGGGCGTTCAGGTAGTCGAGGATCGACTCCGCCGCCTCGCGCCCGTCACGGATCGCCCAGACCACAAGGGACGCGCCCCGCACGATGTCGCCGACGGCATAGACGCCATCGAGGTTCGTCGCGTGGGTGCGGAAGTCGGCCTTCACCGTACCCCAGCGGGTCACTTCCAGCCCGTCGACGCCCCAAAGTTTCGGCAGATCCTCGGGCTCGAAGCCCAGCGCCATGACGACAAGATCCGCCTCTTCCAGATAGTCGGCGCCCTCGATCACCTCGGGGCTGCGACGGCCCGACGCGTCCGGCGCGCCAAGACGCATCTTCTGGATCATCACGCCTTCGACGGTCTCGCCGCTGAAGCCCTTGGGCGCGGTCAGCCAGACGAACTCGACACCTTCTTCCTCGGCGTTCGCCACCTCGCGCTGCGAGCCGGGCATGTTGGCCCGGTCACGGCGATAGAGACACTTCACGCTTTCGGCGCCCTGACGGATCGCGGTCCGCACGCAGTCCATCGCGGTATCGCCACCGCCGATCACGACAACGCGCTTGCCCGCGGCGTTCAGCTCGCCCGAGTCGTATTCTTCGACCTCGTCCCCGAAGCTGACCTTGTTCGAGCAGGTAAGATAGTCGATCGCCCGAACGATGCCCTGCGCGCCGACGCCCGGGGCCTGAAGCCCGCGGCTTTTGTACACGCCCGTCGCGATCAGAACGGCGTCATGCTTGCCGCGGATCGCCTCGAACGAGATGTCCTCGCCCACGTTGCAGTTCAGCACGAACTCGACGCCCGATTCTTCCAGCTGGGCGACGCGGGCCATGACCACGTCCTTCTCCAGCTTGAAACCGGGGATGCCATAGGTCAGCAGACCGCCGGCGCGGTCGTAGCGGTCGTAGACCGTGACCTGCACGCCCTGACGGCGCAGCGCGTCCGCAGCGGCAAGCCCGCCCGGTCCGGCGCCGATGATGCCCACGGATTCGGGACGGTCCTCGGACGGCTTGATCGGCTTGACCCAGCCCATCTCCCAGGCGGTGTCGGTGATGTACTTCTCGATCGACCCGATGGTGACGGTGCCGTGGCCCGACTGCTCGATCACGCAGTTGCCTTCGCACAGACGGTCCTGCGGGCAGATACGGCCGCAGATCTCTGGGAAGGTGTTGGTGGCCTGCGAGACCTCGTAGGCCTCTTGCAGACGGCCTTCCGCCGTCAGCTTCAGCCAGTCGGGAATGTTGTTGTGCAACGGGCAGTGCGACTGGCAGTAGGGCACGCCGCATTGGCTGCACCGGCTCGACTGCTGCTGTGCCTTTTCGTGCGCGTATTCCGCGTAGATTTCCTGAAAGTCCTGACGGCGCAGATCGGGCGCACGCTTCTCAGGCATGTCCCGCTCGACCGACACGAACTTCAGCATCATCTGTTTCGCCATCTAGGCAGACCTCCACGAATGGGTGTTGGCGGTGCTATAAAAGAGGTTGAACCGGAAATAAAGTCAAAAGTACTGACCCTTTTTTGCTGCATCGCGGCTTTGGTGGTCGCTTTTGACCCGCCGGTCAGAATTTTTAGGTCAGTACACCTTACCTTTAATGGTCCTTTCAATTGGATGACAAGCGGTTAGCTTCGAGTCCACGAATCATGAACGTGTAATCCATGTCGCTTCTTCATCTCCTACTTGTTGCATTGATACAGGGCCTGACCGAGTTCCTTCCGGTTTCTTCCTCAGGGCACCTGATTCTCTTACCGAATCTTACCGGTCTTCAAGATCAGGGACAGGTCATAGATGTTGCCGTACATATCGGGACACTGGGCGCTGTCGTGCTGTATTTCTGGCAAGACGTGAAGCTTGCGGTGGCCGGAATCCCGCACCTTCTGCGCGGGCGCATCGACTTTCCCGGCGCCGGTCTGGCCCTTTGCCTTGTCATCGCGACGGTCCCGGTCGTCATCATTGGCCTGATCCTGAACCTGACCGGTCTGGACGACATGATGCGGTCAACCGCGGTGATCGGGTGGACCATGCTGATCTTCGGCCTCGTCCTGTACTGGGCCGACAAATACAGCCCCGAGCGGCGGCCCGCAGAGTTCTGGAACATCCGCGACGCCATCATCATGGGGCTGTGGCAGGCCATCGCGCTGATTCCCGGCACCTCGCGCTCGGGCATCACCATCACCGCCGCGCGGCGGTTGGGCTACAACCGGCGCGGCGCGGCGAAGCTGGCGATGCTGATGTCGATCCCCACCATCCTCGCCTCGGGCGTGCTGCTTGGGGCCGAGGTCGCGGTTACCGCCGATGCGGCCGCCGCGCGCGACGGGGCCATCGCCGCCGTCTTCGCCTTCGGCGCGGCGCTGTTCGCGCTGTGGTTCATGATGAAGCTGCTGAAATCGGTCAGCTTCACGCCCTACGTGATTTACCGGGTCATCCTTGGCGTCATTCTGCTGGTCATCGCCTATAGCTAGGCGACGACCCCGGACCGACGTCAGACCTTCAGGTTGCGCGCCGATTCCTTGATGGCCGCGTACTGGCCCGAGGGACGGTAGGCCCACAGGTATTCGGGCAGCACCGCCTCCATCGAAGTGGGCGTGATGCCAAGATCGGCCAGCCCCTTCGCGTCTTCCGCGACGACGTTGTCGACCTTCAGCTGTTTCACCTGATCGCTGGTCAGCGGACCCTTCACCAGTCCGCCGGTGATGGTGCTGACGATGCCGGACACGCTTGCGATCAGCCCCGCCACCCAGAACGGCAGGTTCAGCACAAGGCGGCGGCGGCGGATCACGCGCAGCATCTCGTGCATCAGCTCTGAAAAGCTGGCGACCTCGGGCCCGCCCAGTTCATAGATGCCGGGCGCGGCCTGACCCAGAACGCCCTTCACGGCGGCCTGCGCCACGTCGTCGACATAGACCGGCTGGAATTTCGTATCGCCGCCCGCCACGGGCAGCACGGGCCCCATGCGGGCCATCTTGCCGAAGCGGTTGAAGAAGTCGTCCTCGGGGCCGAACACCACCGAAGGACGCAGGATCACCGCCTGCGGCTGGTGGTCCAGCACCGCAGCCTCTCCGCCGGCTTTCGACTGGGCGTATTCGCTTTCGCCCTCGGCATCCGCACCGATGGCCGAGATGTGGACCATGCGGCTGATGCCTTCGGCCTTGGCAAGGCGGGCGATGCGTTCAGCGCCCTCTGTCTGCACGGCCGAGAAGTTGTTCTTGCCCTTCGCGTCGAAGGTGCCCACGCAGTTCACCACTGCGTCCGCCGAATGCAGCGCCGCGCGGACGCTGGCGTCATCGCGGATGTTGCACAGGATCGGCTCGACCTGCCCGACCACACCGTAGGGCCGGACGAATCCCGCAAGCTCGGGCCGGCGGCACGCGACGCGGACCCGCCACCCCTCCTTGGCCATCCGCCGCGCGATATAGCGCCCCACGAACCCAGATCCGCCAAAGATTGTCACGAGTTTCGACATGGCCAGCCTCCGCTTTAGCTGTGTTTTTCCTTAGCCTTGGCGCTCCGCCAGAACAACCCGCCATTGCGTCGCGTTTTATCTGTCGATCCCGTGTTGACACCCGTCCGCACCCTGTATAAATCCGCCTCTCACGACACCGGCCCAGGTGGCGGAATTGGTAGACGCGCTAGCTTCAGGTGCTAGTGTCCGTATGGACGTGGAGGTTCGAGTCCTCTCCTGGGCACCATTCCATAGACATCGGTAATCACCTCTGTCGCAACAGGCGAATGGCGTTTGCCTGGCCGGTTGATCTGCCAGCGGCGACGCTTCGAGAGAGACGCCCGTGCGGGCGAGTCTGGGCTTGAGCGCCGCCCTTTCCTGCCCGACCATCACGCCATCTGTGGAAAAGTAACGCTGCTCGAAAACGGGTGAATTTTCTTATCTGCCCCCGCCTTCCTTGCTAGAATTTGAGTATAGCTTGCTGCGATCTGGTACCAATATAGGGGGGATGGAACCGTGCGGACAATACTCGCGTCTTTGGTGTTTCTGCTTTACTCACAAACTTATGCACAGGCCACGACGATAGACTTTCGGGACTATCCGGTTTCATTTCCGCCGGTTACCCAGACCCAAGCCGGATTTGATGTGGACGTCCGTGCCCCGGTTTCAACTTCGGTGGGTGTCCACCTTGACCAACCGGATGTCGTCACGATTTCTCGAAACGGGCTGTTCAACCTGTCGCAAATCGTTGTTTACGGAATTGAAACATACTTTGGCATTTACGACGACAATAATCAGTTCGGCCAATATGTGGACAAAACCTTCCAGCGGATCGACTTTCCGAACGTGCGCATTCTGGGCTACCGGAACGGGTCTCTGATCGCCGATCTGGCATATGCCGCCGGTCTGGGGCCGAAAACGATCAACGTCGGGCTGGAAGGCGTCGACAAGATCTCGATCATGACGAAGGCGGCACAGGCGAATTTATTCCCCGGTGCGACCTGCGTGATCTTCACCTTCAACAACGACTGCGAGCACTTCAACCTGACCAGCGTCGAGGTTCAGGCGGTGCCGCTGCCTGCGTCCTTCGCGCTGCTTGGGGCTGGGTTGTTCCTGCTTGTGGGCCAGCGCCGTTTCAGGTCGCGTCGCGCCTGAAACGTCACGTCAGCTGTCGCGGTCGACCGGGCCGCGCAGCGCCTTGACCTCTCCGCGCTGCTTTTTCGCGTCGAGACGGCGGCGTTTCGAGCCCAGCGTGGGCCGCGTGGGGATGCGGCGGCGGGGGCGTTCCAGCGCCTTGCGGATCAGGTCCGCCAGACGCTCTTTTGCGATCTCGCGGTTGCGCGACTGGTGCCGCGTCTCGTCCACCTTCAGCACGAGGGCGCCGTCCGTGGTCCAGCGGCGCCCGGCGAGCCGTTTCAGCCGGGACTTCACAGCGTCGGGCAGGTTCGGCGAGCGCTGCGCCTCGAACCGCAGTTCGACCGCCGTCGCCACCTTGTTGACGTTCTGGCCCCCCGGACCGCTGGAGCGAACGAACTGTTCCGTCAGCTCCCAGTCCTCGATGGTGATGGAGTCGTTGATCCTCAGCATGATGGGCCAACTGATGCCGCAGAACGGAACGTCAAGCAACGCCCGCCTCGGGTTGCGGAACACGAAAAGGGCCGCCCTTGCGGCGGCCCCTCGAGTCCTTTGGAGATTAGTTCGGTTAGGACCTTCCGCGGCCCAATCGAAAGGAGGATTCCCCTGTGGGGCTGCCCTCAGACGGAATTCCCTCCGACTGTTCCGACACCTCTCTCCAACATCGCTCTAGACACTGGATCACCTCCTTTCACTGGGTTTCGATAGGGTCAGCGTTGCACAGATTTTGTGTATGTCAAAAACTTTTCCTCAAGCACTGGCGTTTTTCGCCAGCGCTTGGGGATGTGTGCCAAAACTGCCCGTAAATTGGTCGGAGCGTGAATCCGACCGTTCCAACCCTATGCCGGCTGGCGTCCCAGAAGGCTGGAGACCACCATGCGGAAGGGGATCAGCGCGACCAGCGCCAGCGCCAGCTTCACACCCCAGTCGGCGACAGCCAGCGAGACCCACAGCGGCACCACCGGGCCGGCGCCCAGAAGCGGCACCGCCTCGTTCGCCCACGAGACGTCGTTGGCGGGTTCGATGAAGGACAGGCCGGTCGAGAAAGCGATCGAGAAGAACAGCACGGTATCGACGGCCGAGCCGACCAGCGTGGACGCCAGCGGGGCGCGCCACCACTGGCCACCGCGCAGGCGGTCGAAGATCGCAACGTCCAGAAGCTGCGCCGTCAGGAAGGCGAGCCCCGAGCCGATGGCGACGCGCAGCGTCACGGCGGGATAGGTATAGCCGTCGCCCTGCAGCATGATCTGCGTACCGATCAGCGAGCAGACGACGCCGGTCAGGAAGCCAGCGAAGACGACCTTGCGCGCGGTCGCGACGCCGTAGACACGGTTCATCACGTCGGTGACGAGGAAGGCGAAGGGATAGGTGAAGGCACCCCAGGTCAGCCAGTCGCCCAGAAGGAACTGCACCAGGATGTTCGAGGCCACCACGACGATGGCCATGGCGATTACGCCGGGAAGAAGACGGGTCATGTATATGGTCCGTTTTGACAAGGTAGCGGAGACTTGGCCCCCGACCATCGGGGACGCGGGGCACTACCGCCGCGCGCGCGGCCCGTCAAGCCCGTCGGACAGGCGATATTCCACGAATTCGGTAATCTGGAACGGGCGGAAATTGTCGTCCGAGATCATCGTCAGCCGGACGTAGCCGTCCGCATCGCGCCACACGGACAGCCCTTCCAGGTTGTCGTGCCGGCCCGTGGGCGTCTCAAGCTCCAACCGCTCGTCGGACAGGATGTCGCCGGACAGGGCGAAGCTTCGGACTCGGCTGCGGAAGCCGAAGATGCCGGTCAGGTAGCGCTCGAGGACATAAAGCCGGTCGTCGGGCCCGAAATCGGCGCCGACCATCAGGAACTCGCCCCGGCGCGGAATGCTGAATGGGATCGACCACGCGCCGTCTTTCCATCGGTAGACCGGGAAGGGGCGCGATTTCAGGCCGGACCGCTCTGGCATCGTGTACAGCGCGCCGTCCCCACCGATCGCCAACGCTTCAAGCGAGGAATTGATCTGCATCTCCGGAAAGTCCGGGTGCTGCGGCAGCGCCACGGGCGTTTCGGAAGGAAACCGATAGACAAGCACCTCGTGCCGGTTCTCAAACGACACGAAGATCCGCCCGTCCTGCGCCAGCGCCAGCCCTTCGGCGTCGTTCATGTAGCGGCCGACCGGTTTGCCGCCGGTGTCGCGCAAGCGGAACACCGGCGCGGCCTCTACCCCCGTGATCAGCTCGTCTTCGCGCAGAAACCGGCCTTGTATCACCCCGCCGCGATCCGACACCGCGATGAAGGCGGCGCCGTCGTCATAGACCTCAAGCCCCGAAAAGCCGCCGAACCGGTCTTCGGGCATGGTCCATGTGTATTCGCCCATCAGCTCGGCCGCGCGTGTCGGCCCGAACGTGCCGGGACCGCAGGCCGCGAGCGCAAACAGGGCTACTGCGACGCGATGACGGAGGCGCATTGAGCGGGCAGATCAGCCAGAACGGTTTCACGCTTCGGGATGGGCGGGGGCGCGTTGGGGTCAGGCGGCGGCGGGTTCTGGATGTTACGCACCCACTGTTCCGCCTCTGCGCACCCGTCGCCAGCAGGCGGCGGCGCTTGATCGACGCAACCATTCGCGCCCTTCGGGCAATTCAGGCGCACGTGGAAGTGATAGTGGTGGCCGTACCACGGACGGATCTTGCGCAGCCAGTCGCGGTCGCCCGTGGCATCCTTGCACATCTGCACCTTCGCACCGGCAAAGACGAAGATCCGCGCAACCGCCGGATCACTGGCCGCCGCTTTCAGAACGGCCATGTGCTGCGGCGTCCAGCTGGAGTTTACCGCGACGCCCGCGTCGCGCTGCATCGAGATGGACGAGATGTTCTCGCGTTGGGTCACCGACAGGTCCAGCCGCTTGGGCGGCAGCATCCAGATATCGGCGTCCAGCCCGATCTGGTGGCTGGAATGCCCGGTCAGCATCGGCCCGCCGCGCGGTTGCGACAGGTCGCCGACATACAGCCCTGCCCAGCCCGGCTGTGTCGCGGCAAAGGCGGACAACCGTTTGATGAAGGCCACCGTCTCGGGCTGCGCCCAGTTGCGGTTCCGGCTAAGGCGCATCGCCTGCCAAGTCGGGCCGGTCTCGGGCAACTGCACCCCGCCGGCCATGCACCCCTTGGCATAGCTTCCATAGGGCGCCGGCGACTGGGCCGACGCGACCTTGGCCGCCCCGAAAACGCGCTTGGCGATGGAATTCGGATCAAGGTTGGCCGCCGCGAAGGTCAGCGCGGCATCGGCGGAATTACCTTCGTTGCTGTCGACGCGGTCGCCGCAGGCGGCAAGCGACAGGATCAGGCCAGCGAGGGCGAGCTTTCGGACCATTCGGCGCGGTCTCCATCCGGTTTGACCCATGCTAACAGCACAAGCCCGGCCAGAAAAAGGCCGATAAGCGGGGTCACGCCAAGTTGCTGGCTTCCCGTCAGGTCGGTGACGATGGCGATCAGCGCGGGGGCGAGGAACGTGGTGGCCTTCCCGGCCAGCGCGAACAGGCCGAACGCCTCGGTCATGCGGGCGGGGTTGGCCTGCCGCACCATCATCGTGCGGCTGGCGGATTGCAACGCGCCGCCGGCAGCGCCGATCAGTGCGCCGCAGATGTAATAGGCGATATCGGGCAGCGCCGATCCCTCGGCCACGACGATGCCCAGAACCGACGTGCGCGAGATCGTGGCGATGGTCACGGCAACCAGCAGCAGGACCACGATGCAGACCCTGATCACCGGTTTCGGGCCGAACCTGCGGTCAGCCCGACCGCCGAACCACGCGAAGATCGCGCCGGTGATCGCGGCGACGATGCCGAAGACGCCGATGTCGACCACCGACCAGCCCAGCACGCCCAGCGCGTAGACGCCGCCGAAGGTATACATCCCGTTCAGCGCGTCCCGGTACAGCATCGACGACCCGAGGTACGACGACAAAGAGGTGTTCCCCGGCAGCGCGCGGACGGTCTGCACAAGGTCGCGCAGCCCTTCGCGCACCGACGCGCCGCGCACGACGGCGTCTTTGGGTTCGCGGACCCACAGGAAGAACGGGATCATGAAGACGATGAACCACAGCGCGGTGAACGGCCCGACAAAGCGGGTGCCTTCGCGCGCCACGGGATCAAGGCCCAGCACGGGCTGGATCCCGATCAGGGTCACGCCGGTCGCGTTCTCGGCGAACAGCAGAAGCATCAGCGCAAGCGCGACGACGCCGCCGACATAGCCCCACGCCCAGCCAGAGCCGGAGATCGCGCCGATCTGGTCGCGCGAGCCAAGGCTGGGCAGCATGGCGTTGGTGAAGATCGTGGCGAATTCGGTGCCGATCAGACCGATCCCGAAGAACACCAGCAGCAACGGGATGCTGAAGCTGACCGGGTCGGCCAGCCAAAGACCCGCCGCGCCGATCACGTACAGCGCCGAGAACAGCCAGACATAGGGCAGACGGCGGCCACGGCTGTCGGCGATGGCGCCAAGCACCGGGGCAAGGACGGCGATGATGACGCCCGCGAAGGTCAGTCCGTAGCCCCACAGGGCCTGCGCCTCTGCCCGCGCGGCCTCGGGCGCCAGCCCGCCGTCCAGCAGGCGGCCGGCCGTGATTTCCGCGAAATAGGGACCGAAAATGAAAGTGAGAAGCAGCGTGTTGTACGGCTGGCTTGCCCAGTCGAACATCATCCAGCCCCAAATCCGCTTGCGCGCGCTGACGTCCGCCATGCCTGTCATCCCCGCTTTCACGGGCGATATGACAGCTTAACAGTGCAACGTGCAATAGGGCAGGACAGTGGAATTCAACCCACGCATCATGTCGCGGCGGGGCGGCTTCTTCTTGTCAGGCCCCGTCCGAGGCCATAACTAGCCTGCGTACCTGCACAGGGAGAGCGGCCTGCAATGACCTCGATCTTTCAAATCCTTCTTCTGATCCTCGACGTGGTCTGGTTCATCATGATCCTCCACATAATCATGTCGTGGCTTCTGAGTTTCGAGGTCCTGAACCGCCGACAGCCGATCGTCGACCAGATCTGGGTCGGGCTGAACCGGTTGCTGGAACCGATCTATGGGCCGATCCGCCGGATCATGCCCGACACGCGCCCGCTGGACCTGGCGCCGTTGGTGGCACTGATCGCGATATATGCGCTGCGGATCATCATCCGGAACAACATGTACGCCTTCTGACCCGGCTTCCGGGTTGTTAAGCCGATTTTCATCTGCGATGTTTCTGGTGAAACGAGCAGTTTGAAGAATAATCGGCACACACATGGACCGCGCGGCACAGCTTCTCGGCACCGTTTTCGGATTCGATGATTTCCGCCCCGGGCAGGCAGAAATCGTGCAGGCGGTCACCGAGGGCCGCAATGTTCTGGCGATCATGCCCACCGGCGGCGGCAAGTCGCTGTGCTATCAGCTTCCCGCCCTGTGCCGCGACGGCGTGACCGTCGTCATCTCTCCGCTTATCGCCCTGATGCGTGATCAGGTCCGCGCGCTGCGCGAGGCGGGCGTCGAAGCCGGCGCGCTGACCTCGGGCAATACGCAGGACGAGAACGACGAGGTGTTCCGCGCGCTGGACGAGGGGCGGCTGAAGCTTCTTTACATGGCGCCGGAACGGCTGGCCTCGGGCGGAACGCAGTCTTTGCTGCGGCGGATCGGAACGTCGATGATCGCGGTGGACGAGGCGCATTGCGTCAGCCAATGGGGTCACGATTTCCGCCCCGACTACCTTGCCATCGGCGAATTGCGCCGCAGCCTGAACGTACCGCTGGCCGCCTTCACCGCCACCGCGGACGAGGAGACGCGCACCGAGATCGTCGCGCGCCTGTTCGACGGCGAAGCGCCGCAAAGTTTCCTGCGCGGGTTCGACCGTCCGAACATTCACCTTGCCTTCACGCCCAAGAACGGCCCGCGCCAGCAGATCCTGTCGTTTGCCGCCGCGCGCAAGGGGCAGTCGGGCATCGTCTATTGCGGCACCCGTGCCAAGACGGAAACCCTGTCCGGCGCGCTGAACGGGGCCGGGCACACCGCCTGTCACTATCACGGCGGCATGGACCCTGACGCGCGGCGCGCGGTCGAGACCCGGTTCAGCCGCGAGGACGGGCTGATCGTCGTTGCGACGGTTGCCTTCGGGATGGGCATCGACAAGCCCGACATCCGCTGGGTCGCGCATGCCGACCTGCCCAAGTCGATCGAGGCGTATTATCAGGAAATCGGCCGCGCCGGTCGCGACGGGGCCCCCGCCGAAACGTTGACGCTGTACGGCGCCGACGACATCCGCCTGCGCCGCGCGCAGATCGACGAAAGCCTTGCGCCCGAGGACCGGAAAGCTGCCGACCACGCCCGGCTGAACGCGCTTTTGGGTCTGGCCGAGGCGCTGAAATGCCGGCGGCAGCAGCTGCTTGGCTATTTCGGTGAAACCGCAGAGCCTTGCGGATACTGCGACCTGTGCGACACCCCGCCCGAGGTGTTCGACGGGACCGAGTCGGTGCGCAAGGCGTTGTCGGCGATGCTGCGCACCGGCGAGAGCTTTGGCGCTGGGCACCTGATCGACATTCTTACCGGGAACGAGACCGACAAGGTCCGCCAGCGTGGTCATCAGGACCTGCCGACCTTCGGCGTCGGCCGCGATCTGTCCAAGGGCCAGTGGCAGGCAGTGTACCGGCAGATGATGGGGCGCGATCTTGTCCGCCCCGACCCCACCCGCCACGGCGCCTTCCGTATGACCGAGGCCGCGCGCCCGATCCTGCGGGGCGAGGCGTCCATCGACCTGCGCCGCGACACGATCCAGACCGCGACCACCCGCCCCGCCGTGAAGACCTTGGTCAGCGAGGAGGACGCGCCGCTGTTGTCCGCCCTGAAGGCCAAGCGCCGCGCGCTGGCCGAAGACGCGCGCGTGCCCGCATACGTGATCTTCACCGACCGCACCCTGATCGAGATGGCCGAGAAGCGCCCCGAAACGCTGGACCAGATGGCCCGCATCAGTGGCGTCGGCGCGAAGAAGCTGGACCGATACGGCAACGACTTCCTGCAGATCATCGCCGGAGAGGCCGCCGCCCCCGTCCATCCAGCCCGCATGAAGCTGGCGGGCCGGGCAGAGGGCGAGGTGTATGACCGCCTGTTGCAGGTGCAGGCCGAGCTTGCCTATGGCGAGGAAGGCACCGACAAGCCGATGAGCTGCTCTGCCTCGCTTCTGGCGAAGGTGGCGGCGTTGCGGTCGCCCGACCTCCGCGCGCTGGAAGGCATCCTTGGCGAACGCCGCGCGGAACGCTTCGGCCCTGCCTTCCTGACGGTGCTGCACGACGCCTGAGTGCGATTGAATGGCCCTGCGCCAGCCGATAGAGACGTTTCAAACGAAAGGACCTGCCATGCTTGCCGTGATTTCTCCCGCAAAGCGTCTCGACGAAACGCCGATGGACCTGACCGGCGCGACAAGTCCGATGTTCCCGAAGGAAGCGGCCCGGCTGGCAAGCCACATGCGGCAGCTGACGCTGGGCGATCTCAAGGGGCTGATGGACCTGTCCGACGATCTTGCCCGGCTGAACCGCGACCGCTTTCGCGACTTTGCCGCCGCGCCGGAACCGCAAGTGACCAAGCCCGCCGTCTTCCTGTACTCGGGCGACACCTACACCGGACTGGAGGCCGCGACGCTGGACGCCGACGCGCTGGACTATGCCCAGCGCCACCTGCGCATCCTCAGCGGTCTGTATGGCTTGCTGCGCCCGATGGACGCGATTCAGCCGCACCGTCTGGAGATGGGCAGCCGCCTGAAGACCCGGCGCGGCGGCAACCTTTATGACTTCTGGCGCGACTTGCCCGCGAAGGCGCTGAATGAGGCGGCGGAAGAGGCGGGGACCGACATGCTGGTGAACTGCGCCAGTCAGGAATATTTCGGCGCGGTCGACCGCAAGGCGCTGAAACTGCGGGTGGTGACGCCGACGTTCTTCGAACTGAAGAAGGGCGAGCCGAAGATCGTCAGCTTCTTCGCCAAGAAGGCGCGCGGGGCGATGGCGCGGTTCGTGATGGAACGCCGCATCGACCGGGCCGAGGGGCTGGCCGATTTCGACACCGGCGGCTACCGCTTCGACGCCGAACGCAGCACGCCCGATCAGCCGGTGTTCATCCGTGCCGAGGCCGACGAAGCCGACCGCGCCGCCTGATCACTTGGACGGCTCGCGGGCGCCAAGGTGTTCTTCGCCCCGTGCACGCGCCAGCGCGATCTGCTTCTGACGTTCCCGGAACCGCGCGCGGTCGGCGTCGCTGATCTCTGAGATACACCGATGGCAGGACACGCCGGGTTCGTACTCGGGCCGCTGTGTATCCTCTGGCAAAAGCGGGCGGCGGCAGGCGTGGCACAAAACGTGCCCGCCCTCGCGCAGCCCGTGTTCCAGACTGACCCGCTGGTCGAACACGAAACAGGCGCCGTGCCACTTGCTGTCCTGCTCGGGCACCTCTTCGAGGTATTTCAGGATGCCGCCCTTCAGGTGATAAACCTCGTCCACGCCCTGCTCGACCAGCCAGCTTGTCGCCTTCTCGCAGCGGATGCCGCCGGTGCAGAACATCGCAAGGCGCTTGTTGTGGAACCGGTGCTTGTTGGCTTCCCACCACGCGGGGAACTCTCCGAAGCTGGTGGTTTCGGGGTCGACGGCATTCTCGAACGTCCCGATTTCGACCTCATAGTCGTTTCGGGTGTCGATGACGGCGACGTCGGGGGCCGAGATCAGGTCGTTCCACTCGGACGGATCGACATAGCGCCCGACCGAGGCGGTCGGGTCGACGTCGGGCTGGCCCATCGTCACGATCTCTTTCTTCAGCCGCACCTTCATGCGGCCAAAGGGCATCTCGTCGGCGGTGCTTTCCTTCCATTCGAGATCGGAACAGCCCGGCAGGCCTCGGATGTGGCCCAGCACCGCGTCGATCCCTTCGCGGGTGCCCGCGATGGTGCCGTTGATCCCCTCGCGCGCCAGCAGAAGCGAACCGCGCACGCCGGTCTGGCAACACAGCTTCGCCAGCCCCGGCTTCAGGGCGGCGGGGTCGGGGAAGGACGTGAACTTGTACAGTGCGGCAACGATCAGCATGGGGCGCATTAAGGGCTGGGACGGGCGCAGCACAAGGGGCGAAACCGACGCGGTCCGCCCCATGATCCGCCAAGCGGCGGAAAAGTCCGGGTTTCAGCGCGTCGGGTCCGATTGATTCTTGCCGGTGCATCGCTACTGTTCAGCCGAAACCTACGGAGATCCGCATGACCGAAGCCCTGATCGTCATCGACGTGCAGAACGATTTTTGCCCCGGCGGCGCGCTGGCGGTGGCGGGCGGCGACGAGATCGTGCCCGGCATCAACACGCTGATGACCGAGTTCGACGCGGTGATCCTGACGCAGGACTGGCATCCGGCGGGGCATTCCTCTTTCGCGTCCCAGCACGAGGGCCGTGCGCCGCTGGAACTGATCGAGATGCCCTATGGCCCCCAGGTCCTGTGGCCCGATCACTGCATTCAGGGCAGCCCCGGCGCCGCGTTTCACCCCGACCTTGAAACCGACCGCGCCGACCTGATCATCCGCAAGGGCTATAACCCGGCGATCGACAGCTATTCCGCCTTGTTCGAGAATGATCACTCTACGCCCACCGGCCTAGAGGGCTATCTGCGGACGCGGGGCATCGACACGGTCACGATGGTCGGGCTGGCCACCGATTTCTGCGTCAACTTCTCGGCCGTGGACGCCGCGCGGCTTGGCTTCGGCGTGACCGTCCGGCTGGACCTGTGCCGCGCTATCGACCATGCCGGATCGCTGACCGCGGCCTGCGACGGCATGACCGAGGCGGGCGTCACGCTTGCCTGATCGCGGCGTCGCGCCTGTTCCGGGCCCGTCGGCGGCCTAGTCTTTGACATCCATGGTCCCGCTTGCTCTAACGGGATGCCGAACAGGGAGCCGGACATGGTCGACATCGCCACGCGGGTCTACAATCACAAATGGAAGATCGACCCGATCGTCCGTTCGCTGATCGATACCGATTTTTACAAGCTTCTCATGTGCCAGTCGGTGTTCCGCAACAACCGGGACACAGAGGTGACGTTCTCGCTGATCAACCGCAGCAAGGACATCAAACTGGCGGAACTGATCGACGAGGGCGAGTTGCGCCAGCAGCTTGACCATATCCGATCGCTATCTCTGACGCGCGGCGAAAGCACGTGGATGCGGGGCAACACGTTCTACGGCAAGCGCCAGATGTTCCGTCCGGACTTCATGGAGTGGTTCGAGAACCTGCACCTGCCGCCCTACGAGCTGGAAAAGAAGGACGGCCAGTACGAGCTGACCTTCAAGGGCAAGTGGCCCGAGGTCATGCTGTGGGAGATCCCGGCGCTGGCCGTGCTGATGGAACTGCGCGGCCGCGCGGTGCTGGCGCAGATGAAGCGGTTCGAGCTTGAGGTGCTGTACGCCCGCGCGATGGCGAAGCTGTGGGAGAAGATCGAGCGGCTGCAAAAAATCGACGGCCTGAAGATCGCCGATTTCGGCACCCGCCGACGCCACAGCTTCCTGTGGCAGGACTGGTGCGTGCAGGCGATGCTGGAAGGGCTGGGCGACAGCTTCAGCGGCACGTCGAACTGCCTGATCGCCATGCGCCGCGACCTTGAAGCCGTGGGCACCAACGCGCACGAACTGCCGATGGTCTATTCCGCGCTGGCCGACAGCGACGAAGACCTGCGCCGCGCGCCTTACCGGGTGCTGGAGGACTGGCAAGAAGAGCACGACGGCAACCTGTTGATCATCCTGCCCGACACCTATGGCACCAAGGGCTTTCTTGAGAACGCCCCGGACTGGCTGGCGAACTGGACCGGCATCCGCATCGATTCTGGCGATCCGGCCGAAGGGGCCGAGACCGCAATCGCGTGGTGGAAGTCGCGCGGCGAGGACCCCCGCAAGAAACTGGTGATCTTCTCGGACGGGCTGGACGAGCAGAAGATCGAAGAGCTGCACGCGCAGTTCGCCGGTCGCGTCCGGGTGTCCTTCGGCTGGGGCACCCTGCTGACCAACGATTTTCGCGGGCTGGTGCCAAACGACGCGCTGGCGCCGTTCTCGCTGGTGTGCAAGGCCACCTCGGCGGACGGGCGCCCGACGGTCAAACTGTCGGACAACCCGCGCAAGGCGATGGGACCGGCGGACGAGATCGAGCGCTACAAGCGCGTGTTCGGTGTCGGCCAGCAAGAAGCGCTGGACGTTGTCGTCTGACCGTCCAGCGTCCCTAATTCAGGCTTTTGGGCCTATTTTCGTGGTCACCGCGCCCAGACCTTCGATGCTGACCGTGCAGGTGTCGCCCACCTGAAGCGCGCCGACACCGGCGGGCGTCCCGGTCATGATCAGGTCGCCGGGGCGGATCTCGATGGACTTGGTGAGATACGCGATGATCTCGGGCACGGCCCAGATCATGTCGGACAGGTCGGCGTCCTGCCGGACCTCGCCGTTCACCTCGGTCCGGATGAAACCCTTCGACGGGTGCCCGACCTCGGACGCCGGGTACAGCGCGCCGATGACGGCGGCGCGGTCGAAGCCCTTCGACCAGTCCCACGGACGCCCCGCCTTCTTCGCGGCCCATTGCAGGTCGCGGCGGGTCAGGTCGTTGCCGGTGCCGTAGCCCCAGATGTAACCCAGCGCATCGGCCTCGGACACGTTGAAGCCCGCCTTGCCGATGGCGACGATGAACTCGCCCTCGAAATGCAGGTCCTCGGTTTCGGGTGGGTAGGGCACCGTCGCGCCGTCATCCACGACCGAGTCGGGGGCCTTGGTGAAGAAGAACGGCGGCTCGCGGTCGGGATCGTTGCCCATTTCGCGCGCGTGCTCGGCATAGTTACGTCCCACGCAAAAGATGCGCCGCACCGGGAAGCGGTCAGCGGTGCCGGCCACGGCGGCCGAAGGTGTGGGGGCGGGGTCGAACACGAAAGCCATACCGGGATCTCCTTGGTTGCGGCGCGCCGACACTCCGACAAACGCGCGGCAAAGACCAGTCCCGAACCCGCCGCTCTGGCCGACGCCTACCTTCGAACTATTCTAATCCGTCGGGAGAAGGGTGGCGCGGGATGCGCGCCGCCTTTCGTGGTTGGGTAAGGGTATCGCAAGGCTATGAACAGGCACGAGGAAGAACTGGCCGAAGAAGAGGCCGACAAGATCGCGGTCGAGGAAGCCACCCCGCTGGCGCCACGCCTGATCTACGAGGTGATCCGCCGCGATGGCGAGGAAGAGCTTGAACGCCCGAAAAGCTCGTTGATCTGGTCGGGTCTCGCCGCCGGTTCGCTGATCAGCTTCTCATTGATTGCCGAAGCCATCCTGCGCAGCGAGTTGCGCGGGTTCCAGGGCCGCTACCTGATCGAGAACCTCGGCTATTCCTTCGGCTTCCTTGTCGTGATCATGGGTAAGATGCAGCTGTTCACCGAGAACACCATCACCACCGTTCTGCCGATCCTTGCGAACCCGACGAAGTTCAAGTTCCGCCGGACCGCGACCCTGTGGTCGATCGTGCTGGCGGCGAACGTGGTGGGCGCACTGGCCGCCGCGCTGTTTTTCAGTCTGACAAGCGCCCTGCCCGATCAGGTTCTGGCCGCCGCGCTGGAGATTTCCGAGCACGCGATGAGCTTCGACCCGCTCGTGGCCTTCGCCCGCGCGATCCCCGCGGGCATCCTTGTCGCCGCAATCGTGTGGATGCTGCCGCAGGCGGAGAAGTCGGGCTTTCTGCTGATCTTCACCTTCACCTGGCTGATCGCCGCCGGGGATTTCACACACATCATCGTCGGCTCGGTCGAGATGTGGATGGTCCTGCTTTCGGGTGAGATCACACCTGGTCATGCGCTGACCCATTTCTTCCTTCCGGTGCTTGCCGGGAACGTCTTTGGCGGCACCGCGATCTTCGCCGCCCTCGCATGGGGGCAGGTGAAAGAGGAGCTCGCGCCAAGCGGACGGGCGACGGAGGACGCCGGATGATCAGCGACCGTATCTACGACACCGTGACGGACGACGACGCCGACACTGTCGACGCGGGCCGCAAACGCAACTTCGCGATCCACTTCCTGTCGCTGGGCGCAACGAAGACGGCGGACGGACTGTTGGACCCGAAGCTGGTGCTGGCTTGGCTGCTGTCGGCGGCCGGTGCGCCCGGCTACCTTGTCGGCGCGCTGGTGCCGGTGCGGGAATCCGGAGCGCTGTTGCCGCAGGTGGCACTGGCCGAGTGGATCCAGCGCAGCCGCCAGCGTCGGTGGTTCTGGGTCGTCGGCTCTCTGATTCAGGGCATCGCGGCCCTTGGCATCGCCGCCGCCGCCGTCTGGCTTCAGGGTGTTGCGGCTGGCGTCGTCGTGCTTGCGCTGCTTGCCGTTCTCGCCGTCGCCCGCTCGGCCTGCAGCGCCAGTTACAAGGATGTTCTGGCCCGCACGGTCGAGAAAGGCACGCGCGGCACCGTCAAGGGCGCCGCCGGTAGCATTGCTTCCGTGGTGGTTTTCGCCTTTGCAGTCTCTGTTGCGGTTGGGATCATCCCATTGGAGCCATGGGCGATTGCGCTGGCCGTCGCCGTCGCCGGCATCCTGTGGACCATCGCGGCGCTGGTCTTTTCGACGCTGAAGGAACCGGATGCGGATACGTCGGAAGATGCAGGGTTCTCGTTGTCCCAGATCACGCGTCCCCTGCGCGGCGATCCCGAGTTCCGGCGTTATGTGGCCTCACGCGCGCTGCTGATCGCCACCGCGCTTGCGCCGCCGTTCATCGTTATGCTCAGCCATGAAACAGACGATGGCGGGCTTGGAAACCTTGGCGTCCTGATCATCGGATCCTCTGCAGCCGCAATCGCGTCGTCCTATATCTGGGGCCGCCTGTCGGATCGGTCGAGCCGCTGGACGCTGGCCTTGTCCGGCATCTCGGCCGCCGTCGCGCTTGGCGCGGTCGCGGCGACGGGCTTTTTTTATGGCGGTATCGGGCCGGGATGGCTGGCGGCGGTGTTCATCTTCTTCGCCCAGATCGGGTATCAGGGCGTTCGCGCGGGCCGCAGCACGCATCTTGCCGATATGGATACGCACGGTCGCAAGGCCGCCTATACCGCGCTGTCCAACACGTTGATCGGAGTACTGCTTCTTGCGGGTGGCGCCTTCGGACTGGTCGCCGACGTCGCCGGACCTTCGGTGGTGCTGGCGATCTTCGCAGCGATGAGCCTTGCGTCGGTGCCGGTCTCTCTTGCCCTGTCCGAAGTCCAGCAGGAGGATTGACGAGAGGTCAATCTGTATACGGTTGCTGCGTCGCAGAAGGGCCCAGCAATTCATTTGACCGCGAACAGTATACCGGTTAACCCTCACCAGGCCTGCAGCTTTGGGAGGAGTGATGGGTGATTCTGGCAAAATTCAACTGGTGGACCGCGCGGTGCGCGAGCTACGCGCACGCATTCTCGCGGGCGAGTTGAAGCCGGATACTCATATTTCCGAAGCCGCCGCGGCCGAGATGATGGGCGTGTCCCGCACCCCCGCGCGCGAGGCGCTGGCCATCCTCGTCGACGAGGGGCTGATGCTGCGCAGCCCGTCGGGCCGCTGCACCGTTCGTCTGTTTACCCGCGATGACGCGAAGGACGCGATCGTGCTGCGCGGCGTGCTGGAAGGCACCGTGCTGCGGCTGGCGGTCGAGCGCGGGCCCGACGCGATGGTGCTGGAGCGCTGCGAGACGATCCTGTGCCGGATCGACACCGCGCTGAACAGCCGGGACACCACGCGGGTCTTCGAGGACTACGCGCGCCTGAACAAGGAATTCCACGTCGAACTGTCGCGCGTCGCCGGTTCCGACACGCTGCAACGGGAACTGCACCGGGCGATCCGCCTGCCTTTCGCGTCTCCGGGCGCGTTCCCTCCGCACCGCTACAACACCCCCAAGGTCCGCAACACGTTCCACCGGGCGCAGGAACAGCACCGCGCCATGATCGGCGCAGTCCGCGCCGGCGAGGGATCGCGGGTCGAAGCGCTGGCCCGGGAACACGCCCGGCTGGCCTGGGAAGATTACGAAGCCGTGATGTACGAAGAACGCGCGTCCGTTGAAAACGCGCCCGGCTTTGCCATGATCGCCGCCGCGGAAGCTACTCCGGCGGTTTAGCTCTGTCTCATCAAGGGAGGTTACCATGAGACTCAAGACTCTGCTTACCACGATCGCAGCCAGCGCCGTGTCGGTCGCGATGGCCGGCTCGGTCGCCGCGCAGGAATACACGTTCAAACTGCACCACATGCTGGGCGCTCAGGCCCCGGCACAGACCAACATGCTCGAGCCCTGGGCCAAGCAGGTCGAAGAGAACTCCGGCGGCCGCGTGAAGATCGAGATCTTCCCGGCGATGACCCTCGGCGGCACCCCGCCCGAGCTGGTGCAGCAGGCCCGTGACGGCGTGGTCGACATCATCTGGACCGTCAACGGCTATACCCCGGGTCAGTTCCCGCGCACCGAAGTGTTCGAACTGCCGGGCGTCTACCTGAACGACATCTCGGCCGCCAACAAGGCGATGTACGACATGTTCGACGACTACCTCGCCGAAGACTACAAAGGTCTCGAGGTGATGTGGCTGCACGTGCACGCCGGTCAGGCGATCATGTCGGTCGACACCGAGATCCGCAGCCCCGACGACATGTCGGGCATGAAGGTCCGCATCCCGTCGCGGACCGGCGGCTGGGTCATCGAAGCCCTGGGCGCGTCGCCGCTGGCCATGCCGGTGCCGGAAGTTCCCGCCGCTCTGTCGAAGAAGGTCGTCGAAGCCACCTTCCTGCCGTGGGAGATCATTCCGCCGCTCAAGCTGCAGAACCAGATCGAGTACTTCATCGAAGGCGCCAACGAGACCCGTTTCGGCACCACCACCTTCCAGGTTTCGATGAACCAGGCCAAGTGGGACAGCCTGCCGGACGACATCAAGGCCGCCTTCAAGGACGCCTCGGGCCGTGACTGGTGGGACGAGGTCGGCAACGTCTGGCGCGCCGGCGACGACTTCGGCATCAAGATGGCCGAAGACGCGGGCAAGACCCACGTGATGCTGAACGAAGACGAGACGGCGGCCTTCATCACCGCGCTCGAGCCGGTGCAGGATCGCTGGATCGAAGAAGTCACCGCCAAAGGCATCGACGGTGCAGGCCTTGTCCAGACGGCCAAGGACATGATCGCCGAGAATACCGACAAGTAATGGCGGTCGATTTCGCATCCGGGACGAGGCTTCACGGCCTCGTCCTCCGCATCTGCACCGGCTGGGCGATCCTGGGCGGTGTGGTGCTTTTGGCCGTGGTGGCGGTAAACGTCGCCTCGGTGGTCGGAGCCATGGCGTTCAACGCAGCGGTGCCCGGCGACTTCGAACTGACCGAGCTGGGCGTCGCCATCGCCGCCTTCTCCTTCCTCCCCTACTGCCAGATCGCTGGGCTGAACGTGTCGGCCGACATCTTCACCGCCCGCGCTTCGAAATTCTGGCTTTCCGTGTTTTCCCTGCTGGGCGCCCTGATCGCGCTTGGCTTCGGCGCCGTCCTTTTGTGGCGCATGTATTACGGCATGATCGACCAGCGCACCTACGACTCGACCACCGCGATCCTCTCGATTCCGATGTGGTGGGGTTACGCCGGCTGCCTGCTGTCGCTCGCCCTGCTTGTCGTCGCCAGCTTCGCGTCTGTCGTCGACTCTCTTCACGCCATGACCAAAGGGGCGCGCTGACATGGATCCGATCACCCTTGGCGTCCTCAGCCTTGTCATCCTTGTCGCGCTGATCGCGATCCGGATTCCGATCGGCTATTCGATGATCGTTGTCGGCGGCGTCGGCATCATGATCGTGAACGGGCCGCTGATCCTGATGTCCCAGCTCAAGACGCTGGGCTGGGGCGTGTTCTCGAACTACGGCCTGTCGGTCGTGCCGATGTTCATCCTAATGGGCGCGCTGGCCTCGCGCGCGGGGCTAAGTCAGGCGCTGTTCCGGGGCGCGAACGCGTGGCTGGGCTGGATGCGCGGCGGCACCGCCATGGCGGCCATCGCCGGCTGTGCGGGCTTCGGCGCCGTCTGCGGTTCCTCGCTGGCCACCGCGTCGACCATGGGCAAGGTCGCCCTGCCGGAACTGAAGCGGTACAATTACTCGGGCGCGCTGGCGACGGGCTCGCTGGCCGCGGGCGGCGTGCTGGGCATCCTGATTCCGCCGTCGGTCGTGCTGATCATCTACGCCATCATCGTCGAGGCAAACATCGTCACGATGTTCGCCGCCGCGATGATCCCCGGCCTGCTTGCCGTGGTCCTGTTCATCCTGACCATCGCGATCTACGTCTGGATCAAACCCGAAGCGGGTCCGCGCCACAGCGGCGTCGACCTCAAGGAATGGCGCGACGCCACCATCGGGATGATCCCGGTCGCGGTGATCTTCGGCCTCGTCCTCGGCGGCATCTATGGCGGGTTCTTCAACCCGACTCCCGCCGCCGCAGTCGGTGCGGCGCTGGTCTGGATCTACGGCACCATCAAAGGCCGTCTGAACCTTGCGGCGCTGTTCGATTCGCTGAAGGAAACCGCGGGCACCACCGGCATGATCTACCTGATCCTCATCGGCGCCGAGCTGATGAAGATCTTCATGTCGCGCATCGGTCTGCCGCAGGCCACCGCCGAATGGATCGCCAACTCGGGGCTTGCGCCCTTCGTGGTCGTGGCGATCCTGCTGGTGGCGCTGATCCTGCTGGGTTGCCTGATGGACTCGCTGTCGATGATCCTGCTGGTGATCCCGTTCTTCTGGCCGGTGCTGGTCGAGATCAACGGCGGCCTGTACATGGGCGCCGAAGGCTCTGGCTTTGGCATGTCGACCGAGGATCTGAAGATCTGGTTCGGGATCCTGGCGTTGATCGTCGTGGAACTCGGATTGATCACGCCACCTGTGGGGATGAACGTGTTCGTCATCTCGGCACTGGCGAAGGACACGCCCATGTCCGAGACGTTCAAGGGCGTCCTGCCCTTCTTCGGGGCCGAACTGGTCCGCGTGACCATCCTGTTCGCCTTCCCCGCCATCACCCTGTGGCTGCCGCAAGTCATCGGCGCCTGGTGAAGAAATTGCCGGCGGCGCGCGTCCTGCGTGCCGCCGGTCTTCTGCGCTTGTGTCCCTGAACGCGTGCGCAGAGCCTGTGCCGGTCCCGGCACGAACCGCAACGGAGCATTCAATGACCGATCTCAAACCGCCTTTCCGCGCCGACCACGTGGGCAGCCTTCTGCGCCCCGCGTCCATCGTCGCCGCGCGCAAGAAATTCTATGAAGAGAAATCCATCGACGCCGCCGAACTGAAGGCCGTCGAAGACGCCGCGATCCCCGACCTGATCAAGATGCAGGAAGACGTGGGCCTGAAAGCCGTGACCGATGGCGAGGCGCGCCGGTCGTTCTGGCACTATGACTTCATGGGGATGCTGACCGGCCTCGATCTGGACGAACGCGACGAAGGCGTGCAGTTCGCCGGCGTCAAGCTGCGCCCGATCTTCCCGACGATCACCGGAAAGCTCGACTTCCCGGAAGATCACCCGATGATCGAGCACTTCAAGTTCGTGGCCGCCAACACCAAGGTCGTGCCGAAGATCTCGATCCCGGGTCCATCCTGCTGTCACTTCCGCACCGCTCTCGAAGACATTCACGTCCCCGAGTACAAGGATGACCCGCAGGCGCTGTTCGCGGATCTTGCCGCGACGTACAAGAAAGCGGTCGACACCTTCTATAAGGCCGGCTGCCGCTATCTGCAGATGGACGACATCTTCTTCGCCTACCTCTGCGACCCCAAGCACCGCGCCGAGAAAAAGGCCAACGGGCAGGACCCCGACTGGCTGATCGAGCGCTATTCGTGGATGCTGCGCGAAGCGATCAAGGACCGCCCGTCCGACATGTACATCGGCATGCACATGTGCCGCGGCAACTTCCGGTCGACCCATGCCGCCGAGGGCGCCTATGACCTTGCGGCCGAGTCGATCTTCTCGACCGGCGTCGATATCTTCTTCATGGAGTACGACACCGATCGCGCCGGCGGGCTGGAACCGCTCAAGCTGCTGCCGAAGGGCAACCAGCGCGTTCTGCCGGGCTTCATCACCACCAAGACGGCCGAGCTGGAAGACATCGACTGGCTGAAGTCCAAGTTCGACGAGGCGTCCAAATACGTCGACATCGATCAGCTGGGCATCGCGCCCCAGTGCGGCTTCGCCTCGACCGAGGAAGGCAACGCGATCACGCCGGACGACCAGAAGCGCAAGCTGGAACTGGTCGTGAAGACCGCCGAAGCGATCTGGGGCGGCGTCTGAGCCACTCGGCGGGGCCGCTTCCCCGGCCCCGCTTCACGGTCCGTCCCTCAGGGCGCGAACCGGACGCCCCTTGACCTTCCAGTGACTGGAAGCCTTATATCCCTGGCCGAACCAGAAAACGGCAGGGCGTCATGACCGATCTCACACTCAACATTCAGGGCCTGCATTGCGCCTCGTGCGTCGGACGCGTCGAGAAGACGCTGCGCGCCGTGCCCGGTGTGCGCGAGGCGAACGTCAACCTTGCCACGGAACAGGGGCGCGTCAGCTTCGACGACCCCGCGACGGCGGACGACATCCTGTCCGCGCTGATCAAGACGGGAAACCCCGCCTCGGTCGAAGAAGTCACGCTGGACATCGGCGGGATGCACTGTGCGTCCTGCGTGGGCCGGGTCGAGAAGGCCCTGCGCGCCGCTCCCGGCGTGGTCGAGGCCAACGTGAACCTCGCCACCGAGTCCGCGCTGGTGCGCTATCTCCCCGGTGCCGTGACGCCTCAGGCGCTGGCGGGCTTCGGGTCGGACAGCGGATACGAGACGAAGGTGCGGGCCGGTGACGATCATTCGCACCACAACCACATGGCCCACACCAAGGCCGAGGACGCCGCTCGCCTGAAGCGCGCGACACTGCTGGCGGCGATGCTGGCCGCGCCGGTCTTCGTGATCGAGATGGGCAGCCACGTGATCCCTGGGATGCACGCGCTGGTGATGAACACCATCGGCATGCAGACCAGCCGCATCCTTCAGTTCGTCCTGACCACCATCATCCTTGTCGGTCCCGGCCGCGAATTCTATCGCATCGGCATCCCCGCCCTGCTGCGCGGCGCGCCCGAGATGAATTCGCTTGTCGCGCTGGGCACGGCGGCGGCCTATCTCTATTCCGTCGCCGCCACCTTCGCGCCGGGGATCTTTCCCGAGGGCGCGGCCAACGTCTATTTCGAATCCGCCGCCGTGATCGTGGTGCTGATCCTGCTGGGCCGCTGGCTTGAGGCCCGCGCCAAGGGCCGCACCGGCGCGGCGATCCGCAAGCTGATCGCGCTGCAACCCGACACCGCCCGCGTCGAGCGGGACGGCAAGACCGTCGACCGCCCCATCGCCGAGATCGTGACCGGCGACATGATCCATGTCCGCCCCGGCGAACGGATCGCGGTGGACGGCGCGGTCGTGTCCGGCGACAGCCACGTCGACGAAAGCATGATCAGCGGCGAGCCCTTGCCCGTTCACAAGAGCGACGGCGATCCCGTCACCGGCGGCACGGTGAACGGCGCGGGTGCGCTGGTGTTCCGCGCCACCCATGTCGGCGCCGATACCACGCTGTCGCGCATCGTCGCGATGGTCGAACAGGCACAGGGCGCCAAGTTGCCGATCCAAAGCGTCGTCGACCGCATCACCGCGTGGTTCGTTCCCGCCGTGATCGCCGCCGCGCTGCTGACGCTGGCCGCTTGGCTGGTGTTCGGACCCGGCGTCGGCCTCGCGCTTGTCGCCGCCGTCGCGGTTCTTATCATTGCCTGCCCCTGCGCGATGGGTCTGGCCGTGCCCACCTCGATCATGGTCGGCACCGGTCGCGCCGCCGAACTTGGTGTGCTGTTCCGCAAGGGCGATGCGCTGCAGGCGCTGCAGGGGGTCGGTGTCGTCGCGCTGGACAAGACCGGCACCGTGACCGAGGGGCGCCCCGAACTGACCGACATCGCCGTGACCGGCGAGATGTCCGAGGACGACGTGCTGAGGTTCGCCGCCGCTGTAGAGGGCCAGTCCGAACACCCGGTGGCGCAGGCGCTGCTGCGCGCGGCCGAGACGCGCGGGCTGGACCTGCCCAAGGTCGAAGGCTTCCGCTCGATCACCGGCTACGGCGTGGAAGGCACGGTCGCGGGGCGCAAGGTCATCGTCGGCGCCCGCCGCCTGATGGAGCGTGACGGCATCGCCGTCGGCGGCGCGATCATCGAAGGCGCCGGCAAGACACCGCTTTATGTCGCCATCGACGGGACACTCGCCGCCGCCATCGCAGTCTCTGACCCGGTGAAACCCACCAGCCGCGCCGCCATCGCCGCGCTGCACGGCATGGGCCTGAAGGTCGCGATGATCACCGGCGACGCGCAATCCACCGCCGAGGCCATCGCCGCCGAGGTCGGCATAGACAAGGTGGTGGCCGAGGTGCTTCCTGACGGAAAGGTCGCCGCGGTCGAAGCGCTGCGCAAGGACGGCGCGAAGCTTGCCTTCGTCGGCGACGGCATCAACGACGCCCCCGCGCTGGCCGCCGCCGACGTGGGCATCGCAATCGGCACCGGCACCGACATGGCGATCGAAACGGCGGACGTGGTGCTGATGTCCGGCGACCTTGGCGGCGTGGCACGGGCCTTCGGAATCTCCCACGCGGTGATGCGCAACATCCGCCAGAACCTGATGTGGGCCTTCGGCTACAACATCGCCCTGATCCCGGTGGCGGCGGGTGTGCTGTACCCGGCCTTCGGGCTGCAACTGTCGCCGATGCTGGCGGCGGGCGCGATGGCGCTGTCCAGCGTCTTCGTCCTGTCCAACGCCCTGCGCCTGCGCCGGGCCAACGCGGGAGACGCCGCATGAACATCTCGGACGCCGCCGACCGCAGCGGCCTGCCCGCCAAGACGATCCGCTATTACGAGGACATCGGGCTGGTCCGCCCCGCCCGCAGCGAAAACGGCTACCGCGACTTTGGCGAGACGGAACTGCACAAGCTGGTGTTCCTTGGCCGCGCGCGGGCGCTGGGCTTCACTATCGAAGACTGCCGCGCCCTGCTGGCGCTGTACGAGGACGACGACCGCGCCAGCGGCGACGTCAAGCGGATCGCCGAAGGCCATCTCGACCAGATCAACCAGAAGATCGCGGATCTCGAGGCGATGCGCGCGACCCTGTCGCACCTCGTCGCCTGCTGCCACGGAGACGACCGGCCCGACTGCCCGATCCTCGAAGGGCTGGGCGGACCGGCGCAGGCTTGAACTCCGCTTCGTTCCGGGGTGTGTTTCCCGCAAGGGAACGCCCCTGACGGGCGGGGAGGAGAGATCATGAAGACCGGAACCGCGCTGTTCGACCTGACCGGGCGGCGCGCGCTCGTCACCGGCTCCAGCCAGGGCATCGGCTTTGCGCTGGCGCGGGGGCTGGCCGAGGCGGGCGCCGAGGTCGTGCTGAACGGACGCGATCCGAACAAGGTGGGTGACGCCGCAGAAGAGCTTCGGAACGAGGGCCACGTGCCGCACGAACTGGCCTTCGACGTCACCGACCACGACGCCGTCCGCCGCGCCATCGACGGGTTCGAGGCGCATACCGGCCCCATCGACATCCTCGTCAACAACGCCGGGATGCAGTTTCGCAGCCCGCTGGAGGACTACCCCGGCGACCGGTTCGAGGCGCTGTTGCAAACCAACGTCGCCAGCGTCTTCCACGCCGGGCAAGCCGCCGCGCGGCACATGATCGCCCGGGGCCGGGGCCGGATCATCAACATCGCCAGCGTCCAGTCCGCACTCGCCCGCCCCGGCATCGCGCCCTACACGGCCACCAAGGGGGCGGTCGCGAACCTGACCAAGGGCATGGCGACCGACTGGGCGCGGCACGGCCTGAACTGCAACGCGATCGCGCCGGGCTACTTCGACACCCCGCTGAACGCCGCGCTGGTGGCCGACCCCGAGTTCAGCGCATGGCTGGAAAAGCGCACCCCTGCGGGCCGCTGGGGCCGGGTCGAGGAACTGACCGGCGCCTGCGTCTTCCTTGCCTCGGACGCATCGAGCTTCGTCAACGGACACGTGCTGTATGTCGACGGCGGGATTACCGCGTCGTTGTAGGGGGCTTTGCCCCCGTCACACTGCGTGTGACTCCCCCGGGATATTTCCGGACCAAAGAAGTCGACAAGGCTTCGCGCTTCTTTGGTCGGCAAATATCCCGGGGAGCGCGAGGGGCTGGCCCCTCGCCGCGCCACGCCCATCACGGGCGATACGTTTACAGGCCGTGCGGAAAGGCCTATTCGCGTTGCGAAACGCCAGCGAGACGCGCGGAGCCATTCATGACGAACCACCTCTACAAGAACGATCTGCCCGACGGGCTGGACCTTGGCCCCGTCGTGGCCATCGACTGCGAGACGATGGGGCTGAACCCGCACCGTGACCGGCTGTGCGTGGTGCAGATGTCCGGCGGCGATGGCGACGCGCATCTGGTGCAGGTCGAGAAAGGCCAGACCGAGGCGCCGAACCTTGCGCGGATGCTGGAGAATCCGGACGTGCTGAAGCTGTTCCACTTTGGCCGCTTCGACATCGCCGCGATGTACCACGCCTTCGGCGCGCTGGCCGCGCCGGTCTATTGCACCAAGATCGCCAGCAAGCTGATCCGCACCTACACCGACCGGCACGGGCTGAAGAACCTGCTGCAAGAGCTGCTGGACGTCGATGTTTCGAAGCAGCAGCAGATGAGCGACTGGGGCGCTGCCGAGCTGACCAAGGCGCAGCTGGAATACGCCGCGTCGGATGTTCTGTACCTGCATGCGCTGCGCGAGAAGCTGAACGAGCGGCTGCACCGCGAGGGACGGATGGACCTGGCGCTGGCCTGTTTCGACTTTCTTCCGACCCGCGCGCGGCTGGATCTTGCCGGGTGGCCTGAAATCGACGTCTTCGCACACTAGATAGGTCGGATGCTGGACCGAATGGACAAGACCACCTTTCTGAACACCGGACGCCGGGTGATCGGCCGCGAGGCCGACGCGCTGAAGGTGCTGTCCGATGCGCTGGACGACCGGTTCGCGGATGCGGTCGAGACCATCCTGACCGCGCCGGGCCGGGTGATCGTGTCCGGCATGGGCAAGTCGGGGCACGTGGCGCGGAAGATCGCGGCGACCTTCGCCTCGACCGGCACACCTGCGCAGTTCGTGCATCCGGCAGAGGCCAGCCACGGCGACCTCGGGATGATCGCGCGGGGCGACGTGGTGCTGGTGCTGTCCAATTCCGGCGAAACGCCCGAGCTTGCCGATCTTATCGCCTACACCCGCCGGTTCGGCATCGCGCTGATCGGCGTGGCAAGCCGCGCCGAAAGCACGCTGATGCGTCAGTGTGACGTGCAGCTTGTTCTGCCCGCCGCCGAGGAGGCCTGTGACACCGGCGTCGTGCCGACGACCTCGACCACAATGACGCTGGCATTGGGCGACGCGCTGGCCGTGGCCTTGATGAAGCACCGCCATTTCACGCCCGAGAACTTCCGCGAGTTCCACCCCGGCGGCAAGCTGGGCGCGCGGCTGACCAAGGTGCGCGACCTGATGCATGCCGACATGCCGCTTGTCGCGCGCGACACCTCGATGGGTGAGGCGCTGATCGAGATGAGCCGGAAGGGCTTCGGCGTGATCGGGGTAACCGATCCAGACGGAACGCTTGCCGGGATCATCACCGACGGCGACCTGCGGCGGCATATGGCCGGGCTGCTGGACCACGTCGCCGCGGATGTCATGACGGTCGGCCCGCGCACCATCGCCCCCGGCGCGCTGGCCGAGCAGGCGGTGGCCGAGATGAACGGCGCCCGTATCACCTCGCTCTTCGTGGTCGAGCCCGAGGGCAGCCGGAACGCGGTCGGACTTCTGCACCTGCACGACTGTCTTCGCGCCGGCGTGGGCTAAGCCATGCGCGCCTACGACAACGCCTATTCCCGTATCGTGTCGTGGCTGAAGGTGCTGCTGCCGCTGTTGGCGCTGGCGATCCTGTCGACGCTGTTTCTTGTCGCGCGCACCATCGACCCGGCGCAGGACATCCCGTTTTCGGACATCGACATCGACGAGTTGATGAACGAACCGCGCATCGGCGCGCCGACGTTTTCCGGGATGACCGAGGGCGGCGCGGCCTTCTCGCTGTCGGCCGACCGCGCGGTGCCCGACCCCGAGAACACGGGCCGGCTGTCGGGCAGCGACGTGCGCGCCGCGATCGATCTGCCGGAAGGCATCCGCGTCGACGTCGCTTCGGACACCGCCGAGATCGACAACGACGCGCGGACCGCCGGGATGACCGGGAATGTCGAGGTGGCGTCGTCCAACGGCATGACGCTGACTTCTGGCGATCTGACCATCGACTTCGACGCGCTTCGGCTATGGACCGACAGCGCCGTCGCGCTGACCGGGCCGGACATGACGCTGGACGCCGGACGTGCCGAACTGGTGAGCGAAGGTGACGGGTCCGGCCCCTACGTGCTGGTTTTCAAGGACGGCGTGAAGCTGCTATACGATCCCAAACAGTGAGGCCCCGATGATTTCGGCAAAGCGTTTTCTTGCAGCCCTCTGGGCTATTACGTTCCTCGCCGCGGGGCCGGCTTTCGGGCAGGCGACGGTCCGGCTGGGGGTCGAGAACCACGACAGCGCGCAGCCGGTCGAGATCACCTCGGAAGAGCTTTCGCTGAACCAGCAGGGCGGCACCGCGACCTTCACCGGCGGCGTCATCGTCGGACAGGGCGATCTTGTGATGACCTGCGAGCGCATGGTGGTGGAATACGGGTCCGGCGATACCGGCGGCAACGAGATCCGAATCATCCGCATGTTCGGCGGCGTGACCTTCGCCGGCCCGACCGAGGCCGCGGAATCCGACGAGGCGGTCTATACGCTTGCGGACGAGACCATCGTGCTGACCGGCAACGTGCTGGTGACCCAGGGCGCGACCGCACTGTCTTCGGACCGGCTGACCTATAACCTGGCGTCCGGCGCCGGGCAGATGGAAGGGCGGGTGAAAACGATCCTGAACCCGGGCAGCAACTGATGGACTCCGTGACGCCGTTCAGCGTGACCGAGGGCGCCGCCGGGCTGCGGGTGGTGAACCTGCGCAAGAGCTATCGCAAGAAAACGGTGATCCGGGACGTCAGCCTGGAGCTTGGCCGCGGCGAGGTCGTCGCGCTGCTGGGTCCGAACGGGTCGGGCAAGACCACAAGTTTCTACGCCATCGCCGGGCTGATCAGCCCCGAGGGCGGGCAGGTGCTGATCGACGGACGCGACGTCACGTATCTGCCGATGTATCGCCGCGCGAAGCTGGGGATCGGCTATCTGCCGCAGGAGGTTTCGATCTTCCGCGGCCTGACGGTCGAAGACAACATTCTGGCGATTCTCGAGATTTCTATCCCCAACCGGAAACGCCGGCAGGACCGTCTGGAAGAGCTTCTGTCGGAATTTTCGATCACGCATATCCGTCGCGCCAGCGCCCTTTCTCTATCTGGGGGCGAGCGCAGGCGGGTCGAAATCGCGCGCTGTCTGGCTGCCGATCCCAAGTATCTGCTGCTTGACGAGCCCTTTGCAGGCGTTGACCCGATCGCGGTGGGCGAGATCCGCGGGCTGGTGGCGGACCTGAAGACGCGCGGCATCGGGGTGCTGATCACCGACCACAACGTGCGCGAGACTCTCGAGATCGTGGATCGCGCATATATCCTGCACGACGGCAAGGTGTTGATGAGCGGCACGACCGACGAGGTCGTGAAAGACGAGAACGTGCGCCGGGTCTATCTTGGCCAGTCCTTCCGCATCACCTGAGAAAATGCGTCGAAATGTCCGGCATTTTCACCGTTTTCCGGCGTTCCGCAGTTTCTGGCCTGTTGACTTGAAGGCCGTGGACGGCGCCAATAGATATGATGCGTGACTCAGGAATTCCCCTTCTTGCAGGGGCTTACACGCCCTGCACGGAAGACGCCCGGCCCTGCCGGAAGCGACGGACGATGCAATACGAACATCATCCCTGCCATCTGTATCCGCACGCGACTGGCGCGCGCGGCCTGATGGCCTATTAGTCGAGGAGGTACCATGCGCTACCAGATCACCGGAAAACAGATCGACATCGGCGAAGCGCTGCAAATCCATGTGCAGAACGGACTTGGCGAGATCGTCGAAAAATACTCTCAGCGTCCGACCGACGCGCTGGTGACGTTCTCGAAGAACGCGCACGAGTATGTCTGCGAGACGGTGGTGCATCTTTCGACCGGCCTGACCGCTCAGGCGCGCGCACATGCGACCGAAATCTATGCAGCCTTCGAGGGCTGCGCCGAGAAGATGGACAAGCAACTGCGCCGCTACAAGCGCCGGTTGAAAGACCATCACAAGGACCGTGCACAGCCTGTTGAACTATTTGAGGCAAATTCGTATATCCTCGCCGCATCGGAAGACGAGCACAGCGAAGAGCCTGACAGCCTGCAGCCGATCATCGTCGCAGAGATGCAGACGAAGATCCCGTCGCTTTCAGTTGGGGAAGCGGTGATGCAGATGGAACTGGCGGGCGCGCCCGTGCTGGTTTTCCGCAACGAAGGAAACTCCGGCGTGAACGTGGTTTATCGTCGGGATGATGGGAACATAGGCTGGATCGATCCTGCCAACGCAAGCTAAGCGACGGATCGACCAACGGTCTTGGACAGACATTCTAGAGGTCAATGGAACTTTCGAGCATTCTGCAGCCGGAAGCGGTTCGGGTACTGAACAGCCTGACCAGCAAGAAACGCCTGTTCCATGAACTGGGCGAGATTGCTGCGGCCGTTTACCATCTTCCGCAATCCGACACGGTCGAAAGCCTGATGGAGCGCGAGTCGCTTGGACCTACAGGCGTGGGGCACGGCATTGCCCTGCCCCATGCCCGTCTGGAAGGTCTGGAACAGGTTCGCGGCGTGTTCCTGCGGATCGAGAAGCCTTTGGACTTCGACTCGGTCGACCGTCAGCCGGTCGACCTTGTCTTCGCGCTGCTTGCGCCGTCCGCGTCTGGTGTCGATCACCTGCGCGCGCTGGCGCTGGTGTCGCGCACGCTGCGCGATCCCGATATCTGCGCCAAGCTGCGGGCAAACGACGACGCCGCGACGCTGCATGCGGTTCTGACCGAACTTCCGACCAGCGAAGCCGCCTGAGACAAGGCGGGGCGGTTCAGTCCCGCTGCCAGGCGCGAAACCCGTACATCATGTAATCCCGCTGATAGGCCGCGCGCACCGCGGCCTCGACCTCGTCGTCATAGTAGTCGGCCAGCGGAACCGGGGCGTCGTCGAAGAACGGCGGCGGCGCGGGCGCGTCCATGCCGGCCTGCGCGGCAAGCTGGGCGAGGCCCTCCGCCAGCGTTTCTTCCCTCAAGATCATGTCGGGCAACTGTACCTCTGCCATGCCGCGCAGGATCTCGAATTGCGAGGCCCACGCCTCGTCCACCCGGATGCTGGTCTGGCCGCCAAGGTTGCCCGCGATGAACTTCGCGAACCCAAGGAAGGCGGCGCGTTGGGCAGCGGCGTCATAATCGCGGCCCGGTCCGTCCTCTGGCAACGGCACGCCGTAGTGCTTGCGCAGCGTTTCGCGGATCTCGTGGAACACGCGCGGTCCCTCGACCGGCAGGATGTGGCGCGCGAAGGCCGTGTGCAGGCGCAGGACCGGGTGACGCAGCACGGTGAACACGCGGTGGCCCTTGTGCTGGCGTTTCCACTGGCGCAGCGACTTCTGAAAGAAACCGGTCAACAGCTGTTCCGGCTCTGCCTCGTCCAGCGCGGCAAGCCACGGAAGCACCTGCGCCTCGGGTCCGCTGGGGATCGGCTGGTACAGCAACGGCGCTTTCACGGCGGCGACGTAAGAGGGCACCGCGCGACTGCGCCGGGGCTCGAAATTCGGCGTGCGGTTCAGGTCAAAGCGATCAAGCCGCGCCAAGGCTGCCTGCATGTCATCGAAATTCGCGACCTTGTCCTGCAAGGGCTGCGGGTTCTGCACCTTGGTCGCTTTCGAGGTCCGCTGCTTCTGGTGGTCGACGCCAAGGAACTTCGCCAGCCCGTCCAGCACCTCGAGATCCTGTAGATCCTCGTAAGCGATGTAGAACGCCGTCTGCCCAGAGGTCTGCAGCCCGTGCAGCAGCTTCAACTGGAACGCCTGCAAACGTTCGACATGGGCAACGAAATCCTCGGCATCGAACTGCGCCTGCGCGGTCTTGGCCTTCTTCATGTCGCCCAGCCGCCACTGACCGGTGGCCTGCGCGATCTTGTAGGACACGTAGCTGTCGACCGGATTGCGGGTGAGGATCACCTTGGCGCAGCGCGGGTCGACCAGCGCCTGTGTCAGAATGCGCGGGTCGTGGTCGTGGAAGAACCGGAAGCCGGCCAGCCCCTCTGTGCGATCACGGATGCGCGCCAGCAGGCGGTTCGGGTCTTCTTCCCGCTCGGCCATCGAGACATCGAGATACGAGAACCGGTCCGCCTTGCCGATGAAGTGCGGGTTGAACAGCTCTCCGTGGCAGGTCAGGCCGGGATAGTCGTTGATGTTCTCTTCAAGAAAGTTCGACCCGGTGCGCATCTCGGCGAAGACGATGAAATAGTCGAACTGCGCCATCGGCTCACTTCTTCACTAGGTACGGTTTGCGCGGGCTGGCGGGGACCTGCCCCTGACGGTCGCTGGCGGGGAAATCGCCCATCAGGTGCGGCTGCATCCCCTGGTTCTTGAGGTTTTGCAGGAAGTGGCCAAAGCCCTGAAGGTCAACCATGCGCGGCGCTTCGGTCAGGCGGCGCGGGTGGCGCACGCCGATCTCGTCGATGATGGTCTGCAAAGGCTCCATAGGGCTTTCGACGAAATCCGCCATCGACCAGATGCGGACGCGGGCCTTGGTGTGGGGCGAACGCAGGACGTGCAGGTGTTCCGCCTCGATCTTCTGAAGCCGCGCAGCCTCGCGCCGGATGTCCTTGAAATTCAGGTTCGAGTGGAACAGCGGCACCGCCCATGCGCCGGTGATCACCGAGATCTGCGCGTTGCTGTCTGTCGCCATGAACCACGCCGGTTCCTGGTTGTCGCGCGGGCCGAACTGGAAGCACTGGCGTTCGCCACGGGTGTTCCAGACGAGGTTGGTCAGAAACGCCACGGGGTTGTAATCGCGCAGCGCCGCGCTGTCGCACAGGGCGCCTGCGTAGATCCGTTGGCGCGACGAGAAATGTACACGGTCAGGGGCGAACAGCGGACCGTGGACGCGGGCGCCGACCATCTTGCCCAGCCACCCTTCAAAATCGTCGAACAGGTCCGAGAAGCCTTCGAAGACCGAATAGGGCGCGCAGGTCTTGCCGTTCTCCCAGTCGGGGTTGGGAAAGCGGGACTGCATGTACAGCCCGGCGCGCCCCCGCGTCCGGCGTTCGACCGCCTTGGCGAAGATACGGTCGATCTTGCCCGGGTTCGGTTCCGCCAAGGACTGCGCTTCTTCTCCGCTGGCAAGGAAGGCGTCGTACAGGCGGTTGGCGCGCGGCCAGATCTTGCGGGCGACAAAGCAGTTGGACCGCCGCAGAAGCTGCAGGTGATCGTCGTAGAAGATGTGCGGCTTGCCCTGAAAGTCGAACTTGGACAGCGTCAGCGACCGGCTTTCGACCATGCCAGAGTACAAGCGGACAAGCGTCTGGTAATAGCTTTCGTCGGGGATCCACACGCGCTTGAAGTACCGCTCGTAAACCGCGCGGTCGGGGTCTTCGAGGATCGCCGACAGCGTCTGTCGCGTCAGGCACCACCACTGGCTGCCAAGGTGCGGCTCCAGCCCCTGCGGGATGCGCCGGCGATAGCCGAACCGGCGCTGCAGTTTCACGTAGGTGTCGAACAGCTTTCGCTGCTTCTTCCACGAGAACGGGAAACGCAGGGTGAAGCGTTCAAGGCTCAGGCCGCCCACCGTCCACGGCACGTCCTCGGTCGTCACGGACTCGATGAAATTGGTGTGCGGCCGGTCGGCAAGGTACTGCTGCAACTCTTCGACCGGGCGCAGCGGCAGGCACGAACCAGAGGCAAGGTAGACATGCGTCACGTCCGGGAACTCGGCCAGCATCTGCTCGGACGCGGTCTGCGAGGCGGCAACCAGCGACCACGTCCCCCACTCGCACCGATGGCGTTTCGAGAAGCGGACGTTGTCCAGCTTGGACAGCGCCTTGACGAAATCCTGATAGGCCGGCTGCGGCACCTTGCGGTCGACGTGGATCACCACCGGGCAGCCACCCGCGGACCAGTGCCGCGCGACCTGCTCGGCCCGGTCGAACGCGTTGTGGACCAGCATGACGATGCCGACGGTCATGCCCAGTTCCCCTTGGACATGAGGCCCAGGATCTCTAGCTGGCGCCAGTTGATGTAGCGTTCGGACCATTTGCACCACAGGTCCGGGTTGTCCTTCAGCCGCTCGTGGTAGGCGCGGTATTCGTGGCTGTTGGCATAGTGCTGGCGCCGTTCCAGTTCTTCCGCGGATTTCTGGCTGAAGGTGTCTAGGAACTTGGCGTGCAGCAGGATGCCCGACGCCTTCTCTCCGCCCCACTCGTCATAGACGGCGTTCAGACCCCGTGGCAGCAGCATGTGGGTCGAGCTGACGTAGGTGTACTGCCGGTGCCATTTCACCAGCGGGATCTTGTTCAACGCGGGCGCGCGTTCGGGCCGGTCCGGGAAAAAGGCGCGCGCACGGGGGCCGCCCTGAATCCAGAGATTGCCGAACTTGTGGTTCCGCATCGTGGTGTAGTTGCCGCTGTCGAACCAGCTGGCGATCTCGAACGGGTCCTGCCCCGAGTTGTAGGGGAAGGCGTCGATCGGACCCTTCGGATACATATCCAGCAGCATCGCCGAGAAGGACTTGATCGACGAGGCATCCAGCCAGTCGGTCAGGGCGCGGATCGGGCGGGTGTCGCAGAACGGGTAGACAAGGAATTCGTCCGGATCGACCGTCAGGCACCAGTGGCCGTGCCCGTATTGCCATTGCAGCCAGTTCAGCCAGTCGACCCCGAAGCGCGACCGTTTGTAGCTGCCGGCAGATCCCCACAAAGACACGTCCGGCTGATCGGCAAGGTATTCGCGACTGCCATCGTCGGAAGCATTGTCGACCATGACGAAGTGATCGACGCCAAGGCGGCGGTAGTACTTCAGAAAGTACTCAAGCCGCACCTTCTCGTTCCGGAGGGTGGTGAAGGCGACGATGTCACCGGGCTTGATCTGGGCGGTGCGGTTCGCCACCTCGGACAGCTCGCGCCGCTTGCGGAACGCACGGATCCGCCAGCGTTTGCGCTGCAGCCGCAGCCGATATGACATCCAGGCACCCAAACAAATCCCTCCGACAGGATCCCGGCCCGATCATGTCCCCGGTATCACGCGATGCTTAACACTCGATTGAAGTGTGCTTCCCAGCTTGGAAGCGTCACCGATACGCCCGCCTTTTCGTGATCCGCTCGATCTTCCGCCAAATCCGTTACGATTTTTTTCCACAGATACACATCGTCATGTGGCAGGTAAACGACCTTGTCCCCAAGCAATTCGCGGGTCACGGGAAGGTCGGAACAGACAACGGGCACGCCCAGCGCGGCGGCTTCCAGCGGAGGCAACCCGTAACCCTCTGCGATACTTGGGAAAAGCAGGCCATTCGATTGGCCTAAAAGGGCCGCGAGGGCGGCGTCGTCAAGGTCGTCGCGCTCGATCACCGGGCCACCGGATGCGGCGATTTTGTCGAGGCGGCTGAACACTTGTTCACTTCGCCAGCCCCGCCGCCCCGCAATCAGCAGCGTCGGTGCGTCGGCGCCAAGCTGGTCCCAGACATCCAGCAGCAGCGCGTGGTTCTTGCGCGGCTCGATGGTGCCCAGCGCGATGAAATACGGCCGCGTCAGGTGCAGATCGCCCGGTATCCGCGCCGGGTCTGGCGACGGCCGTTCGATGCCAAGCTGCGCGACCAGCGTCTTCGGTGCGCCGCCCAGCGCGTTCATCCAGCGGGTGACAGCGGTCTTCGTGGCTTCGGCGGTGCAGATCACCACGTCGGCGTGAGCGGCGGTACGGCTCAGCTTGCCGCGGAAACTGTCGACGGTGCCGGGGCGCTGGAACTGCGGATGGTCCAACGGGATCGTGTCGTGGATCAGAACGGCGATGCGGGCGTCGGGCAAAGCGCGCCATGCGCTCAGCGTATCTTCGGCAAGGTTGGAGTGACCGGTGTTGAAATACACCGTTCCGGGCGGCAGTTCCGCCCGCAGAAGCCGGGCCAGCGCACTGTGGCGGCAGCGTCCGACCGCGCGGCGGCGCAGGTCCGCCTCGGCCCGGCGCTTCATCGGATGCGCGCGCCGGGACAGCTTGCCAAGCAGGTCGGCCATTGCCCAACGCGCACGCCCCTCGAACCGCTCCAGCGCCGCGCGCGCACCGTCCTCGTCCAGAAGCAGGAACCCGAACCGGGTCCGCACCAGTGCGAACAGCGGCTGCGGCGCGCGCAGAAGGTGGCGAAGGTAGGCCAGTTCCACCCGGTCGACGCCGGTCAACGGTCCGCGCCCTTGGCGCGAGACAAGCCGGGTCAGGTCAAGACAGCGGGCGGCGGGCGGCATGTGGCGGACTCTGCGGATGGCGTTGCGCGAGATTAGCGCGGCGGGACCGATCCGGGAATCCCGCGCGGTTTACTTGTCGTAGTGACCGTTCTGGTGCCACCGCCACGCGTCGGTGATCATGCTTTTCAGCGTCGACCGGTGCGGCGTCCAGCCAAGGTCGCTTTCGGCGCGGGTGCTGCCCGAAACCAGTTTCACGCAGTCGCCCGGGCGGCGGTCGCCGGTCTGATAGGGCACGTCGCGGTTGGTGACGTCGCGGCTGTGCTCGATCACTTCAAGGACCGAGAAGCCCTTGCCGGTGCCAAGGTTGAACACGCGCGAGCCTTTGCCGCCTTCCAGCCATTTCAGGCCAGAAACGTGGGCGTCGACAAGGTCCATCACGTGCACGTAATCGCGGATGCAGGTGCCGTCGGGCGTGTCGTAGTCGGTGCCGAACACGGTCAGCGCGGGGCGCTTGCCGTCGATGGCGTCCAGCATCAGCGGGATCAGGTGGGTTTCGGGCTGGTGGAATTCCCCGATCTCGCCGTCCGGGTCGGCGCCCGCGACGTTGAAGTAGCGGAAGATCACCGACCGCAGCCCGTGGCTCTCGCCGAAGTTCGCAAGGATATCCTCGACCGCGCGTTTCGAGGCACCGTAGGCATTGATCGGGTGCTGCGGCGTGTCCTCGTCCAGCACGACACCGTCGTGGTCGCCATAGGTGGCGCAGGTCGAGGAGAATACGAAATCAAGGCACCCGGCGGCGATGGCGGCCTCGACCAGCGTCAGCGACCCCATCACGTTGTTTCGCCAGTACATCCCCGGCTCGCGCATGGATTCACCGACCTGACTGAGGGCGGCGAAGTGCATGACGGCGATGGGCTGGTACTTGGCGAAGACCTTGTCCAGCGCGTCGCGGTCGGTCAGGTCGCCCTGCTCCAGCGGGCCGAACTTCACGGCGTCCGACCAGCCGGTGCAGAGATTGTCGTAAGTGACAGGCACATAGCCTGCGGCGGCAAGCGCCTTGCAGGCGTGAGAGCCGATATAGCCGGCACCGCCCGTGACAAGAACATGCTTCATCGGGCGGTGTCCGTCTTTCGTTTACTGAGCGGCCTTGGGCAGCGCGACCATGTGCTTCAGATAGTCGGCGAACTCGTCGCGAAGCTCGTCGCGCGCCAGACCGAAGGCCACGGTGGCCTGCAGAAAGCCGGCCTTGGAGCCGCAGTCAAAGCGCTGGCCCCGGAAGCGGTAGCCGTAGACACCGGGATCAGAGCCGATCTCGGACGCGATGGCGTCGGTCAGCTGAATCTCGCCCCCGGCACCGGTCTGCTTCCTGGACAGGTTCTGCAGAACCTTGTTGCTCAGGATGTAGCGGCCGATCACGGCAAGGTTCGACGGCGCCTTGCCCGTCTCGGGCTTCTCGACCATCCCCTTCACCTTGACCATCGAGCCCATGTCTTCCTGAACATCGAGCACGCCGTAGGCTTTCGCCTTCTCGGGCGGAACTTCCATCGCGGCGACCATGCAACCGCCGGTTTCCTCGTAGGCTTCGGTCATCTGCTGAAGGCAGGGTTTCTCGGCGGCGATGACGTCATCGGGCAGCAGAACCGCGAAGGGCTCGTCGGGCGCGATCAGGCGGTTGGCACACCAGACGGCGTGGCCAAGGCCGAGCGCCTTGTGCTGGCGGACATAGGCGATGGCGCCGGAATCCATGTTGGTCGTCTCAAGCACGTCGAGAAGGTCGTTCTTGCCCTTCTTGCGCAGCGAGGACTCAAGCTCCGGTGCGTGGTCGAAGTAATCCTCAAGCGCGCTTTTGCCGCGCGAGGTCACGAAGATGAACTCTTTGATGCCGGCGGCGCGGGCCTCGTCGATCGCGTACTGGATCAGCGGGCGGTCCACCAACGTCATGATTTCTTTAGGAATCGATTTCGTCGCGGGGAGAAAGCGGGTCCCCATGCCTGCGACCGGAAATACGGCCTTGGTTACTTTGCGAGACATAACCTCACCTCAGAATTGTTGTCGTGGTTGCCTAACACGAGAGTGCCAGATTGTCTCGGGACATGATGGCGCGATTTTCCGGGATTTCGACCGCTGAGCCGGAAAATGTCCGAAGGCTGCAATAAATCGCCGGGCTCAGGCCACAATCCTGACAAGGTGCGTTCGATCGTGCTCCTTCTGAAGGCGATTCGTGAAATTTATTGGGCGAAAGCTGTGTTCGGATCGTTTCGATTTTCCAAACAATCCGCCGGACTGTTCCCAGAAACCCTCATCCCGGAAACGCACAGAGTGACGTAGGGTCGTGTAACTGAACAGGTATAGAGTCGTCCGCGCGCCGCCCCTGACCGATTCCATCGCGGCGCGGCGCGCGCGGCCCGCCGACCAGATCCGGCCGGACAGGGTCGCGGTGCCGCCAAAGCGGGTGCGGGGAACGAAGGGCGCGAAGGTGCGGCTGGGCGCGGGCAGCGGCGGCAGCGGCGACAGATCGCGGGCGCGCCCCTCGGCAAAGCCGGTCTCCAGCGTGTCCAGCAGGCGCGAAACGTCGCGCGGCTCGCAGGTCCCGGCCACCATGTGCCGCAGCAGGCGTGCGCGCTGATCCCGGCGCATGTCGTCGAGGACGGGCTCGTGCGGCACGTCGGGCGCATGTCGGCGCAGGAAGACGGCCTGACTGGCGCCGATTACGGACAGGCTGCGCGGCATCCGGTCGGCGCGGCGATAGGCAGAGGGCGCGACGCCGTGGTGAACCTGCGCCAGCGGCACGATCGCCGTGCGGTGGCCCAGCGCGGCAAGCCGGAGGTTCACGTCGGTTTCGTCGAGATAGAAGCGATAGGCCGGATCGAAGCCGCCCATCTCGCGCAGCAGCCCGCTGCGGAAAGCGCAGTTCGTTCCTTCGGTCTTGATCCCCTGCCCCGGCGCGGCGGTGAACACCTCGGGGGCGGTCCCGTTCAATTGCAGGTCCGCGTGCGCTCCGGTCCCGTCGACCCGGCGCGCGCGGTGCTGAAAGCTGATGCCGTTCCGCCCGATGACATACCCACCGGCGGCCGCGATGTCGCTGCCCTCGAAGGGCTGCGTCAAGTGGGCCAGCCATGTCGGTTCGGGCACCGCGTCATCGTCGATGAACGCGACGATCTCGCCAGCGGCAAGGCCCAGACCGATATTCCGGGCGGCAGAGATGTTGGCCTCGTCGTACGCGGCCATGGTCACACGGTCGGCGAAGCCCGCATCGCGCAGCGCGGCAAGACCGGCGGGGTCTGCGACGACGATGATCTCGAAGGCGGGATGGGACAGTTGCTCGATGCCGGTCAGGCAGCGCAGCAGGTAATCGGGACGGTTTCGGCTGACGACGATGACACTCGCCGTCGCCGTCATTCGATCCCCATCGCCAGCAGCATCGCCTCGATCCGGGCGACGTCACCGGGGTTGTTCAGCTCCCAGAACTTGTGCCCGCGCGCTTCGACCTGAACGCACAGCATGGGGTGCTCGTGTTCAAGGAACCGAAGCTGTTCCAGCCCTTCGAGCTGTTCAAGCGGCCCCATCTTCAGCAGCGGATAGGACGCCAGCGCCGAGGGTTTATAGGCGTAGACGCCAACGTGGTGGAACACCGGGGTCGGATCGTCGTCGCCGTATTCCTCGGAGGTATAGGGAATGACCTCTTTCGAGAAATACAGCGCCCGGCGGTCGCGCGAGAAGACGGCGGTGGTGCCGCCGACACGCCCCTCTTTCCGATCCGACAGGAAGTCCTTCAGCGCCCGGCCATCGCAGCGCAGCACCGGCGTTGCGACTTCTGCCGTCGGATGCCCTTCCAGCTGGGTTACAAGTTCCTCGATGAACCACGGCGGCGTCAGCGGCGCGTCGCCCTGAAGGTTCACGATGATATCATAGCCGCCACCCAGAACCGCCAGCGCCTCGGAACAGCGCTCGGTGCCGTTGCGGGCCTTGTCAGAGGTCAGCACGACCTCGGCGCCAAAGGCTTCGGCGGCCTCGCGGACGCGGTCGTCATCGGTGGCGACCACGACGCGGTCGGCGCTTCTGACCGCCATCCCGGCTTCCCACGTGCGCTGGATCAGGCTGCGGGATTCCCCCGTAGCGCCGCGCAGACCGACCAGCGGCTTGCCCGGATAACGCGTCGACGGATAGCGCGCGGGGATGACGATCAGGACCTTCATTCGGCAGCCTTCAACTCTACTCCCGGAGCGTAGGCGATGAAGAACGGGTTGGCGAAGCCTTCCTTGCCATAGGTGAAGACGCTGTGGTCGTCGAAGCGCACCACCTTGCCGCCCGCCCCGCGTAGCACGGCGTCGCCGGCGGCGGTGTCCCATTCCATCGTGCGGCCAAGGCGCGGGTAGATGTCCGCCTCGCCCGTGGCGACAAGGCAGAACTTCAGCGACGAACCGGCCGAGGTCATGTCCTTCACCCCGTACTTGGCGATGTAATCGTCGGTCGCCTGATCGCGGTGCGACTTCGAGGCGACCACCATCAGGGCCGAATTGTCCGGATCAGAGACGCTCAGCGGCGTCGTCGCGCCGGGGGTCTCTTTGTCGAAAGTGCCGGTTTCTTCGACGGTGGTGCCGTCGGCCAGCGTGTAGAAAAGCCGCTCGCGGGCCGGAGCGTAGACGACGCCACGCAGCGGCACGCCATCCTCGACATAGGCGATGTTGACGGTGAAATCGCCACGGCGCTTCACGAATTCCTTGGTGCCGTCCAGCGGGTCGACGATCAGGAAGGTCGAGACCTCTTGCCCGTGCGAGGCTGCCTGTTCCTCAGTCACCAGAGCCACGTCCGGAAACGCCGCGCGCAGACCGGCCGAGATCAGCGCGTCGGCCTTCTCGTCCGCTTCGGTCACCGGGCTTTCGTCGGATTTCGACCGAACCTCGAAGTCGTCGGAATGGTAAATCTCGAGGATGGCGTCCCCCGCCTCGAGCGCAAGGCGCCGCATCACGGGTACGAGCTTGTCGAAGTCCAAAGGCCTCTCCTTCGCTGCACTGGCGGCAGCTTGCGATTGATAAACAACTCGGCGCCTCTTATGCTTCCCCGACAACGGAACGGCAACAATTCCCTGCGAAAAAGACCGGGAAAGCGCCGTCGGGCAGGCAGCGGAAGGCCGGGATGTTCCAGCAACGCACAAGGCAGACGACGCTTCAGTCGGCGATCGCCATTGTCGAGCTGATCTATCACGCAACCGTCCGCAATATCCGCAAAAGCCACGGCAACGCGGTGGTCGGCCTGCTGATGTCGATCATGCAGACCGTGATCCTTGTCGCGGTGTTCTGGGTGATGTTCGCGATCCTCGGCCTGCGCGGCAACGCAATCCGGGGCGATTTCCTGCTGTACATCATGTCGGGGATCTTCCTGTTCTTGACCCACAACAAGGCGGTCAGCGCGGTGCTCGGGTCCGAAGGGCCGACGTCGCCGATGATGCAGCATGGCCCGATGAACACGACCATCGCCATCTCTTCTGCCGCGCTGGGAACGCTTTACATTCAGACACTTGCGCTGGTGGTGGTTCTGTTTGTCTACCACGTGGCCTTTACCCGGATCGAGATCCTGCATCCCGCCGCCGCCTATGGCATGGTGCTGCTGTCGTGGTTCTCGGGCTGCGCCGTCGGGCTTGTCTTCCTTGCGATGAAGCCGTGGGCGCCGAACTTCGTGAACATCGCGTCGCAGATCTATACCCGCGCCAACATGGTCGCGTCCGGCAAGATGTTCGTGGCCAACTCGATGCCGACCTACATGCTGGCGATGTTCGACTGGAACCCGCTGTTCCACTGCATCGATCAGGCGCGGGGGTTCGTGTTCCTGAACTACAACCCGCACTACAGCAGCGTGACCTATCCGGTCGTCCTGTCGCTGGTGCTGATCATGATCGGCATGATGGGCGAATTCTATACCCGCAAGAACGCCTCTCGCAGCTGGGGCGCCGGGAAGTAGCGGCGCGGTATTTGCTGCATCGCAGCTACACGTTTACGCGTGACCGCCCCACGCCGTATAGTCGTTGCAAATGAAAGTATCCCCGGAGGAGGGTGATGTTCACGGAATACCGCATCGACCGGAATTCCCGCATCACCTGGGTCTGCGGAAACTGGGACGCGAGCACGACGCGCAACGGCGCGTCACAGTTGACCTCATCCAGCGTGATCGGACGGCTTCTTTGGGACTTCGTCTCGGGGCGGGACACGCGTGACTATCTTCAGGCGATCTTTCACTGGGCGCACGGCCACGACATCACGCTGCATATGTCCTACCGATGCGACACGCCGGAGGAAGAACGCTATTACCGCATGTCGGTTCGCCGCGCGGGTGATGACGAGGTTGGCGTGAAGCACCGGCTGCTGCAACGGATCACCGCGCCGAACCCGCCGCAGTTCAGCCTGCATGACGGACAGGACAGTTCCGCCCGATGCTCGGTCTGCTGCCGGTATCAGGTCGGGGATGCTTGGATCGATCCCTATCGCACGGGCGACCAGATGTGGATGCGCGGGCCCTTCACGGTCTGCCCAGACTGCCGAGGAACGGCGCTGGATACGATCCGCTACAGCCTGTCCGCCGACATCTCTAACCGGTACGGCCCGAACGGCCCCGGCACGGCGAACTAGGCCGGCCTTCAGTCGACGACGCGCAGCGTCAGGTTCAGCCGCCCCTCGGCTTCCAGCAGCGTTGATGTGCCCGGACGAATGCGGTCGACGCCGTGGTAGGTCAGCCGCGCCTCGTCCCCCATCACCACAACGTCACCCGAATTGAGCCAAATGGATTCCGTCTTGCCGCCGCGGGTGTCGTTACCGATGCGGAACAGCCCGTCGTCGCCCAGCGACACGGACACGACAGGGAACGAGAAGTCCGCCTCGTCCTTGTCCTGATGCATCCCCATGCGGGCGCCGGGCGGATAGAAGTTGATCAGGCAGCAGTCCGGCTGACGGCCCAGCCCGGTCACAGTGCGCCACAGGTCCAGAACACTGTCCGGAATCTCGGGCCACGCCACGCCGGACGGATGCCGCGGCTCGTACCGATAGCCTTTCCGGTCCGAGAACCAGCCGTATTTCCCCGCCGAGGTCATGCGGACGGACATCGGTTTCCCGTAGGGCGTCATTGGCGAGAAAAGCGGCGCTTCGGCCACCACGCGGCGGATATCTGACGCCATGCCGGATTGCGCCGGGGCGTCTAGAAACCCCTTGAAAATCCTGAATCCCCGAACTGTCAGCGGTGTATCGGTCACTTCATCACGGAACTGTCAAAAACCGTCATTTTAACTGGGCGGACTCGCTTGCAGCGTATTTCCCCCCTCCCTATATACGCCCAGAAGCCGCAAGGGGTAGGCCAATCACCCTTTGCAATTCATGGGATAGGGGCACGGTGCCTCACAGGGCCGAGCCCCGCAACATCGCCGAAAGAGAGGATATTGAGCATGGCCAAAGTCATCGGTATCGACCTCGGGACGACCAACAGCTGCGTCGCCATCATGGATGGTTCGCAACCCCGGGTGATCGAGAACTCCGAAGGCGCACGGACGACGCCGTCCATCGTCGGTTTCACTGACGACGAGCGTCTTGTCGGTCAGCCCGCCAAGCGGCAGGCCGTCACCAACCCGTCGAACACCGTTTTCGCCGTGAAGCGCCTGATCGGGCGCCGTCTGGGCGACGCCGAGGTCGAGAAGGACAAGAACCTTGTCCCCTACTCGATCGTTGACGGCGGCAACGGCGACGCATGGGTCGAAGTGAAGGGCGAGACGTACTCGCCGTCGCAGATCTCTGCCTTCATCCTTCAGAAAATGAAGGAAACCGCCGAGAACTATCTTGGCGAAGACGTGACGCAGGCGGTCATCACCGTTCCCGCGTACTTCAACGACGCTCAGCGTCAGGCGACCAAGGACGCCGGCAAGATCGCCGGTCTCGAAGTCCTGCGTATCATCAACGAGCCGACCGCGGCCGCGCTGGCCTATGGCCTCGACAAGAAGGACTCGAAGACGATCGCCGTCTACGACCTTGGCGGCGGTACCTTCGACATCACGATCCTTGAGATCGACGACGGCCTGTTCGAAGTGAAATCCACCAACGGGGACACGTTCCTTGGCGGTGAAGACTTCGACATGCGGATCGTCAACTACCTCGCCGACGAGTTCAAGAAAGAGCACGGCGTTGACCTGACCAAGGACAAGATGGCGCTGCAGCGTCTCAAGGAAGCGGCCGAGAAAGCAAAGATCGAGCTTTCGTCCTCGTCGCAGACCGAGATCAACCAGCCGTTCATCTCGATGGGCAAGGACGGCACGCCGCTGCACATGGTCATGAAGCTGACCCGCGCCAAGCTGGAAAGCTTGGTGGGTGACCTGATCAAGAAGTCGATGAAGCCCTGCAAGGACGCGCTGAAAGACGCCGGCCTCAGCACCAGCGACATCGACGAAGTGGTTCTGGTCGGCGGTATGACCCGCATGCCGAAGGTCATCGAGGAAGTCTCGACCTTCTTCGGCAAAGAGCCGCACAAGGGTGTGAACCCGGACGAAGTGGTCGCCATGGGCGCCGCGATCCAGGCCGGCGTGCTGCAGGGTGACGTGAAGGACGTGGTCCTTCTCGACGTGACCCCGCTGTCGCTGGGGATCGAGACGCTGGGTGGCGTGTTCACCCGCCTGATCGACCGCAACACCACGATCCCGACCAAGAAGTCGCAGATCTTCTCGACCGCCGAGGACAACCAGAACGCGGTGACGATCCGCGTGTTCCAGGGCGAGCGGGAAATGGCGGCGGACAACAAGCTTCTGGGCCAGTTCAACCTGGAAGACATTCCGCCCGCGCCGCGCGGTCTGCCGCAGATCGAGGTGACCTTCGACATCGACGCCAACGGCATCGTCCACGTTGCTGCCAAGGACAAGGGCACCAACAAGGAACAGAAGATCACCATCCAGGCCTCTGGCGGTCTGTCGGATGAAGAGATCGACAACATGGTCCGCGACGCCGAGGCGAATGCCGAGGCCGACAAGGGCCGCCGCGAGCTGGTCGAAGCCAAGAACCAGGCCGAAAGCCTCATCCACTCGACCGAGAAGTCGATGGAAGAGCATTCGGACAAGGTCGACCCGACCACGATCGAAGCCATCGAGCTGGCGATTGCCAACCTGAAGGAACAGATCGAGACGGAAGACGCCGGCAAGATCAAGGGCGGCATCCAGAACGTCACCGAAGCCGCGATGAAGCTGGGCGAGGCCATATACAAGGCCGAGCAAGCCAAAGCGGAATCGGGCGACGGTGGTTCCGATGACGACGACGAACCGCGCGGTGTCGACGACGACATCGTGGATGCCGATTTCGAGGATCTCGACGACAACAAGCGCGCCTCGTAAGCGTCGCCAGATGCGTTTGGACCGGCCTCGTCACTACTGGGGCCGGTCCTTGCGTTAGGAGAGTACATCCATGGCAAAACGCGACTATTACGATGTTCTCGGCGTCCAGAAGGGTGCGACGGCGGAAGAGCTGAAGAAGGCCTATCGCAAGAAGGCGAAAGAGCTTCACCCCGACCGCAACAGCGACAACCCGGATGCCGAAAGCCAGTTCAAGGAAGTGAACGAGGCGTACGACGCGCTGAAAGACCCGCAGAAGAAAGCCGCCTATGACCGGTTCGGTCACGCGGCGTTCGACGGCGGCATGGGCGGTGGCCCGCGTCCCGGCGGCGCAGGCCAAGGTGACTTCGCCTCTGCATTCTCGGACGTGTTCGACGACCTGTTCGGTGACTTCATGGGCGGCCGCGGCGGGGCCGGCGGCGCCGGACGCCAGCGCGCGACGCGCGGGTCCGACCTTCGCTATAACCTGCGCGTCACGCTTGAAGAAGCGCATCAGGGACTGCAGAAGACGATCAAGGTCCCGACCTCTGTCCAGTGTTCGACCTGTTCGGGCACCGGCGCCGAGGGCGGCGCGGAACCCGCCATGTGTCCGACCTGTTCGGGCATGGGCAAGGTCCGTGCGCAGCAGGGCTTCTTCACCGTCGAACGCACCTGTCCGACCTGCTCGGGCATGGGGCAGATCATCAAGAACCCCTGCCGCGCCTGTGGCGGTTCGGGCCGGGTCGAGAAAGACCGCTCGCTGTCGGTGAACATCCCGGCGGGCGTCGAGACGGGCACCCGCATTCGCCTTGCCGGAGAGGGCGAGGCCGGGCTGCGCGGCGGTCCGACAGGCGACCTGTACATCTTCATCGAGGTGGAAGAGCATCAGCTGTTCCAGCGCGACGGACAAAGCCTGTTCTGCCTTGTCCCGGTGTCGATGACAGCAGCCGCGCTGGGCGGCGATATCGAGGTGCCGACGATCGACGGCGGCCGCAGCCGGGTGAAGATCCCCGCAGGCTCGCAGTCGGGGCGCCAGATGCGTCTGCGCGGCAAGGGCATGCCCGCCCTCCGTGGCGGTGGGACCGGCGATATGTTCATCGAACTGGCGGTCGAGACCCCGGTGAACCTGACCTCGCGCCAGAAAGAGCTGCTTAAAGAGTTCGAGAAGATCGGCGAGGACAACAACCCCGAGTCCTCGAGCTTCTTCACCAAGGTGAAAAGCTTCTGGGACGGGATGAAGAACTGACCGTGATCCCGACGGAACAATGACACGTCGCCCCGGGTTAACCCCCGGGGCGATTTTCTTTTCAGGAGAGACACTTGTTCGACTGGATCACCGGAATGATCGACGCGATGGGCGGCTTTGGCGTGGGGCTGCTTATGTTTCTCGAGAACGTGTTCCCGCCGATCCCGTCGGAACTGATCATGCCGCTCGCGGGCTTCAACGCCGCGCGGGGGGATATGTCTTTGGCCATCGTGATCTTCTGGGGAACCGTCGGCACGCTGGCCGGCGCGTGGATGTGGTACTGGATCGGCCGGACCTACGGAAAGGCCCGCTTGCGCAGGTTGGCCGAACGCCACGGCCGCTGGCTGTCGCTGGCGCCCGAGGAACTGGACCGCGCAGCTGACTGGTTTTCCCGCCACGAGGGTCGCGCCGTGGTGATCGGCCGCCTGATCCCCGCGATCCGAACCCTGATCTCGGTACCCGCGGGGATCGAACGCATGTCGCAGGCGCGGTTCCTTCTGCTTAGCGCGGTCGGCAGCTTTCTGTGGACGACGCTTTTGGCGATGCTCGGCTATTGGCTGGAAAGCGGCTACGACCTTGTCGCCGCATGGCTGGACCCGATTTCGACCATCGTGGTGGTGGGACTGCTTGGCGTCTACGTCTGGCGCGTCATCACATTCGACCGGCGGCAGGCGAAGCAAAGCTAGGTCTTGCAGACCGAGTTGCCGCCGTCCGCGTAAAGCGATGTGCCGGTGACGAAGGACCCACGATCCGAGATCAGGAACAGCGCGGCCTCTGCGATCTCTTCCGGCGCGGCCATCCGTTTAAGCGCATGAAGCCCCCGGACGAATTCGTGAAAGCCCGCGTCGTCGCCTGCCATTTCGGTCATCGTTCCGCCCGGCATCAACGTGTTCACCCGCAGTCCCTGCGCCCCGTGCTCTACCGCCAATACTTGCGCCAACCCCACAAGCCCTGCCTTGGCGGCGGCGTAGGCGCCCATGCCCGGCAAGCCGACGGTCTGGCCGACGAAGGACGAAGTGAACACGACGGAACCTCCGCCGCTTTCGAGGATCGTAGGCACCTGATACCGGGCGCCGTAGAAGGCGCTGGTCAGGTTCGTATCCAGCACCGCCTGCCAGTCTTCGGCGGACAACTCGGGGATCGGCACGGCCGGGCCGGTGGTGCCCGCGTTGTTCAAAGCCGCGTGAAGACCCCCGAAGCGATCTTTGGCAAGGGCGACCAGCGCGCGGGCGAAAGCCTCGTCTCGAACGTCCCCCGCCAGATACGCCACGCGTCCGCCGCTGCCTGTGATGTCATCGGCAAGGTCGCGCAGGCGCGTTTCCCGGCGCGCGCCGATAACCACGTTCGCGCCCTCCTGCGCAAACAGGCGGGCGCTAGCGGCGCCGATGCCCGAGGAAGCGCCGGTGACGATGACGGTCTTGTCCTTGAGGATCATGCGATGTCTCCTTGTTGCACGAGACGTCTGGTGCCGTGCCAGGGTCAGGCAAGCGATCCGGTTCCTGCGCCATGCAGTCGTCCGGCGCCCGGTTGAGCAGGAAACGGAACGTTGGCCTTAACCCGGCATTAACCGGGATGCGGCAAGGCTGGCGGCATGACGAGCGAGATGGCCGAAGCCCCCCTGCCCCTGTTCAGCCCCGATGATGAGGAGGCGGCGGCAGCCGCGGTTCCACCAAAGCGCCTGCCGTCCTACATCAAGGACCACCGCAAACGCCTGCGCGCCCGGTTCATGGAGGGCGGCGCAGCGGCGATGCCGGATTACGAGGTGTTGGAACTCATCCTGTTCCGCGCCATCGAACGGCAGGACGTCAAACCGCTGGCGCGGCTGCTGATCGACACGTTCGGCGATTTCAACCGCGTACTGTCCGCCGATCCCGCCCGCCTGACCTCGGTCAGCGGGGTCGGAGAGGCTGTGGTAAGGGAACTGAAGCTGGTCGAAGCGGCGGCGCACCGGCTGGCGCGGTCGCGGGTCTTGCAACGGCCTTTGATCTCGAGCTGGGATGCGGTTCTGGACTATTGCCACACCACCATGGCCCACCGCGAGACCGAGCAGTTTCGCGTGCTGTACCTTGATCGAAAGAACGTTCTGATCGCGGACGAGGCGCAGGCGCAGGGCACGGTCGACCACGTGCCAGTCTATCCGCGCGAGGTCGTGAAACGGGCGTTGGAACTGAACGCCAGCGCGCTGATCCTGGTACACAACCACCCATCGGGCGACCCCAGCCCCTCGCAGCAGGACATCGACATGACCCGCCAGGTCGAAGAGGCGTCGCGGGCTTTGGGTCTGACCCTGCACGACCATCTGATCGTCGGCAAATCCGCCGAACTCAGCTTTCGGGCCGAAGGCTATCTTTGAGTGGCCCAGACCTCGACCCGGCGGTTGATCTGACGGCCCCATTCCTCGTCATCGCAAGCCATCGGCATCGCCTCGCCAAAGGCCTCGACCGAGATCGACAGCCGCTCGCGGTCGGCGGTCGGCGCGGCTTTCAGCACCGCGTCGCGCACCTCTTCCGCGCGGCGGGTGGCAAGGCGGATGTTGCCGTCAGCGGGGCCCTCGCTGTCGGAAAAGCCAACGAAGATCAGCGGTCGGCCGTCGAAGGCGCCCGCTTCGATCTGCTGCGCCAATATCTCGACGTTCGAGCGGGACTGAGGATCAAGCTGCGCCCCGCCCTGTTCAAAGCGGAACCCAAGCGTCAGCCGCTCGGTCCCGTCCATCGTCATCGCAAGCCGCTGCAGTTCGTCCAGCAAGACCTCGTCGCCCGCTTCGGTGATCGCGTTGACCAGCCGCAACCCCTGCTCGGCGACCGGCACGTTATAAAGCCGCAGGTCGACGAAGCCCGAGCGCGCGACAACAAGCTGCGCGGCGGGCGAGCGGGCGAAGGACAGGAATTCGCGCGCCAGAAGCGGCAGGCGGCGGACCGGCGTGTACAGAAACAGCGGCAGCGTCAGCGGATAGTCTTCGGTCTTCACCGTCAGGTCGTCGAGGACAGAGACCATGCCGCACTTTCCGTACAATTCCAGCACCTGCGCGTTGCCAGTCTCTGAATAAGGCGCAACACCGATGGCCAGCGGATCGCCGGCCACAGCGTCGGCCAGCGCGGCGTTGTCCGGGTGGCGGATCGTGGCAGCTGCGGGCGCAAGGTCGCGCGGGGTCAGCAGGCGGTCGGCGAAAGCCTGGGACAGGCCCGACCGTTCACCCCGCATATGCACGAATATCGGTGCGTCGGGACCGCCCAGCGCCGACCAGTTGGTGATCTCTCCGGCGAAGATGCGGGTGATCTGGTCAAGCGTCAGGCCCTTCATCGGATTGTCCGCCGACACGATCACCGCCATGGCGTCGAGCGCAAGAATCCGGCTGCGGCGCGGATCCGACAGGTCGCCCAGACCCGCCTCTTGCGCCAGCGTGATCTCTGTCGCGTTCGCGGGGCGGGTGGACAGCACAAGGTCCGTCTCGTTCGCCAGCAGGTCGGCAAAGCCTTCCTCGGTCGAGGTCACGCGGAACCCGATTTCGGCGGCCAGCGCGCCCGACGCAAGGTCTGTCAGGACATAGTCGAAATGGGTGTCGTCAACGATGCGCCGTTCAACACCATAACCGGACCTTGCCGCGAAGGCCTCGACCAGCGAGGGCATCAGAACCTCGCCCATGGTGCGGGCGCCAGAGAAGGTGAAACGGGCGACAAATGCAGTCAGGTCGGGACAGCCGGGACCCTCGCAGACGACGCCGCTGCCATCCAGCGTGAGGACGCCATAAACAGTGTCTACGCGGTAGAATTCGCCGTCATAGCCCAGCAGGTCGCCGGTGACTTCGACGCTGCCATCGCGAGAGGTCAGGGTGACATCGTCGCCGCGCGCCGCTCCGCCGAGGCTCCAAAGAAACAGTGCGGCAAGGGCTGCCGCACGTCGATAGCTCATGTCCGATTACCGCGACTGCCTCAGTACGAGGCGATCTTCAGGTCTCGAAGGAGGTTTTTCAACACCAGAAACTCGCCCGCCGCGTCGCAGTCCGGCATGGATAGCGTCAGGGACACAGGGCGCATTCCACCGGCTGCTGTGCGCTGGATCGTCTGGCCCGCGATGTCGCGGTTGCAGTTGGCGGCGGTGACCTCGGCCTCGACGCTCAGGCGGACGACGCCGTCCTGTCCGCGCGCGTCCTCGGGCAGGGTGTAGACCTCGGCAAGGAAGGCATCGGGCTGACTGCGGTCGCCCAGCATCGTCAGGAAGCCGCCGCCGGTCCGGGTCGCGGCCTCGACCGAGCCGGGGTTGCCGGACCAGATATGGCCGGCATCGCCATAGTCGGCGCCGAATTCCAGCGCGTGGATCTGCAGGCCGTTGTCGCCGTTGTACTGAAGCACGACGCGTTCGGTGCGCATCGCTTCCGGCACGTCGACGGCGGTCTCGGCGGTCTCGCCGCTGGCCAGCGTGACAGAGAAGGACGCGTCGATCGACAAGGCGGGCACGTCGACGGTGTACATGCCCAGCGCGTCGGTCTCGTCCGAAAAGATCAGGCCTTCGTGGCGAACGGTCAGACGTTCGTCCGCGGCGCAGGGTGCGGTCAGCATCAGGCGCACCATTCCGGCGGTCTGGGCGGACGCGGACAGGATCACGTCGCAGGCAAGACCGTATTCGTTGCGGCCGGGTTCCTCGGGCAGTTCCTCGGGCGCGGCTTCTTCCACCGGCGCCATCCGGTCAAGCGGCGTGGGCTGCTTCAGTTCCAGCGGCTCGGGGATCGCACTGTCAGAGGGCATGTCCGGGATCTCGACCACGACGGCGGCGGGCGCATCGTCATCGGGCTGGATGTCGAGGCTGGCGATGTCGACGAGATCGGGGGTCTCCGGGTCCGCGGCGTCCAACTCGGCCAGCATCTCCATCTTAGAGACAGGATCAGCCGCTTCGGCCGGTTCGGGCTTTGCCACGTCAACGACGGGAATGACGGCTTCGGGCATGTCGGCTTCGGGCGCGGTGACTTCGGGCACGACAACATCCGGTGCGGGCGCTTCGGCAACGATCATCGGAGCAGCGTCTGGGCCAACTTCGGGGCCAACCTCGGGTGCGGAAACGCCCAGCACTCCGGCGGTCATCGGGGTGGCGATCGTGTCGGCCATCGTTTCGGCGGCAATCTCGGGTTCCGGCAGGGCGTCGCGGGCGTTGGCGTCGCCGTTCCGCTGCATCATGTGCGCGGTCGCGACGACGGCTGCGATGGTCGCGCCGCTTGTCAGGTACTTCCGGTATTTCTGAATGAAGACCATTTGCATGGTTCTGCCCCTGCCCAATCCACTGTGTGGATAAGTGGCACAGAAATGAGGAAACAGTAAGGCGGCCTGCCTAAATTGTGTTGTAAAATGGAAACAAATTAAGGGTTCCGTAGGCGGAACGGGGCCGCGCCGGGCTGTGGATAAGCCGGCGCAGCCGTGCCGGACGCGTCAGATTACAACGCGCCGTGGCAGTGCTTGAACTTCTTGCCCGACCCGCAGGGACAGGGCGCGTTGCGGCCCGGATTGCCCCAGGTCGACGGATCGTTCTCGTCGAAACCGGCGACCGCCGCTGTTTCCGTTTCGGCAACCTCGCCGCCTGCGCCGACCGGCTCGGGCTGCTTGGCGGTCGCGGATTCGGCGGCTTTCTGCAGCGACTGCTGCTGGGCCATGATGTCCTTCATCATCTGCTCGCGCTCTTCTTCGCTAAGCGGACGGATCTGCGACAGTTTCTGGGTCACCTCGATACGCAGCGAATCCAGCAGGCCGTGGAACAGCTCGAAGGATTCCGTCTTGTACTCGTTCAGCGGGTCGCGCTGCGCGTAGCCACGGAAGCCCACGACCGAGCGCAGGTGTTCCAGCGTCAGAAGGTGTTCGCGCCACTTGCCGTCGATGGTCTGAAGCAGGATCTGCTTTTCGATCGACCGCATGTTCTCGGGCCCGAACTGCGCGGCCTTCGAGGCCATCAGTTCGTCCGACGCGGCGGCGAGACGTTCCTTGAACACCTCGGCGTCGACGCCCTCTTCCTCGCCCCAGGCGATGACCTTCTCGTTCACGCCCAGCTTTTCCAGCGCGGCGGCGTACAGACCTTCGGTATCCCACTGGTCAGAGTAGGTTTTCGGCGGGATGTACTCGTCGACCAGATCGTCGACCACCTGATGCCGCATGTCCTGCACGATCTCGGACAGGTCCTCGGTTTCCATGATCTCGCGGCGCTGGCCGAAGATGGCCTTCCGCTGGTCGTTCATCACGTCGTCGAACTTCAGCAGCTGTTTGCGGATGTCAAAGTTGCGGCCTTCGACCTTCGCCTGCGCGCGTTCCAGAGACTTGTTGACCCACGGGTGAACGATGGCTTCGCCTTCCTTCATCCCAAGCTTTTTCAGCATGTTGTCCAGACGCTCGGACCCGAAGATCCGCATCAGGTCGTCTTCCAGCGACAGGAAGAAGGCCGACCGGCCCGGGTCGCCCTGACGGCCAGAGCGGCCGCGCAGCTGGTTGTCGATCCGGCGGCTTTCGTGGCGTTCGGTCGCCAGAACGAACAGGCCGCCCGCCTTCTTCACCGCTTCCTCTGCGGCGTCGTGGCTTGCCTCGATCTCCTGGCGGATCTCTTCGGGGTCGCGGTCCGGGCTGGCGGCGATCGCCTCCATCACCTGAAATTCGAAGTTGCCGCCCAGTTTGATGTCGGTGCCGCGGCCGGCCATGTTCGTCGCGATGGTCACCGCGCCCAGCTTGCCGGCGTCGGCGACGATCTGCGCTTCCTGCTCGTGCTGGCGCGCGTTCAGGACGTTGTGCGGGATCTTCGCGGCGGTCAGAAGCTGCGACAGGAATTCCGACTTCTCGATCGAGGTGGTGCCCACAAGGACCGGCTGCCCGGTCTCGTGCGCGGTCTTGATCTCTTCCACGATGGCGTCGAACTTTTCCTTCGCGGTGCGGTAGACGGCGTCATGTTCGTCCTTCCGCGCGATGGGCAGGTTCGTCGGAACCTCGACCACGCCCAGCTTGTAGATCTCGGCGAATTCCTCGGCCTCGGTCGACGCGGTGCCGGTCATGCCGGACAGCTTGTCGTAGAGACGGAAGTAGTTCTGGAAGGTCACCGAGGCCAGCGTGACGTTCTCGGGCTGGATCTTGCAGCCTTCCTTCGCCTCGATCGCCTGATGCAGACCGTCCGACAGGCGGCGGCCGGCCATCATGCGGCCGGTGAATTCGTCGATCAGGACGATCTCGCCGTTGCGGACGATATAGTCCTTGTCCTTGGTGAACAGCTTGTGCGCCCGCAGGCCCTGGTTCACATGGTGGACGATGGTGGTGGATTCCGGGTCATACAGCGTGTGCTCTTCGGGCAGGATGCCCGCCGCGTGCAGCCGCTGTTCGAGGAATTCGTTGCCTTCCTCGGTATAGGTCACGTTCCGCGACTTCTCGTCCATGTTGTAGTGATCCTCGGTCAGTTCCGGGATCACCTTGTCGATGGTCATGTAAAGTTCAGAACGGTCCTGCGAGGGGCCCGAGATGATCAGCGGCGTCCGCGCTTCGTCGATCAGGATCGAGTCCACCTCGTCGACGATGGCGAAATAGTGGTCGCGCTGGTTCATGTCCGACAGCTCGGACTTCATGTTGTCACGAAGGTAGTCGAAGCCAAGCTCGTTGTTCGTGGCATAGGTGATGTCGCAGGCGTAGGCCTCTTTTTTCTCGGCCTCGGGCTGCTGCGGGTACACGACGCCGCAGGTCATGCCCAGCGCGTTGTACACCTTGCTCATCCATTCCGCGTCACGCTTGGCGAGGTAGTCGTTCACCGTCACCACGTGGACGCCGCGCTTGGTCAGCGCGTTCAGATAGGCCGGGAAGGTGGCGACCAGCGTCTTGCCCTCGCCCGTCTTCATCTCTGCGATGTTGCCCTGATGCAGGAACATCCCGCCCATCAGCTGCACGTCGAACGCCCGAAGGCCCAGCGCGCGCTTGGCGGCTTCGCGGCAGTTGGCGAAGGCTTCGGGAAGCAGCTTGTCCAGGCTTTCGCCGTTCGCGACGCGCTCGACAAACTCGGCCGTCTTTTCCTTCAGGCCCTCGTCGGACAGCGCCTCGAACTCGGGTTCCAGGGCGTTGATCTTTTCGACGATCGGTCGGGTCGCCTTCACTTTGCGGTCGTTTGGCGTGCCAAAGACCTTCTTGGCGATTGTTCCGATACCCAGCATGTCTACTCCGCCTGGAAGTCTGTTTTCAAACCAACGTGTAAGAGGAGTGCTTGCCCGCCCTCGCCCGAACCCATAGGAAATGCGGGGAGAAAGCGGCCCTGCGCGCCTTGTGGCGATGTAAGGGTCGGTTGGTATGGTGTCAACGTCGCGAGGTTTCGCGGCTTAGTTCAAAAAGGATCACCTTATGGCATATTCGAAGACCCTTCTGGCCTCGGCGGCATTTGCGCTGAGCCTCGCGGCCCCCGTCGCCGCGCAGGATGCCGAGACGCCGGCAGAGGTCACCGCAGATACCGTCGTCGCCACCGTGGGCGGCGTGGACATCACCATCGGCCACATGATCGTCATGCGTGAAGCCCTGTCGGATCAGAACAAGACGCTGCCCGACGACGTCATCTTTGAAGGCCTGCTTGAACGTCTGGTTCAACAGCGCGCCGTGGGCGGGTCGGTCACCGAGCCGAGCCTTGCCGCCGAACTGGCGATCGAGAACGAGGAAAGCGCGATCCTGGCCAGCACGAAGGTCACCGAAATCGCCGAGTCCATCGAGATCACCGACGAGGATCTGCAGGAAGCCTATGCGTCGAAATACGCCGACTACGAGCCGGTGAAGGAATTCAACGCCAGCCACATCCTTGTCGCGACCGAGGAAGAAGCCCAGGCGCTGATCGAGGAACTGGACGGCGGCGCCGACTTTGCCGAACTGGCGAAAGAGAAATCCACCGGCCCGACCGGTCCGAACGGCGGCAACCTTGGCTGGTTCGGCGCCGGCATGATGGTGCCCGAATTCGAACAGGCGGTCATGGCTTTGGAAGACGGCGCGGTGTCCGAGCCGGTGCAGACGCAGTTCGGCTGGCACGTCATCAAGCTGAACGAGACCCGCCTGCCGGAAGCCCCGGCGCTGGACGAGGTGCGCGACACCATCGAAGCCGAGCTGTGGGAGACCCGCCTGCGCGATGAGATCGCGGGTCTGGTCGACGCAACCGAGATCGACCGTCCGGACCTGTCGGGCATCGACCCGGCGGTTCTCAAAGACACCTCCCTGATCACCGAATAAGAAGGTCCTTGGGCCATGGCCGGGAAGAAAAAGAAGATCCGCAAGCTCAAGCAGAAGCTGAAAGAGCTGCAGGCATATCTTGATGCGTCGGGCGCCACGCCCGAGGCCGCACCGCGGACGAAGAAGCCGCTTCCCGTCTCGCCCCTCGCGCCCGTCGGCGGGTTTCCGAACCTGCCAGAGATCGCGGGGGTGCGGTTCGCCACGGTGGAAGCCGGGGTGCGCTATGCCAACCGGACCGACGTGATGCTGGCCGAACTGGCGCCGGGGACCGAGATCGCCGGGGTGTTCACCCGCTCAGCGACGCGGTCGGCGCCGGTGCTGGACTGTCAGGACAAAATCGGGGGCAGCGCCGAGGGCGGTGCCGCCATCGTTGTGAACTCGGGCAACGCAAACGCCTTCACCGGCAGTCATGGCATGGCCTCGGTGCGGGAACTGGTGGCCGGCGTGTCGCGCATCGTCGGCGTGCCGGAACAGCGGGTGTTCACCTCGTCCACCGGGGTGATCGGCGAACCGCTGCCGCATGACCGGATCATCGCCAAGCTCGAAGAGCTGAAGGCCGGGCTTACGTCCGCTGGCATCGCCTCGGCGGCGCGGGCGATCATGACGACCGACACCTATCCCAAGGGCGCGTTCGCCACGGTGAAGATCGGCGGCAAGCCGGTGAAGATCGCCGGTATCGCCAAGGGTTCGGGCATGATCGCGCCCGACATGGCGACGATGCTGGTCTACATCTTCACCGACGCGAAGATCGGTCAGGCGGATTTGCAGGGCATGCTTTCGTCGCTGACCGACCGCAGCTTCAACTGCATCACGGTCGACAGCGACACCTCGACCTCGGACACGCTGTTGCTGGCGGCAACCGGCGCCTCGGGCGTCGAGGTCGCGGGAGACGGCGTCGCGCCGTTCCGCGAGGCGCTGTCCGGCGTCATGCTGGACCTCGCGCATCAGGTGGTGCGCGACGGCGAAGGTGCGACGAAGTTCGTCGAGATCCGGGTGACCGGCGCGGCGGATGACGCCGACGCCAAGAAGGCCGGGCTTGCCATCGCGAACTCGCCGTTGGTGAAGACCGCCATCGCGGGCGAGGACCCGAACTGGGGCCGTATCGTCATGGCGATCGGCAAGTCGGGCGCGCAGGCGGACCGCGACAAGCTGGCGATCCGTTTCGGCGACATTCAGGTGGCGCGCGATGGCTGGGTCGACCCGGATTACAAGGAAGACGCCGGTGCGTCTTACATGAAGCAGTCCGATCTTGTCGTCGGCGTCGACATGGGGCTTGGCGATGGCGCCGCGACCGTGTGGACCTGCGACCTGACCCACGCCTATATCTCGATCAACGCCGACTATCGTTCATGACCGACCGGAAGATCGTGCTGGTCGCGGCCGTCGCCCTGATCGATCCCGACGGCCGCGTGCTTCTGGCACAGCGGCCCGAGGGCAAGTCGATGGCGGGGCTGTGGGAATTTCCCGGAGGCAAGGTCGAAACCGGGGAATCCCCGGAAACAGCCCTGATTCGCGAGCTGGACGAGGAGCTTGGCATCGGAACCTGGCAAAGTTGCCTTGCCCCGCTGACCTTCGCAAGCCACGCCTACGACGACTTTCACCTGCTAATGCCTTTGTTTGCTTGCAGAAAATGGGACGGCATCCCCCAGTCGCGAGAGGGGCAGGCCCTGAAATGGGTGGCGCCGCACAACCTGCGCGAGTATCCCATGCCTCCGGCGGACGTTCCGCTGATTCCGATTCTGCGTGATTGGCTCTAGGCCGTCTCGCCGTATTGTTGCCGGAATCCGGCCCAGAATCCGCCGATTTGTACCAGAAATGCGTAAACTTGGCGCATTAGGCTTATTTTTTGGCTCACTTTGTTAGTGATTTGAGAACGCAGATCACATATTGTGTCGATAGGATGACACAGGGGATGGTGAGCATGCTTAGGACAATCGTTATCGGAAGTTGCGTTTCGGTTCAGGGCTTCTTCGTCGGCGCACTGCCGAACGGTCAGATTACCGTTCGGGTCGGCGACAAGATCTTCTCGGGAAGCCCGGTCGACGCACTGGCGGCCTGATCCGCCAAACGAACTACACTCGCGGAAATACGAAGGGGGAAGGCAGTGCCTTCCCCCTTTGCTTTTGTGCCGGGCTCAGATCGCCGCATCTTCAGGTGATCCAGGGGTCAGAACTGTGCAGCGCCCGGCGTCACACGCCGAATATTTATCATTCTTAACTCCGAATACGTTCAGACGTTAATTAACGAAATTCAAAACTTCGCGTCACCATTGACAACCGAACGACGCTACCACAACTTGTCGTTGAGATTGGCGCTCGCCTCTCTCGTTACCAGCCGTCGGGGGACGCCGGTTTGGTGAAATCATGAAGAGTGCGGAACGGTCCGCCACTGGAACCACCTGCTGCGGCAGAGGTGCGACCGAGGTTACGTGTCACATGTTCGAAGACAATCCCTTCGAGATCATTCCGAACTACGAGGACTGTGACAAAGAACTCTCCGCCATCGCGCCGTCGGGATATTGTCTTGTCCTTCATGCGCACGTCTGGAAGACAAAGTTCGTCTACAGCACTTACCCCGAAGCCTGGCGCGATCATTACGACACCCACAATCTTGTGGTGCTGGATCCCGTGGTGCTTTGGGGCATGGTGAACACCGGCACGACGCGGTGGAGCGGTCTGGACAACGTGCAGCGCGTGACAGCCGACTACGTCATGACCCGCGCCAAGGATTTCGGACTGGCCTACGGCGCCGTCGCGGTCACCCGCAGCAAGCACCTTCGGAACAAGAAATGCCTGCTGGCTGTCTCGCGGCCCGACCGCGAATTGACGTCAGAGGAAATCGCACGGGTCGCCGAGATCCTCGACCATATCGTGACGGTCCACGACGGGCGGCTTGGCCTGTCGGACGTGGACATCCAGACAATACGGACGCTGGCGCTTGGGTATTCGCAGGACGAGATCGCCAAGCAGATGCACACCTCGCGCGATACCGTGAAAAAACGTATCGAGCGGATCCGGAAGAAGATTGGGGCGCGAAACGCCACACATGTGGTGTCGATCGCGCTTTCTCATAGCCTAGTTTAGGCAGTTTAAGGCTTCTTCGGGGCAACGGTCCCCTATTGGGTAAAACGATCAAAATATCTGTAGCTGGGCAGGAATCCGCCCGTTAACCATCAATTGTCTCTGGTCCGAGACGATGGGAAACACTTGAATTTCCGTAATGGAAACGGGCTTTTGCCTGTTCGTGTTCGCGGTCTGACGATCGCAGAGAGAGTCCGCGCGCCGGAAATACGGCGTTTCGCGAATAGAGAAGGATTGCAGTCCATGCAGCTGGTCGACCTGACACCCTTTCGCCATTCGGTTCTTGATGCGGCAACTGAGGACGGAGTCCTTCATATCGGCCCGATACACAGGACGGACGCACAGTCGATCGTCGATCTGCTGTCCAACCTCGGGCTGACGACCGGCGCGGATGACGCGATCCGGCTTACCGCGCAGGGCAAGGACATGGTTTCGATGGCGGTGACGGGCATGGATGTCACCGGCTACCTGATGGAAGACTTCGGGATCGAGGCCGAGACCGAGGCGCTGGACGCCTTCATTCTGCGCGCCTGCCCGGCTGGAACGCCGATCTCGCTGCGTGGTCACTATCACCCGGACGACGAGACGCGGATCACTTCGGTCATGACGGCCCTGCACGATGGCCGCCGTGTCACGTGGACCAGCTTTCGGCTTCGGATGCGCGACGGCGAAACGCTGCGCCTGTCCGATACGCCGGGCACCTTCCCGATGGTGCAGGGCTATGCGGCAGCCGCGTCGGCCTTGCCGGCCGAACGCGCCTTTGCCTGACGCGGGCGCCTAGCCCGCCGCCGCCCCCTCTCCTTCCAGCGCATAGCCCTTTCCGGTGTAGGTCCGGATCATGCTTGCGCCGTCGCCCGAATGGGCCTCGATCTTCTTGCGCAGCTTGCAGATGTGGACATCCAGCGCCTTCATATAGGGCTGATAGTCCGCCAGCGCGTACAGCGCGTCGAACAGCGCGTCGCGTCGCACCACCTTCCCGGAATTCAGCGCAAGGATCCGAAGGATCGTGTTCTCGCTGGACGACAGACGGATCGGCTGGCCGTCGAATTCGGGGTGGCGGCCGTCGAGATAAACCGTTAGCCCGCCCGAGCGCACCTCTTGCGAGCGCAGGCCATGGTGGCGGCGCGTGACCGAGCGCAGCCGCGCCGCGATCTCGACCGCCGCGAAGGGCGGGCCGACGACATCGTCCGCCCCGTCATCCAGAATGCGCGCAACCTCGTCCGGGTCCAGTTCGTCCTGCAAGACCACCAGAGGATTCGCCACGCCGGCGGCGCGCATCCTGCGCACCTGCCCCGCCGCGTCCCGTTCCGGCATCAGGCCCAGCAGGACGGGCAGCAGACTCGCCGCGCCTTCGTCCAACCCGGCCATCCCCGATTCGATGGCCGCTTTCGGCAGATCTTCGACCGTAAGCCCTTGTCTCGGCAGGGCAGAAAACAGCCGTTCCGCGCGGCTGAAGTCCTGATCGTGCAAAATTACCCGCATGGGTGCTCCCGAGAAACTTGCGAAAAACTTAAAGTAGGGTACATTGCAGTCCGGAGCCGGTTCAACGAAAAACCTTCGATCAGGGGAAGGAATCTGACGGAGCGGCGCAGGAACAGGCAATCGGCGCAGTGCGGCGATGTTGCGAATAACGTAGTTTACCCGCGATGTGCGGGTTTAGGATTGGATGCCTTGCGATGCTCAAACGAGTTCTTCTTGCCCTGTCGCTTGCCCTGCCGCTGACGCTGGCGGCGGTCGACGCACAGGCGCAGGTCCGCCTCAAGGATATCGTGAACTTTGAGGGCGTCCGTTCGAACCAGCTGATCGGGTATGGCCTTGTCGTGGGTCTGGACGGCACCGGCGACAGCATGCGGAACTCTCCCTTCACCCGGAAGTCCATCGAGGGGATGCTGTCGCGTCTCGGCGTCGGCAACCTGACGGGCGAGGGACTGAACACCAAGAACACCGCAGCGGTGATGGTGACGGCCAAGCTGCCGCCCTATGCCCGTCGCGGCAGCGAGATCGATATCGAGGTGTCCTCGCTTGGTGACGCCACCTCGTTGCGCGGCGGCACGCTTCTGGTGACCCCGCTTTCCGGCGCGGACGGGCAGATTTACGCGGTGGGGCAAGGTCCTGTCGCGGTGGGCGGATTCAGCTTTGAAGGTGTCGCGGCCAACGTGACCCGTGGCGTTCCGACCGTCGCGCGGATCGAGAACGGCGCGACGGTGGAACAGGAGATCGACTTTGACCTGCGCAAGATGACCAGTATCCGGCTGGCCCTGCGCAATCCCGATTTCACCACCGCCGCCCGCATCGCCGAGGTCATCAATGCGCAGGTGGGCATCGCCCATGCCGAGCCGCTGGACCCCGGCACAGTCGAGGTTCGCGTGCTGGACAAGGGCGACGTGATGGAAGCGCTGGCGACGATCGAGAACCTGCAAGTCGAACCCGATACGCCTGCGAAGGTGGTGATAGACGCAAAGTCCGGGACCATCGTGATCGGCGCCGACGTGCGCATCGACGAGGTCGCGATCAGCCAGGGCGGTCTGACCGTCAGCATCAGCGAAAGCGCCGAGGTCAGCCAGCCCGAGCCCTTCAGCATCGGCGAGACCGTCATCGTTCCGCAGACCGATATCGAAGTCTACGAGCGCGACTCGGGCTTTGCCGTGGTCGGCGGGCAGGTCAGCCTGCGCGAATTGGTCGATGGTCTGAACGCCATCGGCATCGGCGCGCAAGAGATCATTTCCATCCTGCAGGCCATCAAGGCCGCAGGCGCACTTCACGCGGATCTGGAGGTTATCTGATGGACATCGATTCCAAGCCCATCCTGCATCCCCTGTCCGGCCCCCGGCCGGCCAGCCAGCCGACGAGCATCGAAGAGGCCGCGATGGATTTCGAGGCCTCGTTCCTGGAAATCGCCTTCGCCACGATGATGGAGGACGCGATCCCCGCGCCTGCCGGCGGCTTTGGCGAGGAGATGTTCCGCAGCCAGCTGACCAAGGCTTTCGCGCGCGAAGTGGCAGAGGCCGGCGGCGTCGGTATCGCCCGCTCGGTCGCGGCGCAGTTGAAGGACTACATGGAATGATCGGCGTCCCGAAAACCTCTGCCCTGTCGCGGCTTGGCATCCGCCTTGGTGAACGCAAAGCCCGCGACGGCGAAGACGGCACGGGATTGACCGACGAGGACGAGGGCAACATCGCCGAGTTCGAAAGGGTCCTGTCCTCGACGCTGGATTTTCTGCGCAAGGAGAACGGCGCGCTGGAGGCGAAGGATGTCGACCGCGTCGCGTCCTACTTCGACGAGAAGGCGCGATTGCTGGAAACGCTGGAACGCCGCCAGCCCGCGGTCGAGCCGTTTCTTTCGGTCGATGTTCCGGCGGTCGCACAATTGCGAAAATTAATCCGTGACCTCGCCGATCAGCTGGAAACCAACGAACGGCTTCTGCGCGGGATGGCGGACGCTTCACGCACGATTCTGGCCGAAGTAGAGCATCTACGCACGCGTCAAAGCCTGAAAGGCGTCTATGACAAGTCCGGTCAACTGCGTGGCGACGTGGCGCCGAAACCGGTGAAGAAGGGCTTCGAAAAAGATTTTTGAGGTTTTGCGAAAACGGAAACCTTCCGGAAACCTCCCTGCCGCTCTCCTCTCATGTCGGGCGATGCCCGGCCGTCCCGCCAGAAGGCTCGGACGTGCAGCAAGAAAGCAAAAGGAACTAGCCCCCATGACTTCCATCATTACCAACACCTCCGCGATGAACGCCCTGCAGGCTCTGCGGTCGGTCAACAACAACCTCGCCACCACTCAGGACCGCATTTCGACCGGCCTGAAAGTTGGCTCGGCCAAGGATAACGCGGCCTACTTCCAGATCTCCGAGACGATGAAGGGCGACAGCTCGTCCTACGCTTCGATCAACGAAGGTCTGACCCTGACCAAGAACTCGGTCGCCACGGCCCGCCTCGGTGCCGAGACGATCCAGGACCTGGCTCAGGAATTCCTCGACAAGGTGGCATTCGCCCAGGGCGCCGAAGGCGGCCAAGGTGAAATCGAGAACGACCTCAACGAGATCGTCAAGCGCATGGAAACGACGCTCAGCCAGTCGACCTTCAACGGCGACGACATGCTGGGTGCCGGCTCTTACGCTGCGGGCTCGGTGGCCGGCTCTGCCATCGACGGTGCGACCGGCGCACTGACCCGGGGCGCCAACGGCGACGCAACTGTCGGCGTTGATCGCAACGTGGTTACCGGCATCACCCGTGCTGGCGGCACTTTCGCCACCACCGACATCGTTGTGAAGACGCACGACATGGCCGAACTGGTCAGCGACTTCAAAGCGATCGCAACGGGCTTTGCCACCAACGCCGAAGTCGTCGCCACCGGCGAAGCCTTCCTGGCCGGCGCTCTTGCCTCGGTCGAGACGGTGCTGACCGACGTGACCGACATCGCCACCCAGCTGGGCCAGGCGGAAAGCTCGATCGAAGGCCAGCAGGAGTTCCTGAACCAGATGGTCGACAACATCGACAGCGGTGTGTCCTCGATGATCGACGCGGATATGGAAGAAGAAGCCGCGCGTCTTCAGGCGCTGCAGACCCAGCAGCAGCTGGCCACCCAGTCGCTCGCGATCGCCAACCAAGGCCCGTCGAGCGTTCTGAGCCTGTTCCAGTAATGCTTGCCAGTGTTCACGTAATGATTGTCAGCAGTCGCTGAAGCGTATCGCCCGGCCTCGGATGACCGAGGTCGGGCTTCGTTCTTTAAAGCCCCCGGGCCCGCACCAGAAGGTGACATCAGATGAGCCTCGACGCATACAAGAAATCACTCAAGACCACCGAAACGCCGCGCGCGATGGAGCGCCGGATCCTGACCCAGATCACGTCGCGCCTCGATGCGCATCAGGCCGAATACGACGCCGCCGCCGAAGGTCCGTCGCGGCTGGGCATCCTTGCCGGACCGCTGCGGTCCGCGGTGCACGACAACGTCCGCCTGTGGCTTGGCTTCAAGGCCGACCTGCTGACGCCGGGCAACGAGCTTCCCCCCGAAACCCGCGCCGGTCTTCTGTCGCTGGCCGGTTTCGTCGAGCGCCAGAGCGGCCAGATCATGAACGGCCGCGGCACCATCGAATCCCTGATCGCCGTGAACAAGCCGATCATCCAGGCCCTTCAGGGCCAGACTGTCGAGGCTGCGTGATGGGACTGATCCTGAAAGTCAAAACCGGAGACCGCATCGTCATCAACGGCGCCGTCCTGCGCAACGCGGGCAAGGGCCAGATGTTCGTAGAGGTCGAGAACCGTTCCGACGTCCTGCGCGGCGAAGAGATCCTGGCCGAGGACAAGGCCCAGACCCCCGTGCGGCGGCTGTGCCAGCTGATCCAGGTCGCCATGGTCAGCCGTGAATCGCGGGCCGAGATCCTGCCGCGCATCCATGACGGCATCACGGACCTGATGCAGGTCATGCAGAAAAGCCATGGCAAGGTTCTGGACCGCGTCCGCACCCATGTCGATCAGGGCAACCTGTACGGAGCCTACCGTGTGCTGGGGCCCGTCATCCGCTACGAGGACAAGCTGCTGGCGATCTCTGCCGGGCTGTCCGATCCCGCAAAGGAATCGCACGCATGATCTCGACGGCCGGTCTGTCCCCTTTCATCGGCATCACCCTGGTCCGCGAGAACCGCGAGACCTTCGAGGCCGATGTCCAGCGCGATCCGATGTCCAAGCGCGAGATCGAATCGTTCCGCGAACGGATCGGCAGCGTAGAGACGGTCGAAGACCTTGTGAACGACTACGAGGTCTTCAGCTTCGTCATGAAAGCCTTCGGCATGGAAGAGGAAATCTATGCCAAGGCCATGATGAAAGAGATCTTCACCTCCGATCCCGAGGATGACACCTCGTTGATCAACCGCCTGACCGACGACAAGTACACCAAGGCGAATGAAGAGCTTGGCTTCAATGCCGACGGCACCGCCGGCAGCAACTTTTCCGACCCCGACTGGATCGAGGAAATGGTCGACCGCTACACCACACAGCGGCTGATCGACACCCAGACCGATGTGAACGAAAGCGTCGGCATCGCGCTGGCCTTCGAGCAGAAGGTGTCGGGACTGACAAGCTGGTACAAGGTGCTGGCCGACACCGAGATGAAGGACTTCATCATGACCGCTTTCGGGATGCCCGAAAGCTCTGACAACGCAAGCGTCGATTCCCTGAAGAAGATGCTTGAAAAGCGGATGGACATCGAGGACCTGCAAGACCCCGAGGTTCAGGAAAAGCTGATCCGCCAGTACTCGGCCTTCGCGGCCGCCACCGAAACCGACACCAGCCAGAACGCGGCGCTGACGCTGCTGACGCAGGGCAGTTCCTACAACATGGTGACGATCGACATCGACGCGATCCAGGGGTTCTCTGGCTACGGCACACGCTGACCGGAAGACATGAAAAAGCCGCGGCCCGGTGATCCCGGACCGCGGCTTTTTTGTTGGCCTCAGACCATCTCGTCTTCGGTGCTGGGCAGGCGGATGATCTCCTGCCGGACAAGATCGTTGGTGATGTCGATAAGCGTCGCCTGCGCTTCGCGGCTTTCGCGTGCGCGGACCGGGCCCATCTCTTTCATTTCCATTTCCAGCATCTCGCGCATGCGCTGGGTCAGCGCCGACATGAAGGCGCTGCGGATCTCGGACTTGGCGCCGCGCAGGGCCAGCGCCAGCGTGTTGCCCTCGGCCATCCGCATGATCCGCTGAAGCGAGGCGCTTTCCAGCTTCACCATGTCGTCGAAGGTGAACATCTTCTTGCGGATCTCGTCGAGTTCCTGCGGCACGCGCTCTTCCAGATCGCTGGACAGGCTTTCGAACACGCTGCCGTCCATCTTGTTGAACATGTCGGCCATCCGCTGCTGCGGATCGACGGTCGACTTGCGGGTGGCCGCGCTGAGGAAATCGCTCACGATCACCTGCTCGAGGTTGTCGATCACGTTCCGCGACAGGGTGCCAAGGCCGATCATCCGCGTCGCGATCTCGGCCATCCGCTCGGCCCCGAACAGCGGCAGCACGCGCGCCGATACGGTGGGCTTCATCCGCGACAGGATCGCGGCGACGGTCTGGTCGTGCTCGCCCATCAGCCAGTTCGCGATGGTCTGCTCGTTCACGGCGGCGAAGGCGTCCCAGACATTCTGGCCGTGCGTCGGCGCGCGCAGGTCGCCCATGATCTCGGAAATCGCGTCGTCGGACATAAAGCCCGACAGCATCCGCTCGGCGATCTGCACCGAACCCTCGACACCGGCGCCGCCGGACACGGTCTGCGAGAACTCGCGGATCACCGACTCGACGGTGGTGGCCGGGATCGTGCCCAGCCGCGACATCGCCTGAATGACCGCCTGTATCTCGGATCGGGCCATCTTCTTCATCATCACCGATCCGCGTTCCTCGCCGATGCAGAGGAACAGAACCGCGGCCTTCTCGACCCCGGTCAGCGGGATCTCTTCGGCGGCCAGTTGCAGCGGGAAGCTGGTGGCGTGGGGGTTGAGAACGTTCACGTGGCTATCCTCCGGCGTAGGATTGGATCAGCGACCCCGCGAGACGGTACCAACCGTCGATCGCGACGAAGAAGATGACCTTGAAAGGAAGCGAAATCATGACCGGCGACAGCATCATCATGCCGGCGCCCATCAGGATCGCCGAAACGATCAGGTCGATGGCGAGAAAGGGAACGAAAATCAGGAAACCGATGGTGAAGGCCCGCTGAAGTTCCGAGATCATGAAGGCGGGAACCAGCACCGACCAAGCGATCTGGGTGCGGTCTTCGGGCAGCGTTTCGACACCGTCCTCGGTCACGCCCTCGACGGTCTCGTCGGGTATGGCGGCGTCAGCCTGCGCGGCGAAGCCCTGAAACAGGGCAAGATCCTTGTCGCGGGTGTTGCTGGCCATGAAGGCGTGGAACGGCTCGGCGATGCGTTCGACGGCCTGCTCTTCGGTGATTGCACCGTCGATCAGCGGAGCAAGGCCGTTGTCCCAGCTGTCCTGAAACACCGGCTGCATCACGTAGAACGTCAGGAACAGCGCCAGCGAGGTGATCACCATGTTCGGCGGCGACTGGTTCAGGCCCAGCGCCATACGCATGATCGACAGGACGACGACGAAGCGCGTGAACGAGGTCATCACGATCAGCAGACCCGGCGCGATGGACAGCAGGGTCAGCAGGCCGAAGACCTGGATCAGGCGGCCCGACAGTTCGCCGCTGCCTTCGCTTTCGGGGTCGAGCACCTCTGACAGCCCGCCGATCAGCTCGCCCAGCCCCGACTGTTGGGCCCATGCCGTCGCGGCGCCCGCCACGAGGATGAGACCCGCCAGCAGGGCGGCAAGGGCGAACCGGCCCGGACCGCGCAGAAGGGTGCCCGTGGGCATCAGTGCGCGCCCATCACGTAATCCTTGACGATCTCGGTCAGGGTGATGCCCAGACCGTCCTCGCCGACCTTCACCAGATCGCCGCGCGCCACGAGGCGGTCGTTGATCATCACGTCCAGCGGCTGACCGATGCGGCGGTCCAGTTCGACCACGGACCCGCGCGACAGCGACAGAAGCTGCGACACCGGCATCCGGGCCTCGCCCAGCACCACCTGAACCGACAGCGACACGTTCAGCATGGCGTTGACGCCCTGCCCGTCCGTCTTCACGTCGGCTTTCTTGATCTCCTCTGCGGCGATGTCCTTGAGGAGGCTGTTGGAATCGTCCGTCATGTCACATTTCCCGGCTGTCTGTTGAACGAGAGAGAGGGGGCCCTGAACAGCGAAAGGATGTCCCCGCAAAGTGCGTCGAAGTCATAGGCAGAGCGGCCGTTTTGCCAGTTGGCGGTGACGGCGCAAGCCAGCAGGTCTGGGTCTTCGGTCACCTTGAGTTCGGTGCCCTCGCCCTCGGGCCGGGCCAGCGACCGGGCAAGCGCGCCGAAGCCTTCCGGCACCTTCACATCCAGCCACGGGCTGCCCAGCGCGCGCCGCGCGATGTGGCGCAGTTCCGTGGCCAGTTGGTCCCGGCCGTATTCCCCGACCATTTCGGGGAATAGTTTTTCGCAAAAGTCCCGCATGAAAGCGAGCATCTCAAGCTCGAGTTCGTCGCAATAGGTCTGCTGCCCAGCCAGAAGTTCGTCGATCCGGGGCAGCAACATTTCCAGCGTCGTCGCCTGCTGCTGCGCGATGCTTTCCCGCATCGCGGTCTCGCCTGCGGTGTGCCCCTCGGCATAGGCTTCCGCCCGCGCGGCCTCGACCGCCTCGGCAATGGCCGCGTCCATCTCGGCCCGCGAGAAGCTGACAGCCTTCACCTGCGTGCGCGCCGCCTCGACGCGGTCTTCCACGTCGAAATCCGGAGGGGTGAGGATGCTTTTGCTCGCCATCGATCAGCCCTTCTGATTGATCCAGCTGCGGATGATGCGCAGCGAGCTTTCCGGTTCGACCTCGATCAGCTTGTTCAGGTCGTCGATATGGCGGCGCATGACGTTGCCCGAAACCGAAGCGAGCGAGACGAATTCTTCTTCCTCGTCGTCGATCCGCAGCGATTCCGGCAGCGGCTTGGGCTTGGCCTCTTCGCCCTGGGTCGCGGGTTTGTCGCCCTCGACCTGCTCGGTCCCGACGGCGTCGGCGGGAACGAGGGCCGTCGATGCGTCCTCTGCGCCTTCAACCGTGGCGTTGAACGACCGCACCAGCGGGCGGACCCCGAAGAACAGTGTCAGCGCGACGACCAGCACCGCGGCAAGCGCGCGGACGATGGCGCCGAAGTTCATCGCGACGACATCAAGGAAACCGCTGCGCTCGCGTGTCGACACGGTCGGATCGCCCGCGACAAAGCGCAGGTTCTCGACCGTTACGGTGTCGCCGCGCGTGTCGCTGATGCCAGCCGCCGACCGCACCAGCGCCGTCAGCCGTTCCAGATCCTCGGGGGTGCGGGGCGTGTAGACGCCGTTCTCGTCCCACGTACCGTTCACCACGACCGCAACCGACAGCCGCGTGATCGCACCGGGTTCGCGGATCAACTCGGACCGGGTGTTTCCAATTTCGAAAACTGATTCGTCCCGGCTAGAGGTATTGTTCTCGGACCGGCCATTGCCGCCACCGCCGTTGTCGATGCCCGGCAGGTTGTTGGCGACGTCGACGGTGCTGCTCGAATCGTCTGCGCTTTCCGATTGCTCGGTGACCGAAACGATGGATCGCGGCACCTGCTGGTCCGGGTCGAAGCTTTCCTGCACCACCACCTCGCGCGAGGTGTCGAGATCGGCGGTCACCCGCACCCGGACGTTGCCGGTGCCAACATGGGCGGCAAGGATGCTTTCGACGTTCTGGCGCAGCCGTTCCTCGATCTCGGCGCGGGCCGAGTTCAGACCGTTGCCCTCGGACAGGTCCTCTTCGCTGAGGATCGCCTGACCGGCGCCGTCGAGGATGGTGACCCGATCCGCCGACAGGCGCGGCACGGCGGCGGCGACAAGGCTGCGGATCGCCAGAGCCTGGCTGCGTTCCATCGGCGCGCTGCGGCGCGAGTGGATGACGACCGAGGCCGACGGTTCCGGCCGTTCCTGCGAAAACGTCTCGCGGTCCGGCAAAACAAGGTGGACGCGGGCGCTTTCGACGTTGTCGATGGTCTCGATCGACCGGGCCAGCTCGCCTTCCAGCGCGCGCAGCCGGTTGATCTGCTGCAGGAAGCTGTTCATGCCCAAACCCGAGCTTTGGTCGAACAGCTCCCATCCGGCGTTGCCCTCTGCGGGCAGTCCAGCCTCGGCCAGCGCCATGCGGGCGCGGGCGATTTCGTCTTCGGGCAGGCTAAGCATGGTGCCATCCGCCGAGATGCGCGGCGCGAACCCGGCCTGTTCAAGCTCGGTCATCATGCGCGACGCGTCAGAGGCGGGGATGTCCATCGCAAGGGGCCGGTACTTCGGCGAGATCGCGACCGACAGTCCGATGACAAGCGCAAGGGTCAGGCCGACCGCCGTAGCGCCCATCAGGATCAGACGCCGGCGACCCAGCCCCTTAAGGTTCTCGATGAGATCGTTCACTTGCTTGCTGTCTTGCCGGTGATGGACATTTTTGCGAATTCTGGAAAACCGTAGATGCTCGACGCGCGGCGCACAAGAAAATTTTTCGCAAATTTCGGATGACTGTGTTCTTCCCTTTCGAAAGAAGGTCGGCTAGCATGAATGCGAAAAATTGAAGTCAGAGGATCCTTTCATGGCTGAAGAGGCTCCGGCCCCCAAGAAAAGCGGCCCGAAGTTCAAATTGCTTCTGATTCTGGTGCTGGTGTCGTTCCTGGGCGGCGCTGGCGCGGGCGTGCTTGCGTGGACGAACATGAGCGTCGACGCGGCTTCTGACGATCACGATGCGAAAAATGATGATCACGAAGTTGCAGAAACGCACCACGTTCAGGTCGACGTGGGCCGCATCACGCTGGTCCTGCAAACCGGCGAAGCGACCGACACGCGGCATCTTCTGGTGAATCCAGTCGTCGTGCTTGAGCTTGAAGAGGAAGACGCAGGCTCGCACGGCGCACCGCTCGATACCTCGGACACCCGCGCGATCCTGCGCGACGCCTTCATCGAATACCTGTCGCAGCTTTCGGTGCGCGACGTTACGGGCAGCGCGGGCATGAGCCTTGTGCGCCATGAACTGAAACGCCGCGCGGTCGCCCATCTTGGCGATCATTCCGTCTCTGAAGTGCTGTTTCAGGACTTCGTGGTCCAGTAATCCAAGGACGCCGACATGGAAGCTACCGCAACCCAATCCTCTGACGCCCGCGGCATGACCCGCTCGGTCGAGGAAGAACTGATCTCGCAGGCGTCCGCCGGCATCACGCAACTGCCGATGCTGGACATCATCTTTTCGCGCATGGCCGTGTCGCTGGTGTCGACCTTCAAGACCAAGGCCGCGTTCCTGTGCGACATCGGCTTCAAGTCGGTGGAATACCAGTCGTGGGAAGACACCGTCGCGCAGGTCGACAAGTTCGGCATCTGCGCCGCGGTCGAAGCGCGGTCGTGGGGCGGCACCATGGCCGTGGTGCTGGATAGTGAACTGATCTTCTCGGCGCTTGAAACTCAGCTTGGGGGCCGCCCCCGGCCCGGCACCGCGCCAAAGCGCGCCGTGTCGGTGATCGAACGCCAGATCTCGCGCGACCTGATCGACCTGATCCTCGACGAACTGTCCGACAACGTGTCCCGCCTGACCGAAGCGACCTTTATCGTCGATTCGATGGAGGTGCCGCAGCAGATGCCGGCGCTTCAGGGCGGCAAGACGCCCTGCGCCGTCGCGCGGATGTCGGTGACCATCGGCGATTGCGTCGGCACCTTCATGATCGTCATCCCGATGGCCACGCTGGAGCCCGCGCAGGACAAGCTGTCGAAGATGTTCCTTGGCGAGAAACTGGGCGGCGACCTGTCGTGGCGCGACCATATCCTGAGCAATATCAACGGCTCGTCCGTGAAGGTGACGGCGCGGGTGCATCAGCTTGAGGTGCCGCTGCTGGACATCCTGTCCTGGCAGCCGGGAACGACCATCGACCTTGGCATCTCGGACGACAAGGAAATCTCGCTGATGTGCGAGGGCATCCCGGTGTTCTTCGGCTATGCCGGCCAACGCAAGGGGGGCCGCTTCGGCTTCCGCGTCGAGCGCGAGATGAATGCCGAGGATCTTGAGGACGAGGCCGCCGAGGACGCGGCCGAGACCAAGCCCGAAGACGACCAAACGCAGGAGGCAGCGGAATGATCGCAGAGATCCTGAACGCAGTCGACGTGATCGACGCCGGTATCGTGGTGCTGCTGATCGCAGTCGGCGTCTACATCGTGCGCCTGAACCGCAAGATCGACCGGCTGCGCGCCGCGCTGGTCGAAGCCGGGCCGATGTTCGAGACCTACGAAAACGCCATCCGCGCCCATCGCGACAGCATGTCCGCCTTCAACGAGAAGCTCGAGGCCAAACGCGCCGATCCGGTCGTTGAATTCCGGCCCCAGCCGAAGGCCGAACCGAAACCCGAACCCGCGCCAGAGCCGGACCCGGTCGAAGAAGACCTGTCGGCGATGTTCTACCGCAAGTTCGGGAAGGAGGCCGTCTGATGGCCCGGATCATGACGGTCGCCGTTCTGGGCCTTGCCGGGCTGGCCGCCTTCAAGGGCGCTTCGGTGGTCGGGCCGATAGCCTCGATCCTCGCCGCCCCTGCGTTCGCAGCGTCCGAGGCCACCGACCCCTGCGAAGAGGATGCCGAGGGCTGCATGGCGGAAACACCCGCCGCCGCCCCGGAAGAGACGCAGGATGAAACCCCCGACGTGCTGCCCGAACTGCTGGTCGCCCTGCAGGCCGAGCGCGAAGAGCTTGAGAACTGGCGCGAGAAGCTGGAGCAGAAAGAGGCCGAGATCCTCTTTGCCCAAAGCGCGCTGGACGCGAAGCATGCCGAGCTTGCCGCGCTGAAGGCGGAACTGGAACACCTGCTGGAACGCGCCGACCGCGAGAACACCTCGGACGTCAGCCGTCTGGTCGAGATCTACAAGGCGATGAAACCGACGCAGGCGGCGGCAATCATGAACGAGGCCGATATCGAGGTCTCGGTTCTGGTGCTCGCCGCGATGCAACCGCGCAACTCGGGACCGATCCTGGCGCTGATGCAACCCGTCCGCGCCCGGGCGATCTCGAAAATCATTCTGGAACGTTCGCGACTGCCGGGCGACCAGAACCTCGTGAACATAAGGCTCGATTAGCGAGTCGCGCACCGAGGGACAGGAAAAGCCGGGCCATCCAAGATGGTCCGGCTTTTTCGTTCAAGGCTTGTAGCAACGGGCATCTTCGGATGACGCCCTGTCTCTGCACAACTTCTGCACAACCCATGCGCCCCGTCTGCGCGGTGTTTTCCGATGCTGCGGCGGAAGCTTGCACAGGAGATGGGAATGAGCAGGGAACTGGTGATCCGTGGGGTTCCGCGGGGTCTGGCACTTGATGCGTGGTGGTTCGGCAACGAGGTTTCATCCGACGGCCCGGTCTTGCCGAATGGCGGCACCTTGACGACGCCCGGCGCGCGCAGGCGCTTGATCGTACTTTTAGCGCTGGTGGTCCTGGCGGACGTGCTGTTCTGGCGGCATGCGCCCGGTGTCTCGCTTGCCTTGTTCGCCTTCACCGTGTTCGCCGCAGTCGCGATAGGCCGCCCGGTCCGCGACGTGTGGCGGCCCGCGGTTCTTGTCGCGCTGGCGGCACTTCCCGTCATCGACTACGCCCAACCGCTGTCGGTCGTTTTCTTGTTCGCGGGGCTGGTCGCGGCGGTCGCGTGGCTTCATCCCGCGACGACGACCGGCGTGGCGTCGATCGGGGCCCGGATGGTCACGCTGTCCCTATCGCTGCCGGTCAGGGGCCTTCGCGACCTTGTCCAATGCTGGCGAAGCGACGGCCTGGCCTTGCGGCGCGGGCTGCCGCTGCGCGACGTCTGGCTGGCGTGGGGGTTCCCTTTGGGCGGTACGCTTGTGCTGCTCACGCTGCTGACCGACGCAAACCCGGTGCTGGAAGACTGGCTTGTGCAGGCCCTCGATCTGCAGGTGGACTGGCTGGAGGGCACCGAGACCGTCCTGTTCTGGTGCGGCACCGCGTTGATCGTGTGGCCGTTCATCGCGCCGCCCTCGGGGGACCCCGCAAAGCTGCGCCTGCCGGCAATGTCGCGGCGGCCGGGGCTTGGCCTTAACCCGGCCTCTGTTCTGCGCGCGCTTGTTCTGTTCAACGGGCTGCTGGCCGTGCAAACGGTCATGGACGCGGCCCTGCTTTGGGGCGGCGCCGCGATGCCCGACGGGATGAGCTATGCCGAATACGCCCATCGCGGCGCCTATCCGCTGGTGATCACCGCGCTTCTGGCGGGCGCCTTCGCACTGGCCGCGCGCCCGTTTCTGGACGAAAACCGCTGGCTGCGCCCGCTGATGATGCTTTGGCTTCTGCAGAACGTGGCCCTGTGCGTGTCCAGCGCGCTGCGTCTCGAACTGTATGTAACGGCGTACGGCCTTACCTACCTTCGGATTTACGTGATGATCTGGATCGGGCTTGTCGCGGTCGGGCTGTGCCTGACGGCATGGCAGATCTGGTGGCGTCGGCCGAATGGCTGGCTGCTGGTGCGCTGCGTGGCGCTTGCGGTCGGCGTGCTGTACGCGTCCGCCTTCGTGAACTTCGCCGCCATCATCGCGCACCAGAACCTGCGCAACGACCGTCCGGTGGACTGGGACTATATCGCCGCGCTGCCCGACACCGCGAGCGCCGAGATCGCCGCCGCGCGTCTCGATGGCGTGCCGGGAATGGACTACGTCGCCGCGCCCTACCCGGTCACCGAAGGCTGGCGGGATTGGGGCTTTCGCCGCTGGCGGGTTGCCCGCAATATGGCCCGGATGATCCAGAACGACCCGGCGCAATGAAGATACTGGTAGTCGATGACGATCCGCGTCTGCGCGAGATCGTGAGTATTTCGCTGGAACGCGGCGGCTATGGCGTTGTCGCCGCTGCGGACGGGCAATCCGCCCTGACGCATGCCGCGCGCGAGCAGCCCGCGCTGGTGGTGCTGGACGTCGGTCTTCCCGACATGGACGGGTTCGAGGTCTGCCGCGCCATCCGCACCCGCTCGGACGTGCCGATCCTGTTCCTCACCGCGCTGGACGACGAGGTTGACCGCATCCTTGGGCTGGAACTGGGCGCGGACGACTATGTTACCAAGCCCTTCAGCCCTCGGGAACTGCTGGCCCGGATCCGCGCCATCCTGAAGCGGACGGCGGGCCCTTCCCGCAACCGGGTTCTGCGGCATCGCGACATCGCACTCGATCCCGCGGCGCACCACTGTTCGGTCGGGCAGGTCGAGGTTCGGCTGACCGGGATGGAGCTGTCGATCCTTGAAGCCCTGATGCGCGCGCCAGAGACGGTTCACACCCGCCCAAGACTGGTCGAAGGCGTCTGGGGCGCCGGAACGCAGGTGTCGGACCGCACGCTGGACAGCCATATCCGCAACATCCGGCAGAAGCTGGTCGATGCGGGCTGCGACGACGCCATCGAAACGGTGCATGGCGTCGGCGTCCGCATGGGCCGCGCGCGGGCATGACGCGCAAGTGGCGTCCGTCTCTGACGCTGGTCCTTGGCGGCGCGCTTGCGACGACGCTGGCGCTGTCACTGGCGGGCCTTGTGCTGCTGCGCTATCTCGGGCCCGAGTTCGGCTTCCGGCGGTCGGCTGTCTTTCTGGCCATCGTGATCTGCCTGCTGACCGCGGTTCTTGCGCTGTTGCTGGTGAGGCTTCTGTTGCGGCCCATTCGCGCGATGTCGGGCTATGCCCGTCACGTCCGGTCGTCGCCGTCCGACGACGCGACGCCCCCGGCCCGGTTCGGCACTCGCGAATTGCACGGGCTGGGCGCGGCGGTGATCGACATGGCCGACACGCTGCGCCGGCGCGAGACGACGATCCGCAGCTATTCTGATCACGTCACGCACCAGCTGAAGACCCCCGCCAGCACCATTCTGGCGGCGGCGGAACTGTTGGGCGACAGCCCAGGGCTGGGGGCCGAAGACCGGCGTCTGGTCAGCCAGATCGACGGTGCCGCGCGCGAGATCGAACAGCAGCTGAACGCCCTGCGCCGTATGGCCCGCACGCGCGAGGCCAACTATCGCGGTGTCACTAACCTTGGGGAAAATGCCGCAAAGCTGCGGGCGATGCGTGCCGATCTGTCGCTGAGTTTTGCCGGAGACGCGGTGCCCCTTCCGATCTCTTCCGAAGGGTTGGTGCTGGTTCTTGAACAGCTTGTCGACAACGCGCAGGCCCATGGCGCGGAACAGGTCACCATCACGGCAGAGATGTCAGAGGATCAAGCCGTCCTGCGGGTCACGGACGACGGCGCCGGCATCCCCGCCGCAAACCTCGGCAAGATCTTCGATGCGTTTTACACCACCCGCCGAGAGACGGGTGGAACCGGCATGGGGCTGGCGATCGTCGCGGCCTTGCTTGGAACGGTCGGGGGCCGGATCGCCGCGCGGCCGGTCGGCGATGGCGCCTGCTTCGAGATCACCTTCGACAGCATGGCCTGAGACCGCCGCCGGAGGGGCCAAGGACCAGTCTACGCCTCTTCATCCTCTTGCCGCCGAAGGCTGGCGCCGGACGGAAGCTTGCGGCGGATCTTGTTTCTCAGGTCAAAGACGAAGGCGACGAGTTCCGCCACCTCGGCCCAGTGCGCCTTGGGGATCGGGTGGTCGATTTCGCAGGTGGCGTGCAGCGCGCGGGCCAGCGCACGGCTTTCGATCACCGGAATCTCGTTTTCGTGGGCAAGCTGCCGGATGCGCCCCGCGATCTGATCGGTCCCTTTCGCAACGCAGACGGGCGAGGCGTCGCGCCCACGCTCGTACCGCAGCGCCACGGCAAAGTGCGTGGGGTTGGTGACCACCAGTGTCGCGGTCGGCACCGCCTTCTGCATCCGCTGCCGCGCCCTTGCGCGCCGCAGCTGGTCGCGCTTGCCCTTGATCTGCGGATCACCCTCGGCGTCCTTGTGATCGTCGCGCAGTTCCTTCAGCGACATGCGCTGTTTCTTGTGGTGGCTGTACCGCTTCCACGCGATGTCGGCGGCGGTGATCGGGAACATCAGCAGCACGATCCACGCCAGCATCAGCACGGCGTTCTGCGCGATCATCGACGGCACGAACTCTGGCAGCATGATCGTGCCCGGCAGCAGCTTTCTGATCGCCACCCACGAGACCCAGACCGCAAGCCCGCCGAACAGCGTCAGCTTCACGAAACTCTTGGCGAATTCCACGAGGTTGTTGGCCGAGGCGATCCGCTTGATCCCCTTGCCGGGAGAGATCTTGTCCAGCTTCGGCGTGATCCGCTCCTTCGAGACGACGAATGGGCCTTGCAACGCCCCCGAGATCATCGCCGCGACCAGAAGGATACCCAGCGAACCCGCCACGATGCTGCCGACCTGAAAAACCTGTGGCGCAAGGACGCCGCGCAGGTCGTCCAGCCCCGCCTGTCCGGTGCCGATGTCGACCGCGCCCGCGATGTCGAACAGGGACCCCAGCGAACTGGCCCCGATCGCGGCCTTCAGCGGCAGATACAGACCCACGAACACCAGCAGCGCGCCGTAGATCAGCAGATGGCCGACCTCTTTGGACGTCGGCACATCACCTTTCTCGCGCGCCTTCTTCAGCTTTCGCTCAGTTGGCTCTTCGGTCTTCGAGGTGTCGTCGGTATCGGTCTGGGACATCGGTTAGCGCACCAGCGTCTCGAACCAGTTCGCCAGCTCGGCGTTGTGGTAGCTGAGGATGGCCGGCACCGCGAGGGCCAGCAGCGCGAGACCGGCGACGATCAGACCGGGCGCGGCGACGAAAAAGACCTGCATCGCGGGCATCACCCGGTTCGCAAGACCCATGCCAAGGTTCAAAAGCAGGCTAAGCACGTAAAACGGCGCGCCGACTGCGACGGCGATATAGAAGGCCGAACCACCCAGCCGCGCCATCTGCTCGGCAAGGTCGCCCAGCATGATCTGGCCCGGCGGCAGGATGGCATAGGACCGCATCAGACCCATCAGGATCACATGGTGCGTGTTGCTGAGGAAGATCGCGGCAATCGCACCCATTGTCAGCAGGCTCGCGATGGCCGAGGCGCTTTCGGCGTTCGCCTGGTTCGGGGTCAGCGAGTTGCTGAGACCCGAGGCGAAACCGATCTGTGCGCCAAGGATGTGCAGCGCCGCCATGATGGCGCGGGCGCCAAGTCCGATGAAGGCGCCGATGGTCGCCTCGATCGCGATCAGCAGGATCAGAAGGCTGGTGTTGTCGGGCACTTGCGGCGGCGGCAGCGCGGGCATCAGCCCAATGGCCAGCGCCAGCCCGCATGTGATCTTGGCGCGCGGCGGTACGCTTTGGTCGCCGAAGCCCGGCAGCAGGATCGTCGCCGTCCCGATCCGCGCGAAGATCAGCGCGACGGCATAGATCCACTGCTCGGCCAGCTGGGCAAGAATGCCGCCGCCCATCCCTTACTCTCCGATCGTGGCGACGGTCTTCATCTTGGTCTTCCAGTGGATTTCCGAGAAGGACAGGATCGGCGTCATCGGCGCGACACGCTCCAGCATCGACCGGATCACCGGGCGGTATTCCGGGCTGACCACCAGCGCAGGCCATTCGTCCTTGGCGGCATAGCCCTGCAACACCGCGCGGGCGGCACGGCCGAACTCTTGCACCTTGGCGGGCGGCATAGTGCAGATCGTGTCGTCGCCCTGCACCTTCACGGCGCTGGCGAATTCTTGTTCCCACGTCCCGCCCAGCGTCACCGACTGGATGAAACCGTCCGCGCCTTCCAGCGATTTGCAGATCTGAGCCGACAGGGCCTTGCGCACGTGTTCGGCGACGAGGGCGGCGTTGGTCGAGATCACCGATGCCTCGGCGATGGATTCCGCGATCAGAGACATATTCCGGATCGAGATGCGCTCGGCCAGCAGCTTGCGCAGCACGTTGCGCAGCAGGATCACCGGCGAGGCGCAATTCAGATCCTGGATCAGCTTGCGATAGGCCGGGTCCAGCGTGTTCATCTGCGCCCGCGCCGCGCCGTAGGTCATCATCTCGGGCAGGTTTTCCTTCAGCGCCTCGGTCATGTGGGTGACGATGACGCTTTCCGGGTCGACCACGGTAAAGCCCGCCGCCTCGGCCGAGGCCGCCGCGCCGTTCTCGATCCAGACCGCGTTCAGCCCGAAGGTCGGCTCTTTGACGCGCTCGCCCACCAGCATCGTCGCCTCGCCCGCCGGGTCGATCACCAGACGGCCGCTGGGACGCAGTTCGCCAGCGGCGACCTCGACCCCCTGCACCAGCACCCGATAGGCCTTGGTGTTGTCGAAGTCGCCGTCCTTGATCCGCACCGGCGGCAAGGCAAAGCCGTATTCAGACTGGAACATCTCGCGCAGGCTTTTGATCTTGCCCGGAAGCGCGGCGTCGTCCTTGTTCAACATCACGATAAGGCTGCGGCCCATTTCCAGCAGAACAGTGTCTACACCGCCCGTTTCCGCCGGTTCTTCCGTCTTCTTCTTCTCGGCCTTCACCTGTTCCTCGACGGCTTTCCGCTCTTCGGCTTTCTGCGCGTCGCGTGAATAGACACCGATGCCGGCCAGCACGGCGGCGACGGAGGTGAACAGCAGGAAGGGGAAGCCTGGCAGCAGGCCCATCACGAACACCAGCCCGGCGGCGACGAAGATCGCCTTGGGGCTGGCCGACAGCTGAGACGTGACGGCCTCGTTCGCGGCGCCCTCGTTCGAGCCCTTGGTGACGATGATGCCCGCCGCGATCGACACGATCAGCGCGGGGATCTGGGTGACAAGGCCGTCACCGATGGTCAGGACGGTAAAGTTGTGAAGCGCGTCGGACACGTTCATGCCGTGGCGGACGATGCCGATCAGGATACCGCCCACCACGTTGATCAGGGTGATGATGATACCCGCGACAGCGTCGCCCCGCACGAACTTGGCGGCACCGTCCATCGCGCCGAAAAAGCTGCTTTCGTCCTCGACGGTCTTGCGGCGGCGGCGCGCCTCGGCCTCGTCGATCATGCCCGCGCCAAGGTCGGCGTCGATGGCCATCTGCTTGCCGGGCATCGCGTCCAGCGAGAACCGCGCGGACACCTCGGCGATGCGGGTGGACCCCTTGGTGATGACGATGAAGTTGATCGCGACAAGGATGATGAACATCACCGCGCCGATCACATAGTCGCCGCCGATCACGAAGTCGGCGATGCCCTGAATCACGTTGCCCGCCGCGTCGGTGCCGGTCTGGCCATCGGACAGGATCAGCCGGGACGAGGCGACGTTCAGCGACAGACGCATCATCGTGACGACCAGAAGAAGCGTGGGGAAACTGCTGAACTCCAGCGGTTGCCGCACCCACAGGGCGACCATCAGCACTAGGACCGACACCGACATCGACAACGCAAGGCCGATGTCCAGCAGGACCGCCGGAAGCGGCACGAAGAGGATCGCCAGAACAGCGCAGATCGCCAGCGCGAAGACAACGTCCCGGTTGCGGGCCATAAGGTCGAGCCGCTGCGAGAACGAGGTGATGGCTGTCGGCTTCTGCCGAGCTGCTTGTGCCATGTGTCAGGGCTCCTGCAGCAGGCCGCTGCGGTCGGGATTGAGGCTATAGCCGGGGATCAGCGGCTCAGGCCTGCCAAGCGCGAAAGGGTTGGCCGACATGACCGGGGCGGGCGGCGCCTCGGCGGTTTCGGTCGGCGGTTCGGCTGCGGGGGTCGCGGGCGGCGGTGCCGGCTGTCCGAAGGTTCGGGTAAAGGGCCGGCCTGCGCCCGCGACGCGCACCGGCGCATGCAGCGGATGGAACACCCGCGTGGTCTGGGCCGGCGGCGGTGTCGTGGTCGGGCTGCTCGTATAGGCGGGCGGCGGCGTCACGGTCGACGGCGGCGGCGCAGAAGGCGGGCCGGACGGCATCTCGGCATTGCCATCCATGCTCGCGAGTTCTTCGAGGCTGGGAAGCTGGTAGCCGTAAGGCCCGTCCAGCGCCGGGATCTCTGTCAGGTGCGGCTGTACCGGGGTCGCCTGTGCAGGCGGCGCGGGTTCTTCGACCGCATCCGGGAAGCTGTAAAGACCGCCGAACCCCTGCGCGCTGGCCATGATCGGAAGACCGAGGAGAACTGGCAACAGAATCGTTTTTCGCATTCTCGTCACCTGCCGTCACTGATGATCAGGTCGAAGGACTGGTCGCTGAGCGCGGTCAGCGCGGTGTACATAAGCGGCAGCGACAGGGCGATGGCGACGAAGATCGCCGCGACCTTCGGCACAAAGGTCAGCGTGATTTCCTGCACGGACGTCAGCGCCTGAAACAGCGCGATTGCGAGGCCGACGAACATGGCGACGGCAAGCGCGGGCCCGGAGGCTATGAGGATCGTCCAGATCGTGTCGGTGATGACCTGGTGGATGTCCTCGGCGCCCATGTCAGACCGACATCCTCAGCACTTCCTGATAGGCCGAAACGACCTTGTCCCGCACCGCGACGGCGGTGTCGATCGCCGCTTCCATCGCCATCGTCGCCTCCACGACCTCTTGGGTCGAGATCTCGCCCTTCAGGCCGGCAATCGCGGCGCGGTCGCCTTCGCGGACCGTCTCGATGGTGTCACGCGCGGTGCGTTCCAGAACCTCGGAAAAGCTTGGGCCGTCGGTCGAGAACTCGCCGGCGGTTTCACCGATGGCGGCGGTTTGCGCGGCCTTGTAGGCGCGCAGCGCGCCCGCGGAAGTCAGGGAATCCATGTGTCAGCCTTTCCGTCAGCCGAGAATGTCGATCATCATCCGGCGCATCTCGCGTCCGGCGGACATCATGTTCAGGTTCGCCTCGTAGCTACGGGCGGCCTCGCGCATGTTCACCATCTCGACCAGCGGTTCGACGTTCGAACGGGCGACGAAGCCCTCTTCGTTCGCCGAAGGGTGGGACGGGTCGTAATGCAGGCGCATCGGCGCGGGGTCTTCCGACACCCCCGACACACGCACCATGTTGGCGCCGCTTTCGCGGTCCAGCATCTCGGAGAAGGTCACGACCTTGCGGCGATAGGGGTCGGTCCCCGGCAAGCCGGTCGAATCGGCGTTCGCCATGTTCTCGGAAATGATCCGCAGCCGTTCGGATTGTGCCCGAAGGGCGGATCCGGCGGTGCGGGAGACTGCGCTTAGGTTGTCCATCGGGTCCGTCCTTACTTGCCGTTGACCATGGCGATCATCTGGTGCGCCTTGCCATAAAGCCGCGACGCAAGGCGGTACTGGCCCGAGGTCTCGGCGGCGAGGATCGACTGTTCCTCAAGCACGACGCCGTTGCCGTCGAAAGAGGTGCCCCATTCACTTTTCGCATTGCGCACCTCGACAGAACGCCCGGCGGGGCGGGTCAGGAAGTCTCCGAAGTCCTCGACATCGCGCGCGGTATAGTTCGGCGTGTCCGCGTTCGCGATGTTTTCCGAGATGACCTTCTGCCGCTCGGCAAGCCAGGTCATCTTCTGACTGGCTGTCCGCAGCCAGGAAGTCGACGCATTATCCATGATTCACCTTGCGAAAAATTCAATCATGCGTTGTTATACTACGGGAGTTTCGCGGAATTGGAAGCCCGAGCATGGACCGACCACAAAAATTTTCGCAATTGCGCAGCGCAATGCGCAAGCTTCCGGGCCCAATCGTGTCCGGAAAGGTCACAACTGTGGGCGGTCTGGGGCTTGTGGCGTCCGGGTTGGGCGAAAGTGCGAAAATCGGTGATCGTGCCTGCGTCGCCGGCCGAATCCCTGCCGAGGTGGTCGCCACCAGCCCCGAGGGCGTGCGCCTGCTGCCGTTCGGCACCTGGGACGGGATCGGGCGCGGTGACAAGGTCGACTTGCGCGCTGGGGCCGCCGATGTGTTCCCCGGCCCCGAATGGGTGGGGCGCGTGGTGGATGCCTTCGGCGAACCGCTTGACGGTGTGGAGCTGCCGGACGGCCCCTGCGCCTATCCGCTGCGCAGCGCCCCGCCCGACGCCTTCGACCGCCGCGTCATGGGCGAGAAGCTGGAAACCGGGATTCGCGCCATCGACCTGTTCACCCCAGTCTGCCGTGGCCAGCGGCTTGGCATCTTCGCGGGCTCCGGTGTCGGGAAATCGACGCTGATGGCGATGCTGGCGCGCCAGACCAACGCCGATGTCATCGTGATGGGCCTTGTCGGGGAACGGGGCCGCGAGGTGCAGGATTTCATCACCCGCGACCTTGGTCCCGAAGGTATGGCGCGGTCCGCGGTCGTGGTCGCCACCTCGGACCAGCCGCCCCTTGTGCGCCGCCAGGCGGCCTATACCGCGACGGCGATTGCCGAATACTACCGCGATCAGGGCAAGCAGGTGCTGCTGATGATCGACAGCGTCACCCGCTTCGCCACCGCCCAGCGCGAGATCGGCCTTGCAGCCGGTGAACCGCCCGCCACGCGCGGTTACACGCCCACGGTCTTCACCGAGCTTCCGCGCCTGTTGGAACGGTCCGGCCCCGGCTCTGCCAGTTCTACAAGCGGTGACATCACCGCGCTCTACACGGTGCTGGTCGACGGCGACAACATGTCGGAACCGATTGCCGACACGGTGCGCGGTATCCTCGACGGGCATATCGTGCTTGACCGCAAGATCGCGGAATCGGGGCGCTATCCGGCCATCGACATCGGGCGCTCGGTGTCGCGCGCGCTGCCGGACTGTCACATCAAGCTGGAACAGGCGATCATGAACGCCGCCCGCCGCGCATTGGCCCGGCATTCGGATATCGAGGATCTGGCCCGCATCGGCGCGTATCGTCACGGCACCGACCGCGATACCGACGCGGCGATCCGATTTGCCAAGCTGGCCTATGGTTTCCTGAGTCAGGGCACCCGCGATCCGCACACCAGCGAAGAAGCCTTCGCCACGCTGTACGGTCTGCTGGCCGAAGCCGGGGTGGACGTGGATCTGCCGCAGCAGGCGCCGCAACAGGTGATGCCGGCCTAGCGCTCGCCGGCGATCCGCCGCAGCAGGACCATTTCGTCGGCCTCGGCCTGCGCTGTCTCTTGCGCGGCAAGTTGCGCGACGGAACGTGCCTCTTCCCCTAGCAGCTCGGCGGACCGGGCGTCGCGGTAGCACTCCAGCACCTTGTCGCGCTGGGCTTCGATGCGCTTCTCGATATCTTGCAACTGATTCGAAATTCGCAAGTTCTCGCGCCGGATCGTCGTCAGAAACTGGCCGCGATACGGCATCGCCTCGATCATGGTGACCGAAGCCCCCGCGCGGCGGCTTTCCTCCAGCGCGGCGCGCTCGGCCTCAAGCTGGGCGGCAGTGCCCTGAAGCGACACCAGCTGCCCCGCCTGCGCTTCCATCTGCTGATTGTGCAGACGCGCCAGCAGCGCATAGGTCTTGTCGCGCCGGGTCATGCCGCAGCCCGCGTGATGTTGCGCTGCTGTTCGTCGATCTGGTCGAAGCTGGGACGCAGACGCTCGGGAATGTTGCCGCGCCCGATCTCGACACAGATGTTGGGCGGATGCTGCTGGGTCATCGCGACCAGCGTGTCGCGGATCACCTTGGAGAAGCTGAAGTCCAGTTCCTCGATCGACCGGGCACGTTCCGCAATGGGCTGCACGACGCAATAGGCAAGGAACACGCCAAGAAAGGTGCCGACCAGCGCGCCGCCGATCATGACGCCAAGGATCTCGGGAGGCTGGTCGACCGACGACATCGTCTTGATCACGCCCAGCACGGCGGCGACGATGCCGATGGCGGGCAGGCCATCGGCCATGACGGTCAGCGAATGGCCCGCGATCATCCGTTCTTCCAGCGTGGTCTCGATCCGTTTCTCGATCACGTCTTCCATCTGATGCGGGTTGTCGAAGTTCAGCATGATCATGCGGAAGCTGTCGGCGATCAGGTTGACCGTCGACTTGTCCTTCATGATGCGCGGGTACTTGGCGAAGATGTCGGAATCTTCCGGGCTTTCGATGTGCTGTTCCATCTCGACTGGGGTCGAGTTGCGCTGAAGCCGTGTCAGTTCGAACAGCAGCAGAAGAAGGTCGCTGTAGTCGGACGCTTTCCAGCGCGGGCCAGCCATGGCGCGTTTCAGTCCGCCCAGCGTAAGTTTCAGGCGGGACATGTCGCTTGCGATGATCAGTGCGCCGATGGAAGCGCCGGCGATCATCATGCCTTCGAATGGCAGCGCGTGCAGCAAGACGTCAAACTTGCCACCCGACAGCGTGAAGCCGCCGAACACGAGCCCCATTACGACAAGCAGCCCCAAGGGGATCATCATGGTGAAGTCTCCGGAATCTCCATTTCCCGATCACCCTACATCAATACATTTTTTCGCAAAAGTGGGAGTTGCGATTCTCTGCGAATTTTTATACTTTTTCGCATAACAGCGTTAAGGCTCGGAGGCCTCGATGACACATCGCCTGACTGGCTCGTTCGTCAGACTGTTCGGACGGTCCGAATTCATCGCGAATCCTGACTGGCCTGATGATATCGGGCTGGCTTTCGTCGTCGCCGATGGTGTGCCGCAACAGCTGCATCCGTTTCACGAGAACGAATCATCCTCCGCCGTTCTGGACCGGATCGAGGAACAGATCGGCGACCTGACGGACTATGGCATCCATTCGGTCACCGCCGAGGAGCACTATGGCCGCCATGCCTTTTCCTTCGACCGCGAGCTTCTGAAAATTCTCGAAGACCGTATCGTCGAGGACGAGCAACTGCTTGAAGAGGCCGAGACGCTGGCGATCAACATCCGGTTCGCGCAGGACATGGGGATGGACTATACCCCGGCGCCCATCGCCACGCCGGCGATGCAGCCGGCGGTCAAGGAGCCTGCCGCGCTGCCCGACGCCGCGCCGTTGTCCGAACCCGAGGCCACGCCGGACCAGCCGCCGCAGGATGCGCATCAGGCCTACGCCTTCCTTGGCTATCATTATTTCTCGCCCTCCGACCCGACCCTGCCGCTGCTGGAAACGGCCACGCTGGAAACCACGGCCTCGGGCGAGGTGCTGCTGCGGTTCGACGCCGACGGCCCGCGGATCACCTGCAATCCCGACGAACTGCTGGTCCGCTGGGACCGTACCGGATTCGCGTTGCCCGCCTTTTCCTGCGTCGTCGATAACAAGCTTGCGTCCTGCGTGGAACTTCCGGCGGGTCTGGTCCCCGCCCCGGTCGCGCAACGCCGCAGCAAGTCACGGCCCATCGTGTCGATGGTCGATGACATGCTTCAGGTGTCCTACACCGCGACCCCGGCAAAGCGGCGCAGCCCGCGCGGCCGACTGTTCGCGGCGCTTGGGGTCTCTGCCTTCGTCGCCGCCTCGCTTGCGGTGACGGCGGTCTTCGTGATGGAGCGGTTCGACACCGTGGCCCATGCGGACACCCCGGTCGAAGCGCTGCGGTCCGAGATGTTCCGCTAAGACACCCGCCGCCTTTTCTCGGTTTCTGTCCCCCAAAAAAGAAAACGCCCCGCACATGGCGGGGCGCTTTCCGACCCTGTCGACGCTTGTCAGAGGTAATCGAGCAGGGTCATGCCCGAAATGCGGGCGGTAATCTGGTAGCTGACCTCCAGCTGGTTCATCACCTGGTTCAGCCGCAGCGCGGTTTCCTCGGGCTCGGCGGTCTCGATGCCCGAAATGGCCGCGTTGTAGATGCTGAGGCGCGAGTACTGGTCGTCGATCTTCTGTTCGAGAACCGACTGGTTGTTGCCCAGCCGCGCACCAAGCGAGGTCAGCTGGGTCAGGCCGTCGTTCATCAGCGTGGTCACCGTGTCGCGCATCGCTTCGAACCCGGCGTCGTCCAGCGCATCGAGGTTGGTGGTCAGCACGATTTCCAGCGCGTCGAACACGTTCTGGAACGCGGCATCGTCGGCGCGGATCCCGTAGTTCATCTGCGTCGTGTCGTCGATCTTCATCGCGAGATTGCCGGTGGTGTCGCCCAGATAGTTCACCGCGTTCCCCGTGCCGTCGATCTCGACCGGAGCGGTGTCGGTCGCGAGGCCCGAGAACAGGAACTCGCCGCCGTAGGTCGTGTTCAGCATCGACACGATGCCCTGCAGCGTGATCTCGGCCTGCTGGCGATACTCGTCGCGGTTCTGCGAGGTCAGGCCGCCAGCCAGCGAAATATCCTGAAACTCGCGCGCGGTTTCGGTGATCTGGGACAGCGAGTCGTACATATTCTCAAGCTTGCCTGCGAGAAGCTCGTTCGAGGTCTTGTAGGACTCGGTCGCCGACATCCGGGTGCGGATCTGCAGCGTCTTGGTCGCCGCGCCGGGGTTGTCGGCATAGACGTCTTGCTTCACGCCGGACGCGGCTTCTTGCGCCAGCTTGGCCTGCTCGGCGTTGTTGCGGGCGATCACCAGACGCATGTCCAGAGACTGTTGCGCGGTGGAAATGGTGGAGATGGTAGGCATCTTCGCTGTCCCTCTTAGCCGAACGCCGCCATGAGCGTGTCGAGCATTTCGTTGACCGACGTCATGACGCGGGCGTTGGCGGCGTAGCTTTGTTCGATGACAAGCAGCTTCTGCATCTCGTCGTCGATGCTGACGCCCTCGTAGTTCTCGCGCGAGGCAGAGATCGTCTCGCCCGCGGTCTGGGTGGCCAGCGTGTCGGCCTCGGCGGCGGCGCGGGCGGACTGCTGATAGGTCACCATCGTCGGCGCCAGATCGATCAGCGTCAGGCCCGTGCCCAGACCGGCGGTTGCGACGGTGACGGGCTGCGTGAAGGCGTCCAGCATCGCATCGACGAAGGTCGAATCCCCGGCGGGCGTGGTGGCGATGCCGCCGCTTTGCAGGATGGCGGCGTCTCCGCCGGCAGAACTGTCGGCCTCGGCGTTCACCTGAATCCGCGCGGCAAGCCCGTCAACGGCGGCGGCGTCGAAGACCGCGCCCGCATCGGTGAACAGGCCGGTTCCGGTGGCGCCGAACGGGTTCGCCGTCTCCATGCTCGAGATCAGGTTCGCCGCCAGCGAATCCAGCTGCGCGCCAATTTCGGGCAGCCGTTCAAGCTTCAGCTCGAACAGCCCGCTCAGGCTGCCTTGCGAGATGCCGCGCGTGGCTCCGCCCGGCGTGATGTCGATCCCGCCCGCGGCCAATGTCCCGGCGACCGAGTCGTAGGTGATCGTCTTGGTCCGCGTCCCCACGACAAGCTCGGTGCCGCCGCCGGTGTACAGGTTAACCGTCCCGTCCTCGGTGCTGACGATCTGGATATCCATGTAACCGGCCACTTCGTCCAGCAGCAGGTCCATCTGGTCCATGTATTCGGCCTGTACCGCCGACCCTTCTTCCGACCGCAGGATCTTCTGGTTGAAGGTCGCGATGTTCTGCAAAGCCTCGTTCACCGAGACCACGTCGTAGCGGATGTTCCGTTCGACCTCTTGCTGGATGTCCGAAAGGTTCGCCGACAGGTCGTTCAGGTTCTCCGCCACCTGCTTGGCGACGGTCACAACCTGGATCTGGGCGGCCTCTTCACTGGGCATGCCGGCAAGCGTGACCACCGCGTCGTGCAGACCGGCGATCATCGCGGCGGGCGAGGTCTCGTCGCTTGGCTGGCCAAGGAAATCGGTAAAGGCGCTTAGCCCGTCCGAGACCGTCGAGTCCTTGGTCAGCTTCGACTCGTTCTCGCGGTCCAGCCGCTGAAGCATCGTGCTGACGCTGCGATCCACCGACGACACCGCGACGCTTCCGTATTTCGTCGTGATGAGGTCCGCCGACTTGCGTGCGAAGCCCTCGGTCGTCGAGTTGGCGATGTTGCGCGAGACCAGATCGGTCTGCAAAGCGGTGACCGAAAGGCCGGACCGCGCAACGTTCAAGGCTTGGGTTAGCGACATTCCGGATCAGCCTCAGCGTTTCAGGTTGTTGATTTCCTGCAGCATCTCGTCCGAGGTGCTGATGATCTTCGCGTTCGAGGAATAGGCGCGCTGAACCTGGATCAGGTCGGTCATTTCCTGCGCGATATCCACGTTCGAGGCTTCGGTCGCACCGGATTCGATAGACCCGGCGCCGGACCCGGCGACGTTCATCACAGCGTTCCCCGACGCAAGCGACAGCGAATAGGCGTTGCCGGTCTCGGCCTCCAGCCCGGCGGGCGCGTCCACCGTGGCGACCGGGATCTGGTACAGCGACAGCCGGTTGCCGTTCTCGAACACGCCGACAAGGTTGCCCTGCTCGTCGATCTCGGTCTTCTCCAGCGCGGCGGTCGAGGTGCCGTCGACGGTGATGCTTTGCGGTTCGTAATCGCCGTCGAACTGGGTGATGCCGTCGTAGGTGCCAACCGCGCCCAGCGCGATGTCCAGCGTCTGCGGAACGGCGGCGTTGTCGATCGTCAGGGTGATGTTGCCGTCAGCGTCCACCGCGAAGGCGGCGGGTGCGACCAGACCGGCGTCGGGCGTGCCGACATAGGTCAGCGGCGCGCCTGCGGTGGCGCCAGAGTCGGCGAAGGTGACGTCGACCGTGCCATAGACGGTACCGTCGTCGCCGCTGACTTCCATGGTCCACAGGTTGTCCACGGCGTCCGAGGGCGTCCAGCTGAAGGTCAGCCCTTCCTGCGCGCCCAGCGCGTTGTAGTAGGTCATGCTAGAGATGAACGGATCCTGCGCGACGCCGGTGCCGGTCAGGCTTGACGGCAGGTTGCCGGCGATGGTGCTTTCCGTCGACGCCTCGGCCGTCAGCGACGCCGTCTTCGTGTTCACCGCTTCAAGCGACCCGAACCCGTTACGGTCGACCCCGGCGACGGTGCCATCGTCGTCATAGGCGTAACCGGCAAGGTAGTAGCCGGCCGAGTTCACCAGATAACCGTCCTTGTCCACCTCGAACGAACCGGCGCGCGTCAGCAGGAAGTTCGATTCATCGGTGCTTTCGGGATCCTTCATCACGACGAAGAAACCGTCGCCATCAATCGCAAGATCGGTGGCCGAGCTGGTCCCGATGATCGCACCGGCCAGTTCGATGTTCGACCGGTCGACACCGCGCACCGAGGCAGAATCGCCCACCACCTGCGTGACCATCTGGGTGAAGCTGCGCTTGTAGCCGATGGTGCCGGAGTTCGCGATGTTCTCCGAGATCCGCCCAACGGCCTGGGAGTTCGTCTTCAGACCCGCGACGCCGGCCTGCATTGCATTCTGAATGGCCATTTCTGTCTTTCCCTTTCGGCTCGTATGGCGGACCGCGGTCTGCCGGTTTTCTTAGTGTCCCGTGTTTTCTGTCTTCATCAGCTCGGTGACCGCCGTCAGCGTTTCACCGGCCTGTTCAAGTGTCTTCTCGGCTGCCTCGACCGACAGGGGCGAGACGACGGGCGCTTTCGCGACCCGTGCCGCGGCCAGCCGCAGCAGCAGCGCGCGACGTTCCTCGGGCAGCACCCGCAGGAAGGCCGCAGTGTCCGGGTCCCCCTGTTCGGCGGCCAGCCGGGCGGCGTTGATGCCGTCGACAGCCGGCAGGATGCCCGCCCGCTCGAATTCGGTAAGGGCGCGGTCGTCCATGCCGCGTTCCAGCGCCTCGCGCGCGACTTCCAGCGAAACGCCGGGCACCGTGGCGGTGATGCGTTCAAGGCTACCGGTCACGACCATTTCGATTTTCGCAAATTCGGGATCAAGCGAGGCGTCCATCTGCACCGGACGCTGCGCGATGATCGCCACTGCTGCGGCCGGGTTGCTGTCGCGCATCAACCGTTTGGCCTGTTCCAGCACCAGCCGGTCCAGCAGCGCGGGCGGCAGGGCGCGGCGGTCCGGCCCAAGCAGGGTGTCCCAGATCTCGGCGTATTCCGCCTGCGCCGCCAGCGTCAGCCCCGCCCTTTCCAATTGCGCCGCCAGCGCGCCGCGCACGATGGCGCGTTCGACGTGGCGGCTCATGTAGGGCTCGATGTGCCGCACGATGGGCAGCGACCGGCCCAGCGAAAGCGCGTCGCTTCCGATGGCGTCCGAAAGGTGGTTCAGGATCACGGCGATGCGTTCCGCCGCAAGATCGGCCTCGCGGGTGCCGGGGTGATCCTCTTCGATGAAGGACATCGTGACGATCGCGGTCTCGAGGTCGCCAATCTCTTCCGCCACCTGCGCAAGCCGGGTCAGCAGCGCCAGCGCAAGCGCGTCGCCGCGCCAGTGCCGGATGCCCTCGACCAGCAGGTCGCGCACGTGTTCACGGATCGCCTGGCCGGGCTCTTCCAGCGCAAGCTCGGCAAGGGCAAGCCGAGCCTGCGCGGCGGAACGATCCCGGCCTTCGGCGGCCCATGCGAACAGGTCGAAAGCGGTCTGCCGTTCTCCCTCCGCGCGCGCGAGACGGCCGCGCATGAACAGCATCTGCGGCGTTCCGACAAGGTCGGTGCGCAGGCGGGCGACGTCCAGAATGTCACGCGCCAGCCGGTAATCTTCGACGCCAAGCGCCGCGTCGAACAGCATCGGCACGATCTGCGCCACAACCGGACCGCTGTGGCGTTCCAGACCGACCAGCGCCTGCAGAATAAGGTTCGCATCTACCGGTACGCCGTTCCGGATCTCGGCCACGATCGGCCAGACAAGATCGTTCTGCCAGCTTTCCGGAAGCGCCACCGTCTCGGCCTGCGGATCAGTTTCGGACAGCAGCGACACCAGCGCGCGGTACGCCTGAATGCGGTCCCGCAGGTCGCCCTTCCCTTCCAGCGTGCGGGCGGCAAAGTCGATGTAGCCGCGCGCCTCGGGCAGCATCATCCATGAAATCAGGAACTGGGCGTGATCCAGCGCGGCGCGGCCACGTGCGCCCGGCAGGGCGTCAACGAAAGCCTGCTCGGACGCCGCGCGGTCGGCAGAGAAGTCAGACCCCGCCAGCCGGGTCAGGCCGGGCTCGGGCGGAACCATGGCGTGCGAATCGGCGCTTTCCGCATGCGCCGGGCCGCAGACAAGCGCCGCCGACAAAAGAGCCACACCGCCAACGATGCAGCGCGCACGCAAGGAAACAAGGGAAAGACCGATCTGCTTCAACGTATTCCGAGCCTTCGTATCTCGATGTTCAGTTTTTCGCATTTCAGGGCTATGCGAAAAATCAAGATCATGTATAGTCCACATCATCGGCTTTGATCAACACAAATCAACCAGCCGTTGAAAACAGGTCGGGGAACTCGGCCAAAGGAACGGGACGCAATGGATAACATCGGATACCTCGCGATCTCACGTGCGGCGATGCTGCAGCGCGCGACCGACGTGACCGCGAACAACATCGCGAACGCCAACACTTACGGCTTTCGTGCCGTCGGTCCGGTCTTTGAAAGCATGGTTCACCAGACCGACTCGAAGACCGACATGCGTGACATGGCCTATGCCATCGACCGGGGAACCTATGCCGACCTGACCGAAGGCGCGCTGGTGCAGACCTCGAATCCGCTCGACGTGGCGCTGGTCGGCGACGGATGGTTCGGCTTCATGACCACCAACGGCCAGACGGCGCTGGGCCGTGGCGGCAGCTTCACCCTGTCTGCACAGGGCGATCTGGTCACCGTTGCAGGCGATTTCGTGCTGGACGAAGGCGGTGCGCCGATCAACATCCCGCCCGGCTCCGGCAATATCGAGATCGGCGAGGACGGCACGATCACCGACGAACGCGGCGATCGAATCGCTCGGATCGGCGTGTTCGAAGCGACCGACATCGGCAACTGGAACCAGCTTGGCGGCGCCATGCTGGCCCCGCGCGGCGGTGTCGTTGACCTGATGCCGGTGCTTGAACCCACCATGGCACAGGGTTTCGTCGAACAGTCGAACGTGAACCCGATCCGCGAGATGACGCGGCTGATCGAATTCCAGCGCCAGTACGAAAGCGCCATGAACCTTGCCTCTGCCACTGACGAGCTTCGGAAAACGACGCTTGGCCGGCTGGCCCCCGAATGATGCCTTTTCGCCCATCAATTTGCGAAAAAGTATAAAGGAGACGTAGATGAAGACTCTCGGTATCGCCGCCACCGGCATGCAGGCCCAACAGGTCAACGTGGATGTCATCGCCAACAACATCGCCAACGCCAACACGACCGGCTTCAAGGTCGGCCGCGCGGTGTTTCAGGATCTGATCTATCAGACGATGCAGCGCGAAGGCGCACCGAACGCCGACGGCACGGTACGGCCGGTTGGCGTCGACATTGGCCTTGGCGTGCAGGCGGCAGGCGTCGTTCGGCTGAACACGCAGGGCGGCATGCTGCAGACCGACAACCAACTGGACCTTGCCATCGAGGGTGACGGCTATTTCATCGTGACCCGCGCCGACGGGACCGAGGCCTATACCCGCGCGGGCAGCCTGATGCTGTCGCCCGAGGGCGAGATCGTCACGCTGGACGGCAACCTGATCGAGCCCGCGATGGTGGTCCCCGAGAACACCACCGATGTCGAGGTTACGCAGGACGGTCTTGTGCTGGCCTACACCCCCGACGCGATCGAGCCCGAGGAAATCGGCCAGCTGAACCTTGCCACCTTCATTAACGACGCGGGCCTGAAGCCCATCGGGAACAACCTGCTGCTTGAGACCGTCGCGTCCGGCGAGCCTTTCGTCGGTCCTCCGGGCGAGGAAGCCGTGGGCATCGTCCGCCAGGGCTATCTCGAGAATTCGAACGTCGATCCGATCAAGCAGATGACCGATCTCATCACCGCCCAGCGCACCTATGAAATGGGCGCCAAGGCCCTGAAGGCCGCGGACGAGATGATGCAGACGGCCAACCAGATCCGCTGATCATGATCGCGTCGCTCCTCCGCACCGCCATCGCCGCGCTGGCGCTTTGCGCCGGCAGCACCGCGCAGGCCGTCACCGACCTTGTCGAAGGCGCGCCCGTTTCCGTGCTTGTCGAAGAGGAACTGCTGTCCTCGGACGAACGCGAGATCCCCGCTGACGGCCGGATCGACCTTCGCCTGCCCGAAGGCCTGCCGGAAACCGCGCTTCGGCTAGAGGATTTCACCTTCGATCCGCGGTCCGGTCTGTTCGCCGCCCGTGTGATCGGTGTCGACGGGTTGACCCTGACCTTCCGGGGTCAGGCCATGGTGACCGTACCGACCTACGTGCCGCGCCGACGCATTCCGGCGGGCGTCAAGCTGACGGAACAGGATTTCCGGCTGGTGCATATGAACGTGGTCGCCCTGCCCGCCGGGGCCGTTCGTCATGCCGAGGATATCCTTGGCATGGAATCGCGCCGCGTGCTTCTGCAAGACCGGCCGATCCTGGCGGGGTCGATCTCGGAGCCGCGCGTCGTCACGCGCGGCGAGAAGGTCACGATCATCCTGTCCAACGGCGGGCTGGATCTAAGCGCGCCCGGCAAGGCGCTGGAAGACGGGGCGCGCGGTGACGCCGTGCGCGTCGTGAACCTTGGCTCGCACGTCACGCTGTCGGCCACCGTCATCGGCGAGGGAGTCGTCGAGGTGGCCGCCAAATGACCCAGCACCCGACCCCTTGGCACCGCACTTCAACCGCACACGCAAGTATTGCGAAAATCTGAGAGAATCTCATGCGTATGAAATCCCCCAAACCCGCGATGACCCTGACGCTGGCCGCGTTCACCCTGAGCGCCTGCGCCGCCTACAAGGAACACCGCGACCCCGAACTGACCTCGATGGTGCTGGACGAGACCACGATGCCCGAGGTGAACACCGTCTATGTTCCGCAGCCGGAACCCGAGCCCGTCCGCATGCCCGACCGGGCCGAGGCGACATCGCTGTGGCGCACGGGGTCTACAGGTTTCTTCGGCGACCACCGCGCCTCGCGCGTGGGGGACATCCTGACGGTGACGATCGACATCGACGACGAGGCCGAGCTAGAGAACGAATCCCGCCGGTCGCGGTCCTCGGGGAACGAGATCGACGGGTCCACCTTCCTTGGCTACGAAAGCAAGCTGGATGCGATCCTGCCCGGCATCAACGCCGATGACCTGCCGTCGGGCTCGATCATCGACCTGTCCGGCGAAAGCTCTTCGCGCGGTCGCGGCAGCATCGCCCGGAACGAGAAGATCAAGCTGAAGGTCGCCGTGATGATCATCCGGCGTCTGGGCAACGGCAACCTCGTGATCGCGGGCCGGCAGGAAGTGAAGGTGAACAGCGAACTGCGCGAGTTGCGCGTCGCGGGCATCATCCGTCCGGTCGACGTCGACATGACCAACGCCATTCCCTACGACAAGATCGCCGAAGCGCGCATCAGCTATGGCGGCAAGGGTCAGCTGACCCGCGTCCAGACCCCCCGCTATGGCGAGGATATGCTGGACGTGGTCCTGCCTTACTGATCCGGGACAGGTGGCAAGATGAGCCGTGCCGGCAGTCTGAAGGCGTCCGTGTTCAAACGCCCGACAAAGCGGACCGCGTTCGTCGCGGTCCTGCTGTTGGGGTGCGCCGGGGGCGGTTTCGCCCTTGGCCAGAAGGCGGGCGAAACCCTGTTTCCCCCCGAAGCGCCCGACCGCGTCGTTCCCACAACCTCGATCCTGCTGGAGTCGCTGACGGTCAACATCCCCGGACGCGGCACGATGACGTTCAACGCCCGCGTTGCGGTGCCGAACGACGGGTCGTCCGTTGACGGCAAGGCCCTGCGCGACGCTGCTCTTATGCTGGCGACCACCGCGGGCGCGATGCCCATTGTCCGGCAAAGCGACAAGGTCATTCCGGCGATGAACCGTGCGGTCAGCACCATCGCGCCGGGGCATGGGTTCGAGACCATCGAACTGGAAGACGCCGCGCTGTTCGCCACCGGGATCTGACCGGACTTCCCAACATCAGTCTTACGAAGACGCTGCCTGGTATCGCGCGGCGCTGCACCCGGTCTTTCTGGACCGGGACGCCCTCGTGGCATGACGGAATTGCTCGGCAGGTCGTGGGCGTGCCGGAACAATCCCTACCGCCACGCAGGACAACGACCGCGCCGTCAGTTCGACGCGGGCCCTTCCTCGGTGCCGGGCAGGCGAAGCTCGATGGTGACGCGGCGGTTCCGGGCATCGTTGGGGTCGTCGGCGTACAGAGGCTCGACAGCCGCCATGCCGGTCACGCTTTTGATCCGCGCGGCGGCGATTCCCTCGTCCAGCAGAAGCCGCCGCGTTGCGTTGGCGCGGTCGGCGGACAGTTCCCAGTTGCCATACTCGGTGCCGTCCCGGAACGGGTGAGCATCGGTGTGGCCGGTGATGGTGATGTCCATCGGCAGCCCTTTGATCGCAGGCACGACCTCGGCCAGGATCAGGCGCAGGTCTTCGCTGGGATTCGCGCTTCCGGTCGGGAACATCGGGTGATCGCCAAGATCGACAACCTCGACGATCATGCTTTCGTCCAGCACCGTCACCTGCAGGTTCGCCGCCAGATCCGACAGTTCCATCTTCTCGGCGAAGCTTTCCTCGATCTGGTCCAGCGCCTCAGCCAGACGGTCCGTCAGCATCGTGGTCGGTTCGTCCACGCGGGGCTCTTCGGTCGATCCGTTGTCCAGCTCCAGCCACGGGTTCACCGCACCGGTCCGGGTTTCGGCGATGTCGGCCTCTTGCTGACCCACCTCGTCCGGGCCCTTCGGCATCGATTCGGCGTCTGGGGCCGGTTCGCTTTCCGGTGCCTTTATCGCGTCGATCACGACGCCAAGACCGCTGATCTCGACCAGCGGAACCTCGGACGGGGTGAAATACTCGGCCAGACCGCGCAACTGTTCCTCGTCGGACCCGGACAGGATCCAAAGCAGCAGGAAGAACGCCATCAACGCCGTCATGAAATCAGCATAGGCAACCTTCCAGTTGCCTCCATGGTGGCCTTTGGTCACCTTCTTCGGTCGCTTGATGACGACGTGCGGTTCGTTCTTCAGGTACATTTTACTCAAACTTTCCGGATTCGGACCAAGGCGGCCGGACTCAACCAAGACAACTTGCCTGACCTTAGCACGTCGAACTTGCGAAAAAAGCAAAACTTGGCAATGATTATCGCATGAGCCGCGGAATCAGGATCATAACGCCGTTCTTGGTGGCAAACGCCAATTCCCTGTTCAGCCCGAGTCCTGGGCGAACGGGTTTGGGCCACCCGGAACCGTGGACCATCCTGCGCCGTGGCGCCGATTGTTTCGGGGACGCCGATGCTTGACAGCTCCACGATCCACACGCCGAACGGACCGGTCGCGCCGGTCTGGCCCGGTCTCGTTGATGACGAAGTGCGTCAGGTCGTCGAAGACAACCTGCCGATCGTTCAGGCGATGGCCCGCCGCCGGACCCGCGATCCGCAGGATCAGGCCGATCTTGTATCCGCCGGGGTCGAGGCGATGATCCGCTGTCTTCCCAACTATGTGCCGCAACCGGACGTGCCCTTTTTTGCCTACGCCACGCGCTACGTGCGGTCCGCCATGGCGCGCGAGGCCGCATTTATTGCCCGCTCGGTCAGCATTCCCGAGCGCAAGTCCCGCGATGCGCGGTCCGGCCGGATGGCCGAGGATGAAGCCGCGCTGGTGCGCGGGGCGATGCGGGCGACCGACATCACCGACATGCAGGACGAACTTGCGTCACCGCAGGCCGCCGCCGACACCGGGCTGGTCCGGCAGGAAACCGACGACGCGATGCGCGCGTTGCTGGATCTTGCGCTGTCCTCGCTGACAGAGGCCGAAGCGCAGGTGATCCGTGACCGGCTGTCCGCCGACCGGAACACCAGTACAGGCGAAGCGATGCTTGACAGTTTGGCCGGCAAAATGCGAAAAACTGAACAGCGGGCCTTGATGCGGATGCGGACCTTCCTTCTGCGTCGCGGGATCACGGCCGACTTCATGAATTCGGGGACCTGATGGACATTTCGCTTCCGACCCTGCCGACCTCTGCCCCGCCTCGTGCGGCGGCTGGCGACCGCTCGGCTGATGGAACGGGCGCGGACGGCTTCAGCCGGCTGCTTGGCGAAGAGCCCGCCGCGGACAAACCCGCGGCCGGGCCTGCGAAGGCATCCGAGGAAACAGAACAGACAGGCGACGACGAGCAGATCGAAGACGAAGCCGGTACGCAGTCCCCCGCGGAAGACGGGTCAGTAGAGGACGGCGCGGCCAAAGAGGTCCGGAGCGAAGACGGACTTGAGGCGAGCAGGCCGGTCGGGACCGACATAGACATGTCCGGTGAATTCCGGTCCCGACCGGCGCAGGCGAAGGAAGAGACGCCCGAACCGGTGCCGGACATCGCGCCAGAGTTGCAGGCTGACACGGCGGAAACCCCTGCCCCGCAGCAACCGGCGCAAGCGATATCGCCAGAAACCGTCCTGCCCGAGACCACGGACGCACCGATCGCCCCCGGCCCACAGCCCGTTCCCGAAGACGCCGATGCAGAGCTTCCGGTTCTTGATGCCGAGATGCCGGAGATCGCGCCGCTGCGGGCAGCCGCCGAGAAGACCGCGACGCCGGTCAGCGCCGCCAAGGCCTCGGAGCCGGTGCAGATCGTGCAGCAGATCCCGACCTCCGCCGAGACCGCGCAGCCAAAGGCAGCGGCCCGCGCCGAACCCACCTTCGCGGATCTCGTCACCGAAGCCACGCAAGACTCGGGCGAGGCCGCCGAGATACCGCGCCCCCGCACCGCAACGCCGGCGCCGCAGGTGCAGTCCACCACAACGCAACCGGTGGAACAGACGCTGTCGACCGCGCAGATCCGCGCCGCCGTCGCGCAACTGACCCTGGCGCCTACGCAGGAAACCCCGCAACCCGCGCCGCAACCGAAATCGCCCATCGTGCAGAAGGTCGTCGATCAGGTCGCGCAGCTTCCGACCGAGCCCGGAACCACCACCATCCGCCTGAAACCGCACGGCATGGGGATCGTCGAGATCTCGGTCGAGCGCACCAAGGACGGACGGCTGGACGTGGACATGCGGGTGCAGAACCCGCTGGTGCTGGACGCGATGCGCAACGAGCGCGGCGCGCTGTCCCATCTGTTTCAAGGCAACGGCGCCAACGGATCGCTTTCGATGGACCTGTTCCAGCCCGGTGCCGGGCGGAACGGTCAGGACGCACCAGGCGACACGTCCGATCAGACGTCCGAACCCCTTGCCGACGACGCGGGCGAAGAGCCGGTCGAAACTGCCGCCGCCGCGACCCCGAAACGGGTCTCGAGCGGCCTCGATATCCTGACATGAGGACCCGACAATGAGCATCAGCACCGTCTCTGCCGCGACCGTAACCACCACCTCGGAATCGACGCTGTCCCAGCTTGGCGAGGACTACGAAACCTTCCTTGGCCTGCTGGTCGCGCAGGTTCAGAACCAGGATCCTCTGGAACCGATGGACGCGACCCAGTTCGTCTCGCAGATCGCGACGCTGACGCAGGTCGAGCAGTCGGTGAACATGAACGCCCAGCTCGAGCAGCTTCGGTCCAGCCTTGCGCTGACCGCATCCATGTCCGAAGCCTCGCTGATCGGCCGCACCGTTTCCGTGCCGTCCGACACCATCACGTTGCACTCGGAAGGGATGCCGCTTGCCTTCGGCTATGAACTTGAAGGAACCGCAAGCGCGGTCAGCGCGGTCATCACCGACGCCAGCGGCAACGTCGTGCGCACCATCGGCGACCTGTCGACTGCGACCGGCGTGATCAACGATGTGGTTTGGGACGGCTACGACGCCAACGGCGACCTCGCCCCCGTCGGGACCTACCAGATTTCCCTGACCGCCACCGACGCGACCGGCGGGTACAACACCTATGTCCGCGACACGGTCAACTCGGTGTCCTACGTCGGCGGTCAGCAGATCCTGAACCTTGCCGATGGCACCATGGCCAGCAGCGGCGACATAGTGATGATCGAATAGATCGGCCACTTAACGGCGGATAGAATGCGAAAAACGTTATGAATCTCTCACGACGTAATTTCATCGGCAAGGTCGCCGCCACCGCGGCCTTCGGTCTGGCGCCGGGCATCCCCGCCTTTGCCGCCGGACTGGACATTCCCGCACCGGTCCGCACCGACAGTCGCCTCGACAAACTTGTGCCGTTCATCGAACCGTACCTCGACCTCTACAACCCCAACACCGATGAACGGGAACGTGTCATGTTCTTCGGCACCTCGGGGTACGACCTGAAAGGGTTGCAGACGATCAACTACCTTCTGCGCGACTGGCGGCAGAAGCAGGTGGTTCAGATGGACGTCCGGCTGTACTGGGCGCTTGCCGCGATGCGCACCGCCGCCCTGCGCGACGGTCTGACCGGCGAGATTCAGGTGAATTCCGGCTATCGCAGCAAGCGGACGAACGACCTGCTGCGGGCGGAAGGCTACGGCGCGGCGGTCAACTCGTTCCACACGCGCGCCCGCGCGATCGATTTCGTGGTGAAGGGTGGCGACGTCGCGAACGTGGCGCGCTATGCCCAGTGGTTGCAGATCGGCGGAACCGGGCACTACCGCGGACGGTTCGTGCACATCGATTCCGGCGATCAGCGGGTCTGGTTCGGTTAAGCCCGGATCAGCAAGCTGTCCGGACGGATCCCAGGATCAGGATATCGGAAACTTCGCGTTTCATTCTCGCATAGCCGCGCTTCATATCGTCCTGCGACGCGAATTCGGTGTAGCCAGGCGCCGTCCCACGCCAAATGTCCAGTAGGACGCTGGTCTTGCGCGCGGACAGCGGCGCCTCGGTCCGGTATTCGGAAATAAGGCTGCGTTGGGCGCGGGCGACACGAACACCGTCCGGCGCGTCCGCACGGTTGAGATCAAGAATGCGGCCGTCGGCACTTTCAAGCCAGAACCCGCGCCGGTAGAGCGCGCCGGTTCCTTCCGCGACGGTGACACGCCCGGAAACGGCTTTCCAACCGGGCCCGTCGCGACGCGCCTCGGCTTCCGTCAGCGCATCGAGCGCAAGGAATGTAAGGTCGATCGCCGGCAGCGGAACCTGGCCCACGGGCAGCCCGCGGTTGAGAAAATTAGAAAGCGGCTGGCAGAATTCCCTGATGTGGTGGCCGACCTTCAACAGGCGTGCGCCCTTGAGGTCATCGGTGCCCAGGCCGGCATTGCGAGGGGAACAATCCCGGTTAATCGCAAATAGCTGGGCGGTGCGGAGTTCTTCCGTCTGTGTTTGTGTCACTGTCATCTCGGTCTTTGAGGAACCCGGCGTCTCGCTCTTTTTGGCGAGCTCCGGATTCGCTTTTAAAGTGTGTCTCCGAAATCGACTCTCGCATGACATGCTTGAAGCTCAAATCAGTATCCCTGTGCATTTCTCGGATTTTATCCACAGATCGGCGCATTAACCACAGTTGTGTGGTCAAAGCCGCAGCAACCCCTAGATTGTGTCCGGATTGTGTTCGGTGAACGCGTTTGATCGAACGATTGATGTGCGAAAAATTTTCCGGTCCGTTTCCGAGGGGGGATGATCGGTCCGGAAACCTCTGGTTGTATCCGGAATGGCGAAAAACTGCCGATCGGAGAAATCACTCAGGTAACCTGAATCATTTCGCGCTACCTTTGCGGGAATCCAACCGACGAAGCACCACGCGAATTCTGCGAGAATTTCAAATAAGGCAGAATTTTGGCTTGCGAGGACGCGAAATGCGAAATAGTATTAATCATGTGCAGCACGTTGCTGTATGGTATGCGAATATCGTGGTGTGAGTTTTTCAATGGTACTGAACGCAATGATCCGGAACACGTGCAATTTCAAACGACGCCCGTCGCACATGGCCCTCGCGGTCCTGCCCGGCGCGTCTGACACGAGGCTCTGCAAGCGGCCCCACGCGGCCGACATGATCGAAAGGGCAACGGCATGACGACAGTCAAAGGCACCGCAAGCGCCGAACGCCGCGCCACCGCTCCGACAACGAAGGAAGCGGCCCGCCTGACCTTCGACGTTGAAGAGATCACGCCGGAACGCGCCTCTCGTCTGCTTGAAACGGCGGTGAACCCCGTCGAGGACAAGAAGGCCATCTCGACCTACGCGCAGGCAATGACCAACGGCGCGTGGATCCTGAACGGCCAGCCGATCATTCTGGATGAGACCGGCCGCGTCATCGACGGCATCCAGCGCCTGAACGCCTGCATCAAGGCCGGCGTCGCGTTCCAGACTATTGTCGCCCGCAACGTCCGGGCCGACACGCTTCATACCATCGACCAGCATCGCCGCCGGTCCTATCAGGGCGTGCTTGAAAGCCGCGGCGTGCGTAACGCGGGCAAGGTGGTCCGCACCATGTCCAAGCTGATCCGGATCGAGAACGGCAGCCTCGGACGCGAGAACCTTCCGATCAGCTGGTCGCGTTACGACCGCGTCCTGTCGGCCAACCCCGAGCTTGAAGAAGCCTGTGACATCGCCGAGAACACCCGCGGCAGCCGCCTGCACTCGACGGCGCGGCCCGTGCTGGCCTTCATGGCGCTGCGGGCCGGTCTGCGGGCCGAGTTGCTGACCTTCCTGCGCGAAATCGGGCCGGACCGGACGTCTGGTCTCGACACCCCGGCGGGCATGTTCTGCATGCAGGTCAATGTTCTGGAACAGAACGGCCTGCCCCTGCCCGTCGACAATGCTTTGGCGCTGTCGATCCTTGCCTTCAACGACCACGTCAGCGGCCGCAAGATCACCCAGCACTACGCCTGGAAAGAAGATTTCGGCGCCACTCCGATGGATGACGAGGGTCACCCCATCTCGCGCGCAGCGCTGCGCGAACATGCGCCCGCCAACCTTGGCCTGCCGCTGGTCGACGGGTATCCGGGCCTGCGCGAAGGCCGGTTCGACACGTCGTCGGCCACCGATGAATTCGGCGGCCGCACCGACGAGGAAATCCTGAAGGGCGCCCAAAGCGACGAAGGCCGCGAGCGCGTCCGCATGATGACCGTGACCCCGGATCTGGCGCGCGAGTGGATGCAGTTCAACTCGGGCAACCGCAAGGTCCAGAAGAACCACATCGACGTCATCAAACGCGACATCCTCAACGGCAACTGGATGCTGAACGCGCAGCCGATCTGCTTTACCGGCGATCCGATGGCTGCCGCCAACGACGACGCGCCGCGACTTCTGAATGGTCAGCACCGTCTGCACGCGATCATCGCGGCGGATGCGCCGATCGAGGTTCCGATCGCGACCGGCATCCCGGAAGAGGCCTTCGCGACCTTCGACACCCACGCCAAGCGCACCGTGCGCCGCGCCGGCAACCGCGTCGATGACCGCGTTCTGGCCGCCGCCGCCAAACTGCAGTGGAAAGAGGACAACAACCTGCCCCTGACCGGCAGCGGTAACAGCCCCTCGGCGACCGAGATCCTTGCGACGCTGGACAAGCATCCGGATATCTCCAAGGGCTTCGCCCGCTCGCGCCGTCGCGGCATGACCGAAATCGGCTCGTCCGGTGTGATGACCTACTTCATCTACCGCGTGATGCGCGAACACGCCGCGCTGGGTGAAGAGTTCCTCGACGGCATCGAATACGGCGCCAACCTCGACAAGGACAACCCGATCCTGTCGCTGCGCAACATCGCCAAGGGCCGCCGCGGCGGCCTGACCCGGGGCGAGACCCTGACCATGCTTCTGGAACACTGGGAGGCCTTCCGGGAATGGAAGGCCGAACAGGGCAGCGCGCCGAAGAAGAAACAGCTCAAGCTGGTGTAAACATCGGCGACGGAACAAGGGGCGGTTCATCCGCCCCTTTCCTTTTCAACGCATCGCGGATTTCGGGGGACGCCTAGGCGCTTTTCATCGCCGCATAGACCGCGCTTTCAAAATCCATGTAGCCGGGGAACGAGACCCCGTCGCCGAATGGCAGGATCTGCGTCGCCCAATAACCGCCGATCCCGTTCTGCCGGTCGATCCAGTAATAGCTGTTGGCCAGCCCCGCCCAACCGATCGAGCCTGCGGGCCGGCCCGTGGGCGCCTCGGCGTCGTTGACCATGAACGTGTAGGACCAGTCCTTTTCCAGCCCGGGAAAGAACTCGGCGTCGTTCGAGAGGGACGGGATCACGCCCGGCAGCATCGTCACCTTCTGTGGTGGCACCAACGCTCCTTTCACGGCCCAGTCCACTGTTTCCGGCTTCAGAACACGGCCCTGCGGACCATCCCCGTCGTTCAACCACATGCGGATGAACTTCATGTACTCGGGCACCGTGCCGTAAAGGCCGTGACCGCCCATATCGACATCCGGGTTATCCGGCAGCGCGAAACCGTCCATCGGCGTCAGGCCGCCATCGTCTTCACGTGCGTGAATCGTCGCGGTGCGCTGTTTCATGGCCGGGGTGCGGGTAAAGGCGATCTCGTCCATTCCAAGGGGGTCGAACACACGCTCGCGCATCACCTCTCCCAGTCGCTTGCCGCGAATTCCCTCGACGACCTGACCGACCCAATCGATGTTGGTCCCGTATTCCCACTTGGTCCCCGGATCGAACAGCAGGGGCGTTTCGATCGCGGCGCGGCTGGCCGTGACGACAGAGGGCTGGCCGTGTTCCTCGGCCATGCGCTTGTAGACCTCGTTGAAGAAGTCATAGCCAAAGCCCGCCGTGTGCAGCATCAACTGTCGGGTCGTGACGTCGGTCTTCGGCGCGCGCAGCCGGGGCGAGCCGTCGGCATCGAAACCCTCTATCACCTGAAGCTCTCCGATGGCGGGAGCGTAGGTCCGCGCCGGGGCGTCCAGATCCAGCAATCCCTCTTCCACGCATTGCAGGGCGGTGGTTCCGGCTATGGCCTTGGTGGTCGAGAAGATGGCAAAGACCGTATCCTCGGTCATCGGATCTCCACCCAGACGCCGCTCGCCGAAGCTGCCCGCGTAAATATCCTGACGGCGGTCCGTCACCATGGCGACAACGCCCGGCACGCGGGACGCGCCGCGTGTCACCTCTTTCAGCACGGCGTCGCAGCGGGACTGGATATCGGATGTGATGATGTCTTTCATGTTTTCCTCCCTTGAACAGGTGGAAGGAAAGATGCCGCTGTCTGGCGGTTCGCGCCGTCCGCAATCGGAAGGGTCTGTTCCGTTTCGGAAGCAGAGTCAGTGTGGCCGGGCCGTGCCGACGCTGTTGGCTCGCGTCTGCGACGGCAACTCGCCGAACCTTTCGCGATAGCGGCCCGCCAACGCGCCGAAATTGGCAAAGCCCCAATCAGCCGCGATCCCGGTCACGGTCCGGTCGGGCGGAAGCCGTTCCAGATCGGCACGGAAACCCTCCAACCGGCGCGCCGCCAGAAAGTCGCGGGGCGACAGGCCGCGGAACCGCCGGAATCCGCCCGACAACGTCCGGGCCGAGACACCGACCCGCTGCGCGATTTCTCCGATCGTGGGCGCCTCGCGGGCCTCGGCTTCCATGATCTCTTCGGCGCGGCGAACATAGCTGGGCGCGGCGCTTCGGGCGCCGTCTTCCAGCTTCAGCCCGGCCGCGCTGGCCCAGTGCCGCAGAAGTTCAACGCAGAGAATTTCCTCGATATGACGCGCCAACACGGCGTCGGCCGAAACCGCCCCTGCCCGCGTCATCGCCCGCGCCGCATAGTCCAGCAACGACGACCACGCCGATTGCGGGCCGCCGATCTTCACCCGCGAGGTCCAAAGGCGGTCATCCGGAATGTAGCCGAACCAGCGTTCCGCGGTGTCCGCCATCACCTGATGGGGGATCGTCAGGTTCAGCTGCATGTGGTCCGGATCGCCTTCCAGCCAATACTCTGCGCGCGAGCAATCCACGACAAAGCTTTCTCCGGCCCCCGTCTCGACAGAGCCGCCGTCGGTCTGGTGGTCCAAAGCGCCGCGCAGGGTATTCAGCACAAGGATGTTGCCCGCGTCGGGATCGAACTGATCAAGGTAGATTCCGGTGCCGTAGGAAAAGCGCGTCATCGTCACCTGACCAGCCTTGGCCGAGATCATCGTGGCGTCCGGGCGCGACAGCCGGTCCAGCGGACGCACGCGATAGGGCATGTAGACGGACCGGCAAAAAGCCTGAACCTCGTCCCAGTCGGCCGAGCGTGTCTTGGACCCATGCTGGATCGGCGTCCCAAGCGCATCCAGAACAAGCGCATGTTCAAGCAAAACCCCGCTCCTCCTCGTGGTTCCCTGAACGATGGTAGCACCGATTTGACCAAGGCGAGAAATCAAGTTGCCGCGTCAGCCACGGGATAAGGGGTGCGGGCGGCCATGGCGACGCCCGTGCATCTCGCAAAGCAAAACGGGCCGAGGTTTCCCCCGGCCCGTCCGAATTCCTGAAAGCTGTGGCCGATCAGGCCAGCGAGCGTTCGACTTCCTCGCGCTCGAAGATCTCGATGACATCGTTGGGACGAATGTCTTCGTAGTTCTCGAAGGCCATACCGCATTCCTGGCCCGACTGGACCTCGGCCACTTCGTCCTTGAAGCGCTTCAGCGTCTTCAGTGTGCCTTCGTGGATCACCACGTCGTCGCGCAGAAGGCGGACGCCGGCAGAGCGGCGGGCCACACCTTCGGTGACAAGGCAGCCGGCGACGTTGCCGACCTTGGAGACCTTGAAGACCTCCTTGATCTGCGCGTAGCCGATGAAGTTCTCGCGGATCTCGGCGCCCAGCAGGCCCGAGGCCGCTTTCTTCACGTCGTCCACGAGGTCGTAGATCACGCTGTAATAGCGGATCTCGACGCCCTTCTGGTTCGCGGCGTTCCGCGCCGGTGCGTTCGCACGGACGTTGAAGCCGATGACCGGAGCACCCGAGGCTTCGGCAAGACCCACGTCGGTTTCGGTGATGGCGCCTACACCATAGTGCAGCACCCGCACGCGAACCTCGTCGTTTCCGATCTTTTCCATCGCCTGAACGATGGCTTCGGCAGAGCCCTGCACGTCGGCCTTCACGAGAATCGGCAGCTCGGCCACGTTCTCGTCTTCCTTGGCCTTCGCAAGAAGCTGGTCCAGCGTGGTCGCGGCACCGGCAGCGGCACGTTTTTCCTTCGCGGCGTCCTCGCGGTACTCGGCGATTTCCCGAGCCTGCGATTCCGTTTCGACGACGTTCAGCACATCGCCCGCTTCGGGCGTGCCGTTCAGACCGAGAACCTCGACCGGAACCGACGGACCGGCTTCCTTGACGCGGTCGCCCTTGTCGTTGATCAGCGCGCGCACCTTGCCCCACTGTTCGCCGACGACGAAGATGTCGCCCTGCTTCAGGGTCCCGTTCTGAACCAGAACGGTGGCGACGGGGCCGCGGCCCACGTCAAGTTGCGCTTCGATCACGGCACCTTGGGCGGCGCGGCTCGGGTTGGCCTTCAGTTCCAGGATCTCGGCCTGCAGCGCGATGGCTTCAAGCAGTTCGTCCAGACCCTTGCCGGTGTGCGCCGAGACTTCGACGTCCTGCACCTCGCCCGACATCTTCTCGACGATCACTTCATGCTGAAGCAGATCGGTCCGAACCTTGTCGGGGTTGGCAGCCGGCAGATCCGTCTTGTTGATCGCGATGATCATCGGAACACCCGCCGCCTTGGCGTGGTTGATGGCCTCGATCGTCTGCGGCATCACCGCGTCGTCGGCGGCAACCACAAGAACGACGATGTCCGTCACCTGAGCCCCGCGCGAACGCATCGAGGTAAAGGCGGCGTGGCCCGGAGTGTCGAGGAAAGTCAGCAGCGAGCCGCTGTCCGTCTTCACCTGATAGGCGCCGATGTGCTGCGTGATGCCACCCGCTTCGCCGGCGACGACCTTTGCGTTCCGGATCGCGTCCAGAAGCGAGGTCTTGCCGTGGTCGACGTGGCCCATGATCGTGATGACCGGCGGACGCGACTTGAGGTCCTCGGCCTTGTCCTCGACGGTGTCGATCACCTGTTCCACGTCGGCATCCGACACGCGGACGACCTTGTGGCCGAATTCCTCGACGATCAGTTCCGCCGTATCGGCGTCGATCGACTGGTTCTGGGTGACCATCATGCCGTTCTGCATAAGGGCTTTCACCACGTCAGCGACGCGCTCGGCCATGCGGTTGGCAAGTTCCGACACCACGATGGTCTCGGGCACCTGCACGTCGCGGACGACCTTCTCGCGGCTGTCGCCGCCGCCCATCGCCTTCTGACGGGCACGCTCTTGCTTGCGCTTCATCGCGGCGAGCGATTTCTGCCGGCCACCTTCGCCACCGGACAGAGCCTGGTTCAGCGTCAGCTTGCCGGACCGGCGGTTGCCGTCGTCGCGGCCACGCTTGGCCGGGCGCTCGCGGCTTTCCGTGCGCTCGCGGTCGGGCTTGCGGGGACCGCTCGGGCCTTTCGCGGCGCGGGCTTCCTCGCCTGCGGGATCGGGTGCGGGCGCAGCGGCGGCCGGCTTGTCGGCCTTCGGCTTGGCGCGTTCGGCCGCGGCTTTCGCCTTGGCTTCCTCGGCCTCGCGCTGGCGGCGCTCGTCTTCCTCGGCCTTGCGCTTGGCAGCTTCCTCGCGCTCGCGCTCTTCGCGCTCCTTGGCCTCGATCTCGGCACGCCGGCGCTCGCGCTCTTCCGCGCGCTGCCGTTCGTCTTCTTCGCGCTGCTTAGCCTCGTCAGCCTCGCGGGCCTTCGCGGCGGCAAGCGCCTTCATGCGGCGTTCGAGTTCCGCATCCGAAATACCCGCGGGACGGCGCGAGGGATCACCCCCGTCCTTGCCGCCACCCGACGATTTGCCTGCGGCACCGGGCTTCGGCACGACAACGCGCTTGCGTTTCGTTTCCACCACCACGTTCTTGGTCCGTCCGTGGCTGAAGCTCTGCTTCACGTTGCCAGAACGCGGGCCACCACGCAGACCAAGAGGTTTCTTGCCGTCAGTATCGCTCATCGCGTCTTCAAATCCTTTCCGGAGGCGTCGTTACCCCCGTTCGTCCTGCGCAGGCCAGAGAGCCGCGCGGCTTCCTCTACTACACGTCTCGTGAGTCCGCCAGTCGCAAGCGCGCCATGTATCACATGTTCGCGCCCGAAAGCCAAACCCAATTCATGCGCCGAAAGCACACCCACAAAGGACTCTTCGCCCTCCGGCGCCTTCAGCTTGCTCTTGCCCCGCTCGGATCCGTCGGAGGCCTGGATCAGCACCACGGCCTCTCCGGTATCGAGCCAGCTCTTGACCTTCTCGTAGCCCGCCACGGCCCGGCCCGCCTTGCGCGCCATCGCGATCAGGTCGATCACCCGCTGGGTGACCTGTCGTTCGACCTCGTCGGCCAACGTGTCCGGAACGGTAACAGCCTGTCTGGCGGCCCGGGCAAACAGCCGTTTCTTCACGGCGTGATCCAGGGCGGACCGGTCAGACTTTACCCAGATACCCCGTCCGGGCAGTTTTTCAAGGACATCGGGGACAATTTGCCCTTCCGGCCCAACAACAAAGCGGACCAGCCCTTCCTTGGGCTGACCCTCTCCCGTGGAGATGCAGCGCCGCTCGGGCCCCGCATCGCGGTCTTTCGGTTGGCCGCCTCGAGCCATCCGGCGCCTCCGGGGCCTGAGATCAGGCCCCGGCCTCCTGAGCGGTTTCGCCATCTTCGTCGGCGTCTTCACCCAGCTCGTCCTCGAGCTCTTCCTCGTCGGCTTCCAGTTCTGCCGGATCGACCCAGCCCAGCTGAATGCGGGCGGTCATCACCATGTCCTGCGCTTCTTCCAGCGAGACGTCGAACTTCTCGAGGATACCGTCGTCCTTCTTCCGCTCGCCGTTCTCGGTGGTCCAGCCACCGGCCAGTTCCCAGTCGGCGCAGGTCGCGAAGTCTTCCAGTGTCTTCACATCGTCCAGTGCCAGAGCCTCGACCATCTGCGGTGTCAGACCCTCGAAGTTCACAAGGCTGTCCTCGACACCCAGTTCGCGGGCGTGTTCCAGCGCCTTGCGGTTCTGTTCGTCGATGAAGTCGCGGGCGCGGGCCTGAAGCTCGTTCGCGGTGTCGTCGTCGACACCGTCGATGACGGTCAGTTCGTCCAGCTCGACATAGGCCACTTCTTCAAGATTGGTGAAGCCTTCCGACACCAGCAGCTGGGCGAAGAACTCGTCCAGGTCCAGCGTGTCGACGAACAGCTTGGTGCGTTCCTCGAACTCGGCCTGACGGCGCGCCGATTCCTCGGCCTCGGTCATGATGTCGATGTCGAGATTGGTCAGCTGCGACGCCAGACGCACGTTCTGACCGCGGCGGCCGATGGCCAGCGACAGCTGATCCTCGGGCACGACGACCTCGATGCGCTCGGCTTCCTCGTCCAGAACGACCTTCGACACTTCGGCCGGCTGCAGCGCGTTCACAAGGAAGGTCGGCTGGTCTTCGTTCCACGGGATGATGTCGATCTTTTCGCCCTGCAGTTCGTTCACCACGGCCTGCACGCGCGAACCGCGCATACCGACACAGGCGCCGACGGGGTCGATCGAGTTGTCATAGCTGATCACGGCGATCTTCGCGCGCGAACCCGGGTCGCGGGCCACGGCCTTGATCTCGATGATGCCGTCGTAGATTTCCGGCACTTCCATCTTGAACAGCTCGGCCATGAATTCCGGCGCGGTGCGCGACAGGAAGATCTGCGGGCCGCGCGGTTCGCGGCGGACATCCTTGATGTAGCAGCGAATACGGTCGTTCGGGCGATAGCTTTCGCGGCCGATCTTCTCGTTCCGGCGCAGGATGGCTTCGCCACGGCCCACATCGACGATGACGTTGCCGTATTCCTCGCGCTTGACGACACCGTTGATGATGGTGCCGGCACGGTCCTTGAATTCCTCGAACTGGCGATCCCGCTCGGCCTCGCGGACCTTCTGAAGGATCACCTGCTTGGCCGACTGCGCCGCGATCCGGCCCATGTCGACGGGGGGAACCTCGTCCACGATGGTGTCACCGACCTGCGGGTTGTCGAGGTACTGCTTCGCCTGCTCGACGGTCAGCTCGGCCTGGTAGTTCTCCAGTTCCTCGTCCTCGACCACGGTGCGGACGCGGGTGAAGGTGGCCTTGCCCGTCTTGCGGTCGATCGACACGCGGATGTCCATCTCCGAGCCGTAGCGCGACTTGGCGGCACGGGCGAGCGACTCTTCCATCGCCTCGACCACAAGGCCGGGGTCGATCATCTTCTCGCGCGCGACGGCCTCTGCGGTCTGCAGCAGCTCAAGCTGGTTGGCGGAAGTAATGGCCATGTCTTCTTACTCCTCTTCGGACCCGCTATCGGTCTCGATCTCGTCGAATTTGCTCTCGTCCACGATGCCGGCGTCCTTGCGCTGTTTCAGCATCTCGCGGATCAGTTCGTCGGTCAGCACCAGCTTTGCGTCGCTCAGCCAGTCGAATTTCAGCCCGATGGTGACCTCTTCGCCCTGGTCTTCGAGGCTCACCAGAACCTCGTCGCCCTCGGTCCCCGCCAGCACACCCTTGAAGCGGCGGCGGCCGTCGATCAGTTCGGTCGTTTCCAGCTTGGCCTCGTAACCCTCGAAGGTGTCGAAGTCCTTCAGCCGGGTCAGCGGGCGGTCGATGCCGGGGCTCGACACCTCAAGCGTATAGTTGTCGTCGATCGGGTCCTCGACATCGAGAACCGCGCTGATCGCATTCGAGATGTCGGCGCATTCGTCGACCTCGATCCCGCCGTCGGGACGTTCGGCCATCACCTGCACCGTCTTCGTCTTGCCGCCCAGCAGACGCACGCGCACCAGCTCGAATCCCATCCCCTCGATGATCGGGGTCAGAATTTCGGCCAGCCGGCGGTCGATGGGGGCTTTGGCGATAAGGTCAGACATTCAGGTTCCAGATACGAAAAAACGGGCGCGCGGCCCGTTCATACTTGTCCGGTGGAGCCTCGGGGGTGGAAGCCGAAGCGCCGCTGTTGAGGGGCATATACGCCGCGGACCCCGAGTCTGCAAGGGGGAAGGCTGCCCCGGACTAAACCGGGGGCAGCGGAACCCTGCCGTCGTCGGTCAGAACCCACACGTTGCGCCCCTCGAACACGGCGGCGGTCAGCGGGCGCCCATAGCCGGCGCCCGTGTCCAGATCGACCCGGTTGCCGTGGTTCTCGGGCACATCGGCGGGGGTGTGCCCGTGGACCACCAGCTTGCCGTGATCCCGTTCGTCCCACAGAAAATCCTCGCGGATCCAGATCAGGTCTTCCTTCTTCTGCCGGTCGAACGGCACACCCGGCCGGACACCCGCATGCACGCAGAACAGATCCGGCGTCTCGTAGGTCAGCGGCAGCGTGTCGAGAAACCGCACATGCGCCTCCGGCACCGCTGCGCGGGCCTGCGCCTGAAGTTGGAAGAAGTCATAATCCGCCGTCACTTCGACCCCGTAGGACCCCAGCGTGGTGTCGCCCCCAAGGTTGGGTTGCAGCCACCAGTCCGCCTTGCCAAAGCGCGGATCGTCCGCATCGGGCACGGACAGGAAGTCGAGAAACAGCTGGTCATGGTTGCCACGGATCGAGCGCCACGGTCGCCCTGCCCCCATCCCGGCCAGCAGGTCGTCGATCACCCCGCGCGAGTCAGGCCCGCGGTCGGTGTGGTCGCCCAGGTGGATCAGCGGCGCGTCGGCATCGCCGCAGGCGGCGCGGTCCGCCTCGATCCGGGAGTGGGCAGCGCGAAGCATCTCGCGCTGCCCGTGAATGTCGCCGATGGCGTAAAGACGCATCAGGCCACGTCGAACTGAAGCGGACGCACCTGCAGGAACAGGCCGGTGTCTTTCAGCTTTTGCAGGACGTCTTCCGGCGGCTGCTCGTCAAGGTACAGAAGCGCGATGGCATCCTCACCCAGATGCGAGCGGCCCAGCGTGAAGTTCGCGATGTTCACACCGTTCGAGCCCAGAGTGCCGCCCAGCGTACCGATGATGCCCGGCACGTCCTTGTTGGTGGTGTACAGCATGTGCTCGCCCACCTCGGCGTCGATGTTGATGCCCTTGATCTGGATGAAGCGCGGCTTGCCGTCGCTGAACACCGTCCCGGCAATCGACCGTTCGCGGGTCGGGGTAACGACGGTCAGCTTCATGTAGCCGTCGAAGATGCCCGACTTGGTCTGCGTCGTGGTCGCGATGTCGATGCCGCGTTCCTTGGCGACGACCGGGGCCGAGACCATGTTCGCATCGGGGTTCGTGGACTTCATGATCCCCGCCAGAACGGCGGTGGTCAGCGCGGCGACGTTCAGTTCCGACGCGTTGCCGTCGAACAGGATGTTGATCGCCTCGATCGGCTCGTCGGTCAGCTGCCCGGCGAAGCCGCCAAGATGGCTGGCCAGCTTGATCCACGGACCCATGACCTTGGCTTCCTCGGCGGTCACCGACGGCATGTTCAGCGCGTTCTCGACGGCGCCGGTCAGCAGGTAGTTCGACATCTGCTCGGCCACCTGCAGCGCCACGTTCTCCTGCGCTTCGGTGGTCGACGCGCCAAGGTGCGGGGTGCAGACGACGTTGGGCAGGTTGAACAGCGGGTTCTCGGTCGCGGGTTCTTCCTTGAACACGTCAAAGGCAGCGCCAGCGACGTGGCCGGATTTCAGCAGATCGGCCAGCGCTTCCTCGTCGACCAGACCGCCGCGGGCACAGTTGATGATCCGCACGCCTTTCTTGGTCTTCTCAAGGTTTTCCTTCGACAGGATGTTGCGGGTCTGGTCGGTCAGCGGGACGTGCAGGGTGATGAAGTCGGACCGCTTCAGCAGCTCTTCCAGCTCGACCTTTTCGACGCCCATCTTGTCGGCCTTCTCCTGACCGAGGAAGGGATCGTAGGCGATGACCTTCATCTTCAGGCCACGGGCGCGGTCGCAGACGATGCCGCCGATGTTGCCGGCGCCGATGACACCCAGCGTCTTGCCGGTCAGCTCGACACCCATGAACTTCGACTTCTCCCACTTGCCGGCGTGGGTCGAGGCGCTGGCCTCGGGGATCTGACGCGCGACCGCGAACATCATCGCGATGGCGTGCTCGGCCGTCGTGATCATGTTGCCGAACGGCGTGTTCATGACGATCACGCCCTTCTTCGACGCCGCTTCCTTGTCGACGTTGTCGGTGCCGATACCGGCGCGGCCGACGACCTTCAGGTTGTCGGCGGTCTCCAGCAGCTTCGCGGTCACCTTGGTGGCCGAGCGGATGGCAAGGCCGTCATACTTGCCGATCACCTCGGCCAGCTTGTCCTTGTCCTTGCCGAGTTCGGGCATGAAGTCGACGTCGATGCCGCGATCGCGGAAGATCTGAACGGCGGTTTCCGACAGCTTGTCGGATACGAGTACCTTGGGAGCCATTTTCGTGGTCCTTTGATGAGTGAGGTAACATGCCCCGGACCGGATCCGGGGCCTTTGTATTCTTGGAAGTCAGCACAAGGTCCCGACGCGGGCCGGGACAGGTAGGATGGGGTTCGACCCCATCCCCCCGATCAGTCCTGCGCCTCGAGGCAGGCCTCGAAGGCCCATTTCAGCCACAGCGTCAGCTTCTCGACGTCGGCCGCCTCGATCGTGGCGCCACACCAGACCCGCAGACCCGCGGGCGCATCGCGATAGGCGCCGATGTCGTAGGCCGCGTTGTAGTCGTCCAGCTTCTTGGCCACCGCCTTGGCGAAGGCCGCGCCGTCCTTGATGCGGTCGTCGGTGAACTTCAGGCAAACGCTGGTGTTCGACCGCGTCGCCGGATCCTCGGCAAGGTTGGCCAGCCAGTCGTGCCGGTCGCAGAAGTCCCAAAGGATCTTCGCGTTGGTCGTCGCGCGCTTCATCAGCTCGGGCAGACCGCCGATCTTCTTCGCCCATTCCAGCGCGACGAGGTAATCCTCGACGGCCAGCATCGACGGGGTGTTGATCGTCTCGCCCACGAAGACGCCCTCGATCAGCTTGCCGCCCTTGGTCAGGCGGAAGATCTTCGGCAGCGGCCAAGCGGGGGTGTAGGACTCGAGACGCTCGACGGCGCGCGGCGACAGGATCAGCATCCCGTGCGCGGCCTCGCCGCCCATCACCTTCTGCCAAGAGAAGGTGGTCACATCCAGCTTGTCCCACGGCAGGTCCTGCGCGAAGGCGGCGCTGGTGGCGTCGCAGATGGTCAGGCCTGCGCGGTCGGCGGGGATCGCGTCGCCATTCGGCAGACGCACGCCCGAAGTCGTGCCGTTCCAGGTAAAGACGACGTCGGTGTCAAAGTCGATTTCAGCGAAGTCGACGATCTTGCCGTAGTCGGCGGTTTTCACATCGGCGTCGATCTTCAGCTGTTTGACCACATCGGTCACCCAGCCTGCGCCGAAGCTTTCCCATGCAACCATGGTCGCCTTGCGCTCGCCCAGCAGCGACCACATCGCCATCTCGACGGCGCCGGTGTCAGAGGCGGGGACGATACCGATGCGGTAATCGTCCGGAATGCCGAGAATCTCGCGCGTGCCTTCGATCGCGGCCTTCAGCTTTTCCTTGCCGACCTTGGCGCGATGCGAACGGCCAAGCGCGGCGTCCGACAGCATATTCAGTTCGAAGTGGGGGATCTTGGCACAGGGGCCAGAAGAGAAACGCGGGTTAGCCGGCCGCGTTGCCGGGTGATTCGTATCCATCAATGGATATCCTTCCAGATATACGCCCCTCGTTGGGGAGGGGTGTCCCACGGCCGGATTTACAGTGACGTAACTTCGCCGACAAGCCTCCTTCTGCTTCACACCCGGGAAATTTGCGTTAAGTGGGCCTTGGGGCGCCTTCCACGGGCGCAATGGGTTGAACATGATCGAGACGCAACACAGCGCCATCGGCCTGCGCCATGGCACCTTGGTGCATGTACCGTATCGCGAACGCTGGCCGGAGCTGTTCCAGGCCGAGCGCGAGATGCTGCGCGAGGCCATCCCGTCGCCCGAGGCGGAAATCGAGCATATCGGCAGCACCTCTGTTCCCGGCCTCATGGCGAAACCGATCATCGACATCGCGGTCGCCGTTCCCGAGGCCGATCACGACGACACCGCCGGCTCGCTGGAAGACCTGGGCTATGTGGATCGCGGGCATCGCAGCGGGCGGCTGTTCGTCCGCCTGCGGGACGAGGACGTCCGCACCCACAACCTGCATCTTTACCACCCCGACGATCCGGCGATGCGCGATCAGATCGTGTTCCGCGACGTTCTGCGGCGCGATCCCAAGGTCGCCCACGCCTACGCCGCGCTGAAATACGGCATCGCCCAGCGCGCCAGCCGGACCGAGTATGCAGAGGAAAAGGCGCTGTTCATCCGCCGCATTCTTCTGGAAGCCTCGCTTCACTAAGGGGCTTGGTTGTCGCCCCGCGCCGTGATTAATGGCGCCCGTTCCCGAACCGGAGGCGCCGACATGCAGACCGTAACCCTGATCTCCGCCCCTGGCAGGCTGGATGGCGCCGCCGTCTCGGCCCTGCGCAACGCATGGGGCGGCGGCGAGATCCGCGTTCTGTCCTCCACCGAGGCCGCCGCGTTCGACATTCCCGAAACCCCCGCGAATCGCTGGGATGTCTGGGACAGCTTCCAGCAGCAGGGTGTCGATCTTCTGGTTCAGCCCGCAGGCGACCTGCGCCGCAAGATGCTGCTGGCGGACATGGATTCGACCCTGATCCAGCAGGAATGCATCGACGAACTGGCCGCCGAGGCCGGCGTCGGAGAGCAGGTTGCCGGGATCACCGCCCGCGCGATGAACGGCGAACTGGAATTCGAGGGCGCGCTGAAGGAACGTGTCGCGCTGCTGAAGGGTCTGCCGGTGTCGATCATCGACAAGGTCCTGTCCGAGCGGATTACCTATATGCCCGGCGGTCGCACACTGGTTGCCACGATGAAGGCGAACGGCGCTTTCGCGATGCTGGTCTCGGGCGGCTTCACCGCCTTCGCCGCGCAGGTGGCCGAGACGCTGGGCATGGACGCGCACCGCGCCAACACCCTGATCGTCGACAATGACACACTGGCCGGAACCGTGGCCGAGCCGATCCTCGGCCGCGACGCCAAGGTGCAGGCGCTCAAGGAACGCACGGCGCAGCTTGGTATTTCCGAAAGTGACGTACTGGCGGTGGGCGACGGGGCGAACGATCTTGGCATGCTGACGCTTGCCGGAACCGGTGTCGCCCTGCACGCCAAGCCCGCGGTGCAGGCCGAATGCGACCTGCGCATCAACCACGGCGACCTGACCGCGCTGCTGTTCCTTCAGGGATACGCCCGCGACGCCTTCGTGACGGACTGATCCAGCCCGTCACGCGGAATATTCGTTTCTAAACCAGGACAGGCGCGGGCCTGATCTCTCCGGTGGTCATGCCCCGGCGGTTCGGGATCGGCGGGTTCATCCGCTTGATCGTCGCCGGATGATTGCGGTCAAGCACACCCAGCCGGACCAGAATCGCCGCCAGCGCGCATTCGCTCGCACGGGTCGCACCGTCGGCGATCTTCAGCGCAATTCCCATGCCCAGTTCCGGCAGGATGCCCACGAAAACACCCTCTGCCCCGGTCTTCAACGCACCGCGACCGTCAAGCGCCCGCATCAGTTCGGTACAGGCGCGCCCCTGTCCGGCGACAAGGCTTGGATGCGCCATCATCGCATCCCGCAAACGGGCCGCCGCCGCATCACGCACGCCACCGCCCTGCCCTGCCGCCGCGAACCGCGCCATCGCCCGCGCCAGACCATGCACAGAGGTTGCGAAATTCGGCGCGGCGCAGCCGTCGATGCCGTAGCATGGCGAGTCCATCCCGGTGACCTCCTCGAACGCATCGCGCGCGGCTTTCTGCACCGGGTGGTCGATCTCGACATACTCGGTCCCGCCGCCAAGATGACGGTTCAGCGTGAGGAAGCCGGAATGCTTGCCGGAACAGTTGTTGTGCCACTGGCAAGGCTGCGCGTGCGCCCGGATCATCGCGTGGCCCGTCTCTTCGTCGCGGGGAAATTCCTCGCCGCATCGCAGGTCGGCGTCGGTCATGCCAAGGTCCGACAGCCAGCGCTCGACCCGTTCGGTGTGTTCGGGCGCGCCTTGGTGCGACGCGCAGGCCAGGGCAAGGTGTTCGGTGCCCAGACCAGCCGCATCGGCGGCGCCGCTTTCGACCAGCGGCAGGCCCTGGATCATCTTCGCCGAGGACCGCGGATAGATGATCCGGTCCGGATCGCCCCACGCTTCGACGATCGCGCCGGTGGAATCACAGACCACCGCATGCCCCAAATGAGACGATTCCAACAACTCGCCACGCCAGACTTCGACGAGGGCTTCTGCTTCTTTCATCATTTTTCCTTCAAGCCTGCGCGATTTTCCGCTGCCGGCCCTTTCACAGATCGGCAGTTTTCCGTTATCGTCCTGCCAGTTGATTGAATATCGCATGCCCGCCCATGAAGGTCACGCGAGACGGACTGCCGGCGGCAGCGAGAGGCAGTATGAAACGGCTGGAGGCTGTGAGACGAATGCAATCAGGTCTTGGTCTCGGCGCACTGTGCGCCGCGATTCTGATGACGCCGCTGAGTGTCGATGCGCAGGAATCCCGAAATCGTGTGGCCGCTCACACGGACTGGAGCGTGTTCGAGGCTCAGGACCCGGCGCAATGCTGGAGTGTATCCAGCCCCAAGGAAACGGTGAACACGCGTGACGGGCGTGTCGTGGCTGTGCGCCGCGGCGACATCCTGCTGTTCGTATCGTACATCCCGAACTCGAACGTGGCGGGCCAGGTGTCCTTCACCGGCGGCTATCCCTTTGCTGACGGCTCGACCGTCACGCTTCAGGTCGGCGACGAAAGCTTCGACCTGTTCACGCGGGGCGAAATGGCGTGGGCGAAAGACCCGGCGGAAGACACCCGCATCGTCGAGGCGATGAAGGCCGGGGCCGAAGCGGTCCTGACCGGACGCTCGTCGCGCGGGACCCAGACCGAGGACACGTTCTCGCTGTTCGGGTTCACCGCGGCAGTCGACGAGGCGGCGCAGCGCTGCAGCAACTGACGCGCTTGCGGCGGCCTTACGGCTTGGCCACAGTGGCGGCATGACGGCTTTCGAGCAGACGCTGACATTCTCATCGGACACAGAGACCGCGGCATTTGCCGCGGCTCTTGCCGCGCGTCTTGGTCCCGGCGACGTGATCCTGCTGCAAGGCGGGCTTGGCGCCGGAAAGACCCATTTCGCGCGGTCGCTTATCCAGTCGCGGCTGACCGCCGTGGGTCTGTCCGAGGATGTACCATCGCCGACCTTCACGCTGGTTCAGGTCTATTCCGACGGCGCGACCGAAATCTGGCACAGCGACCTGTACCGGCTGACCAGTCCCGACGAAGTTGCCGAACTGGGGTTGGAGGATGCCTTTGCCGACGCGATCTGCCTTGTGGAATGGCCCGACCGGCTGGACGACATGACACCCTCGGGCGCCCTGACGCTTGAACTGGCGATGACCGACCGCGAGGGCGAGCGCGTCGCGCGTTTATCCAGCGAGGACGCCCGTTGGCAGGCCATCGTGCCGGACATGGCCGATGTCTGATCGCGCGGCGCTGTGTTCGGACTTCCTGTCCCAGGCGGGATGGGGCGACGCCACCCGCGCGCCGCTGGCCGGCGATGCCTCGGCCCGCCGCTACGAACGGTTGTCGCTGGGCGACCGGACCGCCGTTCTGATGGACGCTCCGGCAGATCAGGGACAGGACGTGCGGCCCTTCGTCCAGATCGCGGCGCTGCTTTCGGCGCAGGGTCTGTCGGCTCCGGATGTTCTGGCGCAGGACGCCGACGCCGGGTTCCTTCTGCTGGAAGACCTTGGCGACGCCCTGTTCGCGCGGCTGATCGAAAAGGACCCCGCGCGCGAGACCGACCTATACCGTGCCGCCGCCGAGACGCTTGTCGCGCTTCGGAAAATGCCGGTGCCGGAAGATTTGCCCGTTTTCACTCCCAAGCACATGGCGCAGATGATCGAACCTGCCTTCGACTGGTTCGCCAAGCCGCTAGGCCGACCCGTCGACACAGCCGATCAACAGGCGCTTTTCACCGTGTTCGAGACTGTTCTCGACCAGACCATCGGCGAAACCCTCGCGTTCTGCCTGCGTGACTGCCATGCCGAGAACTTGCTGTGGCTGCCCGACCGCACGGGGCTGGCCCGGGTCGGTCTTCTCGACTTTCAGGACGCCGTCGCGGCACATCCGGCCTATGACATGGTCTCGTTGCTGCAGGACGCCCGGCGCGATCTCTCACCCGCGCTCGAACCCGAAATCATCGCGCATTACGTCTCGCTTACCGGGGACGACCCGCACGCCTTCCGCCGCGCCTATTCCGCCATCGGCGCCCAGCGCCACCTTCGGATTCTCGGGGTATTCGGGCGCCTGTCGCTGCATTTCGGCAAACCGCAGTACATCGACTTCGTGCCCCGTGTCTGGCAACACCTGATGACCTGTCTGGGCACACCGGGGCTGGAGGACCTGCGCGCCGCCGTATTGCAGGTTGTGCCACAGCCCATGGCGCTGGATCGCCTGAGGTCCCATGCCGAAGCCTGACGCCGCCCTTCTGTTCGCCGCCGGTTTCGGAACCCGGATGCGCCCGTTGACCGACGCGCTGCCGAAGCCGCTGGTCACGGTCGCTGGACGCCCGCTGTTCGACCATGCCCTGTCGCTGGTGCGCGACGCGGGGATCGGGACGGTGGTCGCCAACACCCACTACCTTGCCCCGCAGATGGCCGCGCATCTGGAACAGGCCGGCGTGACCCAAAGCCACGAGCCCGCGATCCTCGACACCGGCGGCGGCCTGAAGGCGGCGCTTCCGCTGATGCCCGGCGAGGCCGTGCTGACGCTGAACACCGATGCCGTCTGGACCGGCGGCAACCCGGTCAAGGCGCTGCTGAACCAGTGGGACCCGACCCGGATGGACGCTCTGATGATGCTGATCGACCGCGATCGCGCAGTGGGCCACAAGGGCAAGGGCGATTTCCTTGTCGCGGACGACGGGCGGCTGACCTACGGCCCGGGACAGATCTATTCCGGCCTACAGATCATCAAGGCAGAGCCGTTTCGCGCCATGTCAGAGACTGTTTTCAGTATGCACGCCGTCTGGAAGGCGCTGCTTGCCGACAACCGTCTGTTCGGCATGTCCCATGACGGCCGATGGTGCGATGTCGGTTACCCCGAAGCGATCCCGATGGCCGAAACGATGCTGAGAGATGCCCATGTTTGACCCGACCCCCGGCCCCCGCATCTTTGGCCTGCCCCCCGGCGCCGACTTCCCGCGCGCGGTGGTCGATGGCCTGCTGGCCCGCATGGCTGGCCAACCGCCCGAGGCGCTGGCGCGGGTCGAGATCTTCGTGAACACCCGCCGCATGCAGCGCCGGATGAAAGAGCTGTTCGACAACGGTCCTGCCCGCCTGCTGCCCCGCATCCGGCTGGTCACCGATCTGGCGACCGAGGCGGCCTTTGCCGACATTCCGCCCGCCGTGCCCCCCTTGCGCCGCCGGCTGGAACTGACGCAACTCGTCGCCGCGCTGCTGGAACGGCAACCCGATCTTGCCCCCCGCGCCTCGCTGTTCGATCTGGCCGACAGCCTTGCGGGACTGATGGACGAGATGCAGGGCGAAGGCGTGTCGCCCGAAACCCTTGCCAACCTGAACGTCGAGGATCAGTCCGGCCACTGGCAGCGCAGCCTGTCCTTCGTCACCTTGGTGGAACAGTTCCTTCGCGACGATCACGACGCCCCCGACGCCGAGGCGCGGCAAAGGCGGGTGGTGGACGCGCTGGTGAAACGCTGGGCGACCCAGCCACGTGAACATCCCGTGATCGTCGCCGGCTCTACCGGCTCGCGCGGGGCCACCGCCACCTTCATGCGCGCCGTCGCCGCCTTGCCGCAGGGCGCGCTGATCCTGCCCGGTTTCGACTTCGACCTGCCCTCGCCCGTCTGGGATATGCTGGACGACGCGATGGCCTCTGAAGATCACCCGCAGTTCCGCTTTTCGAAGCTGCTGGCCGACATGGACTCGCATCATTCCGACGTGCGCGAATGGCAGCCGGACACCGCGCCGAACTCTCCGCGCAACCGCCTGTTGTCGCTGGCTCTGCGACCTGCGCCGGTCACCGACCAGTGGATGAACGAGGGGCAGGAACTGGGCGGCGCGCTGACCGACGCCACCGCCGACGTGACTCTGATCGAAGCCAACTCTTCCCGCGCCGAAGCGGGGGCGATCGCGCTGGTGCTGCGCAATGCTGCCGAACGAGGGAAAACCGCCGCGCTGATCACGCCCGACCGGGTTCTGTCGCGGCAGGTGACCGCCGCGCTTGACCGTTGGGGCATCGAGCCGGACGACAGCGCCGGTCGACCGCTTCCGCTGACCGCACCGGGCCGGTTCCTGCGCCACGTCGCCGGGCTGGCCGGTGAAAAGCTGACCTCCGAGGCGCTGCTGACCCTGCTGAAGCACCCGCTGACGAATTCCGGATCGGACCAGCGCGGTCCGCATCTGCTGCACACCCGCGAGCTGGAGCTGAAGCTGCGCCGCTGGGGTCCGCCCTTCCCGACGCCTGCCGACCTGCTGGACTGGGCCGCGAAGGGGGACGAGACCCGCGTCGCCTGGGCGAACTGGCTGGCTGGGTGCGTCGCCGGTCTCGAGCACGTCGGCACCCGCAGTCTGACGGATCATCTCGACGCCCATATCACGCTTGCCGAACGCCTTGCCGCCGGTCCTTCGGGCGAAGGCTCCGGCGAGCTTTGGCTGAAGGAAGCCGGCCGCGAAGCGCTGCGCTGGGTCGAGGCGTTGCGGCAAGAGGCGGCGCACGGGGGAAACCTGGGTCCGCGCGATTATCAGTCTCTGTTTCAGGCCGTTTTGCAGCGAGGCGAGGTCCGCGAGGCCGTGGGCACCCATCCCGGCATCATGATCTGGGGCACCCTGGAGGCCCGCGTGCAAGGCGCAGACGTGGTGGTGCTTGGGGGCTTGAACGAAGGGGTCTGGCCGGAAGCACCGCGACCCGATCCGTGGCTGAACCGAGCCATGCGGCACGAGGCCGGTCTGTTGCTGCCCGAACGCCGTATCGGGCTTGCCGCGCATGACTTCCAGCAAGCCGCCGCCGCGCCCGAGGTCGTCATCACCCGCGCCATTCGCGACGCCGAGGCGCAGACGGTCCCGTCGCGCTGGCTTAATCGGCTTGCCAACCTGATGGCGGGTCTCAGCGACGAAAGCGCCCGCGCGCTGGCCACGATGCGCGCCCGTGGCGCCGCGTGGCTTTCTCTCGCCGAAGCGCTTGACGCGCCGACACCGCAGATGATCGCGGCCAACCCGCCGGCCCGGCGCCCCGCGCCCAGCCCGCCCGTCGATGCGCGGCCCAAGGAACTGTCGATCACTGAAATCCAGACGCTGATCCGCGATCCCTATACCGTCTACGCGCGGCGGGTGCTGGGGCTGAACCGGCTTGACCCCCTGCGCCAACAGCCGGACGCGCCCCTGCGCGGGACCGTTCTGCATGAATTGCTCGACCGTTTCATCAAGGCGGGACCGGTCGACGATATCGACGCCGCCCGCCAACACCTGTTCGCGCTGACCGACGAGGTTCTGGAGGAACACGCGCCCTGGCCCGCCGCCCAGCGCATGTGGCGCGCCCGCGTGGCGCGGTTCGCCGACTGGTTCCTGACCGGCGAGATCGAGCGCCAGTCTTCGCGCGAGGTTGCGGCGCTGGAACGCAAGGGCGGGCTGGAACTGCCGCATCTCGATCTGTTGCTGAAAGGCAAGATCGACCGGGTCGACCGTCTGCCCGACGGACGGCTGGCGATCTACGACTACAAGACCGGCAATCCGCCCAACAAGAACGTGCAGAACCACTTCGACAAGCAGCTTGGTCTTGCTGCCGTCATGGCCGAACGCGGCGCGATCGACAATCTGGACGCCGCCGAGGTGGGAGAGCTTTCCTACATCGGCCTCGGCTCGAACCCGAAGGTCGAAAGCCGACCATGGAGCGCGGGCGAAACGGCGGAGATCTACGAAGGGTTCGTGCGATTGATCTCTGCCTACCGGTCGCGCGAGCGGGGCTATGTCTCGCGCCGCGCCGTCGACAAGCAACGCAGCGAATTGCCCTACGACCACCTCGCCCGCTTCGGCGAGTGGGATGAAAGCGATCCGCCGCGGACGCGGGAGGTTGGAGAATGACGCTCGACGAAGCCACCCTGAGCCAGAACCGCGCCGCCGATCCGGACATGGCGACGTGGCTGTCGGCCAACGCGGGGTCCGGCAAGACCCGCGTGCTGACCGACCGCGTGGCGCGGCTGTTGCTGAACAAGGTGCCGCCGCAGAATATCCTGTGCCTGACCTACACCAAGGCCGCCGCGTCCGAGATGCAGAACCGGCTGTTCAAACGGCTGGGCGACTGGGCGCTGAAACCCGATGGCGCTTTGGCGCAGGAACTGCACCGGATGGGTGCGACCGACGTCACTTCGCCCGACCGGCTGGCCGAGGCACGCCGCCTGTTCGCCCGCGCCATCGAGACGCCGGGCGGGCTGCGCATCCAGACGATCCACTCGTTCTGCGCCTCGCTGCTGCGCCGCTTCCCGCTGGAAGCCGGGGTGTCGCCGTCCTTTGTCGAGATGGACGACCGCTCGGCCCAGCGGTTGCGGCAGGACGTGGTCGAAGCGATGGCGACCGGCCCGCAGGTCGATGCAGTGGATGCCGTCGCCGCGCTGTACACCGGCGAAGATCTGGACGGGCTGACACAGGACATCGTCGGGCGGCAGGAAAGCTTCGCACGCCCGCTGGACCGCGCCGCGCTGATGCGGCTGTTCGACTGCCCGGCCAACCTGACGCCCGAGGGATTGCTGGACGACGTGTTCGACGGCAACGAGGCGGACCTGATGACAAGCGTGATCCAGAGCTTGCGGGAAAGCAGCAAGAAGACCGATCAGGGCGACGCCCTGAAACTGGCGGCGCTGAACTGGAACATGCCCAACATGGCCTTGTTAGAGGCTTGTTTTGATCGGTTCCTGTATGGCGAGAAAACGAAGAACCCCTTCGCTGCCAAGACCGACAGGTTCCCGACCAAAGACTGCAAAGCGGCGATGGGATCGCTGGCCGACGACCTGGACGCGCTGATGGAGCGGGTGCAGGACGCCCGCCCGCTGTTCGTCGCGTTGCAGGCGGTCGAGCGCGCGGACGCGCTGCACCGTTTCGCCGCCGCGTTCCTTCCTGCCTACGAAGCCCGCAAGCTGGCGCATGGCTGGCTGGACTTCGACGACCTGATCCTGAAAACCCGCCACCTGCTTTCCGATCCGGCGGTGGCGGACTGGGTGCTGTACCGGCTCGACGGCGGGCTGGACCACATCCTTGTGGACGAAGCGCAGGACACCAGCCCGGTTCAGTGGCAGGTGATCGAAAAGCTGGCGCAGGAATTCACCTCGGGCAAAGGCGCGCGGGACGAGAAGCTGCGCACGATCTTCGTCGTCGGGGACAAAAAGCAGTCGATATATTCCTTCCAAGGCGCCGATCCCGAAGAATTCGACCGCATGCGCGACCATTTCCGCGAGCGGCTGGAGGGCGTCGGCCACCCGCTGCAACGGCGCGAACTGGAATTCTCGTTCCGCTCGAGCGCCGCGATCCTGCGTCTGGTCGACACGCTGTTCACCGAGGTTCCCGGCGCGCTGATGGAGATGGACGCCCGCCACCGCGCGTTTCATGCCGACCTTCCGGGGCGGGTCGATCTGTGGCCCGCAGTGCCGGTGGCAGAGGCGGCGGAACCGGTGCATTGGTACGACCCCGTCGACGTGCTGGCCGAGAACCATCACGACGTGGTTCTGGCCCATGCCATCGCCAGGAATATCCGCGAAACCATCGCATCAGAGACGATTCCGGCCCCCAACGGCACGCGCCGACGGGTGAAGGCGGGCGACTTCCTGATCCTCGTGCGCCGCCGGTCGACGCTGTTCACGGAACTGATCCGCGCCTGCAAGGCCGAAGGTCTTCCGGTGGCCGGGGCCGACCGCCTGAAGCTGGGCGGCGAACTGGCGGTGAAGGATCTCGCCGCAGTGCTGTCCTTCCTCGCCACGCCCGAAGACGACCTGTCGCTTGCCGCCGCGCTGCGGTCTCCGCTGTTCGGCTGGTCCGAGGATGCGCTGTTCCGCCTCGCCGCCGGACGTGGCCGCGCCTATCTGTGGAACGCGCTGCGGGACCGCGCCGCCGAGTATCCCGAGACGATGACGGTTCTGGACGACCTGCGCGGACAGACCGACTTTTTGCGGCCCTACGACCTGATCGAACGCATCCTTGCCCGGCATGACGGACGCCGGAAGCTGTTGGCGCGGCTGGGGTCCGAGGCCGAGGACGGCATCGACTCGCTTTTGAATCAGGCGCTGGCCTACGAGCGGATGGAGGTGCCCAGCCTCACCGGGTTCCTGACGTGGCTGGAAACCGACGATGTCGAGGTCAAACGCCAGATGGACAACGCGGGCGACCAGATCCGCGTGATGACGGTGCATGGGTCCAAGGGCCTGGAAGCGCCCATCGTGATCCTGCCCGACACCAACAAGCGCCGTTCGCCGATGCTGGACGAACTGGTGACGCTGGAGGGGGGCGAGACGGTCTGGAAGACGCCGTCCGGCATGCAGCCCGAGGTGATGAAAGACGCGCTGGACGACAAGAAAGCGGCGCAAGCGGCCGAGGCGCTGCGCCTGCTGTACGTCGCGATCACCCGCGCCGAGACGTGGCTGATCGTGGCCGCCGCCGGTGACACCGGCGAACCGGACGATTGCTGGCACGGGATGATCGAACAAGCGGTCGAGAAGATGGGCCCGGTGCCGATCGATACCCCTGTGGGCGAGGGGCTTCGTGCGACGCACGGCAACTGGGACGCGGGCGCGCTGGTCGACACGCTGCCGGACACCCGCGAGACGCCGGCGCTGCCCGCGTGGATCGACCGGCATCTTCCCCAGACCGAGGCGGTGCGCACCCTGTCGCCCAGCGATCTGGGCGGCGCGAAGGTCGTCGGCGCGGAACCGGACGAGGGCGATCTGGACACCGCGCTGCGGCGCGGGCGGATGGCGCACCTGCTGCTGGAACACCTGCCGCTGGTGCCCGAGGCGGACCGCGCGCGGATCGGACGGCAGCTGTTGGAGCAGGGGACGGACCTGCCCGCGCCCGGCGAGGTCGAGATGATCGTCGGCGACGTCGGCCGTATCCTGCAAGACAGGTCGCTTGGCTTCCTGTTCGCGCCCGAGGTGCTGTCCGAGGTCGATCTGTCCGCCACGCTGGCCGAGCTGGGGGAGGCGCGCATTCACGGCACGGTCGACAAGCTGCTGGTGACGGATGACACCGTGCTGGCCGTCGACTTCAAGACCAACCGCATCGTGCCCGACAGCGCGGAACATGTGCCGCTTGGCGTGTTGCGGCAGATGGCGGCCTATGACCTGGCGCTTCGTCAGATCTATCCACAACACCGGGTCGAAACGGCGATTCTTTGGACAACCGTTCCCGCGCTGATGCGTCTTCCCCACGACATCGTGAGGGCTTCGTTGCAAAACTGGCCAACATCTTGACCATGCGGGGGGCGCTACTTACGTTCGCCCTCGACCGAATTGATGCCAAGGAGATGTACCATGGCCACCGTAGCAGTCACCGACGACACCTTCGAAACCGAAGTCGTCAACTCTGATGTCCCCGTCGTGGTGGACTTCTGGGCCGAATGGTGCGGCCCCTGCAAGCAAATCGGCCCGGCGCTTGAAGAGCTGTCGGACGAGTACGCTGGCAAGATCAAGATCGCCAAGGTGAACGTCGACGAGAACCCGTCGATGCCGGCCCAGCTGGGTGTTCGCGGCATTCCGGCCCTGTTCCTGTTCAAGGACGGCCAGGTCGTGTCGAACAAGACCGGCGCCGCGCCGAAAGCCGCGCTGAAGGGCTGGATCGACGACGCCGTCTGACCCGCGCGACCACACGAATAGCCAGGGCGCCTTCGGGCGCCCTTTGCTTTGGCGGGGTTGCCCACGCGCCGCCCCGGTTCCATATCAGGCCGAACGAAGAAGGAGGCCTTCATGGCGGAGAACGAGTTTCCGGGCTGGCACGGCACGACCATCATCGGCGTCAAGAAAGGCGGCGAGGTGGTGATCGCGGGCGACGGGCAGGTGAGCCTTGGCAATACCGTGATCAAGGGCACCGCCCGCAAGGTGCGGCGGCTGTCGCCGGGCGGGTACGACATCGTCGCCGGGTTCGCCGGCTCGACCGCGGACGCCTTCGCGCTGCTGGAACGGCTGGAAGCGAAGCTTGAGGCGACGCCCGGCCAGCTTCAGCGCGCTGCGGTGGAACTGGCGAAGGACTGGCGCACCGACAAGTACCTGCAAAAGCTGGAAGCGATGCTGATCGTGTCCGACGGCGCTGAGCTGTACGTGATCACCGGCGCGGGCGACGTGCTGGAGCCGGAACATGACGTCACCGCGATCGGGTCGGGCGGCAACTATGCGCTCGCCGCCGGCCGTGCGCTGATGGACACCGAGCTGTCGGCGGAAGACGTGGCGCGAAAATCGATGGCGATCGCCTCGGACATCTGCGTGTTCACCAACGGCAACCTGACGGTCGAGACGATCCGGAAGTAGGGGGCGCTGCCCCCGTCTCCTTCGGAGACTCCCCCGAGGTATTTCAGAAGAGAAGAAGACAGGGCGGTTCCATTGCGGGCCGCCCTGTCTCGTTCTTCGGCTCAGACGATAAGGCGGTTCCAGTCGTCGTAGTTCTGATCGACGTCGCCCTTCGGGATCGACAGCGCGATAAGCGCCGCGCCGGCGACGAAGCTGAAGCCCATCAGCCACAGGCTGGCGCCGGTCATGAACGGCGCGAACATCAGCACCACGCCCAAAAGCGCATTCATGAACCGGACCGGGCGCGCCGCGATGGCCAGCGCCGTGACCGAGAAGGTCAGGACCAGCGCGCCGACCACGTGGTTCACCCCGGCCATTCCGTTGTCCCACGTGATCAGGATCGGCGACAGCATCAGCACCGCGCCCACCGCCATCGAGGCCCAAAGGCTCCAGGGATAGGTCATGCCGCCGTCGACCATCTCGTGCACGATGGCTTTCGGGCTGCGCTCGAAGTCGTCGACGATCTTCTCGTCCGGGCCTTCATCGGTGTCGCCGGTGAAGAACACCAGAAGCCACGGCTGGCCCGCCTTGTGGCGGCGTTTCAGGAACTGGTAGGTCGCGATGATCTCGTCGATGGAATAGGGGATCTGGAACAGCATCGCCGCCGCTGCGATCAGGCAGATCGTGCAGTATGTGCCAATCAGGATCGGCTGGATGATGATGAAGAAGATCGACACCGCACCCAGCGGGATGATCATGATCCCGAACAGCACCACCAGCCACGGCATCGTCCGCCAGCGGCGCGACGACCCGATCAGGCCCACCACGATTTCCAGCGCGTAGGTCAGGGCGCCCAGTCCGGCATCGGGGATCGGCCAGGCTTCGGACACGGAGGAGGTGATGATGTCCTCGGTGCCGTTCTTGCCCGGCACGGTGCCGCTGAAGAACGGGTCCCAGACGGCGTCGATGGCGCCAAGCTGGTAGGCGGTCATGTAGCGCGAGGCGATCAGGCCGACGACTGCCAGCAGGATCACCGGCAAACGCTGGAACCAGTCGGAAGGCGAATAGTCCCAGCCTTTTGGCACCGTCGGCCCGGTCTGCGCCGCCATCGGGGACACGCCGGGGGGTGGCCCGACCGCAAGCGCGAAACCCGTCACCAGCATCCCCACGAGTGTCGAGTTCAAATAGGCCGCGCCGCTTTCGGTCCAGAACACCAGAGGCGCGAACAGGATCCAGATGCCGATGACGGCGCAGGCCCAGCGCGCCATGTTCATCCGCCACGACAGCGACAGGAAGGCCGCAACCAGCAAAGCCACGCCGGACAGGACATCGCTGATCGTCATGCCCAGCGAGTGGTAACCAAGCAGCGGCGGCGAGAACAGCATCCAGACGCCAAGACCCATGTTCGCCCAAGGCGCCCACAACGCGGCGCGGTGGCGTTTGCGATAGTCGGACTCGTGCGTCTGGCGGATCTTTTCCGGGTCGCGGCCGCGCGCCTCGGCGGACCGGATCCACGCGGGCGGGGTAATGCCGTTGGCATGGTACCACGCCAAGGGGTCGTCCTTCAGCGTGGCGACAAGGCTTTCAAGCCTGTCCTCGATCCGGTGTTTCGGCGTCCAGCCCAGAAGCTTCTGCGCCTTGGCGATGTCCAGCGCATAGTGATCGCTGGACAGGTCGATCATGAAGGGTCTGATAAAGGGCTTTTCGCCTTCATCCAGCGCATCGGGCACCAGCGGTTCGCTTTCGGTTTCGACCCATGCGGCGGTTTTGGCGAAGGGTTTCGGCAGGTTCAGCGTGAACCACTTTCGCTCGCCGTGGATCAGGTTGCCCAGCCGGTGCTGCAGCGCGTTGTAGGACATCGCGTGAGGTTCGCCGACAAGGATCGTCTCGTCGGTCGCAAGATCCGCGCGCCGGTCGACCGCGCGCTTGATGGCGTCGGTCATGTCCTCGATATGGATGAACGCCTGCCCGGCATTCGGATCGCCTGCGTAGAACCGCGATTTCAGACCCCGTTCGTAGATCCGCGCCAGTTGATGCGACAGGGTGGGGACGGCGGTGTCTTCGTCGTAGAGACCGGCCAGATGCAGGAAGGTCAGCTTGGTCTCGTCGCCCGCCGCGTTGCGGATCGCCTTTTCGGCGCGAGCCTTCGATTGCGGATAGGCCCAGCCGGGGTCAATCGGCGTATCTTCGTCGATGGTCTCGCCGGGGGTGCCGGGGCGATGGACCAGCATGGTGCCGGAATAGACCAGCTGTTCGACATGGAAATCCTGCAGATGCTCCAACAGCCGGCGCGACCCCTGCACGTTGACGTCTTCGTACATCGGGCGGTCCTTGCCCGAGAAATCGAAGTAGGCGGCAAGGTGGATGACCGAGGCGATCCGGTCGCCGTGCTGCTCGCGCAGTTTCTGCACGGCAAGAGTCATCGAATTGTCGTCGGTCAGGTCGGCTTCGATGATGTCGCAGACCTCGTCGCCATCGAACTTCCGGTCGAAGCCCACGATTCGATAGTCGTTTTCCAGCGCGCGGCACAGCCGCTTGCCGATGTTGCCCCCGGCCCCGGTCATCAGCACCAGGGGTTTCATCGTCGGCTCGCCCATCATCTTCTCCCAAGGATCCCGTCGCTTGGAAGGTCAAGCGGTCAGGGCGCGGATGGTTCCATGCCAACAGGCAAGTGATCAGTCTTTTCGGGTATTTGACCGGGATGCGACGCAGGGTGGGTCGACCCGGCGACACCGCCGCCCCTTGGATTGCCGCGCCGCATGACCTAGATGCCCCGAGACGGAAAAAGGACGCACCATGACTGACCTGACCCCTCGCGAGATCGTCAGCGAGCTCGATCGCTTCATCATCGGCCAGAAGGACGCGAAGCGCGCCGTGGCCGTTGCGCTGCGGAACCGCTGGCGGCGCAAGCAGCTTTCGGACGAGCTGCGGGACGAGGTCTATCCGAAGAACATCCTGATGATCGGCCCCACCGGTGTCGGCAAGACCGAGATCAGCCGCCGTCTGGCCAAGCTGGCCCGCGCGCCGTTCATCAAGGTCGAGGCGACGAAATTCACCGAGGTCGGCTATGTCGGGCGGGACGTGGAACAGATCATCCGCGACCTGATGGACACCGCGATGGTGCAGGTGCGCGAGTTCATGCGGGACGAGGTGAAGGCCTCGGCCCACCAGAAGGCCGAAGATCGGGTGATCGAGGCGATTGCAGGCGAGAACGCCCGCGAGCAGACGCGCGAGATGTTCCGCAGCAAGCTCAAGCGCGGCGAGCTGGACGACACGATGATCGAGCTGGATATCGCCGACACCGCGAACCCGATGAGCCAGTTCGAGATCCCCGGCCAGCCCGGCATGAACATGGGCGCGATGAACCTTGGCGATATCTTCGGCAAGGCCTTCGGCGGGCGTACCGTCCGCAAGAAGATGACCGTCGCCGAAAGCTACGAGATCCTGATCGGCGAGGAAGCCGACAAGCTGCTGGACGACGAGGTCGTGAAACAGGCCGCGCTGCAGGCGGTGGAACAGAACGGTATCGTTTTCCTCGACGAGATCGACAAGGTTTGCGCCCGTCAGGAAGCCCGCGGTGGCGACGTGTCCCGCGAGGGCGTGCAGCGCGACCTGCTGCCGCTGATCGAGGGCACGACAGTTTCGACCAAGCACGGGCCGGTGAAGACGGACCATATCCTGTTCATCGCTTCGGGCGCGTTCCACATCGCCAAGCCGTCGGACCTGCTGCCGGAACTTCAGGGCCGTCTGCCGATCCGCGTCGAACTGCGGGCGCTGACCGAGGAAGACTTCGTGCGCATCCTGACCGAGACGGACAACGCGCTGACCCGGCAGTACACCGCGCTGATGGGCACCGAGGAAGTGACCGTCGACTTCACCGACGACGGCATCGCGGCGCTGGCAAAGATCGCCGCCGACGTGAACCAGTCGGTCGAGAACATCGGCGCGCGGCGTCTCTATACCGTGATGGAACGGGTGTTCGAGGAACTGTCCTTCACCGCGCCCGACCGCGCCGGGGATACGGTGACCGTGGACGCCGCGTTCGTCGACAAGAACCTTGGCGAGTTGACGCAATCGGTCGACATGAGCCGCTACGTTCTGTGATCGGCAAAGGGCCGCGGCGTTAGACAGCCGTGGTCTGTCCAAGCTGATTGTCGCAAGGTAAGAGGGACACATCCTTTGGAGGCCCGGCCATGCGGCGGATCGCGGTCCTGATCATCGTTCTTTTCGTTGTTGGCTGCGCGCCACGGGCGCAGATCGTGTTCACGGACGTACCCGAAGTGGCCGATCTGCCGTCGCGTTCGCTGTTCGTGGCCACGACCCGCGCGGTCGAGGCCGGGCGGTTCAAGGGCAAGCGGTCCGAAGATCCGTACTATCTGCGTTTCGACGTCACGGTGCCTCCGAAACGGCGGCTGGGCGATGTGCCGTTCGCGACTGACGAGATCGACGCCGAGACGCAGTACCTTGCCAAGGGACGCCGCGTCTATGACAGCGCGGCCGCGTTCCGGTCGGATCTCAGCGCCGCGTTGGCGGGTGTGCCCGGCGGCTCGCGCGAGGCGATCATCTATGTCCACGGGTTCAACAACACCTTCGACGAAGGCGTGCTGCGGCTGGCGCAACTGGCGGCCGATTTCAACATCCATGCCGTGCCGGTCCATTATTCCTGGCCCAGCGCGGGCAAGCTGTTCGGCTATGCCTACGACCGCGACAGCGCGCTTTTCGCCCGCGACGGGCTGGACCGCCTGATCACCGAGGTGCAGCTGTCCGGCGCGCGGACCATTGTGATCGTCGCGCACTCGATGGGCTCGCAACTGGTGATGGAAACGCTTCGCCAGCGTGACATCGCCCGGCCCGGATCGGTCGGGCGCGACGTTGCCGGCGTAGTGCTCATGTCGCCCGACATTGACGTGGACGTGTTCCGCTCGCAGGCCCGCAGGCTTCAGCGGCTGCCGCATCCCTTCGGTATCTTCGTGTCCAAACGCGACCGGGCGCTGAACCTGTCGGCGCGTCTGACAGGACAGGAGAACCGGCTTGGCACCGCCGACGCGAACGCGGTGTCGGACCTAGAGGTCACGTTGATCGACGTCACCAGTTTCTCGGAGGGCAGCGGCCATTTCACCGCTGCAACATCGCCGCTGCTGATCAGCCTGTTCTCGCGCGTTGCCGATTTCGAGCAGGCGTTCTCGGGCGACAGTTCCGGCCGCACCGGCCTGCTTCCGGGCACGATCCTGACCGTGCGCAACGCGACAGAGATCATCCTGTCCCCGGTCACCGAACTGGTCGAGTAGTTTAACGCTTTCCTTTTGCCGCGGCGGCTGAAAGCAATGCGGCATGGGTTTGATTGCATTTCTGCGTCAGAACGCGCCCTTCCTGTCCGCAGGCGCGATCCTGACGTTCTGCTCCAGTTTCGGCCAGACGTTCTTTATCTCGATCTTCGCGGGAGAAATCCGCGCGGACTATGGCCTGAGCCACGGGGCGTGGGGCGCGATCTATGCCGTGTCCACCATGGCAAGCGCCGGGGTGATGCTGTGGGCCGGAACGCTGACCGACCGGTTCCGGGTACGTGCGCTGGGGCCGTGGATGCTGGGCCTTCTGGTGCTGGCCTGTCTGGCGATGGCGCTCTCTCCGGTGGCGGTGACACTGGCGCTGACGATCTTCCTTTTGCGGTTTCTCGGTCAGGGGATGATGTCGCACATCGCCTATGTCGCGATGGCGCGCTGGTTCGTCGCCACGCGGGGCAGGGCGGTGGCGCTGGCGGCGCTGGGCTTTTCGGTGGGCGAGGCGATCCTGCCGGTAAGTTTCGTGGCGCTGATGGGCGTGGTCGACTGGCGCTGGCTTTGGGTCGTCGCGGCGCTTTTGCCGCTGGCCGCGATCCCGCTGATCCGCCACCTTCTAAAGCTGGAACGCACACCGCAATCCATCGCCGCCGAGGACCCGTCACCCGGAATGGCGGGCCGCTACTGGACCCGCGCCGAAGCATTGCGGCATCCGTTGTTCTGGCTGCTGGTCCCCGCGTTGCTGGGCCCGCCCGCCTTCGGCACCGCGTTCTTCTTCCAACAGGTCCATCTGGCCGAAGTAAAAGGCTGGAGCCACGTCGAGCTTGTCGCGATGTTCCCGTTCTATACCGTCACCGCGATCTGTTCGCTGTTCGCTACGGGCTGGCTGATGGACCGGATCGGGGCAGGGCGGCTGTTGCCGTTCTACCAACTGCCACTGGCGGCAAGCTTTCTGCTGATCCCGCTGGTGTCCGAACCGATTTGGATGATCGTGCCGCTGATCCTGTTCGGTATCATGCAGGGCTCGCAGAACCCCATCGTCACCGGCTTCAGCGCCGAATTCTACGGCTCGCGCCACATCGGCGCGATCAAGTCGGCGGTAACGGCGATCATGGTTCTGGGCTCTGCCATCGGGCCGGGACTAAGTGGGTGGCTGATCGACCGCGGCATCCCGTTCCCCTCGCAGATGTGGGGAATTGCGGGCTATCTCATCGTGACGTCGGTCGTGGTCTGGTTCGCAGTAGAACAGGCGCGGCGCAGTCTACCGGCGGCGGCGTAAATAGACGTAATAGGCACCGGTTCCACCGTGTTTGAGATGCGCCTCTGAGACCTGTAGCACCACCGAGTTCAATGGCGCGGTGTTCAGCCAGTGCGGCACCTGATGCTTCAGGATGCCGCGCCGCTGGGGGATCGGGCCGTCGTCGTCACGGTCGCGCCCCTTGCCGGTAATCACCAGAACCAGCCGCCGGTCACGGGCGTGGCTGTCGAACAGGAACCGCGTCAGCGCCGGATGCGCCTGCGCCAACGTCATGCCGTGCAGGTCGATCTTGCCCTCGGGCTTCAGTTTGCCACGCGTCATCCGCGCGTGCTTCTTCCGATCCATGTTGATCGGCGCGCCCGCAAGGCTTTCGCCGATGGACGGCGCGAAATCATGGCGCGGCGCGGTATCCGTCCGTTTCTCGCCCAGCCGGAACGGTGGGACCGGGGTGCCGTTCTTCGACGGCTCGGGCTGCGGCTTGGGCGTTGTCGGTGTCTTGGCGGGAGCAGTCTTGCGCTTGGGGTGCAGGGGGTCGGTCTGCTTCGCGATCCGCTCCCAAAGGGCTTCTTCGTCCGCGGAAAGCGAGCGCGGGCGTCGTTTCGTCATCCGCGGCCCTCGGGGATCAGGGCATAGGCACGCTGGATCGGCATCAGCACCACCATCCGGCCCGGATCGCGCGCCTTGCCGGCGGTGACGCCAGCGCGGGTGCCGGTACCAAAGAAGATGTCGGCGCGTTGGGCGCCCTTGATGGCAGAGCCGGTATCCTGCGCGATCATCAATCGCCGCATCGGCGTCGCCCCCGCCTTCTCGATCCACACCGGCGAGCCGAGTTTCACGATGGACGGGTCGACCGCGATCGACCGCATCGCGGTAATCGACCGGTTCATGGCACCCAGCGGGCCACGTTCCGGCGGAACCTGCGTCACCTCGCGGAAGAACACGAAAGACGGGTTGTGCCACAGCAGTTCCTGCCCATCCTCGGGATTGCGTTTGACCCAGTTAGAGATCACCTGCGCCGAAACCTGATGCACGTTGTAAATGCCGCGCCGGACCAATTCCTGCCCGATGGATTTGTAGTCGTGCCCATTCTTGTCGGCATAGCCCACCCGAAGATAGCTGCCGTCCTCGAACTTCACGCGGCCCGATCCCTGAACGTGCAGGAAGAACAGCGCGACCGGGTCGTCGACCCACGCGATTTCCAGCCCCTTGCCCGCCAGCACGCCATCTTCCTCGATCTGGCGACGGGTATAGTAAAGCTGGCCGTTCAGGTCAGCCGGCTTGCTGTAGATCGGATAGCGGTATTTGTCGGTCTTCTCCCGCGATCCGTGCAGTTCCGGCTCGAAATAGCCAGTGAACAGCGCAGGTTCGCCGTCTTCGATCAGGACGGGGCGGAAGAAGAGCTCGAAAAAGGTGCGTGCATTCTTCTGATTGGTCGCCAGCGCGCACAGCGACAGCCAATCCGGGTCGCGCATGTCGGTGCAGGTTTCCTTGAACACCTCAAGCGCGGCGGAATGGTCGTCGAACTCCCAGCCCTTCAACTCGTCGAAGGACAGCACGGTGTAGGTGGTATTCTCCTGCGCCCCGGCGGGACCCGACACGGTCAGAACCGCGCCGAGTGCGAATGCCAGGGCACGCCGGATCATTCCCCGGTCGCGACCAGTTTCCAGTTCGGGTCGTTGGACCCCATCACGCGCGCGAAGGTCCAGATGTCCTTCTGGCGCTTGATCTGGTTCGGGTCGCCCTCGATGATCTCGCCCGCCTTGTTGCGGACGGCAGAGGTCAGTTCGCCCACGAAGCGGACGGTGATCTCGGCTTCCTGCGTGTCGCGGTCGAACTCGGCATTGGTCAGCGTCGTCTCACGCACACCGATGAAATTCGCCTCGATCGTCAGGCCCTGATCCTCGCGCGTGCCGATCACGTCGACGAAGGTCTGGTGAACGTCGTCGCCGAGGAAACCGGCAATGTCGTCGATGTCGCCCTTCTCGAACGCCATCAGGATCATCTCGTACGCGCCGCGCGCGCCTTGCAGGAACTCGGTCACCGAGAATCCGGGCTCGATCAGCTTCATCGCGGCCAGCGCATGCGCGTCGTCGGACCCGTCGTCAACGTGGTCGGTGATGTCGCGGTCGGGACCGCCTTCGATCACCTCGAACTCCGGTGCTTCGCGGCGCTGCTGTTCCGGGGCCTGAACGCGCGGTTTCTCGAACCCTTCGCGGGTTCCAAGTACGCTGCGCAGGCGCAGGATGAGAAAGACCGCAATACCGGCCAGAACCAACAACTGAATGATCGCGGAGCTCATCGGACCTCTTTCTGACGGCGCCATCCAGACGCGCTTTCGGGGTGCTCTTGGTGGCATTTGCCACCTGCCGCACATATGTAAGCACTGGTGGTCGGCAAGTCCACCGCAGGAGGAAGTCGTTACACGAGGATATCATGTGGCTTTTCGCGCTTTTCGTCGCGGTTCCCTTGATCGAGATCGCGCTGTTCATTCAGGTCGGCGGTCTGATCGGTCTTTGGCCGACCCTGGCCATCGTTCTGGTGACCGCGATCCTTGGCACCTGGCTGGTCCGCCAGCAGGGCGCGCTGGCTTTGTCCAACGTCAAGCGATCGTTCAATGAACTCAATGATCCGTCCGAGCCGCTGGCCCATGGCGCGATGATCCTGTTCTCGGGCGCGCTGCTTCTGACGCCGGGTTTCTTCACCGATGCCGTGGGCTTCCTTCTGCTGGTGCCCGCCGTGCGTTCGGTGGTCTTCGACTACATCCGCAAGCGGGTGAAGGTTCAGCATTTCGAGACGCGGACGACCCACACCACCTATCGTTCCGGCCCGTCCGGCCCGCGCGGCAATGTCATCGACGGCGATTATACCGATGTGACTCCGCCTCAGGGCAGCGGCAAACCGGGCGACTCGGGCTGGACTCGGCATTGAGGCCCTGACGGCTTGCTGGTAAATGGCATGCCAACAGATTTTTGATCCGAGGGGAGACAGTCATGGCCGAGAACGGCGAAACACAGACGCCGGCCGCCAATGGCGAAGCCGCACAAGCACAGCCCAAGGCGCCGCAAATGCGGATCCTTGCCCAGTTCATCCGCGACCTGTCGTTCGAGAACATCCTCTCGCAGAAGGGTCTGTCGGGCGAGGTGAAGCCGCAGATCTCGGTGCAGGTCGGACTGGACGCCAAGCGCCGCCCGGCGGACGGCCAATACGAGGTGACCACCAAGTACACCGTGACCTCGAAGAACGAGGGCACCGATGACACGCTGTTCGTGATGGAACTGGACTATGCCGGTCTGTTCCACATCGAGAACGTGCCGGACGAACAGATGCACCCGTTCCTGATGATCGAGTGCCCGCGCATGCTGTTCCCGTTCGCGCGCCGCATCGTGTCCGACATGACCCGCGACGGTGGCTTCCCGCCGGTGAACCTCGACAATGTCGACTTCGTCGCGATCTACCGCCAGCAAATCGCCCAGCGGATGCAGCAGCAAGCCGCCGCAGGCGCCGCCGCGGAACAGAAACCCTCCTGATCACAGGATGACCCGAACACCGTAGGGCGCGCCTTCAGGCGCGCCTTTTTTGTTCGACATCCCCCACTAATCACCCAGAAGCGCTTCCCAGTTTCGCCGGTTGTGCACCACGCGAAGCACTGACAGCCAATCGCCTTCGACCCGGTAGATAATCAGGTGGGACCGGTAGGGGCAAAGCCGCACCGGCGGGGAAACTTCGGTCCGTTCGCGGGCGACTTCCGGATTGCGGCACAGGTCATGCAAGCGCTTGTCGAGGTCGCGAAGATAGGTATCGGCCTGATCAACCGACCAGGTTTCGGCAGAATATCTCCAGATCCCGGCAAGGTCATTCTCTGCCGCCGGCGACAGACGATACCGATCAGCCGTCTTCCGAGCCATGCTTTTTGCGCATACGCGTCAGGAAGGTATCCATGCTGAACTCTGTCGCCGGCCCGCTTGCAAAACCGTCATCGACAAGTTTCTGCAATTCCGCGACCGCCATCTGCCGATCCTGATCACGGCGGATCAGATCGCGTACGTAATCACTGGCATTACTGTATCGGCCACTTCGAGCCTGACCTTCGACCCAGTCTTTCATAGAGCCGGGCAAAGAGACGTTCATGGTTGCCATGGGCACCTCCATCGCCACCGATGTTGGCAAAGATTGGCAAAGATTGTCAAGGTAGCGGCGGTGCGAGCCTACTTCGCCGCGTACTTCGCCCACACGCTTTCCGGCCCCAGCGCTTCCACGAATTTCGCGTGGGCCTCGGCTTCGTCCGCATGGATCCGTGCGGGCAGGGGCTCTGGCCTCGGGCGGGGCCGCCAGTCGCTGCCGCCGCCAGAGCTGCCGGACGTCGCGGATGTGTCCAGGACCAGCCCGGGCTGGCGGCCCCCGATCAGTTCAAGATAGACGTCGGCGAGGATTTCGGAGTCGAGAAGCGCGCCGTGCAGGGTACGGGCAGAGTTGTCGATGCCGAACCTGCGGCACAGGGCGTCCAGCGAGGCAGGCGAGCCGGGGAATTTCTTCCGCGCGATGGCCAGAGTGTCCAGTGCCTGACTGTCGGGCAAGGTCCGGCGACCCATCCACCGCAGTTCGGCGTTGAGGAACTTCATGTCGAAGGTCGCATTGTGGATCACCAGCGTCGCGTCGCCGACGAAATCGAGGAACGCATCGCCGATCTCGGCGAACTTCGGTTTGTCGGACAGAAATTCCTCCGACAGCCCGTGAACCTGAAACGCCTCTTCCGGCATGTCGCGTTCCGGGTTGATATACTGGTGATAAGTGCGGCCGGTCGGCATGTGGTTCCACAGCTCGACGCCGCCGATTTCGACGATGCGGTCGCCGGATTCAGGCTCGAACCCGGTGGTTTCCGTATCCATCACGATTTCACGCATCGGCCCGCCTTCTGATATCTTCAAGGCAGGTTTGCACCTGAGCCCGCGCCTCTTCAAGGGTCAGCGTCTCGATCACATAATCCGCACGGGCCCGCTTGTCGGCGTCGGGCATCTGCTTGGCGCGGATCGCCTCGAATTGTGCCTCGGTCATCGTGCCGCGCGCCAGAACCCGTTCGCGCTGTATTTCCGCAGGAACAGAGACAACGACCGTCGTGTCGACACCCGCCGCGCCGTTCTCGAATAGCAGAGGGATATCCAGCAAGACGACAGGCGCATCGGTTTCGCGCAGGAATCGTTCACGATCCTCGGCGACCAGTGGATGCACGACAGCTTCGATCCGTTTCAGAGCGCCGGGATCTTCGCCGATCCAGTCCTTCAGCGCACCGCGATCCACCGCGCCGTCGGCAATTGCCTGCGGGCGCAGGGCGCGGATCGGCTCTACCGCCGCGCCGCCCGCCGCATACAGACGATGAACCGCAGCGTCGGCATCCCAGACCGGAACGCCTTCGTCGGCGAACATCTTCGCCGTGGTGGATTTCCCCATCCCGATCGAGCCGGTGAGGCCGATGATGAAGGGGCGGGTCACCCCAGAACGGCCTGCCGCAGTTCCTCGTCAACGACCGGACGCACACCGAAGAACCGCTCGAACGCGGGCGCGGCCTGATGCAAGAGCATCCCCAACCCGTCGACCGTGGTGCAGCCCATCGCGGCGGCCTGTCTCAGAAAGCCGGTTTCCAGCGGCGTGTAGACAAGATCGTTGACCACGGCATTCGGCGACAGGCCATCCAGCGGCACCCGGAATTCGGGCTTGCCGACCATGCCAAGCGAGGTGGTGTTCACCACCGTCACGGCATCCTCAAGGATATTCCCGGCCTGCACCCATTCATACACGGTGATCTTGTTGCCCAGATCGCTGCGCAACGCATCCGCGCGCGAGCGAGAGCGGTTGGTCAGCCGGATCTCGGGCACGCCAGCCTCGATCAGCGAAGCAACGACCGCGCGCGCCGCGCCGCCGGCCCCGATCACGGCAGCCGGGCCGCTGGACGGAACCCAATGCGGCGCGTTCTGGCGCAGGTTCTCGATGAAACCATAGCCGTCGGTGTTGTCGGCGTGAATCTTGCCGTCCTGCCGGAAGATCAGCGTATTCGCAGCACCGATCAGCGCGGCGCGGTCGGTCACCAGATCGGCAAGCGACAGCATCAGCTCTTTATGCGGGATCGTCACGTTCACGCCAACGAAACCAAGCCGCGGCAACAGGCGGATCGCCTCGGCCAGATCGGCATGGGCGATATCCATCGGCACATAGTGCCCCGCCAGCCCGTAACGGCGCAGCCAGTGTTCGTGCAACATCGGCGAGCGGCTGTGAGCGACGGGCGAGCCAATAACACCGGCCAGCGGAATTCTAGGAAGTTCGGTCATCCAGGCAGGGCCTCCCTGAGCGTCAGATACCCCAGCAGTTCCAGAAGGGGCAGTCCCAGAACGTTGAAATAATCGCCTTCGACGCGATTGAACAGCCGCGCGCCCTCTTCCTCGAGTTTGTATCCCCCCACGGAATGCCGGATGCTGTGCCAGTTTCGCGACACATAGTCATCAAGCCACGCGTCCGAACACTGTCGCATCTGCATGCGCACCGTCCCGATGTTGCGCCACTGGGGTTGTCCATCAAGGTAAATCACCGCGGCCAACAAAAGCGCGTGGCGCTTGCCGTTCAGCTCGGCAAGCTGGGCGCGCACCTCGTCCTCGGACGCGGGCTTGGAAATCACGGTACCCTCGAAATCCAGCACCTGATCGCATCCGATCACCAGCGCGCCGGGGTGACGCGCGCTGCCGCGACGGGCCTTGGCTTCGGCCAGCGCATCCGCGATCTCGCGCGGGGTCGCTCCTTCGGCCAACATGCCTTCGCGGATCATCTCCTCGTCTACGCGGACGGGGTCGATGGTGAAGGGAACACCGGCGTTGCGAAGCAGTTCGGCGCGGATCTCGGAGCCCGACGCAAGGACGATGGGATGGGTCATGAGGGCAAGTCTGTGGATGAAGCCTGTGTGGCTCAGGGGATGGCATCTGGGTAACAGGGCCATGACAGCCTGTCACGGGATGGATCGCGAGTCTTCCGACTTTCCTCAAGCAATTATCCCGGCTGGAAAATTAACGATCCCGTGCTGTGAAAACCGTTGATCTGCGACATTTATACGCGCGGTTGTCCACAGAATTCCGTCGCGGAAGAATTCTTGCAAACATCTGATACCAAATGATTTTTCTGATGATCCACAGTCGTTGAAAAGTGAACGACCGAAAGTTCTCCGCAGGGGATAAGACACCGGACAAATCGTTAATCCACATTGTCCACTGCCCCTACAAAACCATCAACTTTTCTTTCTTATATATTTATTTAAGAGAGAAGGGATCGCGGAGAGGGATGCACCCATGATCCAGGATTTCCTGTCGTCGTTCTATCCATGGACCAAAAGCCTGCATGTGATCTCGGTGATCGCATGGATGGCAGGGCTGTTCTATCTGCCAAGGCTGTACGTCTACCACGTCGAACAGGTCGAGCAGGGAAGCCAAACCGATGAGATGTTCCAGGTCATGGAGCGTCGCTTGCTCAGAGCGATCATGAACCCGGCGATGATCGCAACGTGGGTCTTTGGCCTCATGCTCGTGTTCACTCCGGGTGTCGTCTACTGGGGCGATGTCTGGCCCTGGACAAAGGCGGCCTCGGTTCTTGCGATGACCTGGTTCCATCACTGGCTTGGATACAGGCGCAAGGATTTCATGAACGGGACGAACACCCGCGCCGGCCGGACATACCGGATGATGAACGAGGTCCCGACGCTTCTGATGATTGTCATCGTGTTCTCGGTCATCGTGCGCTTCTGACCGCGCACGAAAGGGCTTCAATCCAAGACAGATTGACTCGTGGCACGCGGACCCTTATCTGTCCGCCATCGCAGCCGTCCGGCTGTTCCGAGTTTCCCGACCCGAATATGACCGCGTGCCGCATCCGGCCGGTCCTATGGATGTATCCCGATGAATGTTGAACGACTGAACCTGTCCGATCTCAAGGCGAAAAGCCCCAAGGACCTGCTGTCCATGGCGGAAGAGCTGGAGATCGAGAACGCCTCGACCATGCGCAAGGGCGACATGATGTTCCAGATCCTCCGCGAACAGGCGGAAGAGGGCTGGGAGATCGGTGGCGACGGCGTGCTGGAGGTTCTGCAGGATGGCTTCGGTTTCCTGCGTTCGCCCGAAGCGAACTATCTTCCGGGTCCCGATGACATCTACGTCTCGCCCGACATGATCCGCCAGTACTCGCTGCGCACCGGTGACACGGTCAGCGGCGTGATCCGCGGCCCGTCCGAGAACGAGCGCTACTTCGCTCTGACCAACTGCGAGACGATCAACTTCGAAGACCCCGAGAAGGCGCGCCACAAGGTCGCCTTCGACAACCTCACCCCGCTGTATCCCGACGAGCGCCTGAAGATGGAGATCGAGGATCCCACCATCAAGGACCGCTCCGCGCGTATCATCGATCTGGTCGCGCCGATCGGGAAAGGCCAGCGTTCGCTGATCGTGGCGCCGCCGCGGACCGGTAAGACCGTTCTGCTGCAGAACATCGCCCACTCGATCGAGGCGAACCACCCCGAGTGCTACCTGATCGTCCTGCTGATCGACGAACGTCCCGAGGAAGTCACCGACATGCAGCGGTCCGTAAAGGGCGAGGTCATTTCCTCGACCTTCGACGAACCCGCGACCCGTCACGTCGCCGTGTCGGACATGGTGATCGAAAAGGCCAAGCGTCTGGTCGAGCACAAGCGCGACGTCGTCATCCTGCTGGACTCGATCACCCGTCTGGGCCGCGCGTTCAACACCGTCGTCCCGTCCTCGGGCAAGGTGCTGACCGGTGGTGTCGACGCGAACGCCCTGCAGCGCCCCAAGCGCTTCTTCGGCGCCGCGCGGAACATCGAAGAAGGCGGTTCGCTGACCATCATCGCCACCGCGCTGATCGACACCGGCTCGCGGATGGACGAGGTCATCTTCGAAGAATTCAAGGGTACGGGTAACTCTGAGATCGTGCTGGACCGCAAGGTCGCCGACAAGCGCGTTTACCCGGCGATGGACATCCTCAAGTCCGGCACCCGGAAAGAGGATCTGCTGGTCGACAGCAAGGATCTGCAAAAGACCTATGTTCTGCGCCGTATCCTGAACCCGATGGGCACGACCGACGCCATCGAGTTCCTGCTGTCGAAGCTGAAGCAGACCAAGACCAACGGTGAGTTCTTCGACTCGATGAACACCTGACTTGTTGTTCTAAAACAATGAGTTGATCCGAATGGACACGATCTATGCCCTTGCCAGCGCCCGCGGAAAAGCGGGCGTTGCCGTTATACGGGTCTCGGGTCCGCGTGCGCATGACGCGGTCCGGGATTTGTGCGGCGGCGTGCCTGAGGCGCGGGTGTCTTCGGTGCGCCCCGTGCGCGACGGCGACGGCGCGCTGATCGACCAGGCGCTGGTGCTTGTGTTCGACGAAGGGCGCAGCTTTACGGGCGAGGCGGTCGCCGAGTTTCATTTGCATGGAAGCCCCGCCATCGTGGCCGCGGTTCAGCGGCGTCTGTCCGATATCGGACTGCGTCTGGCCGACCCCGGAGAGTTCACCCGCCGCGCGCTGGAGAACGAGCGACTGGACCTTGCCGAGGTCGAAGGACTTGGTGATCTGATCGAAGCCGAGACAGAAGCGCAGCGCGTTCAGGCAATGCGCGTATTCTCGGGCGCGCTGGGCGAGAAGGTTGAAAGCTGGCGCATCCGCCTGATCCGCGCCGCCGCGCTTTTGGAAGCCACTATCGACTTCGCAGACGAAGAGGTGCCCGAGGATGTGACGCCCGAAGTCGCCGGGCTTCTGTCCGGTGTTCGGGCCGAGTTGGCCGCCGAGGCTGCCGGCGCCGAGGTCGCAGAACGCGTGCGCGACGGGTTCGAGGTTGCCATCGTCGGTCCCGCGAACGCGGGCAAGTCCACGCTTCTGAACCGTCTTGCCGGGCGCGAAGCCGCGATCACCTCGGAGATCGCTGGAACCACGCGCGACGTGATCGAGGTTCGCATGGACCTGCGGGGGCTTCCGGTCACGGTCTTGGATACCGCCGGTTTGCGCGACAGCGATGATGTGGTCGAGACCTTGGGCATCGAACTGGCCCGCAAGCGCGCGGCCCATGCGGACCTGCGGGTCTTTCTTCTGGCATCGCGCGACGAGGCGCCGCTTCTTGAGGTCGGAGCCGAAGACATCGTCCTGACCGGCAAGGCCGACCTTGGCGATGGCGACGTTTCCGGGAGGACCGGGCAGGGGGTCGATGCGCTGGTTGACCGAATCGCCGGGATACTGGAAAAGCGGGCCTCTGGCGTCGGGGTCGCGATCCGCGAACGGCACCGGGTTGCGTTGAAGGAAGCCATCGGGTTCATCGATCTTGCAGGCCAAGAGCTGCGCTATGGGATCGAGCGGTCCGAACTGGCGGCAGAGGCGTTGCGGCGCGGTATCGCGGCGTTGGATGCCCTTGTCGGACGTGTTGATGTTGAACATATACTCGACGAGATCTTCGCGAGTTTCTGTCTGGGAAAGTGAGGAGTGTTTCACGTGAAACATTCTGAGTTCGATGTGGCCGTGATCGGCGGCGGACATGCGGGTGTCGAGGCGGCTTTGGCCTCGGCCCGGATGGGTGCGCGTACGGTCCTGATCTCGCTGACCCGCGACGGGATCGGCGTGATGTCCTGTAATCCGGCCATCGGCGGTCTCGGCAAGGGTCACCTTGTCCGAGAGATCGACGCGATGGACGGTGTAATGGGATGGGCCGCGGATCAGGCGGGCATCCAGTTCCGCTTGCTGAACCGCCGCAAAGGTCCTGCGGTGCAGGGCCCGCGTGCGCAGGCAGACCGCAAGCTGTACCGCGCCGCGATCCATACCGCAGTCGATGCAGCCCCGAACCTTGACCTTATGTACGGCGAAGCGACAGATCTGTTGATGAACGGCGGTCGCGTTTGCGGTGTTGTACTTGCCGATGGGTCCGAACTTCGGACCGGTGCGGTTATCCTGACAACGGGCACATTCCTGCGCGGCGTCATCCACATCGGCGACGTCTCGCGTCCGGGTGGCCGGATGGGCGACAAGCCCTCGGTCAAGCTGGCGGAGCGTATCGATTCCTTCGGCCTGCCGCTGGGGCGGTTGAAAACGGGCACGCCGCCGCGCCTCGACGGCCGGACGATCAACTGGGACGGGCTTGAATCGCAGCCGGGCGACGACGATCCGGTGATGTTCTCTTTCCTGTCGAAAGAGCTTGTCGCGCCGCAGGTATCCTGTGGCATCACCCACACCAACGCACGCACGCACGACGTCATCCGCGCAAATCTCGACCGGTCCGCCATGTACGGTGGCCATATCGAGGGCGTGGGACCGCGCTATTGCCCGTCTATCGAAGACAAGGTCGTGCGCTTCGCGGACAAGGATTCGCACCAGATCTTCCTTGAACCCGAAGGCGTGGACGATCCTACGGTTTATCCGAATGGCATCTCGACCTCGCTTCCGGTCGATGTACAGGAAGACTACGTTCATTCGATCACCGGGCTCGAGCAGGCCAAGATCCTGCAGCCGGGCTATGCCATCGAATACGACTACGTCGATCCCCGCGCGCTTCGGTCCTCGCTGGAATTGATGGACGTGCCGGGGCTGTTCCTAGCCGGGCAGATCAACGGGACGACGGGCTATGAAGAGGCTGCCGCACAAGGGCTTGTTGCCGGTCTGAACGCGGCGCGGTCTGTGCGCCGCGAAGACCCGGTGATTTTCACGCGGGATCGCTCGTATATTGGCGTGATGATCGACGATCTGGTGACGCGTGGCGTGTCAGAGCCGTACCGCATGTTCACGTCGCGGGCCGAGTTCCGTCTTTCTCTGCGGGCGGACAACGCGGATCAGCGCCTGACACCTTTGGGCGTAGAGGTCGGTTGTGTTGGCGAAACCCGCCGTGTGGCGTTCGAGGAAAAGCGCGACGCGTTGGAAGCGGGCAGGGCGGCGCTGGAAGCTCTTTCGCTTTCACCGCGCGAGGCGGCAGAGCATGGGATGCCGGTCGGTCAGGATGGCCGTCGCCGCAATGGGTTCGAACTGCTGGCCTTCCCCGATATCACCTTCGATCAGCTTGATGGGCTAAGCGAGGGGGTGGATACGATTACTCCTGACATCCGCGAACAGATCGCTCGCGATGCGCTTTACGCCAATTACGTCGCTCGACAGGCGCAGGATGTTCAGGCAATGCGCCGGGACGAGGAAACGCGGATTCCAGATGATTTCCGCTATGAAGGGCTGCAAGGCCTGTCCAACGAGCTTTCGGCAAAGCTTCAGCGGGTTCGACCGGAGACAATCGCGCAAGCTGGCCGTGTAGAGGGAATGACCCCGGCCGCCTTGACCTTGCTTCTTGCCAAGCTGCGGCAGGCAGATCGTAAGAAATCGGCATGAGCAGCGAGGAAGCGGCGCTTCTGGCGCATGTGGATGTTTCACGTGAAACATTGGATCGGCTGGGCGCATATGCCGAGCTGATCCGCAAATGGAACCCGACGATCAATCTGGTGGCAAAATCCACACTGGATGACGTGTGGGACCGCCATTTCCTTGATTCAGCCGCTGCGTTCACCGCTGCCAACCCCAAATCCGGACGCTGGGTGGACATGGGCAGCGGCGGAGGCTTTCCCGGAGCCGTGGTCGCGATCCTTGCCGCTGAACTTGCGCCTGACCTTCAGGTTACCTGCATCGAGTCCGACGTCCGCAAGGCATCGTTTCTGCGCACGCTGGCAACGCAGTTGCAGATCCCGCTTGGCGTTCTGTCCCGCCGGATCGAGGACACGCCACCGCAGAACGCGGACTTTCTTTCGGCCCGCGCGTTGTCGCCGCTGAAGCTTCTTCTGACCCATTGCGAACGCCACCTGTCGCCCGAAGGACGCGGGGTATTCCTGAAAGGGGAAAGCTGGCGGCAAGAGGTCGACGAAGCGCTTGAAACCTTCCGGTTCTCGGTCGACAACAGGCCGAGCCCCACCCATCCCGGATCTGCGATTCTCGTTGTCGGAGACATCTCGCGTGCTTGACGCCATTCGCCCGAAGACCCCCAAAATTATCGCCATCGCCAACCAAAAAGGCGGCGTTGGCAAGACCACCACAGCCATCAACCTTGGCGCCGCGCTGGTCGATGACGGATACAACGTCCTGCTGGTCGACCTTGACCCGCAAGGCAACGCCTCGACCGGACTGGGGATCGAACCCGACGAGCGGACCCATACGACCTACGATCTGCTGCTGGAAGATTCCGATCTTGAGGATGTGATCCTGAAGACCGACATCGACGGGCTATGGATTGCGCCGGCGACCACCGATCTAAGTTCGGCGGATATCGAGATGGTCGCGAATGAAAAGCGGTCCTTCTTGCTGCACGATGCGCTGAGACAGCCCGCGATTGACCGCTATAACCTGGATTACATCCTGATTGACTGCCCGCCGTCGCTAAGCCTGCTGACCGTCAACGCGATGGTCGCGGCGCATTCGGTGCTTGTGCCGCTTCAGTCAGAGTTCTTCGCGTTGGAAGGCCTGTCTCAATTGATGCTGACGATCCGCGAAGTCCGAGGCTCGGCAAACCCGAACCTGCGGATCGAGGGCGTTGTGCTGACCATGTACGACGGGCGGAACAACCTGTCGCAGCAGGTCGAGAACGACGCGCGGTCGAACCTGGGCGAGTTGGTGTTCGACACCGTGGTGCCCCGGAACGTCCGCGTCAGCGAGGCGCCGTCCTTCGCAATTCCGGTTCTGGAGTACGATCCAAGCTCGAAAGGCAGCCAAGCCTATCGCGCGCTGGCACAAGAACTGGTATCCCGGCATCAGGCCGTCGCGAAATAAGGGGCAACGTCATGGCAGAGAAAAAACCGAGGGGTCTGGGACGCGGGCTGTCGGCGCTGATGGCGGACGTGCCCGCGACGACAGCCACGGCGGACGGAAACGCGAAGGCGCCTGCCGCCGAGCGGATGATCCCGATCGAACAGATCCGCCCCAACCCCGACCAGCCGCGCCGCAAGTTCACCGAGGAACAGCTGCACGAGCTGGCGAAGTCCATCGAGGAACGCGGTGTGATCCAGCCGCTGATCCTGCGAGCCGTCGAGGATGGCATGTACGAGATCGTCGCCGGTGAACGCCGCTGGCGCGCCTCGCAGATCGCGCGGCTGCACGAGGTTCCGGCCATCGTGCGCCAGTACAACGACACCGAGGTTCTGGAAGTCGCGATTATCGAGAACATCCAGCGTGCCGATCTGGATCCGGTGGAAGAAGCCGCGGGTTATCGGCAGCTGATGGAGCGGTTCGGCCATACGCAAGAAAAGATCGCCGAGGCGCTGGGGAAAAGCCGCAGCCATATCGCGAACTCGATGCGCCTGCTGAACCTGCCGATCGAAGTGCAGGACATGCTGTCGGACGGTACGCTGTCCGCCGGTCACGCGCGGGCGCTGATCACCACCGAGAACCCGTTGGAACTGGCGCGGCAGGTCGTGTCGAAGGGGCTGTCTGTCCGCGAGACCGAGCGGCTGGTCAAGAAGGCTTCGGAGCCTCCCGCGCCGAAGCGGCAAAGCGCGCCGTCGGTGTCCGAGAAGGATGCCGACACACGGGCGCTGGAGTCGGACCTGTCGGCAGCCATCGGGATGAAGACGCGGATCGACCACAAGCCGGGCGGCGAGGCCGGGCGCGTGACCATCGAATATGCGACGCTTGAGGAACTGGACGAGCTTTGTCAGGTGCTGTCGCGCGGACGCTAAGCGGGCAGGGGGCTCTGCCCCCAAGCCCTTCGGGCTTTCCCCCGGGATATTTTTAGGCCGAAGAGGCTAGGGTATCAGCTCTCGCAGGATTGCGTTGAGCAGGGGCCGGCCTTCGCGCGTGACGCGGAGGGTATCGCCGCTTGTCTCGATCAGACCGAGGTCGATGAGGTTCGACAGATCGGGCGGAGTGCCGCCGATTTCTGCGTACCGTACCATATCTATGCCTTCCGAAAGCCTTAACCCCATCATGAGGTATTCCGTGGCCTGTTCTTCAGTTGGGACGGGCGTGCGGGACTGTTCGCCGCTGCCTTTGGTTTCCACCAGGTCCAGCCATTTGCCGGGGGCAAGCGGCGTGTCCGTCGCGATCCGCGTGCCGTCAAGGCTAAGCCGTCCATGCGCGCCGGGGCCAAGTCCGACCCAGTCGCCGGATTGCCAATAGATCTTGTTGTGCCGGGATTCGGCGCCGGGGCGGGCGTGGTTCGAGATCTCGTAAGCCGGAAGCCCATGGGCTTCGGCGATCTCCTGCGTGGCGAAGTACATATCGGCGGCGCTGTCGTCGTCAGGCAGGCCGCGCAGCAATCCGCGCTGGTGCCGGGCGCCGAAGGCGGTGCCGTCCTCGATGGTCAGTTGGTACAGCGACAGGTGATCGAGCGCCATCGACAGCGCCTGGGTCAGTTCGGCGCGCCAGGCGTCGAGGGTCTGGTTCTGACGGGCGTAGATCAGGTCGAAACTGACGCGGTCGAAGGTATTGCGGGCGATGTCGAAGGCGGCGCGGGCCTCGGCCACGGAATGCAGGCGGCCAAGCGCCTTCAGGTCCGCATCGTTCAGCGCCTGCACGCCCATCGACACGCGGTTCACCCCGGCATCGCGGTAGCCCGCAAACCGGCCCGCTTCCACCGAACCGGGGTTGGCTTCCAGCGAAACCTCGAGATCGTTGGCGAGCGTCCAGTGCCGGCCCACCGCATCGAGGATCGCGCCGACCGTTTCCGGGTCCATCAGGCTGGGGGTGCCGCCACCGAAGAACACCGTCGACACCACGCGGTCGGGCGTTTCGGCGGCAGAGCGGGCAAGGTCGGTTAGGTAGGCGTCACGCCACCGGGCCTGATCGATGTGCTCGGCGACGTGAGAGTTGAAGTCGCAGTAGGGGCATTTCGACTGGCAGAAGGGCCAGTGAACGTACAGGCCGAAGCCGCCCGCCTGCCAGTTTTCAGGCAAAGCAGCCCGCGACCAGTTTCGCGAAAGCGTCAGCGCGGTGCGACATGCCGTGTTTCTTCCGCGGGTCCATCTCGCCGAAGGTTTCGGTCTCGCCATCGGGCAGGAAGATCGGATCGAACCCGAAGCCTTCGCTGCCGCGCATGGGCCAGACGACCTGACCGGTGACCTTGCCCTCGAAGATCTCGTCGTGGCCATCGGGCCATGCAAGGCAGAGGGTGCAGTTGAACGCGGCGGTGCGCGGCGTCTCGGCGTCGCGTTCTTCCAGCATGGTCCAGACCTTCGTCATCGCCATCGGAAAGTCGCGCCCGTTCGGGGTTTCGGCCCAATCGGCGGTGTAGACGCCGGGCTGGCCGCCCAGCGCGTCCACGGTGATGCCGCTGTCGTCGCTAAGCGCCGGAAGGCCGGTGCCCTTGGCGGCGAAATGCGCCTTGATGCGGGCGTTGCCGGCGAAGGTATCCTCGGTCTCAGCGGGTTCTTCGAGGCCGTAGTCGGCGGCAGAAGCCACCGACACGCCGAAGGGTTCCAACAGCGCCCGGATCTCGCGGATCTTGCCCGCGTTGTGCGAGGCGATCACCAGCTTGTCGCCGTCGAAGCGTCGCATCAGGACACCGCGGCCTTCTGCGCGGCGACCAGTTCGCCGACGCCTTTCTGGGCGAGGCCAAGCAGTTCGTTCATCTCGTCCATCGAGAAGGTCGCGCCCTCGGCGGACATCTGAACCTCGACCAGACGGCCCGAGCCGGTGAGGACGAAGTTGCCGTCAACGCCTGCTTCGCTGTCCTCGGGGTAATCGAGATCCAGCACCGGTTGCCCTGCGTAGACACCGCATGACACCGCCGCGATGGGGTCGACCAGGGGATCGGTGATGATGTCCCCGGCCTTCATCAGCTTGTTGACCGCAAGCCGCAGCGCGATCCAGCCGCCGGTGATCGAGGCGCAGCGGGTGCCGCCGTCGGCCTGGATCACGTCGCAGTCGATGGTGATCTGGCGCTCGCCCAGCGCCACGCGGTCGACGCCGGCGCGTAGGGCACGACCGATCAGGCGCTGGATTTCCTGGGTGCGGCCCGACTGGCCGTTCTTCGCCTCGCGGCGCATCCGGGTGTTGGTGGCGCGGGGCAGCATGCCGTATTCGGCTGTGACCCAGCCCAGCCCGGTGTTCTTCAGGAACGGGGGCACGCGCTCTTCCAGCGAGGCGGTGCACAGAACGTGGGTCTCGCCGCACTTGATCAGGCAGGAGCCTTCGGCGTGGCGGGTGAAATCGGTTTCGATGGAGATCTCGCGCATCTGATCGAGCGCGCGGCCAGAGGGTCGCATTCGGGGTCCTTCCTATCCGGTTGCCGGATGCTTACCTGCGCCCCAAGGCGGGACGCAAGCATGATTGACGCTGGCGGCCTATGCCTTTTAATACCGAGGGCTTTCGCAGATGACCGAGATGACGGACACATCGAAAATCCTGACAGAGTTGAACGACCGGAGCCGCGAGGTTTTCCGGCGGGTTGTCGAAGGCTACCTTGAAAGCGGCGAGCCGGTAGGGTCGCGCACCCTGACCCGGACGATGTCCGAAAAGGTGTCGGCGGCGACGATCCGCAACGTGATGCAGGATCTTGAATATCTTGGGCTGCTGGACAGCCCGCATGTGTCGGCGGGGCGCATTCCGACGCAGCAGGGGCTGCGGATGTTCGTGGACGGTCTTTTGGAGGTCACCGAACTGGACGCGGGGGACCGCGAGAAGATCGACGCAACGCTGGGCAACAACCGGCGCGACGTGGGGTCGATGCTGGATCGCGTGGGCTCTGCGCTGTCGGGGCTCACGGCGGGGGCGAGCCTTGTGCTGGCGCCGAAGCACGAGGCGCCGATCAAGCATGTCGAGTTCGTGTCGCTGTCGCCGGACCGGGCGCTGGTGGTGTTGGTCTTCGCCGACGGTCACGTGGAAAACCGCGTGTTCAATCCGCCGATGGGGCAGACACCGTCCTCGCTTCGGGAGGCGGCGAATTTCCTGAACGCCATCGCCGAGGGGCGCACGGTGTCGGAACTGCGCGAGCGGTTCGAGGCCGAGGTGAAGAAGCGGCGGCAGGAGCTGAACGACCTTGCGCGCGAATTCGTCGAGACCGGCGCCGCGATCTGGGAAAACGAAGGCGACCGCTATGAGCGGCTGATCGTGCGGGGCCGGGCGAATCTGCTGGGGCTGGAGAGCGAGGCCGAAGACCTGGAGCGGATCCGGAACCTGTTCGACGATCTGGAACGCAAGCGCGATATCGCCGAGTTCCTGGAACTGACCGACGAAGGCGAGGGTGTGCGCATTTTTATCGGTTCCGAGAACAAGCTTTTCTCACTTTCGGGTTCCTCTTTGGTGGTCTCTCCTTATATGAACGCTGACCGAAAGATCATCGGCGCCGTGGGTGTCATCGGGCCGACGCGACTGAACTATGGACGTATCGTGCCGATCGTGGACTACACGGCGCAACTTGTCGGACGACTGATCTCCGACCGAGGCTGAGAGGATTGAGATGGCAGAGCAGAAGCGTGACGAAATGCCGGATATCGACCTGAGCACGCTGGAAGAGCTGGCGGCGGAAGAGCCTACGGAAGCCGAACTGGCGGCGGCCGACGAGGTGGAACAGCTTCGCGCCGAACGCGACGACATGCGCGACCGTTTCATGCGGGCGCTGGCGGACGCCGAGAACATGCGCAAGCGCGCGGACCGCGACCGGCGCGAGGCCGAGAACTATGGCGGGTCGAAGCTGGCCCGCGACATGCTGCCCGTCTACGACAACCTTGCGCGTGCGCTGGAAGCGGCGGACGAGGAAGTGCGCGAGGGCAAGAAGGCGCTGATCGAGGGCATCGAGCTGACGATGCGCGAGCTGCTTAACGTGTTCAAGAAGCACGGCATCGAGATCGTGGAACCGCAGGTGGGCGACAAGTTCGACCCGCAGCATCACCAGGCGATGTTCGAGGCCCCGGTGCCGGGCACCAAGCAGGGCGAGATCATCCAGGTCAGCCAGGTTGGGTTCATGATCCACGACCGTCTGCTGCGCCCTGCGCAGGTGGGTGTGTCCTCCACCCCGGCGTCGTAAGGGGGCTCTGCCCCCCGGCCTGCGGCCTCCCCCCGGGATATTTGTAGTCCGAAGAAGGGCTTAGGGTTTGCCCAGGGCCTTCAGGTCGTAAAGAAGATCCAGCGCCTCGCGGGGCGTGAGCTCGTCGGGATGAATTCCGGCGAGCTTTTCTTCGACTGGCGAAGGGCCTTGTGGCTTCGGAGCCGGCGGCGGCGGCGCGGCAGAGAACAGCGGCAGATCGTCGAGCAGCATCTTCGATCCGGACTTTCCCTCTCGCGCGCCTTCCTCGAGTTGCGACAGCACATCGCGCGCGCGGTCGACGACGCTGGTGGGAAGGCCGGCAAGGCGGGCGACCTGTACGCCATAGCTGCGGTCGGCGGCGCCGCGACGGACTTCGTGCAGGAAGATCACCTCGCCGTCCCATTCCTTGACCGCGACCGTCGCGTTCTCGACGCCGGACAGGCGGTCGGCGAGTTGCGTGAGTTCGTGATAGTGGGTCGCGAACAGGGCGCGGCAGCGATTCACATCGTGCAGGTGTTCCAGGGTGGCCCACGCGATGGACAGGCCGTCATAAGTGGCGGTGCCGCGCCCGATCTCGTCGAGGATCACAAGCGCGCGGTCGTCGGCCTGGTTCAGGATGGCGGCGGTCTCGACCATCTCGACCATGAAAGTGGACCGGCCCCGGGCAAGATCGTCCGACGCGCCGACGCGGCTGAACAGTTGCGACACAAGGCCGATGTGGGCCGACCGTGCGGGGACATAGCTGCCCATCTGCGCCAGCAGGGCGATCAGCGCGTTCTGGCGCAGAAAGGTCGACTTACCGGCCATGTTCGGGCCGGTCAGCAACCAGACCGCGCTTTGATCCTCGCCGCCGGACAGGTCGCAGTCGTTGGCGATGAAGGGCGCGCCGCCCTGCGCGCGCAGGGCGCGTTCCACGACCGGGTGGCGGCCGCCCTCGATGGCGAAGGCGCGGCTGTCGTCGACGGTGGGGCGGCACCAGTCCTCGGCCCTTGCAAGGTCGGCAAGCGCGGCGGCAAGGTCTATTTCAGAGACAGCGCGCGCAAGGGTGCCGAGGTGGGAGGAGACGTCGAGAATGCAGGACCGAAGCCCTTCATAGAGACGTTTTTCAATCTCTCCGGCGCGGCCTGATGCGTTCAGAATCTTGGTTTCCATCTCGCTGAGTTCGACCGTCGTGAAACGCACGGCGTTGGCGGTGGTCTGGCGATGGATGAACCGTTCCGACAGCGGCGGGTTCAGCATCTTTTCGGCATGGGTCGCGGTGCATTCGATGAAATAGCCCAGCACGTTGTTGTGCTTGACCTTCAGCGACGAGATGCCGGTGTCTTTCGCGTAATCCGCCTGCATCGCGGCGATGACGCCGCGCCCTTCGTCGCGCAGGGTGCGGGCCTCGTCGAGGTCCTCGTCATAGCCTTCCGCGATGAAGCCGCCGTCGCGGACCAGCAGCGGGGGTTCGGCAACCAGCGCCTGATCCAGCAGGTCGAGCAGTTCGTCATGACCCAGCAGGTCGCCGGACGCGTCGGTCAACAGCGTTGGCAGGTCGTGACCCGCCAGTTTTCCGGCCACCGCGATGGCTTGTGTCAGCGCATTGCGGATCGCGGCCAGGTCGCGTGGCCCGGCGCGGTCGAGGGCAAGACGCGACAACGCACGGTCGAGGTCCGGGAACTTGCGCAGGTCGTCGTGCAGGGCGTCGGCAAGCCGGGTGTTGTCGGCAAGCGCGGCGACCGCCTGATGGCGGGCGCGGATCGTGTCGAGCACACGGGACGGGCTGGACAGGCGCCGTTCCAGAAGGCGCGCGCCGCCCGAGGTCACGGTGCGGTCGATGGCGCTGAGCAGCGAGCCGTCGCGTCCGCCCGACAGGGAATGCGTCAGTTCAAGGTTGCGGCGCGTGGCGGCGTCGATCTGCACGGACTGGCTGGCGGCCTCGCGGACCGGCGGGCGCAGCAGCGGCAGGTTCCCTTTCTGCGTGATGTCGAGGTAGTCGACGATGGCGCCCATCGCGGCGGTCTCGGCGCGGGTGAAGCTGCCATACGCGTCAAGCGAGCCGACGCCGAACAACGACAGCAAGCGCTTCTCGCCCCCCGTGCTGTCGAAACTGGCGCGCGACAGCGGGGTCGAGACGCCGCCGAGGTCCGCGACGAGGCCGGCGAGTTCCAGTTCGGTGGACTCTGACATCACCACCTCGCGCGGTGAGATGCGGGCAAGTTCCGGCGACAGGCGCGCGCGCGAACACGGCATGACGCGGAAGGCGCCGGTCGAGATGTCGACCCACGCCAGCGCGCCTTCGTCGCGAACCTCGGCAAAGGCCGCAAGGAAATTGTGGCGGCGGGCTTCCAGCAGCGACTCTTCGGTCAGGGTGCCGGGGGTGACAAGGCGCACCACATCGCGCTTTACCACAGATTTAGAGCCGCGTTTCTTCGCCTCGGCCGGGTCTTCCAGCTGTTCGCAGACGGCCACCCGAAAGCCCTTTCGGATCAGCGTCAGTAGATAGCCTTCGGCCGCGTGGACCGGCACACCGCACATGGGAATGTCGTCGCCCTGATGCTTGCCGCGCTTGGTCAGCGCGATGTCCAGCGCCGAGGCCGCGTTCGCGGCGTCCTCGAAGAACATCTCGTAAAAGTCACCCATCCGGTAGAACAGCAGCGCATCCGGATACTGGCCCTTGATGTCGAGATACTGCGCCATCATCGGCGTCATCGCGGCTGGTGCTGCGGTCACGTCTGTCCCCCGGGTCGAGCTTTGGCGGACCTTACAAACAGGCCCCGGCAGCCGCAATTCGATCTTCTGTTGAGTGGCGCGGTGTAGGGCGCTAACACGAAGGTCCGCAGATGGAGGAGATGCCCGATGGCGATGCAGAAGCATACGCGGCAGGATGCGCTTACGTTTCACCTTGAGCCCACGCCGGGCAAGCTGGCGATCCATGCCACGGTGCCGATGGCCACCCAGCGCGACCTGTCGCTGGCGTATTCGCCGGGCGTTGCCGTTCCCTGCGAAGTGATCGCCGAGGATCCGGGCACCGCCTATGAATACACCGCCAAGGGCAACATGGTCGCCGTGATCTCGAACGGGACGGCGGTTCTGGGGCTGGGCAACCTTGGCGCGCTGGCGTCGAAGCCGGTGATGGAAGGCAAGGCGGTGCTGTTCAAGCGTTTCGCCGACGTGAACTCGATCGACATCGAGCTGGACACCGAGGACGTCGACGCCTTCTGCAACGCGGTGAAGCTGATGGCGCCGACTTTCGGGGGCATCAACCTCGAGGACATCAAGGCGCCCGAGTGTTTCATCATCGAGCAGCGGTTGAAGGAGGAATGCGATATCCCCGTGTTCCACGACGACCAGCACGGCACGGCGGTGATCTGCGCGGCGGGTCTGATCAACGCGCTGCATCTCAGCGGCAAGAAGATCGAAGACGTGAAGATCGTGCTGAACGGCGCCGGTGCGGCGGGGATCGCCTGTCTTGAGCTGTTGAAAAGCATGGGCGCGCGGCACGAGAATTGCGTGATGTGCGACACCAAGGGCGTCATCTACCAAGGCCGGACCGAGGGGATGAACCAGTGGAAGTCGGCGCATGCGGTCGCCACCAAGCTGCGCACGCTGGAAGAGGCGATGGTGGGGGCGGACGTGTTCCTTGGCGTCTCTGCCAAAGGCGCGGTGACTCAGGAGATGGTGCAGGGGATGGCGGACAAGCCGGTCATCTTCGCGATGGCCAACCCCGACCCCGAGATCACGCCGGAAGAGGCGCACGAGGTGCGGCCCGATGCCATCGTCGCGACCGGGCGGTCGGACTATCCGAACCAGGTGAACAACGTGCTGGGCTTCCCGTACCTGTTCCGCGGTGCGCTGGACGTCCATGCCCGCGCGATCAACGACGAGATGAAGATCGCCTGCGCGCAGGCTTTGGCCGAACTGGCACGGATGGAGGTCCCGGACGAGGTGGCGCTGGCCTACGGGCGGCGGCTGAACTTCGGGCGAGACTATATCATCCCGACGCCGTTCGATCCGCGCCTGATCCACGTGGTGCCGCCGGCGGTGGCCGAAGCCGGGATGAAGACCGGCGTGGCGCGGAAAGAGATCGCGGATCTCGAAGCCTACCGGCAGACCTTGCTGGAACGGATGGATCCGACCGCTTCGATCCTGAACGGCATCAACACCCGCGCCCGCGCGGCGCAGGCGACGATGGTGTTTGCCGAGGGCGACGACCCGCGCGTGCTGCGCGCCGCCGTCGCCTATCAGCGGAACGGCTTTGGCCGGGCGCTGGTGGTCGGGCGCGAATCCGACGTGAAAGAGAAGCTAGAGGCCGAGGGGCTGGGCGACGCGGTGCGTGAAATCCGCGTGGTCAACGCGGCGAACACCCAGCATCTCGAGGCATACAAGGAATTCCTGTACAAGCGGCTTCAGCGCAAGGGCATGGACCAGCAGGATATTCACCGGCTCGCCGCGCGCGACCGGCACGTGTTCGCCTCGCTCATGGTGGCGCATGGCCACGCCGACGGGATGATCACCGGGGCGACGCGGAAGTCTGCGCATGTGTTGCAGCTGATCAACCACGTGTTCGACGTGTCCGACAGCGACGACGCGGTTGGCGTCACGGCTCTTTTGCATCGCGGGCGGATCGTGTTCATCGCGGATACGCTGGTGCATGAATGGCCGGACGAGGAAGATCTTGCCACCATCGCCGAACGCGCCGCCGCCGTTGCGCGGGGGCTGGGGCTGGAACCGCGGGTTGCCTTCGTCAGCTTCTCGACCTTCGGTTATCCGGTGTCCGAGCGGGCCGAGAAGATGCACATCGCCGCCGAGGTTCTGGATCGCCGTGGCGTGGATTTTGAGTACGAGGGCGAGATGACCGTCGACGTGGCTTTGAACACCCGCGCGCAGGCGAATTATCCGTTCCAGCGGCTGACCGGTCCGGCGAACATCCTTGTCGTTCCGGCGCGGCACTCGGCTTCGATCTCTGTGAAACTGATGCAGGAAATGGCGGGCGCCACCGTGATCGGGCCGATCCTTGCGGGTGTCGGGCGGCCGATCCAGATCTGCCAGACGCAGTCTACGGTGAACGACATCCTGAACATGGCAATCTTTGCGGCCGCAGAGGTCGGGTAGGTCTTGGCCTTCTCCCGGCGCGGGCCTAGCCTGCGCCGGAAGGAGACGCCGATGACCGAACACGTGACGACGCACCAGGCCGAGGAAGACGCCCGGAACGAACAGATCCTGATCTGGCTGAACGGTCGCCCGGTGCCCAAGGCCGAGGCGGTCGTCAGCGTGTACGACAGCGGCTTCATGCTGGGCGACGGCGTGTGGGAAGGGCTGCGGCTGTATGACGGCTGCTGGGCGTTTCTGGACGACCATCTAGACCGGCTGTTCGAAGCCGCGAAAGCGATCGACCTTGACATTGGGCTGGACCGGGAAGGCGTCAAAAACGCCTTGTCCGAGACGCAAAAGACCAACGGCATGACCACTGACGCCCATGCCCGGTTGATGGTGACGCGCGGACCGAAGGTGCGCCCGTTCCAGCACCCGTCGCTGTCTCAAACCGGGCCGACTGTCGCGATCATCATGGAACATTCCAAACCGTCGATCCCGCGCCCGATCCGTCTTGCCACGGTGCCGCACATCCGGGGCCTGCCGATGACCCAGGATCCGAAGCTGAACTCGCATTCCAAGCTGAACTGCATCCTTGCCTGCATCGCCGCCGAGAAGGCGGGCGCGGATGAGGGGCTGATGCTGGACGTGAATGGCTTCGTGAATACGACCAACGCCTGCAACTTCTTCATCGTGCGAAAGGGCGAGGTTTGGACCTCGACCGGCGATTACTGCATGAACGGGATCACGCGGCAGAAGGTCATCGACCTGTGCCGCGACAACGGCATCCCGGTGTTCGAGCGGAACTATTCGCTGGTGGATACCTACGGCGCGGACGAGGCGTTTCTGACAGGCACCTTCGGCGCCCAGACCCCGGTGGGCGAGATCGATGGACGAACGATCGGCACCGGGCAGATGGGTCCGATGACCGAACGGCTTCGGGGTCTTTACAAGGATCTGGTCGCAAGGGAGTGCGCCTGATGCATATCGCCATGTGGTCCGGACCGCGTAACCTTTCGACCGCGATGATGTACGCTTTCGGCCAGCGTAGTGACTGTTTCGTGTGGGACGAGCCGTTCTATTCGGCCTACCTCACACAGACTGGCATCGTTCACCCGATGGGAGAAAAGGTGATCGCGGCCGGAGAGCCGGACCCGGACAAGGTGATCGCGCGGCTGAGTGGTCCGGTGCCCGGCGGCAAGGCGCATTTCTATCAGAAGCACATGACGCAGCACATGCTGCCCGGCATCGACAGGGACTGGCTGCGCGACGTGACCAACGTGTTCCTGATCCGCCATCCCGCGCGGGTGGTGGCCAGCTTCAGCGCCAAGCTGGAAGACCTGACGCTGGACGAGATCGGCTTTCGCCAGCAGTTCGAACTGTACGAACTCGCGAAGTCCTTCGGTCAGACGCCCGTCGTGATCGACAGCCACGATATCCGCGACAACCCGGAAGCCGCGTTGCGCGGGCTGTGCATGGCGCTGGGCCTTGAGTTCGATCCGGCGATGTTGTCGTGGCCCGAAGGCGGGCGTGCCGAGGACGGCGTGTGGGCGCCGGTCTGGTACGGCGCGGTGCATGCGTCAACGGGGTTCGCCGGGGCAGAAGGCCCGCTGCCCGCCCTTCCGGCGAAATACGCCGGGATCGTCGAAGAGGCGATGGTCTGGTACGAACCGATGCGGGCGGTTTCACACGAATTCGTGAACACCTGAAACCCCTGCCGCTTTCCTGCGTGTCTCAAGACAACGGGGATCACCCCGTGTACCTAGTAACCAGGGAGAGATTGATTATGAAACGCCTTATCGCATCCACGCTTGGACTGAGCCTCATTGCCGGGGCCGCGCTGGCCGCTTCGCACGCCGCGCCGATGGTCGAAGGTATGGATCAGGACGTGTCGGGCGGCACCGTGACCGCGTCGAAGATCGTCGCACCGGCAAATGGCTGGCTGGTCGTGCACCGCACCGACGCCGAGATGAAGCCGGGCCCCGTCGTCGGCCATGCGCCGCTGAAGATGGGCGAAAACACCGACATCGCCGCGATCCTTACGGAACCGGTCGAGTCGGGTGAAATGCTGATGCTGATGCTTCACGGCGAAGATGGCGGCATGCAGACCGGCATCTTCGAGTACACGCTGGGCGCCAAGGAAGACGGACCTGTCCGGATGGATGGCGATCTTGTCATGACGGTTATCACCGCGGAGTAAGTCCCTTCACCGCGGTATTTCGGCCCGGCTGTCTTCGGACGGCCGGGTCTATTTTTTGGCGGTTGGCCCGAACGTGTCTTCCCAGAACCGCGCGGCATCCTCGTCCTTTTGCAGCGGCTCGTCAGGACGGAACCGGGTGGCGTTCTTCCAGCCGGTCGTGATGCCAAGACAGTGGTAGAACTTCGTCTGTTTCAGTCTCTGAAAAGGGCGAAGCAGGTTGTTTTCAAGGTTGTGGCACCGCCATTGCATCTTTCCAAGCGGACCGGTGGGAACGATACACCAATCGTCCGGCGCGTCCTTGGGCGGGGTGGTAGACCATGCGTGATCCGTAAACCGGAAGGGCGGTTCGGCATGCGGGTCGGGATAGCGGTTCAGGCCACCGAACGTCACGAACCCGAACCGGCTGGCGCGTGCCCGGTCGAAGATGCTTGTCCCATCGGGCACAAGGATCTCGTCGACATCCATGCACAGCGCGCCGCCTGCCCGTTGCAGGAACATCAACCGTGCAAGGTTGTAGGCGGCGGTCTGAAGATACAGCTCGATGTTGCGGGGCCGCCGGTTCAGCGGACCGAACGGGTAGGGCATCGAAACCAGCGCGACCTTTTTCAGTCCGACGTCGCTTATTGCCTTGCGCAGATCATCCACGCTGTGACGCGTGGACCCGTTGTCGATGAACACCAGCCCCTCGACCCCCTGCGTCGCCACGTGAAACCGTAGGTGGTCGGCGATCCAGTTCAGGTCGTCGTTCTTCGACAGGATCAGCTCGCAATCCAGCCCTTCTAGGAAATCGAGCCGCGCGTCGCGGATCGGGGTTTCCGCCGTCTGACCATCGGGAAAGTCCAGTGTCAGAGTCGGTCCGACAGGCACATTGGCAAAGCGCAGGATCGAGTGGCGGTAGAAGTTACGGACCTTGGGCCGCCCGATATCCCTGCCATCGACCGAGAACCGCGTGCGGTTCACCAGTCTGCCGAAGTTCAGCAGCCGCGGCGCGACGATGTGCAGGACCGTGCCTTGCCGGATCACCTCGTAGAACAGGGTGTCGAAGTCGTACTTCGCCTCCGACCCGTCGCCCATGCCGCGCTTTGAAACGGCACGGTCGCGCCGGAACCCCTCCGGCGCGACCGTTCGTGTCACGTCATGCAGCAGAAACTCGGTCATCCGGGATACTCCTTTCCGACCGGTCCGTGCTTATTTCAGACGGCGTTCCCGCATCGCCAGCAGGCGCAGGCGCAGGGCGTTCAGCTTGATGAAGCCCGCAGCGTCCTTCTGATCGTAAGCGCCGGCATCGTCCTCGAAGGTCACGTGGGCCTCGGAATACAGCGAGTGCTCGGACCAGCGGCCGACGGTACGGGCAAGGCCCTTGTACAGCTTCAGCCGAACGGTGCCGGTAACGTGTTCCTGCGACTTGTCGATCAGCGCCTGAAGCATCACGCGTTCAGGCGAGTACCAGAAGCCGTTGTAGATCAGTTCGGCGTATTTCGGCATCAGCTCGTCCTTCAGGTGCGCCGCGCCACGGTCGAGCGTGATCTGCTCGATACCGCGGTGGGCTTCCAGAAGGATTGTGCCGCCCGGGGTTTCGTAGATACCGCGGGACTTCATGCCGACGAAGCGGCCCTCGACAAGGTCAAGACGGCCGATGCCGTGCTTGCCGCCAAGCTCGTTCAGCTTGGTCAGGATCGTGGCGGGCGACATCGCCTCGCCGTTGATCGACACGGCGTCACCCTTTTCAAACCCGATCTCGATGAACTCGGGCTCGTTCGGGGCGTCCTCGGGGTTCACGGTGCGCTGATAGACGTAGTCGGGCGCATCCACCGCCGGGTCTTCCAGCACGCGGCCTTCGGACGAGGTGTGCAGCAGGTTCGCGTCGACCGAGAACGGCGCTTCGCCGCGCTTGTCCTTGGCGATCGGGATCTGGTTCTGCTCGGCGAACTCAAGAAGCCTGGTCCGCGAGGACAGGTCCCATTCACGCCACGGCGCGATGACCTTGATGTCGGGGTTCAGCGCATAGGCGCACAGCTCGAACCGGACCTGATCGTTGCCCTTGCCGGTGGCGCCGTGGGCCACGGCGTCGGCGCCGGTCTTCTCGGCGATGTCGACAAGGTGCTTCGAGATCAGCGGCCGCGCGATCGAGGTGCCCAGCAGGTACAGCCCTTCGTACAGCGCGTTGGCCCGGAACATCGGGAACACGAAGTCGCGCACGAACTCTTCCCGCACGTCTTCGATGTAGATGTTTTCCGGCTTGATCCCCAGCATCTCGGCCTTACGTCGCGCCGGCTCGAGCTCCTCTCCCTGGCCGAGGTCGGCGGTAAAGGTAACCACCTCGCAGCCGTATTCGGTCTGCAGCCATTTCAGGATGATCGAGGTGTCGAGGCCGCCGGAGTAGGCGAGCACGACTTTCTTTGGCGCGTCGGACATCAAATGCTCCGTTTTCATGGTGTCTGCGCCCTTTAACGCGGGCGTGAGCGGGCGGCAAGGTGTGTGGGGTTGCGGTGACGGGACGGCGATGGTTGGCTTGGGGCGGAAATTACAGGAGGTTGCCGTGGCCGACAGGCTGGAACTGTTTCGCGGGGTGGTTCACCCGTGGCATCACGATCACTTCGGACACATGAACGTCCGGCACTATGCACCGTTCTTCGACGACGCCACCTATCACATGTGGACGATGCTGGGTCTGCCCTATTCCGAGATGCAGCGCGATCACGGGGTTCATACGGTGTCGGGCACCGCGACGACCAAGTTCATCAAGGAACTGGTGGCGGGCGACCTGATCCGGATCGATGGCGCGGTGTCGCGGATCGGCGGCAAGAGCGTCACCTTCCACCTGCGCATGTTCCACGCCGATACCGGCGACCTGCACGCGACCTACGATCTGGTCGAGGTGTTCTTCGACCCGGAAACACGGTCGTCCGCCGAGATCCCGCCAGAGGTCCGCGCCAAGCTTGCGATGCACGAAGTGGTGGCCTGACGGGGTCAGCCGGGAAGGCGTGACAGCAGAAGCGCCTTCGATTCCCCATAAACAGAGACGATCTGCCCCATGTCGATCTCAGCCGACTGGCCGGCCGCGGCAAGGCGTTCGCCCCGGCTGCACAGGTCGGCCATCACCTCGAACCCAAGGTTCAGGGCGCTGCCCTTCAGAAAGTGCAGCCGTTCACGCACCACGGTATCGGGCGCCGGGGCGGGCAGGGTGACGATGGCCTCGTCCGTTTCTTCAAGGAACAGGTCCGCCACTTCGAGAAACTCGTCAGTGCCGATCTCTGCCTTCAGTTCTTCAACGCGCGTCCAGTCGATCATCGCAGGCTCCGGCCCCGGTGCATCGTGGGGACCCTAGCGCAAACGGATGATCAGGGCGTAAATGGCGGTCCGGGTTACCTAAAATCCGAAATTTATCGGGACGTTAAGCATCCGGTGGCTAGGGCGTCGTTCGTGGAAAACCCCGAAGGCCGCCCCGGTTTGAATATTCACAGCCTGATGCCTGGCGTCGGCGCGGATGCGACCGCGCCGCAGACCGTGCTGGTTGTCGATGACAGCCGTGCCCAGCGGCGGCTTCTGCACACCTACCTGCGCAAGATGGGTCACCGGGTGCTAGAGGCGCAGTCGGGCGAGGTCGCGCTGGCGATCTGCCAGTTCGAACAGCCGGACCTGATCGTCAGCGACTGGGTCATGCCGGGGATGGACGGGCTGGAACTGTGCCGCAGCTTCCGCGAGATGCGGGAAGACCGGTACGGGTACTTCATCCTGCTGACCTCGAAAGACGAAAAGCACGAGGTTGCGGCGGGACTGGATGCCGGGGCCGACGATTTCCTGACCAAACCGGTGAACGCCGCCGAACTGCGGGCGCGGGTGCGCGCGGGACAGCGCATCCTTGCGATGGAACGGACCCTGACGGCGACGTTGCAAGAGATGCGGCAGCTTCACGCGGTGATAGACCGCGATCTGGTCGAGGCGCAGAAACTGCAACAGTCCCTTGTCCGCGACCGGCACCGCAGTTTTGCCGGTGTCGACGTCTCGCTTTTGCTGCGGCCGGCGGGACGGATCGGTGGCGATCTTGTCGGGCTGTTCGAAGTGAACGAGGACCAGATCGGCGTCTATGCGCTGGATGTGTCCGGGCACGGCATCGCGTCCGCGCTGATGACGGCCCAGCTTGCGGCACAGTTCGCGGGCAGCATACCGGGGCGCAACATAGCCATCGGTCGGGACGCCCGGAAGCGGCCGGTGATGCGCACCCCGTCAGAGACCGCGGCACGGCTGAACGACATGGTGCTGAACGAGATGGGGACAGAGCAGTACCTGACCTTGGTGCTGGCGCTGGTCGAGCCTGCGACGGGGCGTGTGGTGCTGACGCAGGCCGGGCACCCGCATCCGCTGATCCAGCGCGCGGACGGCTGCGTCGAAACGGTCGGGTCCGGCGGGTTGCCGGTGGGCCTGTTGCCGGGGGCGCGGTTCACGGATGTCGAGGTTTCACTTCGTCCCGGAGACCGGCTGTTCTTCGGCTCTGACGGCATCAGCGAGTGCATGACTCCCGACGGCGACATGCTGGAAGAACAGGGGCTGATCGAGATTCTCGGCCGTCACCGCTTTGCCCGCGGCGACGGGTTTCTGACACGGTTGCTGGAAGATCTGCGCGCGCATACCGGCGGCGCGGAGTTTTCGGACGACGTGTCGGGTGTGCTGCTGGACTTCAGCGCCCCCTAAAGCAGCAGCTCGGCAAAGCTGCGGTCGCCCTCGTTTGTCAAAAGCTCGACGGCGGCCTCGGTGTCGGCCCAGATCGCTGTGTGCCCGGCCTCGGACGGCGGGCCATAGCGGCGGACCGGGCGCGCGGTATAGATGTGGCAAATCTTCTCGGCCCACAGGTCGTATTCGGGCATGTAGGTGAACCGCCGGTAGGTACCGATGTGCAGGGGCGATGCGATGCGCCAGCCGGTTTCCTCGAACACTTCCCGGTGCAGGGCGACGACGGGCGACTCGCCGGGGTCTATGCCACCGCCGGGAAGCTGGAACTCGGGGATCGGCTCGGCCTGATGAGTCAGCAGCACCGCGCCGTTCAACGGCAGAAGCGCATAGACGCCGGGCCGTTTCCTGTACTGGATTCCACCCTTTACCGGTTCGCCAAATCGCCGGATCATACCTGCCCCGCCTTTTGTGTCGTGTTGCTGTACCTATATGGACGCGGTATGCCAAAGCGAGCCGCAAGGAAACCCCATGACCATTGGATCGCAAATCGCCTGGGATGACACCATCCTGCCCTTCCAACTCGACCGCTCGGACATCCGCGGACGGGTCGCTCGGCTGGACGGGGTGCTGGACGAGGTCCTGGCGCAACACGACTATCCGCCCGCGATCGAAGCGCTGGTGGCCGAGATGGCCCTGCTGACCGCGCTGATCGGCCAGACCATCAAACTGCGTTGGAAGCTGTCGCTTCAGGTACGCGGCGACGGCCCCGCGCGTCTGATCGCAACGGATTACTACGGTCCGACCAAGGAAGGCGAGCCGGCGCGCATCCGTGCCTATGCCAGCTTTGACGAGGACCGGCTGGACCCGACCGGCGAACCCTTCCCGCAGATCGGCAAGGGCTACTTCGCCATCCTGATCGACCAGGGTACCGGAATGGTGCCGTATCAGGGGATCACGCCGATTGCCGGTGGGTCTCTGAGCGCCTGTGCAGAGACGTATTTTGCGCAGTCCGAACAGTTGCCGACCCGCTTTTCTCTGGGCTTCGGTGAATCGCAGCAGCCCCGGCAAGGTATCCGCTGGCGCGCCGGTGGCGTGATGCTGCAAGCGATGCCCGAGGCGTCGCCCTTCGCCACCGAGGGCGGGTCGGGCGAGGGCGGTCTGCTGAACGCGACCGACATCATGGACGGCGACGAGGAAGAGAACTGGAACCGCGCCAACCTGCTGTTGGACACGGTCGAGGAATTCGAACTGATCGGCCCGCAGGTCGATACGCCCGAGCTTCTGGTGCGGCTGTTCCACGAAGAGCGTCCCCGCGTCTTCGATCCGCAGCCGGTGAAGTTCGGTTGCACCTGTTCGGCCGACCGTGTGCGCCAAAGCCTGTCGATCTACTCGGCAAAGGATATCGGCCACATGACGACGGACGACGGCATCGTGACCGCCGACTGCCAGTTCTGCGGCGCGCATTACGAGTTCGACCCGAAGACGCTGGGGTTCGAAGCCGAGGAGTCGCCGGGTGACGATACCTGACGTCTTTGGCCGCCTGCGTGCCGCCGCCGGCGCCGCGGGGGCCGAGTCTTCGGATTTCGACCTGAACCCCGAGTTCCGGCCGGCGGGCGTGAAACTGCGCCCCGCCGGCGTACTTGTCCCGGTGATCGCCGGGCCGAACGGCGCCGAGGTGATCCTGACCAAGCGGTCCTCGGCGCTGAAGCACCATCCGGGGCAGATCGCGTTTCCGGGTGGCAAGGTCGATCCGGGCGACGACGGGCCGGTTGGCGCCGCCTTGCGCGAGGCGCATGAAGAAATCGGGCTGGACCCGGCCAACGTCGAGGTGCTGGGAACCCTGCCGCCGCATGAGACGGTGACGAGTTTCCGGGTCACCCCGGTGCTGGCCCGCATCCGCGACGAATTCACCGAGATCCCCGAACCCGGCGAGGTCGAGGAAGTGTTCCGCGTGCCGTTCGCGCACGTGACCGACCCGTCCCGCTTCCAGATCCAGTCGCGGCGCTGGCAGGGACGGTCGCGGTCGTATTTCGTGGTGCCCTACGGTCCCTATTACATCTGGGGTGCGACGGCGCGCATGCTGCGCGTTCTGGCAGAGCGGCTGGCCTGATGCGGGTGTCGGGCGACTGGATCACGGACGCCCGGACGCAGCGGGTGTGCAAGGCGCTGACCGACGCCGGGTATCAGGCGCTGTTCGTTGGCGGGTGTGTCCGCAATTCGCTGCTGGGAGAGCCGGTGGGCGATATCGACCTTTCGACCGACGCCCTGCCCGAAACCGTCAGCGAACTGACCGCCGCCGCCGGACTGAAGCCGGTGCCGACGGGCATCGAGCATGGCACGGTGACGGTCGTGTCCAAGGGCATGCCGCACGAGGTCACCACGTTTCGCCGCGATGTCGAGACCGATGGACGGCGCGCGGTCGTGGCCTTCACGGACCGGATCGAAGAAGACGCCTTGCGGCGCGACCTGACCATGAACGCGCTTTACGCCCGCCCGGATGGCGAGGTTGTCGATCCGTTGAATGGCTTGCCGGACCTTCTGGCGCGTCGTGTCCGGTTCATCGAGGACCCCGAGGCACGTATCCGCGAAGACTATTTGCGGATCCTCCGGTTCTTCCGCTTTCATGCGTGGTACGGCGACCCGATGGGTGGGCTCGATCCCGAGGGATATGCCGCCTGTGCGTCGCTGAACGAGGGATTAGAGACACTTTCCAAGGAACGTGTCGGCACTGAATTGCTAAAACTCCTGTCCGCGCCCGACCCCGCGCCCGCCACGGCGGCGATGCAGCAGGCCGGGTGTCTTGCGCGCGTGTTGCCGGGTGCCGATGCGCGGTGGCTGCCGCTGCTGGTCGACTTCGAGCAACGGCTGAAGGTCCGGCCGGACGGGCTGCGGCGGCTGGCTGCGCTGGGCGGCGAGGGGCAGGGCGATCTGCTTCGGCTGTCGAAGAAAGACGCCCGGCGGCTGGACGCGTTGCGCGAGGCGGCGCTGGGCACAAGCGGCCCCGGAGAGCTTGGCTATCGCATGGGGGCCGGCGACGCGTTGGACGCGCTGCTGCTGCGCGCCGCGCTGTCAGAGATACCGCCGGCGGAGGACTTGGCCGACGCCGTGCAGAAAGGCGCCAGCGCGGTTTTTCCGGTTGTGGCCAAGGATCTGATGCCGGACATGAAAGGGCCAGCAATCGGCAAACGGCTGCGGGTGCTGGAACGGGCGTGGATCGACTCGGGCTTTGCGCTGGACCGCGACGCGCTGCTGTCACGATAACTTCGCACCCGGTACAGGTTCCCAAGTGCGTCACCCGGGGTTATAGCTTCGCCTCTGTCCCGGATGTTGCCCCCGAAAGCCGGTTTCATGTTCCGCTATTTCGAAAACCTCGTGGACCCATACGGTCCTTACGCGTCAACCGATGCGCCGCCGCGCAAGCTGCTGCCGTTCCTGCTGACCTACGCGCAGCCGTTCAAGCGGGTGTTCTGGGCGGCGGGCCTGATGTCGATCGTAGTGGCTGCGGTCGAGGTCGGGCTGATCTCGTACATGGGACGCATCGTCGACCTGTTGAACACCGGCGACGCGGCGCAGGTATGGGACAGCTATGGCGTCGAGTTCATCCTGGCGGCGCTGTTCATTCTGCTGATCCGTCCCGCGATCCAGATGCTGGACGTGCTGCTGCTGAACAACGCGATCCTGCCGAACTTCGGGACGCTGGTGCGCTGGCGGGCCCACAGTCAGGTGATGAGGCAGTCGGTCGGCTGGTTCGAGAACGACTTTGCCGGGCGGATCGCGAACCGGATCATGCAGACGCCGATGTCTGCGGGCGAGGCGATCTTTCAGGTCTTCGACGCCATCACCTTTGCGCTCGCCTATCTTGTCGGCGCGGCGGTCCTGCTGTGGGGCGCCGATGTGCGGCTGGTGATTCCGCTGGTCGGCTGGCTGGTGCTGTACGGCTTGCTGGTGCGCTGGACGATGAAACGCGTGGCCCCAGCGTCGAAAGCGGCGTCGGACGCGCGCAGCAAGGTGACCGGCCGGGTGGTCGATAGTTACAGCAACATTCACTCGGTCAAGCTGTTCGCGCATCACGACAGCGAACTGGACTATGCGAAAGAGGCGATCGAGGACGCGCGGACGACGTTCGCCGCCGAGATGCGGCTGTATACGATCATGGACGTCGCGCTGGTGTTCCTGAACGGCCTGCTGATCGTCGGCGTCGTTGGCTGGGCCTTCGTTCTTTGGATGAACGGCTCGGCCTCGGTCGGGATCGTGGCGGCGGCGACGGCGCTGACCTTGCGGCTGAACGCGATGACCGGCTGGATCATGTGGGCGCTGTCGACCTTCTTCCGCTCGCTTGGTGTCGTGGCCGAGGGGATGGAGACGATCGCCCAGCCGATCACGCTGACGGATGCGCCGGGCGCCAAGGTGCTTCAGGTCGGGCCCGGAGAGATCCGGTTCGAGGAAGTTTCGCACCACTACGGACGTGGCGCCGGCGGGCTGGACCGGGTCTCGCTGACGGTGAAGCCGGGCGAGAAGATCGGTCTGATCGGTCGCTCCGGCGCCGGGAAATCGACCCTGGTGAAGCTGCTGCTGCGGTTCTACGACACCGAAGCGGGGCGGATCACCATCGACGGCAAGCCCGTGACGGATGTCACGCAAGAGAGCCTGCGTAGCGAAATAGGGATGGTTCAGCAGGACAGTTCGCTGCTGCACCGGTCCGTGCGCGAGAACATCCTGTATGGCCGCCCCGACGCGACCGAGGCCGAGATGATCGAGGCGGCGCAAAGGGCCGAGGCGGATGGGTTCATCCGCGATCTTGTCGATCCGGACGGGCGCACGGGCTATGACGTTCATGTCGGCGAACGCGGCGTGAAGCTGTCGGGCGGCCAGCGGCAGCGGATCGCGCTGGCGCGGGTGATCCTGAAGGACGCGCCGATCCTCGTTCTGGACGAAGCCACCAGCGCGCTGGACAGCGAGGTCGAGGCGGCGATCCAGCAGACGCTGTACGGGATGATGGAGGGCAAGACGGTGATCGCCATCGCTCACCGCCTGTCGACCATCGCCCAGCTTGACCGCATCATCGTGCTGGACGACGGACGCATCGTCGAAGACGGCACCCATGCCGAGCTTTTGGCTGCGGAAGGCCTATATGCGAAGTTCTGGGACCGGCAATCGGGCGGGTTCATCGGAACGGAGCAGGCGGCTGAATGAACAGGCAGGCGATACTTGGATGGTTCGCGGGACTGATCGACGCCGAGCGTAATGCGAAGGGCGCTCCGCCCCGGACGCTGATGGCGTTCATGGGCTGGCTGTTGGAAGGCACGTGGAAGGCGATTGGCCTTGCCGCGATGGTCGCCGTGATCGCAGGGACGATGGAGGTGATGACCGCCGTCATCCTTGGCTCGGTCGTCGACGCCGCCGTGGCCGACTCGCCCGCCGGGTTCTTCGGCTCGAACCTGTGGTTGCTGCTGGGCGCACTGTGCTTCTTCGTGGTCCTGCGCCCCCTGATCTTCGGCGCGAACACCGCGCTGGCGTCGCTGACCATCGGACCGAACATCAACAACCTCGTTCTGTCGCGCCTTCACAGGTACACGCTGGGCCAGTCGGTGACGTTCTTCGACAACGACTTTGCCGGTCGCATCGCCCAGAAACAGATGCAGACCGCGCGGGCCGTGACCGACGTCGTCACCGAAATGCTGGGCGCGGTGCTGTTCGGGCTTGCTTCGGTCGTGGGCTCTATCGTTCTGATGCTGTTCATCGGATGGCAGTTGGCGCTGCTGCTGCTTGTGTGGATGTGTGCCTATGCCGGGCTGATCCGCTATTTTCTGCCCCGCATCCGGGAAAAATCACGCGCCCGTGCGGCGGCGCGGGCGATGGTGTCGGGGCAGGTCGTCGACACGATCACCAACATCAAGACGGTGAAGCTGTTCGCGCATCAGTCGTTCGAGGATCGCGCGGCGCTGGAAGAGATGCGGCGGTTCCGGCTGGCGGCTTTCGGCTTCGGCACGGTGACCGCCAGCTTCCGTTTCATGCTGATGACGCTGTCGGGGCTGCTGCCGGTGTTGCTGGTCGGCGCCACGCTGGTTCTGTGGTCGAACGGGGCGGCGACAGCAGGCGAGATCACGGCGACCGGGGCGGTGGCGATCCGGCTGGCGCAGATGACCGGCTGGATCAGCAACGCGATGCTGATGATGTACGCCCACGTCGGCGAGATCGAGGACGGCATGCACACGCTGACCCCGCCGCACGAACTGGCCGACGCGCCGGATGCCGTTGCAGTCGAGGGGCCCCCGGTCATCGAGTTCGACAACGTCGATTTCGCCTACGGGCGGCAGTCGGGCGGCGTGCAGGGCATCGATTTGACCGTGCATCAGGCCGAGAAGCTGGCCATCGTCGGTGCGTCGGGTGCCGGGAAGTCGACCCTCGTGGCCCTGCTGATGCGCCTTTATGATGCCGAGGCGGGCGCGGTTCGGGTCGGCGGCGCGGATGTTCGCGAGGTAACCCAAGAAAGTCTTCGCCAGCAGATCGGCATGGTCACGCAGGAAACCGCGATGTTCAATCGCTCGGCCCGCGACAACATCATGTACGGCCGGCCGGACGCGACCGAGGATGAAATGATCGCCGCCGCGAAACGCGCACGAGCGCATGATTTCATTCTCGAACTCGAGGATTTCAAAGGCCGCACCGGCTATGACGCGCACCTTGGGGAACGCGGCGTGAAGCTGTCCGGCGGACAGCGGCAGCGTATCGCTTTGGCCCGTGCGATCCTGAAGGACGCGCCGATCCTTGTGCTGGACGAGGCGACCTCTGCCTTGGACAGCGAGGTCGAGGCCGAGATTCAGGAAGCGCTGGACGAGGTAATGAAGGGCAAGACGGTGCTGGCCATTGCGCACCGTCTGTCGACCATCGCCCAGATGGACCGGATCGTGGTGCTGGACGCGGGCGAGATCGCCGAGAGTGGCACGCACCGCGAATTGCTGGAACATGAAGGCCTGTACGCGCGGTTCTGGAAGCGGCAGTCTGGCGGCTTCATGGGGTATTCAGAGGCCGCCGAGTGACACTGACCATCGAACGACTTGGCCATCGCGGGGACGGCATCGCGCATGGCGACGGCGGCGCGCCCGTCTTCGTGCCGCTGACCCTGCCCGGCGAGGTGGTGGACGGCGCGGTCGAGGGCGGCCGTATGCCCGCGCCGCGGATCGTGACGCCGTCGGCGGACCGGGTGAAAGCGCCGTGCCGGCACTACAAGGCCTGTGGCGGTTGCGCGTTGCAACATGCACGCGACGGGTTCGTCGAACAGTGGAAGGCGGGGCTGGTGACGTCGGCGCTTGCCGCGCACGGGATCGAGGCGCCGGTGCTTGGCGTCGCGACCTCGCCTGCGCAATCGCGGCGGCGGGCGGTGTTGTCGGGACGGCGCACCAAGAAGGGCGCGCTGGTCGGCTTCCACGCGCGGGCGTCGGATACCATCGTCGAGGTGCCCGACTGCCAGCTGGTGCTGCCCGAGATCGCGGCGTTGCTTCCGATGCTGGAAAAGCTGACGCAGACCGGAGCGTCGCGTCGGGGTGAGCTTTCCTTGACGGTGACATGGTCCGGCGCCGGGCCGGATATCTCTGTCACCGGCGGGCGCGAACTGGATGGGCCCTTTCGAATCGAACTGGCCGGTTTCGCGGAACAGCACGGGCTGGCGCGGCTAAGCTGGGATGGCGAGACCGTGGTAGAACGGCATCCTTCGGCGCAGTCTTTCGACGGAATAGAGACTGTTCCGCCTCCCGGCGCGTTCCTTCAGGCGACCCGGCATGGCGAGGCGTCGCTGCTGGCATCGCTGCGCGACGCGGTCGGCGGGGCGAAGAAGATCGCCGATCTGTTCGCGGGCTGCGGTACCTTCTCATTGCCGTTGGCGAAGACCGCCGAGGTGCATGCGGTCGAAAGCGGCGCCGACATGCTGAAGGCGCTGGATACGGCGTGGCGTCGCGGCGCCGGGCTGAAGCGGGTGACGACCGAGGCGCGCGACCTGTTCCGGCGGCCGCTGCTGCGCAGCGAGCTGGCGGGCTATGACGCGATCGTGATCGACCCGCCGCGCGCCGGGGCCGAGGCGCAGTCGGAAGAGATCGCCGCCAGTTCAGTGCCTGTGATCGGCGCGGTGTCGTGCAATCCGGTGACGTTCGCGCGCGATGCGGCGGTGCTGATCGCTGGCGGATACCGGCTGGAATGGCTGCGGGTCGTTGACCAGTTCCGCTGGTCCACCCATGTCGAACTTGCCGCGCGGTTTGTCAGATAGCATATCGCGGGCAGGGACAGGGCAAGAGGGTTCTATGACGGTTCGGGAACGGCTGGCGGGCTGGCTCGCACGGGACGACGTGCGCAATTTCATTACCGGGGTGATCGTGTTCAACGCCATCATTCTGGGGCTCGAGACCTATGACCCGGTCATGGCCCGCATGGGCGGCCTGATCGTCGCGCTGGACCGGGCCTGTCTGGTGATTTTCGTCATCGAGCTTGCGCTGAAGATATTCGCCCACGGGCCACGGTTCTTCCGCAACGGCTGGAATCTGTTCGATTTCGTGATCGTCGGCATCTCGCTGGTGCCGGGCGCGCAGACACTGTCTGTGCTTCGCGCGCTGCGAATTCTGCGGGTGCTGCGCGTGGTGTCCGGCGTGCCGCGTCTGCGGCGGGTGATCGAAGGCTTCCTGACCGCGCTGCCGGGCATGGCTTCGGTCTTTTTCCTGATGGGCCTGATCTTTTACATCGGCGCGGTGATGTCGACGAAGCTGTTCGGCGACGCCTTCCCCGAGTGGTTCGGAACGCTGGGCCGGTCGGGCTATTCGCTGTTCCAGATCATGACGCTGGAAAGCTGGTCGATGGGCATCGTGCGTCCGGTGATGGAAGTCTATCCGCAGGCGTGGCTGTTTTTCGTGCCATTCATCATCGTGACCACCTTCGCCGTGGCGAACCTGATCGTCGGTCTGATCGTGAACTCGATGCAGGACGCCCACCACGAAGAGGATCAGGCAGCCACGGGCAGCTATCGCGACGAGGTGCTGGCGCGGCTGACGGCGATCGAAAAGCGGCTAAGCGATCGGGACAGCTGATACTGCGCTATTTTCCGGTGTTTGAATTCTTGGTATCTTAACCAAAAAACACCAAGAGGCAGTATCATGAGAAACACCCGCGTCGTATTGGCGCTTTGTGTCCTGTTGGCGCTGGGCGCCTGTTCAAAGTTCCGGACCTACAACGGTCCGGAGGTTACGCGAATCGTTGTCCACAAGGGCGAGCGGAAGATGTACCTGCTGCACTATAATTCGGTGCTGGCGGCGCATGACATCGATCTGGGGTTCGCCCCCGCCGGGCACAAGCAGTTCGAGGGCGATGGCAAGACGCCCGAGGGACGGTACTATATCAACCGCCGCAACCCCGACAGCAAGTTTCACCTCTCGCTTGGGATCTCGTATCCGAACGTCGATGACGTGGCATTCGCCGCGAAGAACGGGCGCAGTCCGGGCGGTGATATCTTCATTCATGGCGAGGTGAACCGCGACCAGCGCAAGAACCTCGACTGGACGGCGGGCTGCATCGCCGTGAAGAAGCGCGAGATGGAAAAGATCTATGCGATGGTCCGCGATGGGACCGTGATCGACATCTATCCCTGACACAGGGACTGAATTCGCATGAAAAAGCCCGGCTGCGGTTGCGGCCGGGCTTTTTGGTTCAGACGCCGGGCGCTTCGGTTGTCGGCACCGGCACGGTCGGGACTGCCGACGGCGGGGCCGTGTTGGCGCGGGGCGCGGGAGACAGCACCGACAGGACCGGCCCGCCACCCACGACGAGGGTGTACCAGATCTTGCCGTTCCCATCCTGCTGGAAGGCAAAGCCCATATCCTCGCCCTCGGGTGCCATGATGGTGCCGCGCGTCAGCGGATCCTGCATCCAGGCGGCCAGCGTTTCGGTCTCGGTCTCGTAAGTCTCCGAGATGTTCTCGCCCAGCATGCGCTTGTTGTAGCCCGCGTCGACCACGCGCTCGACCGGCGACGATCCGTCGGCGCCAAAGTGCCACGGCCGGTTCTGGCGCGACATGTCACGCGAATGTGTAAGCGCGGCGGCGTTCAGTGACGCGTCAAGCTGCAAGGGACGCAGCCCGCTGGCCGTCCGAAGCGCGTTGACCGAATCGAGCATGCTTAGCTGAACAGAGCCCTGATTGCCGTTGGAGAGACGATAAATCCTTTCACCGCTCGAGTTTGTTTCGATGGCAGGCGCGCCACACGCGGCCAGCAGAACCACGCACGCCAGCAGTGAAAGAATTGGACGGATCATTGTCAGCACCCCTAGAATTGGTACACGAACCACCTAGCTCGCCCCCTCGGAGTGTTCAAATCGAACCCTCGCGTCAAGGCGTGCTTACGCTCGTTAGAATTGCGACTGCGGCTTTGTAGCCATATGATGCAGCCGCAGCAACATACATGCATTGGAGATGCGGCATGGCATCCAAAACGAATCGCACTCTCGATCGCCGTCTGTTTCTCGGCACCGGCGCGGCCGCGCTGACCGGACTTGCCGCGCCGGCGATCGCGCAAAGCACGACCGAGTACGAGACCTCGGTCAGCACCGCCAGCAGCCGGAACATCTCGGTCTTCCGCGCGCTCGACTGGCGCCCCTATTTCAGCAACACGCGCAACGGCGCGATGCTTGTGGATACCAAGTCCCGCGCTCTGCACTACTGGTCCGAGGATCAGTCGGTCTACAAGCTGTACCCGACCTCGGTGCCGATCAGCGACGAGCTGACCCGGCTGGGCCGTACCAGCGTTGTGCAGAAGGTGGTAAACCCGACGTGGCGGCCGACGCCCAACATGCGCAAGCGCAATCCGGAATGGCCGGCGGTGGTCGAAGGTGGCGCGCCGGACAATCCGCTTGGGCCGTTCGCTCTGTATCTGTCATGGACATACTACCGAATCCATGGCACCCACGACACGAGGAAGATCGGCCGGAGATCGTCCAACGGATGCATCGGCCTGTACAACGAGCATATCCGCGAGCTGTTCGGGCTGGCCAAAGTCGGCTCCCAAGTGTTGCTTATTTGACGATACGACAGGGCTTCGCGCCAAGGCGCGGCGCTATGGATTTGCCTTGCTTAACCATTGGTGGTTAGACGGAAATGCGGGGTACAGTCTACGTTCCACGTGTATCCAATCGTAGCCAGATCCAAATCCTGGAGGATTTTGAAATGAAAAAAGTCGCACTCGCCGCTGCATTCGCAGTCGCCGCGTCGTCCGCTTTCGCCGGTTCCTACGGCGAAGTCGTGATCGTCGAGCCCGAAATCGTTGTCGAAGAAGCTGCTTCGTCCTCGAACGCCGGCCTGCTCGTTCCGCTGATGGCTCTGCTGATCATCGCGGCTGCCGTTTCTTCGGCCGACTAATAGATACCGTCTTGTACGGTTTCAAAAAGGCGGTGGGTTTCCACCGCCTTTTTTATTGGGCTCAGCCGACCCAGCCGCCAAGGTTCTCGGCGATGATGTTCGACAGCGCCTCGATATGGGCCGCGTCGTCGTTCAGGCAGGGGATGTAGGTAAAGCTTTCGCCGCCCGCGTGCTCAAAGCTTTCGCGGATCTCCTCGTTGATCTCTTCCAGCGTCTCGATGCAGTCGGCCGAGAAGGCGGGCGCGATCACCGCGATCCGCTTTTTTCCGGCCTCGGCCAGCCGCGCGACCTGTTCCACGGTATAGGGCTGTAGCCATTCCTCGGGGCCGAATCTGGACTGGAAGGTCGTGATCGCCTTGTCCTTGTCCCAGCCCAGCTTCTCGCGCAGCAGGCGCGTCGTCTTCTGGCACTGACAGTGGTAGGGGTCGCCTTCCTCGGTCAGATAGCGCAGCGGCAGGCCGTGGTAGGATGCGACCAGAACGTCAGGTTCATGATCCAGCGCGGCATAGGCCCGTTCGACCGAACCGGCGAGCGCGGCGATGTAATCCGGGCGGTCGAAATACGGCGGCACGGTGCGCGAGGCGGGCTGCCATTTCTCTTTCATCAGCGCCCGGAAGAACTGGTCGTTCGCGGTTGCGGTCGTGGCGCCGGCGTATTGCGGATAAAGCGGGAAAAACAGGATGCGGCGGCAGCCCTGTTCCAGCAGCGCTTTCAGCCGCGATTCGGTCGACGGGTTGCCGTAGCGCATGCAGTAATCGACCACGACGTTGTCACCGAACCGCGCCTTCATCGCGGCAGTGATCCCCGCCGCCTGCTGCTTGGTGATCGTCATCAGTGGGCTTTCGCCCGCGTCTTCGTTCCAGATCGTCTTGTACGCCGCGCCCGAGGTGAAGGGCCGTTTGCCAAGCACAACCGTCTGCAGGATCGGCTGCCATTTCCACTTGGGATAGTCGATGACCCGCTGGTCCGACAGGAATTCGTTCAGGTACCGGCGCATCGACCAATAATCATAGCCGTCCGGTGTGCCGAGGTTGGCCAGCAGCACACCCACCTTTTCCGGCACGATGGCGGGGTGATCAGAGGGCGCATGTTCCGGGCGCACAGCGCCGAAGGTGTCGTCTTTCATCGTCCCGTTTCCCTTGTTCTTTCCCCCGGCAGATAGAGACGGGGGCCGTCAGGTCAATTGCGCCGCGGCGTCGCAGGATCGTCCAGCGTCTGTTCGGTCGTGTCCAGCGCGTCGGCCAGGCGCTGGGCGGCCGATCCCGGACGCAACGGCTGTGGCTGGCTGGCATCGGGCGCCCAGCCGGTCAGGAAGATCGTCTCGAACGTCGCGGGGATGCGGCCATCTTCGTCTGCATAGGCCTCGGCATAGCGGCGGGCCGCGTCCAGCAGCACGGCGCGACGGGTAAAGCCGCGCGGGCGGGCCTGCATCGCGTTCGCCTCGCCCATCGCGCGGAGATCCAGCATCAGCCGCAGCGGGTCGGCATAGGTGACGGTGCGGGTCATGTTGTCGGCGACGGGCAAGGCGAAGCCCGCGCGCTGCATCAATGCGCCGACATCGCGGATTTCCCCCATTGGAAGCACGCGAGGCGACAGGCCGCCGGTCACCTCGGCCTCGGCCTCGGCCAGCGCGGCGCGCAACTCGTGCAGGGTCCGGCCGCCGAACAGCGCGCCAAGGAACAGGCCGTCGGGCTTCAGCGCGCGGCGGGCCTGAACAAGCTGGCCAACCGGATCATTCGCCCAGTGTAGAGACAGGGAATGGATCACGAGGTCATGCGCGCCTTCGTCCAGCGCCAGCACCTCGTCATCGGCGATAACCTTCGCGCCGGGCAGGCGGGCGCGCCAGAGATCGGGCCACGGCGTGACGACGGCCGGCGCCGTAAACGCCCTGTTAACCAGTTCCAGCCTTTCCTGAATGTCGTCCGCCGCGTCCTCTTGCAGGAACAGCGCGGGCTCGCCGGTGGCGGCCCTTCGGCGGGCGCGGGTCAGTGCGGATCGGTCTGTCAGCTCGGTGGTCATGCAGGCCCCTCGGGTCAGGCCGCCTATCTAGGAGTGTGCCGTGGGAATGCAAAGCCTTCTTCGCCTTGCCTATCCGCCACAATGCGTCGGATGCGGCGCGCTGGTCGAGGAAGCCTTCGGCCTGTGCGGTCCCTGCTGGCGCGAGACGCCGTTCATTACCGGGCTGGTCTGCGACGCCTGCGGTGTACCCCTGCCGGGCGAGGCTGGGGGCGCGGCGGTGCTGTGCGACGACTGCATGCGGATCGAACGACCATGGGCACGGGGGCGGACGGCGATGCTGTATCGCGACAATGGCCGCCGCATGGTGCTGGCGTTGAAGCATGGCGACCGGCTGGACCTTGTGCGCCCGGCGTCCCGCTGGCTGGAAGGTGTGGCGGGCCCCTGCATCGAGACGGAGACGGTGATCGTCCCGGTCCCGGCGCATTACTCGCGGCTGGTGAAGCGGCGCTATAATCAGGCGGCGATGCTGGCGCAGGCGCTGGCGGCCCGGACCCGGCACCCCTATATGCCCGGCCTTCTGCGGCGGGTCCGGGGAACGCGGGTGCAGGACGGGATGAGCGTCGATGCGCGGTTCGCCAACCTGTCCGGCGCGATCCAGCCGGCGCCCGCCGCGTCAGAGCGGCTGGCGGGGCGGCCGGTTTTGCTGGTCGATGACGTTCTGACCTCTGGCGCGACGCTTTCTTCGGCAACCGAGGCGACTTATGCCGCAGGTGCACAGTCGGTCTGCGTTGTGGCACTGGCACGCGTTGCGAAGGATGCCTAGATCCCTATAGTCGCCTGAAATCAGAAAGCGGGATCCATGCAGACTGTCGAAATCTACACCACGCCGACATGCGGTTTTTGCATGATGGCCAAACGTCTTCTTGGCTCCAAGGGCGTGGATTTCAACGAAATCGACGTGTCGCGGGACCCGGACAAGCGCCAGCAAATGATGAAGCGGGCGAATGGCGGCTACACCGTGCCGCAGATCTTCGTGGGCGATATCCACGTGGGCGGTTGCGACGACCTGATGGCGCTGGACCGGGCGGGCAAGCTTGACCCGCTGCTGAAGGACTAGTGCGTGCGGCGCTGATCCAGATGACGGCCTCGGACGATCCCGGGGCCAATCTTGTTTCGACTATCGAATACGTGCGCACCTCCGCGGGCGAGGGCGCTGGCTTTGTGCTGACGCCAGAGGTGACGAACTGCGTGTCCGCCAGCCGTGCGCGGCAGCAGGCCGTGCTTCAGCGGCAGGACGACGATCAGACGCTGGCGGCGCTTCGCGACCTTGCGGCAGAGCTTGGCATCTGGCTAAGCATCGGGTCGCTTGCGTTGAAGACGGATGACCCCGACGGGCGTTTTGCCAACCGGTCCTTCCTGATTGCACCCGACGGACGCATCGCGGCGTGGTATGACAAGATCCACATGTTCGACGTGGTGATCTCTGAGACCGAAAGCTATCGCGAATCCGCGGGCTATCGCCCGGGCGACCGTTCCGTGGTGGCAAAAACCGACATCGGCGCGATCGGTCTGACCGTCTGTTACGACATGCGGTTTCCGTCTCTGTACCGGCAGCTTTCGCAGGCGGGGGCCGAGATTCTGCTGGCGCCGTCAGCCTTTTCGCCGGTCACAGGTGCCGCGCATTGGGAAAGCCTGCTGCGCGCGCGGGCCATCGAAAACGGCGCCTACGTTCTGGCGGCGGCCCAGTGCGGTACCCATCCGGCGACCGAGGGCAAGGCGCGGCGCACGTGGGGACACTCGCTGGCGGTGTCGCCGTGGGGCGAGGTCTTGTACGACGGCGGCGACGCGCCCGGCATCGGATATGTCGACCTCGACCTTGCGGCTGTGGCCGAAGCGCGTGGCAAGGTGCCGTCGCTTCAGCACGACCGCGACTTCGGGCCGCCGGCATGAACGACAACGCGCAGGATAACCTGTCGGTCGCGCTGTTCAGCGAGATTTTCATGGCCGACCAGATGGCGCGGGTGAAGCTGGCGCGTGTTCTGCCGAAGGGAATGGAGCTTAGCCATTTTTCGGTTTTGAACCATCTGTCGAAATCGAAGCAGGAAAAGACACCCGGCCAGCTGGCCCGCGTGTTCCACGTGACGCGCGGCGCGATGACCAACACGGTGAACAAGCTGGCATGGGCCGGTTACGTCCACATCCGCCCCGACTGGGACGACGCGCGGCGAAAGTTCGTCGCGATCAGCCCGGCGGGCCGCCGCGCCTGTGACGAGGCTTTCCAGGTGATCGCCGACGCGGTGTCGGGGATGGTCGAGGATATCGGGTCCGACAAGGTGCGCGCGGCGTTGCCGGTCCTGCGCGAGATCCGTCTGCGTTTGGGCGAAGAGGACTAGGGCCTAGCCCTCTGCCGGTCGCACGCTTGCCGTGACATAGTTCACCGACAGATCCTTGTCCGAGATAGACCATGACCAGCCCAGCGGGTTGAACACGAACCCCTTGCGGTCGACCGGATCCAGCCCGGCGTTGCGCAGCAGGTCGAACAGCTCGTCGGGCGTGATGAACTTGTTCCAGTCGTGCGTGCCCTTGGGCAGCCAGCGCATCACATGTTCGGCCCCGATGATCGCCATCACATAGCTTTTGGGGTTCCGGTTGATCGTCGAACAGACCATCAGCCCGCCCGGCTTCAGCAGGGTCTTGCACGCGCTGAGATAGGACAGCGGGTCGGCGACATGCTCGACCACTTCCATGTTCAGCACCGCGTCGAACTGTTCACCCGCCTCGGCCAGCGCTTCGGCGGTGGTGTGGCGATAGTCGATATCCAGCCCGGACTGTTCCGCATGGATGCGCGCGACGGGGATGTTGCGTTCCGCCGCGTCGGCGCCGACAACTTCTGCGCCCAGCCGGGCCATCGGTTCCGACAAAAGCCCGCCACCGCAGCCGATATCAAGGATACGCAACCCCTCGAACGGGGTCTTCGCGGACAGGTCGCGCCCGAACTCGGCGGCAATCTGAGAGGTGATATAGCCAAGGCGGCAGGGGTTCATCATGTGCAGGGGCTTGAACTTGCCCTGGGTGTCCCACCACTCGGCGGCCATCGCCTCGAACTTGGCGACTTCGCTCGGATCGACTGTCGACGTTGCGGTACTCATGGTCATAACCTTGGCTTCCACGGATTTGCCCCATGGCAGGGGCGTTTCCGAAACTATATAGGGGACATATGGACAAGGTCGCGACCCAGCGAAAGGGTAACCAACATTTGTACCCGCCCCTCGATCCCTTCGATCAGCGCATGATGGAAGTCGGAGAGGGGCACAAGATCTACGTGGAACAGTGCGGCAACCCGTCCGGCATCCCGGTGATCGTCCTGCACGGCGGCCCCGGCGGCGGGTGCAGCCCCGCGATGCGGCGCTATTTCGACCCCGAGACGTACCGTGTGATCCTGTTCGATCAGCGTGGCTGTGGCCGGTCACGGCCGCATGCTTCGGTCGAGGACAACACCACGTGGCACCTTGTCCGCGATATCGAGGCGATCCGCACCGCGCTGGATATCGAACGCTGGATCGTGTTCGGCGGATCGTGGGGCGCGACGCTGTCGCTGATCTATGGCGAGACGCATCCCGAACGCGCGGCGGCGCTGGTGCTGCGCGGCGTGTTCCTGATGACCCAGTCCGAGCTAAGCTGGTTCTACGGTGGCGGCGCGGGCAAATTCTTCCCCGAGCTGTGGGACCGGTTCTCGGGACTTGTCCCGGTCGAGGAACGCGACGACCTGATCGCCGCCTACCATCGCCGGCTGTTCAGCGGCGACATCGCCGAAGAGACACGGTTCGCCCGCACGTGGACCGCGTGGGAAAACGCGCTGGCCTCTATCGACAGCGCCGGCATGGGGGGCGACAGCCCTGCCGATTATGCCCGGGCCTTCGCGCGGCTGGAGAACCACTATTTCACCAACGCCGGTTTCCTCGAACTGGACGGGCATATCCTGAAGAACGTGGGCCGGCTGGAAGGCACGCCCGGCTATATCGTTCAGGGGCGGTACGACATGATCTGTCCGCCGCACTCGGCCTATGCGCTGCACAAGGCGTGGCCGGGGTCCGAGATCCGGATGATCGGACACGCCGGTCATGCACTCTCTGAACCGGGGATTAGTGCCGAACTGGTGTCGATCATGGACCGGCTTCGCCGCGATCCGGTGATCCGCGAAACCGCGGCCTGATGTTCGCGGTAACGCAAGGGTTTACATAAGGCACCTTTTTGTTAACCTGCCAGTCAACAAAAACAAAGACAGGGATCCGGGCGTTTTGCACCCCGTTCTGAAGATTGTAATTCAACGGCTGTTTTTGGGTCTGCTGACGCTTCTGGTGGTCTCGATCGTGATCTTCATCGCGGTCAATTCGCTTCCCGGTGATTTCGCTCAGGCGATCCTTGGACAGTCCGCCACCCCCGAGGCCGTCGCCGCCATCCGCAAAGACCTTGGCCTCGATCAACCTGCCATCACCCGCTATTTCACATGGCTGGGCGATATGGTGACCGGGAACCTCGGGATCAGCTTCGCGCAGGCCAACTTCGCCAGCTTCGTCGGCACCAGCGCGGAAAGCGGATCGGGTCCGGTGACGGTGCTGCAGCAGATCGCGCCACGGTTCCAGAACACCATGTTCCTTGCGGGCGTCACGGCGGTCATCGCGGTGCCGCTGTCGTTGCTGCTGGGCATCCTCGCGGCGCTGTTCCGAAACTCTGTCTTCGACAAGGTCGCCAACGTCGGCGCGCTCAGCGCCGTGTCGAGCCCCGAGTTCTTTCTGGCCTACGTGCTGATCCTGTTCCTTGCGGTGCTGAACCCGGTGCTGCCGTCGCTGTCGAACATATATTCTGACATGGGGTTCGGCGAACGGCTGTTGCGCACGCTGCTTCCGGCGCTGACGCTGACGCTGATGGTGACCGCGCAGATGATGCGGATGACGCGGGCGGCGATCATCAACCTGCTCGCGTCTCCCTACATCGAGATGGCGCGGCTGAAGGGCCTGTCGCCGATGCGGGTGATCGTGAAGCATGCGCTGCCGAACGCGCTGGCGCCGATCATCAATGTGATCGCCCTGAACCTCGCATACCTGATCACCGGCGTCGTCGTGGTCGAGGTGGTCTTTGTCTATCCGGGCATCGGCCAGCTTTTCGTGGACAGCGTGAAGATCCGTGACATCCCTGTGGTGCAGGCCTGCTGCCTAATCTTCGCGGGCGCCTATATCCTGCTGAACCTGATGGCGGACGTGTTGTCGATCATTTCGAACCCGCGCCTGAGGCATCCGAAATGAGCGGCCTGATGTGGATTGTCGCCGCGCTGGTCGTGATCGCGGCCCTGTCGTGGGTGTTCCGGTTCGCCGGTCAGGCCGTCACCGGAAACCGTCCCTATTTCAGGGATATGAGCTATGGCGTCGCCTTCGGCTTCGTGCTGGGCGCGGCGATCCTGATCTGGGTGGTCTACACCTTCATCAAGGCGCGCTTCATCCTCGATGAGACGGCGGCCGCGCCCTATTTCTTCTTCATCTTCGCGGTCGAGGGCCTGATCGTCGCGGGCATCGCGGCGTGGCTGTTCCGCGCGGCGGGCCGGCTGGTCGGGACGGGTGGCACGCGCAAGCTGTTCCGGTCGATGCCCCTTACGGCCAGTTTCGGCATCCTTGTCATCATCATCTACGCGATCCTGTCGATCTTCGCGCAGGTCATTGCACCCTACGGTCAGGAAGAGGTCTTCGCCGCCGCGAACACGCTGCCGGGAACCGACCCGATGCATCCGCTGGGCACCGACAATATCGGGCGCGACCTGCTGTCCCGCCTGATCTACGGCGCGCAGAACACCGTGGGCATTGCCTTTGTCACGACCTGTCTCGCCTTCCTGCTGGGCGGCTCGCTGGGCTTTCTTGCCGCGACGCTGGGCGGCTGGCTGGACCAGCTGGTGTCGCGGGCGGTGGACGTGCTGATGGCGATCCCGTCGCTGATCTTCGCGCTGCTTCTTATGACCATCGCCAGCGCGTGGGCCGGCAATCAGGGCTGGCTGCTGACCGTCTACATGATCGTGATCATCGCGGTGATCGATTCCACCCGCGTCTTCCGGCTGGCCCGCGCCGTCGGGATCAACATCGTGGTGATGGATTATATCGAAGCGGCGAAACTGCGCGGCGAAGGGTTGGGTTACCTGATCTTCCGCGAAATCCTTCCGAACGCCTACGCGCCGCTGCTGGCTGAGTTCGGGCTGCGGTTCTGCTTCGTCTTCCTGACCATCGCGTCCCTGTCGTTCCTCGGTGTGGGCATCCAGCCGCCGCTGGCCGACTGGGGGACCATGGTCCGTGACCTTGCGCAGTTCATCAACTTCGCCGCCTTCTCGCCGCTGACCGCCGCGCTGCCGCTGATGGCCGCCGGGGCCATCGCGCTGCTGACGGTGTCGGTCAACTTCGTGGTCGACTGGATGCTGCAGAAATCGTCGGGGCTGAAGGAATGACGGACGAAAGACAAACCCTTGTCGAGATCCGCGACCTGTGGATCGAAGGCCGGTCCGACGAAGAGTGGAACCCGATCATCAACGGCGTCGACCTGACCCTGCACAAGGGCGAGGTTCTGGGTCTGATCGGTGAATCCGGCGCGGGCAAGTCGACGCTGGGTCTTGCCAGCATGGGCTACACCCGCGACGGCGTGCGCATTTCGAAGGGCTCGGTCAAGTTCGACGGGATCGAGCTGACGACCGCGTCCGCCGCGAAGAAGCGTGCGCTGCTGGGCAAGCGCATCGCCTATGTCGCGCAGTCCGCCGCCGCCAGCTTCAACCCCGCGCACAAGCTGATCGACCAGCACACCGAAGCGCCGGTGCAGCATCATGTGTCCTCGAAGTCCGAGGCCGTGGCCGACGGGATCGAACTGTATCGCCGCCTGCGCCTGCCGAACCCGGACGAGATCGGCTTTCGCTATCCGCACCAGGTGTCCGGGGGGCAGTTGCAGCGGGCGATGACGGCGATGGCGATGTCCTGCCGTCCCGACCTGATCATCTTCGACGAACCGACCACCGCGCTGGACGTGACCACCCAGATCGAGGTGCTGGCCGCGATCCGGGACATCGTCGAACAGTTCGACACCGCCGCGATCTACATTACCCATGACCTTGCCGTCGTCGCGCAGATGGCGGACCGCATCAAGGTGCTGCTGAAGGGCGACGAGGTCGAGACCGCCGAAACGCGCGAAATGCTAAGCACGCCGAAAGAGGACTATACCAAAAGCCTTTGGGCGGTCCGCAGCTTCCAGCGTCCGGCCAAGCCCGCGCCCGCGGTAGATGCGACGCCGGTGATCTCTGTCCAGAACATCACCGCCGCCTACGGCAAGATGCCGGTTCTTCACGACGTCAGCTTTGACATTCACGCGGGCCGCACCGTGGCCGTGGTGGGCGAATCCGGCTCTGGCAAGTCCACGACCGCGCGCGTGATCACCGGGCTGCTGCCGCAGACCGATGGCGTGATCGAATACCGGGGCCAGCCGCTGCCCGCGGACTATCGCAAGCGCGACCGCAACCAGTTGCGGCAGGCGCAGATGATCTACCAGATGGCCGACACCGCGCTGAACCCGCGCAAGTCCATCGGCGAGATCATCGGGCGTCCGGTCGAGTTCTACATGGGCCTGCGCGGCCGCAAGAAGCGCGAGCGCGTGCGCGAGTTGCTGAACGAGATCGAGCTTGAGCCCGACCAGTTCATCCACCGCCTGCCATCAGAGTTGTCGGGTGGTCAGAAACAGCGCGTCGGCATCGCCCGCGCGCTGGCCGCCGAGCCCGAGTTCATCATCTGCGACGAAGTCACCTCGGCGCTGGATCAGCTTGTGGCGGAAGGCATCCTGAAACTGCTGGCGCGGCTGCAGGACGAGCTGGGCCTGAGTTACATGTTCATCACCCACGATCTCGCCACCGTGAAGGCGATCGCGGACGAAGTGGTGGTTATGAAGGACGGCCACGTGGTAGAACACGGACCCAAGGACGACATGTTCAGGCCGCCGCACCATCCCTACACCGATCTTCTGCTAAGTTCGGTGCCCGAGATGGACCCGGACTGGCTGACGAATCTGCTGGCGGAACGCGGTGTCGAGAACATCGGCGATGCCGCCGTAGACAAGATGTAACAAACCCGCGCCACAAAAGGGCCGATGCATCGGCTTGCCGGCGCCAACTAACGACAGAGAGGGAGTTCGAAAATGACACGTTTCACAAGACGCGGACTGCTGCGGACCGGTGCTGCTGCCGGTGTGCTGGCGGCCACGGGTCTGCCGCTGCGGGCGCAAGCCACGCGCGGTGGCCGGCTGCGGATGGGCCTGAACGGCGCCAATACCTCGGACAGCTGGGACAGCCGCACCCATTCCGACATCTTCATGATCTCCGCTGCGCAGGGCGCGGTGTTCGATTCCCTGACGGTGGTCGCTGCCGACGGTTCGCTTGAAGGCGAGCTGGCCGAAAGCTGGGAGACCTCGTCGGACGCGAAGACCTGGACGTTCAACCTGCGTCAGGGCGTGACCTTCCACAACGGCAAGCCCTTCGGCGCAGACGACGTGATCGAGTCGCTGCAGATGCACGTCGGCGAAGGCGTCAAATCCGCCGCCAAGCCGATCGTCGAGGCAATCGCCGAGATGAAGAAAGTCACCGATCACCAGGTGCAGTTCATCCTCGCCGACGGCAACGCCGACTTCCCGTACCTGCTGGCCGACTATCACCTGCTGATCTACCCGGCGGGCCAGATCGACGAGGCCATCTCGAAAGGCATCGGCACCGGTCTGTACCAGGTCGAAAGCTTCGATCCGGGCGTCCGCTTCGTCGGCACCCGTGTCGACAGCCACTACAAGGACGGCACCGCCGGCTGGTTCGACTCGGTCGAAATCATCGCGGTCAACGACATCACCGCGCGGATGAACGCGCTGCTGACCGGTCAGGTCGACGTCATCAACGACATCGACTTCAAGACCGAGTCGCTGCTGGCCGCCAACCCGATGACCGACATCTTCGAGGTCACCGGCAACCAACAGTTCACCTTCCCGATGCTGACCGACGTGGCTCCGTTCGACGACAACAACGTCCGGATGGCGCTGAAGCATGCGGTCAACCGTCAGGAAATGGTCGACAAGATCCTGCTTGGCCACGGCCGCGTCGGCAACGACAGCCCGATCGGTCCGGCGAACCAGTACTATTTCGCCGACATGGAGCAGCACGCCTACGACCCGGACAAGGCCAAGTTTTACCTCAAGGAAGCCGGGGCCGAGGGCCTGTCGGTGGACCTGAGCGTCTCGAACGCCGCCTTCACCGGCGCGACCGACGCGGCGCAGCTTCTGCAGGCGTCGGCGAAGGCCGTCGGCATCACCATCAACCTCGTGCAGGAACCGGCGGACGGTTACTGGTCGAACGTATGGCTGAAAAAGCCGTGGTGCGCCTGCTACTGGTCGGGCCGCGCGACCGAGGACCTGATGTTCTCGTCCGCCTACGCGACCGGCGTGCCGTGGAACGACACCCACTTCGAGAACGAGCGCTTCATGGAGCTGCTGGTGAAGGGCCGTGTCGAGTTCGACAGCGACAAGCGCCGCGACATCTATCACGAGATGCAGCAGATCGTGCACGACGAAGGCGGCGCGATGATCCCGATGTTCGCGAACTTCGTGGGCGCCAAGTCGTCGAAGGTCACCAACTCGGGCACCATCGGCAACGTCTACAAGGTCGACAACGGCCGCGTCGCGGAACGCTGGTGGATGGCCTGATAAAGGCCACAGCCTGAAATGAACGGGGCCCGGTGCAAATGCGCCGGGCCCTTTTCCTTGGTCTCGGGGGAAGGATTACCGCTTCGCCAGCGCAAGCGCCTCGGTCAGGACCTTCCGGTCGCCGATATGGTTGGCGAGGATCAGCACCAGTTGGGCGTTCAGCGCGTGGCTCTCCGCCTCGGTCAGTCCCTTGTGCGCGGCCAGAAGCTCTTCGTAGAAGGCATCATGATCCGCAAGGTTCGGCGTGTCGATCAAAGCCATCATTTCCCCTTCCACATCGTCTCTATTTCACGCGAAATCGCGTCTGCGTCCGGCGATAGCCAGCGCGCCGCGACGACCTGATCGGGGCGGATCAGGTACACCGCTTGCGACGCCTCGCCAAGATAGCGGGCGCGGATCGTGTCGGTCAGCGGCACCGACAGCACCTCGGCGCCATCGACCTGTGGCGCATCGCAGCCAAGCGCCAGCACGGTGACCTTGCCGCCCAACGCGCCTAGCAGCCAGCCGTTGTCCAAGGGCGCATCCGCGGCCACTGCGCCGGGCCGGGTGCCCTTGGGTAGCGATGGCGCATCAGGGCCGTTCGCGGGATAGACGCAGGGCACCGACAGGCGGCCCGAGTTCACCCACGACCGCGCGAAGGGCGCCTTGGACGCAAGCGCCAGAACCTGATCGCGGAACAGCCGTTCGGCCCCGTCGGCGGGGGTCATGAAGCGGGTGGAGCGGGTCGAGTTCATGATGTTCTCGTCCGAGCCGTAGGTGCGCTCGGTATCGTAGGTCGCCAGCAGATCGCGATCCGCGCGCCCTTCCAGCACCGCGGCCAGTTTCCAGCCAAGGTTGTCGACGTCCTGAAGCCCGCCATTGCCGCCACGCGCACCGAAAGGCGACACGACATGCGCGCTGTCGCCCACGAACAGCACCCGGTCGTGGACGAAATTCTTCAGCCGCCGGCACTGGAATGTGTAGACGCTGACCCAGTCCAGCCGGAAATCGGAATGGCCCACGACCTTCTCGATCCGGGGGATTACCTTCTCGGGCTGCTTTTCCTCTTCGGGGTCGGTGTCCCAGCCAAGCTGAAGGTCGATGCGATAGATGTTGTCGGGCTGCTTGTGCAGCAAGGCGGACTGGCCGGGGTGGAAGGTCGGCTCGAACCAGAACCAGCGTTCCGAAGGTGTGTCCGCCGTCATCTCGATGTCGGCGATCAGGAACCGCTCTTCAAAAAGCTCGCCGTCGAAGTCGAGACCCATCATGTGCCGAACCGGAGACCGGGCGCCGTCGCAGGCGATCAGATAGTCGCAGGTCAGCGAATAAATGCCGTCCGGGGTCTCGATATCCACACGGGCTTCGTCGGCGTCCTGATGGACCGTCACCACCTTGTTCTTGAACCGAAGATCGATCATCTCGTTGGCCAGCGCGGCCTCGACGAGGTACTCCTCGACATAATATTGCTGAAGGTTCACGAAGGCGGGCATTTTATGACCCGCCTCGGGCAGCAGGTCGAAGTTGAACACCTCTGTGTCGCGGTGGAAGGTGCGTCCGACCTTCCAGGTCACCCCCTTCTCCACGGACTTATCCCCAACGCCGAGACGGTCGAGGATCTCGAGGCTACGCTTGGACCAGCAGATCGCGCGGCTGCCGACCGAGACGACGTTGTTGTCGTCCAGCACCACGGACGGAATGCCATGGTTGGCCAGTTCCAGCGCCATGGCGACGCCGATGGGTCCGGCGCCGACGATGACGACCTTGTGGCGCGGTTCGGGGGCGGTCAGGCCCGCCGGGGCGGTGTATTCGAAGGGTCGGTAATCATAGGGCATGGGCTGTCCTCCCGATCAGCCAGATCAGCATGCCGGGCACCACGTGGCCGGCGGCGTAGAACACGGCGACAAGCCGCAGGAACCGTAGAAGCTGCGGAACGGGGTGGCCGAGTTCCGGCTGTCGTATCCGCAGCAAATGCATCGGCCCCTCATTCGAAATAGGCCCGCGCCGAGGGCACGCGGCCGTCTTCCAGATGGAAGTCATCCAGCTGCGGTGGCGCGATACCGGCGTCCTGCAACTGAACGTGCGCCTGTCCGCGATGGTGGACCTGATGCTGGAAAAGGTGCAGCAGCAGCGCGCCGACTTTCTCGGTCACGTCCGGGTTGTGCCCGCGCTCGGTCCGCACCCGGCGATCCAGATCCTCGGGCGCCAGCGCGGCGCAGTATTGCGTCAGCCGCAGATCGGCGTCCGCCTGCAACGCGCCAAGTTCGTGCGGGTTGGTGATGTCTTCCCGGTCATAGACCGAACGGCCCAGCCCGCCTTCCTCCAGCGCGTCGATGTAGTACAGGTCCACCTCGTAGATGTGGTTCAGGGTTTTCGAGATCGAGGGAAAGAACCCCGGCCGCGGCGCCGTGAACGCGCCCTCGGGCAGCGCGGCCAGCGCGGCGTAAAGCGTCGCATTGGCCCAAGCGTTGTTCAGCGCCATGGTGCGGTAGGGTTCCATCCGTCTCTAACCCTGCAGCATTTCCCACATCTCGGCGTCGCGCTCGGCGGTCCAGATGCGGGGCGTGTCGATGTCACGGGCCTCGTCATAGGCGCGGGCGACGTTGAACGGCAGGCAGTGCTCGTAGATCGCGTAATCCTTGAACTTTGGATCGCACTCGGCGCGCACCGCGTCCCACGCTTCCTTCAGCGACCCGCCGCGCAGCGCGACCTTGGCCACCGGAGCGTAGGTCGACTTGACGAAGTCGGTGGTGGAGTCCAGCGCCGCGTTGACCATCTTCTTGCCGACAAGGGCATCGCCGCGGCCGGGTGCGATGGCGTCCACATCCCATGCGCGGATGTTCTCGATGGTGCCGGGCCAGTCATGGAAGTGGCCGTCGCCGCAGTAGCAGGCGGATTTGTATTCCACGATATCGCCGGTGAACATCACGTTCTGGTCCGGCACGTAGATCACCGCGTCGCCGGCGGTGTGGGCGCGGCCAAGCTGCATGATGTCGACGCGGCGGTTGCCGAGGTAGACGCTCATGCGGCCGTTGAAGGTGGTCGTCGGCCACGTCAGGCCGGGGATGTCTTCGTGCCCCTGGAACAGACGCGGGAAGCGCGCGAACTCGCTGTCCCAGTCCTCTTGTCCACGCTCGACGACCATCGAGCGGGCTTTTTCGGACATGATGACCTGCGGCGCGCCGAAGGCCGAGGCGCCCAGCACGCGCACGGCGTGATAGTGGGTCAGCACGAGATGGGTGATCGGCTTGTCGGTCACCGAGCGCACGCACTCGATCACCTTGTTGGCAAGGCGCGGGGTGGCCTGCGCCTCGACGATCATCACCGAGTCGTCGCCGATGATGACGCCCGAGTTCGGGTCGCCCTCGGCGGTGAAGGCATACAGCCCGTCCCCGATCTCGGTGAAGCTGACGGTCTTCTCCGCCATGTCGCCCTGCGATGCAAAGGCCTTGGCCATGCGATTTCCTTTCGTATTCACGGACGCCGGAGCGCCCTTAACCTGAGTGTGTTCCGTGACGTGCAGCCACACGCCTTATCTGTTGGCCCTAGGCAGCCGCATCAGCCCCTTTTGTACGGATCGTCCAGCGCCGGGATGACTGTGCCGGTGCAATCCCCGAAGCCGACGCGATACCCGTCGCCCTGCGCCGCGCCGGACAGGACCAGCGTGTCGCCGTCCTCGATGAAGCTGCGGGTCGAACCGTCGGACAGCGTCAGCGGTTCTTTTCCGCCCCAGCTCATTTCCAGCAGCGACCCGCGCTCGTCCTTCGAGGGGCCGGAAATCGTGCCGGAACCAAGCAGATCGCCCACGTTCATCGGCGAGCCCGCCGTGGTGTGATGCGCGAGTTGCTGTGCGGCGGAATAGTACATTTCGCGATAGTTGGTGTTGGCCAGAACCTCGCGCTGATCGGCACTTTCCGGCTGAATAGAGACAGAAAGCGGGATGTCGTACAGCATCGGCCCCGGTTCTTCGAGATAGGGCAGCAGCACGCGTTCCCGGTGCGGCGTCGAGCAGCGGAAGGGTTCCAGGGCCGCTTTCGTGACAATCCACGGAGAGATCGACGTGGCCGTCGCCTTGGCCTGGAACGGCCCGAGCGGTTGGTATTCCCACGCCTGAATGTCGCGCGCGGACCAGTCATTCAGCAGGACGTAGCCGAAGATCATGTCGTCGGCTTCCTGAACCGTCACCGGCCCGTCCGAGGGCATGCCGACGATTGCGCCCATCTCCAGCTCGATGTCGAACCGCTTGCACGGCGCGAAGACCGGCAGGTCCATGTCCGGGCCCTTCAGCTGGCCCCAGGGCCGCCGCACGTCGGTACCGCTGACCACGACCGAAGACGCGCGGCCGTTATAGCCGATGGGGATCGACAGCCAGTTCGGCGGCAGCGCATTCTCGGCGCCGCGGAACATGGTGCCGACGTTGGTGGCATGGTGCTTGCCCGCGTAGAAGTCGGTGTATTCGGCCACCTTGAACGGCAGGTGCAGCGTCGCCTCGGACATCTGGACCGAATAGGTGGTCAGCTGGTCCTGCACCTCTTCCGGCGCATCCTCGGCCAGCATGTCCTGCAGCTTCGCGCGGTACGCGGCCCAGACCTGCGGCCCCAGCGCCATGAAGTCGTTCCAGTACGGCGCGTCCAGCACGTCGGCATGCTCGTCGGCGCGCAGGATGCCCGCAGCCTCCAGCCCCGTCGCGTCGATGATGCGGTCGCCGATCGCCACGCCGCAGCGCAGTTCGGCGTCGCCGACAGAGAAAACGCCGTAGGGCAAGTTGTTCAGGGGAAAGTCGGTTTCGGCGGTGTTGGCCGAAGCGACCCATGATGTCTTGAGCATGCAGATCCTCAGTCTTCGTCGTCCAGTTCGTCCCAGGGGTCCGTCGCCTGCCGCGCGCCAAGAACGACGATCAAGGCGATGGCGACCAGAACCCCAAGAACGATCAGGTAGGTCATTTCAGTCTCTGAACAGGCCTATTTCTTGCCCGGCGTCCCGTCGAACTTCTTCTCGAGAGAGGTCCAGCAGTCGATGTAATCGTCCTGCAGCGGCGCCTCTTTGCCGGCGAAGGCGGTCAGGTGCTGCGGGAAGCGGGTCTCGAACATGAAGGACATGGTGTTGTCCAGCTTCTCGGCCTGCAGATCGGCGTTCGACGCGCCCTCGAAAGCGTTCCTGTCGGGGCCGTGCGGCAGCATCATGTTGTGCAGGCTCATGCCGCCGGGGATGAAGCCCTGCGGCTTGGCGTCGTACTGGCCATAGATGTTGCCCATCAGCTCGGACATGATGTTCTTGTGATACCACGGCGGGCGGAAGGTGTTCTCGGCCACCATCCAGCGCTCGCGGAACAGGACGAAGTCGATGTTCGCGGTGCCCTCGACGCCCGACGGCGCGGTCAGCACGGTAAAGATCGACGGGTCCGGGTGGTCGAACAGGATCGAACCGACCGGGCAGTAGGTGCGCAGGTCGTACTTCACCGGGGCGTAGTTGCCGTGCCACGCCACCACGTCCAGCGGCGAGTGGCCGATCTTGGTCACGTGGAACTGGCCGCACCATTTCACCGTCACGGTCGAAGGTTCTTCGCGGTCTTCGTAGGCGGCGACCGGCGTCTTGAAGTCGCGGCGGTTCGCCATGCAGTTCGCACCGATCGGGCCACGGCCGGGCAGGTCGAACTTCTGGCCGTAATTCTCGCACACGAAGCCGCGGGCAGGGCCGTCGATCAGCTCGACGCGGTACAGCAGGCCGCGCGGGATGATGGCGATTTCCTTCGGTTCTAGGTCGATGATCCCCAGTTCGGTATAGAACCGCAGCCTGCCGTCCTGCGGCACGATCAGCAGTTCGCTGTCGGCAGAGAAGAAATACTCATCCACCATCGACTCGGTCACCAAGTAGATGTGCGACGCCATGCCGACCTGCGTGTTCACGTCGCCGGCGGTGGTCATCGTGCGCATGCCGGTGATCCAGGTCAGCGGCGTGTCGGTCATTTCGACCGGGTCCCAGCGGTACTGGCCCAGTGAAATGACGTCTTCAAGCACGTGCGGCGCGGACTTCCAGTAGGGGACGTCGATCTTTTCGTACCGGTGCGAATGCTTCACCGACGGGCGGATGCGATAGCACCACGTGCGCTCGTTCTGGTGGCTCGGCGCGGTGAAGGCGGTGCCGGACAGCTGCTCGCCGTACAGGCCGTATTCGCATTTCTGCGGGCTGTTCATGCCTTGCGGCAGGGCGCCGGGCAGCGCTTCGGTTTCGAAGTCGTTGCCGAAACCGGGCATGTAGCCCTCGTGCGTGCCGACCGTGGTGGCGGCGCGCTGCATCTCGCGGGGGGTCGCTTGCTTGTTCATGTGCTCCTCCGAAAGCTTGGCGGGCGGCAAAAGGCGACGCCCGTGGCTTGGCTGCAGATCTATCGTTGCAATTGCAACGATGTCAAGACAAGATACGGTGACGCCTTACCGGGCGGCGGTCCGGGCGTGCGGAGGAGCTTGTAAATGAACGATTTCGACCTTGGTGATTTCCTGCCGTACCAGCTTGCCGTGCTGTCCGAGCGGGTCAGCCGCGACTTCGCGCAGCACTATCGCAGCCGGTTTGGAATCAGCCGTGCGGAATGGCGGATCATTGCGCATCTGAGCCAGGCGAACGAGGTGTCGGTCCGCGACATTCATCTGCGGGCCGAACTGGAGAAGTCCAAGGTCAGTCGGGCGGCGGCGCGGCTGGAGGCGGCAGGCTATGTCACAAAGACCGCCAACGCGCAGGACCGGCGGCTTGTGTCGCTGGCGCTGACCGACAAGGGTCGCGCGTTGATGGACGAGATGGCGCCGATCGCGGACGCCTTCCAGCAGCGGGCGATGGCGCAACTGGGTGATGACGCAGCGGCGTTTCTTGCCGGAATGCGCGCCTTGTTGCACGATCCCGGTGAAACGCGGGACGACTGACAGGCCCAGACGACGGATCCAGGGGCCGGGGGAGGAGACTATGGACGATATCGTAATTCTGGGCGGCGCGCGGACCGCCATCGGCACCTTCGGCGGATCGCTCGCCGGGACGCCGCCAATCCAGCTGGGCGCGACGGTCGCCCGCGAGGCCATGGCCCGCGCCGGGGTCGAGCCGGGGCAGATCGGTCACGTCGCCTATGGCCACGTCATCAACACCGAGCCGCGCGACATGTACCTGTCCCGCGCCGCAGCCATCGAGGCAGGCATTCCCGACACGACGCCTGCGATGAACGTGAACCGCCTGTGCGGCTCTGGCGCGCAGGCCATCGTGTCGGTGGTGCAGTCCTTGGCGCTGGGCGATGCAAAGTTCGGGCTGGCCGGAGGTGCCGAAAGCATGAGCCGCTCGCCCTACATCGTGCCGCAGGTGCGCTGGGGTCAGAAGATGGGTGACTTCGGCGCGCAGGACATGATGCTGGGGGCGCTGAACTGTCCCTTCGGCACCGGGCACATGGGCGTGACCGCCGAGAACGTCGCGGCAGAACACCAGATCACCCGCGAACAGCAGGACGCTTTCGCGCTGGAAAGCCAGGAGCGTGCCGCGAAAGCGATCTCTGAAGGCCGGTTCAGAGACCAGATCGTGCCGGTCGAAGTGAAGGTAAAGCGCGACATGGTGCCGTTTGACACTGACGAGCACCCCAAGGCCACCAGCGCCGAGAAACTGGCCGGTCTGCGGGCCGCGTTCCAGAAGGACGGCACGGTTACGGCGGGCAATGCATCCGGCATAAACGACGGCGCGGCGGCGCTGGTTCTGGCGCGCGCCGACGCGGCAGAGGCGGCGGGACTGACGGCGCGGGCGCGGATCACCGGCTATGCCCACGCGGGCGTCCGGCCCGAGGTCATGGGAATCGGCCCGGTCCCGGCGGTGCGCGCGCTGCTGGAAAAGACCGGCCTGTCGGCCTCTGACTTCGACGTGATCGAGTCGAACGAGGCCTTCGCGGCGCAGGCGTTGGCCGTGTCGAAGGAACTGGGCCTCGACCCGGCGAAGGTAAACCCCAACGGCGGCGCCATCGCGCTGGGCCACCCGGTCGGCGCGACCGGCGCGATCATTACCGTCAAGGCGCTGTACGAGCTGGAACGGATCGGCGGCAAGCGCGCTCTGGTCACCATGTGCATCGGCGGCGGCCAAGGCATCGCGCTTGCGTTGGAGCGGGTTTGAGGCCGGGGGGCGTCGCCCCCCGGACCCCCCAAGGTACTTTCCAAGAGAAGAAGGTGACAGGCGCAGTCAGTCTAGTTGTACCGTCGTCCTTGCCGCGCGACCTTCCGCATCGATGACCGACAGGGTGAAGAACCCGGGGCCGGGGAGTTCGATGACCGTGTCGCGGTCGTGGCTTCGGGTCAGGATCGGTCGGCCGTCGGCAAGCCATGTGAAGGGCGGGATCCCGTCGCGGACCTTGACCGTCAGAAGGTGATCCCCAGTCTCTATTCTGGCTCCGTCCGGCGGGAAGGCGACGGTCGGTGCGTCCGGATCGTCGCCGAACGCGGCGTCGCGCGCGCGGAAGTGTTTCAGCGGCTCGGGCAGACCGGCGTGTCCGACGATAAGCGTCGACGGAGGCGGAGCGGGAAGGCGGTCGAGCCGGGGTTTCAGCAGCGCGAAAGCCTCGAAGAGAATGGGGGCCGCCACCTCGCCGCCGAAGGCGCCGGGGACGGGAGTGCCATCCGGGCGGCCCATCCACACGCCGGCAACATGGGTCCCGTCGAACCCCAGCGCCCAGGCGTCTCGGTGGCCGTAACTGGTGCCCGTCTTGTAGGCGAGCCCGTTGCGGGCCGCGCCGGGGGGCGGCGGAATGTCGGACAGGATGTCGGCGACCATCCATGCGCTTTCGGGTGACAACACCTTGCGCGGCTGATCCGGGATCGGGGCATCCTGCCGGACGTGGATCGGAACCGCTTCGCCGTCGTGCGCGAGGCTGGCGTAAAGACGGATCAGCCCGTCGAGGCTGACGCCGATCCCGCCCAGTGCGACAGCAAGGCCGGGGTTGGTGCCGGGAAACTCGGTCTGGGTTCCCGCGCGGCGCAGGTGGACCAGCAGGCGGGCGGGGCCAAGCGCATCAAGCAGCTTCACCACCGGGATGTTCAGCGACATCGCCAGCGCGTCGCGGATGCGGATCGTACCGCGAAAGGCGCCGTCGAAGTTCTGCGGCTTGTAGCCGGCGAACGCGGTGGGCCGGTCCTCGATCAGCGTTTCGGGATGCGCCAGCCCCCGGTCGAAGGCCAGCCCGTAGATCAGCGGCTTCAGCGTGGACCCGGGCGAGCGCATGGCGCGGGTCATGTCGACGAAACCCTCGCGGTCGTCATCGGCGTATCCGGCAGAGCCGACCGAGGCGAGGAGCTCTCCGGTGGTGTGGTCGGCAACCATGATGGCGATGGACTGGCGGCGACCCGCGTCGTGGGCGGCGCGTTCGGCAAGCGTTTCCAGCCGCGCCTGAAGCGCGGCGTCAAGCGTCAGGCGGTGGATCTGCGTCGACGGATCTTCGGACCGAAGACGGTCGGTCAGGTGGGCGGCAAGCCGTGGAAAGTCGATGCGGCGGTCCGGCACCGGTTCCGTCATCGCGGCGCGGCGGGTGTCGTCGGTCAGAACGCCGTCACCGACCATGCGGGCCAGCACCCGGTCGCGGGCGTCGTGGGCGGCGCCGTGATAGCGGTCGGGGCGGCGGCGTTCGGGCGATTGCGGCAGTGCGACCATCAAGGCGGCTTCTGCCGGAGTCAGGCGGCGGGGTTCCTTGCCGAAATAGGCGAAGGTGGCGGCACGGACGCCTTCGAGGTTGCCGCCGAACGGCGCTCGGTTGACGTACAGCGCAAGGATCTGCTGCTTGGTCAGGTGCCGTTCCAGCGCCAGCGCAAGCCGCAACTGCCGCAGCTTTCCGTGCCATTCACCGGTCGGCCCGTTTTCCAGCAGCCGTGCGACCTGCATCGTCAGGGTCGATCCGCCCGAAATGATGCGCCCGTTCCGCAGGGCCTGCCCGACCGCGCGCAGCATCGCCACCGGATCGACGCCGTGATGGCGGTAGAACCGCTTGTCCTCGTAGGCGATCAGCATGTCGAGGTATCGCGCATCGACGCCGTCCAGCGACACGTCCAGCCGCCAGCGCCCGTCGGCCACGGTATAGGCGCGCAGCAGGGTGCCGTGGCGGTCCAGCATCTCGACCGAGGTTTCGACCACCAGCGGCGGCAACACCGTCGCGTTAACCCATTGGTCGAAGGCGTCCCGGCCCAGCGCCGTCAGGAACAGCGCCAGCGCCAGAACGAAGGGCGCCGCCCGTGTCATTGCGTGACGGTCACGCGGCCCGCGTCGCTGTGCGCGCGGTATTCGGGGCGGTACATATCCTCGACCGAGGCGGCGGGGTGGTGGTAGTCGCCCGGCGACACCGCGCGGACGATATAGCCAAGGCGGAAGGGTTCGTCGGTGAACCAGTCGATGGCGGCGACGAACCGGTCCTGCCGGAATTCGGCGGTGCGCACGTCTTCCTCGAGGTCCAGCCAGTTCAGCGCCTGCACGTCACCGCCGCGCATCAGGTTCGGGTTGTCGATCTCGAACCCGGCGGGCAGCGGATCGTCGACGATCAGCCTTGCTTCGGCCTCGGCATGCGGGGTGACGGTCAGCACCGCGACCAGCCGGGTGCCCTGTTCGACCTCGGAGGGATCGACGGGAGAGCCGTCCATGTCGAAGTAGCGGCGCGAGATCGAGTAGCCCTTGCCAGAGGCAGCAGCAGGAACCTCGGGGACGCCGAAGGTGGTCAGCGTGATCGTGGTCTCGTTCGCGCCCTCGTTCTTCACGGCCAGCGAGGTGAAGGCGGTGTCGTCTTCGACCACCCGCACCAGCGGACCCTCAAGCGCCGTGCCGTTCAGCGTCAGCGTTCCCAGCGCGTTGGTGTCGAGAACCGCGTGCGTCGCCAGCAGCGACCAGACCTGTTCCTGCGTCGACAGGTGACGGTCGGTGGCGACGGGGGCGATGCTGTTCAGCATGGTTTCGGCATCCACCGCGCGGCTTCCGGATTCGACGGCAAGTGTCAGAACTGCGGCTCTATCCCGAAGATTAGTGCCGTAATCGGCGCGCCAGACGTGTTGTTCGGGGCTTTCGCCCGCGATCATCTTCGCGGCCAGCCCGAACATGCGGTCGGCGCGGGTCGGATCGCCATAGGCGGCCAGCGCGGCACCGACCTGTGCGACGGCCAGCGGCGAGCCGAAGGCGCCGGATTTCACGTCGGCATAATAGCGCAGGTCACCGATGGACGCCGCGCCTTCGCGGGCCAGCACGTACAGCGCATAGGCCACATCCTCGCCTCCGTCGTCGAAGTCGGGGGCGTAGTTCACGCGGTTGCGCAGGTTGTCGAGTGCGTTGCGGAAGGCGATCTCGGGCACATTGTGACCGGCGGACCTGGCGCGCGACAGGAAGTCGGTGACATAGGCGTCCAGCCAGAAGTCACCCGACTCTGCACGCCACAGGCCGAAGGCGCCGTTCGGGGCCTGCCGGGTCAGGACCCGGTCGATGGCCTGCGTGATGCGCTCGTCCAGTGCGTGACGTTCGTCCAGTCCCATCGCCTGCGCCACGGCGTTCATGTACAGAAGCGGCAGCGCACGGCTGGTGGTCTGCTCGGTACAGCCATACGGATAGCGGTCAAGCGCGGCCAGAAGGCCCGGCGCGTCCATCCGTGCAATCGGCCCGGCGGCGAGCGTGGCCGAGGCGGTGCCGGCGCGGAAGCCGGTGAACACGTCCTTGTCCAGCGTGAAGGTATCGCCGGCGGCCAGTTCGAAACGGCTGGTCTGGGTGATCTCGGGGTCGTTGACCTGTACGGGCAGGGTCAGTGTCTTGGTCAGGACCTTCCCGCCCGGTGTGGACAGCGTGACGTCGATGGTGTGGATGCCGGGCGCGTCGGCGGTGACCGGGAATTCCATCACCACCTTGCCCTCTTCCTCGATCTCGAAGCCCGAGGGGACGGCGCGGTTCAGGCGCAGGCCGTCCGCCGCGACATCCAGCCCGACGCGACCGGCGGGGCCGCTGGCGTGGACGATTTCGAGCAGAAGCCGAGAGGTGTCGCCGGGGGCCATGAACCGAGGCAGGCTGGCGGTAACGACCACGGGATCGCGAACCAGCACATCCTGTTGCGCCTCGCCCACGCCGGTCGGCGACCACGCAACGGCCATCAGCTTGACGGTGCCGTTGAAGGACGGAAGCTCGAATTCGGTGCGGGCATAGCCGTCGGCATCGACCTTCAGCGGGCCGGTGAAGAAGGCGACCAGTTCTTCGGTCGGGGGCGGCGCGGTGCTGCCGGCGGCGGCGTTGAAGTCGCCGCCCGAACGGACGTTGCCCATGCTGCCCGCCATACCGTCGATCAGGCGGCCATAAACGTCGCGCAGGCCCATTCCCAGCTTTCTTTGCCCGAAATAGTGACCACTCGCGTCCGGTGCGTCGAAGCCGGTGATGTTCAGGATACCCACGTCGACGGCGGCGATGGTGACGTAGGCGTCTTCGCCCTCGGTCACGCCGTCGACCTTGACGGCGACGTCCATCGTGCCTCGCGGATCAGCTTCGGTGGCCATGTCGAACGCGACGTCCAGCTTGTGCGGGCCGGGGTCGACGGCGGCATGGGCGACGCCCAGTGCGCGGGCTGGGTTGCGGCCCGCGTCCACGTCCATCGGACGGATCGCCGACACGGTGACATAAGCGCCCGCGCCCCATTCATCGGTCACGGGAAGGTCGAAGGTGTTCTCGCCCTCGACCAACTCGACGGCCTGCATGTCGATCAGTTTGTTCGAGACCACGGTGATCAGACCCTTGCCCGGCGCGCGCGGCACGACGCGCAGGGTGGCGGTGTCGCCGGGGGTATAGCTTTCGGCGTCCAGCGACAGTTCCAGCAGGTCGGGCGTGGCCGAGGCGTCGGCACCGCCGTACCAGCCCGCATAGAACTCGGACGAAGCAGCGACATAGTCGGCGCCGGTGGCCTCTACCTTGATCTCGTAGCGGCCCCATTCGACCGGCGCTGCGATGGTGGCGGGGACATCGCCAAGCGACGTGTCGCCCTCGGCGACGATGGTGCGGCGCGTGACCGGTTCCCAGTCCCAATAGCCGTCGTAGCTGTACCACTGATAGCGGGTTTCGACCTTGCTGACGGTCCAGTGCACGTCCATCGCGGTGCGGGCTTGCGACTCGTCCAGCGCGATGACGGTGAACGTCGCTTCGGAATTCTCGGACAGCGTGCCATCGAAGCCGGGTTTGATGCCGATCACGGCGCCTGTTGGCACCACCGAATGCGACAGGGTGCGTTCCACCGGGCGGCCCGAGCCCTCGGCGATCCGAACCGTCACGTCGGCCTGCATCGGGCGGAAGTTGGGGGCGAGTTCCGGCAGTTCAAGACTGATGGTCGCCGCGCCAGAGGGGTCGGTGCGGATGTCGGACGGGAAGTACCAAGCCTCGGTCGGGACTTCGGTGTCGTAGCGCCCGAATTCATACCCGGGGAAGGCGTCGAGCGTGCGGGTCGACCGCAGCATCAGGTCGCCTTCGACCGCAAGATCGCCAGCGGGCGCACCGAACAGATAGTCGGCCTGCACCGACAGCGGCGCGTAGTCCCCCGGCACCAGCGGCGCCTCGGGCAGCGACAGGTCAAAGTCGATGCGTTCAGGCAGAAAATCCTCGACCAGTACGCGGGTCGAGGCGATGGCGGGCAGGTCGGGGTCGCTGTGGATGTCCAGCCGCCACGCGCCACGCGGCGCTTCGCCGGAGGTGGTGAAGCTGAAGACGTGGCCACCGGCGACCGGGTCGACGGACAGGGCGCGCGCGTATTCCACGCCGTCGGGCCGCATCAGGACGGCGACCAGCGGCAGCCCCTCGATCGCCTCGGCCTCGGCATCGCGGGTCAGGACGGTCGCGTTGATCGTCTCGCCCGCGCGATAGGCGCCCCGGTCGGTGGTCAGGAAGGCGTCGACGGCGCCGGCGGGCTCGCGCCCCTCGACGCCACGATCGCTGAGGTCGAACTCGGGGTCGGTCAGCGACAGGAAGGTCAGGTCGTCACCGGCGCGGGCCAGCACCATCGCGGGGGTCGCGCCGCCGGTGCCGTTCATCAGGCCGGGCGCGAACATCGCATAGCCCTGCGCGTCGGTGGTGACGGTGCCCAACTCGGCGTTGGCACGGGACAGAAGGGTAAGTTCGACTCCTTCCGAGGCCTCCGCCGTGCCGAAAGAACGGGTGAAGACGTGCAGCCCGTCGACGCCCTGCATGGTGGCAAGGCCAAGGTCAGAGACCACGAACCACTGGGTCGCCGCCGGATCGTCATAGGGATCGGCGCCGGGGATGGCGGCCTTGAGGGCATAGATGCCCGGCTCTAGATCGCCCACCACCTCGGTCAGCGGCAGGCGGGTGGTGACGTCGGTATTCAGCTCGGTCCCGACCTCGCCGGTGCCGGTCCAGACGGTCGAGGCGACCGTGTCCGCGAACTGTTCATCGGACCACGGCGACAGCGGGCGGCCGAACCAGCCTTCCTGTATCGCGCGCAGGATCGAGCGTTCGCTGACCCGGCGCAGGGTCAGTTCGAGGTCGGTCAGGTTCACCGTCTCGACCGGGATGTTCACTTCTCCGGTCGCGGGCAGGATATAGGCGCGGCCCGGGAAGCGGACGGCGGGGGACCGGTCGCGGACGTAAAGGTTCAAGGTGACGTTCTTCGCCAGCTCCTCGCCCGTCGCGGCGGGCAGGCCCTCGCGGAAAGTGACCTGATAGCGTTCGCCATGCTCTACACCCTCGATGCACAGGCGGCGCTGGTCGGGTTCGACGGTCATTCCGGACGACGGAAGCTGCACGAAGATCGAGTAATCGACACCGGCCTGCACGAGATCCTCGGAGAACTCGGCGCAGACGCGGGGGCGTGCGCTGTCGCTTTCCACATCATGCTCGACGACGCGGAAGCCGTATTTGCCGATGGCGTCCTCCAGCAAGTCGGCGGTGTCGGTGCGGGGCGTCACATCCTGCGCCAGCCGCAGCGCCGGGATCATGTCGCGGCCCCGTCCCGTGGCCTCCAGCGCCTCGGCCAGCACAAGCAGCGCGTTGTGCCGCACCGGCGGCGTGTCGGCGCGCAGGTAGGCGTTGATCGCGGCGGACATCGCACGGTTGCGGTAGGTGCGCCGCTCGCTGGATTTGTCCGTCTGGATCGCCAGCGCAAGGCGGGCGTACTCGGTCCAGTGGTCGGGCGCGTCGCTAAGTACCGTTGCGGCGCCGGTGAAGCGGTAGGCCGAGACGATATTGCCGTTCTCGCGCGCCTCGGCGGCGGATTGCAGCAGGTCTTCGATGGTCCAGTCATTCGGAACGTGGGTGTTCGTCAGGTCCAGCGCCATTTCACGCGCGTTGGCCAGGTCGCCGTCGTTCAGGAAATCCAGCTCGGTCGCGCGGGTCTCGCCAAGGGCCAGCGTCGCGGGGGGCGTGACAAGGACGCGGCCCGAGAAGGCGCCTTCGTAGATGGACAGCTCGCCGATCTCGGACTTGGGGAAACAGGCGCGGGATTTGCCGTTGTAGGTGAAGGCCACGCAGTCGGCTTCGGCGAGACATGCCGCCTCGCAGGCATTCAGCGTGGTGTCGAATATCGTCTGGATGTCACCGCCGGGAATGTCGGTGTCGCGGATCAGGCTTAGCCGGCGTTCCGGGATGGGGCTGTCAGCATGAGCGATGGTCGCAAGCAATAGGGGGACCATGGCCAGAAACGGACCGAAACGCATAACATGCTCCTCACCTTCTAAAATCTCTTGTCCGGACCGTCGCATGCGCGCACCGGCGGAGGCAACGGATTCGCTGGGGCGTTAACAACCTTTTCATCAAGAATTGGTCATCATCAGGGCAGATCGAACGGCGGCACAAAGCGGACCGGAGGCCAGGCTGATGGCGAATTCAGACGACCTTGTCCGCGAAAGGCGGGCCCGTCTTGCGGCGGAACGCCTGCTGAAACTGAAGCAGGACGAACTGCACGAAGCGAACCGCAAGCTGTCGGCGCATGCGCGCACGCTGTCGGAAGAGGTCGTCGAGAAACGCGAGGAAACTAAGGTTCTTCGGCAGGAAACCGACGCGGTGCGGACCGAACTGGAAACCGCGCGCGGCGCGATGATGATCGCGGAGCGTCGGCTTTGGGAATCGGTCGAGACGATACAGGACGGATTTGCGGTGTTCGATGGCAGCGGCGTCATGGTCGCGGCGAACTCGGCCTTCCTCACGCCGTTCGACGGGCTGGACTGCGTGGCGCCGGGGATCGCCTATCCCGACCTGCTGCGGGTCGCCGCGGAAGAGGGGCTGGTGGACACAGACGACGCCAGCCGCGAGGATTGGGTCGAAGACATGATGTGGCGCTGGCAGTCGCCCACGATCCCGCCGCGCGTCGTCCGGTTCTGGAACAACGTTTTCGTGCGGCTGGTCGACCGGCGGACCGAAGGGGGCGATACCGTCTCGCTGGCGCTGAACATCACCTCGACCATCCGGAACGAGGCGAAGCTGAAGCAAGCCCGTCACAAGGCCGAAGCCGCGAACCGCGCCAAGTCCGCGTTCCTGGCCAACATGAGCCACGAGATCCGGACACCGATGAACGGCGTCGTCGGGATGGCGCAACTGCTGGCGGATTCTCCTTTGGACGAAGAACAACGTCTCTATGTCGAGACTATTCGATCGTCGGGCGAAGCGTTGCTGGTGCTGATCAACGACGTTCTAGACTATTCCAAGATCGAGGCAGAACGCCTGACGCTGCACCCCGAGCCCTTCGACCTGGAGGTCGCGGTCTACGAGGTGGTGACGCTTTTGCGGCCCTCGGTCGGCACCAAGAAACTGTCGCTGCTGGTCGACTACGACACTTTCATGCCGACCCGGTTCATGGGCGATCCGGGCCGGGTACGGCAGATCCTGACCAACCTTGTCGGCAACGCCGTCAAGTTCACCGAGACCGGGCATGTCATGATCCGCGTCTCTTGCCTGCCGGACGGAACCGGCGGCGCGCAGCGGGTGCATGTCACGGTCGAGGATACCGGGATCGGCATTTCAGAGGATCTGGCAGAGCACATATTCGGCGAGTTCAACCAGGTGGACGACGACCGAAACCGCCGGTTCGAGGGGACGGGGCTTGGCCTTGCGATCACAAAGCGGCTTGTCGAGATGATGGGCGGCCAGATCTGGGTCGATTCCGTCGTGGGCGAGGGGTCGAGTTTCGGGTGCTACCTTCAGCTAGAGCTTGCAGAGGATGCTGACGCCAAGGTGCCGCAGCCGCCGGGTTGGCTGGACCGCGTGCTGTTTCTGGACCCAGATGCTGACGCGCGCGACATCCTGCGGCGGCAGCTTGCGGCGCAGCGGGTGCGCGTGGTGGCTTGCGACGCCGCGCAAGACCTTGCCGCCGCCGGTCCGGGCGACGGGGACGTGGTGCTACTGGACGAGGATGTCCCGCCGCCGGGCGCGCGGGGGCTGGCGGGCGATCTGCGTCGCGACGGCTTTACCGGGCCGATCTACCTGTTGTCGGCAGGCGCCACGCAGTCCGGCCCCGGCGTCGGGACCGAATTCGACGGCACGCTTCCGAAACCGCTAAGGCGGCTGGACGTGGTGCGGGCCTTGGCGACACGCGTCGCCCCGCGCCCCGCCCGGCAGACAACCAGCGCCTTCGGCCAGCAGGAACGCCGGAGGATGCGGGTTCTGGCGGCCGAGGACAATCGGACCAACCGTCTGGTGTTCTCGAAGCTGGTGCAATCCGCCGACATCGACCTGCGGTTCGTCGAGAACGGGCGGCAGGCGGTCGACGCTTTCATCGCCGAACGGCCGGATATCGTGTTCATGGATATCTCGATGCCCGAGGTCGACGGCAGGCAGGCAACGCAAATGATCCGCGCGCATGAAGACGGCAGCGGCGCGGCGCCGGTGCCCGTCATCGCGATGACCGCGCATGCGATGGCCGGGGACGAGGAAGAGATCCTTGCCTGCGGGCTGGATCGGTACATGACCAAGCCGCTGAAGAAGGACACGGTGCTTGGCTATCTGGAAGAATTCTGTCCCGACGCGTGTCTGTCGCCCTTGGGAGAAGCGCTGAAATCGGCTGTTTAGGGTCTGTTTGGCGCAGAGGCGCGGCACGAAAAACGCCCCGCAGATATCTGCGGGGCGTGCGTTTCGTTCAGTCCGGCGCTGGTCGGGCTTGGATCAGGAATAGCCGTCCATCAGGCCCTTCATCATCTCCATCTCTTCGTCGGTCAGAGACGTCAGCGGAGTCCGCACCGGGCCGGTGTCGAAGCCGCGCAGCTTGACGCCCGCTTTGATCGCCGAGACGGCATAACCGGTCTTGCGGTCGCGGATCTTGGCGAAGGGATAGTAGAAGTCGCGCAGCATCTGCTCGCATGTCGCGTCATCGTTGGCCTGAAACGCGGCGTGGAATTTCAGCGCGGTCTCGGGCACGAAGTTGAACACCGCCGAGGAATAGGTGTGGACGCCCGCGCCGCGGAAGGCCTGCGCGAACAGTTCGTGCGTCGGCATGCCGCCGATATAGGACAGGCGGTCGCCAAGACCGACGGTGATCCGCTTGACGGTGTCGATGTCGCCGGTGCCGTCCTTGAAGCCCACGAGGTTCGGGCAGTCGTCGGCCAGCCGCTTCAGCGTCTCGGCGGAACACACGGACGAGCCGCGGTTGTAGACGATGACGCCCATGTTGGTCGCGTTGCAGACGGCGCGGATATGCGCCTCGATCCCGTCTTGCGGCGCGCCGATCAGGTAATGCGGCAGCAGCAGGATGCCGTCGCCGCCCGCGGCTTCGATCGACTGGGCCAGTTCGCAGGCCAGCTTGGTGCCATAGCCGCACCCGGCAAGGATCGGCGCGTTCGGCTGCGCCTCTTTCGCGGTTTGCACCACGTCGACGATCTCGGACGGCGTCAGCGAGAACATCTCGCCCGTGCCGCCCGCCACGATCAGGCCCGCCACCGGGTGCGCCGACAGCCATTCGAGGTGCGCGCGGAAGGCGGACGGGTTGAATTCATCGTTCTCATCGAAAGGCGTGACGGGGAAGGACAGTAGACCAGAGCGGATGATGTCCTTCAGCTCGGTGGGCGATATCATGGGTTTTTCCGTTTGTTAGAGACGTTTTCTGTTTGGGCAAAGAAAAGCCCGCCCCGATGTGGGGCGGGCCGGTAAAGGCTTACTTCAGGTCGCCGGGCAGCAGGTCGTCAGGCATGTTCTGGTAACAGACCGGACGCAGGAACCGGCGGATCGACAGGGTGCCGACCGAGGTGGCGCCGAAGTTGGTCGAGGCCGGGAAAGGCCCGCCGTGGACCATCGCGTCGCAGACTTCCACGCCGGTCGGGAAACCGTTGACCAGAATGCGGCCCGCCTTGCGTTCCAGCACCGGCATCAGGCGCGCGCCCAGCGCGGTGTCGCCATCGTCCATGTGCAGGGTCGCGGTCAGCTGACCCTCGAACCCGCGTGCCAGCTTTTCCATGTCGTCCGGGCCATCGACGCGGACGACCAGACCAAGCGGGCCGAAGACTTCTTCGCCCAAAGCGTGATCCTGCAGGTAGGCGTCGACGCGGGTCTGGTACAGGTTCGGGCTGGCGTTGCGGCCTTCGCTGTCGGTGACCAGCACCGGTTCCACCGCATTGCGGCCGTCGAAGCGCGACTTGCCGTTGCGATAGGCGTCGGCGATGCCGTCGGTCAGCATGCACTGGGTTGCGACACCCTTCAAAGCCTCGGCCGCCGCGGTGACAAAGGCGTCACCCTCGGGGCCTTCCTGAACCACGGCGATGCCGGGGTTGGTGCAGAACTGGCCCGCGCCCATGGTCAGCGACCCGGCCCAGCCTTCGCCGATGGCCTTGCCACGCGACTTCACGGCCTCGGGCAGGATGAACATCGGGTTGACCGAGCCCAGCTCGCCGAAGAACGGGATCGGGTCCGGGCGCTGGGCGCACAGGTCGAACAGCGCCCGGCCACCGCCAAGCGAGCCGGTGAAGCCGACGGCGCGGATCAGCGGGTGCTGTACCAGCGTGGTGCCCACGTCGCGCTTGCCGCCCTGGATCAGGCTGAAGACGCCGGGATGCAGGCCGCAGGACTTGATCGCGGCGTCGATGGCCTGCGCCACGATCTCGCCGGTACCGGGGTGGGCCGAGTGGCCTTTCACGACGACGGGGCAACCGGCGGCCAGCGCGGCGGCGGTGTCGCCCCCGGCGGTCGAGAAGGCCAGCGGGAAGTTCGAAGCGCCGAAAACGGCGACCGGGCCAATCGGGCGCTGCACCATTTTCAGGTCGGGACGCGGCAGCGGCTGACGGTCGGGCAGGGCCTCGTCATGGCGGCGGTCCAGATAGTCGCCCTTCAGGATGTGGTCCGCGAACAGGCGCAGCTGGCCGGTGGTGCGGCCACGCTCGCCGTTCAGGCGGCCTTCGGGAAGGCCGGATTCCTCGACGCCGATCTTGGTGATCGCTTCGGCACGGGCCTCGATCTCGTCCGCGATGGCGTTCAGGAACTTGGCGCGGGTCTCGCGCGTGGAATAGCCGTACTCCCAGAACGCCTCTTCCGCAGCTTCGCAGGCGGCGTTGACGTGGGCGGGGGTGCCGACCGAGAAGGTGTTCGCCTCGCCCGAAGAGGGCTCGCTGGTGAACGTCGCGTCGCCCATGACCCAGTCGCCGGCGATAAGGTGTTTTCCTGTCAGTGTCATCGTCATCTCCTAAAGCAGATTGCGGCCGGCCAGATTGCGCATCAGCGCGGCCAGCCCGAAGGTCCATTCCGGGCATTCCGTGGAAAGCCGGACGGTGTTGGTAAGGGCGCCGAGGCCATCGCAGGCGATGGTCACACGGTCCCCGATATGGTGGGTGAAGCCCTGTCCGGGTTCGTCGCGATCCTCGGTCGGCGCGAACAGCGTGCCAAGGAACAACATGAAGCCGTCGGGATACTGGTGGTGCCGCCCAACCGTCTGTTTCACCAGGTCGGTCGGGTCGCGGCTGATCTTGGACATCAGCGAGTGGCCGTTCAGGACGAAACCGTCTTCGCCCTCGACCGTCAGGTCCAGTTCGGCGTTGCGTACGACGTCAAGGCTGAAGGTCTCGTCGAACAGCCGGATCATCGGCCCGATCGCGCAGGACGCGTTGTTGTCCTTTGCCTTGGACAGCAGCAGGGCAGAGCGGCCTTCAACGTCGCGGAGGTTGACGTCGTTGCCCAGCGTCGCGCCAAGGATCTCGCCGCGCGAGTTCACGGCCAGCACGACCTCGGGCTCGGGGTTATTCCAGCTCGACATCGGGTGCAGGCCCACGTCCGCGCCGGTGCCGACCGAGGACAGCGTTTGCGCCTTGGAAAACACCTCGGCGTCCGGGCCGATGCCGACCTCAAGGTATTGCGACCACATGCCAAGCTCGATCAGCTCTTGCTTGACCTTGGCCGCCTTGGGCGAGCCGGCTTCGATCTGGTCGAGGCTGTCGCCGATGATCTCGGACACGCGCTTGCGAATCTCGGACGCCTTGTCGGGATCGCCCGCGGCCTGTTCCTCGATCACGCGTTCGACCATCGACTGCGCGAAGGTCACGCCGCAGGCCTTGATCGCCTGCAGGTCGCAGGGCGCAAGCAGGGTCACGTCCCCCGGCGCGCCGACGTCGGTGCCGGTCGCACCGCGCACATAGGCGGCGGGGTCGGCCATCTCCATGATGTCGCGAACGGTCGGCGCTTCTTTCGACGTAATGTCGATCAGGCGACCGTCGCGCAGCGTGACCACCGCCGGGCCGACGTCCAGCTGGACCCGGCCAAGCCAAAGGCCCCGCTGTTCTTTTTCATTCAGTTCCATTGCGTTCCTCCGCATTTCGGGCGGACCCTTTCAAATAGCGGAGGTGTCTGCAAGGCGACCTCACGTGGTCGTTTCATGACAGCACCCCGATCTGCCACGGGGCGAATTCTTCCTCGCCGACGCCCAGCAATTCGGACTTCGACGCCTCGCCGCTGGCGATGGCGAGGATCTTGGCGAAGATCTCTTCTCCCATTTCGTCCAGCGACGACTCGCCGTCGATGACCTTGCCGCAGTTGATGTCCATGTCGCCTTCCATCCGGGTGAACATGGTCGAGTTCGAGGCCAGCTTGATCGTCGGCGCGGGGTAGCTGCCGAAGCAGGAACCGCGGCCCGTGGTAAAGCAGATCAGGTTCGCGCCGCCCGCGATCTGGCCAGTGGCAGAGACCGGGTCGAAGCCGGGTGTGTCCATTAGGACAAGGCCCTTTTCAGTCACTGGATAGGCGTATTCGTAGACCGCGTTGATGCCGGTCGAGCCGCCCTTCTTGGACCCGCCCAGAGATTTCTCGATCACGTTCGCCAGCCCGCCCGCCTGATTGCCGGGGCTGACGGTGCCATTGATCTGGGTGTCGCGGCCCTTGTTGTAGTCAAGCCACCAGTTGATCCGGTCGATGAACTGGCGGCCGATCTCTTCGGATTTCGCCCGCGAGGTCAGGGTGTGCTCGATGCCGTACAGTTCGGACGTTTCCGACAGGATCGCGGTACCGCCGTTCCGCACAAGGATGTCGACCGCCTTGCCCAGCGCGGGGTTCGCGGACAGGCCCGAAAAGCCGTCCGAGCCGCCGCATTGCAGACCGATCATGATGTGCTCGGCGCTGGCGGGTTCGCGTTCGATGCGGTTGGCGTCTTCCAGCATCTCGCGGATGACGGCCTTGCCTTCCTCGACCGCGTTCAGCGTACCGCCGATCTGCTGCATGGTGACCGTCCGCAGCATCTTGCCGGTGGCAAGGCTTTCGGCCTCCATGAACTTTTGCAGGTTGTTCCGTTCGCATCCCAGCGAACAGACCAGCGCACCCGCCGTGTTCGGGTGGCGGATATAGCCTGCCAGCGTGCGCCGCAGCAGGTCCAGCGGTTCGCCGGACTGTTCCATCCCGCAGCCCTGTTCGTGGATAAAGGCGACAACGCCGTCCACGTTGGGGTACTCGGCCAACCGTTCCTCGTCGAAATAGCGGCTGATCTTGCGGGCCACGGTGGCGGCGCAGTTCACCGTGATGAAGATGCCGATCATGTTGCGCGTGCCATAGCGCCCATCGGCGCGCGGGTAGCCCAGGAAGGTCGCGCGCTGGGCCTCGGGCAGCACATCCGCAGCCACGTAGTCCTGTGCGTAGCGATAGTCCTTCTGGAAATCGTCCATCAGCACGTTGTGCGTATGCAGCCAGTCGCCGGGGACGATGTCTTCGCCCGCGAACCCGATGATCGTGTCGTACTTGCGCACCGGGTCGCCCTTGGCGATGGCCTGCGTCGCGACCTTGTGGCCCATCGGAATGTCGTGGTTTGTCGTGACGCCCTCGGACGGAATCGAGACGCCGGCCGCGATGTCATCGCGCGCGACCACCACGTTGTCCGCGGGGTCGAGCCGGATGACCGGGTTTCGTGTCAGCGTTTCTGTCGGCATGTTCTGTCCTTGGGATCGGTCCGGGTCGTGCCCGGACCTGCGTTTGGCTTCAGCGACCGTTCGCCTTGCGCCACTCTGCGAACTTTTCGAGGTTCTCTTCCTTCGTCGCCGGATACAGGCCGATGATGGTCGCGCCACCCTTGACCTGTTCGACCACGAAATCCTCGTAAGCCGTCATCTCGACCGCCTCGTCGGCGACCTCGTCGGCCATGTGCGCGGGGATGATGATGACGCTGTCGTCGTCGCCGACCACGATGTCGCCCGGGAACACGGGCGCACCGCCGCAGCCGATCGGCACGTTGATGTCGATGGCTTCGTTGATGGTCAGGTTGGTCGGGCTGGACGGGCGGTTGTGATACGACGGCATATCCAGCTCGCCGATGCGCATTGCGTCTCTAAAACCGCCATCAGTGACGACTCCAGCCCCGCCGCGCACCATCAGACGGGTGATCAGGATATCACCGGCAGATGCCGCATAGGCGTCGCGGCGGCTGTCCATCACGAAGACATGGCCCGGCGGGCATTCTTCGATCGCCTTGCGCTGCGGATGCTCTGGGTTGCGGAACTCGGCCAGCGTGTTGCGGTCCTCGCGGGCGGGCATGTAGCGCAGGGTGAAGGCGGGGCCCACCATGTTCTCGCCCTTGGCTTTCACCGGGTGCACGTCCTGGATCACCTGGTTGCGCAGGCCGCGCTTGTACAGCGCGGTGCACAGGGTCGCCACGCTGACGGTCTTCAGCTTTTCCAGCGTTTCGGGTTTCACGTCGGTCATTGTCTTCCTCAGCTTGCAGCGCGGGACAGGAGGCCCGCGTCGTCCATGAATGCCTTTAGCCGCGACGTCTGGTCGTCCGACAGCGGCCATGCCGCCGGGGGACGGACGCCGCCGCAGTCCTCGCCCATCATCGCCAGCGCCGCCTTGACGCCCGGCACGTTGGCGCCGCCCTGTTCCTCGGCGCGGATGTCCTCGAACACCTGCATCCCGGCGATCAGGTCGCGCGCCTTGGCGTAGTCGCCCGCCTCCAGCGCAGCCGAGATCGCAACCGAGCGTTCCGGCCACACGTTGATCAGCCCCGAGGTGAAGCCGCGCGCGCCGACCGCGTAGAAGGTGGGGGCCCAGACCTCGGCCAGACCGCCGACCCAGATGATTTCCTCGGGCGAGGCTTCCATCGCCGCCTTCAGCTTCATCGGGTTGGGGGTGGCCCATTTCACGCCCACGACACCCGGAACCGAGCACAGCGCGGCGATGGCGTCGGTGCCGATGCCGTCGTTGCGCAGGTAAAGGACCATGGGCAGGTTGTTCCCCGCCTCGGACACCGCCTTGACGTAGTCGACCACGCCGCGCGGGGCGACGAAGGGATCGGGCGGCTGATGGATCATCAGCGCCGACGCGCCGGCGGCGGCAGAGGCCTTGGCTAGGCGGCAGGCGTCGGGCAGCGCGCGGCCCACACCGGCGATCAGCGGGCAGCGTCCGCGGATGTGACCGGCAGAGGCGGTGACCATCGCAATCGCCTCTTCCGTGGTCAGCGAGTAGAACTCGCCCGTGTTGCCGTTGGCCGTCAGGATGTGCACGCCCGCTTTCAGCGCACGCTCGACAATCGGCCCCTGCTTTTCGGGGGCGATGTTGCCGTCGGCGTCGTAAGGGGTTGCAAGAATTCCGGAAATCCCGGTGAGGGCGGTTTTCAGATCGGTCATTTCAATACCTCGAAGGAGCGTTTGCCCATGGCTTTCTGGATTTCGTAGATCGAGCCCTTGGTCGGCGGCAGGGGCTGCGGAATGCGGACCGGCACCTTGGCCATGCGCGGTTCCAGGGTTGGCGCGCCGCACAGCATCCGCGCATCGAACTCTTCCAGCGATGCGGGGAAGGTGTTCTGCCCGAAGATCGGGAACGCGTCGGCGGCCATCATCTCGAAAAAGATGATCCGGCGGTCCTGCGTCGACGTGTTCAGCGCCGAGCCGTGCAGGATGCGCCCGTGGTGGATCGAGATCGACCCGGCGGGCCCCATCAGCGGCACAGCGTCGGCCATGTCGATGCCTTCGGCCGCCAGATCGACCGCACCCGCGAAATAGCCGTTGTGATGGTGGTCGAGAACCGGGCCGCGATGCGTGCCGGGAAGAACCATCAGCGGGCCGTTCGCTTCGGTCATGTCGTCGATGATGACGCCCACGGCCAGCACGTCGTCGTTGGTATAGGGGTAAAAGGCCCAGTCCTGGTGCCATTCGACCGCCGCGCCGTAGCCCGCCGACTTCATGTTCAGCTTAGTGGTCTGCATCCGCACGTCGGGACCGATCAGGTCGCGGACAGGTGCAAGGATGTGGTCGGACCGCAGCAGGTCGTTCACCACCTCGGACTGGGTGTGCGGCAGCTTCACCCGCCGGATTCGCGGATCGTCGGGGGTGTGGCTGTCTTCAAGGTCGATCTTGTCGTCCGAGGCGGTCATGCCCCGGGCGACTTCGGTGAACCGGGCGATCTCTTGCCGGATCCGGTCCAGAATCGTGGCGGGCACCCGATCCTCGAGGATCAGGTACCCCTGTTCCTCGTAGAACGCCTTTTGGGCGTCTGTGAGGACTTCGCTCATTCCCGGCCTCTTTCGCCGATGTCCTGCGTCGAAACCGTCCAGTCCCGCGCCTTGCTGGACAGGGTCAGGCCAAGGCCCGGCCGGTCCGGCACGGCGACGCGGCCGTTCGAGATTTCCAGGCGCTCGTCGAAAAGCGGCTCTAACCAGTGGAAATGCTCGATCCACGGCTCTTCCGGGAACGCGGCGGCAAGGTGGACGTGCAGTTCCATCAGCCAATGCGGTGCGATCTGGACGCGGTGCGCCTCGGCCATGGTCATCGCCTTCAGGAACGGGGTCACGCCGCCGATCCGCAGCGCGTCGACCTGACTGACGTCGCAGCCGCCCTTCTGCACCAGCTGGATCGCCTCGGTCGGCGAAGTCAGCATCTCGCCTGTCGCGATGGGCGTGGCGAGGTTGCGCGCCAGTTCGGCGTGGCCCTCGATGTCCAGCGCGTCCAGCGGTTCCTCGATGAACTCCAGCCCGACCTCGTCGACGATCTTGCCGAACTGCAGGGCATAGGCGCGGTCCCATTGCTGGTTCGCGTCGATCATGAACGCGATGTTGTCCGGCAGATGGTCGCGCATCGCCATGATGCGCTTCAGGTCTTCCTGCCCATCGGGCTGGCCGACCTTCATCTTGATGCCGCCGATGCCCAAGGCGAGTGAGCGATCGGCGGCGGCCTTCATTTCGTCAATCGACGCCTGAAGGTACTGGCCCTGCGAGTTGTAGATCCGCAGGGTATCCCGGTGCGCGCCCAGCAGCTTCGCCAGCGGCAGGCCCGCCTTCTTGGCTTTCATGTCCCACAGCGCGGTGTCGAATGCGCCGATGGTCTGGTAGGACATGCCGCCCTGACCCAGCGAGTTGGTCTGCCAGCGCAGCAGTTCCCAAAGACGGCCGATGTCGTTGGGGTCATGCCCCATGATCCGGTCGGCGATCTCGCAGGCCAGCGCGAACATGCCAGAGCCGCCGGCGCGCAGCGTATAGGCGAAGCCCATGCCGCGATGGCCGTTCTCGGACACCATCTCGCACGAGATGATGTCGACGGCGGCCAGCGGAGACTGGCGGCCGGTCAGAACCTTGGCGTCCGACAGCGGGTTTTCCAGCGGCAGGACGATGTGCGACAGGGTCATCCCCTTGATCGCGTCCTGCGTCGCCTTGCCCTTAGGAGCGCCGCCGAAAGGTTGTCGGGCCGCGATGCGGCGGGTGGACAGGTCTAGAGCCATCAGAAGATCACCGGTTCGTCTACGGGTTTGCCGAATTCCGTTTTCAGGAAGTCGAAGTCGCAGCCCTTGTCGGCCTGCTCGATGTGCTGGCTGAACATCCAGCCGTAGCCCCGTTCATAGCGCGGCGGCGGCGGGGTCCATGCGGCGCGACGTTCGGCCATCTCCTCGTCGCTGATCTTCACGTTCAGCGACCGGTTCGGCACGTCCAGCTCGATGATGTCGCCGGTCTTCACCAGCGCAAGCGGGCCGCCGATATAGGCCTCGGGCGCGACGTGCAGGATGCAGGCGCCGAAGCTGGTGCCGGACATGCGCGCGTCCGACAGGCGCACCATGTCGCGGTGGCCGTGCTTCAGCAGCGCCTTGGGCATCGGGATCATGCCCCATTCCGGCATCCCCGGACCGCCCTGCGGACCCGCGTTGCGCAGGATCAGCACGTGGTCGGGGGTCATGTCGTAGTCGGGATCGTCGATGATCTTCTTCAGTTCCGGATAGCTGTCCGCAACGATCGCGGGGCCGCTGTGCTTGTGGAACTTCGGATCGCAGGCGGCGGGCTTGATCACCGCGCCATCGGGGGCAAGGTTGCCTTTCAGCAGCGCCAGCGAGCCCTCGGCATAGACCGGGTTCGACAGCGGGCGGATCACGTCGGTGTTGTAGTTCACCGCGCCTTCCAGCCCTTCGCCCATCGTCTTGCCGGTGACGGTGATGGCGCTGAGGTCCAGCTTGTCGCCCAGTTCCTTCATCAGCGCGCGCAGGCCGCCCGCGTAGAAGAAATCCTCCATCAGATATTCCTTGCCGGACGGGCGGACGTTGGCGATCACCGGAACCTCGCGGCTGAGCCGGTCGAAGTCGGGCAGACCCCAGTCGATGCCCGCGCGGCGGGCCATCGCGATGAGGTGGATCACCGCGTTGGTCGAACAGCCCGTCGCCATGGCGACCGTCGTGGCGTTCTCTGCCGCCTGTTTAGTGACGATTTTGTCCGGCGTCAGGTCTTCCCACACCATCTCGACCGCGCGGCGGCCGCAGGCGGCGGACATGCGTTTGTGGTTGACGTCATTGGCCGGGATCGACGAGGCGCCGGGCAGGCACAGGCCGAACCCCTCGGCAATCGCGGTCATGGTGGACGCGGTGCCCATCGTCATGCAGTGGCCGTCGGACCGCGCGATGCCGCCCTCGATGCCCTTCCATTCCTCTTCCGTGATGGTGCCCGCGCGCAGCTCGTCCCAGTACTTGAACGCGTCAGAGCCGGACCCCAGAACCTTGCCCGCATAGTTCCCGCGCAGCATCGGTCCGGCGGGCAGGTAGATGAAGGGGAAGCCCCAGCTAAGCGCGCCCATGACAAGCGCCGGCGTGGACTTGTCGCAGCCGCCCATCAGCACCGCGCCGTCGCAGGGATGGGCGCGCAGGGTCTCTTCGACCTCCATTGCGCCCATGTTGCGGTACAGCATGGACGTTGGCTTCAGGAACTGTTCCGAGTGCGAGTGCACCGGCAGTTCCATCGGCAGGCCGCCCGCCTGAAGGATGCCGCGCTTTACCCATTCCACGCGGTCCTTGAAGTGCATGTGACAGGGCTGCGCCTCGGACCACGTGTTGATGATGCCGATGACGGGCTTGCCTTCCCAGTCTTCGTGCCCCAGCCCCATCTGCATGGCCCGCGACCGGTGCCCGAAGCTGCGGAAGTCGTTCGCGGCGAAGAAGCGGGCGGACCGCAGGTCTTCGTAGCGCTTGCCGGTCTTGTCGTCTTTCATGGTGTTTCCTCAGGAAATCGGCGTCGCGAAGTGGTGCAGGGTGTAGATCAGCACCACCGTGAGGATGACACCGGCGATCCAGGGCCACTTGCCGTATCCGTCGATGTCATCGCGGCTGTCTCTTCCGATCATGTCAGTCTCCTCAGTTCAAAAGTTCGGGCAGCCACAGGGCGATTTGCGGGAAGATCATCACAAGGATGAGGCCGCAGATCTGCAGCCCGATGAAGGGCAGCACCGCCAGAAAGATCTCCTGCAGCGTGACGTCCTTCGGCGCGACCGATTTCAGCCAGAAACAGGCGGGTCCGAAGGGCGGCGACAGGAAGTAGATCTGGATGTTCATCACGAACAGGATGCCGAACCAGATCTTGGCCTGATCCTCGGTCAGACCCAGTTCCGGCGCAAGGGTCATCACCACGGGAGCGAAGACCGGCACGGTGATGAACACGATGGCGATCCATTCCATGAAGGTGCCCAGCACCATCAGGATCAGCATCATCACAAGGATCGTGCCCATCGCCGACAGGCCAAGGTCAAGGAACAGCGACCGCATGAAGTCGCCGCCGCCCACAAGGTTGAAGATCCCGATGAAGCTGACCGCGCCCAGCACCAGCCAGATGATCGTGCCGACGGTGGTCATCGACCCGATCAGGGCGGCCGAGATGACCTCCCATTTGAACTGGTGGCGCACCGCGGCCACGAACAGCGACCCGATGCAGCCCACCGCCGCGGCCTCGGTCACCGAGGCGACGCCGCCATAGATCGAGCCCATCACGGCGCCGATCAGCAGGATGCAGAGGATAACCGCGGTCAGACGGTCCTTGGACAGTTTCTGTTCCTTGCCCGACATCTGCGCCACTTCGGCGGCGGTCGGGGCAAGGCTGTGGTTCAGGTTCACCCGCAGCAGCACATAGCCGGCATAGAACACGGCCAGCATGACACCCGGCGTGGCGCCCGCCATGAACAGGTCGCCGATGCCGACCTCGGCCGACAGACCGTAGACGATCATGATGATCGACGGCGGGATCAGCGTCGCCAGCGCGCCAGAGGCGCAGATCAGGCCGATGGTCAGCTTGCGGTCATAGCCAAGGCGGAACATCTGCGGCAGGGCGACAAGGCCCAGCATCACGATCTCGCCGCCCATGACGCCCGACATGGCGGCAAGGATCACGGCCACGACGGTGGTCTGCACCGCGACGCCGCCGCGCAGGTTGCCGGCGAAGATCGACATCGCGTCGAACAGGTCCTCGGCGATGCCGGCGCGTTCAAGGATCGAAGCCATCAGCACGAAGAACGGCACCGCGACCAGCGTGTAGTGCTCTAGCAGACCCGCCGCGTTGGACGAGACAAGGAAAAGCCCGCGCGGCCCGAAGAACCCGATGGCCATGATCACCGACACGATCAGCGTGACGATGCCAAGCGGCATGCCGGTCATCATCAGCGCGATCAGCAGGACGACCATGATGATCGAGACGGTGCCAAGATCCATCGCGCGCATGTTCAGCGCCTTCGAGGGATCCAGCGATGCGCCGACATTGCTGAAGAAGCCCGAGATCGTCTCGGCAATCGACACGCCGAAGGCTTCCGCAAGGAAGGCCGAGACGAAGTAGATCACGAAGTAGACGCCGACCGCCTTCACCACCAGCCGCGCGACGGGCGAGGTGAAGTGACGATGCAGGTTCACCATCAGCTGGGTCAGATACAGGAACGCGCCCGCGACCATCAGCGATTTCAGCATCATCGGCAGCGGCGAGTTGAACGCCGAGCCCGATTTCTCAAGCCGCTCGACAGAGATATAGGCGCGGATCGCGGCGTCGGTCAGCAGCATGTACAGCGCGACGACCCCGACGATCATCGCGAACAGGTCCAGCCACCAGCGGGTGTTGTCGGACGCGATGTTGTGGAAGACGGTGATGCCGATGTGGCGCTGTTTCATCGTGATGTAGCCCGACGACAGCATCCAGGCCGCGGCGCACAGCATCATCACGGTTTCGAAAGCCCAGTAGGTCGGCGCGTTCAGCAGATAGCGCGAGAAGACCTCGTACAGCGTGGCCAGCGCGGCGGCCATGTAGAACACCGAGATCATGATGCCGACAAGGTGGCTGACGTGATCCACCGGCGTGTAATCGGCGCGCGACAGGCCCTCTTCCTCGTGAATCGGGTCATCGCCCGCCACTTCAAGCGGTGCGTCCTGCAGGCGCTCTTCGTATTCGCGGCTCATAGCTGGCCCCTCTCCCCCCACGCGGCGCGGATTGTTTCCGGCGTCCGCCTCGTCTGTCTGTTGTGGTTTGCTCGTGCCCGGTGGTCCGGGTCGGTCCTTGATGCCCGGCCTCCTCCCGGCCGGGTGGTGCCGCGCCCGGTTGATCCGGGCGCGGCGATGGCGGCCTTACAGCAGGCCGGCCTGTTCCATGAACGCGATGTGTGCGTCGTAGACTTCCTTGGCGAGATCGGACTGCGAGGCGAAATCGGACCAGGCTTCCTGGGCGATCTTGCGCAGCGCGTCGCGCTCTTCCTGCGGCCAGTCGATGATCTCCAGCTCACCGGCGGCCTTGTCACGGGCGACCAGCTGACGGTCGAGACGGTCGAAGTACTGGCGCAGGCCGTTGTAGGCCGCGAGGTACCACGTCTCGAGCGCGACCTGCTCGGCCGGGGTCAGTTCGTCCCACACCATCTGCGAGACGGTGAACTGCAGGATCGGGGTCGAGTGGATGCCCGGGAAGATCGGGTACTTGGCGATCTTGTGCATCCCGTTGGCGTCGTTGTTGGCGTAGGCCGAGTTGTCGGCCGCGTCGATCACGCCTTTTTCCAGAGCGCCGTAGGTTTCCGAACCGGACATCGACACCGGCGCGGCGCCTGCGCGCTTGAACACGTCGGCGGCAAGGCCTTCGGGCGAGCGGATTTTCAGACCCGCAAGATCGGCAACGCCACGAACCGGCACTTTAGAGACGAAAGCTTCGCGTGCGTAGGCACCGCAGCCCACCACGTGAACACCTTCGAAATGCGCGTCGAACAGCTTTTGCAGCATTTCCTTGCCGCCGCCCTGAGCGCAGAAGGCCTGGATCTGGTCGGCGCTGTCATAGCCCGCAATCAGGTCGCCCATCAGCGCGAAGGCCGGATCGACACCGGCGAAGTAGTTGATCGACGTCAGGTCGCCATCAAGGATGCCGACGCTGATCGCTTCGGCGGTTTCGCGGCGCGGAACCACTGCATCGACCGGCAGAAGCTCGACGGTCAGGCTGCCGCCGGTCATCTCTTCCAGCTTCGGCACCCATTCCTCGTTCAGATAGGCCAGCGACGCGTGGCTGGCGTTGGACGAGGTCTGGATCTTCAGCACCCGGTCCGCTGCATCGGCGGTGAAGCCGGTGATTCCAAGCATGGCGACGGTCGCGACGGCCGTGCCCAATCCCTTGATATTCATTCTGTTCCTCCCGTTACGCTCGGTATGCGCGACGCCGGTCTCTCCTCTTGCGACGTCGAACAGGCCAACTAATATATTAGTCACCTAGTTGAAGCAACCGGCTTCCCGACATATGGTGAGACGGATGGCAAGACGGACCGGGCCGGGTGATTGCGCGGCGCGGAAACGGTCGAAGAGGAGCAGCATGGACTTGTCTGCCGAAGGTTTGGTGCGGGGCGGGACAGCCCGGATCGATGGCGGGGGAACCGCTGCCGACCGGGTCTATGAAGACCTGCGCGCCCGAATCATCGACATGCAGCTTGTTCCCGATGCCACGCTTGGCCGCAGCGAATTGGCGCAAGAGTACGGGGTCAGCCAGACGCCGGTGCGCGAGGCATTGCAAAGGCTGGAAGAGGATGGGCTGGTCCGGATCTTCCCGCAGTCGAAAACCGTGGTGGCGCGGATCGACGAGGCACAGTTGAAAGAGGTGCATTTCCTGCGCGTCGCGATCGAGACCGAAGTGGTGCGCCGGATGGCCGAAAAGGGCGACATGGCGGCGTTGAAGCGGGCGCGCAGTTTCGTCCGAATGCAGGAGGCGCTGCAGGATGACCCGTCGCAGATGGTGCTGTTCAACGAACTGGACCGCGCGTTTCACCTGACCCTGTTCGAGACGGTCGGCGTGCCGGCGCTGCACGCGATGCTGGCGCGTCGGCTGGGACACCTTAGTCGCTGTCAGCGGCTGGAACTGCCGCGCAAGGGCAAGATGTCAGAGATCATCCACGGCCATCTTGCGGTGGTCGAAGGCATTGCGTCGGGTAACCCCGAGCTTGCCGCCGCCGCCATGCGCGGCCATATCGGCGCGACCATCCGGCGGATCGCAACCCTGCGCGACGAGTTTCCGGATTACTTCGAGGGCGGCACCGCCTGACCCTGCGCGTCAGCAGGCCTTCGCAAGACGTTCCGCTTCCACCTGCCATGTGGCGTCCGACAGCCGGAATTGCCCCACCATCTCGCCCAGCCGTGCCGAGCTTCCGTCCAGCCCGACGACGGCGGCATGAGTCTCTTCCGCCATGGCGGCATTTCGCTGGGTTAGTGTCTCTATATTGGTGACGGACTGGTTGATTTTCTCGAACGCGGTGGCCTGGTTTTCGGCGCGCTCGGCGATCTCTGCCATCAGGCCGTTGATCTCTTTCACCCGCTCAGAGGTGCTGTCCAGCGTCGTGCCGACCTCTTTCAAGACCTTCGCGCCGCGCCCGACATGGTCCGAGCTCGTCTCGATCAGGTCGCGGATCGTGCGCGCGTTCTCGGCGGTGCGCTGGGCAAGCTGCCGGACCTCTTGCGCGACGACGGCAAAGCCGGACCCGGCGTCGCCAGCGCGCGCGGCCTCTACCGCCGCGTTCAGGGCCAGAAGGTTTGTCTGCATCGAGATCTCGTCGATCACCGACACGATCTTCTCAATCTCCAATGAACTGCGAGAGATCGCACCCATGGCATCGTCGGCCTGCGCCATGACCACGCCGGACCGTTCGACCAGCGTGTTGGCCTCTGCCGCGGCGCCGTTGGCGCGGCGGGCGGTGCCGGCGTTGGTTCGCACCGCATCGCTGACCTGATCCACTGCCGTGACCGTCTGTTCCAGCATCCTTGCCTGTTCCTCGGTCCGGTCGGCGAGTTCCGAGATCGCGCGCGCGATTTCCGAAACGCTGCCAGACACTTCCTCGGTGCTGCCGGCGATGCCGGTCATCGTGCTTTCAAGGCTTTCGGTCGCCGCGTTGAAGTTGTCGCGCGCGTCGGAAATCTTGGCGGGGGCATCGTCGCCGACGCGATAGGTCAGGTCGCGGTCGGCCAGCGCGTTCAGCGCCGCGCCCAGCACCGCGCGGGCCCGCGCATCTTCTTCGGCCTCTTTCCGGAAGTATTCGCCCATCGTGACGGTGAGATCCGCGAAGACCGACGCCACCGCGCTTTCGGCCATGCGGTTGCGGTCTTCGGGCGTTTCGCCGTCGCAGGCGTCCAGCAGGGCAGAGACCATTTTTCCGCAGTAGACGCCGTAACCCTTCAGATAGGTGGCGTAGTCGGTCATCGAGGCGATGTTTTCGGCGAGTTGCGTTTGCAGGGCAAAGTAATCGTCCGAGAAATCGCCACGCGCGATGAACCCGAACTTCGCCTTTTCGGCGGCGTACAGGTCATCCGGGACGGCGGGCATTTCGGGATCCACCTGCCGGTAAGCGTCCAGCAACACGTCGCGCAGGCGGGGCAGCACGCGGTCGTGCACCTGTTCCCCGACCTTCCGGCCAGCGTCATCCCATGGCTTCACCACGTCCCTGATCGGTACGGACATCAGTATCTCCGGCATCTGCGTCGGGGCGCTGATGCCACGCGGGGGCTTAGGATTCGGTAAAGCCAAAAGAAAAGGGCCGCCCGAAATGCCGGGCGGCCCTGTCTGTTCCGAATGAGACGGCGATCAGAAGTCGAGGTTCTCGACGCTGAGCGCGTTCTGCTGGATGAACTCGCGGCGCGGTTCCACCACGTCGCCCATCAGCTTGGTGAAGATGTCGTCGGCCTCTGCCACGTCCTCGACCTTGACCTGCAGCAGCGTGCGCGCCTCGGGGTCCAGCGTGGTTTCCCAAAGCTGGTCCGGGTTCATCTCGCCCAGACCCTTGTAGCGTTGCAGCGTCAGGCCGCGCTCGCCCTCTTCCAGGATCGCGTCCAGCAGGTCGATGGGGCCGTAAATCTTCTGCCCGCGGTCGCGGCGCATCAGATCGGAGGGGTTGCGGTACACGTCGCGCGACTGTGCCGAGATCTCGGACAGTCGCCGTGCCTCGCCCGACCGCAGGATCGCGCCATCAAGCGTGCGGATCTCTTCGACGCCGCGCAGAACGCGCGACAGGCGAATGCCCTTGTCCTGCGTGATCCGCCCCTGCCAGCCGCGCTCGTATTCCTCGGCCACCATATCAAGACGCGCGGCCACGGTATCGGCCACGGCCTGCAGGTCTGCGTCGGCCTTGCCAGGATCGAACGCGCCGGCCAGCGCGGCCTGTTCAAGGATGTTGCGCGGATAGTGGGTCGGGAACGCCTCAAGGATGCGGCGGAAGCTGCGCGCGGCCTCGACCACGCGATGCAGGTCGGCGCCGGCGATTTCCTCGCCGGTGTTCAGCCGCAGCACCGCCCCCTCGATCCCCTGCTGGATCAGGTAGTCCTCCAGCGCGGGCACGTCCTTGATATAGACCTCGGACTTGCCGCGGCTCACTTTGTACAGCGGCGGCTGCGCGATATAGAGATACCCGCCCTCGATCAGTTCGGGCATCTGCCGGAAGAAGAACGTCAGCAGCAGCGTCCGGATGTGCGCGCCGTCGACGTCGGCGTCGGTCATGATGATGACCTTGTGATAGCGCAGCTTCTCGATGTTGAACTCGTCGCGTCCGATGCCGGTGCCCAGCGCCATCACGAGGTTGCCGATCTCCTGGCTGCCCAGCATCCGGTCGAAACGGGCGCGTTCCACGTTCAGGATCTTGCCCCGCAGCGGCAGGATCGCCTGCGTGCGCCGGTCGCGGCCCGTCTGGGCCGAACCGCCGGCCGAGTCACCCTCGACAAGGAACAGTTCGCGGTTGCGCGGGTCCTTGTCGGAACATTCCTTCAGCTTGCCCGCCAGATACGACACGTCGTTCGTCGTCTTCTTGCGCGTCATCTCGCGCGCCTTGCGGGCGGCTTCGCGCGCCAGCGCGGCTTCGACGATCTTGCCGACGATCATCTTGGCCTGCTGCGGGTTCTCTTCGAACCACTCGGCCAGCTTCTCGTTCATCAGGCCCTCGACGGCCGGACGCACCTCGGAGCTGACCAGCTTGTCCTTGGTCTGGGACGAGAACTTGGGATCCGGCACCTTCACCGACAGGACACAGGTCAGACCCTCGCGGGCGTCGTCGCCCGACAGGTTCACCTTTTCCTTCTTCACGATGCCCGACGACCCGGCGTACAGGTTGATCGTGCGGGTCAGCGCCCCACGGAAACCGGCAAGGTGGGTGCCGCCGTCACGCTGCGGGATGTTGTTGGTGAAGGGCAGCACCATCTCGTTGTAGCTGTCGTTCCACCACATCGCGACTTCGACGGTGATCCCCTCGCGCTCGCCCACGACGAAGATCGGCTCGTCGATCAGCGGTGTCTTGCTGCGGTCGAGATAACGGACGAATTCCTTCACCCCGCCTTCGTAGTGCAGGTCGGTTTCCAGCGGTTCCGCCGGACGCTCATCGCGCAGGGTGATCCGCACGCCAGAGTTCAGGAACGCCAGTTCGCGCAGGCGGTGCTCCAGCGTCTTGAAGCTGTACTCGAGGTTCGAGAACGTGTCGGTCGAGGCAAGGAAGCGGACGCGCGTGCCCTTCATGCCCTCGGCATCGCCGACGACCTCGAGATGGCGCACGGTCTCGCCGGTTTCGAACCGGGCAGAGTATTCCTTGCCGTTGCGCCAGATGGTCAGTTCCAGCCAGTCGGACAGGGCGTTCACCACCGAGACGCCGACGCCGTGCAGACCGCCGGACACCTTGTACGAGTTCTGGTCGAACTTACCGCCGGCGTGCAGCTGGGTCATGATGACCTCGGCGGCAGAGACGCCTTCCTCGGGGTGCAGATCCACCGGAATCCCGCGGCCGTTATCGCTAACGGAAATGCTGGAATCGTCATGGATGGTCACGGTCACGCGATCGGCATGACCGGCCAAAGCCTCGTCGATGCCGTTGTCCACGACCTCGTAGACCATGTGGTGCAGACCCGAGCCGTCGTCAGTGTCCCCGATATACATGCCGGGGCGCTTGCGAACGGCTTCCAAGCCTTTGAGAACTTTAATAGAATCGGCGCCGTATTCGTCCGGCTGCCGGGCTGCTTCGGCCATGCGGAGGTCCCTTGTTCTTCTTGCTGATTTTATACGCGTTTGTGGGGGGATTGTCACGTCAGATACCCAACATTTGGTATCTGGAACCGGGGTTTGCCCCCGTTTCTGCCGGTTGCCCGGCGCGGGCCGGTCGGCATAGGCTGCCGCCCTGTGGCGACGGCGAGGAGGATGGCCCATGCTGATGGAAATCGTGACCTTCGATCTGCGGCCGGGGATGACCCGGGACGAGGTGATGGAAGGGGCCCGCAAGATCGCGCCCAAGTGGCGCGCCGTTCCGGAACTGGTGCGCAAAAGCTTCTTCTACGACCCCGAGACCAACACCGCCGGCGCCGTCTACCAGTGGTCCGATCCGGCGGCTGCCGACCGCTGGCACGATGCGGCCTGGCGTCAGTCGGTCCGCGATACCTATGGCAGCGAACCCCGGGTGCAGCGGCTTCAGATGACGCTGATCGCCGACAACGAGGTCGGCAAGACCGAGGAATTCGCCGCCCCGGTGTGACCGCGTTCAGGTGAAGGGAATGATCAGCCCGACAAGGATCAGCAGGCTTCCGGCGATGATGTTGGTCCGCCGCACCGCCTCGGGAGAGGCAAGCAGCTTGCGGATCTGACCCACCGAGGCGGCGACGACAAGGTTGCCCAGCAGCGGGATTGCCGCCGACAGGGCGCAGATCGCGACGATGTCGGCCACGGTCAGGGTGCGCAGGTCGAAGAAGCCCGGCAACATGCCCATGTAGAACAGGATCGCTTTCGGGTTCCCAAGGATCACCGCGACCCCGGCGACGAACCCGGCCCATGCACCGGGCCGCGTCAGCCGACTGTCGGCCGAGATCGACTTGTCCGCGTTCTTCAGGATCATGAACCCCATGCCAAGGAAGAACGCCGTCGCGACCCATTTCAGAAACACGAGGAAGCCGGAAAACACCGACACCAGCCATGTCACGCCCAGCACCGCCAGCAGCGGCCAGACCACGTCTCCGACCACCACGCCCAGAGCCAGCGGCCACGCGGCGTGGAAGCCGCCCGACAGCGCGCGGGCGGTCATCGCCAGCCACACCGGGCCGGGGGTCAGGAACAGAACGGCAAGCCCAAGGGCATAAAGCCCCAGTTCGACGGCGGTGATGGTCATGAAATGTCCTCGGCCAGCGCAAGCACGGCCTGCGCGGTTTTCCAGTTGCGCGCGGTGACCGGCACACCCAGCGCCTTGTCCAGCCGTGCCGCCAGCTTCGACCGGCCGATGCCGTCGGGCGCGTGCAGATAGGCGGCGTGTTCCGTCACCGTCAGGGTCTCGTTATGCGTGGCAAGCGCCAATGTCCTGTCATCCGGCGGCACGGGTGTCCCATCGGCAAAATAGACGTGTACCGATTTTCCGTCAGCCTCGCCCTCCGCGGAATAGGGGCAGGCGTCCAGCACGGCGCGATAGGCGTCCATCGGCCACACCAACGCATGCGGGCGAAAGCCCCTAGCCGTCTCGATGGCATCGGAAATCGTAGCGGCGCTCATATCGCCGCGAAACGCCGCGTTGCCGCTTTGGATGTAGGTCCTGCAATCTTCGGCCCCAAGCCCGGCCAAAAGGTCGCGCAACTCGGCCATAGGCAGGCTATTCCGCCCGCCGACGTTGATCCCGCGCAGCAACGCGATGGACACTTCGCTCATGCACCCACCTCCGACACGCCACCCGCTTCGGTGACGGCGACCACCTGCGCCCGGTCGCCCAGTTCCCCGAACAACTCGGGCCCGGTGCCGGTCATCCACGCCTGCGCACCCAGCGCACAGATCTCGTCATAAAGCGCGGCGCGGCGGCCCGCGTCCAGATGCGCCGCAACCTCGTCCAGCAGCACGATCGGCGGCGCGCCGAAGTCCTGCGCCAGCGCGCGGGCATTGGCGAGGATCAGCGAGATCAGCAGCGCCTTCTGTTCTCCGGTCGAACACTGGCGCGCCGGCACGCCCTTGGCGGCATAGACCGCGCCCAGATCCGCGCGGTGCGGCCCGATCAGCGTGCGGCCCGCGTAAAGATCGCGTTGCCGCCCAGCGGCCAGCGCCTCGGCGAAACCCTGCGCGTCGTCCGGCGTTTCGCTGTCGTCCGCGGCGCCAAGCGTCAGGTCGGCGGCGGGAAAGGCCGTCTCGGCCCCCGCCTGCGCCGCCGCGATCCGGTCCAGCGCATCGCGCCGGTTCGCCTGGATCGCCGCGCCCGCCTCGGCCATCTGCCGTTCCAGTGCCGCGTACCAGTGCGCGTCCCGCACCTGGTCCTTCAAAAGCCGGTTCCGCTCCCGCATCGCCTTTTCGTAGGTCAGCGTGACCTCGGCATGGGATGGCTCGAAACTCATCGCGATCCGGTCCAGAAACCGCCGCCGCCCGTCCGCGCCCTCGATCCACAGCCGGTCCATCGAGGGCACCAGCCACACCATGCGCGCGATCCGCCCCAGCGCCACCTGCGTCGCGGCCTTGCCGTCGATCTGCACCACGCGCGCGCCGGCGGGCTCCCACGAGGTCGCCACCTCATGCACCTGATACAGGCTCTGCAACACGCCAGAGACCTTCCACCCAAGCCCCTCGGGCTGGCGCGACATCTCTTCCGCGCTCGACCGGCGCAGCCCGCGGCCCGGCGAAAACAGTGACACCGCTTCCAGAAGGTTGGTCTTGCCCGCGCCGTTCGGCCCGTGAATCGCCACTGGCCGCCCGTCAAGCGCCAGCACCGCCCGCCGATGCGAACGGAAATGCGACAGCGTCAGCTCCGTCAGTGCAAGACCGGGCATGACCCCATCTTCTTCTCTTGAAAAATACCTCTGCCAGCGGCAGCCCCCGCAGGGGGCTTACACGCGCATCGGCATGACGACATAGACTGCGCTCAGGTCGTTGCCCTCGCGCATCAGCGTCGGGTCGCCGGCGGAATTGAACAGAAACACGGCGTTCTCGCGGTCGACCTGGCTGGCGATCTCCAGCAGGTACTTCGCGTTGAACCCGATCTCGAGCTTCTCGTCGCCATAGGCCACGGCCAGCTCTTCCTCGGCGGCGCCGCTGTCGGGCGCGTTCACCGAAAGGACCAGCCGGTCCTCGTCAAGCTGCAACTTGACGGCGCGCGAGCGTTCCGACGACACCGTGGCAACGCGGTCGACGGCCTTCGCGAACTCCTGCGCATCGACTTCCAGCTTGCGGGTGTTGCCCGCCGGGATGACGCGCGAGTAGTCGGGGAAGGTGCCGTCGATGACCTTCGAGGTCAGGGTGATCTCGGGCGTGGCGAAGCGGACCTTGGTCTCGGACACCGAGACGGCGATCTTCATGTCGTCGTCGTCCAGAAGCTTGCGCAGTTCGCCCACGGTTTTGCGCGGTACGATCACGCCCGGCATGTCCTCGGCCCCCGCCGGCAGGTCGGCGTCAATGCGGGCAAGCCGGTGACCGTCGGTGGCGACGCAGCGCAGCACCTGGCCGCCCTCGGCCTCGGCCACGTGCATGTAGACACCGTTCAGGTAATACCGCGTCTCTTCGGTCGAGATCGCGAATTTCGACTTGTCGAACAGGCGCCGCAGCACCGGCGCCGGGGCCGAGAAGTTCGAGTGATACTCGGACGACGCCATCACCGGGAAATCTTCCTTCGGCAGCGTGGCGAGGTTGAAGTTCGACCGCCCCGCGTTGACCTCGAGCCGGCCCGAGGCGCCGTCGTCCACCAACTGGACCATCGCGCCGTCGGGCAGCTTGCGAACGATCTCGTGCAGCGTCACGGCGCTGACCGTCGTGGCGCCCGCGCGTTCGACCATGGCAGGGATCTTGTCGACCACCTCGATGTCCAGATCGGTGGCGCGGAAAGTGACGCTGTCGCCTTCCGCCTCGATCAGAACATTCGCGAGGATCGGGATCGTGTTGCGGCGCTCCACGACCGACTGGGCCTGGCCTACGGCCTTCAGAAGCGTGCCGCGTTCGATGCTGACTTTCATCGTCGTCCCTCATGCTGCCGGGGCGAGAACCCTACTCGGATCTCGCCCCGGCTCAAGTGCTTTTTCGGACAGTGAGTCCCTTTGCTGGCAGCGTCAAGCCCGTGTCAGGCTTCCAGCGCGCGCCGCAGCAGTTCGATGTCGTCCGCAAGCTGGCTGTCGTTCATCATCAGCTCTTCGATCTTGCGGACCCCGTGCATGATCGTGGTGTGATCGCGGTTACCGAAGCGGCGGCCGATCTCGGGCAGCGAGCGCGAGGTCAGCTGTTTCGACAGGTACATCGCCACCTGCCGCGGGCGTGCTAACGCGCGCAGTCGGCGCGGGCCGATCAGGTCGGACAGGCGGATGTTGTAATGCTCGCTGACCTTCCGCTGGATCTCTTCGATGGTGATCTTGCGGTCCGAGGCACGCAGGATGTCGGCAAGACATTCCTGCGTCAGGTCCAGCGTGATCTCGCGTCCCACCAGCGTCGCGAACGCGAACAGACGCATCAGCGCGCCTTCCAGCACCCGCACGTTGTTCGAGATGCGATGCGCGAGGAATTCCAGAACGCCGTCGGCGATGACAAGGCCCGGATACTGCTGGCGCTGCTGTTCGACCTTCTGCTGAAGGATGCCAAGCCGCAGTTCATAGTCGGTCGGGTGCAGGTCGACCACAAGACCGCACTGAAGGCGGCTGGTGATGCGGTCTTCCATGTCCTTGATCTCGTTCGGCGCGCGGTCGGCCGAGATGACGATCTGCTTGTTCTGGTCCACCAGCGCGTTGAACGTGTGGAAGAACTCTTCCTGCGTGCTGTCCTTGCCGGCGATGAACTGGACGTCGTCCACCATCAGAACGTCGACCGAACGGAACAGCTGCTTGAAGTCCATCATCTGCTTGTCGCGCAGCGCCTGCACGAAGCGGTACATGAACTGTTCCGCCGACAGGTACACGACGCGCAGGCCGTCTTCGCGGTTCTGCAGCTCGTGCGCGATGGCGTGCATCAGGTGCGTCTTGCCAAGGCCGACGCCGCCATACAGGAACAGCGGGTTGAACGAGACCTCGTTGCCCTCGGCGACGCGCTTGGCGGCGGCATGGGCCAGTTCGTTCGGCTTGCCGACGACGAAGCGGTCAAAGGTAAAGCGCGGGTCCAGCGGCGCGCCGGGAAGGTCGTCTTCGGCAGCGGTCGCAACGGCAGCGGTGCGGGTGGTGGCGGCCGCCTTGGCCGGAACACGGGCGGCCTGCGGGCGGGACGCCGGCGCAAGCGTGAACTTGAGGCGCGATACCGGCACGCCGGCAGCCTTCAGGCGCATCATGATCAGGTCGCTGAAATTCCGCGTGACCCAGTCGCCGATGAAATTCGTCGGCACATAGAACACGGCTTCACCCTCGGTGAGGGTCCCAAATTCGATCGGCTCGATCCAGTTCCGGAAGTTGTCCTTGCCCACGACATCCGCCAGTTCGTTCCTGATCTTTGTCCACAACTCTTCGTTCATCTTGTTTTTGACCCGCACCTCAGTTCTGTCCCACCCGAAACCCCGAAGGGTCCGGAACCTTGATTGCGTTTCGCCGCAAGCCGCCGTTTGAAAACAGACCGCATGCGCAAGGCGCAGGCCTGGCGTGCCACAAATCGGTCGGTCCCGTTCGGCGGCGCCATAGAACAGACAGCCCGTCGGACATAGGTCCGACGCCAGCCTGCCCGTAGGCACCAGTTTTCTTGGAACATCGAGGTCTCGGGAACCGACGCGTCTGCGTCTTGTTCCGGTAGGTATCGCTGTCACGGCATTTGGCAGCGCCGTTCAGCGTATTCCTTCAAGCGTCGTCCTGTTGCTCGCCCCACATCAGGTTCGCATCCGAATTGCAGTGTTCGGACGCTCCGGCTCTTCTGACCCCATGTCCCCCCAGGTTGTTTTTTTGCGTGAATCGCTCGGGCAAGCTAGCCCGCGAAATGTGGCAGGCGCAATGAGTCGTCGGGCTTCAATTCCAGCTTTCTTGGCTTGCGTTCGGAAGAATCCTTTTCCCCATTGGGCAAGCGGTGCGGAATCATCACAGGTGGAAAACAAGAAAGGCCCGCGGGGGTCGCGGGCCTTGGTTCGATTTGTCTGTGAGTCGCGCGGCGGCGCAGAAAACCCGTTAAAAAACAGGGCCCCACAGAATCATCTTCATGCAGGGCTTAGCCCAGGGATTTCACGCGCGAGTTCAGTCGCGAGATTTTCCGGGCAACTGTGTTCTTGTGGAGAACGCCTTTGGTGACGCCACGCATCAGTTCGGGCTGGGCAGCCTGCAGCGCGGTGGCGGCAGCGTTCTGGTCGCCGGACGCGATGGCTTCCTCGACCTTGCGCAGGTAGGTGCGGATGCGCGAGCGGCGGGCTTTGTTGACGGCGTAGCGGCGCTCGTTCTGGCGGGCGCGCTTCTTGGACTGGGGCGAATTCGCCATGGTTGTTTCCCTTCCTCGGGTTCAGTGCATTCCTATAGCGCAATAAGCCCCGGGTCGGGTTTTCGTAACCGACTCAATCCGGCCTGGCGGGCCTCACGCGCATGTAAGCCGTGGCCTATAAGGGAAGAGTCGCAGCTTGTGAAGCCGAAAACGGGTTGCCACGCGGGCGGCGCATCGTGCTGACAGTCCCGAGCGCACGACGACACGTCCCTTTAAAGGAACATGAGCTTCAGGATTATGCGGAAGATCCTTTTACATCAAGCGCTTTCGGAAGCGGATCGGTCGTGGCCACCGTCTCGAACCCGGCAATCAGGGGACGGCCCTTGGCGATCGCCTTTTGCACCTGCGGCAGTTGAAGCGAGGCCTTGTGCGCCGCAGCGTCTTCCCAGACCTCGGTCACCCAGATCACGTCCGGGTCCTCTGAGTCCAAGGCAACCACGTAGGATCGACAGCCCGGCATATCGCGCGAGCCGTCGTGCAGGTAGCCTGCGAGTTCGGCGCGGCGTCCGGACTCTGCGGTGATCTTCCCGATCAGTCCGAACATCGCGCCGTCCCTTACTTGTCGCGGAACTGCGGTTCCCGCTTGTCGAGGAAGGCCGACATGCCTTCCTTCTGGTCCTCGGTCGAGAACAGAGAGAAGAACAGCCGCCGTTCGAACAGCAGGCCCTCGGCCAGCGTGGTTTCAAACGCGCGGTTGACGGCCTCTTTGGCGGCGCGGGTCGACAGCGCGGATTTCTCCGCGATCTTCTGCGCCGCGGCCATCGCTTCTTCCATCAGCTTCTTCGCCGGAACGATGCGGCTGACGAGGCCCGAGCGTTCGGCTTCTTCTGCGTCCATGAAGCGGCCGGTCAGGTGCATGTCCATCGCCTTGGCCTTGCCAATGGCGCGGGTCATCCGCTGCGTGCCGCCGATCCCGGCGATGACGCCAAGGTTGATCTCGGGCTGACCGAACTTGGCGGTGTCCGCCGCGATGATGAAGTCGCACATCATCGCAAGCTCGCAGCCGCCGCCCAGCGCATAACCGGACACCGCGGCGATCACCGGCTTGCGTGCGCGTGCGATGCTGTCGGCTTCGTCGCCGAACATGTTTTCCAGATAGACCTCGACAAAGGTCTTCTCGGCCATCTCCTTGATATCCGCGCCGGCGGCGAACGCCTTCTCGGATCCGGTGATGATGGTGCAGCGGACTTTCTCGTTGTCCTCTGCCTCGCGCAGCGCCGACGCAAGTTCGCCCATCAATTCGGAATTGAGGGCGTTAAGCGCGTCCGGTCGATTGAGCTTGATGACTGCGACGTGGTCGTCAATTTCGACGATGATCGTCTTGAAGGCCATGTGGATGCCTTTGGCTGTTCCCCGTCCGACCAAGTCCATACCCATCCATGGGCGCGGTTCAAGTCACGTTTGGCACTTGGGGCAGAAGAAGGTGGACCGTCCCGACTGCGTGATTCGTGCAATTGTGCCGCCGCAGCCGGGAGTCGTGCAGGGCAGCCCCTCGCGCCCGTAAACGCGGAAGGTATGCTGAAAATATCCAAGCTCTCCGCTGGTTTGGCGGTAATCGCGCAGGCTGGAGCCGCCAGCGGCGATCGCTTCGGTCAACACGTCCCGGATGATCGGGACCAGCGACCTTACACGCTTGTCCGAGATGCGGCCCGCCTTCCGGCGCGGAGAGACCTGTGCCCGAAAAAGCGCCTCGCAAACATAAATATTGCCGAGTCCCGCCACGACATTCTGGTCCAGAAGTGCCGATTTTATCGGCGTATTTCGGCCCCTAAGTCTTTCCGCTAGGTAATCTTCATGGAACGCGTTGCCGAGCGGTTCGGGGCCCAGCGGCTTCAGAAGCCAGTGCTCTTCCAGCGTTTCGGTGGGCCAAAGATCCATGGCGCCGAAGCGGCGTGCGTCGTTGAAGGTGATCCGCGCGCCCGAGCCCATTTCAAGCACGACGTGGTCGTGTTTCTCGGTGGGCGCGTGGTCGTGGAAGAAGTCGCCGGGCATCCGGCCCGAGATCAGCATTCGTCCCGACATTCCGAGGTGAACGATCAGCGTTTCGCCCGAGCTGAGGTCGGCAAGGATATACTTCGACCGGCGGCGCAGGGCGGTGACGGTCTTTCCGGCCAGCCGCTCGGCCATGCGTTCGGGGAAGGGCCAGCGCAGGTCGGGGCGCCGGACGTCGGCGGCGTCGATGGCGAACCCTTCCATCACCGGCAGCAGGCCGCGGCGGACGGTTTCGACTTCGGGCAGTTCGGGCATTCAGTGCCTTCGGTTCAGTTCGATCTGCCGCTTCAGCCGACGTTCCAGCGCCTTGCGGCCCGCAACGTATCTCAGAACCTCGATCCGCTTTCCATCCCAGAAGTAAAGCCGCCACATATAGCCCGCGTCGCTTTCCATCATATCGAGCGTAGAGATGTCGTGGTCTTTCCGCTTCAGCCACCATGTCGGGGCCGAGATGACCTTGTCCGTGACCACGATTTCGTAGGTCCACATATAGGTCAGATACCACGCGCCGAGCAGCACAAGGATCAGGTAGATCAACAGCCCCTCCAGACCGGGCAGCGGCAGCGCGGGGTCACCACCCAGCAGCGGACAGATCATCAGAAGCAACGCGACGACAAGGAATGTGCCCAGCATGCGGACGCCGAAGGTCGCCTTGTGGGTGGTGGTGCGTTGTTCCTGTTCGTAGGGCGCTTCCTGCCCGATCCCGGCGACGCGCAGCATGTGCTCGAGGTTCTCGGTATTGCCTGCGGTCAGGCGGTCCAAACCGCGCCGCAGGGGCGTGAGCCCGCGGAACTTCAACACCCAGCTGATCGCTGCGCCAATGATCAGGTAACCGATCAGGTATCCGACTTCGGCCATCCGCTTCCTCCTGCACTGGCGGCAGGTTGGCTTGGCGATGGTTCGTCAATGTGACCGCATCGGTACCAAAAAACGAACCGCCCCGCGGGGTGGCGGGGCGGCTGTTGGGGGAAGCGCTGGGAAACTTGCGCTTGCGTAGGGCGCCGGACGGACCCGGATAGAGTGTGAGTGAGAGAGAACCGGGTCCGTCCAGGCTGGGGCAGGCGGTTGGTCAGGCCGCCCGACGCTCCGGTGCGAAGACGACGTTTGCGGGAGCCGCGGAACGTGCCGACGCGAAAGTCAGGGTGGTGGACCGGCGCGGCTGGCTGGCGCGCTTGTCCTCGATCAGGAAGATGTTGTCCACTTTGGTGGAAGCCAGGGTGGCCAGAGCAGCGATGCGGCCTTCGCGGGCTTTCTGAAGCAGGGACTTTTCCATTTCGTTTCTCCGTTCGTGAGTCTGTTTTGTTTGTTTTTGGGTGGGGGTCTTATGGGTGGTCTCGGGGTCGTGGGGGCGGTGGGTCAGGCCGCCCGTGCAATGCCCGTCGCGCCGGTCTTGTAGAAGACGCCGCGGACAGTGCGGATCACCCGCTCGCGCTTGCGGATCTGCTTGAGCGAAACCACGTTCCCGGCGGGGCCAGAGGGGCGGTCATCGTTCGCGGCGCGGAGGATGATGTTCTTCGGGTAGGAGACGATGTTCGTGTGCATTGTGACCTCCATTCGTTCGGGTCTTCGTTCGGTTGTTGTTTTGGTTTGTTTGTTTGTTTGTTTGTTTGTTCGTTCGTTTTGGTCTTGGTCGTCTGTCAGGCGGCGCTGGGGAACCGTTTCTCCTGCCGGTGCCCGCATTCGGCATCGAACAGGGTGTCGATCAGTCGGCTGGACACGGGCGGAAGATCGGCAGCGCCGCCCTTGGAGTCGCAGTCGGCTTCCAGGACGCGCTTGCGCTTCCTTGCGGCTTCCGTCTGCAGAGCAGTGACTATCTTGGCAGTCATCGGCTTGTTCCTTGTCCTCATTCGTACATCCCGAGATTGAAACCACTCCTGAATCGTGGCGGAAAACGACGGGAAATATGGCGAGAATGTGCAAAGCCCCAAAAATACCTGATAACAGGCGGTTTTGGCCTTTTTTGGCGTCCGAAGCGTGTTTGAAGCCGTTCGGCATTTTGAAAAAATTGGGGCCAATCGTGGCGATTATTGGTTAACAGGCGACAAAGGGCTGAAAAGACTACCTAAAAAGATAGGTCCGATCGGGTGATTTAGTGAGAATCGGGCGGCGGAAATAAGAATCGGATGCCCAGATTCGGCCTGCGAGGCGTCCAGATCGATGTGAAAGGGGTTAGAGGGGCCCGGAAATCGGACTCTCAGACCGTTAGGATTTGAACGATTTCGACTGCGCCGGAGTCAGGCGAGTTCTCTTTTAGGTTGTATGCCACAATTGAAATGCGCCGAGTTTGCGGCGTGTGGTGCCCGCCTCTGGCCACGAAGCGACTCGCGTCCGGCTGACTGGGGCCGAGTGTGGCGTACTATTATATACTGACAGCAGTCCAAGCCGGGTCGCACCGTTGCGGGTCGCGGGCCAGGACAAAGATGGAGACGCGCGTGAAAGGGCGGCTTAGCCGACCTTGCTGGACTCGCGGACCTGAAGCTTCACCGGATGGCGCACCAGTTCCTCGGGCGGCACCGCGTTTTCGATCCAGCCGAGGAGCGCATCGACCGAGGCGCGTGCCACCGCGTCGACATCGCAGCGGACCGAGGTGATCGGCGGCTCGGCCTGCGCGCATTCCGGGATATCGTCGAAACCGATGATCCAGAAATCCTTGCCCACGGTCCGTCCAGCGCCCTGCGCGGCTGCGGCCATGCCCAGCGCCACGCGGTCGTTGATGCAGATCGCCGCCTGAACGCCCGGATGGTCGCGGGCGATCAGTTCCATCGCCTCGCGCCCATAGGTGCGGTCGGATCCGCCCTGAAGCACCAGCGCCTTGCGGCCATGCACCTGCATGATGTCGCGATAGCCCGACGCCCGCTCGCGCGAGATCTGGTGGCCGGCGTGGCCGCCGACGAAGGCGATCTCGGTCAGGCCCTGATCCAGCAGGTGCTGGGCGGCAAGGTGGCTGCCGATCGCGTAGTCGATGGAATGGAACGGAAGCTGCGCCACGCGGCTGTCGCCCTGCCGCAAGACCTGCATCGTCGGGATGCCGGTGGCGAGGATGGTGCTGAACACCGGCGCTTCGGAACTGCGGCACGGTGCTATCAGCAGTCCGGCAATGTCCTGTTCCAGCGCAAGGCGGACGGCGCGATCTTCTATGTCGGGGTCTTCGGCGGAGTCCGCGATCAGCGCCGCCATGCCGCGTTTCATCAGGGCATGCTGTGCGGCGGCGACGAAATCGGTGACGAAGGGCACGCGCAGGTCGTTGACCACGATGCCGATGCGCCCGGTGTTGGAACTGCGCAGCGCGGCGGCGGCGCGGTTGCGGACATAGTGAAGCTCTTGGATCGCGCTTTCGACGGCGGCCTTCGTCTCGGCCCGCACCAGTGGCGAGTCGTGGAGAACAAGAGACACGGTGGATTTCGACACACCGGCCTTCTCGGCCACGTCACGGATCGTCGCGCGTTTTCCCATCAGATACGTCCTGCGCAAGCGACCCGCGTGATTGGTCACGCGGGCTCTAAGACCCTTCTCCCCGCCTTTATGGATAGACCGGGACGTCGCGGAAGGTAAGCCTTACGCTGCGGCGCAGCTTCTGCAGGCGCAAAAACGCTGCCCGGTTGCCCGGGCAGCGGGCGCGGCGCTCAGAGACTATGCAGTCGGCGCCACTTGTTCTCGACGGTCCGCAGGAATTCCGCCGCGGTCTGAACCTCGGCCTGCGGAATCTCGTGACCGCCGTCGTGCCAGTACAGCGTCACCTCGGCGCCCTGCTCGTGGAACCAGCCCGCAAGAAAGTCGGTGCCGGCGGGCGAACAGATCGGGTCATGGCGCCCGGCAGTGATCAGCACGTTCAACCCCTTGAGACCCGGCACCGGATCGGGCGCCCACGGGATCAGCGGGTGCATCAGCACCAGATCGGTGAACAGCCCCGGCTCTGCCATCGCGACCGAGGCAAGGATGTTCGCCCCGTTGGAATAGCCAAGCCCGATCACCGGATGGTCGCCGGACGGGAAGCCGCCGACGAACTTGGCCATCGCCGCGGTACGCGTGGCAAGGTCGTCCATGTCATAGACGCCCTCGGCGGCGCGGCGGAAATAACGGTTCGCGCCGTTCTCCGACACGTCGCCGCGCGGCGACACGACGTGCGCATCGGGCAGGATCTGCTCTCCCAGCCCGTGGAACTGGGACTCGTCGCCGCCGGTGCCGTGGAAGGTGAACAGCAGGGGGCCGCCGTCGGCCCCCTTCGTTTCCTTGTAGACGTAGCTCATGGCTCAATCCTCGATCGGTTCCAGATACTTCTCTTCCAGCACCTTCCGCAGGTGAGCGTGCTGGTTCGGCAGTTGCAGGGACTCGCCCAGATGGGCGGTGTCCTCGTCCCGGTCGAATCCGGGTTCGTTGGTGGCCACTTCGAACAGGACCCCGCCCGGCGACCGGAAGTAGATCGCCCAGAAGTAATCCCGGTCGATGACCGGCGTCACGCCATACCCGGTGTCGGTCAGCGCCTTGCGCACCTCAAGCTGGGTTTCGCGGTTGTCGACGCTGAACGCCAGGTGGTGAACCGACCCCGCGCCCTGCTTGGCATAATTCGCGCCCTTCAGGGTCTGCAGGTCGATCACGTCGGCGCCGTTGCCGTTCGGAATGCGCAGCCGCACGGTGTCGCCGTCACGGTCGTCTTCCTCGTAGCCCATGAACTTCAGCAGCTCCTCGGTCGCGCCGCCATCGCTGACGCGCAGGTGTGCCGAGTGGAACCCGCGGATCGCCTCGTCGGCGGCCACGCCGTTGCCCGACCACGGGGCGCGCCCGTCCTCGGTTTCGACAAGGGCGAAGGCGTCGCCGTCAGGGCCGGTGAAGTGCAGCCGTTCTTCGCCGAAGCTGCTTGACCGGTCGAGGCCCGGCGTGCCGAGTGTCTCGAACCGCTCTTTCCAATAGCCAAGAGTGCCTTTCGGAACGGCGAAGACGGTGGTGCCGACCTCGCCCAGACCCGGGCGGCCGCGCGCGGCATGGGGGAAGGGGAAATAGGTCATCACCGAACCGGGGGTGCCGGTCTCGTCGCCGTAATACAGGTGGTACACCTCGGGCGCGTCGAAGTTGACGGTCTTCTTGACCCTGCGCAGGCCGAGGTCCTTCGTGAAGAAGGCATTGTTCGCCTGAGCACCGCTGGCAAGCGAGGTCACGTGGTGCAGCCCGTTGATTTGCGTCAGCATGGTAGCTCTCCTTGCACCGGCCGTCCGGTGCCTCTGATTGACGCACCGAATGTCGGCGCGTTGTGCTTCGTCCCTGAATGTCGTCATTTATGCTGCGGAGAAAAGAAGCGTGCGGGCAGGGAGTCTGTGCGTGATCGCACAAATGTGATCAATGACCTTGGGGAGGGTGTGCAGATGGGAGGGGAGACCGACTTTGTTGTCGTCGGAGCAGGTTCGGCTGGCTGCGTGCTGGCGAACCGGCTGAGCGAGAAGGGCAGCGTCACGCTGCTAGAGGCCGGAGGCCGCGACAACTATCACTGGGTGCACATCCCGGTCGGCTATCTCTACTGCATCGGCAACCCCCGGACCGATTGGGGGTTTCGCACCGCCGAGGAAAAGGGGCTGAACGGCCGCTCGCTTCTGTATCCGCGCGGGCGCATCCTTGGCGGCTGCTCGTCCATCAACGGCATGCTGTATCTGCGCGGACAGGCGGCGGACTATGATCACTGGCGCCAGCTGGGCCTTCCGGGCTGGGGCTGGGACGACGTGCTGCCGTGGTTCCGCAAGTCCGAGGACTATTTCGGCGGAGAGAACGAAGCGCATGGCGCGGGCGGCGAATGGCGGGTCGAGGAACAGCGGCTGCGCTGGAAGATCCTCGATGATTTCATGGCCGCGGCCGAGCAGGCGGGGCTGCCGCGCACGGATGACTTCAACACCGGCGACAACGAGGGCGTCGGCTATTTCAAGGTGAACCAGCGGCGCGGATGGCGTTGGAACACGTCCAAGGCATTCCTTCGTCCGGTCGAGGGTCGCGGCGGCTTGAAGGTCGAGACAGATGCGCAGGCGACCCGCATCCTGTTCGAAGGACGCTGCGCGGTGGGCGTCGAGTTCCGCCAGAACGGCGCGCTGCGCCAGATCCGCGCCCGGCGCGAGGTGGTGCTTGCCGCCGGCGCCATCGGCTCTCCGCAACTGCTGCAGCTGTCGGGTGTCGGGCCCGGCGCCTTGTTGCAGGAACACGGGATCGATGTGGTGCACGAGATGCCGGGGGTTGGCGAGAATCTGCAGGACCACCTGCAACTGCGCTGTTCCTACAAGGTGTCGAACGCCAAGACGCTCAACACCATGTCCGCCACGATGTTCGGCAAGGCGAAGATCGCCGCCGAGTATGCGCTGTTCCGCTCTGGCCCGATGTCGATGGCGCCGTCGCAGCTTGGTGCTTTCGCCAAATCCGGCCCCGATGTCGCGACCGCGGATCTGGAATATCACGTGCAGCCGCTGTCCCTGAACGCCTTCGGAGAACCTTTGCACGCTTTCGACGCCATTACGGCCAGTGTCTGCAACCTGCGCCCCGAAAGCCGGGGACACGTGCGCATCGCTTCGCCCGACCCGCAGGCCGCGCCCGAGATCCGGCCGAACTATCTGACGACCGAGCGGGACCGTCAGGTGGCCGCCGCCTCGATCCGACTGACCCGGCGGATTGTCGGCCAGCCAGCGTTTGCCCAGTACGATCCGGTAGAGTTCAAGCCGGGCACCAATTTCGAGACTGACGAAGACCTTGCCCGCGCCGCCGGCGATATCGGGACGACGATCTTCCACCCCGTCGGAACCGTCCGAATGGGGGCCGACGATGCCGCGCCATTGGATGCAAACCTGCGTGTGCGCGGGGTTGAAGGCCTGCGGGTGGCGGATGCCAGCGTGATGCCGACGATCACCAGCGGCAACACCAACGCCCCGACGATCATGATCGCCGAGAAAGCCGCGTCGATGATCCTTGCCTAGGGCGCTATGCGCTGGGGTTCACCAAGAAGATCCTGGGATTTACCAAGAAAGTCTCGGTATTCGCCGTCGCGACCCCGAAGATCGGCCCGGTTAAGGCCACGTTCACCGCCCTTTGCTAAGGCAACTACGGGGGCTCGGGAACGAGGTGGATGGATGAGCGGGAACGGAAACGCGCCCGTCATCATCAAAAGGAAAAAGGTCGTCGGCGGCGGCGGGCACCACGGTGGGGCGTGGAAGGTTGCCTACGCCGATTTCGTGACCGCCATGATGGCGTTCTTCCTTCTGATGTGGCTGCTGAACGCGACGACAGAGAAACAGCGCAAGGGTATTGCGGATTACTTCAACCCGACGATCCCGGTGAACCGGATTTCCGGCGGGGGCGAGGGGACCTTCGGGGGCGAGGATATCGCGTCCGAGATGACGCTGGCGCGCAACGGCACCGGCGCTTCGCAGAAATATCCGACCGACAGTTCGATGGCGCGGGGCGATACCGGAGTCGATCCGTCGACCGACGCCGGGGACGGCAAGAATGACGACGAAGCAACCACCTTCGCCGAGATCGAAGAGGCGTTGTCTGCCCGCGCCGGCGAAAGCATGGTCGCCGATGGCCCCGCGCGGCACATCGTGACCCGGCTGACCGACGAGGGCCTGATCATCGAGGTATTCGACCTGCCCGGCGAACCCCTGTTCGTCGAGGGAACCGACACGCCGATGCTGGTCCTCGAAGAAATCGCACGCCTTGTGGCCGAGGTCTTCTCGATCGTGGTCAACGACGTCGCGATCAACGGGTTCACCCGGTCGCATGCGCTGGTGCTTGCCGAGAACCCGGTATGGAGCCTGTCCAGCGACCGTGCCGACGCGGTGCGCCGACTGCTCGAGGCAGAGGATCTGGAGCCCGCGCGGATCGAACGCGTGTCGGGTTTCGCGGACCGCAAGCCCGTGGCCGAGAACCGTATGGCCGCGCGCAACAACCGGATCGAGATCATCCTGCTTCGATCGCAGCCGTAAGAGAATAGTCGGCATTTTACCTGTTAGCGCGACCTTAAGCCGAGGGGCCTTAGGCAAGGGGCGACAGCGGGTACTTGCATCAGAAAGGCGCACTCAGATGACGATTTCCTCCTCCCTCTCCGCAGGTGTCGCCGGGCTCGCCGCCAACGCGACCCGATTGGCCACGATCTCTGACAACATCGCGAACTCGAACACCTACGGCTACAAACGTGCGACGGCGGAATTCCAGTCCTTCGTGATCAACGGCAACGCCGGAAGCGGGACGTACTCGGCCGGCGGGGTCCAGTCCGTGACCACCCGCATTATCGACGAACACGGACCACTGGTCGCGACCGGGCACCCGCTGGACATCGCCGTGACGGGGCGCGGCATGCTGCCGGTCACCACCGAGGTCGCGCTTGATACCGGCGCGACGGACGAACCGATCATGATGACCACGACCGGGTCGTTCCGCACCGATGCCGACGGGATCCTCAAGACGGAAACCGGACTTGTGCTGCTGGGCTGGCCCGCCGACGCCGACGGATCTATCCCGACTTACGCGCGCGACACGACGGCCGACCTTGAACCCGTGGTGGTCAACTTCAACCAGACCTCGGGCGATCCGACGACGCAAATGAGCCTTGGCGCCAACCTGCCGGCGACCGAAACCGACTCGACCGCATCGGGCGATGCGCTGCCGCTGTCGGTGGAATACTTCGGCAACCTCGGCACGTCAGAGTCGCTGGACATCAACTTCACGCCGACCATTCCCGGCGCGCCCGGCATGTCCAACACGTGGACGATGGAGATTACCGATTCCGCCCTCGCTGGCGCGGTGATCGGGAACTACACGCTGGTGTTCGACGACACGCGCGCAAACGGCGGCACGCTGCTGAGCGTCACGGTGAACTCTGGCGGCACCTACGACGCCACGACCGGCACGCTGGACCTGACCGTTGCCGGCGGTCCGCTGGCGCTGACCATCGGACGGCTTGGCGACCCGAACGGCCTGACCCAGCTGTCCGACAGTTTTGCACCGACCTCGATCACCAAGGACGGCTCTCCGGTCGGCAACCTCACATCCGTCGAAATCGATCAGAACGGCTTTATCCAGGCCGCCTATGACACGGGTTTCACCCGCACCCTCTATCAGGTGCCGCTGGTCGACGTACCCAACCCGAACGGCCTGCGGTCCCTTGGCAACCAAGCCTATCAGGTTTCGCCCTCTTCGGGATCGTTCTTCCTGTGGGACGCAGGCGACGGCCCGACGGGCGAGGTCTCTGGCTTCGCACGCGAGGGGTCGACGACCGACGTGGCGGGCGAACTTACCCTGCTGATCCAGACGCAGCGCGCCTATTCCTCGAACGCGAAGGTCATCCAGACGGTCGACGAGATGCTGCAGGAAACCACCAACATCAAGCGCTGACGCCCAACCTGACGGAACATCGATATGTCCATTTCCTCCGCCCTCGGCGCCGCCCTCTCCGGCCTCACCGCGGCATCGCGCCGGGCAGAGGTCGTGTCGTCCAACGTCGCCAACGCATCCACCCCGGGCTACGGCCGCCGACAGGTCGAACTCGGCGCGGGTCTTGTCGGCAGCCTGCTGCCCGGCGTCAACGTGGCCGGTGTCCTGCGCACCGAGGATGTCGTCCTGCTTGGCCAGCGGCGCGAAGCGCAGGCGGGACTCGCCTATGCCGAGACCGGCGCGGAATTCCTGTCGGGGATCGAGGCCGCGATCGGCATCCCCGGCGAGCCCAATTCACTGTCCCAGAAGCTCACCGCCTTCGAAACCGCGCTGATCGAAGCATCCAGCCGCCCCGATAGCGAGGCGCGGCTGCTGGGCGTGGCGAACACGGCATCGGATGTCACAGATCACCTCAATACGCTGGCCGACAGGATTCAGGATGAACGTCTCCTGGCCGACCAACGGATCGACACCTCTGTCGACCGATTGAACACCGCCCTGCAGCAGGTCGTCGATCTCAACAACCGGATCATCCAGTTTCAGGGGTCCACCCGCGACGCGACCTCGTTGATGGACCAGCGGCAGAACGTCATCGATGGCATCTCCGACCTGATCCCGGTACGCCAGACAGCCCGCGAAAACGGGGCGGTCGCGCTGTACACCGAAGGCGGTGCCGTGCTGGTCGATAGCAAGGCCGCCGTTTTCGAGTTTCAGGGCGCAACGGCCCTGACGGTCTACATGACCCAAGCGGGCGGTGGCTTGTCCGGCCTCACGATCAACGGGCAGCCCATCTCGACAGCGGCAACCTCCGGCCCAATCGCGGGCGGACGATTGGCCGCCCTGTTCGAGATCCGTGATGAGACCGCGCCGGACCTTCAGGTGCGGCTGGATGCCGTGGCCCGCGACCTTATGGAACGTTTCGAAAGCCCGACGGTCGACCCCACGCTGGCAATTGGCGACCCCGGGCTGTTTACCGACAACGGCCTTGCCTTCGACGTCACCGAAGAAACCGGCCTCGCGGCCCGGATCACGCTCAATGCCGCGGCCGATCCCGACAACGGCGGCGCCGTCTGGCGCCTGCGCGACGGCCTGAACGCCCTCGTCGTCGGCGATCCGGGCGATGCCTCGATCCTCGATGCGATGAGCATCGCGCTATCCGACCTGCGCGTCCCGGCCACGGGCGGTTTCAGTTCGTCTCACAACGCGGTCGGTCTTGCGGGCGACCTCCTGTCGCGCGTGTCCATCGCGGCCCACGACGCGGAAACGCGGGTCGGGTTCTCGCGGGCTCAGACCGACGCGCTTCTGACCGCCGAGTTTCAGGATGGCGTCGATACAGACCAGGAGATGCAGGAACTCCTGCTGATCGAACAGGCCTACTCGGCCAACGCCCGGGTGATCCAGACCATCGACAACCTCATCAACCGCCTGCTGGAGATCTGAAGATGACGATCCTGACACTTGGCGACCTCGCCACGTCCTACCAGCAGAAGCTGCACAGCGCGCGGCTGAAGACCCAGCTTGCCCGGCTGACCGACGAAATGGCGACCGGGCGGGTCAGTGATCTGCGCAAGGCGACCGGCGGACATTTCGGCACGCTTGGCTCTCTCGACCACCAGCTTGGCTCGATTGCCGCATACACCACCGCCGGAAAAGAAGCCGCGCTGTTTCTCGGAACATTGCAGGAGGCCTTCGGCACGATTCAGGACGCGGCGGGGAAACTGGCGCCGGTGATGCTGCAGGCCTCGGATTCGGCGCACGCGTCCTTCATCTCCGCGACTGCAGCAGATGCGCGCGCACAGTTCCAAAGCGTGGTTTCGGCGCTGAACACCCATGTCGCGGACCGGACGCTTCTTGGTGGCACGGCCACCGGCGGACCGGCGCTGGCAACGTCGGAAACCATGCTGGCCGATCTGTCCGCCGCGGTCACTGGCCTGACGACCGCCGCCGATATCGAGACGGCGGTCGACGCCTGGTTCGACACGCCCGGCGGTGGCTTCGAAACGGTCGGCTATCTGGGCAGTACGACGCCCCTTTCGCCATTCCGGGTGGGCCAGCATGAGGCGATCAATGTTCAGGTCACCGCCGCCGACGCCGAGATTCGCGATTTCCTGAAGGGCTATGCGATGGCCGCGCTCGTCGATCTTGGTGCGCTTTCGACGCAACCGGGCGAAAAGGCCGAGCTTCTGACGACAGCCGGCGAACGCCTGTTCAACGCGAACGCCAAACTTGCAGAAGTGCGCGGCCGGATCGGCAGCGCCGAGGCAGAGGTCGATACCGCACTTGCCCGGAATGCCAGCGCCGCCAGCGCGTTGGAACTGGCACGAAACGACATCGTCGCAGCCGATCCCTACCAGACCGCCGTCGACCTCGAAGCAGCGCAGATACAGCTCGAATCCCTCTTTGCCATCACCGCGCGCCTGTCGCGCCTGACCTTGACGGAGTACCTGCGGTGATGCGTCTGGCTTACGCGGTACTTTTGCTTTTGCTCGCCACCGTGGCTGCCGCCGCTCCGGTTCGGATCAAGGACCTGGTCGAATTCGACGGCGTGCGCGGCAACGATCTTGTCGGATACGGCCTTGTCGTCGGCTTGAACGGAACCGGTGACGGCATCCGGAATGCTCCCTTCACAGAAGAGATCATGTCCAACATTCTCGAGCGGTTGGGCGTCAATGTCACCGGTGAACAGTTCCGGCCCCGCAATGTTGCCGCGGTTTTCGTAACCGCCGAGTTGCCGCCCTTCGCGCGCGCCGGATCGCAGATCGATGTGACCGTTTCGGCCATCGGCGACGCCAGCAGTCTGCTGGGCGGTACGCTGGTGATGACGCCGCTGAATGCCGCCGACGGACAGATCTATGCGGTGTCGCAAGGCACCGTTATCGCCGGTGGGGCCGCCGCCGAAGGCGATGCTGCGACCGTGGTTCAGGGTGTCCCGACAGCGGGGGTCATTCCGTCCGGCGCACGGGTGGAACGTGAGATAGAGTTTGATTTTCAGGGTCTCGAAACGGTGCGGCTGGCGCTTCGGACACCGGATTTCACCACCGCTGGCCTGATCGAGGCCGCGATCAACAACGCGCTGAACCGCCGAGTCGCGCGTATGCTGGATCCGGGCACGGTCATCATTGATATCGCTGCGACCCGGGCCGCCTCGCCTGCGCATGCGATGGGGCGCATCGAGAATATCGCGATCGAGCCGCAACGCCGGGCCCGCGTCGTGGTCGATCAACGTTCCGGCACCATCGTTCTGGGCGAGGATGTGCGGATCAGTCGGGTCGCGGTGAGCCAGGGCAACCTCACCCTGCGGATCGAAGAGGCGCCGCTGGTGATCCAGCCCAACCCGTTTTCACCCGGAACCACGGTGGTCGTACCTCGGACCGAGGCGGGTATCGAGGAAGAACCTGGCATCGGACTTGCGGAAATCCCGGACGGCACGTCGCTGTCCGAGGTGATTGCCGGATTGAACGCACTGGGCGTCAGCCCGCGCGACATGATCGATATTCTGAAAAGCATCAAGGCCGCCGGCGCCCTGCATGCCGAATTCATCGTGCGGTGATGTCAGCAGCTCTTTGCGGCGCGGCGATAGGTTGAGACCCAGTCGTCGAACCTTTGATAGTGATGGGACGCTTGGCAACAGTGCCGTTCGAGTGCGAACGAACCTGCCGCACATAGGACATCAGCCTTGGTAGGTTTGGGGGAAAGACGCGCGAAGGGCTGACGAGAGCAACACGCAACATATCGGGTTATGCGAGATGCTTAGGATCGGGGAGGGCCACAAAGCAGAAATTGGACGCACAGTGCCGTGTACTGCTCCGTCTTTGCAAAGCGACCGACGTCATGCAGGTACGGCCAATCGCTATCAGCCCCGCCGGCGGTCCCTGGGTCAGAAATAGCTTCTGACCAACGCACCGGATATCAGGCTCCAGCCGTCGGCGACGACGAAGAAAGCGAGCTTGAACGGTAACGAAACGATTGCCGGCGGAACCATCATCATTCCCATCGACATCAGAATTGCCGCGACAACGAGATCGATGATCAGGAATGGCAGGAATACAAGGAACCCGATCTGGAACGCGCGCTCGATCTCGCTGAGAAGAAACGCCGGGACAAGGATCGAAAGCGGCGCGTCGCGCGTCGCACCTACAGGCCCTTCGTTTCCATCGCGAAGCGCTCTGAGCCGATCGAAAGTGTCGGGATCCAGCCGGGCGGACATGAAATCCCGGAATGGCGAGATCGCCGCAGTGAAGGCCGTATCCAACTCCAGCTCGCCCGCGATCAACGGTTGCGCGCCTCGATTCCACGCTTCCGTGAACACCGGTTCCATGACGAAGTAGGTCAGGAACAGGGCGAGACTGACGATCAGCATGTTCGGAGGCGATTGCTGCAATCCGATTGCGGTCCGCAGGATGGACAGCACTGTCACGATAAACGGAAAGCAGGTGATCATGATCGCCAGCCCCGGAACCAGACTTAAGACAGTGATCAAAAGGATCAGCTGGACCGATCTGGCGGTCAGCGAACCGTCCGATCCGCCGAGGTCAATTGTCAGTTCCTGCGCGGTGGCCGGTCCCGCGAAGGCGGCAGTCACCAACAGCGCGCAGGCCGCGGCAACCGAGACTCGCGACCGCATCACAGCCCGTTCGACAGGTCGGCCACCTCTGTCAGTCGCACAGCAAGCTGACCCGCGTTCTCACCATCCAGTTCCTGCAATTCGCCGCGGGCGATCAGGCGATCGCCGACGTATAGTTCAACCGGGTCTTCGACCCGTTTGTCCAAAACCAGAACAGCATCGTTGTCCAACGCGAGCAGTTCGCGCACCATGGGCCGGGCGCGGCCAACGGAAACAGTGATCTCGATCGGGACGCGGGTGAAGGGGTTCTCGTCCTCAGCCATGCTCGAGGCTCCTTTCATTGAGATCAGAAAGCGCCGTCACCGCGTCGCGAATGCGGTCGAGCGCGCTGCTTAGATCGACCTGCCGTTCGACTTTGCCGACGCGAAGATAGGCCTGCCCCTCGGCAAGCGTGGGTTCTTCCACAAGACGAACGGCTGCAGCCGCGGATTTCGCGACCTCTTCTTCGAGAATTGCACGGCCGCCGGGTCCGACGATCAGTTCGACCGGCGCATCGGCGTTCTGGGCGATCAGCGGCCGAAGTTCTTCCTGCACTGCGAGCGCGAAGGTTTCCGCAACGAGACCCGGAAGAAGACAGCCGACCAACTCGTTCAGCAGCGGCTCCATTGATTGAATCACGTGCGCCCGTGCCTCGTGAAAGGTGAACGAAATTTCCTGAAGATTGCGGGCAAATTCTGCGCCGATCCGGTTTTGATCTTCCGAATTCGCACGGTTCGCGTCGTCCCACCCAGCGCGGTACCCTTCTTCGTAGGCGGTGGTGCGCTCGGCTTCGGACAGGCTGGCGTCGCGATCCGCGACAGGTTCCGCCGTCGCCGGCTGGACGGCGGTGTCGAAGTCCTCCAGCGTCAGGCCGGGCATCACGCCGTCCCTTCCGGTTCTTCCATCCACGTGCGGAGGATCTCGAGCGTTTCGTCGCGGCGTTCGTCGATTAGTTGCCGCAACCGATCGACAGGATTTTCTTCATAATGGAAGCCAGGCGACGGCATGATGTCGTCAAGTCCGCCATCCTCGCCGACAAGCGACATCTGCGGCAGCGGTTCCAGCCCGTCGTCGATTTCTCCGGTCAAAACCGGCTCTGATCCGGGCACGTCGGAATTGGCGGCGGCGGGGGGCGGGCCGGCAAGCGCAGGCACCTGCGCCGGCCCGGACAGAATCGGCCGGACGACGAAGAGACCCAGAACCAACGCCACAGCGGCCAGAATTGCCATCTGGATCAGTGACATCGCATCAAGGTGTATGCGGGACAGGAAGCCCGGCGCCTCGGACGTTCCGTCGACATCTATCGGGCGGAACTCGAGCGATTTGATCGTGATCGTGTCGCCGCGGTCTGCATCAAATCCGATCGCGGATTCCACCAGTTCGCGCAGGGCCGCGATCTCTTCCTCTGATCGGGGCGCCCAGTTTTCCTCGCCCGTTCCCACATCAGTAATCCGGATCCCGTCGACGAGTACCGCGACCGAAATCTTGCGGATCGCCCCCGGGGTCCGAACCAGCTCCCGGGTGGTTTCTGACACTTCGTAGTTCACCCGCTCGCGGGTTTCCGTGTTCTCGCTTTGCGAGCTTGAATCTCCGCCCGCCGCTTCGCCGTCGGGCAGATTGCTGGCCACGGTCACCGCGCCGTTCTGGGTTCCGCTGGAAGTGCTTGAACGTTCCTCGGTGTCGGTGCTGATCGCCACCCGGTTCTCCGGGTCGAAACGGCGCTCGATGATGGCCTCGCGGTCGGTTTCCGTGTCGACATTCACCTCGACCACCGCATTTCCCGGGCCCACCCGCGCCTCGACGATGCGCTGGATATTGCGGCGCAGTTCAGCCGCGCGGTCGTTGCCGCTGACGGCAAGATCGTCTTCCGTCGTGACCAGTGCGCCGTTGCCGTCGATGATCGAAACGTCATCCGGCATCAGGCCAGCGACGGCGGAGGCGACGAGATATTTGAAGGCTTTCGCCTGCGCCGGAGAAAGGTTTCCGGCCGCGCTGGTGATCGCCACGGACGCGGTTGGCTTCAGGTCGCGCTGGAACGGATTCGAACTGGGGTTCGAGATGTGTACGCGGGCCGACCTGACAAGCGGGCTGGCGGTGATCGTTCGAGCAAGCTCTCCTTCTTTCGCGCGCCAGTATGCGGCGTCGAACATCTGGCTGGTGGTTCCAAATCCGTTCAGTGAATCAAGCAGTTCGTAGCCCGTCGCGCTGTTTGCCGGCAGCCCGTCCGAGGCGAGAGTCATGCGGAGGGCGTCCCGCTGCGCACTGTCGACGAAGATCGCGCCGTCGCGCACCTCGTACACAACGCCTTGCTGGTCAAGGGCGGCCACAACCTCTCCGGCCGCGCCGGGTTCAAGACCGGCGTACAGCAAGGACAAGGCGGGCTGGCCGGCCATCCGCGACAGGGCGAGTACCGCGAGAAACACGATAACAGTCGCACCGGCGACCGTTGCACGGCGGCGGGCATCCAGCGATGACCAGATCGACACGATCTGCTGCAAGGGCGACTCCTCCATTCTGCAGGACCCGCCTTGTTTGTGATCGATCCGCCTTAACAATCGGTTAGTTCCGGGCGGCTATACCGGCCCCGTCACATTCGAAGGTGTCGGGCATGTCCGAAGAGGCCGGGGCGCAGGAAGACGAAGCGCCGAAAAAGAAATCGAAACTCCCGATGTTGTTGGGATTGGTGCTGGCGCTGGTGCTGGGCGGCGGCGGCTTTTTCGCGGTCTATTCCGGCATGATCCTGGCGCCCGCCGATTCGCATGCAATGGCGGAAGAGGACGAAGAGATGCCGGAGGAAGAGGTGCTCGACCTGCCGAAGGTCGCGTTCGTGCCTCTTGATCCTCTTGTCATCAACCTGGGCTCCGCCGCCGCCAGCCGGCATCTGCGTTTCCGCGCCCAGCTTGAGGTCGTGCCCGAGTTCCAGGACCAGGTCACGGATATGCTGCCCCGGGTTCTGGACGTGCTGAACAGCTATCTGCGCGCCGTGAATGTCGAGGATTTAGAGGATCCTACGTCGCTGATCCGTCTGCGTGCTCAGATGCTGCGGCGGGTGAAAATCGTGACCGGCGAAGGGCGCGTCAAAGACCTGTTAATCATGGAATTCGTTCTGAATTGAGGGAACCAGATGGAGCTGATATCCGATATTCTGCTTATCGCGGGGGCGTTGGGCGCGGCTTTCTACTGTGTCGTCCTGTCCCGGCGTCTTCGGCGTTTCAACGATCTTGAGAAGGGCGTGGGCGGTGCGATTGCCGTCCTGTCCGCGCAGGTGGATGACATGACGAAGACGTTGCAGAAGGCGCAGGGCGTCGCGCGGGGGTCCAATGCCTCGCTCGAGGATCTGACAAACCGCGCCGAAGGGGTGTCGCGAAAGCTGGAATTGCTGGTGGCCGCGTTGCACGATCTGCCGGAACCCGCAGCGCAGCCGGCCGGACATAGATCCTCGCAAGATATTGAAGAGAAAACTGAAAAATCTGGGCGCGGGACGGACGCCGTGGCGGACATGGCTGCCACTGCGCCCGCCGAGGTACCGCTTGAGGACACGGAATCTGAGCAGGTTCTATCCGAAGCGCCCGCGCCCGAGACCCCAGAGCCCGAAGAGCGTACGACGGGGCTGTTCCGAAGCAACCGAAACTGGCTGCCGGAGGCAGTGGAATGAGGCTGGCAAAGCGGCGAGCCGAAAACCCGGGCGATCGCCCGACACGGCGGCGAAGCGGGCGGGGGCCCTTGTGGGTCGTGGTACTTATGCTGCTTGCCTCGGGAGCACTTCGGTTGATGTCCGGCACCGGCCAGGTGATTGCCGAGGAGGTGGCCGAGATGACTGGCGGTCACGACAAGCCGGACGCAATGGCGGCGCCCGAAGCCTGCGATGTTCCCGATGACATCGCCGCAGTACTGGCGGCGCTGGACCAGAGAGAGGCGCGCATTGCGGAACGTGAGGCGGCGCTTGCGGATCGGGTCGCCTCGCTGAAGCTTGCCGAGGAGGAAATCGCGCGCAACCTCGTGGCCTTGCAGACTGCCGAGGAAGAGCTGGAAGCGATGGTCGCTCTGTCCGAACAGGCTTCGGAAGGCGATCTGGCGCGGCTGACGACCGTCTACGAATCGATGAAACCGAAAGAGGCCGCAGCCTTGTTCGAGACGATGGCACCGGATTTCGCGGCGGGGTTTCTGGGGCGAATGCGCCCGGATGCAGCGGCCGCGATCATGGCGGGCCTGAAACCGGAAACGGCATATACCGTCAGCGTCTTACTCGCCGGTCGCAATGCGAATGCGCCGACGGAATAGCCTGCCGGACACCAGAGATTAACGAAGCCGCTGCTAGGCTGTGGAAGTGGTCGATGGGACCACGAAAGAGAGACGGCTGATGATCGGGCTAATCGGGATCGCGGTAATCTTCATCATGGTGTTCGGCGGCTACCTGCTTGCCGGCGGCAAGTTGGCGATCATCCTCAAATCGCTGCCGTTCGAGATGATGATGATCGGCGGTGCAGCGGTCGGCGCCTTCGCGATCTCGAACGATATGTCCGGTATCAAGCATACGCTCAAGGACGTCGGGAAGGTGTTCAAGGGGCCGCGCTGGAAGCACGACGACTACCGCGACCTTCTGTGCCTGCTCTTCGAACTCATCCGGCTGGCGCGATCAAACGCCGTGGCGCTGGAGGAGCATATCGAGGATCCGCCAAGCTCGGGGATCTTCCAGAGATATCCGAAAATCCTGAAGGATCAGGAGGCGATCGACCTGATCTGCGATACGCTGCGGGCCGCGTCGATGAATTATGATGACCCGCACCAGGTCGAGGAGGTGCTGGAAAAACGAATGGAGGCGAACCTTCACCACGCGATGCACGGCAGCCACGCGTTGCAGACGGTGGCGGACGGGCTTCCGGCCTTGGGTATCGTGGCGGCGGTTCTGGGTGTCATCAAGACGATGGGATCCATCGATCAACCACCTGAAATCCTTGGCAAGATGATTGGTGGCGCACTTGTGGGGACATTTCTAGGTGTCTTCCTTGCCTATGGCCTCGTCGGTCCGTTCTCGGCCAAGGTGAAATCCGTGGTCGAGGAAGACGCGCACTTCTACCAGCTGATCCGGGAAGTGCTGGTGGCGAACCTCTACAATCACGCGACCAACATCTGCATCGAGGTCGGGAGACAGAACACGCCCAGCCATTGCCGGCCCAGTTTCTCGGAACTTGAAGATGCCTTGAAAGAGGTCAAGCAGGACGCGGCATGAGGCAGTATTGGTGGGTCATCCTGCTTGCGCTTCTGGCGTTGCCGGCATCGGCGCAGTCCTATCGCGTCGAGTCCGGGGAGCACCCGGGCTACACGCGGCTGGCGATCCTGTTCGGCGAACTGCCAGAGTGGCAAACCGGCCGGGTTGCGGGTGGCTATCAGGTTCGGACTGACCTGACGGATGCCAGCTTTCGCTTGCGGGACGTGTTCAACCGCATTCCCCGAACGCGCGTGCAAGATGTCCGCGACCTGTCCGGCGGTCGGCTTGCCATCATGTCAGAGTGTGACTGTCATCTCGATGTTTTCGAGTACAACGGCAACCTGGTTATCGACATCCGGGACGGCCCCGCGCCTGCGGGTTCTGCATTCAATCGACCGTTTCAGCTAGACGAGCCGGTCGAACCCGCCGCAAGTGGGCCGCCACTGGTGCGGACGGCAGAGACACCGCACCGCACACGCCCCGACATGTCGGAGTTCGTGCCCGATCTCGTCTCGCCCGATGCCTTCGTGACCGGTCGGTCAAGGTCGCTGTTTGCCTGGCAAGAAGAGCTTGCATTCGATCTTGGCGAGGCGCCCGCCAACTCAGCCGCGGTACCGCTGCCAGAACAAGACGCGATGGACGGAGAGTTGCTTTCGGAGACCGGAGATCTGGCAGGCCGGCTGGAGGCTTTGCAAACGGAACTGATCTCTCAGATCAGCCGCGCGGCAGGTCAGGGTGTCGTGGACCCGGATGCGACCCGTATCGAGGCGGCGCTGGAACGGGCGCGGGCCGCTGCGGACCCGCCGGAGCTTACGGATCCGCCGAAGCCGGAGTCTTCTGACCCGGAGCCCGAGCCGGTGGAAACGTCTTCCGAGACCCCGCCGATGGACCCGAGCGTCGCACTGGAAGACCGTGACAACATCAGGATCGAGACTTCGGTCGACCGAGGGCGCGGCAATCTGCGCGAGGTGCTGCCATTGACGGAAGAAGGCACCCATTGCATCGCGGACGACCGGCTGGACATCACGAACTGGGGTATCTCCCCTGAATCCGGCGCCGACCTGTCCGGGTATCGCAGCCGAATAGTCGGGGAGTTCGATGCTGCCGACGCCGACAGCATCGCGGCGTTGGCGCGGAACTACTTGTTTCTGACGTTTGGCCAAGAGGCGCGGGTATTGATCCACGCGTTCGAGATTCCGGTCGAGGACACCGCTATTTACGAAGCGATGTCGCATGTGATGGACGACGGTTACGCGCCGCCGGGGGGGCCTTTCGACGACCAGCTTTCCTGTCGCAACAGGTCGTCGCTATGGGCGGCGCTGTCCCGGCCCCATCTGCGCCCGACGGACCGGATCGCGACGCCTTCGGTCCTCGCGGCGTTCTCAGAGCTTCCGCTGCATTTGCGCCGTCACCTTGGGCCGTTTCTGGTGGCACGCTTCCTTGAGGCCGGTGACGAACAGGCGGCCATGTCGGTCAGGGATGCGGTGGCCCGGGCGCCGGGCGACCATGGCGACGGCTTCCGTATGATCGAGGCCGACATCGCTCTGGACGCCGGCGAAGTCGGCGTGGCCGAGGCGCATTTCGACAACGTTGTGATGGCCGACGGCCCGCTTGCGCCCGAAGCGCTGGTCAAGCTGATCGATACGTTGATTGCCAATGGCGAACCGGTTCCGGACTCCGACCGCGACAACGCGGCGGCGTTGGCTTTTTCGCACCGGGGCAATCCGATTGGGGCCGAGCTGATGCGGGTGTATCTGCGGGCGCTTGCCCATGGCGGCCGCATTACCGAGGCGCTTACCGGTCTGGAAGATCAGCGCGAACTCTTCAACGAGGCCGTACATCAGGCGTTGAAGCTGGAGGTTCTGTCGCTTGCTGCGTCCGATGCGGCGCAGGATCTGTTCCTGAGGACGGTTCTGCCCGGCCCGCTGGACCTTGGGCCCGGCCCGCAGGCCGACGCCGTGCGGCGGACAGTTGCGGAGCGGTTGATCGCCCTGGGCCTGACCGAAGCCGCGCGGGCGCAGATGTCCGCGGATCTTTCGATCCCGACGCCGGAGGACAGGATGCTGTATGCAAGGGCCTATCTGGCGGAACAGAGACCGGATCTTGTGTTCGGCTATGTTGCCGGGCTGGACACGCCTGCCGCCGCCGCGCTTCGGGCGCGGGCGCATGAGATGGCCGGAGAGTTCGAGGCCGCGGGCCGCATTTACGCCGAGCTTGGCGACGCCCAGGCGCAGTCGCGCGCCCTTTGGCGGGCAGAAAACTGGGACGCGGCCCGCAGTCTGACGGATGGGGCAGAGCGCGCCGCCGCAGAGCTGGCCAGCGCCACAGCGCCCGATGCGGACGATCCGTCCCCCGAGGCAGACGGCATGCTTTCAACCTCGCGCAGCCTGCTGGACACCAGCCGGGAAACCCGGCGAATCCTCGATGCACTGCTGTCTGAAAGCGCGCCCGCGGGCGGTTGATCCGCTGCCGGTTACGCTTTGTTCAGGCGACTCGGCGTATTCTTCCCCTGGGCCAGAATGGCAGCAGGGGCTTGGCGATGCGACGGAAGGTCTACCGATTTCCCGCAAGGACTGCGTGGCTTCTTGGTTTGTCGTGGTCTGTCTTCTTTGGGCTTCCGATTTTCGGTCAGTCTGGAATTGCGCGCCCGATGCCAGACCTGTGCGAGGAAGCTGCCGCCGTGGCCGCGTCTGAGACCGGGGTGCCGGTCGATGTGTTGCGCGCGATCGCCCTCACGGAAAGCGGCCGCTCGCAGGAGGGTCGGCTGCGGCCATGGCCTTGGACAGTCAACATGGAGGGTGTCGGCAAATGGTTCGACAGCCTGCCCGCCGCGCTCGCCTTCGTCGACCTGCATGTCACAGCCGGCGCGCGGAGTTTTGATCTTGGCTGCTTCCAGATCAACCATCGCTGGCACGGGCATGCTTTTGCTTCGGTGCGGGAGATGTTCGATCCGGTCGCCAACGCCCGATATGCCGCCGGCTTTCTGGCCGACCTGCATCGCGAGCTTGGCGACTGGAGCCTTGCCGCCGGGGCGTACCATTCGCGCACGCCGGCACTGGCCCAGCGGTATCGCGACCGATTCGACACGATACGCGCCGATCTTGCGATGTCCGACCCCGGCCGGCCGCCTGAAATTCCGGCGCCTGCCGCGTCCCGTACAGATACGGTGAATACTTACCCGTTGCTGGTCAGCGATGCGGGTGGCCAGACCCTTGGGTCGCTGGTGCCGCTGGCGGCGTCCAGACCCGGCCTTTTCGCGCGGGAATGACACGGTGCCTTTGAAGCTCGACGCCCTTTTCCAGCCCACGATCCTGCTGGCGCTGGCCCTGATGGCGGTCATCGTCATGATGATCCTGCCAATGCCGGCGTGGGTTCTGGACATCGGCCTTGCCGCGTCCTTCGCACTGGCGATCCTTATATTCACGGTGACGTTGTTCATCGAGCGCCCGCTGGATTTCTCGGTCTTCCCGACGGTGCTGCTGGCCTCGTTGATGCTGCGCCTGTCGTTGAACGTATCGTCGACCAAGCTGATCATCGGCGAGGGGCACACCGGCACGCGCGCGGCAGGCGACGTGATCGAAGGCTTCGCGATGTTCGTGATGGGCGGCAGCGTGTTCCTTGGCCTTGTCGTGTTCGGCGTGCTGCTGATCGTGAACTTCATCGTAATCACCAAGGGCGCCGCGCGGATGGCCGAGGTCGGGGCCCGGTTCGCGCTGGACGGAATGCCGGGCAAGCAGCTTGCCATCGATAGCGACATGTCCGCCGGCGCGATCGATCACGCCGAGGCGAAGGCACGCCGCGAGCGCGAGCAACAGGAAACCACCTTTTTTGGCTCGCTGGACGGCGCGTCGAAATTCGTGAAGGGCGACGCGGTGGCGGGTCTTTTGATCACGCTGCTGAACCTTGTCATGGGGCTGGTGATCGGCACCGCGCTGCACGGAATGCCGCTGGGTGAAGCATTTGAAACTTATGCTATTCTCACCGTCGGCGACGGGCTGGTATCGCAGATCCCGGCGGTCGTGATCTCGATCGCGTCGGCGCTGTTGCTGGCTCGGGGCGGGCTGGCCGGATCGACCGACCTTGCCTTGTTCAGCCAGATCGGGCGCCACCCCGCCGCGCTGGCGACCGTCGCGGTGCTGATGGCGATGTTCGCACTGGTGCCCGGCCTGCCGTTCGTGCCGTTTCTCTGCGGGGCGCTGGCGTTGGGGCTGGCCGCGTGGTTCGGAGCGCGCGTGGCCGCCCGGAATGCGGCGGAAGAGGCGCGCGTCGTGCCGGATGCGGCGCAGGACCAGCCCCGGACGTCGCTGGGCGACATGCTGGATCTGGACGACATCCATGTGGAATTCGCGCCCGACCTCGTCGCGATGGTGCTGGATCCGGCCACCGGTCTGGACGCGCGGATCGCCAACATGCGGATGCATGTCGCGACTGTCTATGGCCTGATCCTGCCCGAGATACGGCTGACCGACGAAGCCGCGCTGCCGCACGGCACCTATGTCGTGAAAATCCAGGGGGTCGAGCAGGCGCGCGACCGCCTGATGCCGGACAAGGTGCTGGCGATCGTGCCGGGCGAACCGGGTGATCTGCCGCCGGGAGACGACGTGAAAGAACCGGTCTATGGCGCGCCCGCGCGCTGGATCGGCGCGACCGAGCGCGAGCAGGCGGCGCTGGCCGGCACGACCATCGTGACCCCGACAGAGGTGCTGGCGACGCACCTGCTTGAGGTGATGAAACGCAATTTCTCGCGGCTTCTCGGACACAAGGCGCTGCGCCGGCTGTTGGATGAATTCGTCAACCTGAGCGACCCAAAGCGCGCGGACGCAAACCGCCGCCTGTTGGACGAGATGGTGCCGGACAAGGTGCCGATGGACCTGCTGCTGTCAGTGCTTCGGTTGCTGCTGGAGGAACGGGTGTCGATCCGGAACCTGCCGCTGATCCTCGAAAGCATCTCGGAAGCGCGGGGCGCGCAGGCGACGCCCGAGTCGATCTGCGAACACGTCCGGCAAAGGCTGGGATTCCAGTTGGTTGCCGACCTCAAGCGCGATGACGGGACGCTGCCGCTGGTTCAACTGGCGCCGGAATGGGAGGAGCGGTTCGCCTCGCACCAGCTCGACGGTGACTATGGTCACCACGACGTCGCGCTGCCGCCCGAGGATTTCAACCGGCTGGCCAATGCGGTGGCCGACAGGTTGGCGAAGGCGGGCGAATCCGGCATTTACCCCGCGCTGGTCACATCGCGCCGGCGCCGGCGGTTTCTGCGAACGGTGCTTAGCGCGAAGGGCATCATGAACCCCGTGTTTTCTTTCGAGGAAATCGGCACCGATGCGCGGCCGTCGCTGGTAGGCATGGTGCCGGCATGAATGGTGCGCTGTCCGGCCCCCTCGCCGAACTTCTGGTCGCTGGCAACACGGTGCTGGCCGCGGGGTTCGTCGTCTTCCTGCGGGTCGGCGCGGTGATGGCGACGCTTCCCGCCTTCGGCGAGCATTCGGTGCCGCAACGGGTTCGCCTGCTGCTGACGCTGGCTTTCACGCTTGTGGTCTTGCCCGCGGTCGCGGACGACGTGTTGGCGATGCTGGCCGGGCGTCCGCCGCCGCTGCCCGTGCTGCTGGCAGAGGTCGCGTCGGGACTGGCGCTGGGCATGACGTTGCGGCTGTTCGTGGCGGTGCTGCAAACGGCCGGGTCGATCGCGGCACAGTCGACCTCGCTGGCACAGATCCTTGGCAGCGCCGGGGTCGAACCGATGCCCGCGATGGGTCACCTGATGGTCGTGTCCGGACTGGCGGTGGCGGTCATGTCAGGCCTGCACCTGCGGGTGGCCGAAGCGCTGATCGGGTCCTACGCGTTGTTTCCGCCCGGCATATTTCCGTCGCCCGCCGCCCTGTCGGAATGGGGCATCGCCCGTGTCGCAGAGACCTTCCGCTTTGCCTTCTCGCTGGCCGCGCCGTTCGTCATCGCGTCGTTCATCTACAATCTGGCGCTGGGCGTCATCAACAAGGCGATGCCGCAGTTGATGGTCGCTTTCGTCGGCGCCCCGGCGATCACCGCGGGCGGGCTTTTGTTGTTGCTGTTGACGTTGCCGATCATCTTGCCGCTGTGGAACCGTTCTTTCGCCGGGTTCCTTGCCAACCCCTTTGGCGGACCATGAGCGGGGATCCGGACGAAAGCGGCGAGAAGTCCCACGAACCGTCGCAAAAAAAGCTCGACGATGCGCGCCGCCGGGGTGAGGTGCCGAAGTCCACGGACCTGACGACCGCGGCGGGCTATGCCGGGCTGTTGCTGGTGATGATCGCCTTCGGCAGCGCGACACTGTCCGCCGGCGGCACGGCTCTGGCTGCGTTGGTCGGGCAGGCCGACAGGCTGTCCGGCTTGTGGTTCACCGACTCGGCGACGCCGCTGGCGCTGGGCCTGGCGGGGCGGATCGTTCTGCCGCTGTCGGTCTGGCTGGGGGTTCCGGCGGTGGCCGTTCTTATCGCCCTGATCGCCCAGCGCGGCATCGTCTTCGCGCCGGAACGGGTGCAACCGAAAATCAGCCGGATCTCGATCCTGTCGAATGCCAAGAACAAATTCGGCCGTGGCGGCCTGTTCGAGTTTGCCAAAAGCGCGGTGAAACTGACGATCTATTCGACCGTGCTCGGGGTTTTCCTTGCACGGCAAATGCCCGAGATCGTCACCACCTCGATGCTCGACCCGGCTGGCGCCCTGATGCGGCTGGGGCGGCTGGCGGTCGGGTTCATGGCCATCGTGCTGGTGATCGCCGCGGCGATCGGCGTGGTCGACCTGCTGTGGCAGCATCAGGAACACATCCGGAAAAACATGATGTCCCGCAAAGAGTTGATGGACGAGCACAAGCAGACCGAAGGCGATCCGCACGTCAAGCAGCAGCGACGGCAGCGGGCGCAGGACATCGCGATGAACTCGATGCTTGCGGATGTGCCCGACGCCGACGTGGTGGTGGTGAACCCGACCCACTTTGCCGTCGCCCTGAAATGGAGCCGCAAGCCCGGCGCGGCCCCGGTCTGTGTTGCGAAGGGCGTGGACGAGATCGCGGCGCGCATCCGCGAGGCTGCGGCAGAGGCCGGCGTGCCGGTCCACCGTGACCCGGCAACCGCGCGCGCGCTGCATGCGACGGTCGGGATCGGGGAAGAAGTCCGGCCCGAACACTACAAGGCGGTCGCCGCCGCCATCCGCTTTGCCGAGAAGATGCGTCTGCGGGCGCGGGGGCAAGGCGGGGTAGAGCTTCGCCGATGAACCGCGACCGGCTAGCGCAGTTGCAACAGCTTGCCGCGATGATCCGCGACCGCGAGCTTCACCGGCTGGCGGAGCTGGCGGCGAAACGGCACTTTGCCGAGGCGCAGGTGAAAGGCAACCGCAAGGATCGTTTGCGGACGTTGTCCTCGGCCGCCGCCGACCCGGCGCATATCGCGGGCGCGGATGGGCCGTGGTTGCGTTGGAATGCGAAGCGACAGCGGGATTTGGGTTCCGATGCCGCGCGGGCGGCGGCGGATGCGGAAGCGCAGATCGTCAACGCCCGCCGGGCCTTCGGACGGGCCGAGGCGCTGGGGAGGCTGGCGACGCGGGGTCGCGGCGGCGGAAAGACCTAGGCCTCCCGGTCAGGCATCCTGCCGCACGATGTCCAGGATCAGCACGTCCGACGCGGTCGGTCCGACCGTCTTCTGCGCCACTTCGCGCAGGGCGCGCCGCAGAACATCCATTTGGCTGCTGTTGGTAAATGCGCCGTCGAACCCGCCGGCGTTCGCGTGGTCGAACATCACGCGCAGGAACGCATCGCGCAGCTTTGGCTCGCGTTCGTAGATCATCTCTGACTGGCCTGTCGGAACCTCGATGCTCAGCGACAGCACGACCAGCGAGCTGACGCGGCCCTCCTGAACCACCGGCACGACGAACTGGTTGTTCAGTTTGACGTAGTCATAGGCCGGCTCTTCCTCTGGTTCGGCGTCTTCGTCGTGGTCTTCCTCGGCATGCGGCGCGTTGGGGTCCTCCATCTCGCCGCAGGGGTTGTCCAGCGCGGTGTCCTCGGGCGGCGGTCGCAGGACGATGCCCGCGCCGATGCCGCCGCCAAGCCCGACAAGGGCAAGGATGATCGGGATGAGCTTGCCCATGAACGCGCCTCCTTAGAACGGCAGGACGATGTCGGCGATCTGCTGGCCCCACCGCGGCTGTTGCACGTCGGTGATCTGGCCGCGACCGCCATAGGAAATGCGGGCCGATGCGATCTTGTCGTAGGTGATCTCGTTTTGGCGCGAGATGTCCTGTGGGCGGACGTAGCCGGTAACCAGCAGCTCGCGCAGTTCAAAGTTCACCCGCACCTCTTGGCCGCCGACGATCTGAAGGATGCCGTTCGGCAGAACGCCGGTGACCGTTGCCGCGACCCTTAGCGTCAGCTTCTCGTTGCGGCGCACCGACCCGTCGCCCGAGGACGAACTGGAACTGTCGGCCGAGACCGCGTTGCCAAGGGTCGCACCGTCGGGCAGTTGCGGGTCGATACGCTGCGGGATGCCGAACAGTTCGGCGATGCCCATGCTTTCGGACCCGCTGCGCGACCGGGCGGTGGAGTTCGAGATTTCCGCGCTGTCATCGATTTCGATCACGACGGTCAGAATGTCGCCCTGGGTCATCGCGCGACGGTCGCCCAACAGAGACGTGCGCCCGCCGTTCCACAGCGACGACGGGTCGATGGGGCGTTCGGGTTCAAGCGAAACGGGCAGGGGCCGGGTCACCATCGCGTAATACTCGTCGGTGTCCATCATCGGTGTGAAGTCGGGTGCACGGCCGACGTCATCGATGCGCCCGCAGGCTGCGACAAGGAACAGGACGATAAGGCAAGCTCGCATGGGATGGGTCCGTTGCTAACCGGGAAACTCGGTGCCGCCGACCGACACCGTGCCGTCGGCGCGGACGATGCCGGTGACGGTCGTGCGCGAGGCAAGGTTCATCACTCGCACCGCGTCGCCCACGCCGGCCCGCGCCATCGCCCGCGCCTCGGCGGCAATGGTCAGCGGGCCGCTGCGGTAGATCAGGGTGACGATCTGGTTGCGTTCGATGATTGCCGGCGGGCCGATATCGCCCGGACGGATCGGGCGGCCGGAATACAGCATCACCCGCGCCTCCAGACCGACCGCTTCCGCCGCAAGCGACAGGGTGCCCGGGATCGACTTGTCGATCACGGTGACATCCGCCGGCGTGATGATCGCCTGCGCCCGGATAGTCCGCGCGGCAACGACGGTTTCGGCCGCGGCAGGCCATGCAAGAAACAGCAGGAGCGGGGCCAGCCGCATCACCGGACCTGCGCGGTAGAGGCCAGCATCTGATCGGCGGCAGTGATCACCTTGGCGTTCAGTTCATAGCCACGCTGTGCCTCGATCAGTTCGGTGATTTCGCGGACGGCATCCACCGAGCTATCCTCAAGATACCCTTGCCGGATCGTTCCAAGTCCGTTTTCGCCCGGAAGTCCCACCAGCGCGGCGCCCGAAGCCGCCGTCTCGACGAACAGGTTGCTGCCGACCGCCTCCAGCCCTTTGGCGTTCGAGAATCCGGCCAGTGAAAGCTGGCCAAGGTTCTCCGGCTCGACCGCGTCCGTGAAATAGGCGAACACCTCGCCCTGCGCATTGATCGAGATAGAGCGGGCGTCGTCCGGGATCACGATATCGGGGACGACGGGAAAGCCGTCGGACGTGACGATCAGCCCGTCGGCGGTGCGCTTCAGCCCGCCGTCGCGGGTAAAGGCGGCGCGTCCGTCCGGCAGGGTGACTTCGAAGAACCCGTTCCCCTCGATCGCGATATCAAGGTCGCCTCCGGTCACAGACAGCGAGCCCTGCGCCAGCACCACAGAGACCGAGGCGGGGCGGACACCCAGCCCCAACTGCACCCCGGTCGGCAGGACGGTGCCGTCGGTTGCGTTCACGGTGCCCGGGCGGGCGAGTTGCTGGTAATGCAGGTCGGCGAATTCGGCGACGCGGGCGTTGTAGCCCGTGGTGCTCATGTTCGCGAGGTTGTTCGATACGACCTCGACCCGCATCTGCTGGGCGCTCATTCCGGTGGCGGCGATCTGCAGGGCGCGCATGGTGGCTCCTTCGTGCTGTTACTGGCCGAGCGTCCTGACGACGGCCCGGATACGTTCATCCTCGCGTTCGAGGAACTTCTGACCCTGCTCATAGGCGTGCTGAACCTCGATCATCCGCGCGATCTCGGTGATGGCGTTGACGTTGGAATCCTCAAGGAACCCTTGCAGGATGACGCCGCCTTCGACCGGCTGGGCGCCGCCTTCGGGCAGAAAGCGGCTTCCGGCGCGGCGATTGAGATCGAGTGGATCAATCGGTTCCCATAGCCCGAGTTCCGCGAACGGCTGGCCGTCAACGGACAGCGTGCCATCGGCTGCGACGGCGACCGAAGCGGCATCTGCCGGAACGAAAACGGGAGCCCCGGCGGCATCCAGCAACCGGGCGCCGTCGGGCGCGACAAGCTCGCCCTCTGCGCTGGGCGTGAAGCTGCCCGCACGGGTCAGCATCTGGCCCTCGGGCGTTTCGACCAGGAAGAACCCATCGCCCTCGATCGCGAAGTCGAAGGTTCCGTTGGTCTGGCTGAGCGGCCCCTGTTGCCGGTCGACATTGCGGACGTGCGCGTTCGCCATCGACAGGCTGTCGGTGCCATGGCCGGTGGTACGGACGAATTCCTCGAAGATCAGCGCCTCGCGCCGGTAGCCGGTCGTCGAGAGGTTCGCGATGTTGTGGGCGATGGCGTCCATCGACCGCATCAGCCCCGATTGCCGGGTCAGGATCACATATCCGGGATTGTCCATGCGCCTAGCCTCCGGCGATCAGCGGGACCAGCTGCCGGGTGAAGAACCCGGTCAGCGTTTCGGTCATGAAGCCCAACGACACCCAGAACACCGCGACGATGGCGGCGAGTTTCGGCACGAACGTCAGCGTCATTTCCTGCACCGAGGTCAGTGCCTGGAACAGGCCGATGATCAGGCCCGCCACCAGGGCGACGGCAAGGATCGGGGCCGAGATCTTGACCGAGATCCATAGCCCCTGCCGCAGGGTGTCGTAGAACAGCAGTTCATCCAGCATCGGATCAGACCGGCATCCGCAGGATTTCCTGATACGCCTCGACGACCTTGTCGCGGACCGTAATCGCGGTTTCGACCGCAAGTTCCGTCTGGGCCAGCGCCGTGACCAGCGCGTGCGGGTCCGCATCGCCCGCCATTGCCGCGGTCGCTGTCTCTTCGCCGTGGCGCAGGGTTTCGACGAAGCCGGTGGCAAGGCTGTCGAGCCCTGCCCCAAAGCTGGGTCCGTCCGGCAACGGCTTCGGTTCCGTCGCCGGACGGGTCGCAGCGTATCCCTGCGTGGCTAGTAAAGATCGGATATCCATTCTGGGTCCTCCTATCTCCGGAGCAGTTCGAGCAGGCGGGTCGACATCTGCCGTGCCTGATCGAACATCTTGAGGTTCGCCTCGTAGCTGCGCTGCGCTTCGCGCGCGTCAGCGATTTCGACCACCAGATCGACGTTCGATCCATCATGGTGGCCGGTTTCGTCGGACATCGGATGCGACGGGTCGAAAACCCGCGGCAGCTCCGTCCGGTCCAGCCGGACGCGTCCGGTCTCGACAAGACCGGTTGGGCGTCCGGCGTCCATGGCTTCCGAGAAGCCCATGGTCTTGCGCCGATAGCCGGGGGTGTCGGCATTGGCGATGTTCTCGGACACGTGGCGCAGGCGTGCGGCCTGGGCCTTCATGCCGCTTGCCGATGCCGTGAGTGTCTTCATCAGGTCGTTCATCCGCGCCCCCTATCGACCGCGGCCAAGCGAGGTGCGCAGGATGTTTCTGGCGCTTTCGTAAACGGACAGGGCGGTTTCGTGATCGTGCTTGATCGCGACCGATTTCATCATCTCGGCCTCAAGCGAAACGGTGTTGCCGTTCGGCGCCGCGCCCGACCGCGTTTCGATGCGGGACAGGCGGGCTTCGGCCGTCGCGGCGGCCCCGATGGGGCTTGCCCCAAGATGGCCGGGGCGCGTGCTGCGCATGCCGTCACCGGCCTTGTCAGAGCCGTAGACCTCGGAAAACGGGGCAAGGTCGCCCGCGCGATAGCCGGGTGTGTCGGCATTGGCGACGTTGGCGGCAACTTCGGCCTGCCGCGCGCTGGAATGCAATGCCAGCGCGTTCGCCATGCGAAAGATCTCCAGGTTTTGGAACATCGGGGCTTCTCCCTCGAAACTTCAACCGGGATTTAACCCTGATTCCTTTAGAAACCGTTTCGTGGACACGGGAGGTTTTGAAATGACGGGTATCGGGCTTGATGCGCTGCGGGCAGAGATCAGGGCGATCCGGTCGGTGCATCCTGTCGGGCGGATCAGTGCGCTGGGCAGTGGCATCGTCACGGTCACGGGACTGTCCGACTGCGCCGCGCTTGGCGATCTTGTGTCGCTGCCTGACGGTCACGGCGATGCGATGCTGGGCGAGGTCCTGACGCTGACGCCGTCTTGCGTGACGATCCTGCCTGACGGCAGCGCAGAGGGGCTGCAGATCGGCGACCATGTCGTGCATCTGGGGCAGAATTCGGTCGCGCCGCACGAAAGCTGGATCGGTCGTGTCATCGATCCGTTCGGAAAGGCGCTGGATGGCGGCGCGATCCTGCGGGGCGACCGCGCGCGGCCCTTGCGCGGGGTGCCGTTGAACCCGACGGCGCGGCGCGGTCTGGGGCCGCGACTGGACACCGGGATGGCCGTTTTCGACACCTTGCTGCCGATTGTCCGTGGTCAGCGCATCGGGCTGTTCGCGGGCTCGGGCGTGGGCAAGTCGACCCTGCTGGCACGGCTTGCCCTTGGTCTGCAGGCGGACATCGTCGTAATCGCCCTGATCGGAGAACGCGGGCGCGAGGTGCGCGAATTCGTCGAGCGGGTGCTGGGCCCCGAGGGGATGAAGCGCGCGGTGGTCGTTGCGGCGACCTCGGACACCTCGCCCATGGTCCGGCGCCGCTGTGCATGGACCGCGATGGCGGTTGCCGAGCACTTTCGCGACCGGGGCCGGCAGGTTCTTTTCATGGCCGATTCGGTCACCCGCTTTGCCGATGCGCATCGCGAGGTCGCGCTGGCGGCGGGCGAAAGTGGCAGCCTGCGCGGCTATCCTCCGTCCACGGCGCATCTTGTGACGGCCCTGTGCGAACGCGCGGGCACCGGGACCGAGACCAGCGGCGACATCACGGCGGTCTTCAGCGTGCTGGTCGCCGGGTCGGATATGGAGGAACCGGTAGCCGACATTCTGCGCGGCGTACTGGACGGGCATGTGGTGCTTGACCGGCGCATCGCGGAGCGGGGCCGGTTCCCGGCGATCGACCTGCTACGTTCGGTATCGCGGTCGCTGCCGCTGGCGGCGACAGAGGCCGAGAATGCTCTGATCGCCGAAGCGCGTCATCGGCTTGGCACCTACGACCGGTCAGAGATGATGATCCAGGCGGGTTTGTACACCGCAGGCTCTGATCCGGAAATCGATGCCGCGATCCGTGTGTTTCCGGCGCTGGATGCCTTCCTTGCCGAGAATGCCCGGGGCGGCATCGACCAGAGCTTCGCGCAACTGCGGGCGTGTCTGGGGCACGACCCGGCAGGCTGATCGGCGCTATCCTGTCAGGATGTTCAGCAGCCCGCCAGCACCGCCCGCGTTCTGCAGCAGGGTCAGGGCGGTGCTTTGCCCGTACTGGCTGGACGTGAAGGTTTCCGTCTGGCTGCGCAGAAGGAACAGTTTCACCAGCTCTTCCCGTTTCGCGGGGTCGGTAAATTGCGCGACTTCTCCATCGCCGAAACGCGAGGCGGCACGGTCACGGAAGATCGTCAACTGCTGGTCAAGGTCGAGCGCGCCGACCGAAGAGGGAAGGCCCAGCGCATATTCGAACACACGCCGTACCGGCGCCTGCCCCATCACCGTGAACCATCGGCCATTCTCCGTCGTGTCCCGCTCGGCAATCTCTGACAGGGCGCCGTCCAGCCCAAGCGCAAGCCGCATCGATTCGTCCTGTTCACCGACCGCGATCTCGAACTGTTTTTCGCGGTAGGCGCTGACGATCTCGTCGCCGAAGGTCGACAAAGCGGTTCGGGGCGTATCGAAGTCACCGAACCCGAAGGCTTTGGAAAGCTGAAGGTAACGTTTGTCCGACAGCCGGTTTGCCAGCGCGTCATCCTTCAGGGTTCCATCCTCTAGAACCTTTTGGATGAAGTACTTGCTGCCGATGTCCTCATCCAGGCCGAAGGCGCCAAGCGCGACCTGCAGCAGCCGTCGGTCCGCCACGAGATCCTCGGCGGTCTGAACCTCACCGATCTTTTCTGCGAAGTAATCGGTGTTGCGCCGCATGGCGGCGGAATTGTCGAACGCCGCCTGCTGGTCGGTCCGGGTGCGCGTCAGAAACGCCCACCCGGCATATCCACCGATGGGCACGACCGGCGTATATGTCATTCTTTCATCGCGGCCAGCAGCCGCTCCTCCCGGGGCATCAATGTGCGCAACGCCTTTAGCGCCTGGTAGAATTGCGCATCCATCACGGCCTCTGTCGCCGCGGCGAGCTGTGCCCGGCTGTCGCTGTCGCGAAGAACCTGGCTTAGTTGCTCGATCCCGCGCAGCAGCTGAATTCGCGCTTCCTCGGGCTCTGCGTCGCCGGACAGAACCAACTGGGCAATGTAACAGACCCGGCGAACAGGTGTGTTGACCTCTTCCGGATGGATCGCGTCGCGCAGGCGCAGGATGTTGACGTTCGGCGTGACGATGGAAAGCCGCGAGCGACGTTCGCCGTTCTCGATGACCGCGCCGTTGATCAGGACCCTTTCGCGCGGGCCCAGTTTCAGGACCAGCCCGCTCATGGTGTGGCGGCCTCTTGCTGTCGCAGGCCGCGCATCACGGCCGTGTTGATCTCTATCAGGATGTCGACGCCGGCCTTGCCAGACAGCACTTTGGGGCTGTGATGGTTGGTGAACTCCGCCAGATAGAAGATCTGTGCGCGCAGTGGTTCCGGCAACGTGTTCCCAGCGTCGGCCACATCCCCGGCCAGCAAGGTCCAAAGTCGGCGGTTCTCGTGGATCGCGGCGGCCAGCGCGTTGAACCCGGGCTTGCCGCTAGAGGCGGCTTCTTTCATCCGGCGCGTTATTCTTGCGAACGCGTCGTATTCGTTCCCCTGGTGGGTGCGGATCGGAGCCGCAGAGTTGGTGTAGGCCGTTCGAGCCATGTGCAGGGCGCTCACGTCGGAATCCTTCCCGAAAAGTGCAAAGGCTGGGTGCGGGCGAAGCCGCGGCTAAGCAGGGGCGCGGAGTTGCCGCGCCCCGACCGTGGGCTTAGCGGAACAGCGACAGGATCGACTGCGGCGCCTGATTGGCGATCGACAGCGACTGGATTGCCAGCTGTTGCTGCACCTGAAGCGCCTGAAGCCGGGCCGACGCTTCTTCCATGTCGGCGTCGACAAGCGACCCGATACCGGCCTTCAGCGAGTCCATCATGCCTTGAACGAACTCGGTCTGGGTTTCGATCCGGCCCTCGTCCGAGCCGAAGGAGGATGCGGCGTCGATCGAGTTCTGGATCAGCGTCTCGATGTTGCCCAGAGCAGCGTCTGCGCCTTCGTCAGTGGTGACGTCGATGTCATCCAGACCGAACAGTCCGCCCGTCGCCTCGCCACCGGCGGCGCCGGTCGACGAGAAGGCAAGCGTGGTGCCGTCGTTGTCGACCTGAAGCACCCAGGCGTCGGTCGTGCTGTCCTGGATCACGTTGGTCGCGATGTCGGTGACGGCTGCGGCGTCGATGGCGAGCTTCAGGCCCCGCGCTACATCCTCGAACGTTTCGTTCTTGCCGGCGATGTAGTCGTAGTTCGCCGACCCGATGGTGACGCGATAGCCGTCCCCTTCGCTGACGCCTGCGGTGGTCGAGAACGTCACGGTCTCGGCCCGTGCGGCGACGGTCCCGGTGGCGTTGGCCGAGGCACCGCCAGCGTCGATGTTGAACGTACCGGCGGCAGAGTTGGTGCTGGCAACGATATCGACGTCTTCGAACTTGGTCGTCGAATAGATTTCGACCGTCGACGTGTTCAGGACAGCGGTGATCCCCTCGATCCCGGCGGCGTTGATCGCAGACACCAGACCGCCCGCAACATCAGCCGTGGTGGCGGCCGCAGCGGCGTAGCTGACGGTGACACCAGCGATCTGCATGTTGAACTGTTCGCCGATCACGATGGTACCGGCGATGACCGTGTCGGACTGGATCGCGGTGTTCACGACCGCGGCAGCGCTGTCGGTCGTGTTCGCGGCCAGCGAAGTGCCGGTGCCGTAAACGCCGGCATCGGTCGTCAGGTCCTGCCGGGAAACGGTGATGTTGGAGGCGCTGACGCTGCCGTCGGACGACCGGTCGAGGGACGACAGAATGTTCACGTCGTCGGTGCCGGAGATCAGGTTCAGCCCGTTGAACTGCGCGGCGCCGGTGACCGACGAGATCTGGTCGCGCAGCGCCTGGATGTCGGTCTGGATCTTTGCGCGGTCGACGTTCTCTTCCTGCGCCGCGACGATCTTGCCTTTGATTTCGGTCAGCAGGTCGGTGACCGTTTCCGAGGCATTCCGCGCGACGGCAACGGTGGACTGGCCCAGTGAGAGGCTTTCCGAGATGCCTTTGAAGCCATTCACGTCGGATTCCATGACCTTCGAAATGGCCCAGATCGACGCGCTGTCCTTGGCAGAGCCAACCGACTTGCCGGTCGAAATCTCGTTCTGGGTCATCGAGAGCTTGGCATTGACGCCGCGCAGGGTTTGCAGCGCGACCATCGCGCTGGTGTTCGTCAGAATACTCGACATAGAGTTGTTCCTTCATTCGAACGGCGCGGATTTTCGCGCCGGGTTCCGATTGCGCCCCGTCGGGGCGGTTCCAATGCCGTTCTGACTGTTGCGTGAGGGTGTTCGGATCACGCGCCACCCCGTCGGGTGCGACGCCGTTTCTCGGACGAAATCGGTAATAGAATGTGAATTTCCCGCGTCCGCTTCGGGTGTTTTCGCTAAAACTTATCATTAACACCGCATCGGCCCGACGGCGGCAAAGGTGCCGCGCAGATGGGCTATCCTCGTTTCTTCAATGCCTTGGGGCTTTGGGTCAGGATCGTCCGTCGACCAGAGGCGTCGTAGGTATGCAGCTGCTGCGGAGCGTCCAGCGCCTTGATCTTCTGGCGGGCGTCGACGAGCCCCTTTCGCGTCGCCTCCAGCAGTCGGCCATTTCGATCCGACATTTTGCGCAGCCGCTCAAAGCTGCTGGGATCTGCCGCGGCGCCTTGCAGTCGGGATGCCATCCTCTCTTTTTCCCTCGCCAGCTTGTCGAGCGCCGGGAAGTCCCCAAGCAAGATCGCCGCGCGCTCGCGCGCCAGCAGGTCTTCCATTGCAGACACTGGATCAGCGGCTTCAAACAGAGCCATCGCGACGGTCCTTCAACGCTTCGAAAAGGGATTCGGCCAAACCGATCCCGCCTGCCGCGACCATTTCGGTCGCCTGCGCCTGAACGAGGAAAGATGTGAACTGATCCTCGCCAACGCCCCCGCCGAAGGCGTCCCGCGCCTCGCCGAACCGTGCAGCTTTGAGCATTTCCGCCAAGAACGTCGATTCAAGCGCGCGCGCCGCTTCGCGCAGGGGCGCGTCGTCGTCGACCGGAGGGGCGGTTCGCGCGATGGGCAGGGCGGGTGGTCCTTCGATGACGGGCATCCGGCGGTTCCTTAAATGCGAACTAGTTTGGGCTTCTATGCACCGCCACCGGTAAAGAACTGGTAATCAATCTCGAAGATAAGCGTCCCGTTGGCCGAGGAAGAACGCCCGGGGCAGATGATGCAGCTTATCCAGACGACAGAGATCCTGAACTCCGCGCCAGGAAAGGGTGCCGCCCGCCTGACAGGCGGTGCGGCTGAGAAAGAAACACAGGCCGCGACGCCATTTTCGTCTTTCCTTATGCAGGACGAAAGCGCCGGGTCTGATGCAATGGACGAGGGCGTGGAAGGCGCGGTCGCGCCGGACGCCGCAAGGGTTCTGGCAGGCACATCTGTGAATGACCTCGATCTGAAAAGCCTTGGAAAACACAGAACAATTGAGGGATCTGACGTCGAAGCCACACCAACGCCTGTGCAAGTGAATCGCGAAGAAATTCCCGGTGAAGACGTCGATGGGTTCGAGGAGACGACGGCGCTTTCAAAGCCCGATAGGTCGACGGCATCCATTATTTCAATGAAAATTGAGATAAACATCGAGCCTAAAGGTGAGGTTTCCGACCGGATCGCGGACTCGACAGTGGCGGTGGTTCCGCTAGCGGACAGATTGGGCTTTGCCGCGACGGCTCTCGGCGTCGCAACGGATACACCCGGCGCTTTGGGGGAGGCGGGGCGGGTGAATGCCGGATCGCTTCCCGGCAAAGTCGAATTGTCTCAAATCGCTTCCGCGCCAGCGAAGATGGCGGGTGAGTCCGACAGGGCGGTTGACGGGGCCCGCGACCCCGACAAAACCGCCTACTCCGATAAGTTACCCAATACGGCGACGGCCACGATGCCAGTGCCGAACAGCCTGGCAGCAGCATCTGTGGTCGACGTCGAGTCGGTTTCGGAAACGTCCATCTCAGCGAACCCGGAACTCGCAAGATCGATGCGATCGCAAACTGTCGATGGATTGGCGGCGGAAAGCCCGCGCTCGGGCGATGGGAAGGTGCCCGGCGGGGATGCCAGCAAAGCCGGGGGCGTGATTGAGCCCCTACGCGCCGAGCGCCCCGCACGGACCATTGCAGAGAGCCGTTTGGACACGCGGCCGGGACAGGCCGGTATGTCAGCGGTGCCAGCAGCCGGTGTGGGTCCTGAGTTAGTTTTCGTTCCAGAGCAGGGAAAGTCCGACGCGCCTCTGCCTCGTGAACCGGCTCCGCATGTTGTCCCGGCTGTAGCGCCCGTTCCGGGACCTCCTGCGGTTTTGCCCGTTTCGAACCGAAGGACAGCGCAGCCGACCAGCGAGGGGCAACTTCGCATGGAATCCGCCGCACCCATGTCACCACCGGCGCCGACCATGGTGCCGGCGGCTGCGGGTATGCCATCGGTCCAACCCGCTGTTTCGGCACCGCAGGCTTTGGCAGAGATGGAGCGTGGCGTATTCAGCGTCTCGCCGGACGGCCCTGCCATGGAAATGTCCGCGGCCTCATCAACAGAAGAGCGCACCCTGCCTTTGCCTGCAACGCGTATAGCGACCGACCCCGCCTTGCCCCGGCAACTGGCCATCCAGCTTCTGGAGGCCGCGCGCGGCAACCCGGACCGGCCGGTTGAGCTGGTGCTGGAGCCGGTCGAGCTTGGGCGAGTCCGTATGACCATGGCGGGCAGCGAGGGGGCGATGCAGGTCTCGCTGGCGGTCGAGCGCAGCGAAACGGCGGAGCTTTTGCGCCGGCATATCGAGACGCTGGCGCAGGAATTCCGGCAACTCGGCTATCGCGATGTCAGCTTCAGGTTCAGCGGCGAGGGGACGTCGGCAAATGGCGGACAGGGCTTCGCTGGTGGCGGATCCGGTGGCGGGGCACCGGATATGGCTGACACAGCCGAGCCCGCGCCGGTGAGGATTACGCTTACCGACAGGATGGATATCCGGCTTTAGGAGGTTACCCGAATGGAGATCACGCAGACTCAGACATCGCCGGTTGCCACCGTCCTTTCAGCGGACCCGGCGCCGGTGCGGGCCACGGACGAACCGACGATCGCGTCCGACTTCGAGACGTTTCTAAAGATGCTCACGGTTCAGATGGAGAATCAGGACCCGCTCAATCCGGTGAAAGCAGAGGATTTTGCCGTTCAACTCGCCACGTTTTCTGGCGTTGAACAGGCCGTCTACACCAACAAGCTGCTGGAGCAGCTGCAGTCCCAAATGGGGCTTTCCGGTATCGGTCCCTATGCCGACTGGATCGGCAAAGACGCGCGCGCGCCGGTCGATGCCTATTTCGATGGCTCTGCGATCACCGTTGCCTCGGACCCGGATCCCAACGCGACAGAGGCATTCCTTGTTGTCCGGGATGGCAAAGGGCTTGAGGTTCAGCGCGTGGCTATACCAACCAGCGCGGCGCAGATCGAATGGGACGGCGCCACCGCGAGCGGGCTTCCCGTCCCGGAAGGGCGCTATGGGTTCACCGTTGAAAGCTGGACGGAGGACGGGCTTGAGGCGGTCGAGACGGCGCAAATCTATACGCGCATCACCGAGGCGCGCGGCGGTGGCGATCAGGCGGTGCTGGTGACGGCGGGCGGGATCGAAGTGCCGGTTGATCAGGTTACCGGTCTCAGGGAACCGTAGATGCGCGCATCAGATGACCACGCCGATCCAGACGCCCAACGCGACCAGCCCGCCGCCGATCGCGGCGTACAGCAGCGCCTGCCAATAGGTCGGCTGCGCCGGGCGCTGCGGTTCGCCCTTGCGGTCTGTCAAAGCGGCTTCGGCCATTTCCGGAAGGCGCGGGCCGATCCGCGACAAGACGGCAAGCGTTCTGGACAGGTCGTTCAACAGAGCGCGGGGGCCGACGTTCTGCTTGATGTAATCTTCGACGACCGGCTGGGCGACACGCCAGATGTTCATATGCGGGTCGAGCGATCGGGCGACGCCCTCGACCACGACCATCGTGCGTTGCAGCAGAATCAGCTCGGTTCGGGTTTCCATTCCGAACCGTTCCGTCACCTCGAACAGGTGGTTCAGAAGCCGGCCCATCGACATGCGCGAGGCGTCGAGATCGAAGATCGGCTCGCCCACGGACCGAAGCGCGCGGGCGAAGGCGTCAACATCCTGATCGGCCGGAACGTATCCGGCCTCGAAATGCACCTCGGCCACGCGGCGATAGTCTTTGCGGATGAAGCCGAACAGGATCTCGGCATAGACCCGGCGGGTGTACTCGTCGATCGTGCCCATGATCCCGAAGTCGAGCGCGATAAGGTCGCCGTTCGGCGCAACCTTCAGGTTCCCCTGGTGCATGTCGCCATGGAAATAGCCGTCGCGCAGCGCGTGGCGCAGGAACAGTTGCAGCACGCGCTCGGCCAGCGCGCGGCGGTCGTGACCCGCAGCGTCGATCGCGTCGAGGTCGTTCAACGCGATGCCCTCGGCCCAGCCAAGCGCCATCGCGCGGCGGCCGGACAGGAACCATTCGACCTGCGGCACCTGAAACCCTTCGTCGCCAGCGGTGTTCGCTGCGAACTCGGCGGCTGCCGACGTTTCCATCCGCAGGTCCAGTTCGCCCAAAACGACGCCTTCGAAATGCTCGATCACATCGCGCGGGCGCAGGCGGCGCGAGGCGGGGGAGAGCAGTTCGATCATATCGGCGGCGAAATAGAAGGCGTCGACGTCCTTGCGGAAGGCGCGTTCGATCCCGGGGCGCAGGACCTTGACCGCGACCTCGCGGCCATCGTCGACCAGCCGTGCGCGATGCACCTGCGCGATCGAGGCGGCGGCGACGGGTTCGGAGAACTCGGAGAAGATCTCTTCCACCGGGTGCTGCAATTCGGTTTCGATGGTCCTCTTCGCGACCACGACAGGAAACGGCGGCAGCTTGTCCTGCAGAACCTGAAGTTGTTTCGCGAGATCGGCGCCGACCACGTCAGGGCGGGTCGACAGGATCTGGCCGAACTTGATGTAGGCCGGGCCCAGCGCGGTCAGCGCCCGGGTGACCGGCGGCATCGTCGGATCGCCGCTATATCCCAGCCATTTGAACGGCCAGCCCAGAATGCGCGCGGCAGCCCGCAGCATCGGCGGCGCGTCCATCGCGTCCAGCACGACGCCCATCGCGCCCGTGCGCTCCATGGTCGCGCCGGTGCGGACCAGCCGCCAGATGTTGTGGGGTCCGCGCAAGGGTCAGATCTTCCAGCCGGAATGCAGCGCGGCGACGCCCATCGTCAGGTTGCGGTACTTCACCTGATCAAACCCGGCGTCGCGGATCATGCCGGCGAAGGTTTCCTGGTCGGGGAATTTGCGGATCGATTCCACAAGGTACTGATAGCTGTCGCGATCGTTCGCGATCAACTGGCCCATGCGCGGGATCACGTTGAAAGAGTACATGTCGTAAAGCTTCTGCATCCCCGGGTTGGGAAGCTGCGAGAATTCCAGAACCATCAGTCGCCCGCCGGGCCTGAGGACACGATAGGCCTCGTTCAGGGCCTCTTGCGGGCGGGTGACGTTCCGGATGCCGAAGCTGATCGTATAGACATCGAAGCTGTTCGACTCGAACGGCAACGCCATCGCGTCGCCAACGACCCAGTCCAGCCGGTCGGCCATCTTCTCGGCGTCGGCGCGCTTGCGGCCCGCGATCAGCATGCCCTCGGTCATGTCGCAGACCACGGCGCTGGCCCCGGGCGCGCGGCCAAGGAAGCGGAAAGCGATGTCACCGGTGCCGCCCGCCACGTCCAGCAGGCGCTGGCCGTCCCGAGGCGCCAGCCAGTCCATCATCGCGTCTTTCCAGGCGCGGTGGATGCCGACCGACATGACGTCGTTCATCACGTCGTACTTCGATGCAACCGAGGTGAAGACGCCGTGAACGCGCCCGGCCTTTTCCTCCTCGGGGATGGTTTCGTTGCCGAAATGCGTCGTCTTTTCCGTCATCTCATCCGCCCGGTTAGCCGTGTCACGTTCCGATATAGCCCATTGCGGCGGGACACAAATGCCGATGAGGTCGCAGGCCGCCCCGGATCAGACCGGGACGAAGCTTTCGGACTTGGGGTCATAGCAAAGCAGTTCACCATTCGCGATGTCGTTCCAGACCCCGTGCAGCGACAGCTTTTCGTTCTCGACCGCTTCGACCACGAAGGGGAAGGTCATCAGGTTCTCAAGGCTGGTGAGAATAGCCTGCTGTTCCAACGCCCTAAGACGTTCAGCGCGGTCTTCGATGCCTTTCACCTTCTCATAGCCGGGGCGCAGGATGTCCATCCAGCGGCCGACGAAGGACGACTCTTCCTCCAGCTCCGGCGCTTCGCCCGAGCACATATCGTGGCAGCCCTGAACGCCGCCGCAGCTTGAGTGGCCCATGATCACGATATTGGCCACTTTCAGCGCGGTCACCGCGTATTCCAGTGCCGCCGAGGTGCCGTGCTGCTGGCCGTCGGGTTTGTGCGGCGGTACGAGGTTCGCGATGTTGCGGTGAATGAAGAATTCGCCCTGATCGGCCTCGAAGATCGCGGTCACATGCACCCGGCTGTCGCAGCACGAGATGATCATGGCGCGGGGGCGCTGACCCTCTTCGGCAAGGCGGCGGTACCACGCCTTGTTCTCGGAATAGGTCGTCGCCTTCCACCCTTGATAGCGGGTGGACAGGTAGGCTGGCAGGGGCTTGGCCTCTTTCATCTCGTTCTCCGCAACTGGCGTCCTGACTTCTCCTAGGACGCATTTTCAAGAAATTCGAGCGAGAATTCAAAGCCGGATCAACGAAATCTTGGGTCGCGTCGTGCAAGAGGAAGGTGGGTGAGCGGGCTTTCCACCGGGGTAGAGGGCGATGCGGGTAAGCAAACTGCGACCGGCCGAGGTCGTGGGACTGGAGTTCGACAGGCTGGAACGGTTCTGGCGAAGGCTGGGTCCGGAACATGGAGAAATCGCGCTGGGCATCGCGATGGAAGACCTTGCGCTGCTGCTGCAAGAGGCGCGGGTGGCTTGGGAAATGGGCGACCGGCGCGCGTTGCGGATGCGGGCGCTGGCGCTGCAGGGCACGGCGGAACGGCTGGGCATGCCGCAGGTTCGCGACGTCGCCGGGGACGTGATCGCTTTGTGTGCAGCGGGCGACGAAGCGGCGCTGGCGGCGATCGTCGAGCGGTTGCAACGGCTGGGCGAAGGGTCGTTGTGCGCGGTCTGGGACGCGCAGGTGCCGGTGGTCTGATGGGGGCTTGCCGCGGCAGGGGGAACGGCTAGGGTCTGGGCGATCCATGAATTGAAGGTTCGCTCCATGTCTCTCCGCTTCGCTTCCGACAGCCCCGACGCCATCCCGCTGCACATCGTCCCGCGGGACGAGGCCGAGGGCTGGGCCGCCGCGCAACCCGATCGGGTCCGCCTGTGGGCAGAGGCGAACGGGTTTGACGGGGCGCTGGGCAAGGTGCTTGTGATCCCGGCAGAGGATGGCGGGATCGACGCCGCCGCCGTTGGCTTCGGCACCGCCGCGGACCGGGCGCGCGGCCGTTTCGCGTTGGCGCGGGCGCAAACCGCCCTGCCGGAGGGCACGTATCGGCTGGTCACGCCGCTTGAACCCGGCCAGCGGGACGAGAATGCGCTGGGCTGGCTGTTGTCGCGCTATCGCTTCGGCCGTTACCGGGCGACGGCGCCGGAAGGCGCGGCGCTGGTCGCCCCCGACGGCGTGGATGCCGCTCGGCTAGAGGCTATCGCGGCGGGCGAGGCGTTGACGCGGGACCTGATCAACACGCCGGCCGCCGACATGGGGCCGGACGCGCTGGAAGAAGCGGCGCGCGATCTGGCGTCCGACATCGGGGCCGAGATCGAGGTGACCACGGGCGGCGAACTGCTTGAGGCGAACTTCCCGATGATCCACGCGGTCGGCCGCGCCGCCGCATCCGCGCCGCGCCTGATCGACATGCGCTGGGGGACCGAGGGGCCGACCGTCACGCTGGTCGGCAAGGGCGTTTGCTTCGACACCGGCGGGCTGAACATCAAGCCCGGCGCGTCGATGGGGCTGATGAAAAAAGACATGGGCGGCGCGGCGACCGTGCTGGGCCTTGCCAGCATGATCGGCACGCTGAAACTGCCGGTGCAGCTGCGCGTGCTGGTGCCGGCGGTCGAAAACAACATCGCGGGCAACGCGTTCCGTCCGCAGGACATCCTGACCTCGCGCAAGGGCCTGACGGTCGAGATCAACAACACCGACGCCGAGGGTCGGCTGGTGCTGGCTGACGCGCTGGCACTGGCGGACGAGACGCCGCCGGACCTGCTGATCTCGATGGCGACGCTAACCGGCGCGGCGCGGGTCGCTGTCGGTCCGGATATCGCGCCGTTCTACGCCACCGACCCGGCGCTGGCGGCGGCGATCCGGGCGGGCGGAACCGCCATCGCGGACCCGGTGTGGGAAATGCCCTATCACACGCCGTACGAGGACATGATCGAGCCCGGCATCGCCGATCTGGACAACGCGCCAAAGGGCGGCTTCGCGGGGTCGATCACCGCCGCCTTGTTCCTGCGCCGTTTCGTCACTGAAACGGCCCGATATGCGCATTTCGACATCTACGGCTGGCAGCCCGCGGGGGCGCCCGCGCGGCCCAAGGGCGGCGTAGGACAAGGCGCGCGGGCGATCCTGCAAGCGCTGCCCGGGGTGCTGGGCCTGTGACCGACCGCCGGCTGCTTCCCGCGAACGGCCGCGTCGCGGCGGCGCATCTGAAGGGTCAGGTCGAGGCGACAGCCTTTGTCGAGGGCACGCCGGCGCGTATCGCGGTGGCCGTCGCCGACCTGTGGCGCAGCCCGGGCGGGCGGCGTGACCGGCAGTTGCTGTTGGGCGATGCCGTCACCGTCTACGAACGGTACGAGGGCTTTGCCTATGTTCAGGCGGCCAAGGACGACTACGTGGGCTACGTGGCCGAAGGCGATCTTGGCCCTGCCGATCCCGCGCCGACGCACTGGGTGGCGGTTCCCGGCTCGCAGGCCTATCCCGAGCCGGACATGAAGGTTCCGCAGGTGATGGACCTGTCGTTCGGCGCGCAAGTCAGCGTAATGACGCATCAGCCGAAATTCTTCGAGACGGCGGACGGGTACTATATCCCCAAGCCGCACCTCTGGCCGATCGACAAGCGGTTCGCCGATCCGGTGACCGCCGCGCAACTGATGTTCGGCGCGCCCTATCTGTGGGGCGGCAATACCGCGCGTGGGATCGACTGTTCCGGGCTTGTGCAGGGTGCCTTGCTGGCCGCAGGCATCAAGGCACCCGCCGATAGCGACCAGCAGGAAGTGCTGGGTCACGAAATCCCGGACGCCGAGCCGCTGATGCGCGGCGACCTGCTGTTCTGGAAGGGCCATGTGGCGATGGTGGTGGACCCGGACGTGATCCTGCATGCCAACGCACATCACATGGCCGTCGCGTACGAGCCTCTGGACAAGGCCATTCTGCGGATCGAGGCGCAGGGCGACGGGCCGGTGACCCATCGCAGGCGGCTCGGCTAAAGCCGTAATCCCGAGGGGCGGCGCCACGGGCGAAACAGCTGTTCCCGTGTCTGCCAGACGCACCAGCCGAGGGTCAGGAGGAACGGCACGGACCCGCCCCACCGCAGCGGATACCACGGCCCGCCCAGGTGGCCGTCATGAGTGAAGCTGCTGGCGAAATAGAGCAATTCGTACAGGGACAGAATTGCCGCGAGCGGCAGGAAGCCCCGCGCAACGCGGCCGGGCGTAGTGTCGTGTGACCGGGCGATGATCCAGGCCTGCACCCCGATCCACGTCACGTAGAACTGAGCGTGCCCGACCTTGTAGACGGCAAAGACGGCGAGGATGCCGATCAGCAGCGTGACTTCCCAGTCCAGCCGCGCCAGCCAGCCGTGCAGCGCGACCAGAACGGCTGTTGCCAAGACGAACAGGCTGTTCTTGGCCAGCAGGAATTCCATCCAGCCCGAGGTCCTGAGCGGCTCGAACTGATAGAACAGGCGCAGGATCGACAGCATCTTCGGTGGCCGGTCCGACCCGAAACGCAGCGGGGTCAGCAGGCTTTCGCCCCACACAGCGTAGGCCGCCGCCATGCCGACCGCGAAGACCGCTGCGGCGACAAGCGGCACGCGCAGGTCCAGTCTGCCGTCTCCGCGAGAGGTCAGGAAGCCCGCGAACAAGAGCGGGTAGAATTTGTAGAGACCAGCGAAGGCAAGAAGGATCCCTGCGGTGGTGCGCCGGTTCCGTGCAAAGCTCGCGCAGGCCACCATCGTCAGCAGCGCGGGAACGATGTCGTTGATGCCATAGATCAGGACCGCGATCACGACGAGCGGAGCAAGCGGGAACAGAAGCGCCACATACAGGACGCGGCGCGCGTCGGGACGACCTGCCTCGGTCAGCAGAAGCGCGAAGGCAAGCACGGCGCACAGCGCAAAGACCGACTTCGGCAGCAGGGGGTGCCAAGCCGCCAGCGGGGCCAGCAGCAGGTGCAGCGGACCATAGGCGTTCGGCGCGGCAAGTTCCCGGCCGCCAAGCGCGGTGATCCACGGATCGACGCCCTCGGCCGCCATCAGCCACTGTTTAAGGTAATCCGCGTGGTCATGGGTCAGCCCGACTGCCAGCGCGATTACCGGCAGCGCCAACGCGATGGTCCATGCCAGAAGGCGCGCGGTCGGCGGCACGTTCTAGGATTTCCAGGTGTAAAGCGCCGTCACGGCATAGTTCCACGCCGCGCCCACGACAATTCCCGCAAGCGCCGAGGCCCACCAGACCGCGCCAAAGCTGTCGAACAGGTAGACGGCGACGCCCACGTTCGCCAACGCGCCCACGGCGGACGCGGCGCAGAACGACAGCCAGCCCGGCAACAGCTTCCAGCCGCGCAGGCGGCGGTCGTGGTAGGTGAAGACGTTGTTGATGAAGAAATTCACCGTCATCGCGACGAAGGTCGCCAGTGCCTGCGCGGCGCCGAAGCCAAGGTCCAGGCCTTGGAACGCCAGCGACAGGATCACCATGTGGACCACGACGCCCAATGCGCCGACCATCGAGAACAGGATGAACTTCACCGGAACCGCGCGGCCCAGCGACTTGGCCAGCAGCAATTCGAGGAAGTCGATCAGCACCTTGCTGTCCATCTTGCTTTCGCCGCGGGTGCGGGCGCGGAAGACGTATGGGATCTCTCGCACCTTCAGTGGCTCGCCCGGCGTCGCCAGCAGATCCAGAAGCAGCTTGTAGCCCTGCGTCGACAGCCGGGGCGCACGGGCGCGCAGGACATCCGTCCGCAGCATGAAGAAGCCGCTCATGGGGTCGGACAGCGCCAGCCGGGTCATGCGCCGCGCCAGCCGCGTCGCCAGTTCCGACGCGCGGCGACGGTCCTCGGACCAGTTTCCGGTGCCGCCGCCGTCGACGTACCGAGAGCCGACGGCAACGTCGGCGGCGCCCGAACGCAACAGGTCCAGCATCGCGCGCAGACGGGTCTCGTCGTGCTGCATGTCGCCGTCGATCACGGCGGCGAAGGGTGCGGTGGTGGCCATCATGCCCTCGATCACCGCGCCAGACAGGCCACGTCGCCCGATCCGCTGATGACAGCGCACGTGTGGCCGGTCGCGGGAAAGGTCCCGGATACGCTCGGCGGTGCCGTCCGGACTGTTGTCGTCGACGAAGATCAACTCATAGGCGATTCCGTCCAGCGCGGATTCGATGCGCGACACCAATTCGGCGACGTTGCCGGCCTCGTTGAACGTGGGAACGATCACCGCCAGTTCCGGGCTGGACAGCTGCGCCGTCAGGGGCGGCGCCGGGTCCGTAAGCGGAAGCACGGACGTCATGCGGGGCAGGGGCTGAATCTTTCAGACTCCGACGCGAGGGAACCTTGTTTCCCTTGATGAAGCGAACAGAGGTAAAGTTAAAGCGTTCTTGCCGTAAGGACAGCCGCCCGGCGGGATTTCGCGACCGCAGGCCAGATGCAAGCCGACCGCCGAGGCCCTGTTTTCCGATGTGTGGGATTGAAGCGAGCGGGACGTTCCCGGAGGCGGAGGTGTGGGGGCTATGAACCGACCCCGTGATCGTTCCCGCTCGCGACAAGATTGTTTTCGCCTCTCATGTCGGCAGCGGAATGGTGCAGCGGTGCCCGGCGCGGGGTCTTTTTGCGGCGGGAAATGGGCAAAGTTAACGGTCTGAGGTGACGCGCGGTCGGGGAAGTGCATCGAAACGCTTGATTTAACCGGGGCATGACCCCAATCTGTTTCGTATGACGATCCAGACGCCGACCCCGTTTCCCGCGTCACGCCGGATTCCGGAACAGGTTTCGTTCGACCGCAGGGAACTGGGCACGATCCTCGGGCTGTATGGCCGGATGGTCGCCGCCGGTGAGTGGCGGGACTACGGGATCTCCGCCCTTCGTGACTGTGCCGTGTTCTCGGTTTTCCGACGCACCGCGGAACGCCCCATGTACCGTATCGAAAAGCATCCGCGATTGCGCCTGAAACAGGGGCAGTACTCGGTGATCGGGATGGATGGGCAGATACTCAAGCGCGGCCATGACCTGAAGACGGTGCTGCGGGTGCTTGAGCGGAAGCTGATCCGCGTGGTGGAATAGCGCGCGGGCGCGGTCACGCGAACCGCCCCTGACAGAACCATCCCCCCGACATCGCGCCGCCATGCGCATAGTACAGCCACAGCCGCTCTCCGGTGTCGGCCGTCACCTGCCAATAGTCGCGCACCCCGGTGCGCCATTCGGGCTCGTCCAGCCACCATTCCGGCGCGATCCGTTCCGGCCCCGAGGCGGCGGTGGTCTGCATCGTGCGCCCGCGCCAGCGAAACCCGGCCGGCGGGCGGGGCAGGTCCGGGGCGCTGACGGGCTCGGGCCGCCACATAACCAGCGGGCGCGGCGTCGGCGGCAGCGGCCAGTTCTTCGCGGGCTCTGACCAAGCGGCAGCGACCCGATGCGAGGTCTTTTCCGGGATATGGCTGTCGGCGGGATGGGCGCGGCTGATCCGCTCCAGCCCGATCCGCGCGCCAAGCCGCCCGATCAGGTCGTCCAGCCGCATGTCAGAGTTCAGCCGGGTCATCGCCTCGGCCGCCGCGTCCATGTGGCCGCGATGCTGGCGGGCGTGGACGGGTTCGGTCACATGCGCCTCGATCCGGATGCAGTCGATGCCATAGCCCGCGTCGATCTCGTCCAGCTTCAGGATCAGCAGCGGGCGGATACGATCGGGGCTGGCCGAGGGCCGCGCCATGCCGACCTCGACGGTCTGCATCGTGTTGTCGGCGCGGAACAGCTGTAACCGCAGCCGCCGCGCGCCGCGTCCCTTCTCGACCAGCCGCTTCTCCAATTCCGGCAACAGACGGTCGATCGCGGCCATCACGTCCTCGTCCAGCCCGATCGGGTCGGGCAGGGTCAGCCGCACCGCGAAATGGAACACCGGCTTGGCGGGCGACACCGCCTCGGGCGTCTGGCCCATCGCCTGATCCAGCCGCAGCACCAGCGGCTGACCGAACCGGCGCGCCAGCGTGGCGCGGGGCACGCCGACCAGATCGCCGATGGTGCGCAGGCCCAGCTTCGACAGGCTGGCGGCGGTGTCCGCGTCGATCCGCAGCGCCGCGACCGGAAGCTCGGCCAACGCGGTGCGGGTCTGACCGCCCGCCGCGATGCGCCCGCCGCGCGCCTCGACCCCGTGGCGGGGCGGGGGCGGGCCGCCGCGTTCCCAGTTGCGCCGCTTGGCCGCGCGGGCGCGGGTGGCATAGGCCTCCTGGTCGATGGCGTCGCCCGACCGCACCGCGCCCGGCGCCCGCCCGGCATAGCGCGCCAGCGCCCAGGCCGCGCCCACCGTGTCGGCGATGCCCGACTGCACCGTCAGGCCCAGATCGGCGCAGTCCAGTTCCGCCTGGCTGACCAGTTCCGCCTCGCCGCCGAACAGGTGCGCACAGCCGGTCAGGTCGATGATCAGCCCCTCTGGCGGCTCTTCGGCCACCCACGGAGAGAACTTGCCGGCCCACCGCCGCAGCGCAGACAGGAAGACGGCGTCGGCATGCGGGTTCGCCAGCCGGGTGATCAGGCCGGGGCACATCGCCTGCGCGTCGCGCAAGGGTTGCCCCGCCCGCAGCCCCTCGGCCGAGGCGCGCGCCGACAGCGACACCAGCACCTGCGCGTTGTTGCGGTCGCCCACCACCGCGAAGGGCGCGTCAAGATACCCGCCGCCTGCGCGCAGCAGGCGCTCGGCGGCAAGCCGGGGAAACCACAGCGACAGGATTCGGCGGATCGACATGGCGGGCAGCACGACAAATGTTCCTGATACGTTCTCACTGTACGGTGAGTCGCCCCACCGAGTCGAGCCGCCCCGAGCCGTCAGAAGCCCCTGACCGATCACGGGTAATTTATGACGGATTTGATTGCGGCGTTACGAAAGCCCTCTAAGCTGCAACGCAGCAAGCTATCGGAGAGCCAGTTCACATGAAGAAATCCATTCGCATCGCCAGCGCCGCGGCCATCCTTGCCGCAACCGCCGCCATTGCCCATTCCGCCGTCGAGAACGAGGCGGTCAAAGCCCGCATGGACTCGATGTCGACCATCGGCATGAACCTGAAGACGTTGGGCGACATGGCCAAGGGCACCACGGATTTCAACGCCGACGCCGCGAATGCCGCCGCCGCCGCCATCGCGGAAGAAGCCGCGATGGTGCCCGCCCTGTTCGAACCGCAGGAAGACGATCCGGAGTCCGAGGCGCTGCCGGCGATCTGGGAGAACTGGGACGATTTCACCGCCAAGGCCGGCGATCTGGAAACCGCGGCGTCCGATGCGTCCGGCTCGATCGCCTCGGTTGAGGATATCGGCGCCGCGATGCAGGCGATCGGCCCGACCTGCATGGCCTGTCACCGCGCCTACCGCGAGTGACGCTTTCTGCCCCGGCGGTGCGCTCGCGCGTCCGCCGGGGTGTCCCACGATCTCAGCCGCAGGTGATGGTCAGAATCCGGCCCTCGGGGTCGAGGTTGAAATTGATGCGCGCCGGGTTGTGATCCATCGTCACGATGCCGTTGTGCGGCACCACCCGCATCGGGCTGACGAACACGATCCCCTGAAGTTCGGACGCCGGCTTGCCGATGTAGGACCGGTATTGGCCGGTTCCGCAGGCATCGGGCTCGACCGCCGCCGGAGGGCGTGGCGCCGGGGGTTCGAACACGCGCTCGCAGCCCGCAATCGCGGCACAACAGGCGCCAAGCAAAACCAGTTTCCTCATATCGTCACCTCGCGGCAAAGGTTGCAAACCACTCGGCATTCGCTAAGGGTTTTCACGATTGTAACTCTGGGAGGCCACTGATGAAAACCCGCGCCGCCGTCGCCACCGCCGCTGGCAAACCGCTTGAGATCATGGACGTCAACCTTGACGGTCCGAAGGCCGGCGAAGTTCTCATCGAGATCAAGGCCACCGGTATCTGCCACACCGACGAATTCACGCTGTCTGGCGCCGACCCCGAAGGCCTGTTCCCGGCGATCCTCGGACACGAGGGCGCGGGCGTCGTCATGGAAGTGGGCGAAGGCGTCACCACCGTGAAGCCCGGCGACCACGTGATCCCGCTGTACACCCCGGAATGCCGCGAGTGCTATTCCTGCACCTCGGGCAAGACCAACCTCTGCACCTCGATCCGGTCCACGCAGGGTCAGGGCGTGATGCCCGACGGCACCTCGCGCTTCACCACGCTCGATGGCGATCCGATCCTGCACTACATGGGCTGCTCGACCTTCTCGAACCACACCGTCCTGCCCGAGATCGCAGTGGCGAAGGTCCGCGAGGACGCGCCGTTCGACAAGATCTGCTACATCGGCTGCGGTGTGACGACGGGGATCGGCGCGGTGATCAACACGGCGAAGGTCGAGATCGGCTCGACCGCCGTCGTGTTCGGCCTCGGCGGCATCGGCCTGAACGTGATCCAGGGCCTGCGGCTTGCGGGCGCCGACATGATCATCGGCGTCGACCTGAACCCGGCGAAGAAGGAAATGGCCGAGAAATTCGGCATGACCCACTTCGTGAACCCGAAAGAGATCGGCGAGGACATCGTTCCCTACATCGTGAACCTCACGAAACGCCGCGGCGACCTGATCGGCGGCGCCGACTACACCTTCGACTGCACGGGCAACACCACGGTGATGCGGCAGGCGCTGGAATGCGCGCACCGCGGCTGGGGTGAATCGATCATCATCGGCGTCGCGGCCGCCGGGGCCGAGATCGCGACCCGCCCGTTCCAGCTGGTGACGGGCCGCGTCTGGAAGGGCACCGCTTTCGGTGGCGCCAAGGGCCGGACCGACGTTCCGAAGATCGTCGACTGGTACATGGACGGCAAGATCGAGATCGACCCGATGATCACCCACACCATGCCGCTGGACGACATCAACAAGGGTTTCGACCTGATGCACGCGGGTGAATCGATCCGGTCGGTGGTTCTGTACTGAGCCTTGAGGGGTGCGGTTGAAACCGCACCCTACGGCGATGGGCGATACGATTGAAATCCGTTCCTATGCGGCCGCCGATGCGGCGGCTGTGTGGGACATCCTCTGCCCGATTTTCCGGGCGGGGGACACCTACGCGGTCGATCCCGAGATCTCCGAATCCGATGCGCTGGCCTACTGGACGGCGAACCACTGCTTCGTGGCCGAAGCGGGTGGCGAGATTCTTGGGACCTACTATCTCAAGACCAACCAGCCGGGCGGCGGCGCGCATGTCTGCAACTGCGGTTTCGCAACCTCGCCCGCGGCGCGCGGACGCGGCATCGCCCGCGCCATGCTGGCGCATTCTCTGGAACAGGCGGTTGCGCTGGGCTACCGCGCGATGCAGTTCAATTTCGTGCTCGCCAGCAACACCCGCGCCGTCGACACATGGCAGCGCGCCGGGTTCGACGTGGTCGGGCGGCTGCCGAATGCGTTCCGGCACCCCGAAACCGGGTATGTCGACGCGCTTGTCATGTTCAAGGATCTGACCGGCTAGGGGGCTCTGCCCCCCGCACGCTTCGCGCGCTCCCCCCGAGGTATTTTACAAGAGAAGAAGCAGCATCGCCTGTGCCCTTCTTCTCTTTCGAAATACCTCGGGGAGCGCGAGGGGCTGGCCCCTCGCATGTGTCTAGAACGGGTACTCCGCCAGCGGGTCGTGGATCGCGCCGTCGGGGGTGAGGATCGACTGGAACAGCGTGAAGCCCGCGACCTCGAACGGCGGGCAGGGGAAGTTCTGCCAGCGTTCCAGGAAGTTGCGCAGCTTCTCGAGGTCTCCCGGCTCCAGCCGGTCCGGCAGGCGGGCCAGCGTCACATGCGGGCGGTAGCGTTCGCGGCGGAGTTCGATGCCGGCGAGCCGGGCCGCGCCGCGCACCTTTTCGTGCAGGGCGGTCAGCGCCGGTTGCGTCTCTATCCCGGCCCAGACGACGCGTGGGGCGCGGGTGCCGAAGGTGCCGAGGCCGCGCAGCTGGACCTCGAACGGCAGGGCGCGGATCGACGACAGGTCGTCATGAAGCTGTTCCAGCAACTCCTGCGATTGTTCGTCAAGGAAGGCGAGCGTCAGGTGCAGCGTGTCCGGGTCCAGCAGGCGTCCGGCGGGGATGCGGTCCTGCAGATCCTCGAGCACATCTCGGACGATCTCGGGCAGGTCGATGGCAACGAAGGCACGCATCAGGTCGCTCCTGCCGCCCAGTCGGCGGACTGCATCTCGCGCAGGCGGCTGGCGGTTCGTTCGAATTCGAAGACGCCTTCGCCCTCGATGTAAAGCTGTTCCGGCGTGTCGGCGGCGCTGGCGATCAGGCGCACCTTCGCCTCGTAGAGCGCGTCGATCAGCGTGACGAAGCGTTTCGCCTCGTTGAAATTGGACCGGCCAAGGCGGGGAACGTCCTCGAGGATCAGCACCCGCACCGCTTCGGCCACGGCGAGGTAATCGGCGGGACCCAGCATTCGACCGCAGAGTTCCCAGAACTCCGCCCGCGCGACGCCGTTCGAGTAGCCCGGAAGCACCACCTGCCGGCCCTTCACGGTCAGCGTCAGCGCCTCCCAGTCGCCGCCGGTCAGGTCGTGCCACAGGCGGTCGATCTCGGCCCGCGCCTCGGCGTTGGCGGGGTGGAAATAGACATCGGAGCCGGCCAGCCGGTCCTGCCGGTAGTCGTTGGGCGACTGCAGGTGGTGGACCTCCATCCGCTGCTTGATCAGTTCGATGAAGGGCAGGAACAGCGCGCGGTTCAGCCCGTCCTTGTACAGATCGTCGGGCACCCGGTTCGACGTGGTCACGATGACCACACCACGCGCGAACAGGATCTCGAACAGGCGGCCCACGATCATCGCGTCGGTGATGTCGGTGATCTGCATTTCGTCGAAGCACAGCAGCCGCGCTTCGTCGGCGACCTTCTCGGCCACTGGCCGCAGCGTGTCCTCGACGCCGGTTCCCCGGGCCTCGTGCATGCCGGAATGGATCTCTTGCATGAAAGCGTGGAAGTGGACGCGGCGCTTCTCGGCGATCGGGACGGCGCCGAAGAACAGGTCCATCAGCATCGACTTGCCGCGCCCGACGCCACCCCACAGGTACAGCCCCTTCGGCGGTTCGGGCATTTTCGAGAACAGGCCGCGCAGGCCCTTCTTCTGCGACGGGGCGGTCTCGAAATGCGCACGGATGCGGTCGAGCGCAGGCAGAACCGCGTGTTGCGCCGGGTCCGCCTTGATCTCTCCCGCGCTGACGCGGGTCTCGTAGATATCCGTCAGGTTCTCGCCCATGGCGCACCCATAGTCCGCCGCGCTGGATAAGGAAAGATGATGAACAGGCGCACGAAAAACGATTTGACGCTCCGCCGAAATCGGCAGAGTTTCGCCCGGCCTTACGGAGCCCTCCCGCATGACCACGACCCGCGCCCCGCTTGTCACCCCAATCCTGATCGGTGGTTGCCTGATCATCATCGTCAACTTCGCGATCCGCGGAAGCTTCGGGGTGTTCCAGATCCCGATTGCCGAAGAGTTCGGCTGGATGCGGACCGATTTCTCGATGGCAATTGCGATCCAGAACCTTTTCTGGGGGATCGGCCAGCCCTTGTTCGGGGCATTCGCCGAGCGGTTCGGCGACCGTCGGGCGCTGGTGCTTGGCGCGCTTATGTATGCGGCGGGGCTGGTGCTTTCGTCGTTTGCCGTCACCCCGGCGCAGCACTGGGTTTACGAAGGGCTGGTGGGCTTCGGCATCGCCGGGACCGGTTTCGGTGTGCTGCTGGCCGTGGTGGGCCGCGCCGCGAGTGACGGGAACCGGTCGATGTCGCTTGCCATCGTCACCGCCGCCGGGTCCGCCGGTCAGGTGATCGGCGCGCCGCTGGCCGAGTGGCTGATGACCGTCATGACGTGGCAGTCGGTCTTCCTGGTCTTTGCCGCCGCGATTCTTGGCACGCTGCTGTGCCTGCCGATGTTCCGCACCGTTGCCCAGCCTGCCAGCAACGCGGCGCTGGAAGAAAGCATGGGCGCGATTCTCGGGCGCGCGATCCGCGATCCGAGCTTTGTGCTGATCTTCCTTGGCTTCTTCTCTTGTGGCTATCAGCTTGGTTTCATCACCGCGCATTTCCCCGCGATGATCACCGAGATGTGCGCGGCCATCGACCCGTCGGGTACGCTGGCCGCGGTGGGTGTTTCGTCGACCTCGGCGCTGGGCGCCGTGGCGATTTCGGTGATCGGGCTGGCCAACATCGTCGGCACGCTGACGGCGGGCTGGCTGGGCAACCGGTTCCAGCGCAAATACCTGCTGGCACTGATCTACGTCGGTCGCACCGTGGCGTCGGCGCTCTTCATCCTTTTGCCGATCACGCCCGTGACCGTGCTTGTATTCGCGGTGGTCATGGGGTCGCTGTGGCTGGCCACGGTTCCGCTGACCAGCGGGCTTGTCGCCCATATCTACGGGCTGCGCTACATGGGTACGCTGTACGGGATCGTGTTCCTCAGCCACCAGATCGGTTCGTTTCTCGGCGTCTGGCTGGGTGGGCGGATGTACGACATCTACGGTGACTATTCCGCCGTTTGGTGGGTCGGCATCGGCATCGGCGCGTTCAGCGCCATCGTCCACCTTCCTGTGCGTGAGCAACCGCTCGCGATCCGCAAACCGGCGCTGGCCGCCTGATCAGGCGGTCCAGGCGTCGAGGATGTAGCGGCTGGTCATCAGGTCCAGATGCGCGCCGCCGCCGTTCTTGAACACGGTGATCTCGTCGTCCGAGCCACGTGCGAAGCGGCCCGAACCGAAGTCATAATAGTCCGCCACGATGTCGTCCGGGGTGATCACGCCGTCCGCGAGCGGGGTCTTGATCTCTCCGATATGGCCGACCGTGGTGTCGCGGCTGTCGACGAAGATCCGGCCGCGCCGCATCACGGTGTCGTCTGCCTCGCGCATGTCGGGGCGGTAGGCGCCGATAAGGTCGATGTGCTGGCCGGGGCGTAGCCAGTCGCCCTTCAACACCGGTTCGGTCGACATGGTGGCGCAGGTGACGATGTCGGCCTGACCGACGGCGTCCGCCAGATCCGGCACCGCTTCGGTGTCGTCGAAGTCGGCGGCCAGCGCTTTTGCGCCCTCTGGGCTTCGGTTCCAGACGAGGAACCGAGCGTTGGGGAAGCCCGCGCCATAGGCCTCGCGCAGGCTGCGGCCCACGGTGCCAGCGCCGACGATCAGGATCGTCCGGCTGTCGGGCCGGGCAAGCTTCAACGCGCCCAGCAGGCTGTCGCCCGCCGTCTTCCACTTGGTCACGAGGTGGAAGTCGATGATCGCCTGCAGCAGGCCGTCGGTGTCCGAGTACAGCGACACGCCGCCGTTCACCGTGCCAAGGCCCGCCGCCTTGTTGCCGGGAAAGATCGTCGCCGATTTCACGGCGATCCCCAGCCCGCTGATCCATGCGCTGCGACTGAGAAGCGTGTCGTCGCCGCGATACAGGAAGGTGTCATCCAGCGTCGCCTTCGGCAGCCTATGCCCGGCGGCAAGCGCCTTTGTCAGCGCGTGCCAGTCCATGCGGGCTTCGGCTTCGGCGAAGGGGATGACGGGGACGGTCATGCCGCAGCTTCCTCCGGGGTCAGCAAGCCCTCGGCCACCAGACGGTCGGCAAGGCCCTGCGGTCCCTCGAACAGGTGGACCTGCCAACCACGGGCGCGGGCCGCTTCGATGTTCTCGGGGCGGTCGTCGGTGAACAGCAGCGCCTCGGGGGCGATGCCGGTGCCTTCCTCGACGTGGATGTAGATCTCGGGTTCCGGCTTGATGGTGCGCAGCTCGCCCGAGATGAAGCGGCGGTCGAATTCGGTCAGGACCGGATAGGCGACATCGGCGAGGGCCAGCGTCGGGATGCCGAAGTTCGACAGCGCGAAGGTCGGCACGCCTTTGGCCCGCAGCGCGCGCAACAGGACGGCGCTGTGCGGGATGTCGGGCTGCGCCATCTCGATCCAGTTGTCGTGCCAGGCGCGGATGCTATCGGCGTGCTCGGGATGTTGCGCGGCGGTTTCGGCGACAAGGTCGGCAAGATGCTCGCCGCGGTCAGACCGCAGGTTCATCTCTTCCAGCGGCACCTCGGCGAACAGCTTTTCGCGCGCCTCGCGCCCGATCCGGGCGTCGTACCACTCTTCGGGGTTCCACTTGATCAGGACGTTTCCGAAATCGAAAACGACTGCCTCGATGCCTGCCATTCCGGGCCTCCATATTCTCGCGCCCAAGTGGTAGCGGGCGGCGGAAGGGATGGAAAGGTCAGCGTCGGCGCAGGGCGTCTTCCAGGGCTTGCAGAAACCGCGAGCGGTCCGCCTTGGTAAAGCCCTTGCCCGAGCCCTGCCGGAACGGATCGGCGGCGCGCAGGTCGGCCATCAGGTCGCGCATCGCCAGCGCATTGCCGATGTTGGTCGCGGTCAGTTGCTCGCCGTTTGGCTTCAGCACCATGGCCCCCGCCTCGACGCAGCGGGCGGCCAGCGGAATGTCCGAGGTCACGACGATATCGCCCGTGGTGGCCCGGTCGGCGATCCACATGTCGGCGACATCCGGGCCTTCGGGGACGAAAACAGTCTCTACAAGCGGGTTCTGAGACGGTCTGAGGCCGCCGTTCGCCACCTGCGTCACAGGAACACGGTGGCGGGTCGCCACCTTTTCGATCTCCTGCTTCACCGGGCAGGCATCCGCGTCGACATAAATCATCAGTGAGGTCCGTGGCGGACGATCAGGTCCGCGTCCATGAAGCTGCCAAAGCCCAGGTCCGCGGCCTTCAGCGCGAAGCCCTCGGTTTCGATATGCAGCTGGTAGGGGGTTTCCGGGAATTCCGCGCCCGCTTCGATGACGTCGCGTCGGATCATCAGGAACGTGCCGCCAACGCAGCTAAGCGAGCGCAGGCCGTCGCCGGGCGACGGGTAGTGCCGGAAGAAACCGGTGGGCGGCTGGTACAGGCCGTCCCGCAGAAAGCGCCGGACCGAGCGGTCGCTGGGCGGCCGGACATAGCGGAACGAGTTGCGGTCGAATACCCTCTCGCCCTGATGCCGAAGACAGTTTGCAGCCAATACCGGCGCGTTCCATGCAACCGCGCGGGCCACGGCGTTGGGCGGGATTTCCGCCATGTCGGCGTCGATGAACAGCACGTACTCTGCGGGCGTCTGCATCGCGGCCTCAAGCAGCCGGTTGCGGCACGAAGCGATGGCGGCGCGCCGGGCGCGTTGAAGCCCGGCCTCGGTCCGGCTGGCGCGGACATGGCCGGACCCAACGTTGTGTTTCAGGAACCGTGTCGACGCGTAGCCACCGGCGACCCCAAGCATCGAGCGCACGGCGATCTCGCTGTCGTCGGTCGAGTCGCCTTCAAGCACGATCCAGTGCAGGCGGTCCTTGGGATAGGCCAGCCCGTCGATCAGGGCGGCATAAGTGGGAAGTGTTAGGGCCACGTCCTTGCACGGCGTCACGATGGCGACGTGCGGCTCGGGTTTGACCGCCCGCCGTTCCGGCCAGGGAAAGGCGGGCAGGGGATGCGTGAACAGCGTGTGCTGCGGATGCCGCTCGCGTCTGTCGGCGAACCTCGCCCACGCGGCGCGGATGTCCGCAGCGGCGCCCATTCAGCCAAGCAGCTCTTCGGCGTGGAACGCCACGTGGTCCGCCATGAAGGTCGAGACGAAGAAGTAGCTGTGGTCATAGCCCGGCTGCATCCGGAACACGGCCTGCTGGCGGCGGGTTGCGATAGCGGTCGCCAGCGCCTCGGGTTTCAGCAGGTCAAGGAACTGGTCGTTGATGCCGGTGTCGATCAGCACCGGACCGTCAAAGCCCTTCTCGGCCATCAGCAGGCTTGCGTCATGCGCCGCCCACTGGCCGTGATCCTCGCCCAGATAGGCGGTCAGCTGCTTCCGGCCCCAGTCGCTTTTCGTGGGGTTGCAGATCGGCGAGAAGGCAGAGACCGAGCGGAACCGCCCTTCCAGCCGCATCGCCATCGTCAGCGCGCCGTGACCGCCCATCGAGTGGCCGGTGATGCCCTGCCGGTCCGGGTCCAGCGGGAACTCTCCGAACAACAATTTCGGCAGTTCGTCGGAAATATAGTCCCACATCCGGAAATGCGGGTCCCAAGGCGCCTGATTGGCGTTCACGTAAAAGCCCGCGCCCTGACCGAGGTCGTAGGCTTCGTCGTCCGCCACGCCTTCGCCGCGCGGCGAGGTGTCGGGGAAGACCAGCGCGATGCCGGCCTCTGCGGCCCAAGCCTGCGCGCCGGCCTTGGTCATCGCATTCTCGTGGGTGCAAGTCAGGCCCGACAGGTACCACAGCACCGGGACGTCCCCGTCCTTTGCCTGCGGCGGCAGGAACAGGCCAAAGGTCATATCGCATTTCGTGGTGTCGGCGGCGTGGGTGTAGACCCCCTGAACGCCCCCGAAACAGGCGTTTTCCGATTTCGTTTCCATGGGATCCTCCGCTTGGCTGCTGCCCCGTGATGTTGCGGTCTGGCTACTGGAAGGCGGTCCATTCGGCAAGCCACGCCAAAACCAGCGAGACGGTGACAATGGACGCGGCGGTCGAGATCAGGATGGTCGCCGACACCCGGTGCGGCGCGACGCCGTAGTACTGCGCCACCATATAGATGTTGCCCGCCGTGGGCAGCGCGGCCGAGGCCACCATGACGGCGGCGGCGTAGGGTTCCACCGGCCAGATCACGATTGCCGCCAGCGCCACGAAGCCGGGGTGAACGATCAGCTTGCCGAAAGACAGCCACGCGGCGACCGACAGCCGCTCGGCCGACTTGCTGGCCAGCGAGGCTCCGATGGCGAACAGCGCGCCGGGTGTGGCGGCGTTGCCAAGCAAGGTCAGGAATTCGTTCGCGGGCACCGGGATCGGCACCTCAAGCGCGGATACCGTGAAGCCCGCGAAGATCGACACCAGCATCGGGTTGCTGACCAGACCAATGGCGACCGTCTTGAACACGCGGGGGGACAGGCGTTCACGGCTGCCGGTTATCAGGATCACGATCAGCGAGCCGAACACGCCAAGGTCGATGGCCAGCATCATCATGATATAGCCGACGGCGGCTTCGCCCATCAGCAGCGCCAGCATGGGGATGCCGAGGAAGCCGATGTTGCCGATCGCGGCGCATTGCGCTTCGACGGCAGCCTCGGCGACAGGTACCTTGCGCCACACGGCGACCAGCGTGAACACGACGTAGGCCGCGCCGGTCGCGGCGAGGTAGACCAGCATGAAGCGCCCGTCGAACACCTCGCCGAAGCTGAGGTTGGCCGAAAAGCGGAACAGCATCGCAGACAGCGCGAAGAAGAAGACGAACCGGGTCAGGGCATTCGCCGCGGCCTCGGAAAAGAACTTTGTCGCCGCGGCGATGTAGCCAACGCCGATCAGCAGGAAGAAAGGTAACGTCTTCAGGAAAATCTCGACCATGGACTCGCCTTAGCAGCTTGTCCGTTCCGCCGGAATGGCCCCCGTTCGATTTCCCGGATGGTGCGGCCCCGCGACCTTCCGCAAGGTCGCCTTGCCCGGTCCTCGGCGGGTAATCGCAGGTTCTAGCCGCTGCCGATCAGCACGCCTGCCGCGAAAACAAGCGCCCCGCCAAGCACGACCTGAAAAGCGGCGCGCAGGAAAGGGGTCTGCATATAGCGTTTCTGAATCCATGCAATCGCCCAGAGTTCGACGAACACGACGATGGTGGCGATAATGGTCGCGGTCCAGAAATGCGGGATCAGGTAAGGCAGCGCGTGGCCCAGTCCGCCCAGCGCCGTCATGACGCCGGACGCGATGCCGCGTTTCAGGGGAGATCCCCGGCCCGACAGTTCGCCGTCATCCGACGCGGCTTCGGTAAAGCCCATCGAGATGCCCGCGCCGACCGACGCGGCAAGGCCGACAAGGAAGGTGGTCCACGTGTTCTGTGTCGCGAAAGCCGTGGCGAAGATCGGCGCAAGGGTCGACACCGACCCGTCCATCAGCCCCGCCAGCCCCGGCTGCACCCAAGTCAGCACGAACTGCCGGTGCGAGGCGCGGCCCTCTTCGTCGCGGGTCTCATCGCTCAGGTGCTCGCGGATCAGTTCGTCCGCCCGTTGCTCGTGCCCCGCCTCGGCGGCAGCGAGATCGCCCAGCAGCTTGCGCGTTTCGGCGTCCTGCATCCGGCTTGCGGCGTTCAGGTAGAACTGTTCCGCCTGCCGCTCCATCGCTTCGGCTTCCTCGCGGATACGCTCGATCGGCAGGTTCTCGACCAGCCAGACGGGGCGGCGGGCGTAATATCCCGCAACGTGTTCGCGACGGATCAGGGGGATGACCTCGCCGAACCGTTTGCGGTGCAGGTCGATCAGCCTTTGCCGGTGCCCGTCCTCCTCGGCGGCCATGCCGTCGAACACGGCGGCGCTGGAGGGGAATTCCGCACGAAGCCGTTCGGCGTACTGGCGGTAGATCCGCGCGTCGTCCTCTTCCGAAGAGATCGCAAGCGCAAGGATCTCTTGCTCTGAAAGGTCCCGGAAGCGCCGGCGTCCGAAGGCTGGCATCATGTCTGCACCCATAGATTAGAATAATTCTAAAGTAGGGATTGCTTCCGCAATGACAAGGGCAACTTACCGCCTTTCGGCGCGGCCGTCCTTGTCGGAACTGAACCGTTCGGTTTATATTCATAAAGTCCACTGGACGGGGATGAAATGACCGCCGGAATGGGTGACATCAAGCACGGCCGCAAGTTCGACCAGGTGGTCGAGGGCGCCCGCGAAATCTTTCTGAGCGCAGGCTTCGAGGGGGCGAGCGTGGACGACATCGCGCGCGCCGCGCAGGTGTCGAAGGCGACGCTGTACAGCTATTTCCCCGACAAGCGACGGCTGTTCATGGAGGTCGCTCAGCGCGAATGCCAGCGGCAGGCCGAGGCCGCGGTGGCGCGTATCCAGATGGCTGGCCCCGCCTGCGACGTGCTGTTCGAGGCGGCGACCGAGATGACGAAATTCTTCCTGTCCGACTTTGGCCGGCAGACCTTTCGCATCGCGGTTTCCGAAGCCGAACGGTTTCCGGAACTGGGCCGGGAGTTCTACAACTCTGGCCCGACCCGCGCCCGCGGCGCGCTGGTCTGCTACCTGAAGGACCGGATAGAGGCGGGCGAGCTGGACATCGACGACGTGGGTTTCGCCGCCGAGCAGTTCATCGAACTGTGCAAGGCCGGGCTTCACATCGAGTGGGTTCTGGGCATCCGTGACGGGTTCACCGACGCCGAGGTCAGCCGGGTGATCCGGGGCGCGGTTGAGATGTTCCTCGCCCGTTACGGCCGGAAAGACTAATCCAGCCGCCGCACCTGAAGCTGATTGCCGGTCTTCCGCGTCTCGAAGCGTTTCAGCCCCTCGACAAGGTCCGACAGCTTGCGCTTGCCGTAGGTCCGCGTGTCGAAGTCGGGGTTGTCTGCGGTGATGTATTGGCCGATCTGGCCCAGCGCATACCACTCGTCGTCCTGCTGGATCTTGTCCATCGCCCGCAAGATCAGCGGGATCGCCTGTGTCGGCTGCTGCTTGCCCGGAGCGGGCGGCGCGCCCTTCACGGGTTCGGGTTCGTCGATGATGTTCTCGATCAGCACGAAGCGGTTGCAGACGTTCCGCAGGCTTTCGGGGGCCTTGCCCTCGCCGATGCCGATCACGTCGAGACCCTGTTCGCGGATACGGTTGGCCAGCGCGGTAAAGTCGCTGTCCGACGACACAAGCACGAAGCCGTCGAACCGGCCGGTATGCAGGATGTCCATCGCGTCGATCACCAGCCCGATGTCGCTGGCGTTCTTGCCGACGGTGTTCGCGCTTTCCTGATGAGCGACCATGCCCAGCGTCCGCACTTCTTTCGCCCAAGCCGACAGTCGGCCTGACGACCAGTCGCCATAGACCCGCCGCAGCGCGGGTTCGCCGAAGGTGGTGATTTCCTTCAGGATCGGCGCGGCGAACTTGGCGGGGATGTTGTCGGCGTCGATCAGGACGGCATAGAGCGGGCGGTCGCGGTCGGCCATCTGGGCCTCCTTTCGGGTCTGCACCATCGCGCGACCCATGCCATAGCGCCGGCCCGATGGAAAGCCCGGCGGCGGGCCCGCGCCATGTGGGCCGGGCGCGCTTTGTGGTCGTTGCGCGCCCGGTCCGTGTTTCGTGTTTTACAGCGCTTCCAGCACCGCCTCGCCGGACGAGATCTGGCATTCGCCCGGGTTCGGCTCGGCGCCGACGTGGGTGATCTTGCCGTTCTCGACGACGCAAACATAGCGCTTGGACCGGCCATACAGCCCGGCGGGCGGCGCGGTGAAGTCCTGCCCCAGCGCCTTGGTCACCTCGCCACCGGCGTCGGCAAGCATGGTGATTTCGGCATCGTCGGCGCCCAGCTGGGTGCCCCAGGCCGACAGGGTGAACGGATCGTTGACCGACAGGCAGATCACCTCGTCCACGCCCTTGCCGCGGATTTCGTCCGCGGTGCGCACGAAGCTTGGCATATGCGCGGTCGAGCAGGTGCCGGTGAAGGCGCCGGGCAGGGCGAAGATCACCACCTTGCGGCCTTCAAGCTTCTCTCCCAGCTCGACCGGAGCCGGCCGTCCGTCATCGCTTAGCGTCAGAACCGTTCCGCCCGGAAACGTATCGCCCACTTCTAGTGCCATTCGCGGCATCCTTCCCTGATTGCCATTCCTCTGACGGTAGATATAGGAAGGTTTCGGCACGTGACAGGTACTGGGAGAGGGCGGATGGACGATATCGTTGTGATCGGGGCCGGGCAGGCCGGGGCATCTCTGGTGGCGAAGCTGCGGAAGCTGGGCTTCGAGGGCAAGATCACCCTGATCGGCGAAGAGCCCGCGCTTCCTTACGAACGCCCGCCGCTGTCGAAAGCCTACCTGCTGGGCGACGTCGGACAGGAGCGTCTGTACCTGCGGCCCGCGACGTTTTACGAAGAAAACAACATCGAGGTCATCATCGACCTGCACGTCGACACCATCGACCGGGGCGGCAAGGAAGTGATCGCCGGCGACCGGCGCATTCCCTACGACAAGCTGGCGCTGACCACCGGCTCGATCCCGCGCCGGCTGCCCGCCGCGATCGGGGGCGACCTGCCGGGTGTCTTCACCGTGCGCACGCTGGCTGACGTCGACGCGATGGCGCCGATGTTCAAGGAAGGTGCCCGCGCGTTGGTCGTGGGTGGTGGCTATATCGGGCTGGAAGCGGCCGCGGTCGCCCGCAAGTCGGGGATGGACGTCACCGTCGTCGAGATGGCCGACCGCATCCTGCAACGCGTCGCATCGCCCGAGACCTCTGACTATTTCCGTGCGCTGCACACCGACAAGGGCGTGAACATCCGCGAGGGCGTCGGCCTTCAGAAACTGGTGGGCGACGATCATGTTTCGGGCGCGGTCCTGAGCCACGGCGAAGAACTGGCCGTCGACGTGGTGATCGTCGGCATCGGCATCGCTCCCGCCATCGCGCTGGCCGAAGCCTGCGAACTGGAGATCGAGAACGGCATCAAGACCGATGCGCAGGGCCGCACCTCGGACGAGGATATCTGGTCCGCGGGCGATTGCGCCTCGTTCCCGTACAAGGGTGGGCGCATCCGGCTGGAGTCGGTGCAGAACGCCATCGATCAGGCGGAATGCGTGGCCGAGAACATGCTGGGCGCGGGCAAGGACTATATGCCTTACCCGTGGTTCTGGTCCGACCAGTACGACTGCAAGCTGCAGATCGCGGGGCTGTCGACCGGCTATGACCGGATCATCACGCGTGGCGAGGGCGCGGCGGTGTCGTTCTGGTACTTCAAGGGCGACCAGTTTCTTGCCGTCGACTCGATGAACGACGCGCGCAGCTACATGGTGGGCAAGCGGCTGCTGGAGATGGGCAAGAACCCGGACGCCGAGGCCATCGCGAACCCGGACACCGAGCTGAAGACGCTGCTGCGGGGCTGACATGCGGATCATCGCCGGGACCATGCGCGGGCTGCGTCTGGCCTCGGTCGGCAAGGGCGATGCGGGCGCGCACCTGCGGCCCACCACGGACCGCGTGCGCGAGTCGCTGTTCAACGTGCTGTCGGGCGGGCATTTCGGCGATCCGATCGAGGGGGCCGAGGTGCTGGACCTGTTCGCCGGGACCGGTGCGCTGGGCTTGGAGGCCCTGTCGCGCGGCGCGGCGCATGTCACCTTCGTCGACGACGGCGGCAAGGCGCGCGCGCTGATCCGCGAGAACATCGGCCTGACCCGTAGCGCGGACCGCACCGCCCTGATCAAGCGTGACGCAACCCGGCTTGGTCCGGTGACGGATGCGCCTGCGACGCTGGTCTTCCTTGATCCGCCCTATGGCAAAAGCCTTGGCGCGAAGGCGCTGGAAGCCGCTGTCACTGGTGGCTGGATCGCGCCCGGCGCCCTGATCGTGTGGGAGGAGAACGGGCCACAGACCGCGCCCGAGGGGTTCGAGCTGCTCGACACCCGTCGGTACGGTGATACACACGTGACGTTTCTCGAGCGGTCGGCAGGCTGACTCTTCTTTCCATGACCAACTGACAGGCTTCCGATGCGCCCTTCCCTTGTGATCTTCGACTGCGACGGCGTTCTTGTGGACAGCGAGCCGATCACGAACCGGCTGCTGCGCGACGACCTCGCGGCGCGGGGGCTGGACCTGACTCTTGACCGGATCGAAGAGGTTTTCGTGGGCGGCACCATGGCCAGCGTGGGCGAAACGGCGCGCGAGATGGGGGCCGCCATTCCCGAGGGCTGGGTCGATGCCTTCTACGAGCAGATGTACGCGGAACTCGCCAAGGGCACGCCGCTGGTCGACGGGATCGAAGACGTGCTCGATCAGCTTGATGCGGCGGGCATTCCCTATGCCGTCGGCTCGAACGGGTCGCTTCGCAAAATGTCGATCACGTTGGGCGGCCATCCGGCTCTATACGCGCGTTTAGAGCCTGTTTTGTATTCGGCGCATTCGCTTGGCGTCGCAAAGCCGGACCCCGAATTGTATCTGAAACCCGCTCGCGACGCCGGCGTTCCGCCCGAGCAATGCGCGGTCGTCGACGACAGCGCCACCGGTTGCACTGCCGGGGTGCGCGCGGGGATGCGGACGATGGGGTACGCCGAGCACAACGACGGCGCGCGGCTGAAAGCGGTCGGGGCAGAGCCATTCCACCGGATGTCCGACCTGCCGGGACTGCTGGGGTTGTGAGCGATCCGGACGAGCATTTCTGCCCGGCCTGCGGCGTCCCCCAGCGCGCCTTCCTGCGCTACCCGTGGTACATCTGCAAAGACTGCCGCGAACGGGTGACGGACGGCGCGGGCAATGCTCTGGAATTTGGCAACACCGCGCTGTCCGGCGGCTTTGCGTGGTGGGTTGCGGCCAGCGACGAGCGGATCGAATGTCGTGGCGCGGTCTGTCTGTTGCTGGGCCGTCCGGTGCTGGTGCACGAGGCGCGGTTCGGAGGCATCGCGGTAGAACCTGCGCATAGCGCGGAACACTGGCCGGACGGATACTGGAACCTGACGCGCGCCACGCCAATGCCGCCCCGGCGGTCGTCAGGTTAGGACAGGTCCGCGAAGACGTCCTTCAACCATTCGAGGAACACCGCAAGCCGTCTCGAAATCTGCCGGTCCTGCGGGTGCAGCACGTTCAGCGGCATCGGCGCGGGGGGCACATCAGACAGCACCTCGACCAGATCGCCCTGCGCCAGTTCCGCCGCGAAGCGGTAGCGCGGCGCCTGAATCAGCCCAAACCCCATGCGGGCGAGATCGGCGGTCGTGTCGGCGCTGTCGGCGGACACGGCGACGGGCAGCATCCGGGTCTGCAACCGGCCATTCACCAGAAACTCCAGCGGCATCACCTTGCCCGTCCGCGATGACACGAACCCGACCATGCGGTGTCCTTCCAGCGCGTCGATGCTGTGCGGCATGCCGTGGGTCTGGATGTAGGCCGGGCTGGCGCAGGTGATTTCCGGCAGTTCGCCCAGCCGCCGCATCATTAGGCTGCTGTCCTCGGGCTCGCCCGCGCGCAGGGCGCAATCGACGCCTTCGCGGACAAGATCGACCAGCCGTTCGCCCTGCCCGAATTGCAGCGTGATCCGAGGATGGCGGGCCAGGAAGGCAGGCAGACGGGGGACGATGAAAGTGCGGGTCAGAAGGCTTGGCGCGTCGATCCGCAAGTGGCCCGAGGGGCTGTCGGCGCTGAACGCGCTGTGTGCCGCATCGACTTCGGCAATGATCGCCCGGACGCGGGCGTGGTATTCCTCGCCCTCCGGCGTCGGGCTGACGTGCCGGGTGGTGCGGGCCAGCAGCCGAACGCCCAGTTCCTGCTCTAGCGCCTTGATCGCCTGAGTCGCCGTGGATCGTGCCATGCCGAGCTCTGCTGCGGCTTTCACGAAGCTCCCGCCTTCCACGATGCGGGCGAAGAGTTGCATCCGGTCGATCCGGTCCATCGAAGATTATTAGCTGACAGTGAATTGTTATGTCAAATCGCAAGCGATTGTTTGCCGAGGGGAGTCGCATACTTTCGCCCAAGGCCAGACAAAAGGAGGCTCTCCATGACCATCCGAACCGCAATCGTAACCGGCGCATCCCGTGGGATCGGCGCCGAGATCGCCCGTGTGCTTGCCGCCGACGGCTGGGCCGTCGCGGTCAGCTATGCCAACAAATCGGACGCCGCGGCTGCGGTCGTTGACGAGATCGTGGCAGCCGGTGGCCGGGCCGCCGCGGTGCAGGCGGACCTGTCGGATCCGGGTGCAGCCAGGGCATTGTTCGACGCCGCCGAGTCCGCGCTGGGGCCGGTAGCTCTGTTGGTGAACAACGCTGGAATTATGTCCCTAAGCAGCATTTCAGAGACTAAGGACGACATGCTCGACAACCATATCGCCACCAACCTCGCGGGGCCGTTCCGGCTTATGCGCGAGGCCGCGACGCGGATCGTGGAGGGCGGGCGGATCGTGAACCTGTCGTCCAGCGTCGTTGGATTGTACCAGCCCGGATACGCCGCCTATGCCGCCACCAAGGCGGGGATCGAGGCGGTGACGAAGATCCTTGCCAAAGAGCTTGGTTCGCGCGGCATCACCGTGAACGCCGTCGCGCCGGGGCCAGTGGCGACCGAGTTGTTTCTGGACGGCAAAAGCGAGGAACTGGTCGACCGTATTCGCGGCATGATCCCGCTTGGTCGTTTGGGCGAGCCGGCCGACATCGCCCGAGTCATCCGATTCCTTGCCAGCGCGGATGGTGGATGGATCAACGGTCAGACCCTGCGCGCGAATGGCGGCGTCGTCTGAACAGGCGCGGGCCGGTCCCTGACCGGCCCGTGGGCGATCTACTGCTGGTAGGTCGGGTGGAACAGGCCGCCGGGGGAGAGGGTGAAGATCTCGACCCCGTCCGCCGTCACGCCGACCGAATGCTCGAACTGCGCCGAGAGGCTTTTGTCGCGGGTCACGGCGGTCCAGTCGTCGCCCAGAACCTTGGTCTCGGGTCGGCCAAGGTTCACCATCGGCTCGATGGTGAAGAACATGCCTTCCTCCAGCACCGGCCCGGTGCCCGGACGGCCATAGTGCAACACGTTCGGCGGCGCGTGGAACACGCGGCCAAGCCCATGCCCGCAGAAGTCGCGGACCACCGACATGCGGTTGGCTTCGACAAAGGTCTGGATGGCGTGGCCGATGTCGCCGAAGGTGTTGCCCGGCTTTACCGCCTCGATGCCCAGCATCAGCGAGTCATGCGTGACCTCGATCAGCCGTTCCGCCTTTCGGGGCAGTTTGCCCGCGACATACATGCGGCTGGTGTCGCCGAACCAGCCATCGACGATCACGGTGACGTCGATGTTCAGGATGTCGCCGTCCTTCAGCTTCTTGTCGCCCGGAATCCCGTGGCACACCACATGGTTCACACTGATGCAGCTGGCGTGCTGATAGCCCTTGTAGCCGATGGTGGCAGAGGTCGAGCCATACACCTCGACCAGCCGGGTAATCTCGGCGTCGATCTCGGCGGTGGTGCGCCCGACCTCGATCATCGGCGCGATGTCGTCCAGAATCTGTGCCGCGACCTTTCCGGCTGCGTGCATTCCGGCGAAATCGCCCGGTTCATAGATGCGGATGCCGTCCTTGGTCATCCTGCCGCGGCTGCTGTCGTCCACGCGGGGCCTCATTCCTTGATACTGTCCCGCTACATAAGCCAGCCGCGTCCGCAAAACCAGAGGCGGGCCGCGTTTGCGTACCCGGCTGCCCGTGCTACGCATGGGGTATTGACCTGCTTCATTCTGGAAACTCCCATGGTTCGCACTTTTTCCGCCTGCCTCGCCGCCGTCCTTCTGGCTGCGCCCGCCCATGCCGATGCCTGCCTCGACGAGGTCGCCGCGCTGTTCGACGATGGCGGTGCGATGGACCCCTTCGCCCGCCCGCCGCTGCATCAGTTCACGCAGGAATACGATGCCGACGGCAATCCGACCCGCCTGAACGAGGCGCTGTTCGACGGGCCGCTGAACACCATCGCGGGGGTGACGGCCGAGAACCACTTTACGATGGCGATCGACCGGGACCTTTGGAACGGCCCTTCCTTGGACGGACCTTGGGAAAGCCTTGGCTACCAGATGCCCGAGGGCCGGGAAGAGCAGATGCGCGAGGGGCTGGCCCAGAACCGCGCCAACCTGACCGACACAGTCTGTCATGGCGAAGAGGACGGGCTGCTGCATTACACGTGGCGGACGCAGACCGACAAGGACGACAACGGCATGTTCTACGGCGCGTTGACGGATGCGTGGGTCGATCCCGAGACGGGGTTGATGATGCGGATGGAGATGACCGAATTCGTCAATTCGTGGACCGAGGGCATGGACATGGCGCGTCACGAGATCCGGTTCGAATACGACCCGTCGATCTCGGTCACGGCGCCTCAGTAGAAACCGGAAGCGCGGGGCCCAGCGTCACGCCTTCGGGGGTGATGCCGCAGGCGTGGGCAAGGATGCCGACGCCCGCCGCCTTCGCATCCCGCAGGGCCCGCCCGTAGGCCGGGTCGATGTCGTGGGCGATGCGGACCTCGCTGGCGTCGGTGCGCTGGACAAGGAACAGGACATAGGCGCGGTGCCCCTCGGCCACCATTGCGGCAAGCTCGGCCATGTGGCGCGCGCCGCGGGCGGTCTTTGCGTCGGGAAACTCGGCGACGCCGGGCTGGCGCAGCAGGGTCACGGACTTCACCTCGACATAGGCGTCGGGCAGGCCGTCACCGGACAGCAGGAAGTCCACGCGGCTTTTCTCGCCATACTTCACCTCGGCGCGGACATGCGGATAGTCGGCCAGCGCCGGCACCGCCCGCGCGATCAGCGCGTCCTTCAGCATCCGGTTGGGAACGGCGGTGTCGATCCCGGTGAAGTCGCCGGTGTCATGCTCGACCAGCCGCCAGCCGTATTTCAGCTTTTTCTTCGGGTCGTCGTTCGGTTCCAGCCAGATCCGCATCTCCGGTTCCGCCAGCCCCATCATGCTGCCGGGGTTCGGGCAATGCGCGGTCACTTCGGTCCCGTCCTCCAACCGCACGTCGGCAAGGAAGCGTTTGTAGCGGCGGATCAGGCGGGCGGGGACGAGAGGGGTGGCGAAGTGCATGGGAACCGACTTACACGGTAGGACGAATTCTTCCAGACGAATCCGAGGGAGCCCGCCATGCCAAACCCCACCGCCGCAATGCTTGTCATCGGGGACGAGATCCTGTCGGGACGCACCCGCGACGCCAACTCGAACCATCTTGCAATCGAGCTGACAGCGGCGGGGATCGACCTGAAGGAAGTGCGCTTCGTGGCGGACGACCACGCGGCCATCGTGGCGGCGGTTCAGGCTCTGTCAAAGGCGTATGACACCGTGTTCACCTCGGGCGGGATCGGGCCAACGCATGACGACATCACCGCAGACGCCATCGCCGATGCCTTCGGTGCGTCGATTGACGTGCGCGACGATGCGCGCGCGATCCTTCAGGCGCATTACGACCGCAACGGCACCGAGTTGAACGAGGCCCGGCTGCGGATGGCGCGCATTCCGGACGGCGCGGCGCTGATCGACAATCCGGTGTCCGCGGCGCCCGGCTTCACGCTGGGCAACGTGCACGTGATGGCGGGGGTGCCGTCGATCTTCAACGCGATGGTGGAAAGCGTTCTGCCCACGTTGACCGGCGGCGCGCCGGTGGTGTCGCGCACGGTCCGCGTCGACCGGCCCGAGGGTGACGTCGCCGCCGATCTGGGCGCGTTGGCGAAGGCGCATCCGGACCTGTCGCTTGGGTCCTATCCGTTCACCCGCGACGGCAAATACGGCACCAACCTCGTGGTGCGCGGACAGGACCCGGCGGTGGTCGACGCGGTGGTAGAGGAACTGGTGTCACGGCTGGGCGGGATTTCGGTGTGAGCCTTCCCGAAGGTTCCGCGATCTACCCGGTCACCGAGGCGACGTGGGCCCCCGCCCGCGCGTTCCGGGTTGGGCCGTGGATGATCCGTGACGGGCAGGGCGGCGGCAGCCGGGTCTCCGCCGCGACAGCGGTCGACGTCTTCTCGGACGCTGATCTTCCCGCCGCCGAAGCCGCGATGGCCGATCTGGGCCAACAGGCGCTGTTCATGATCCGCGACGGAGACGACGCACTGGACACGCTGCTGGAGGCGAACGGCTACGCGGTGAAGGACCCGGTTGCCCTGTACGCGGTCGAGGTGGCGGATCTGACCACCGAACCGGTGCCTCCGGTCTCTGCGATGCCGGCATGGCCGCCGCTGGCGATCATGGCCGAGATCTGGGCCGAAGGCGGCATCGGACCCGCGCGACTGGCGGTTATGGAACGTGTGAAATGCCCAAAAACCGGGCTTTTGGGCCGGATTCAGGACCAACCAGCGGCATCCGGCTTCGTTGCCTGTGACGGGAAAGTCGCGATGATCCACGCGCTAGAGGTCGTTCCGGCGCTGCGCAGGCTGGGCGTGGCCCGCAATATGATGAGGGCCGCTGCGTTCTGGGCACAAAATCAAGGTGCGACCACACTTGCACTGGCGGTAACCCGCTCAAATGTCTCGGCAAATGCTCTGTATTCTTCACTCGGGATGAAGGTTGTCGGATACTATCACTACCGAATAAAATAAGCCCGGGACACGGGTGACGGAGCAGAAGTGACACAGTCTGACGAGCAGATCCTCGCACTCGACCTTCCCATGGTCGAACCGCTGCCGGACGCGACGCGAAAGTACTTCGACGTCTGCCAGGAGAAGCTTGGCATGATCCCGAACGTCTTGAAGGCCTATGCCTTCGACGTTGAAAAGCTCAACACCTTCACCGCGATGTACAACGACCTGATGCTTGGCGACAGCGGTCTGTCCAAGCTGGAACGCGAGATGATCGCGGTGGTCGTCAGTTCGATCAACAAATGCTGGTACTGCCTCGTCGCCCATGGCGCGGCGGTACGGCAACTGTCGGGCGACCCGGTGCTTGGCGAGCGGATGGCGTTCAACTGGCGCACCGCGAAGCTGGATGCGCGGCAGCGTGCGATGCTGTTGTTCGCCGAGAAGCTGACCACCGAAAGCCACAAGACAGAGGAAGCCGACCGGCAGGCCCTGCGCGACGCGGGATTCAGCGATCGGGATATCTTCGATATCGCCAGCGTGGCCGCGTTCTTCAACATGACGAACCGCGTGGCTTCGGGCGTGGCGATGGCGCCGAACGACGATTATCACGGGTCCTTCCGGTGAGCTGGACCGCCGCGATATCCGCGCTGGCGATCACCGCCGCGGGTCCGGCGCTGGCCGAGACCCTGCGCTTTCCCGGTGAGGCGGAATTGCAGGCGCGGAAGACCGCGGCAGAGGACAGCCTGTTCTTGCCGAACGGACCTTATGCCGAGGGCGACATCGACGGCATCACCGCCGAGGGCGCGCTGGAACAGACCGCGTGGGTGGTGGGCGACGGTTCACTGACCACGATGCAGATCCTTGCCCCGCTGCGCGATCAGCTGATCGACGCGGGCTATTCCCCGATCTACGAGTGCAACACCCGCGAGTGCGGCGGCTTCGATTTCCGGTACGAGATCGACCTTCTTCCCGAGCCGGACATGCACGTGAACCTTGGCGATTTCCGCTATCTCGCGGCCGAAGGGCCAGAGGGCGACGGCTATGTCAGCCTTGTCGTCAGCCGCAGCACCAACACCGGCTTCGTCCAGATCACACGGATCGGGCCGCCCGAGCGGACGCCGGTCTTTACTGCGTCGACCAAAACGCCCGCGCCGACCTCGCCGGTTGTGTCGGACACGAACGGGCCGCTGGTAGAGCAGCTTGAAGCGAAGGGTCACGCGACGCTTTTGGATCTGGCGTTCCGGCCCGGCTCGACCGAGCTTGGATCGGGCGAGTTCGAGTCACTCAGCAGCCTTGCGGCCTATCTGAAGGCCAACCCCGAACGAACGGTGACGTTGGTCGGACATACGGATGCCGAGGGCTCGCTGCAGGTGAACATTGCCGTTTCGCGCCGCAGGGCGACTGCGGTGATGGAGCATCTGGTCAGCGTTTACGGTGTGAATGCCGCGCAGGTGGCCGCCGACGGAGTCGGCTTTCTAGCGCCGCGCGCCAGCAACCTGACGCCGGAAGGGCGCACGCAAAACAGAAGGGTCGAAGTCATTATGACCTCGACCCAGTAAGAAGTGTGCACCTGAAGGGTTATTATTAGTTTACCAGTTTTCCGGCCCCTTGTCCGCAAAGTGATGGACCAGGAAGTCGATGAACGCGCGGACTTTGGGCTGCGTGAAGCGGCCCGGCGGGTACACCGCGTAAATGCCCTGCGTTTCGACCGGAAGTTCCGGAATGGCCTCTTCCACCAGCCCCTGACGCAGCGCGTCGGCGTAAAGGAAGCTCGGGAGGTAGGCGATGCCAAGCCCCGAGATGGCCGCGTTCAGCAGCGACTGCCCGTCGTTCACCGACAGCCATCCAGCGGTCCGGACCTGGCGTTTCTCGCCCGACGGCGCGGTGAGACGCCAGACGTTGCCCGAGGACTGGCTGGAATAATGCAGCAGCTTGTGTTCGTTCAGATCGTCGATTTTCATCGGCCGGCCGTACTTCTGGAAGTAGGACGGAGCGCCGATCATGCGTTTGGTAGTCTCGGTCAGCTTGCGGGCACGCAGCGTGCTGTCTTCAAGCTCGCCGATCCGGACGGCCATATCGAAGCCTTCCGAAATCAGTTCCACGAAACGGTTGTTCAGCACCATGTTCACCGTCACGTCCGGGAAGTCCGACAGGAACTCTCCCAGCACCGGCGACAGGTGGTTCACGCCAAAGTCGGTGGCGACGCTGATCCGCAGCAGACCGGACGGCGCCGACTGCATCGAGGTCACCAGCGCATCCGCCTCTCCGGCGTCGTTCAGTACCCGGCGGGCACGATCGTAGTAGGCAAGGCCGATCTCGGTCGGGCTGACGCGTCGCGTCGTCCGGTTCAGAAGCCGTGCACCCAGTCGCGCTTCCAAGGACGAAACGTGTTTCGACACGGCAGACTTAGAGATACCCATCTTCTTGGCAGCGTCAGTGAACCCACCCTGGTCCACGACCGTCGCGAAGGCCTCCATTTCCGTCAATCTGTCCATAAACTCACTCGTTCTTTCCCATCGGCCCCTCGGGTTCCGTTTATCCGGGGCAATTCAGGCGAGATTTGGAACCGGGCCGGACAATATCTTGGTGATCGCGCGGATCGTCCGAGGCAGGGAAACACATTCACCGAGTGGGCGAAACGGCCCGGGGCCCTATGCGCGGATTGATGATCAAGGGATTACGTTTATTGCGGAAATCCGCACACAGCGTTTCCTGTGGCGAAAATCGGGCAGGATCTGCGGGGGTGTCAAACTTAGGCCCGATTGAATCGGCATGAAGGCATGTACCGTTTGCAAGAGGTTGCCCATGTTCCGCAGTCGCCTGATCGAGATTCTCAAATCCTTCCTTGTCAGCATCGCCATCTACCCGGTCGTGCTTGTCGGCGTGTGGGGGTTGATCGCGCTGGGCAGCTTCGCGTCGGACATGCACATGCCGACGGATACGATGCCGCTTGTTTATGGTCTGGTCTTCGCGGTGTTGACCGTCGCGCTGATCGACATCCTCGGCGTCGCCAGCGTGGTGCTGGCGCTGGTGTCCAGCGCGAACCTGATCGAATATGCTCAGATGCTGGTGCCGGGGCGCGAGCCGTCGGCCGTGGATTTCATCGCCGGGCTTGGCGGTGTGATTCTTGCGGCGACCCTGGTCTGCGCGGCGCGGTCGCTGGTCGAGCGGCAGTCGGGCGGCAACGCGGCGGCCTGACCTTTCCTTACATCGTCTCGTTGCAGTGACGCCGGAAAGCGCGCTTCAGCATGTCGAGTTCCGCCCGCAGCAGATCCATCTCTCCGCGGATGTCGTCGCCCAAGGGCTCTCCGGTCACCACGGTGAAGCTGTTCAGCGTTTCGCCGGTCGCGCCGTTCTGGATCAGGAAGGTCTGCACACCGTCCGACAAAAGCTCGGGCGGGATGGCGATCTTGACCTGCCAGCGCCCCGGCGCGTCGGGGTCGGGCGCCACCGCAACGGTGTTCAGCGTCTTGCCGAGGTGGGTGACCTGAAGGTCCGGCACATCGCCGTCTTGCGGGCCCCCGGTCAGGATACCCTCCCAGATGCCCGCCTGAATGCGCGTCTTGGTCAGCGAAAGCTCGATCATCGGCTGGCTCCCTTCAAATCTCGGCGCGCGGGCGTCGCGTCAGGGCGAGGTCGCGCAGAAGGATCTGGTTCATCTGCGCGCCCTCGAAGATCAGGTCGAGCCACATACGCTCCACCCGCTTTTCGTTCATCTTGGTATAGGCGAGGTCGAATTCCACGTTCACCTCGTCCGCCTCGGTCGCGGTGATCGGCAGTTCACGCACGATCTGTTCGACGTTGGGGCCGTTCTTGATGTTCAGCCGCGCGAAGATCTCCAGCGGTTTCTCGGCCTCGACCACGGTGGTCATCCGTACGATGTGCCGCCGTTCCAGCCCCAGCACCGCGCTTTCGGGCAGTTCGACCACCAGCGACAGGAACGATCCGTCGAAGCGGAACACGTCCATCCGCAGGCCGAAGGGGGCAAGGTCGCTTTCGCGGGTGTTGCGGACCTGGCGCAGCGTCAGTTCGCTGACACGGCAGTCGTGGAACACCTTCACCTCTTCGCCGTACTCGGTCTTGCTGTCCACGGCGACAAGGCCGGGCGGCTGCATCTGGCCGCGCCACAGTTCCGGGCGGTACCACCAGTCGCAATGCAGGGGTTTCTGGATTGCATCCGATCCGATCAGGGGCAGCGTCAGCCGTTCCTCGGCGATATAAAGCACCTTGTTCAGCCGACGCCGCAACTCTCGCGCCTGCGCGCGCAGGTCACGAAGCGTGCCGAGATCCGTCGTCTCGGCCCGTCGCGCGGCGCGGGTCCAGCGGCGCAGCATGGCCCGGTGTCGTATCGTGTCGCTGATCCTGCCCAAACCGTTCGCTTTCGTCACAACCGCAGAGCGGAAGTCTTGGTTGTCCTCTGTTTAGAAACAGATAATCCGGCCAAGAAAAAGGCCGAGCACCCCGAATGCGGGGGAAACGCGGCCGATTGCTGCATTTCAGCCCGCGCGCGAGGCCTGTCGGGTCCCCGCGATCACGCCGCGCAGCGTAGCCAGCGCAAGGTCCGGGGCCATCGGTTTTCCTGCAAAACTCATGACCGAGGCGGTGACGAGGTGGCCGTTCACCTCGAACAGCCCGCGCCAGTAGGTCGCGTCGGTGCCGGGCAGACCGGTTTCGCTGGTGTCGCGCAGCAGGACCAGCATCGCGTCGCCCTCGCGCCGGGTGTCCAGCACCTCGACCGAGGTATCGCGGCCGTCGCGCGCCAAGGCGGCGCGCCCGGCGGGCGAGGACAGGAACCCCTCAAGCTGGGGCAGCGTCTCGGCAAAGCTCGGCCCGGCATCGGGGGGTGAGACGGCGACCGTCAGAAGCCCTTGCTGAAGCGGCTGACCGGCGCGCCTGTCGCGGGCGATCGAAGCGCAGGCGCCCAGCAGAACAAAGGGCGTTTCCGCGTTCAGGCGGCTGCCTGCACGGTCGACGCAATAGCCCTGCGGCCCGCTGACGGTGACCTCTCCGCGCGCCACCTCGACCGTGCGGGGCGGTTTGCGCGACAGGCCCGCGCCAAGCCCCGAGGTCAGGTCGCCCAGCCCCGCACCGCCGCTGCAGGCGGTCAGGGCGACAAGGGCCAGACCGGCCGTCAGGCGTTGCAGGCGTGTCGAGATCGTGGGCATGTGCCGCCTCCCGTTGCAAATGCGGTACCGACCGGGATAGGAAATCGGAACGCCCGAAACAAGCGGACTTGAGGGTCCCGGGCGCGGGGGATCCATGCCGTCTGACAGCACACCATTCGAAGACTACGTCGCCCCTGCGCGTACGCGGCCCGAGGTCTGGCGGCTGGTGCTGGGCCTGCTTCTGGGTCTTGGCGTCTACGCGGGCGGGCTGGTTTTGTACTTCAGCCTGCTGGGCGCGGTCGTCGGTGTGCCGTCGGCCTCGTGGCTGGTGGATGTCGCGACGCGGTCCGAGCGGCCATTCGGCACGCTTGTCCTGCTTGGCAGTTTCGCCGCCATGGTGGCGGGGCCGCTGCTGATGGCGCCGATGCTGCACCAGCGCGGGATCGGGACGCTGATCGGCCCGCTGCGGCAGGCGCTGCGTGACTTCGGGCGCGTCGCCCTGTGCACCGCCGCGGTTCAGGTCGCTGCGCTGTTGTTCTGGGTCACGGCCTATGACGTGTCGCCCAACGTGGATTTCGGTCTGTGGGCGATGTTGCTGCCGCTGTCGCTGGCCGGTGTGCTGCTGCAGACCGGGGCCGAAGAACTGGTGTTCCGCGGCTACATCATGCAGCAGCTGGCCGCCCGGTTCCGCAGCCCGATGATCTGGGGCGTCCTTCCCGCGGTGGGTTTCGGCCTGCTGCACCGTGACCCGGCGATGGGGTCCGAGACGTGGCACCTTGTGTTCGCGACCGGCATCTTCGCCCTGATCGCCACCGATCTTACCGTCCGCACCGGAACGCTGGGCGCGGCGTGGGGGCTGCATTTCACGAACAACGCGGGCGCGATCCTGATCCTGTCGACCGAGGGCAACATCAGCGGCCTGTCGCTGTTCACCACGCCCTATCTGCCCGGCGCGACCGGCTGGCAGGTCGTGTTCGACTGCTTCGCGCTGCTGGTGGCGTGGCGTCTTGCGCGGCGGTTTCTTGCGCGTTGATTGCATTTCGCCGCGCCGCCGACTATCTGACGCCATGACCGGAATGATGACCCGAAACCCACTCAAGGGCACCCGATGAACTGGATCTCCAACTACGTCCGCCCCAAGATCAACTCGCTGTTCTCGCGCCGCGAGACGCCCGAGAATCTTTGGACGAAGTGCCCCGAGTGCGGAACCATGCTGTTCCACCGCGAGGTGACGGACAACCTGAACGTCTGCACCAACTGCGACCACCACATGAACATCACGCCCCGCGCGCGCTTCGAGGCGCTGTTCGACGGCGGTGTCTTCACCGAGGTCGCGGTGCCCGAGCCGGTGGCCGATCCGCTGCAGTTCCGCGACCAGAAACGCTATCCCGAACGGATGCGCGCCGCCCAGCGCGAGACCGGCGAGAAAGAGGCGATGCTGGTGGCGCAGGGAGAGATCGGGCGCACGCCCGTTGTCTGCGCCGCGCAGGACTTCAGCTTCATGGCGGGCTCGATGGGCATGTATGTCGGCAACGCCATCATCGCCGCCGCCGAGCGCGCGGTCGAGGCGGGCCAGCCGCTGATCCTGTTCTCTGCCGCCGGTGGCGCGCGGATGCAGGAAGGCATCCTGTCGCTGATGCAGATGCCGCGCACGACCGTCGCGGTCGAGATGCTGAAAGAGGCCGGGCTGCCCTATATCGTCGTGCTCACGCACCCGACGACCGGCGGCGTCACCGCGTCCTACGCGATGCTGGGCGACGTCCACATCGCCGAGCCGAATGCGCTGATCTGTTTTGCCGGTCCCCGCGTGATCGAGCAGACGATCCGCGAGAAACTGCCCGAGGGCTTCCAGCGGGCCGAGTACCTGCTGGACCACGGGATGCTTGATCGCGTGACGCACCGCAAGGACATGCGCGACGAGCTGATCACCATCGTCCGGATGCTGATGGGGCTTGGCCCCGCCGTCCGTGGCGACCTGCCCGCGCCGGACGAGACCGCCGCGCTGGCAGCACCGAAGCCGGAGGAGACGGCCGCGCCCGCAGCGGAGGCGGCCGCGGAGGCCAAGACCGAGTGACCACCGAAACATCGGACGTCATCCTTGACCGGATGATGTCGCTGCACCCGAAGATCATCGACCTCACGCTGGATCGGGTGTGGCGTCTGCTGCATGCGCTTGGCGATCCGCAAGACAGCCTGCCCCCGGTGATCCATATCGCCGGGACCAACGGCAAGGGTTCGACCCAGGCCATGCTGCGCGCGGGGATCGAGGGCGTTGGCAAAAGCGCCCACGCCTATACCTCGCCGCATCTCGTGCGGTTCCACGAACGCATCCGTCTGGCCGGAGAGCTGATCTCGGAAGACGCGCTGTCGGCGGTACTTGACGAGTGCGAGGCCGCGAACGGCGGCGAGTCGATCACCTATTTCGAGATCACCACCTGCGCGGCCCTGCTTGCCTTTGCACGGACCCCGGCGGACTACACGCTTCTTGAGGTCGGACTTGGCGGGCGGCTTGACGCGACCAACGTGGTCGAGCCCGCCTTGTGCGTGATCACTCCGATCTCGATGGATCACCAAAGCTATCTTGGCGAGACGCTGGCCGAGATCGCCTTCGAGAAGGCGGGTATCCTGAAGCGGGGTGTGCCCTGCGTGGTCGGTCGCCAGACGGACGAGGCGTTGGAAGTGATCGAGCGTCAGGCTGCGAAGGTCGGAGCGCCGCTGCTGATCCAGGGCCAGCACTGGCACGTGACGACTGAACATGGCCGGCTGGTGTTTCAGGACGAGGACGGGTTGCTGGACCTGCCGCTGCCAAAGTTGCTGGGACATCACCAGTTCGACAACGCGGGCATGGTGCTGATGGCGCTGCGCCACCTTGGTGTCGGCGAAGGCTCTTACGAGCCGGCGCTGGTGAACGCGGACTGGCCTGCCCGGATGCAGCGCCTGCGCCGCGGGCCGGTGGTGGACGCCGCGCCCAAGGCAGAAGTCTGGCTGGACGGCGGCCATAACCCCGCGGCGGGCGAGACGCTGGCGCGCACGCTGGCCGACCTTCCGCCAAAGCCGCTTTGGCTGATCTGCGGGATGCTGAACACGAAGGACCCGGTCGGCTACCTGCACCCGATGGCGCATCTGGCGCAGGGGTTGCGGGCCGTCAGCATCGACGGCGTCAGCGCGACGCTGACCGCCGCCGAGACCGCCGTTGCCGCACGAAAGGCGGGGATCGAGGCAGAGCAGGCGCATTCGGTGCTGGACGCGGTGACCGAGATCGCGCGGCGCGAACCCGGAGCGCGGATCCTTATCTGCGGGTCCCTGTATCTGGCGGGGACGGTTCTGGCCGAGAACGGCTGAGGCCCTCGTCATTCCGCAGGAAGCGGATCGCCCGCGCAGGCCCGGCGCGGCATGTTTGTCTCTGTTCAATTGGAGACCTGCACATGCCGTTCCAGATCCACGCCTTGCCTGCCGAGGACTTCGCACCGCTCTTCGCGCTGGATGACGATGCGCTGACCGCCCGCCGGGCGCAGCGCGTTACCGTTGCCGAAACCCCCGGCTATCCCTGCCGCATCAGCCTTGCCGACGCCGAGGTGGGCGAAACGATCATCCTGCTGAACCACTGCTGCCACGACGCCGACACGCCGTATCGCGCCACCCATGCGATCTTTGTGCGCCCCGGTGTCGCCACCGCGCGGCCTGCCCCGGACGAGGTGCCCGAGGCGCTGGCGCGACGTCTGCTGTCGTTACGCGCCTTCGACGCCAAGGGGATGATGCGGACCGCGGATGTCGTGGATGGCGGCGATCTGGGTCCGGCGCTGGATGCGATGCTGGCCGCGCCCGAGATTGCCGAGGTCGCGATCCATCACGCGAAACAGGGCTGCTATGCGGCGCGGGCGACGCGCGTGTGATCAGCGGCGCTTCAGCGACAGGGCGGCATGGACGATGCCGCCCAGCAAAAGACCCCAGACAGCGGCACTAAGCCCGATGATAGTGACGCCCGAAGCGGTGACGAGGAAGGTCACCGCCGCCGCTTCACGCGTGTCGGGCTTCTCTAGCGCCGCTCCTGCGGAGTGGGCGAAGACCCCAAGCAACGCCACACCGGCCAAGGTCTCGACCGCCATATCGGGGGCGGCTGCCGCAAGCGTTGTGATCACAGCGGCGAAAAGGCCGAACAGGCAATAGACCAGCCCCGCCATCACCGCCGACCACCAGCGCTGCGCCGGGTCGGGATGCGAATCCGCGTCGCTGCACATCGCCGCCGTGATTGCCGCCACGCAGGTCTGCGGCGCGCCAAGGGGTGCGGACAGGATGCTGGCAATCGCGGTGCCAGACAGAAGGCGCGGGGCGGATGGCTCGTAACCGAAGCTGCGCAGAACCGCGATGCCGGGGATGTTCTGCGCGGCCATTGTCACGATGAACAGCGGCACGCCGATGCCAAGCAGCGCCGATAGCTCGAACTGCGGCATGACGAACCGGGGCACGGTCAGCAGGTGGTCGGGCAGCGGGACGGTATAGCCCTGTTCGATGACGGTCAGCGCGAAGGCCACCAGCACGGCAGCCGGCACCGCGAAGGTGCGGTTGAAGCGGCTGACGACGAACCACGTGATCAGGATCGGCAACGCGGTCAGCGGCACCTCTGCCAGCGCGCGGAACGGGGCAAGGCAAAGGCCCAGCAATACGCCCGCCAGCATCGCCTGCGCCAGCGGCGCGGGGATCGCGGTAGTAAGGCGGCCAAGCGGGCGATAGAGGCCCGCCACCAGCGTCAGCACGCCCGCGAACAGGAAGGCGCCGACCGCGACGACGAAACCGCCCTCGGGCGCCATGGTCGAGGCCAGCAGCGCCGCGCCGGGGGTGGACCACGCGACGCTTGCGGGAATGCGGCTCCAAATACTGAGAACCAGACCGGCCAGCCCCATCGCGAGGGCTGCGAACATCAGGCCGGACGCGGCCTGTACATCGTCGGCGCCCATCGCCCGGATGCCTTGCAGCAGGATCGGGAAGGAACTGAAAAAGCCGACGACGGCGACCACAAAGCCGGTGGTGACGGTCTGAAGCGGTGGGGCGATGCGGGGCAAGGGAATGACCTGTCCGGATGGAACTGCCCCGGCTTCCTAGACCGGCAAAGAGGGGGAGGAAAGGTGGGGGAGACGCTTGCACCCCCACCCGGCGCGCAATCTACGCTTCGGCGGGGGCCTCGCCGCCCGCCATCACCACCGTGCGGTAGGGATATGGAATCTCGATCCCGGCGGCGTCCAGCGCTTCTTTGACCTTGCGCTTCATATCGGTCTGGAAGCCGAAGTTGTCCGATGCGTCGACCCAGACGCGGACAAGGAAATCGACCGAGCTGTCACCAAGGTTGTTCACCTGAATGAACGGCTCTGGGTCCGACTTGGCGCGGGGATCGGCCATGATGGTGTCGAGGATCGTCGTCTCGGCCAGCTTCAGATCGGCGTCGTAGGACACGCCGAAGGTCCACTCTGCCCGCCGTGTCGGGTAGACCGAGTAGTTCTCGATCGTGTTGCCCCAGACCTGAGCGTTCGGGATGATGACCTGTGTGTTCGAAAGCGACGCAAGCTCGGTATAGTTCAGCGACACGTCCTTGACCGTGCCCATCTCGTCCGCGATCTCGACGAAGTCGCCCACCTTGATCGGGCGGAACAGGATGATCATCACGCCCGCCGCGACATTCGACAGCGTGCCCTGCAATGCCAGACCGATGGCAAGCCCGGCGGCACCCATGGCAGCGACCAGCGAGGTGGTTTCCAGCCCGAAGCGGTTCAGGACGAAGATCACCGTAATCGCAAGGATCGCATAGCGCAGGATCGAGCCGAGGAAGTTGAACAGCATTACGTCCAGCTTCGGATGCCGTTCGCCCAGCTTGCGAACGCGCCGCGCCGCCCAGCCGCCGATGATGAAGCCCAGCAGCAGGATCACGACGGCAGAGACGACGTTGCCCAGCACCGAGGCAAGAAAGTCCACGGTCAGCACATCACCGATGGTGACGCCGTCGGTGATCTGCATGTTCAGAAAGCTGTCGAGGTTCATGCGAGGGTGTCCATCTTTCCTGCAAGTTTCACGTCCAGCGCAGATAGGCCGCCCGCGTCATGTGTCGACAGCGTCACCTCGACGGTCTTGTAGACGTTGAACCACTCGGGATGGTGGTTCAGCTTTTCGGCCCACAACGCAGCGCGGGTCATGAAGCCGAATGCCTCGACGAAATTCTTGAACTCGAAGGTCTTCTTGATCGCATCGCGGCCCTCGACCTCGGTCCAGCCGGCCGCAAGCAGGGGCGCGAGTTGTTCGGCGCGTTCGGTTTCGGTCAGCTTGTCGGTCATTCCTGTTCCTCTCGCCTTTCCTGTCGGAACGGACCGTAGCTGGTCAGCACCTCGATCTCGTTGTCGACAGCGGCCCGTTCGGCCTCGAGATATTCCGCAACGGCGCGACGGAAACCCTCGTCTGCGATCCAGTGCAGCGAATGACAGTGCGAGGGAAGGTAGCCGCGCGCCAGTTTGTGCTCGCCCTGCGCGCCCGCCTCGACCCGCGACAGGCCATGCGTGATGGCATAGTCGATGGCTTGATAATAGCAGAGCTCGAAGTGCAGGCAGGGGTGGTGTTCGGTGCAACCCCAATAGCGGCCATACAGCGTCTCGCGCCCGATGAAGTTCAGAGCGCCGGCGACGTAGCGGCCATTGCGGACGGCCAGCACCAGCAGGATATCGTTGCGCAGGGTTTCCTGCGCTTCGTGGAAGAACGCGCGCGTCAGATAGGGCGAGCCCCACTTTCGGCTGCCGGTGTCCTGATAAAATCGCCAGAAGGCGTCCCAGTGTTCGGGCTCGATGGCGTCGCCGGTCAGGCTCAGGATCTCGCCGCCGAACTCTTGCGCCTGCTTGCGTTCCTTGCGGATGTTCTTGCGCTTGCGCGACGACAGGTCGGCAAGGAAGGCGTCGAAATCGGCATAGCCCCGGTTTAGCCAGTGAAACTGGTCCGAAAGCCGGTGCATCAGCCCCATCTCGTCGCCGGCCTCGGCCTCTGTTTCGGTGCAGAAGGTAATATGGACCGAAGAGATGCGGTTCTCGGCGGCCAGTTGAACCGCGCCCTGCACCAACGCCGATTGCCCCATCTCTTCCAGCCCCGGCCGTGTCAGCAACCGGCGGCCGGTGGCGGGGGTGAAGGGAACCGCGATCTGGAGCTTGGGATAATAGCGTCCGCCGGCGCGTTCATAGGCGTGGGCCCAGGAGTGGTCGAAGATGTATTCGCCCTGACTGTGACCCTTGGCGTACATCGGCGCGCAGGCGATGGTTTCTCCGTCCATCTTCGCGGTGACGTGGCGGGGCTGCCAGCCGGTGCCGGGGCCGACAGAGCCAGAGCGTTCCAGCGCCAGAAGGAAGCGGTGCGTGGTGAACGGATCGTCGGGACGCCCGCCATCCGCCGACTCGGGGCAGGCACAGGCATCCCAGTCCTCTGCCGCGATCTCGGCGAGGCTGCCATGCAGGTCGATGTCGATGCGGGTTTCGCGCATGTAGTCCTGTCCGCGATTGTCCCTAGAATTGGACCGCCGCGGCGCAGCGTCAAGGGAGTCAGTCCTCGGGGACCTCGGCGGCGTAGCCTTCGAAGGTCACGTTGTCGGCAACCCTGCGCGCTTCGGCTTCCTGCGCGGCGCTTCGGATCGTCCAGCACAGGATCGCCGCACCACTGGATTTCAGCTCTGCCACCCGAGCGTTGCCAAGGTCGTTGCCCTGATGGCTGATGAAACTCGACCCGGTCCGGTCGTAGTCCGGGATGCCCCGCAGTTCGTCGCATGTCGCAGCGGGCAGTTCCGGCCAGTCGGCAGGGTCGTAGGCGCAGGTCGTCAGGCCGCGCGGAATGCCAGGCGCGGCGGCAGCGAGGGCGGCGACCGAGTGGGGGTTGAACGACATCAGCGCGACCGGGCCGTGATAGCCCTGAAGGTCGCGTGCGGTCGAGACTTCAAGCTGGCCGGTGTCCGGCCCCATCTCGCCGTCCTGATCCTTGATCTCGATCAGCAGCGGAGCGCGACCGGCGACAAGGGCCAGCACCTCTGCCAGCGTGGGAATGCCCTCGCCGTTGGCCAGCAGCGGGATGCGCGACAGGTCCTCGGCGGTCTTGTCGCGCAGCATACCGTCCGCGCCCGTCAGGCGGGACAGGCCATAGTCGTGAAACACGATGGCCTTGCCATCGGACGACATCTGCACGTCCAGCTCGATCCCGTAGCCGCCCGCAATCGCCGCCCTGAAGGCGGCGCGGGAGTTCTCGGGGATACCGTGCTCGCCGTCATGCAGACCACGGTGCGCGATCGGCGCGCGCAGGAAAACCGGCGGAAGGGGCGGGCCTTGGGTCATTTGATCTTGAAGATACCTTCGATCTCGACCGCGACGCCCATGGGCAGCGACGCGGCAGAGACCGCGGACCGCGCATGACGGCCGTTGTCGCCCAGCACCTCGACAAGAAAGTCGGAGGCGCCGTTGATGACCTTCGGCTGGTCGACGAAGTCGGGGGTCGAGTTCACGAAGCCGGTCAGCTTCACCACCCGGTCCAGCCGGTCAAGATCGCCGCCAAGCGCGGCTTTCACCTGCGCCAGAAGGCTGATCGCGCAGGCCTTCGCCGCGGCGGCGCCCGCGGTGATGTCCAGACCGTCGCCAAGCTTGCCCTTGATCATCCCGTCCGGTCCCGCCGAAATCTGCCCCGAGACCCAGACGGTGTCGCCGTCGATGACGGATGGCACGTAGTTGGCGGCGGGGGCGGGGGCGTCGGGCAGCGTCACGCCAAGCTCGGCAAGGCGGGTTTCGATCTTTCCGGTCATCGGGGGCTCCTGTCTGGATTCGCGGGCAACCTAGTCCATGCACGCGTCCGAAGGAAACGCCGGAAACTCTGTGCCCGGCGATTTCCGCCGCAGCGGGCGCCGACCGCGCGGCATCGCGCCGCGCGGATCGTTTTCAGGATGGGATGCTGGTCAGCTTTCGCGGAACGCGCGGGCGAAATAGGTCGCCAGCGGCTGCACGAAATAGTTCATCGGGCTGCGGTCCTCGGTGCGCAGGAACGCTTCGACCGGCATGCCCGGGATCAGTTGAAGGTTCTCGGGCAGCTTGACCAGTTCCTCTTCCGGCAGCTGGATCTCGGCCCGGTAATAGGCCACGCCCGCGTTCTCATCGACGAAAGAGTCGGCGGACAGAAGCGTCACCAGCCCGGTCAGTTCCGGTGTCGTCCGGCTGTCGAACGCAGAGAAGCGAAGCCGCACGTCCTGGCCAGGGTACACCTTGTCGATGTCGGTCGGAGAAATCCGCACCGCGATGATCAGCGGGCGGTCCTGCGGGATCAGGTACATGACCGGATCCGCCGACCGGATGACCGACCGGGGGGTGAACACGGTCTTGCCGTAGACGATACCCGAAACCGGGGCGCGGATATCCAGCCGGGACAGGCGTTCCAGCAGCGAGCGCCGCTGTTCCGCCAATTCCAGTTCGCGGAACTGCAAGTCGCGCAGCTGGGTGATCGCCTCTTCGCGGCGGCTGGTGCCAAGCTTCAGGATCTCAAGCTCGATCTCGGTGATGCGTTCTTCGGCCAGACCCTTTTCGGCCACCAGTTCGCCCTGGCTGCCGGTGAGATCCGCATGTTCGCGTTCCAGATCCAGCACGGTAGCGGCCTGCGTCAGGCCCTGCTCGAGCAGGTTGCGCTGCTTCTCGAGTTCCACGTTGATCAGCGAAAGCTGCCGCTCCATCGAGGTCTGCTGCGATTCGATGCCGGTGATCTGGGTCTCGATCTGGCGCCGCCGCTTTTCCAGCGTCTCGATCTCGCGCGCCATGGTTTCCATGCGCGCTTCGAACAGGTTGGTCTGACCGTCGATCAGTTCCTGAACCTCGGGACGGTTCTGGGCGACCTCTAACAGCTCGTCGTCGAACAGGATGTCTTCCGCCTCGTCGCGCTCGGCGTTCAGCCGGCCACGCCGCGCCATCAGTTCGAACAGCTGGCTTTCGACAATCGCAAGTTCCGAGCGCAGCAGCGTCGGGTCCAGCCGCAGAAGAACATCGCCCGCTTCGACGAAATCGCCCTCTTCCACGGCGATCTCTTCCACGACGCCGCCGTCGGGATGCTGCACCACCTGGCGGTTCTGGTCGACTTCGACCTGACCGCTGGCCACGACAGCGCCCGCCAGTTGCGAGAATACCGCCCAGCCGCCGAAGCCGCCGACCAGCACCAGCAGAACCAAAGCGCCCATCCAGAGATAGCGCTTTGCCGAAATCGGCCCGCCGGGCTTGCCGCCGCCGCCGCCAGCGGGCGCGCCGCCGATCTGAATTTTTGCCTGGCTCATACCGTGCCCCCCGGGCCCACGTTCTGCACAACCTGCCTGTAGTTCTGCAGGACTTCCTTCATTACCGAATCCCGCGGCCCGAAGGCGCGGCGGGTGCCACCGTCCAGCACCAGAAGCGTGTCGCATTCCTCGATCGCGGCGGGGCGGTGGGCCATGATGATCACAGACCGTCCATCCGCCTTGATCGCGCGGATCGCCTGGTTCAGGGCGACCGAGCCTTCGTTGTCGAGGTTCGAGTTCGGCTCGTCCAGCACCAGCACCTTCGGCTCGCCGTACATGGCGCGCGCCAGCCCGATGCGCTGGATCTGCCCGCCCGACAACCGGCCGCCACCGGCGCTGACGCGGGTGTCATAGCCATCGGGCAGTTTCAGGATCATCTCATGCGCCGCCGCCTTCTTGGCCGCGACGACGACCGCGTCGGGGTCGGGCGACAGGCTGAGACGCGCGATATTGTCGGTGATGGTGCCGTCGAACAACTGCACGCGCTGCGGCAGATACCCGATGTAGCTGCCCAGCACGTCGGGATCGTAGTTGTCGAGCGAAGCGCCATCCAGCCGGATCTTGCCGCCGGCGGGACGCCAAACGCCGGTGATCGCGCGGGCAAGCGTCGATTTCCCGGACCCCGAGGGACCGATCACGCCCATCGCCTGACCGGGTTCGAGCGTGAAGTTCACAAGCCGCAACGTTGCAAGCTGTTCGCCCGGCGGGATCACCGTCAGCTGGTCCGCCGTCAGCTTGGCGGCGGGGGCGGGCAGCGGCGTGCGGGGGCGTTCTTCCGGGATCTCGTTCAGCAACTCGCTGAGGGTCCGCCAGCCCTTCATCGCCCGCTGGATCGAAGGCCACTGGCCAATCGCAAGGTCCAGGGGCGCCAGCGCGCGGCCCATCAGGATCGACGAGGCGATCATCGCGCCGGGGGTCAGACCCTCGGTCAGCACAAGATAAGCGCCAAGACCCAGCATCGCCGATTGCAGGAACAGGCGGAACGTCTTCGACAGGACCGAATAGCCGCCGGTGCGGTCGCTGGAGATCAGGCCCTCGTTCAGCGATCTTTCGCGGGCGATGTTCCAGCGGCTGAAGGCGCTGCCCTGCATCCCAAGCGCGCGGATCAGTTCGGCCTCGGACCGGATCTGTTCGGCCATGTGCTCGGCCTGTGCTGTCGCCAGGTTGCTGGTCTGAACCGGGTCCTTGGTGCGGATCTGGTTGAGGATGGTGATGAAGATCAGGATAGCGCCGCCGATGATGGCAAGGCCGCCCAGCCACGGGTGGAACAGCGCGATCCCGGCAAGGAAGACCGGCGCCCACGGGATGTCGAACAGCGCGGCGAACACGGGCGACGCCAGCAGGCGTTGCACGGCTTCCAGATCGCGCAGGGCGCTGGCCGACTGGTTCGGTCCGTGGGTCAGTGATGCCTTCCGCACCACCGCCGCGAATACGCGCCGGTCAAGTCGCGCCTGAAACCGCGCGCCGATCCGCGCCAAGACCCGGCCACGGACGAAATCCAGAAGGCCCATCATCAGGAACAGGAACGCCATCACGATGAACAGCGCCAGCAGCGTCGCTTCGGACCGGCTGCCCAGAACCCGGTCGTAGACCTGCAGCATGAACAGCGGACCTGTCAGCATCAGCAGGTTGACGAAGAAGCTGAAGATGGCCACGAATACGAAAAGTGGGCGGTTCTCCGCCCGCGCCGCGCGCAGTTCCTTAAGGCCTTGATCGGGATCGCCTTGCCGCATTTTCTAGTCTTACCTATCTGTTTGTCGCCGCCATATGACGCTGTCGCCAAATGGTCACATCACAATGCAGCGGGACGTGTAGCATCTGTCCCGGGAGTCGTCTTGCACTATGTGTAACCGACCTGCCAAACGAGTTCATATTGTTCCGGAATTCGCCATGAGAACCAAGCCATCCCTGCGTTTCGCCGCGGTTCTTGCCGCCGCAGTCCTTGTTCAAGCCTGCGCCGCGCCCGAGATCACAGAGACGATCAACGACCCATACGAGACGCAGAACCGGGCGGTTCACGAATTCAACAAGGGTGTCGCCAGCATCCTTGTGAAACCCCGTCCCGAGGGTGCCCCGCCGCGCAAGAAAGGCTTCTTTGTCAGGACGTTGGGCAATTTCGCGGGCAACATCGACAGTCCGCGCCTGGTGGTCAACGACCTGCTTCAGGCCAATCCCGAGGATGCGGTCCACAACGGGATGCGGTTCCTGATCAACACGACATTCGGCATCGCGGGTCTGTTCGATCCGGCAACCGCATGGGGCCTGCCGTCGCGGCCGACGAACTTCGGCGAAACTTTGCACACGTGGGGCGCCGCAGAGGGGGCTTATGTCGAATTGCCGCTGCTGGGGCCGTCCACATCGCGGGATACGGCGGGTACGGTGGTCGATTTCTTCATGAACCCGCTTAGCTATGCGGTGCCCACGCCGGAACAGTATTTCGTCCAGTCGGCGGGCATCATCGAGGGCTTCACCGAGCTGGTGGAATACGGCGACGAGATCAACGAAGTGCTGCAAACCAGCGCCGACAGCTACGCCGCGACACGTTTGCTTTATTTGCAAAATCGGCGATTCCAGCTAGGTCAGACTGTAGCGGCGGAGGAGATCGATCCCTTCGCGCTTGATACCGAAGGATTCTAGCATGGTGCAGATCACACGACGTTCTCTCGTGGCGGCGCTGGCCGCGCTGCCGTTCCTGCCCGGTCGGGCGTTCGCCCTGTCGACCGCAGCGGCGCAGGGGTTGGTCGATCAGGCCGTAGCCGACATCAACCGTGCAATTGCCGGTGGCGGCTCGGACGGGCAGATCATTTCCCAGTTCCAGAACATCTTCAATCGCTACGCGGATCAGGCCTATATCGCGGCCTACGCGCTGGGCCCGGCGGCGCGAACCGCCTCGGCGGCGGAACGGTCGGCGTTTTCGGCTGCGTTCAGCCGCTATCTGACCGCGAAATACGGTCGCCGGTTCCGCGAGTATCAGGGCGGCACCGTGAACGTGCGCGGCGCCAAGCCGGTGAAGAACTGGGTCGAGGTGCGCGCCACCGCCGACCTGCCCGGTCAGTCGCCGTTCAACGTGACCTTCTACGTGTCGGACCGGACCGGTCGGCCGCTGTTCTTCAACCTCGACGTCGAGGGCGTTTCGATGCTTCTGACAGAGCGGGAAGAGATCGGCGCGATGCTGGACCGCTACCGCGGCGATATCGGTCAGGTAACCGCGGCGCTTCAGGCGGGCGGCTGATCCACGCTGAACAGACCAAAATGAAAGGCCCGCCAGTTGGCGGGCCTTTTCTTTAGCGCTGCGGTGTTCCGAAGATCGAGTCGAGGACGTCGTTGATGATCCTGTCGGCCATCGTGTCGCCGCTGCCGTTTCCGTTGCCCTGGCCCGGCGGGGGCGCCTGCACTTGTCCCGGCGGAGGCGTGCGCGGCGGCAGCGTCGTCGCGTCGATCATCGGCAGGGGCCGGGCCGGCAGGTCTTCGTGGACACGTTTCATCACCTCACCCCAGATTTCCGCCGGCAGCCCGCCGCCGGTGACACCCGACAGCGGAGTGTTGTCGTCATAGCCCATCCAGACGCCCGCGACGTAGTCGGCGGTGAACCCCACGAACCATGCGTCGCGGTTGGCCTGCGTGGTGCCGGTCTTGCCCGCGGCCTCGCGGCCCGGCAGCTTGGCGCGTCCGCCCGACCCGTACTCGATCACCTTGGTCATCATGTAGATCAGCTGGCGCGCCGCCTGTTCCGAGATCACGCGCTCGCCAAGCCCGCCGGACTGGTCCATCAGCGGCGCGTCGTCGCCGACAAGCCGCAGGTCAATCAGGCCGTAGGGTTTCACGGACGAGCCGCCGTTCAGGATGCCGGCGTAGGCGCCGGTAATTTCCAGCAGGCTGACTTCGGACGTGCCAAGCGCCAGCGCGGGGCCGACGGCAAGGTCGGAAACGATGCCGAAATCCTCGGCCACGTGGCGCACGTTCTCGCGGCCGACCGTCTCTGACAACCGGACCGCCGCCGTGTTGAGCGATCGCGCCAGCGCTTCGGTCAGCGTGACCTCGCCATAATAGTCGCGGGTGTAGTTGCGCGGCGACCAGGGCCCAGAACCGGGGACGTTGATCGTCAGGGGCGCGTCGAGGATGTAGTCGTCGAACCGATACCCTAGATCCAGCGCGGTGGCGTAGACGAACGGCTTGAAGGCCGACCCGGACTGCCGCTTGGCCATGATGGCGCGGTTGAACTGTCCTGCGATGCCGGTGAACTTTCGGCCGCCGACAACAGCGCGCACCGCACCGTCGGCGGACATGATCACGATCGCGGCCTGCGCCTCCGAGCCCTCTTTAACCTTCGCATCGAAGATTGCCTGAAGCCCTGTTTCGGCGGCGGTCTGGATGCGCTGGTCGAAGGTCGTGCGGATCACAACGTCTTCGGTCGTCTCGCGGGTCAGGAAGCCCGGTCCCGAATCCATCACCCAGTCGGCGAAATAGCCGCCGGCCCGGGCTTCTGCCGCTTCGGACAGCATGGCGGGTGCGCCGGTGGAATGGGCGTATTCGGCATCGGTCAGGTAGCCCTGATCATGCATCAGGCCCAGCACCACGTTCGCACGGTCCTGCGAGCGCTGCAGGTTCGATGTCGGGGCATAGCGGCTGGGCGCGGTCAGCAGACCGGCCAGCATCGCGGCCTCGGACGCGTTCACCTGCGCCGCGCCCTTGCCGAAGTACCGCTGCGAGGCGGCCTCGAAACCATAGGCGCCGCCGCCCATGTAGGTGCGGTTCAGGTAGACGGTCAGGATCTCGTCTTTCGAGTACTTCGACTCAAGCGCGAAGGCATAGGGCATCTCTTTGATCTTGCGCCACAGGGTGCCGCGCCGGCAGTCGGTCTCGTAGGCGGCTTCGGTCTCCCACGTGTCCTTGTCGAACGGCACGCCAAGGCACAGCAGCTTCGCCACCTGCTGGGTGATCGTGCTGCCGCCGTGTCCCGAGAACGGGCTGCGGCCCTCCCGCAGGTTGATGGCGATGGCGCTGGCGATGCCGCGGGGGCTGACGCCGAAATGACGGTAGAACCGTTTGTCCTCTGTCGCGACGACCGCATTCTTAAGGACCGGGGCCACGGTTTCCGCCGTGACCTGTCCGCCAAACTGGTCACCGCGCCATGCGAAGACCTCGCCGTAGCGGTCCAACATCGTGACAGACCCGCGCGTCCGGCCGTCCAGCAGATCCTCGAGCGGCGGCAGGGTCGTGTAGAAGTACCATGTCGCGACGCCGACGATCAGCACGACGACCGTAGCGCCAGCAGCGAAGACCTTGAACAGCAGGCGCAGGATCCAGCGGAACACCGAACCGAAGAATCCAAGGATTCCACCGCGCCCGCCACCGCCTTTGCGCCGGTTGGTTCGTTTCGAGGGCTTCGATTTTCCGCGCGCGGAAGCCTTCCCACGGGCCGGGGTACGGCCCTTCTTCGGCTTCGCGGCCGCCCGTGACCGTTTGTCGGCCACGAGGGGCGGCGTCTTGCGTCCGTTCCCGCTCATCAGATTGGTCTACTGCTACTCGATTGTCGTTGTTTTGCGCAGAATAGCTGCGATGTCCGCAGATGTGGAGACGCCGCGGCGTCAAAGCAACGTGTTTTTTGATCGCACATTTTTCGGGCGTTTTCTGAAAACAGTGCAAAAAATGTGCAACACGCCTGTTAAGAAGTCGTTAATTCCCGTGCTTCGGATTGTAACGCCCGCGTGTGCATCGCTTTGTGAGCGGCGTGGAATCCTTGCAGGGACAACCTGCCAATCGGAAGGGTGAAGACAGTGAAACTCATCATTGCAGCAATCAAGCCGTTCAAGCTGGAGGAGGTGCGCGAAGCGCTCACCGCCATCGGCGTGCGCGGCATGATGGTAACTGAAATCAAGGGCTTCGGCTCGCAGTCGGGTCACACCGAGATCTACCGCGGCGCCGAATACGCCGTGAACTTCGTGCCGAAGGTGAAGCTCGAGATCGTCGTCCCGGCCTCGATGGCCGACCAGGTCGTTGAAACGATCCAGACCACCGCCAAGACCGACAAAATCGGCGACGGCAAGATCTTTGTTCTCGACGTGGCCAGCGCGATCCGCGTGCGCACGGGCGAAACCAACGAGGACGCGCTCTGAGCGCCGCACAGAGGGGAACTACGAATATGCAACTCAACAAGACTCTTCCCATCGCCGCTGCGCTGATCGCGCTGCCGGTGCTGGGCTTCGCCCAAGAGGCCGAAGAAGCCGTAGAGGCCGTCGCGCCGGGCTTCGACGAGATCGGTCCCTACATCATGACCACCCTGCTGTTCATGATGGGCGGCTTCCTGGTGTTCTTCATGGCTGCTGGCTTTGCGATGCTCGAAGGCGGCCTTGTCCGCTCGAAGAACGTTGCGATGCAGATGACCAAGAACATCGCTCTCTACTCGTTCGCGGCCATCATGTACTGGCTGATCGGCTTCAACCTGATGTACCCGGGCGATGGCTGGATCATGGCCGGCTGGGTTGGCCCGTTCTTCAGCACCACGGTGCTTGATCCGGTTGGTGTGGATGCCGCCGATGCCGCGCTCGACTATGCGTCGATCGGTTCGGACTTCTTCTTCCAGCTGGTGTTCGTTGCCGCCACCGCCTCGATCGTGTCGGGCGCTCTGGCCGAACGCATCAAGCTGTGGCCTTTCCTGTTCTTCGTCATCATCCTGACCGGCGTCATGTACCCGATCTCGGGCTCGTGGCAGTGGGGCGGCGGCTGGCTGTCCGAGATGGGCTTCTCCGACTTCGCCGGCTCGACGGTCGTGCACTCGGTCGGCGGCTGGGCTGCTCTGGCGGGCGCCATCGTTCTTGGCCCGCGTATCGGCAAGTACACCAGCAGCGGTCAAGTCCACCCGATGCCCGGTTCGAACCTGGCCCTGGCCACGCTTGGCACGTTCATCCTGTGGCTCGGCTGGTTCGGCTTCAACGGCGGTTCGCAGCTGGCGATGGGCACCGTTGGTGACGTGTCCGACGTGTCGCGCATCTTCGCGAACACCAACATGGCCGCTGCGGCCGGTGCCGTTGCCGCGCTGATCCTGACGCAGGTGATGTACAAGAAGGTCGACCTGACCATGGTGCTGAACGGCGCTCTGGCCGGCCTCGTGTCGATCACTGCCGAACCGCTGGCTCCGACGCTGTTCGGTTCGCTGTGGATCGGTGCTGTTGGCGGCGTGATCGTGGTCTTCGCGGTCCCGATGCTGGACAAGCTGAAAATCGACGACGTTGTCGGCGCCATCCCGGTCCACCTGTGTGCCGGTATCTGGGGCACCATCGCCGTGATCTTCTACGGCGAAGCCAGCCTCGGCACGCAGCTGACCGGCATCATCGCCTACGGTGTCTTCACCTTCGTGGTCAGCCTGGTGGTCTGGTTCATCCTGAAAGCCATCATCGGCATCCGCGTCAGCGAAGAAGACGAGATCAACGGTCTGGATATGGCCGAGCTGGGTATGGAAGCATACCCCGAGTTCTCGAAAGGCTGACTTCCCTTCCTGTCAGTCTGAGACGACTGCCCGGGCGTACGCGCCCGGGCTTTTTCTTTTGGGACGCCCGTGGGCGCGCAGGCCGGATCGGCAGCCGACGTCAGTCCTGCTGGCCGGGCACCCGCTTCGGCGCGCCGGTGGCCATGTCGGTGCCCATGTAGGGAAGACACGCCTGCTTCCACGCGGCGAATCCGCCTTCCATGTGCGTGACCGGCACCATGCCCTTGGCCGCACAGGCCGAGGCGATCCGGCCCGAGCGCGCGCTGGACCCGCAGTACAGCACCAGCCGCTTGCCCTGCTGCGACGGCAGCTTCTCGGAATCGAAGAACGGCATCGGCAGCAGCAGCGCGCCTTCGACGTGTTCCAGCATGTATTCCTGCGGCGTGCGCACGTCGATGAGGGCGATCTTGCCCTGCGAATATGCGTCCCAGACCTCCTGCGGCGTCCAGGTCTCGATGGTGCCGCCGTCGACGGTTTCGGTTTTCATCTGTCGGTCCTTTCTGCGTTCGGGTCAGAGCTTGTTCGCCGGGATCTTGAAGTACGCGTTGCCATCCGCCTCTGCCGGCGGAAGACGCCCGCCGCGCAGGTTGACCTGCAGCGCGAACAGCATGCGGTCCGGCAGCGCCAGCGTCGCGTCTCGGTCGTCGCGCAGCTTGCAATACTCGGCCTTCGAGGTGCCGCCGCCGATGTGCTTGTTGTTCTCGCGGTGCTCGGCGACCGTCGCTTCCCATGCGGGGTCCTTGCGGTCTCCGACCGGCGGATAGTCGTGGCCGACGAACAGGCGGGTGTCGTCGGGCAACGACAGGATCGCCATCAGCGAGTCATACAGTTCGGCAGAGGATCCGCCGGGGAAGTCGGCGCGCGAGGTGCCGCTGTCGATATGCATGAATGTGTCGTGAACAAAGGCGGCGTCGCCGATCACGTAGGTGATCGAGCCCAGCGTGTGTCCGGGCGAAAGCATCACTTTCACCTCCAGATCGCCAAGCGTGAAGGTCTCGCCCTCCGCGAACAGGCGGTCAAAATCGCGGTCGGGATCGAAGGCACCGGGCGTGTGGTAGATGTCTTCCCACAGCTTCGCGATGTCGCGGACCTTCTCGCCGATGGCGGCAGGCGCGCCGGTCTGCTCTTTGAGCCAAGCCGAGGCCATCATGTGGTCCGCGTGGGGGTGGGTGTCGAGCACCCACTCGACGGTCAGCCCCTCGGACGTCACGAAATCGAGGATCTCGGCGGCGCTGTCGGTGCGGGTGCGGCCGTGGGACGGGTCGAAGTCGAGAACGACGTCGATCAGCGCGGCCTTCTTCGTAGCGTCGTCGATGGCGACATACTGGATGCTGCCCGAAGCTTCTTCATAGAACCCGACGACGCGGGGCGATTTCGGTCCCGAAGACGGGCTTTCTTTTCTGAACATGTTATCCCTCCGTAGACGGTTCGGAAGGATACATATTCTTGACGCGGAATATGTAAAGGGCCGGTGGAGGCAGGAATTTCCAGAAATTCCTGCCTCGCACGATCTTCTAGAAGATCGCGCCGCGCCGTTTTACGCCTTGTCGACCGCCGCGATGGCTTGCGCGAGGATCGGGACCGTCTTGGCGTTCAGACCGGCGATGTTGATGCGGCTGTCGCCGACCATGTAGATCGCGTGATCCTCGCGCAGCTTCTCGACCTGTTCCGGCGTCAGGCCAAGGCGGCTGAACATCCCGCGGTGCTGGGCGATGAAGCCGAAGCGGTCCGAGCCGGTCAGCTTGCGCAGTTCGTCCGCCAACTGCTCGCGCAGTTTGAGCATGCCAAGGCGCATCTCTTCCAGCTCTGCCATCCAGTCCGCCTTGAGCGCGTCGTCGGCAAGGATCATGCCCACCAGCCGCGCGCCATGGTCCGGCGGGAACGAATAGTTCTGCCGGTTCAGGTGGTTCAGCGTGCCCTGCGCGACAGCGGTTTTCGAGGCGTCCTCCTGGATCGCCATCAGAACGCCGGCCCGCTCGCGGTAGATGCCGAAGTTCTTCGAGCAGCTTGCGGCGACCAGCGACTCGGGACAGGTCGATACGACGTGGCGCACACCGGCGGCGTCCGCTTCCAGCCCATCGCCGAAGCCCTGATAGGCGATGTCGATCATCGGGATCGCGCCCTTGGCGTTCAGGATCTCGGCGACCTTCTTGAACTCGGGCAGGGTCAGGTTGGCGCCGGTCGGGTTGTGGCAGCAGCCGTGCAGCAGAACCACGTCGCCCGCCTTCAAACCGTCGAGGTCGGCGATCATGCCGTTGAAGTCGACGGCGCAGGTCTCGTTGTCGAAATACCGGTATTCGCGCATGGTGATGCCCATGTGCTTGAGGATCGACACGTGGTTCGGCCACGTGGGGGCCGAGACCCAGACGGTCACGTCGGGGTTCGCCATCTGCACAAGGTCGAAGGCCTGACGCACCGCGCCGGTGCCGCCCGGCGTCGCGGCGGCAGCCACGCGATCGGCGGCGACGGCATCGCCCAGCACAAGATCGCGCATGCCGGCGGCGAAGGCCGGGTCACCGGCGAGGCCGGTGTAGGACTTGGTCGTCTCGGTTTCCCACAGCTGCTTTTCGGCGGCCTTGATGGCGCGCATCACCGGTGTGACGCCCTCGGCATCCTTGTAGACGCCAACGCCAAGGTCGACCTTCTGCTCGCGCGGGTCGGCCTTGTACATCTCCATCAGCATCAGGATCTTGTCCTTCGGCTGGGCTTGCAGCTCTTTCAGCATGGAATCACTCTCCGGTTTCGACCTTCAGGTCGCCATACATGCCCCATTCGGACCACGAGCCGTCGTAGACGGCGTGGCGGTCATGGCCGATGCGTTCCAGCGCCAGGTCGATAATGGCGGCGGTCACGCCCGATCCGCAGGAGCTGATGACAGGTTTCGCAAGATCCACGCCGGCGGCGTCGAAGACGCGGCGCAGGGCGTCGGGATCCTTCATCGTGCCGTCGTCGTTCATCAGCGTGGCGTAGTGTACGTTCTTCGAGTTCGGGATGTGTCCCGAACGCAGCCCCTCGCGCGGTTCTGGCGCGTCGCCGCGGAACCGGGCGGGGCCGCGGGCATCGAGGATCTCGTGATCCATCAGCTTCGACGCGGCGGCCACCTGGGTCACGTCGCGAACAAGATGGTTCTGGAACGACACCGTGATGTGGCGGTCGCGCATGACGGGGGGCAGGTCCTCGGTCGGATGGCCCTCGGCGATCCACTTCGGCAGGCCGCCGTCCAGCACGGCCACGTCGGTCTTGCCCATCAGGCGCAGCATCCACCACACGCGGGGGGCCGAGAACATGCCAGCGCCGTCGTAGACCACGACCTGATGGCCGTCACCCACGCCCATCGCGCGCATGCGGCTGATGAATTTCTCGGCCGGCGGCATCATGTGCGGCAGCGATGACCGGTGGTCGGACATCTCTTCGATGTCGAAATAGCGGGCGCCGGGGATGTGGGCCCTGTCGTATTCGGCCTTCCCGTCGCGGCCCGCGTCCGGCAGGTACCACGAGGCGTCGAACACCCGCAGGTCGGGGTCGTTCAGGTGGGCGGCCAGCCAGTCGGTGGACACCAGCGTTTTTGGATCGTCGGACGCCATTTCTCGCTCCCTCGGCACGGACCCCGCTTGCCTAGCCCCGCGACGCGGTGCTGACAAGGGCGGGACTAGCCGTGTTCTTTCAGGAGACGCTGCTTCTGGCGGTTCCAGTCGCGTTTGGCCGCCGTCTCGCGCTTGTCGGCGACCTTCTTGCCCTTGGCGATGCCGACCTTCATCTTCGCGATGCCGCGGTCGTTGAAGTACATCACCAGCGGTACAACGGTCATGCCCTTGCGCTGGGTTTCATTCCAGAGACGCGAAAGTTCCTTTTTCGACGCCAGCAGTTTGCGGCGGCGGCGTTCGTCGTGGCCGAAGGTCTTGGCCTGCGCGTAGGGCGCGATGTAGCTGTTCACCAGCCAAAGCTCGCCGTCGCTGACCTCGGCGTAGCTTTCGGCGATGTTGGCCGACCCCTCGCGCAGCGATTTGACCTCGGACCCTTCAAGCACGATGCCGACTTCCAGATCTTCCTCGATCGCATAGTCGAACCGCGCCCGCCGGTTCTCGGCGACGACCTTGTAGTTGGTATTTTCCTTCGGCTTTGCCATGGCCGACAGGAGATAGGGCGTTCAGGCCCTCAAGTCCAGTGGTCGGCGGCCTTCGGGCACCACTTGGTCGCAGCCCGGCAGGCTTGACCTTCGCCGGGATGAGGGACCAATACGGGCCATGCTTCTTGAGATCCTGTACGGAACGGCCCTTATCCTTGTCACGACACTGCTCGGGCTTGCGGCGATGCCGTTCTTTGACCGTCTGGCAGAACGCGCCACCGCGGACGAGGCGGTGCGGCACGGGCCCGGCTGGCTGATCCTTCAGGTCTGCTTTTCGGTCGTCTGGCTGCTGACGCTGATCCTGCTGTCGTGCTGGTTCTGGTCGCTGCTGCTGGTCCACCTCGATCTGTTCGAGACGGTGGACGAGGCGATGTACTTCTCGCTGGTGGCTTTCACGACCGTCGGGTTCGGCGACGTGGTCCTGCCGGAAGAGTGGGCGATCCTGTCGGGAATGCTGGCGATCAACGGGTTGTTCATGGCCGCGCTGCTGACCGGGGCTTTCGTGGATCTCGTGCGAAAGGTGCGGTCGGTTCAGGCGTTGATGCTGAAGCGCCGGCACGAAAGGCAGGCCGCGGAAAGCGCACGGCCGGCCCCGAAGGACCGGCCGGACGACTGACCCGTAAAGGGTGATCTCAGTTGATAAGACCCGCGTGGACCATCGCGTCGCGCATGAGCTGCTTGGTGCCGTCGGTCAGGTCGACCAGCGGAGAGCGGACGCTGTCGTTGCACATGCCCAGCACCGACAGGCCGAACTTGGCGCCGCACAGGCCGGGCTCGGTGAAGATCGCCTTGTGCAGCGGCATCAGCCGGTCCTGAATCGTCAGTGCGGTGGCGTAGTCTCCGGCAAGGCAGGCTTCCTGCAACTCGGCACACAGTTTCGGCGCCACGTTCGCGGTGACCGAGATGCAGCCGATGCCGCCCTGAGCGTTGAAGCCATGGGCCGTGGCGTCCTCGCCCGAGACCTGCACGAAGTCGGGGCCGCAGGTGATCCGCTGCCACGACACGCGCGCCAGATCGCCGGTCGCGTCCTTCACGCCGACGATGCGCGGCAGCTTGGCCAGTTCGCCCATCGTGTCGGGCGACATGTCTACCGCCGAGCGGCCGGGGATGTTGTAGATGATGATCGGCAGTTCGCAACAGTCGTGGACCGCGCGGAAGTGCTCGTACAGGCCGCGCTGGGTCGGCTTGTTGTAATAGGGCGTCACCACCAGCGCCGCGTCCGCGCCGACCGATTCCGCGTGGCGCATGAAGCGGATCGCTTCCTCGGTGTTGTTCGAGCCCGCGCCCGCCACGACCGGCACGCGTCCCGCGGCGGCTTTCACGACCTCTTCGACCACCATCTCGTGTTCCGAGTGGGTAAGGGTGGGGCTTTCGCCCGTGGTCCCGACCGGCACCAGCCCGTGGCTGCCTTGCTCGATCTGCCACTCGACGAGCCGTTTAAGCGCATCGAGATCCACCGAGCCGTCCTTTGCGAACGGCGTCACCAGTGCGGGGAGAGATCCCTTGATCATGATGCGCATCCTTTCCTGTGTTCCATGATTGCGACCTTCCACTGAAACCGGCCGCAAAATTGCGCGGACCCTAGTGCCTTGGCATCGTGTTGCCAAGTTTGTGTGTTTTACTAAGGCCCGCGGCCCGCTACCTTCTGGCCGCGAAAGCGTCAAGGGTACGAAATCATGCAACGTCGACTGTGGGCCGCCAGCTTGGCGGCGTTCTGCCTTTCGGGGGTGCCGGTTGCGGCACAAACGGACATGCGGCCTTCGCCGCGTCCGGTGGCCGAAAGCGCCGCAGCCGACGAATCCGATACGACCGTTGTCGAGGAAAACGTCCTGGACGTGACCGAGGCCGAGGTGATGGAGGATCCGGCTGCAGAGCCTGTGCCGGAAGCCGACGCCGAGGGTGAGGACGTGTCGGACCTTGCGGTGTCACTGACCGACCGGTTGCCGCCGCTACGGCCGGACGACCTGATGACCGGTCACGAGTTCCGCGTCGCGCAGGCTGCGGCGGCGCGAAAAGACTGGGAGCTTGCGCTGAAGCTGGCGGGCGCTGCGGCTGATCCGGTGGCGGTCGACCTGATCGAGTGGCAGCGTTTGCGGTCGGGCGAGGGGACCTTTGCCGACTACCTTGCTTTCCTTGAACGAAACGCGGACTGGCCCGGGCTGGCCTTGCTGCGCCGGCGGGGCGAGTCGGAGATTCCCGAAGGCGCGGACCCCGAGCAGGTTGTGGCGTACTTCGGGCCTCAGGCGCCGCAGACGGGGCGCGGTGCGTTCCGGCTGGCGCGGGCGCTGGATGCGCTGGGCCGGGGCGACGACGCCAAGGCCGAGGCGCTGCGCGCATGGCGCGGGATCGAGATGAGCGCGCGGGAGGAGGACGACTTCCTTGGTGCCTATGCCGAAACGCTGAAAGCCGCGCACGAGGATCGGATGGATTTCCTGCTGTGGGAGCAGGACCGCGATGGCATCCTGCGCGCCAAGGGGCGCGTCGGCGCGGCGTGGGACGCGCTTGCCGATGCGCGCGAGGCCCTCCAACGCGAGGCCGCCGGTGTCGACACGCTGATCGGCAAGGTACCGGCCTCGCTCCAGAATAACGGCGGGCTGGCGTATGACCGGTTCACATGGCGGCTGGAGAAGGGACGTCGCGACGACGCCGCCGACCTGATGATCGAGGTCAGCACCTCGGCCGAGGCGCTGGGCCGACCTGCCGCCTGGGGCAACTGGCGGCGCATCCTTGCACGGCAGGCGATGCGCGACGGCGACGGGGCGCGGGCCTATACGCTGGCCAGCCATCACTACATCCCCGCCGACAGCGGAGAATATTCCTATTCGGATCTCGAATGGCTCGCGGGCTACGTGGCGCTTCGCTATCTCGACGACCCGGCGACAGCACTGACCCATTTCCGCCGGTTCACCGCGTCGGTGTTCACGCCGATTTCGCTTAGCCGGGGCAACTATTGGGAAGGCCGCGCGCTGGACGCGATGGGCGATGCCGAAGCCGCACAGGCCGAGTATCGCAAGGGCGGCGTGCATCAGACCACTTTCTATGGGCTGCTGGCTGCCGAGAAGGCCGGGATGGGGATTGACGCCGCGCTGGTGGCCGATGGGCCAGAGCCGGACTGGCGGCAGGCCGGTTTCGCCACGTCGACGGTCTGGCGGGCGGCAAAGCTTTGGCACGACGCAGGCGAACAGTGGGAAACGATCCGCTTCCTGTCGCATCTGGCAGAGATCGTTCCGACCGAGGAGCTGGTCGCGTTGACCGATGCCACCATGTCGCTGGGGGATACATTCGTGAGTGTCCGGGTCGCCAAGCAGGCGGCCAGCGAGGGTGTCGTTGCGCCCCGCGCCTATTTCCCGCTGGCAGGCCTTGGGATCGACCTGCCGGTCGAAGAGGCGCTGGCGCTGTCGATCGCGCGGCGCGAAAGCGAGTTCAACGTGGGCGCGGTCAGCCCTGCCGGTGCGCGTGGGCTGATGCAGTTGATGCCGGGCACCGCGAAACTGGTGTCGGGAAAGCTGGGCCTGCCCTACGTCCTGTCGCGGCTGACGACGGACGGGGTCTATAACGCGACGCTGGGCAGCGCCTATCTTGCCACGCTGATCGAGGAATTCGGGCCGAACTACGCGCTTGTCGCGGCGGGGTACAATGCGGGTCCCGGGCGGCCCCGGCGCTGGGTGCAGGATTATGGCGATCCGCGTTATCCGGGGACCGACCCGGTGGACTGGGTCGAACACATCCCGTTTCGGGAGACGCGGGACTATGTGATGCGGGTCACCGAAAGCATTCCGGTCTACCGTGCGCGGCTTACCGGCAAGGCGGGCGGTCCGATCGGGCTTACCGAAATCCTGACAGCGCGCTAGAGACAAGGGCGTCCAGCGGCGCCCAGTCGTCCAGTTCCAGCCGCACCGGCACGGTCAGCACCTTCTGCCGGAAGCTTTTCGGCAGGCGGACGGCGTCCTTTTCCGTGGTCACAAGCTGTGCGCCCAGCAGCGCCGCCTCGTTCTCCAGCCGGGTCATCAGCGGTTCGGTCAGGGGCTGGTGATCCCCCAAAGGCTCGGCGCGGCGCAGGTTTGCGCCAAGGCCGCGCAGAGTGGCGAAGAATTTCTCGGGATGGCCGATCCCCGCGAAGGCAAGGACGTCGAGCCCCTGCCAGTCCATCCCGGTCTGCAGCGGTTGCAGCGCGCCGGTCAGGTGGGGCAGGTGGATGCGGTCGCCCCATGTCGCCCCGAACCGCTTTTGCGCCTTGGCGTCGCCGATGGACAGCATCGCGTCGGCACGGGACAGGCCGGTATCGACCGGTTCGCGGAGGGGGCCGGCGGGAATGACGCGGCCATTGCCAAAGCCGGCGCGGGCGTCGACGACGACCAGCGACAGGTCGCGGTGTACGGCGGGCGACTGAAAGCCATCGTCCAGCAGGATGGCCTGCGCACCGGCATCCTCGGCTGCACGAACCCCGGCGGCGCGGTCCTTGGCGACCCAGACAGGACCGAAGGCGGCGATCAACAGGGGCTCGTCACCCGTTGCGGCGGCGGTGTGCTTGCGCTCGTCGACCCGCAACGGGCCTTCTGCAGAGCCGCCGTAGCCGCGTGTGACGACATGCGCTTCGATCCCCTGCGACTGAAGCCGCGACAACAGGGCGATGACGGTCGGCGTCTTGCCGGTGCCGCCCGCGTTGATGTTGCCGACGCAGATCACCGGCACGCGGGCGCGGTAGCCCCCGGTCGCGACGCGGCGGGCGGTGGCGCGGGCGTAGAGGTGGGCGAGTGGCGACAGGGCGCGGGCCTGCCAGCCGGGGTGCGAGGGCGGCGCGGACCAGAAGCGGGGCGGGCGCATCAGCCGTCCTCGAGCGCGTCGAGTTCGGACAGGACAAGATCCATCGCGCGGTCTGTCACCTCGGCGCCGGACGTGCAGACCTTCCACGCCTCGTGCGCCATCGTGGCGGCGACATCGGGCGACAGCAGGTCTTCCAGCGCGTCGTAAAGCTGTTCGGGGTTCCGCACCATCCGGGTGGCGCCCGCAGAGGCCAGCCGTCCATAAGCGCGGCGATAGTTGCGGACGTTGGGACCATGGATGATCGCAGAGCCAAGCGCAGCAGGCTCGAACGGGTTCACCCCGCCGGATGCCTCAAGCGACTGGCCAAGGAAAGAGACAGCGGCAAGGCGATACCACAGGCCCAGTTCCTCGATGCTGTCCGCGATGTAGATCTGCGTTTCGGGTTCGGGTTCTTCGCCCGCCGAGCGCAGGGCGGTCATGAAGCCCTGATCCTGCAATGCCGCCTGCAACTCGGGGCCTGCATCCGGTCCATCGGGATGATCGGTTTCTTCGGGGACGAGGATCAGCAACAGCCGGTGCGTGCGCCGCAGCGCCTGCCGGTGCGCGTCGAGCACCGGTTCAAGCTCGTCGTCGGCCGTTCTGACCGCCAGCCAGACCGGCCGCCCTTCGAGCTCTTCGGCAAGCGAGTCGCGTTCTGCCTGGTTGCAGGGCAGCGCGGCAGTGCCTTCCTCGAGATAGCCGATGACCTCGGTCCGGGCAGGGTCGGCGCCAAGGCGGCGCAGCGACCCGGCCTTGACCCGGTCGCCGGTGATCACGTTCCGGAAGTCCGACAGGATCGACCCCGACAGCGACGGCCAGAACCGCCAGCCGTGCGGTTCGGACGGGGCGGTATGGGCATCGACGAAGAACATCGGGATGTTGCGCTTGTTGGTCTGCGCGACCAAGGCGGGGCGCACGTCCGGCTCGGTCCACAGCGACAGGGTCGGCTGCCAGTGGTCGAGGAACCGCCGTACCGGCGGCGAGGCATCGTCCGGCGCCAGTTGAGACAGGGCGTCGCGCGTGCCGTCACGCCGTTTCTCGGCGGTGGTCGTGAACAGGATGTTCAGTTCCGACCGCTCAGAGCGCAGGCGGTGCGCCAGTTCGCGGGCAGCCAGCGCGTGGCTGTCCTGACCGGTGTGAATCCACAGAAGCGGGCCCTTGGGGCGGGGCGCGGACGCCTCGCCGTTCCGCTCGCCGGCAAGGATGCGGGCGGTCTCGGCGCCGTCTTGCGGCGCGACGGGTTTGCGCGCGGCCCTGCGGGACCGCGCTCGGGTGGCCAGATACAGCTTGAGAGACAGCGAATTGGCCATGCGGCGATGCCTTAGCTGTCGAGTTCCTCGGTCGAGGACGCCTCGGCTTCCTCGTCGCGCAGGCGGTGGAGGTGGGCGATGAAGTAACGCATGTGGGCGTTGTCCACGGTGCGCTGGGCCGCCGACTTCCACGCGTCATAGGCCGTGGCGTAGTTCGGGAAGATCCCGACGATGTCGATCTCGTCGACGTTGGAGAACACGGTTTTGGACGGGTCGACGAGTTCGCCGCCAAAGACGAGGTGCAGACGTTGGGTCATGGCATTTCCTTCCCGATTTCAGCCGCAACCTAGTCAACCGGGGGGCGGGGGGAAAGAGCGATTGGCCCGCCCGGAGGCGCGACCGGATGCGCGAAGGCCCCGCCGTTGCCGGCGGGGCCCTGCTGTCGTCATAGGTGGCAGGTCAGTGAATGACCGCGTCATCCGGGGCCTGCCGGTTGGAACTGGCCACGCGGTCGCCCACGATCAGCCCGTCCGCCCCGGCGCTGACGGCTAGGGTGTCGCCGTCCTTCACGTCGCCGGCCAGCAGCATCTCGGCCAGCCGGTCCTGCAGGCTGCGCTGGATCACCCGCTTGAGCGGGCGCGCGCCATAGACCGGGTCGTACCCTTCGTCGGCCAGCCACGTCATCGCGGTGTCGTCCAGTTCCAGCACGATATTGCGCTGGGCCAGCCGCTTCTTCAGGCGGCCAAGCTGGATCTCGACGATGCCGTCCATGTCGGCGCGCGTCAGGCGGTCGAAGATGACCATGTCGTCGAGACGGTTCAGGAACTCGGGCCGGAAGTGCGCCCGGACCGCATCCATCACGTCCCGCTTCGCCTGAGCCGCATCAGAGCCGTCCGGCAACCGCGACAGCGCCTGCGAGCCAAGGTTCGACGTCAGCACGATCAGCGTCTGCTTGAAGTCCACCGTGTGACCCTGCCCATCGGTGAGGACACCGTCGTCCAGAACCTGAAGCAGCACGTTGAACACCTCGGGGTGCGCTTTCTCGACCTCGTCGAACAGCACGACCTGATAGGGCCGGCGCCGCACGGCTTCGGTCAGGACGCCGCCTTCGTCATAGCCGACGTAGCCCGGAGGCGCGCCGATCAGACGGGAGACCGAGTGCTTTTCCATGAACTCGGACATATCGATGCGGACCATCGCCTTGTCGTCGTCGAACAGGTACTCGGCCAGTGCCTTGGTCAGTTCGGTCTTGCCGACGCCGGTCGGGCCAAGGAACAGGAACGACCCCAGCGGACGGTTCTCGTCCTGCAGACCGGCACGCGCGCGCCGCACGGCATTGGACACGGCGGTCACGGCGGCCTTCTGGCCGATCACCCGCTTGCCGAGCTCCTCTTCCATGTGCAGCAGCTTCTCGCGCTCGCCTTCCAGCATCTTGGACGTGGGAATGCCCGTCCAGCGCTCGACGACCTGCGCGATCTGCTCGGGGCGCACGGCCTCTTCGACCATCACCTCGTCCTCGGCTTCTTCCGCCGCGTTCAGCTGTTTCTCAAGCTGCGGGATCACGCCGTAGGACAACTCGCCCGCGCGCTGCAGGTTACCCTGCCGCTTCGCCGTTTCCAGCTCGATCCGCGCGCGGTCCAGCTGTTCCTTCAACTCGCGCGCCGATTCCAGCTTGTCCCGTTCCGATTGCCACTTGGCGGTCAGTTCGGCGGATTTCTCCTGAAGGTCGGACAGTTCCTTCTCCAGCTTTTCGAGCCGGGCCTTGGAGGCAGCGTCGTCTTCCTTCTTCAGGGCTTCCGCCTCGATCTGCATCTGCAGGATCTGACGGTCCAGCTGGTCCAGTTCCTCGGGCTTCGAGTCGACCTCCATCCGCAGGCGGCTGGCGGCCTCGTCGACAAGGTCGATCGCCTTGTCCGGAAGAAACCGGTCGGTGATATAGCGGTGCGACAGCGTCGCGGCCGCGACAAGGGCCGAGTCCGAGATCCGCACGCCATGGTGCAGTTCGTACTTCTCCTTGATGCCGCGCAGGATCGACACCGTGTCCTCGACCGTCGGTTCGTCGACCATCACCGGCTGGAACCGGCGGGCCAGCGCCGCGTCTTTTTCGACGTACTTGCGGTATTCGTCCAGCGTGGTGGCGCCGACGCAGTGCAGTTCGCCCCGCGCCAAAGCAGGCTTGATCAGGTTGGCCGCGTCCATCGCGCCATCCGTCTTGCCCGCGCCGACCAGCGTGTGCATCTCGTCGATGAACAGGATGATCTCGCCCGCAGCGGCCTCGATCTCTTTCAGGATCGCCTTCAGACGTTCCTCGAACTCGCCCCGGTATTTCGCACCGGCGATCAGCGAGCCCATGTCGAGCGCCATCAGCTTCTTGTTGCGCAGGGATTCCGGCACGTCGCCGTTCACGATCCGCAGGGCAAGGCCTTCGGCGATGGCGGTCTTACCGACACCGGGGTCGCCGATCAGGACCGGGTTGTTCTTGGTCCGGCGCGAAAGCACCTGCATGGCGCGGCGGATTTCCTCGTCGCGCCCGATGATCGGGTCGATCTTGCCCTCGCGCGCCGCTTCCGTCAGGTCGCGGGCGTATTTCTTCAGGGCGTCATAGCCTTCCTCGGCGCTTGCCGTGTCGGCAGTGCGGCCCTTGCGCAGATCGTTGATCGCGCTGTTCAGCGCCATCGCCGTGACAGCGCCCGCGTCCAGCGCGTCCTTGGCCTTTGACTTCACCACGGCAAGCGCGGTCAGCAGCCGTTCCACCGGAACGAAACTGTCACCCGCCTTCGTGGCGATCTTCTCGGCCTCGTCCAGAACCTTCGCGGTCTGGCGGTCCATGTAGGTCTGGCCATTCGCGCCGCTCACCTGCGGCAGTTTCGCCATCGCGGCATCCAAGGCCTCGACGACGCGCTCGGGCGCACCGCCCGCGCGCTTGATCAGGTTGGCGGCCAGCCCCTGATCGTCATCCATCAGCGCTTTCAACAGATGTTCGGGCACCAGCGCCTGGTGGTTTTCCCGCATGGCGATCGTCTGTGCAGCTTGCAGGAAGCCGCGCGACCGCTCCGTGAACTTCTCCAAGTTCATCGCACTCTCCTTATCAAAGCACCCATTGTCGGAAACGCCCGTCATCGGCACGTCCCCCCTCGGGCCTCGATAAGGATTTGGGCGTTGCGGAATGCGGTTTCAAGACAGGCGCATGTGCGATTTGTGCAAGCCGATTGGAACCTTGGGAGGGCTCGCGCGTATATCTTGTAGCAAGGCCGATACCGGCCACCAGAAGGAGCAGTCCCATGACAGCCATCGCAGGCGTGGACGACGTGATCTTCGACCCGACCACGCGTCGATTCATCGGCCAGGTCCATCTTTCCCCGACCGCCGGGCGCCGCCCGCTTCGGATTTCGGCGCCGGGACATCCCGCGTGGAGCCACCGCCGCATCAGCCGCGCGCTTATCGCCGCCGCGACGTCGCAGCAAAAACAGGAGCGGTCCGATGCAGATCTTTGAGACCCGCGTGACGGACATGCACTATGACGCCGACTTCGACCGGGTCGAAGCGGCCGTGGCCCTTATCGTCAAGCCGCAGGCCGGTCAGCCCGCGCGCCGGATCCGGCTTCGCACGAGCCAGCCGCTGAAGGGCGCCACGCCGGTCGAGGAACGGCTTGCCGCCGACGCCCAGCGGCTTGCCCTGCGGATGGACGCGCAACGCCATCCCGGACCGCACCACGCTTGACGCAGAGGCGCTAAACGAGGACATAGGCGCGACCCCACCGAAACGGAGAGCGCCATGTCCCTGCCCATGCCCAAGGACGACCTGTACCCGGCTGCCGACGACCGGCTGATCGCCGCCCTCGACGTGCCGAACGCGCTGGAGGCGCTGGAGCTGACCAATCGGATCGGCGACGCGGTGTCGTTCTACAAGATCGGGCTGGGGATGCTGACCGGCGGCGGGCTGGCCCTTGCCAACGAACTGAAGCAAGAGCACGGCAAGCGCATCTTCCTTGACATGAAGCTGTTCGACATCTCTGCGACGGTGGAAGCGGCCGTGCGCGGACTGGCGCAATTCGATCTGGATTTCCTGACGGTGCAGGGCGACCCGGCCGTTGTCGCGGCGGCCAAGGAGGGCGCGGCGAAGTCCGACATGAAGATCCTCGCGGTGACGGTTTTGACATCTTACGACCGTGGCGATCTGGACGACGCCCAGTATCGCGCGGGCGACGTGGCCGAGATCGTGGTGGACCGCGCCGGTCGCGCTTTCGATGCGGGCGCCGACGGCGTCATTTCCTCGCCGCACGAAGCGGCGGCGATCAGGGCGCTGGGCAATTCCGCCGGCAAGCTGATCGTGACGCCCGGCGTGCGGCCGTCCGGTTCGGCGGTGGGCGATCAGAAACGGATCGCGACGCCCGCCAGCGCCATCGGCGACGGCGCCGATCACATCGTGGTAGGCCGCCCGATCTGGACCGCGCAGGACCCCCGCGCCGCGGCGCAGGCCATCGTGGCAGAGCTGCCCTAGCCACCTTATCTGCACTCAGGGACGACCGACACCGTCGCCGCACGGGCGTCGCCCGCTTGCAGGCGCGCGCGGGCGGGACTAGGTGGAGTGCAGTCCGAAGCCACGAAAGTTCCCGCGTATGTCCGACCGTCTCGCCGCCCTGACCGACCGCCTGCTTGACGCCGCCCGCAAGGCCGGCGCCGAGAGCGCCGACGCCATCGCGGTCGAGGGGACGTCGATCAACATCGATGTGCGGGGCGGCAAGCTGGAACAGGCGGAACGCTCGGAAGGGACCGACATCGGCCTTCGCGTGCTGATCGGGCGGAAGCAGGCCAGTGTTTCGGCCTCTGACACCTCGGACGAGACCATTGCCCAGATGGCCGAGCGCGCCGTCGCCATGGCGAAGGAAGCCCCGGAAGATCCGAACGCCGGACTTGCCGGGGCCGAACAGCTTGCCCGCGATTGGGACGTCGCCGCGCTGGATCTCGACGATCCCTCGGAAGAGCCCGACCCGCAGACGCTTGAAGACCGCGCGCGGGTTGCCGAGGCTGCGGCGCTTGACGTGAGCGGCGTCAGCCAAAGCGACGGGGCCAGTGCCGGATACGGTCGGCGGGCGCATCATCTTGCCGCGACCAACGGCTTTTCGGGCGGCTATGCACGGACCAGCCATGGCGTGTCCTGCACCGCGATCACCGGGACCGGCACCGGCATGGAACGCGACCACGCGTTCGAGTCGCGTCTGCATGCCGCTGACATGCCCGCCGCAGAAGAAATCGGCCGTCTCGCGGGCGAACGCGCTGCCGCGCTGGCGGGGATGCGGCGCCCGAAGACCGGCGCATTCCCGGTGCTGTACGATGAACGCATCTCGTCGGGGCTGATCAGCCACCTTCTGTCCGCGATCAACGGCACCGCCGTCGCCCGTGGCGCAAGCTGGCTGCGGGATGCGATGGGGCAGCAGGTTCTGCCTGACTGGCTGTCGATCACCGAAGATCCGCACCGTCCCCGCGCCGCCTCGTCCCGTCCGTTCGATGCCGAGGGGCTGCCGACCGCGCGCCGCCAGATCGTCGAGAACGGCCAGCTGCGCGGCTGGGTTCTGGATCTTGCCACCGGCCGCAAGCTGGGCCTGTCCAGCACCGCCAACGCAACGCGCGGCACCAGCAGTCCGCCGTCGCCGGGCGTGTTCAATATCGAACTGACCGCCGGCCTGAAATCGCGCGCCGAGTTGATGGCCGAGATGGGCACCGGGCTGATGGTCACGTCTATGCTGGGCAGCTCGATCAACCCGACGACCGGCGACTATTCCCGTGGGGCGTCCGGCTTCTGGATCGAGAATGGCGAGATCGCCTATCCGGTCAATGAATGCACGCTGGCCGGCAACTTGCGCGACATGCTGATGCGGATCACCCCGGCGAACGACGCGCGGGCGCACCGCAGCTATCGCGTGCCCTCGCTTCTGGTCGAAGGGCTGACCCTTGCCGGAGAGTGATGCCGACCTGCTGTCGGTCGCCGCAGAAGAAGCCGCGAAGATCGCGCTTCGATACTGGCGCAGCGACCAGACGATCCGCGACAAGGGCAACGGTGCGGGGCCGGTCAGCGAGGGCGACCTTGCCGTCGATACCTACCTGCGCAAGACCCTGACCGCGGCGCGTCCGGACTATGGCTGGCTGTCAGAGGAAACGCCGGACAATCCAGAGCGGCTGTCTGCGAAACGGGTGTTCATCGTCGATCCCATCGACGGCACACGGGCTTATATCGACGGGCAGACCACCTGGGCGCATTCGCTTGCCGTGGTCGAAAACGGGCGGACCATTGCCGCGGTGGTGCATCTGCCGAAACTGGACAAGACCTATCGCGCCAAGCTTGGCGGCGGCGCGTTGCTGAACGGCAAGCCGCTTGCCGCGTCCCGACGCGCTGCATTGGATGGGGCCGAGGTTCTGGCGTCGCGTCCCGTGATGGATGCAGCGCACTGGCCGGGCGGCGTTCCGAACATCGAACGGCATTTCCGTCCGTCGCTTGCCTACCGGCTGTGTCTTGTGGCGGAGGGGCGGTTCGACGCGATGATCACGCTGCGCCCGACTTGGGATTGGGACATCGCGGCTGGCGTTCTGATCGCAGCCGAGTCGGGTGCGCTGGCCACCGATGCGGCGGGTGCGGCGCTGAAATTCAATTCGCAGGGCGCGCAGAGCCCCGGCTGCATCGTGGCTTCGTCTGCCATGCACAAGGCCTTTCTGGACCACCTCGGACACGGCTGACGCAGTTGCAGAATGCGGCTTGAGGCTTTCACGAGATTTGATATGTTATAACGTATCAAGCTTGGAGCCAGCAATGCCAACCACCGACACCCGTCTTCCTGTCACCGTCCTGTCCGGTTTTCTTGGCGCCGGGAAGACTACGCTGCTGAACGACGTACTGAACAATCGCGAGGGTCGGCGCGTCGCCGTGATCGTCAACGATATGTCCGAAGTGAACATCGACGCGGACCTTGTGCGGGACGGCGGCGCGGACCTGTCGCAGACCGAAGAAAAGCTGGTCGAGATGACCAACGGGTGCATCTGCTGCACCCTTCGCGACGACCTATTGATCGAGGTGCGCCGTCTCGCCGCCGAAGGGCGTTTCGACTATCTGCTGATCGAATCGACCGGCGTGTCAGAGCCCCTGCCGGTCGCCGCGACGTTCGAGTTCCGCGACGCGGCGGGCGAAAGCCTGTCGGATGTCGCGCGGCTGGATACGATGGTGACCGTCGTCGACACGGTGAACCTGCTGCAGGACTATGCCAGCCACGACTTCATTGCCGACCGGGGCGAGAGCATGGGCGAAGGCGACGACCGGTCGCTGGTCGATCTGCTGGTCGACCAGATCGAGTTCGCCGACGTGGTCGTCTTGAACAAGGTCTCCGCCGCGGGGCCGCAGCGGGTCGACGCGGCGCGCAAGATCGTCACCGCACTGAACCCGGATGCGCGGATCATCGAGACGGACTACTCGCAGGTGCCCGCCACCGAGATTTTCGACACGGGTCTGTTCGACTTCGAAACCGCGCACGAGCATCCTCTGTGGGCCAAGGAGCTGTATGGCTTCGCGGATCACGTGCCGGAAACCGAGGAATACGGTGTCTCGTCCTTCGTCTACCGCGCACGGGCGCCGTTCGATCCGGTGAAGATCCATGCGGTGCTGACCGGGCCCTTGCCCGGCGTGATCCGCGCAAAGGGCCATTTCTGGATCGCGACCCGCCCCGACTGGCTGGCCGAGTTCTCGATGGCCGGCGCGCTGAGCACCGTGAAACCGCTGGGGCGCTGGTGGGCGACAGTGCCGAAAGAGCGTCGGCCGGATCACCCCTATATCCGCGAGAACTGGATGGAGCCGTGGGGCGACCGGCGGCAAGAGCTGGTGTTCATCGGCTCGGGCATGAACCGCGAGGCTCTGGTTGCGTCGCTGGACGCGGCGCTTCTGGACACGGCGCAGGATTTCACGCCGTCGGACTGGACTGATCTTGCCGACCCGTTCCCCGGCTGGCGCGAGGCGTCGCAAGCGGCATGAGGCGCGGAAACGATACATGCTCGCTGCCGCGCAGGCGGCGGGCGGTGAACCCGATGGCCGAGTACGACCGCCTGCCGGCGGACCTGCGTCGATGGCTGAACGGTGCGGCATTGCCGTGGTCGCCGCGCTCGGCGCTTCGGGCGTGGCAGGGTGCGCTGCGGGACGCAGGCGGCGATGCGGCTTCGGCCGCGCGGGCGCTGTCCGGCATCGAAGAGCGGCTTTTGCAGCGCGATGCGGCGAAGGTCTGGGGCGCATCGCATCCCAAGACCGCGCGCGGGGCGGTGACGGCGCAATAGAAAACCCCGCCGGATAGGTTCGGCGGGGTCATCGTTGCGATAGTCGGCGGGTCAGATCTTCATCACGATCCGACCGTCGATCTGACCGGCGCGCATCTTGTCGAAGATGGCGTTGATATTCTCCAGCTTGTCCCAGCTGAAGTGAGACTCGACCTGCCCGGCTCCGGCAAAGTCCAGCGCCTCGCGCAGATCATTGCGGGTGCCGACGATCGAGCCACGCACGGTGATCCGCTTCAGCACGATATCGAAGATCGGCAGCGGGAAGGTTCCCGGCGGCAGGCCGACCATCGACATGAAGCCGCCCCGGCGAGTCATCCCGACAGCCTGTTCGAAGGCGCTGTTGGACACAGCCGTGACCAGCACGCCGTGCGCGCCGCCGACGAGTTTCTGCACCTCGGTCGCGACGTCTGTCTCGACCGCGTTCAGCGCGATCTCGGCCCCCATCTTGCGGGCCAGTTCAAGCTTGTCGTCGGAGATATCGACGGCGATCACGCGCAGGCCCATGGCCTTGGCATATTGCACGGCCATGTGGCCGAGCCCGCCGATCCCAGAGATGGCGACCCACTGGCCGGGTTTGGCCTCTGTTTCCTTGAGACCCTTGTAGACCGTCACCCCGGCGCACAGCACTGGCGCCGCCGGACCCCATTCGAGGTTGTCCGGCAGGCGGCCGACATAGTTGGCATCGGCCAGCACGTATTCGGCGTAACCCCCGTTGACCGTATAGCCGGTCATTTGCTGGTGTTCGCACAGCGTTTCCCAGCCGCCGACGCAGTGTTCGCAGCGCCCGCAGGCGGTGTGCAGCCACGGTGCGCCGATGTGGTCGCCCTCTTTCAAATGGGTGACGCCGGCACCGATCGCGGCGACTTCGCCGACGCCTTCGTGACCGGGGATGAACGGCGCGGTCGGCTTTACCGGCCAGTCGCCTTCAGCGGCGTGAAGGTCGGTGTGGCAGACGCCCGACGCGCGCACACGCATCAGGACTTGTCCCGGCCCGACTTCGGGGACGGGGACTTCGCGGATATCAAGAGGTTGGCCGAGCGCGGGGACGACGGCCGCTTTCATTGTCTTGGGCAATGACATGGCAAAAGCTCCGTTTCTGAGATTTCGCCCAATAATCCCACGCCCGGAGGAGTCGCGATATGTTCTGGATCAAATTTATAATGAAAAATTTATAACGTTCGAGTCGTGAGGTGTGTTGGTTTGAAGGGGTTCTGGCGGAGAAGAAACTGGAACCGGTTTCAGGCCGTTCCCGGCAGTATGTGCGTCGCGAGCCGTCCGGGAAGTCCGTCGGTCGACACCCCGGACATGCGCGCCATATGCCATGCCAATGCCAGGTTCGAGCCCAGCACCGGAAGGCCAAGCGCCTGTTCCAGTTCGGGGATCACATCCAGTGTTCGGAGGTTGGTGCAGGACAGGAACAGACCGTCGAGCTTTGCCTGAGCGGCCAGCGACATGGCGGCATCGCGGATTGAGGCCGGGGCGATGCGGGCGACGCGGGATTCGACCTCTTCTCCGAAAGACAGCGTCACGGGCACTTCGATTCCGTCCGCCTCGAACGCTCGGCGGATCGGGGTCGCCACGGCTTCGATGTAGGGCGAGACAATGCCGATCCGCCGGATGCCAAGCGCGTGGGTCGCTGCCAGTGTAGCCGTCAGCGGGTCGGTGACGCTGGCGGTGCTCGTGTGCGATTGCACCAGATCGCGCACCCGCCCCGCGCCGATCAGCGTGGTGCCCGAGGTGCAGGCATAGGCCACTGCGTTGAACCGGACGGCGGGCGGCAAAAGGGCTGCGGCGGCGGGCAGCGCCATTTCCATCGCGGCGATTGTGCCCGGCGTCAGTTCCGCGCCCGAAGGGATGCGGCTGATGTGCAGCCGGGCGGTGCCGGGTGGAAACATTCGGCGGAAGTCGTCTTCGATGGTTTCGTCCACCTGCAGCACGATCAGGCCGAGGCGGGGAATTGGGTCTTCCGAGATTTCGTAGGCGACGCTCATCCGACGAGTTCCGGCAGTTCGGCAGGGGCACGGGGCGACAGAAGGTCCGGGCCGTTTTCGCGCAGCACGATGTTCTCTTCGTGGACGATCATGCGACCGGGCGCGACGATTGCACCGGGTTCCAGCGTCAGGACCATGCCAGCGCGCAGGGGCGTCTGGTCGAGCGGCGTGAAAGAGGGCCATTCGGTCAGCGTGATGCCCAGCCCGTGACCAAGGCGGCCGCCGCCCGGTTCCGCGCCGCGCCGGGTCAGGCCGTCGCACAGCATCCGGTGAACATCGCAGGCGCGGTGACCCGGACGAAGGTCGCGCAGCACATCCTCGGTCGCGTTCCACAGGGCGTGGTGGGTTCGCCTTGCCGTATCCGAGGCGGTGCCGATGGCATAGTTGCGGTCGAAATCGCAGAAATAGCCGTCGCGCACCGCGCCGGTGTCCAGCATCAGAATGTCGCCGGGGTCGAGCGGAGTCGGGGTAGCTGGCGATATGACATCGCCGTAGCCATCCGGTCCGGCGCCACCTGCGACATAGCTGACCCAGTCCGCGCCTTCCGACAGCAGCGCGATCTGGAACTCTCGGAACACAGCGTCGAGCGGGCGGCCGGGACCGGCGAAATCCTTGACCCGATCGAAGGCGCGGCCCGCGATGGCGCAGGTCTCGCGGATCTTCGCAACCTCGGCGTCCGACTTGATCTCGCGCACCCGCTGAACGCAGGCGGTGCCGTCATCGATGCTGCGCGGGGCGATGCGGCGCAGCACGGTTTCGTAGTCGGACAGAGGCATCCGCAGGTGGGTTTCAAGGCCCGAGGGGACGCCGATCTTTCCCTGCACCGGCACCATTTCGCGGATCGTGTCGGTCAGAAGCGAGACGCCGTGATCGACGGGGTCGGGGGCGTCCCACGTGCGGATGTCGGTGATCCAGGTGCGCGACATCAGGTCGGCGCCGATGGCGGGGATGACCGCGACCGGTGCGCCCGTTGCGGGCACCAGAACGAACCACGGGCGCGCAGGGCTTTCCCAGAAGCGTGTCAGGAACCCGGTGACATAGAAGACGTCAGCGGGGGTGGTCAGCAAGAGGGCGTCCAGCGCGTGCACGGCCATCTCTGCCTGAAGCCGTTCGGTCCGGGCGCGGTATTCGGCGGCCGGAAAGATGAGGGAGCGGTCAGGCATCCTCGGGTCCCTCGCTGAGAATGGCGAGAACGCGGGCGTCGGGGCCAAGGTCGAGGCCGGCAATCATAGCCGCAAGCCCCGCCCCGCCAGAGGGCGTGGTCGCAAGGCCGAGTTCCGCAAGAACGTCTGCGCCGCGTTCCGCTTCGGCTTCGGTGATGGTGGCAAAGGCATCGGCGTCTCTCGCGAGGCCGTTCAGCGCGATCATCGAGGGGGTCTTGCAGTCAAGCCGCCCCATGCAGGAGACGGGGCCTTCCGTGTCGATGACTTTGCCCGCACGGATGCTTTCCTGAAGCGCCGGGGCGGCGTCTGGTTCGACCACGACGATACGGGGCGCGCGGCCCCACGCCCGCCGAGCGAAGGCGGCGACCGCTGCGGCAAGGCCACCGACACCAGCCTGAAGCAGGATGTGCGTGGGCGGCTTGGCGATTTGTCCGGCGGCTTCCGCGGCGAGTTGCAGATAGCCTTCCATCACGCGGTAGGGCAGTTCGGTGTAGCCCGGCCATGAGCTGTCAGAAAGCAACGCCCAGCCGTTCGATTGCGCCGCGGCCTCGGCAGCGGCCATGCTCGCCTCGTAATTCCGGCCCTCGTAGACGACGTCGGCCCCCTTGGCTTTCAGTCGAGCGGCGAAGGACTGCGGCACGGTCTCGGCAAGGTAGATGACAGCGCGCGCGCCGAACAGGCGGGCTCCGGCGGCGACGGAAAGCCCGTGGTTGCCGGCGCTGGCGGTGACATAGGTACGGTCCCCGAGCGAGGTGGGCCAGTCGGTGCCCTGTGCGGACGCTTCGCGCGCGATGGCGTGGGCCGCGCCCAGCGCCTTGAAGCTGCCAAGACCCATGCGGTTCCGTTCGTCCTTGATGCTGACCGAGGCCACACCCGTGCGGGCGGCAAGGGGCGCAGCGTCGATCAGCGGAGTTGCGGCGTGCGCCGGGCAATTCGCGAGCAGACCGGCGACCCCGGTCGGATCGTCGGCGGGCATCGGGGCGTCGAGGCCAAGGCCATGGCCACGGAACGGATTGTCGAGGACTACGGGCATCGGGCGCTTTCGTCTGGGGTTTGAGCCAGCTTAGCCGTGTCCGACGTGATGTTCCCGGAAAAGGAGGGGCGGTTGAGGCCGAAAAGCGGCGTTCAAATCCGGTCTTTGGCCGAATTCCGGACTAGCGCGCGTATCAGGCTTAATCTCAGGCCGAAAACCCGCCAGACTTGCCGCCATGGACGGATTCGACGCGAAGATCCTGGATGCAATCCAGCAGGATGCCCGGCTGACAGCCGACGCCCTGTCAGAGCGAGTGGGTCTTTCGCCCGATGCCTGCCGCAAGCGGCTGGCGCGGTTGCGGGCGTCCGGTGTGGTGGAGGCCGAAATCGCGGTTCTGGCGCCGGACAAGGTCGGGCGCGGGCTGATCCTGATCGTCGAGGTCACGTTGCAGAACGAGCGGATCGCGGATCTTGACCGGTTCAAGGACCGGATGCGCGACGCGCCCGAAGTGATGCAGTGCTACTATGTCACCGGGAACGCCGATTTCGTGCTGATCCTCTCGGCCCGCGACATGGCGGATTATGACGACTTCACCCGCCGCCACTTTTTCTCGGAAGAGAACGTGCTGAGGTTTCGGACAAGCGCCGTCATGGACCGGGTAAAGGTCGGGTTCTCGGTACCCGTCACATGACCTGTGAAACCCCGCCGGACGTGTCCGACGGGGTCCCGCGTTCCGGGGTCTGCTGCGCAGGGAACGGACGGGCGCAGGGCCCGAAGCCTTGGGGATGGTTGGGTCCCGTCCCTGTGCCGTCGCCCGGTCGGCAGCCTGTCAGCCCTGGTCGGCCGGGATCAGACCCATCTGCTGGGCAGAGGCGAGTTCCTCGTCGCTGAGAAGGCCGTCCGAGTCCTCGTCGGCAATCGCGAAGACCTCGCCGGTGACGGCGGGATGGACCGACTGGATCTCTTCGAGGCTGACGAACTGGTCGCCGTTTGCGTCCATCTGCGCCATCGTCATGGCGGCGGCGGCGGCGGCGGCGGCGCCGGTGGACGCCAGGATGCCCAGGGTGATGAGTGCTTTCTTCATGTTCGTGTATCCTCTGGTTTGGGGGCGTGTCCGGTCGTAGCTCCGGCCACGGGGCAGAGGATGGGGGCGGCGGACGCGGTTGGCATCAGCGATGTCGGCAAAGCGTCATTCTGGGCGCCGCGCCGCGAAAACCGGTCGCCGGGAAAGGCGGCGTTCCGCGCGAAAACAGGGGGCCGCCTCGATCGGCGGGAAGCCACCCGTACCAATGGCACGTTCCGGCGGCGGCGTGCCCACGGCGCGGGGGGGCGCCGTGGGCGGGGTCCGACCGGCTGGGTGGCCGATCGGTGCTGGAATTACATTTCCGGCATGATCACGGCGTCGATCACGTGGATCACACCGTTCGAGGCTTCGATGTCCGGGGTGACGACGTTGGCGTCGTTCACCATGACGCCGCCCTCGGTCATGATCGTAACGTCAGAGCCCTGAACGGTGGTGGCCATCATGCCGTCCGACAGGTCGCCCGACATCACTTTGCCCGGCACCACGTGATAGGTCAGGATCTCGGTCAGCTGATCCTTGTTCTCGGGCATCAGCAGGGTGTCGACGGTGCCCTCGGGCAGCGCGGCGAATGCGTCGTCGGTCGGCGCGAACACGGTGAACGGACCTTCGCCCGTCAGCGTTTCCACAAGGCCAGCTGCTTCGGCAGCGGCGAGCAGGGTCGAGAAGCTACCGGCTTCCTGCGCGGTCTCGACGATGTTCTTCATCTCCGAGTGGCTGGCGGCAAAGGCCGGCATGGCAAGAGCGGTGGCGGCGGTCAGCGTGATCATGGTTCTGCGAAGCATTGGGTGTCTCCCTTCGTTGCAATGCAGATGTCGTCTGTGACATCGCCATGGCTACGGGGCGTCGGGCCGGATCGGATCACGCTCACATTTTCGCGGCCCGCCGTTGACGCTGAGGAAGTGCGCGCTAAGCCGCGACCGCCGGTCATTTCAAATCACGACCGGGTGACGCCAGGTGATCCGATGTGATCGCGGACTTGCGGTTGGGTCCGCATTTCGCAGAGGGTGGCGGCAGAGATGCAGGCACCGGAGGAGGCACCATGCTGTACATGAACATCGTCGCGCGCGCGCTGGAGATCATGGCACTGGCCTTCGTTGGTGTCGTCGGCTGCGCCGCGCTGTTGGCGGCTGTTCTTTACATCATCGACAAGACGCAGACAGCGGATGCGGTGCGACGCAACTATCCGGTGATCGGCCGCTTCCGTGGCATGTTCACCGAGCTGGGCGAGTTCTTCCGGCAGTATTTCTTCGCGATGGACCGGGAAGAGATGCCGTTCAACCGCGCGCAACGCGACTGGATCGGGCGCGCGGCAGGGGGCGCCGGGAATACGGTGGCTTTCGGGTCCACCCGCAACCTGAACGTCGTCGGCACCCCGATCTTCGTGAACGCCGCTTTTCCCCCGTTGGACGATCAAAGCGCCAGCACCGAGCCGATGGTCATCGGCCCTCGCGCGCGCGCGCCATATATGGCGCCCTCTTTCTTCAACATCTCTGGCATGAGCTTCGGCGCGCTGTCGAAGCCCGCCGTCCTTGCCCTGAGCCGGGGCGCGAAAGAGGCCGGCATATGGATGAACACCGGCGAGGGCGGGCTGTCGCCGTATCATCTGGAAGGGGGCGCGGATATCGTGTTCCAGATCGGCACCGCCAAGTACGGGGTGCGGAATGCCGAGGGGCACCTGTCCGAAGACCGGCTGCGCGACATCGCGGGCAATCCGCAGGTGAAGATGTTCGAGATCAAGCTGGCGCAGGGGGCCAAACCCGGCAAGGGCGGTATCCTGCCCGCCGAGAAGGTGACGCCCGAGATCGCCGAGATCCGGGGCATCCCTGTGGGACAGTCCAGCATCTCGCCCAACCGCCATGTCGAGGTCGACGACTGGGGCGACCTGCTGGACATGATCGCCCATGTCCGCGAGGTGACCGGCAAGCCCGTCGGGATCAAGACCGTCGCCGGGTCCATGCAGCCGCTGTCCGAACTGTTTTCGCTGATCGTGCAGCGCGGACCCGACAGTGCGCCGGACTTCATCACGCTGGACGGCGGCGAAGGCGGCACGGGCGCGTCGCCGCTGCCGCTGATGGATCTGGTCGGCATGTCGATCCGCGAGGCGCTGCCGCTGGTGGCCAACCTGCGCGACCACTTCGGCCTGAAGGAACGCATCAGGCTGGTGGCAAGCGGCAAGCTGGTGAACCCGTCCGACGTGGCGTGGGCGCTGTGCGCCGGGGCGGACTTTGTCACCTCGGCGCGGGGGTTCATGTTCTCGCTGGGCTGCATCCAGGCGATGAAGTGCAACCGCAACACCTGCCCGACCGGCGTGACCACCCATGACAAGCGCTTGCAGCGCGGGCTGGTGGTCGAGGACAAGTACAAGAAGGTGGCGCATTACGCGAAGGGCGTCATCAAGGAGGTCGAGACGATCGCCCATTCCGTCGGTGTCAGCGAGCCTCGGCGGATGCGCCGCCGGCACGTGCGGATCATGACGGATCAGGGCATCTCGGTCCCGATGAACGAGCTGTTCTCACGAAATGCTGAAGAGCGTCGGCGTAACAATTTGAGCCCCACCGGCGAACTGCACTCGTAAGTACCTGTGAGAGGCCGCCTGAAACATGCCTGACGCCACCGTGGCAGGACGTGTTTTTGAAAAGCGACGCGGCGGCCGTATCTGATGGTGCAAGGAAGCGGAACGGAGGAAAGACAATGGCTGGACGCTGGAAGAACGATCTGAACTGGTCCGAGGTGACCCCGAAAGCGGCGTTCATGAACCGTCGTCAACTGATTGCCGGGGCCACCGCGCTTGCGGCGGGCGGCATCGCCGGGCCCGCGCTGGCGAAACTGGGCGCAAAGCCGTCCGAGTATTCCACGGACGCGACGCCGAACACGCTCGAGGAAATCTCGAGCTA
>CP051232.1:2012500-2015000 GCA_017792445.1 Maritimibacter sp.
CCGAACCCACACCTGTTGAAAAAGGTCGGGATGAGTTGTGCCTAGGGGTGAAAGGCCAATCAAACTCGGAGATAGCTGGTTCTCCGCGAAATCTATTTAGGTAGAGCGTCAAGCGAATACCCCGGGGGGTAGAGCACTGGATGGGTAATGGGGTCCCACAGACTTACTGATCCTAACCAAACTCCGAATACCCGGGAGTACTACTTGGCAGACACACGGCGGGTGCTAACGCCCGTCGTGGAGAGGGAAACAACCCTGACCTACAGCTAAGGCCCCCAATTCATGGCTAAGTGGGAAAGCAGGTGGGACGACCAAAACAACCAGGAGGTTGGCTTAGAAGCAGCCATCCTTTAAAGATAGCGTAACAGCTCACTGGTCTAAATAAGTTGTCCTGCGGCGAAGATGTAACGGGGCTCAAGCCATGAGCCGAAGCTTAGGACTGCGTATGCAGTGGTAGCGGAGCGTAGTGTGATAAAACACCATGCCTCCTTAGCATCCTCGGATGCATTGGAGGCGAGGTGTTTACTGTGAAGCCGGCGCGTGAGCGATCCGGTGGAGTGATCACTAGCGAGAATGATGACATGAGTAGCGACAAACAGGGTGAGAGACCCTGTCGCCGAAAGTCCAAGGGTTCCTGCTTAAAGCTAATCTGAGCAGGGTAAGCCGGCCCCTAAGGCGAGGCCGAAAGGCGTAGTCGATGGGAACCAGGTTAATATTCCTGGGCCAGGAGGATGTGACGGATTGTGGCGGCGTGCGTTCCTTATCGGATTGGAGCGTATCCAAGACAGTTCCTGGAAATAGCCCTCCATCAGACCGTACCCTAAACCGACACAGGTGGACTGGTAGAGAATACCAAGGCGCTTGAGAGAACGATGTTGAAGGAACTCGGCAAAATACCTCCGTAAGTTCGCGAGAAGGAGGCCCGGCTCAAGAGGGTCGGGGGCACAAACCAGGGGGTGGCGACTGTTTACTAAAAACACAGGGCTCTGCGAAGTCGCAAGACGACGTATAGGGTCTGACGCCTGCCCGGTGCCTGAAGGTTAAAAGGAGGAGTGCAAGCTCCGAATTGAAGCCCAGGTAAACGGCGGCCGTAACTATAACGGTCCTAAGGTAGCGAAATTCCTTGTCGGGTAAGTTCCGACCTGCACGAATGGCGTAACGACTTCCCCGCTGTCTCCAACATCGACTCAGCGAAATTGAATTGCCTGTCAAGATGCAGGCTTCCCGCGGTTAGACGGAAAGACCCCGTGCACCTTTACTACAGCTTCACACTGGCATCAGGCACAACATGTGCAGGATAGGTGGTAGGCTTCGAAGCAGGGACGCCAGTCTCTGTGGAGCCATCCTTGAGATACCACCCTTGTTCTGCTTGATGTCTAACCGCGGACCGTTATCCGGTTCCGGGACCCTGTGTGGCGGGTAGTTTGACTGGGGCGGTCGCCTCCCAAAGAGTAACGGAGGCGCGCGAAGGTTGGCTCAGAGCGGTCGGAAATCGCTCGTTGAGTGCAATGGCAGAAGCCAGCCTGACTGCGAGACTGACAAGTCGAGCAGAGTCGAAAGACGGCCATAGTGATCCGGTGGTCCCGAGTGGAAGGGCCATCGCTCAACGGATAAAAGGTACGCCGGGGATAACAGGCTGATGGTGCCCAAGAGTCCATATCGACGGCACCGTTTGGCACCTCGATGTCGGCTCATCTCATCCTGGGGCTGGAGCAGGTCCCAAGGGTACGGCTGTTCGCCGTTTAAAGAGGTACGTGAGCTGGGTTTAGAACGTCGTGAGACAGTTCGGTCCCTATCTGCCGTGGGTGTAGGATACTTGAGAGGAGTTGCCCCTAGTACGAGAGGACCGGGGTGAACGATCCACTGGTGGACCAGTTGTCATGCCAATGGCAGTGCTGGGTAGCTATGATCGGAAAGGATAACCGCTGAAGGCATCTAAGCGGGAAGCCCCCCTCAAAACAAGGTATCCCTGAGGGCCGTGGAAGACCACCACGTCGATAGGCCGGAGATGTAAGCGTGGCGACACGTTCAGTTGACCGGTACTAATGGCCCGATAGGCTTGATTTGATCCAGTAGTAGACAGACCAACGTCAATACTGATCAAAAGCATACGCCAAAGGATAAAGTCCTTGGCTTGGATCCTGATGTGTAGCTCGCAACAAAAAATGCGAGCAGGGTTTTTCCTTGGTTTGGTGGTCATAGCACGAGCGAAACACGCGATCCCATTCCGAACTCGACCGTTAAGCGCCGAAGCGCCGATGGTACTGCGTCTTAAGACGTGGGAGAGTAGGTCACCGCCAAACCTAGAAAAAACCCAATCTCAATACGATAAACAAACATACACAAAGCGCGCCGAATGAGGCGCGCTTTCGTGTTACGGGGATGGTCTCCCCGGCAGCCCGCGGTAACGCGGGCTTTTTTGTGTCTGGGGTGCGGGGTTTCCGGCGGGCGGAGTGACCTGCTCCCCATAGAGTCCGCGTTCTTTAGCTAGCTCTGTTCA